>DDCY01000008.1 GCA_002335865.1 Saprospiraceae bacterium UBA1994
TTATTGCTGCAGGAGTGACAAGCGTAAGTGTATATCTTGGCGATGTTCTTGGTACTTGGATGCGATACTTTTATCCTTGGGAGACTGGATCTGGTATCATAGGTAAGTTCAGTGATTGGACATCTAGAATCACCCTCTTTGCATTGGGTTTGTTTTCTTTAAAATATCTTTTGCTCATTATGGTGTCTCCTATTATGAGTTATATGTCCGATTCTATTGAGCGACAAATGAATGATGTTTATGTGTCACCCAAGTTTTCAATTAAAACTATGATTTCTGATCTGGTGAGAAGTATTCGTATCAATCTTAGGAATCTATCCAAAGAGTTAATCATAACAATTGGACTTTTGATAGTTAGTTTATTTCCTGGTGCGGCCGTTGTGACTGCGCCTTTGATATTTTTAGTGCAGGCATATTATGCAGGTTTCGGTATCTTAGATTACTGGATGGAGAGACATTATCGAGTAGCTGATAGTATTTTATATATACGAGACCATAGATTAGATGCGGTAGGTTTAGGAACAGTTTATCTAGGATTACTTTTGATTCCTTTTATAGGACCTGTCATTGCTCCAGTATTGGGTGCTACCGCCGCTACCATTTATGCAGTAGAGAACGACTTTTACGAATAAGGGTATCTCAGTCATGTCTTTATTGAATAAATTAGTCAGCTGGGATTATAACTTTCATTTGAATAAATTTTCATCTAAAAGTACTGAAGAGGAGATACTCAAGCGCACTTTACAGTCATTGTCAATTACAATATAAGTCATGATTATATTGCTAATAACAATGATTGCATCCGTTTATGATATTAGTTCACTTCAATTCAAAATAGAAATTAGCCTTTGGAAAGAAGGACTAATTCCTATAGGTATAATTATGGTTTTGATTACTTGCTTTACACATATTTGAAAAGTCTTGACTTTAGAGATATCATCGGAAGTAAATTGAATAAGGATTTTAGAGTCAAAATGATTTATCTCAGATCATTTCTATTCTTATTAATACGACTTTTGTCATTTATGATTGGAAATATACATAATGTTATTTTTTGTAGAATATACGCATTACTTCATTTCTGTAAGTCATATTTTACTCTTTATTATTTTGTATTATCGCTGCAGTGAAGGGTAGTGGCGTTACTTTCTATTTCTGAGGGACAATATGTTTTTTTAATGGCATAATTAGGTAACAAAAATTATCAATGCTGATCCCAATTTTAGAAAATCTATCTCTGTCTAGTTTGCAGTATATACTTTTGATTTCTTCAATAAATTGTGAATTCAAAGTTTTGATATTTGAATGCACAAATTCTAAGGTTGTTGTTCTTATAGTTATTGAAACTAGATTCACTCTATACTCAACATCAAAACCATTTATATCTCTAAAGAAAGCAACTTAGTTGTCAATGCTGTTGGAGTCTAAAGTGAGTCATTTTATATGCACGTGGAATGGATGTGACTAATTCTTCACCGGCAATATCTTGCTTCTTACTTCGCCTAATCCTACTCTCATTTCTCCTTTCTCTGCATAGCCTCTCATCACTACAGTATCACCATCATTTAGAAATTTTCGGAATGTTCCATCAGGCATCTCTATAGGATTTTTACCAGCCCATGAGATCTCTAACATAGATCCGTAACTGCTTTCGTCCTTCCCACTGATAGTCCCAGAAGCCATGAGATCTCCTACATTGATATTGCATCCATTGACTGTATGGTGCGCTAGCTGCTGCATCATATTCCAATACATATATTTAAAGTTGGATTTAGATACAATTTTCTCTTGACCATTTGGAGTGATGATAGATACTTCTAATTTGATATCGTAATTGCTATCTCCTCCATACTCTAAATAGGGCAGTACCGGAGGATTTTGTATTGGGCCTGCGACTTTAAATGGTTCTAAGGCTTCTATTGTTACGATCCATGCACCCAGTGATGAGGCAAAGCTTTTTCCTAGAAATGGGCCTAGCGGTACATACTCCCACTTTTGTATATCTCTTGCTGACCAGTCATTAAATAGAGCTAATCCAAAGATGTGATGCTCAGCTTCAGCAGTAGGAATACGAGATCCCACTTCGGTAGGTTTGCCAATCACAAATCCCATTTCCAATTCGAAATCTAATCTATGACTTGGACCAAATACTGACGGACCATTTACTGGTTTTGTCTGTCCGATCGGTCTATGGATATCTTGACCGCTCACTAGGATAGATGATGCTCGACCATGGTAACCTACTGGGATATGTTTCCAGTTAGGAAGTAATGCATTTTCAGGATCTCTAAACATTTTTCCTACATTAGTAGCATGTTCTATACTACTATAGAAGTCAGTATAGTCTCTTACATAAACAGGTAATAATACTTCTACTTCTGAGATATGGGTAAATGGAGATTTATCTTTATTAAGTATCGAGTCGGAATCCGTCAATTCCTTTTGTATGGCCAAACGTACTCCATTTGTAATCTCTTTACCTTGAGAGATAAAGTCATTTAAGTAGTTAGATGACAATACTTCAGATTCTATGCCTAGATGGTCAAATGTTCCTTGATTAGCGACTTTACTCAAGTCGATTACTTCATCACCGATTCTACTTGCTACGAAAGTGTGATCGTTTTTTCTACATATGCCAAAAGGGATATTATATATACTGAAATCACTATTGTCTGCGACACTTGCCCAACTCTTCATAATTATATTTTTTCATTTAGGATTATTTTAAAAATATTGTGCATTCCAATAATTGGATCAATGTGGTAACCAAGATTTGTAATATTTACCATCATCGATATCCATTGCTGCCTGAGTCATCATCAATGGTTTGAATGTATCTATCATAACGGCTAGCTCATCAGTTTTAGTTTGGCCGATACTTCGTTCATAGGCTCCTGGATGCGCGCCATGAGGGATTCCTCCAGGATGTAGTGTAATGTATCCTGGGCCAATATCGTTTCTACTCATAAAGTCTCCGTCTACATAATATAGCATCTCATCCGAATCAATATTACTATGATTATAGGGTGCCGGTATCGACTGAGGGTGATAGTCATAGAGTCTAGGGCAGAATGAACATATTACAAAAGCTGAAGTCTCAAATGTCTGATGAACCGGTGGTGGCTGGTGCACTCTACCAGTAATCGGTTCGAAATTGTGAATTGAAAATCCGTAAGGGAAATTATAACCATCCCACCCAATCACATCAAATGGATGCGTTATATATGTTAATTCATGAAGCATACCTTGCTTCTTGATTTTCATTTTGAATTCGCCTTCTTCATCGTGCGTCTCTAGATCTTTGGGTAGCTTATAGTCACGCTCACAGAATGGACTATGCTCTAGCATCTGACCGAAATAGTTGCGATATCTCTTTGGTGTATATATAGGATGAAATGACTCAGCATAAAGTATGCGATTATCTTCACTATCAAATTCTATTTGATAGATCATGCCACGAGGAATAATGAGATAGTCTCCATATTCAAATTTGATATTACCTACTAGTGTTCGCAATGTACCTGTTCCCTTATGGATAAAGAGCATCTCATCGGCATCCGCATTCTTATAGAAATACTCTGTAAGTGATTTTATTGGAGCGGCCACACCTATATGTACATCGTTATTTACTAGCAATGTGACTCTACTATCTAGAAAGTCAT
>DDCY01000024.1:0-70968 GCA_002335865.1 Saprospiraceae bacterium UBA1994
TTTTAAGCAGCCTCTTTTTATTTGGGTGGTATTAGTTTAATGTTTGTCCTTGTTAGATTACTAAAACAAAGAAACCCTCCGTATCTATTGATGCGGAAGGTTTTTAATGGGTGGGCCCACAGGGACTCGAACCCCAGACCCTCTGATTATGAGTCAGATGNNCTCTAACCAACTGAGCTATAGGCCCATGCTTTTTTAAGCGCTTGCAAATTTATACAATTCATAATATAATGCAATGGCTTAGGACTATTATTTCAAAATAACGTAAATAGTCTTATTTTTTTGATGGAGAACGGGAAACTTTCATAATTGTCAAAATAATCTATAGTAATGTAGCAGGTCTCTGTATTATTAATATTCAAGATAAATCTTCAAGACACTTATAAAATTTGTTGTTTGAAAAGTCTACCAACCCTTATTACTTAACTACCTTGAGGCTCAGATCTAGGCTTCCCGCAGAATGTGTAAGCGCACCGACTGATATAAATCCAACTCCAGTATTCGCGATTTTACGTACCGTATTCAGGTTGATTCCTCCAGATGCTTCGGACTCAAATTTGTCACCAATAGTCTGAACAGCCTCTGCGAGTATAGGTAATTCAAAGTTATCTAACATAATACGTGTCACCCCACCGATATCTAGTACTTCGTGTAGTTCTACTAAGTTCCGTACTTCTACAGTTATGTTAAGTCCTTTCTGTGTTTCTCTTAAGTACTTGTGTACTCGAGTAATTGCATCAGTAATACTTCCTGCGGCATCGATGTGATTATCTTTTATCATTATCCAGTCGTATAGACCGTCTCTATAATTAGTACATCCTCCGATGCGAACTGCCCACTTCTCTATGAACCTAAGTAATGGTGTAGTCTTTCGAGTGTCTAGAATAGTTACATCTGTACCTTCTACTTCCATCATGAACCTACTGCTCATAGTTGCTATTCCACTCATACGTTGCATCGCATTGAGTACTAAACGCTCTCCCATAAGTAGTGCTCTACTTTTGCATGTTACATAGAAAGCCTCATCGCCAAATTTTACATCACTACCATCTTCTATCATCATTTCGAACTGGGCCTCAGGATCAAGATGTTTAAATATCCTCCGAGCGAGATCAACACCTGCCAATACACCTGTATCTTTTATGAGTAGTCTCGCTTTACTGGTGCTATCCTCAGGGATACAAGCAAGTGAAGTGTGATCTCCATCTTGGATATCTTCATGTAATCCGTCAAGGATGAAGTCTTCTAGTAATTGAGGGTCTACGCCTTCCATCATGGCCGTTTCTTGTTTAGTTTGTAAGTAATTACTTAGATCATTTTGTTGATATCCTTGACATTTGGCTTTTGGTAAATTAAGCTATTGTCTTTGTCATTGTCATGAACTGCTCATATAACGAGTCGCAAGATAATCGCTTTTGTAATAGGATTCAACTCCTACTAATGATTGAATAATATGATGAAAGAAAGAATAAAGACTAATGCTAATCAATTTGAAAGTAAATGATAAACTTTGTCATACTCGAGCCATGTTCTCATTCTTATTTTTCATCCAGTCATTTAAAATTCAATCATTCGGCCTATCATTAAGAAATCGCAGATTTCGTTGAAGGCCTTCAAACCCAGTACGCTTAACAGGCGATCCGAAGAATATACGGTCAAAGACTTCTTCGGTGATTTCCATCCAATCTTTGCGACTCATATCTAGCATGCCTGCTTTGGGTTGGAAATCTGGCTCATTATGCTGTTTAGCAAATCTATTCCAAGGGCAGACTTGCTGGCAGATATCGCAGCCAAACATATAGTTACCCATTAAGTCTTTGTATTCTATTGGAATTTCTTCTTTCCGCTCAATGGTGAGGTAGGAGATACATTTGCTACCATCCATCACATAGCCTTCTTCGCTGATGGCATCCGTAGGGCAAGCTTCGATACATCTTGTACAGGTTCCACAGTGATCTTTGATAGGGGAGTCTGGCTCGATCTCAAGGTCGCATATAATCTCGGACAGGAAGAAGTATGACCCTTCCTTAGGATTGAGAAGTAAGGAATGTTTACCTACCCATCCCATTCCTGATCTACGTGCCCAGTCTCGCTCTAGTATAGGGGCACTATCCACAAATGCCCTACCATCAATATCACCTATCTCTTCTTTGACGTATTTCATGAGATACTTAAGTTTCTTCTTTACCACTTTGTGATAGTCTCGGCCATAGGCGTACATGGCTAGTTTTGGTGCCTCTGGATCATGCTGTGTGTCCTCATTGTAATAGTTGAACATGAGGCTGATTACCGTCTTGGCGCCGGGCACCAACTTAGTAGGATCGGTGCGAAGTTCGAAGTGGTTTTCCATATAACCCATCGTACCATGATTGCCACCACCTAGCCACTTCTCTAGTCTGAGAGCTTCGATATCCATATGCTCTGCCTTAGCGAAAGATACGCCTGAAAAGCCTAGTTCTCTGGCTTTTTGTTGGATTATAAATTTGTACTGCGACTTGTTCATATTAAGAACGCCAAGATACAAATATGACTGTAATACTATTTACAATGTTAATTGGTATCGGAAGTAAGAGTATTTATTCTAATGTTTTTTATAGATAAAAGGTCCTTGCGTCGCAACTCATACTTGCACTTCTTCAGCGCCAAAGCCTTGGCAGTAGCTATTTACCATTATGCTATTGAGCATTGCCACGCTAGAAGTGTAATTAGCAGTTCTCATTGTATTTCTAAAATGCATCTTCGCTTATCAATGAATCTTTAGCAGAAGAGCATGATGAGACGGTAAATATCAGTACAACCGCTATGGGTAGGTATTTCATTATGGTGGATTTTTCAATATGAATTTAATGATAGTGAAATAATGACCGAAAAAAGTCTTGCAAAATATATTTTCAGTCCTGTTGCACGCATTCATGTGTTTTTAAACAATATGTCTTAGTGGATGATGTTATGAATTATTATACTGTTTCAGTCTTTATTAGTCCATTATGGTACTTATATTTAGGGTCACATTATATCTCGAAAATTAAATACTATTTAGTCTCAACTAATTAAACTATGAAGATAAATATTACACTTCTACTCGTTATGATATTTTTAACTAGCATGACAGCACAAGTAGTTATCAATGAGTACTCAGCATCTAATTTGACTAAATATGTTGATCAATTCGATAAGACAGAAGATTGGATAGAACTATATAATTCTGGCTCTTCAGCTGTAGATTTATCAGGATGGCACCTATCGGATAAAGAGTCCAAACCAGAAAAATGGGAGATACCAGACGGCGTTGTTATAGGAGCTAATGATCACATGGTTTTCCTTTGTTCTGGTAGAGACCAGGTATTCAAAAGTGGTTCTAATAGTCCTGCAGAATATCACACCAACTTTAAATTATCGCAAACTGGTAGCGGAGAAACGCTAATACTCTCAGATCCGTCTGCGGAAGTAATGCAATCAATTCCCTATGAGACGACATTAATTGAGAGTGATATTATCGAAAATTTTGGAAATTTACGAATAGATCTTGTAGAGACATCGAGGATACGAGTAACAGATGGTGCGGACGATTGGATGCTCACCACATCCCCATCATTTAATCAATCTAATAATGGATCTCCAGTATACTCTGGCTATACAGAGACTCCGACTATCGATCTCGAGGCAGGATTTTACGAAGGGACACAATCAGTGACTATAACTAATAATGAATCTAACTCGGTATTGAAATATACTACTGATGGTACTAATGTAAAAGAGGATTCACCAGAGTACACTGGAGCTTTTGAGGTGACAGAGAATACTGTAATCAAAGCAAGATCATTTAGTACAGATATGCAGATACTTCCAGGGAAAATGGATTTCACTACTTTATTCATTGATGAAAACATTTCACTTCCAGTATTCAGTATAGCTGCTGACGGCATCCAACTTTTGGCTAATGATAGAGATGATTTAATCCAAACAAGAGAATTTAAACCAGTAGGATCATTAGAATATTTTGATGCTTTAGGAGAAAGGCAAGCTGCATCATTTGGCGATTTGAATAGACATGGACAAGATAGTTGGGCACTAGATCATAGAAGTATTGATTGGGTTAGTAGAGATGAGATGGGATATAATAAGGCTATTAATACTGAGCTTTTTGAATATTCGGATAGAGATGAATATCAAAGAATCATCCTTAGAGCTTCTGGAGATGATAACTATCCAGCAAGACAAGATGGTAATCTCGGAGGATCGCACGTCGGTAGTACGCACGTGAGAGATGAATTCGTGCATCAGATAGCTCAGGATGGAGGAATGAAAGTAGATGTAAGAGCAGTAGAGAGAGTAGTAGTATTTCTCAATGGGGAATACTGGGGTGTATATGGACTGAGAGAACGTCCAGTAGATCATGATTACATAAAAGAGTATTACGGACACGAAAAGCCTGAAGTACAATTTTTATCTACTTGGGGACAAACTGAAGCAGAGTACGGTGGATATCAAGCCTTGTTCGATTGGATACAATTCAGAGAGTTTATTCTCAACAATGATATGGGTATAGAAGAAAATTATCAATATGTAAAAGACAATTATCAAGTACAATCTCTAATAGATTATATGGCTGTCAATCTCAATACAGTTGCCAAAGATTGGCTCAACTATAACACTGGTTGGTGGAGAGGACTGAATCCTGATGGATCTCATAAGAAGTGGGGATATATCGTCTGGGATATGGACGCTACTTATGGATATTATATCAACTATACGGGAGTACCTAATGAAACTCCAAATGCAGAAGCTTGCGATATAGATGAAATATCTGATTATATGGATGACTTTTTCGGCGGCTGGGGTAGCGGTGGCGGAGATGGGTTTAATGATAATTATTTAACTCCGGTAGATTGCGCTACAGTAGGGGTTAGTAGTCCTTATGATAGCGATGACCCTATATTCAATTGGGTAATTCAGCAAGACGAATCTTGTTGTGAGAGCAATTGGGACAATAGCTGCCAAGCTAGATATGATTTCATAACTGAGTACGGTACCAATACATCTGAGTTTCTATCAGTAAATGGTAACATCGGTAAGCATGAAAAAATATTTTTAAAACTACAGGAAGAAAGTGATGAGTTTAGGCAATTATACTATTCTCGTCAGGCAGACTTAATTAATACAGTTTATAGCTGCGAAAATATGCTGACTACACTAGATGCTATGGTGGCAGAGATCAGGCCAGAGATGCCAAGACAGATCGCAAGATGGGGAGGAACTTTGGAGGAGTGGGAAGGAAATGTAGTGCTGCTTAGAGAATTCGTAGAGCAAAGGTGTGAGCTTATAGGTGAAGGAATGGAGTGCTTCGATTCTATTACAACATCATATAACTTAACTCTCAATACTTCTCCAGAGGGAGTAGGAGAAATCGACTTAAATACACTTGATATTAGAGAAATGCCTTGGACGGGTAAATATTTTGATGGTATGGAAAATATCATCAAAGCTAGAGCTTTCGACGAAGATGATTGGTATTTCAGTCATTGGGAAACTATTAATGGAACAGCAGTAACCGAGCCTACTAATTTTAAATCTGCAATCAGATTGACCCAAGATGAAGAGTTGATAGCAGTATTTAGCTCAGATCCAGTAAGTACATATGAGACAGAGACTGGACATACTTTCGAAGTATTCCCAAACCCTGCCAGTGATTATGTAGTACTTAATTTTGATTTGGCTAAAGCCTCAGATGTCAAAGTAAGTATCTACAATACATTAGGCAGTAAGGTCGCTGATGTATATTCAATCAGTGGTCAGCGAACAGCCGGTCAACATACAGAAAAGATCAATATTGACGGCCTAGGACTCACATCTGGTATGCACCTTATAGAAGTATTAGCTAATGACGACAAAGCAGTATTTAGAGTCATGATCTCTAAGTAATGCAGTTGTTTGTCACTTTATATTGAATAAATAAGATAGAAACGAGGACCTTGTCATTAAGATAGGGTCTTTGTTTTAGTGAATGGAGCAAATAATTGTAAGACAGTAGATTCGAGTTTGTATAAGTCTATAATTCTTACTTATTTCATATCATGAGTTTACAATAATCGGTATTCTGTACCACCCAAATTTTTTTGTGGTATAGATTGTGTAAATTGTATTAGTAAATAAACTAACCACAGTTGAAATTTGACAAGAAATATCTACTCGCCCTTTTACCGCTAGCCTTAGTAAGTGGGCTCCTATATTACTTCAGTGATATAGCGACTTATGTAGTATTGGCATGGGCATTATCCATGGTAGGTGCACCTATTGTGATGAAACTAAGAAAATACCTTGGCAAAAATGTGGCTGCTGGAATCACAGTAGGTTTATTTGTGTTGCTGATAGGGTTAATACTATGGATTTTTATTCCTCCGCTATTACAGCAAGCTAAAAACCTGACTACAGTAGATTATAATAAGATGATTGGAGGACTCGAGCAACCAATTAATGACTGGAATCAGTGGCTCGTTAACCGTGGCCTAATGGAAGATAGAGCACCCAAAATTACGGAAGTCTTTGTAGAGCCTATTCTTGAAAAAAAGCCGATAGTAGCTACAAAGGTTATTCCATTGGATTCACTGCTTAATGACTCGACGAAAGTAGGTACTAATATAGCTTTGGTAATTAATATTGATAATGAGGCGATATATCATGAACAGTCGAAACTGGACAATGTGGCTGGTGACGAAGATGGATTATTAGATATTTATAAGGGAATCTATGAGTATTTTAATCCCTCTATTATTCCATCAATATTCTCTTCGTTCGTAGGTTTTTTTGGTAATATATTGGTAGCGATTATGTCGATCTTATTTATTGCATTTTTCTTTCTGAAAGAACAAGGATTGTTTAATAATATGATTACATCTATCCTCCCCAACAAGTATGAAGGGCAGACTTTTACCGCGATAAACCAATCTTCTAAATTACTTATAAGATATTTTGTAGGAGTAGTGGTTCAGATTATGATCATTACGATATTTGTATCTCTAGCATTGAGTATACTAGGTGTTAAGAATGCTCTGTTAATTGGTTTTTTTGCAGCACTCATGAATATCATTCCATATATAGGTCCGATACTAGGGGCATCATTTGCGGTATTAATTACATTGTCATCTAATTTGGCATTGCCGTTCTATGATGAGATGTTACCATTGCTGTTCAAAGTAATGGGAGTATTTATGGTGATGCAATTGCTCGATAATTTTATACTACAACCTAACATATTTTCTAAATCTGTGAAGGCACATCCACTTGAGATATTTATAGTAGTACTAATGGGCGCTAAGATAGGAGGTATCATAGGTATGGTAGTTGCTATTCCAATTTATACGGTATTGCGAGTTCTAGCAAAAGTATTCTTAAGCGAGTTTAAGGTAGTGCAAAGTATTACTAAAGGAATATAGCGTTTTTCGTAGAAAAAAGTGACAGAGTATTTTGGCAGCGATTCAAAGAAACGCTTACAATATTCCAAGACAATTTCCGTGATCAATCTCTTGTCTTCTGTAC
Source organism: Saprospiraceae bacterium UBA1994 (assembly GCA_002335865.1). Taxonomy (GTDB): domain Bacteria; phylum Bacteroidota; class Bacteroidia; order Chitinophagales; family Saprospiraceae; genus UBA1994. The sequence goes on from DDCY01000024.1 coordinate 7,537, forward strand.
GTATTCTATTGATGACTTCTAACTATACATAGAATTCAGCCAACTGAAATTTACTTTTTCAAAGCTTTTTCAAGTGCTGCAGTAGCAGTCACTGCCTTCTCATAATCAGGTTTGATATTCATACTATTTTGATAGTCTGTTAGAGCATTTTCTAGATTTCCTTGTAGCTCATGTACGACACCGCGATAATAATAGCCGACATGATTGCCAGGATTATTTTGAGTTATGATGTTGAACTGTTCATAGGCTTTTTCCAATGAATCTTGCTCTATGTAGAGTAAACCAGAGTTAAGGTTGGCTTTTAAGTAATTTTTATCCAGTATATGTATTTTTCTATATAGTTTTTGAGCTCCGAGCACATCTTCATTATTCTGAAGATAGAAAGCTAAGGAGTGCAATGCGCTCACGTTTTCAGGTTCTGCAGTTATAGCATTTTGATAATATCTTTTAGCTAAAGGATCGTTTTCAGCCATAGCATTTTGTCCTAAAATGAGCCATGCGTCTACTAAATCTGAATCATTTTCTACAGCAGTCAAGAATGCATTTTCAGCTTTCTTTTTATCTTCATCATGTTCATTAAATACCATCCCTAACATAAAGTATGCTTCAGCATTGAGGGGCTCGTACTTCAGTATCTTATTGAGAGTAGATACTGCATAATCGTATTGGAGGAGTATGTACTGAGTTTCCGCAAGTTTAAGTTGGGTAGCTGTTCGCTCAGGATACATTGCACCTACTCTCATCATAGTCATCAGGCCTAGTTTAGATTGACGGAAATCCATATACGCATCACTGAGTAGATGATAGTAGTTAGGATTGAGAGAATCCAACTGCACCGCTCGTTCAGCATCTTTCACTGCGTATTCGTTTCCGTTGTTTTCCATGTATGCTTTCGCTCTTTCATAGTAGAGGCTTGCGTCTAGAGGAAATTTTTGGATCTCGGCCGTAAGCAGGTCTATGGACTCTATACCTGTAGTATTTATAGATACAGAGGATTGAGCTGAAGTCTTTATATCTTCTTTACACTGAATCAATAATAAAGCGCCAAGAACTAATAGTAACGTGGTAAGGGTACGATTCATATTATATATCATATATCATAATGTTATAACGATTACAAAAGTAATAATCCTATTTGTTTCGGCTAAGTTATTCTTGATATATAGACTTTAATGACCATCTAGCATAAAAGACATCATAACATAGCGGTATAATTACCATCGAAAAGACAATCCTATTTTAAAGCTTTTTATTTAATTAAAGTTATCCCTAAATCAGGATTTTTTGACTATTTGATAGGTTAGTGCTGCTTTGATACATCGTTTTATTTCCTCAGTCGCATTGGTTTGGTCCATTTGAAATACTGATGCTCTAGTATTTCCATTCTTAAGTGTATCTTCATATATTGATTTTAAAGTGGTCACTAATGTGCTAGTGTGTTTGAATTTTAAAGCATATTGATCTCGATTTTCAACCTTCGAGTCAATTATAATACTTCCTTTCTTAGCGAGATAACTAAGTTCTTCTCATTTCAGTGTCTCCTCAACAGTAAATTCCTATTGCAAAGACAAAACCTTTCTCTTTACAATGCTATTATATTTAAAACTGATAGATAACTGTTTTCTCACTCAGATCATCGTTATTTGTGAGTTATACTATCATCCTCATTAGTAGAGATTATAACATGCCTAAAGTCGTAGAAGAAGAATTTATAGAAGTCATAGGTGCTAAAGAGAATAATCTCAAGAATATTAGTGTCAAGATCCCACGTAATAAGCTAGTGGTGATAACGGGTATTAGTGGTAGTGGTAAATCTTCATTGGCCTTCGATACGATATATGCTGAAGGGCAGCGAAGGTATATGGAAACGTTTTCATCATATGCACGTCAGTTTATGGGAAAGCTCGATCGACCAGAGGTAGAGAAGATAGATGGACTCAGCCCTGTCATTTCAATAGAACAAAAGACAACTGCATGGAACCCAAGATCTACGGTAGGGACTACTACTGAGATATATGATTTTCTCAGGCTGTTATATGCTAGAGTAGGAGAAGCATACTCTCACGTGTCTGGTAAAAAGATGATTAAGTATACAGAGCAGCAAATCATCCAGCATATACTTGACAATTTTAATGGAAAGAAGATAGCAGTATTGGCACCGTTAGTGCGTGCAAGAAAAGGACACTACAGAGAACTATTTGATAGTACTCGAAAGAAAGGATACACCAAAGTAAGAGTCAATGGTGAAATCATAAATCTTGAGCCAGGACTTAAACTAGATCGATACAAAACACATGACATTGAGTTAGTCGTCGATCGCCTCAAAGTAGATGAAGGTCGAAGAGATAGATTGTCAGCATCACTTCAGATGGCACTCAAGTTGGGTGGAGATTTTATTATGATTAATGATGTAGATGCCAATAAGATCATACCATTCAGTAAACAATTAATGGATCCAGAGTCAGGAGTATCTTACGAAGAACCATCACCTAATTCATTTTCATTTAATTCGCCTTATGGTACATGTCCAACGTGTAAAGGCTTGGGTCAAGTGAATGAAGTGGATATGGAAAAGGTCGTACCTGATGATACGAAGTCAATCAATGGTGCCGGTATTGTTCCTTTTGGAGAAGTGAGAGACAATATGACTTTCAAACAATTAAGAGCAATCGCTAAAAAGTACAAATTTAGTTTTTCAACTCCTATCAAAGAGATTCCAAAGAAGGCGCTAGAGATAATCTTGCATGGTGGTGATGATAGCTTTATAGTAAAATCTCATTCGTCGCATGATCTTACATACAATTTGGCAGAGCAAGGTCTTCTCAATATGCTCAGTCGATGGTATAAAGATAGTACGAGCGAAAAGATCCGAGGATGGGCCGAAGACTTTATGACTATCAATACTTGCTCAAGCTGTGAAGGGTATCGCTTACGAAAGGAATCTTTGCACTTCAAGTTAGGAGATAAACACATTGGTATACTAGCACACATGTATCTAGATGAGCTCGCTGAATGGATAGATGAGTTGCCAAAACATCTTAATAAAAAACAAAATACTATAGCGGAAGAGGTCCTAAAGGAGATAAGAATGAGGGTAGGTTTTTTGCTCGAGGTAGGATTAGACTATATGACTATAGATAGACCTACACGGACACTCTCTGGTGGAGAATCTCAACGAACTAGATTGGCGACTCAGATCGGATCACAACTTACAGGTATTACGTATATCATGGATGAGCCGAGTATAGGACTACATGAGAGAGATAATCACAGACTGATCAATGCACTTAAAAATCTATCCGATATAGGGAATACAGTAATCGTAGTTGAGCATGACAAAGATATTATGTTAGCTTCTGATTACTTGATAGATATTGGTCCTGGTGCTGGAGAATATGGTGGCGAAATAGTAGAGCAAGGAACGCCAAAAGAAATACTCAAAAAGAAAGGTACTACTGCGGCATATCTAAGTGGAGAGTTAAAAATTCCAATTCCTGAAAAGCGAAGAAAAGGAAATGGAAAGTTTTTAGAGCTTAAAGGGGCTATTGGAAATAATCTTCAGAATGTCTCTATGAAGATTCCATTAGGGGTACTTACCTTAGTGACAGGAGTATCAGGATCTGGGAAATCTAGTTTGATTAATGAGACATTGTATCCTATTCTCAGAACTGAGTTTCATAGAAGTTTACAAAAGCCGCTACCCTATAAAAGTCTCAAAGGTATGGAGCATCTTGATAAAGTAATCGAGATAGATCAATCTGCTATCGGTCGTACACCTAGATCCAATCCTGCAACTTATACTGGGGTATTTACGGATATACGAAAGTTATTTACCAATCATCCAGAGGCGAAGATACGTGGATATAAAATGGGAAGATTTTCCTTTAATGTAAAAGGTGGAAGATGCGAAACTTGCGGAGGTGCAGGTAAGCGAGTTATTGAAATGAACTTTCTCCCAGACGTACTCGTAGACTGCGAAGAATGCCAAGGACGTAGATATAATCGTGAGACGCTAGAGATATTATTCAAAGGAAAATCTATCTCTGATGTACTAGAAATGTCAGTGTCAGAAGCGGTAATTTTTTTTAAAAATTTACCTAATATCTATCGTAAAATCAAAACACTAGAAAGTGTAGGTCTAGGATATATCACACTCGGACAACAAGCCACAACGCTCTCAGGAGGAGAAGCACAACGGGTCAAACTCTCAGAAGAATTATCTAAAAAAGATACAGGGAATACTTTTTACATATTGGATGAACCAACAACAGGATTGCACTTTCAAGATGTACAGCATCTGATAAATGTCCTCAATAAATTAGTAGACAAAGGCAATACAGTCGTAATAATAGAACATCATATGGACGTAATTAAAGTAGCAGATTATATCATTGATGTAGGACCTGAAGGTGGAAAAGGCGGAGGAGAAATAGTATTTTCAGGTACTCCTGAGAATCTCGCTAAAAATAAAAAAAGTCATACCGCTAGGTATTTGGCTAAGGAGCTCGTTTAGACATTAGTAATATTCTACTAAGTCAATGTAGGAATATATGATTCATTTGCACTTCTTCAAGAACGTCCAGAACTTTTTCTTCCCAGTTCGATTTGATATTTAAAGGCGGTACTTTATTGCGTTTCATCCAGTGAAGCGCCTAGTGATTGACTATGCCTGAAAGTCTTCCTATCGGTATGCCTCTAATTTTATTTAGCTTAAGTGGGCCATAGAGGAACAAAATATATCCATCATATAGATCTTCTAAATTGTTTTTATAAGCATATGACATGGCTGCATTGCAAGCGGTCAAAAATGATTGGGTATACTTTGTTTACTAAGTGGAATATCTTTTATCCCGACAGATGTGTTAGCGGCACTTATTATATAGGAGGGTTTATCTGGCCACAATATATTATCATCTCCTTGCAATACTCGATCCATATATTCTTTAATCTTCTCACATGAAGAATTGGTGTTTGGGTTCGATACTGATTATAAGTCTTGATACTCACTAGGTCATTGTCTTTTTCAAATAGGGTAGAGCTAGTCATTTGTAGTATTGGACTGTCTTATCTTTTCTTAGTGTGCCAGAGCATGCATTAGATCGCGATCGATCTTCTTATTGATGTGTTTTTTTATGGGGGATATGATGCAAGGTTTAATTCCTATCATAATTTTATATACTGTTGTATCGCTTCCGCGATCTTTCGGTTATTGCTAAGACGCGGTACTTTATTTTGGCCACCTAGTTTTCCTATAGATTTCATATGATTTCTAAAAGTATCGGTCTTCATCTCTCTCAATACTAATGGTTTTAATACTTTTCCTTCTATTAGATCTTGATAATAAATATTCTTTCTACTTAATTGTGAATCTAATTCTTTACAAAACATATTGATGTCTTTAGGAGATTGGCTAAACTCTACAAACCATTCATGATAAGGTGTGCTTCCGTCTATTGGATTGACCTCAGGAGCTACGGTATATTCTACTACCTGTGCATCATACTTGGCGCAGGCGGCTAACATTGAATCTTCTATTTCTTTACCGATTACATGCTCTCCGAATGCAGATATAAAATGCTTGATACGACCACTCACCACAATGCGATATGGATCCAACGACACAAATTGTACACTATCACCAATGATATAGCCCCAAAGACCAGCATTGTTATTGATGATGATCGCATAGTCTTTATATAATTCAATATCATTCAGTCCAAGCCTTGAAGGATAATTATTTCCCATCTCCTCCACTGGCACGAATTCAAAGAAAATTCCTGAACGGGTATTGAGCAATAGTCCTTCATTCTCAAGTCTATCTTGAAATGCAATGAACCCTTCGGAGGCTGGGTAGGTTTCTAAACTTGGAAGTCTTTTGCCTATAAGCTTCTCTATAGTATCTCGGTAGGGCTCGTAATTGACACCACCATACACGAAAATCCTGAGATTTGGGAAGATCTCCATAATGGTTTTCTTGCCAGTAACTTCTATGAGTTTTTCAAAGTACATCTGTACCCATGGCGGAATTCCACCAATTAGTCGCATGTCTTCATTCTTAGTTTCGTTGATGATAGCATCAAGTTTTTCTTCCCATTCTTCAATACAGTTGGCCTCATAACTTGGCAATTTGTTGGCTGCTACCCATGCCGGTACTTCATGATTAACTATACCAGATAAACGACCTGTAGGTATACCCGCTTTGTTTTCCATCTCAGGTGACCCCGAGAGAAACATAACCCGTCCATCCAATACATCTTGCATCCTGGCTTGACTCGCTACATTGAGAAAAGCAGAAGTAGCCGTCCTCATATGATTCGGCATACTATCTTTGGTAATAGGAATATATTTCACGCCAGAGGTAGTGCCGCTAGTCTTGGCTAGATATTTTGGTTTGCCTGGCCAAAGAACGTCTTTCTCTCCTGCAAGTATCATATCTATATATGGTCTAAGTTCTTCATAATCCCTTAGCGGTACACAAGCAGCAAAAGACAGATGATCATTTATACTAGCAAACTGATGATCCTTACCAAATTGTGTGTTACGCGCTTTTTTAATCAGTTGTTTCATGATATTATCCTGATCACGAGCTGCATTGGCTGTCCACTTGGTTGTATCTCTAGCGATCCAATTGCAAAAAGGTTTCGATATGGTCGATTTGTATCCCATACATGCAAATATCTTAAATAAAAGAAAGTACTACGATTATTATCGATTGATATTATAATGATATCAGAATGTGTTTCATTTGAATCGCTCTATCAATCGAATATTGAGGAATATCCAACCACATTATTGTGGACATTTATTTTCAGAGTTTGATCATTCATAATCATGTTATTTTCCATCTTATTATTTGATTGTGTACTGAATAACACTTTTATTTTTTGAGATTGTTATACTCGATGTGATTTTAACTGTATTATTTGCTGGTCTATCAGAAATAGGACCGTTGCAAGAATCCATAAGATTAATAGACACTATCAGATCATTCCGAAAGGATTGATAATTCAGAAGGTTGATGTTATTTTCAAATGTAATTGCATGAGTCAGAAATTTTATCTCTGTTCAATAGATTTATAATAATCGGTTTATACTTTTTAACGAACGATCTATATCTGGTTAAATAAATATTTTAAATCAGTTGATACATTCGTCGAAAGAAGTGTTTGTAATTTTTCTAACCGTCTGAAGCTTAGAAAAGTACACCTACATCAACGAAATAAAGCATCTTGGTCCACTTATTGAAAAGTTTATAAGGTTCAAAGTATATAACAAATTTTTAAAATTATATGTGTTCCAATCTTGGGTAGATAACCCTCACACTATCACTGACTTTATACATCTATAAAAACAACATTAGAGATAACTCTTTGGTTACTAATATAAAAACATATAACATATTTTCGTAATATGTAAATATTATCATTATGTTTACATCTCCTAGCTGCAGTATATGAAGAGAGTATCCCAATAAGTATCTTTCCCAAGAAGGTCTTATTTATACTCGTAGATTAAAAGAACTTGAAGTATCGATCTAACCAGTTGATGCATCTCTTTATTTATAGGAAACCTCATTTCTATTTACTAGACATAGATCAAGTTTTAAAGAAAAGAAAAATTCGTACTACCCAAACGAAACAGAGAAATATGGCTGTGAAATCTACCACTAAGAAAAAAACAAGTAAAGCAAAAAAAGGTAAGATACAGGATGATAGACTGCGCAAGATCTTTGGTATAGTATGCTACTTGTTGGCAATATATCTAGCGGTAGCATTTATATCTTATATGTACACTTGGAAGACAGACCAAGATAAAGTTCTCCAATTTAGTTGGGAAATTATGATGCAAGGTGACCTTACTGTATCTAACTGGTTAGGTAGACTAGGAGCATTCGTTTCCAATGCATTTTTCTATTGGGGCTTTGGATTACCATCAATAGCATTTGTGTTCCTATTATTTAAATTAGGTTCAGATTTTATAAAGAAGAGATCACTTCAGCTTTTCTTTTATAAGGCTAAAGATGCATTACTATGGATTGCATTCCTATCATTAGTACTTGAGTTTTTATTTAGAGGAAGTGACTTCACATGGGGTGGAGCCTTTGGAGAAAGTGCCTGCCTTTGGCTGATTAATTTTGTCGGTTCAGTAGGTCTTTTTTTCCTTTTACTATTCAGCCTTGTGGGTTTTGTCATCTGGCAGTTCAATCCACAGTTGAGTCAAATACAAGCAATGTTACCAGGTGGAGAGAAGATAAGTCTTGACACGATTCCTTTCGCCGAAACGATAAATCGATTCCTTAGTAGTATGCCTACTATAGGGTCTGAAGAGAAAGTAGCTCAGTCGACCGCTTCAGCTACTTCTTCTAAAGATGACTCTAAAGGCTATACTGCATTGCGTCCTTCCCAAGAGGACGAGGCCCTAGATGGTGCCGTTCCAAAAACCACTATTAGTACTGATGGACAGGAAACTCCAGGATCTGCTTTAGATTTTGAGTTGCCTGCGCCATCTGCTAGTAATCGCATGCGTAAACCTAAGTATGACCCTTCTGCTTTAGAGATGGAGGTAACGGATATATCAGAGGAACCAAAAGCTTTATCTAGTTTGGGTTTCCAAGAAGAATCTATTGGTGATCCTATGGATAGAAAGACGGTTGAGTCAGGAGCTGCGGATAAGCTAGAAATCAACAAAGAAGAAGATACTAGTCAGCCATACGATGAGAAACTTGATCTTTCTAATTATGTACCTCCTAAGATCGAATTTTTAGAAGAGTACGCGGATCGAAAAGTAGAAATTGATAGAGCAGAACTAGAGTCTAATAAGGATCAAATTATTGAGACCTTACTCAATTATAAAATAGAAATTATTAAGATCCGTGCAACTATAGGACCTACAGTGACACTTTATGAAATAGTACCTGCGCCTGGTGTAAAGATTAGTAAGATCAAAAATCTTGAAGATGATATAGCATTATCTCTTGCAGCACTCGGAATACGTATCATAGCACCGATACCAGGAAAAGGGACTATAGGTATAGAAGTACCTAATAAGAATCCGCAGATAGTAAGTTTCCATGAGGTAGTGACAACGGATAAGTTCCAGGCGAGTAAGATGGCGTTGCCGATTGCACTTGGGAAGACGATATCCAACGAAGTATTTGTAGCTGATCTAGCGAAAATGCCTCACCTTCTAGTGGCAGGAGCTACAGGTCAGGGTAAGTCAGTAGGTATCAATACCATATTGATGTCTCTGTTATACAAGAAGCATCCCTCACAAGTGAAGTTAGTGTTGATAGATCCTAAGAAGGTAGAGTTATTTCCATATGCTAGTTTAAATAAGCATTTCTTAGCTTTCTTGCCGGATCAAGAGGAACCTATCGTAACTGATACGACTAAAGCGATACATACGCTTAACTCTCTATGTATGGAGATGGATGCAAGGTACGATTTACTCAAAAAAGCTAGAGCGCGTAACTTAAAAGAATACAATGATAAGTTCTGTGCACGTCGACTTAATCCAAATGACGGGCACAAGTTTTTACCATATATAGTATTAGTAATAGATGAGTTTGCCGATCTAATCATGACAGCTGGTAAAGAGATAGAATTACCTATCGCAAGGCTCGCTCAGCTAGCAAGAGCGATTGGTATTCACTTGATTATTGCAACTCAGAGACCATCTGTAAATATCATTACAGGAATGATCAAAGCAAACTTCCCTGCGAGATTGGCATTTAAGGTGACTAGTAAGATAGATAGTCGTACTATACTGGATGCAGGTGGTGCAGATCAGCTTATCGGTAAAGGAGATATGCTGCTTAATATTGGCAGTAATATAGTACGTCTGCAATGTGCCTTTGTCGATACTCCAGAAGTAGAGAAAGTGATAGATCATATCTCAGATCAACAAGGATACGCAGAGCCATTCTATTTACCAGAGTTTGTTGGTGAGGAGGATCTTAGTAAAGATGGATCCAGCCTCAAGTTCTCAGATTTGGATAGTATGTTCAAAGATGCTGCGATGTTGATCATCGGTAGTCAACATGGATCTACATCAAGTATACAACGTAAGTTACAATTAGGGTACAACCGTGCAGGTCGTATCATGGATCAAATGGAACAAATGGGTATCGTTGGTCCAGCAAAAGGCTCCAAGCCTAGAGATGTACTATTCTTTTCAGTTGAAGAGTTTGATCATTGGTGGACGGAGAAGAGTAAACTTTGATAAAAAGTTACTTATCAAGTTAAGCAAAATATACAATATATAACTGAAATTAACAAAATACATGTAACCAAAAGGGGTGAAAACCTATGTAAGGAAGATGTGGAAGAGTAAGACATTTCCCAAAAATCTCAAACTCAACTCATCTTGCCGCTAACAGACTCTGAACCGGTCCTTAGCACCTACTATATTTCACTTATCATAGCTATACCAAAACATCAACGCATTTATGCAGACGAATTGGTATAGCACTCAGGAACAGTAAATACGCATACTACTCTGTAGAGCATAACGTGGCTCTCGAACCTGATAATGAAAAGGGCAAGCCTAACTAGCTTGCCCACTTTTATTACTTTACCCGAGGTTTTAACCTCATTCTTGCAGCTTTTCCATCTTAGCTATATTAGGTACGATCTCTATAGATATGAAGTCCCTTACAGTCTCGATGATCATATTGTGCTCTTCAGTAAAGTCTTCTGGAAAAAATCCCTCTGAGGTATTCATAGACTTGATGATGAATTCTCTTCCCTTTAGCGATCTATTTTTGCGGATATAATGGACATTTTTATGGGTATTTAATGATTGATTATTCAATAATTATACTTAAAGTGAAATAATTCATTTTAAATAAAAAATAATAATTTAAAATTAATTTATAACTAATTGATATTATGTCTTTTATGAATTTATTTATAATTAACTTTTAGTATAATTATCATAGTTAGTGCTATCACTTGGTACTGATAGTAAGACAAGTATGTATTAAAAAAAATAGTATGTTACTTTTAGAGTTTTTGGTATACTTAATTTATGATGAATTACTAGTTGTTTAATTGCTTGAGATTAATTACTTTTGCAAACTCTTAAAATAAGGGTATATTATTTAAACAACAAATACACGGAGATACATGCTTATCATCAATGTAAAAGACGAGGAGTCAATAGACAGAGCACTTAAAAGATACAAGAGAAAAATTTTCTCAACAGGTATCATTAAAGAAGTAAGAAAAAGAAAGACTTACACTAAGCCATCTGTTGCAAGAAGAGAACAAATAATGGGAGCGGCATACAGACTTGGTAAGTTTGGGGCGGCTAACAGTAATACATAGGTTTATTGTTGTATCAAGCTTTCTGCTAGATCAATAAGCAATATTTTCTATATAATATACAAAGGGGTAATTCGCTCTACGCGAATTGACCCTTTTTTTATTATATAGCGGTTAATGAGTCGAAGTCAATTCAGTATGCTCTACTTGTGATAGACAAACTTTATTTTTTAATTTCGGAAGGATATATTTTTTAAGAATGCGATTTGGTTTGGCTAGCATTTAATTCCATTTTTTTTGAATTGAGAAAATTGAACTGTCGTTAGATAAATAATTTTAGTCAAACTCTGTTTTCATTTAATGAGAAAAAGATTCAGTTATAATCAACCAAAGACCAATAACGTCTATCTCATTTTTGACCAATTACATATTATAAAAACATCTAATTTGTTAACTTTGTCGACATGGCAAAGCAAAAGTCAATACAAACAACGCTAGAAGTAGTCGGAGATACTGCACCCGACGTTAGTAAATGGGAAAGCCGTAAACTCCAGTTGATAATATTAGCTGCGCTTTCTATTGTTCTGTATGCCAATACTATCACCCATGATTATACACAAGATGATGCGATAGTCATCAATGACAATGAGTTTACTACTCAAGGTTTCGCGGGTATTCCTGCTTTATTAAAGTATGATACTTTTAGAGGTTTCTTCAAAGTAGATGGAAAAGAGAAGTTGGTTTCTGGTGGTCGTTACAGACCATTGACACCAGTGATGTTTGCTATTGAGTATCAGTTATTTGGATACAATCCTGTGATAGGCCACTTGCTGAATATATTGTGGTTTACTCTACTAGTACTAGTACTATACCTTACCTTAGAAAGATTATTTCTTAAGTATGATACCTCTTCTAAATGGAGATATATGATATTCGCGGCTTGTATTCTTTTTGCCGTCCATCCAATACACACGGAGGCTGTGGCTAATATCAAAGGTCGTGATGAAATAATATGCTTATTAGGCAGTTTAGCCTCACTTTACTGCGCCATACGCTGGTACGATGAGCGTAAAAACAAATTTATGATATTCTCAGGAATGTTATTCTTCATTGCACTCATGTCTAAAGAAAATACAATCACATTTTTGGTAGTTATTCCATTGGCACTATATATTTTTAGAAAAGCGTCAATTACTGTGAGTTTAAAATCAGTTTTACCAGCTGTTGTGGGCACAATAGTTTTTCTAGCGATAAGATCATCAGTTATTGGATGGTATATGGGAGGTACTCCTATGGAGTTGATGAACAATCCATTTTTAAAATGGACCAATAACGGATATGTGGCCTTATCTAAAATGGAAAGTTTACCTACTATGCTATATTGTCTTGGTAAATATCTAGGCTTATTAGTATTTCCACATCCACTTACACACGATTATTATCCACGCCATATAGAAATTATGTCTTGGAGTGATATCAGTGTAATAGCATCTATTTTTATATATTTCTTGTTAATTTTATACGCATTGCTTAATCTCAAAAAGAGAAGCGTGCTTTCTTTTTGCATCTTATATTTCTTAGCTACAATATCTATAGTATCTAATATCGTTTTTCCTATAGGTACTAACATGTCAGAGCGATTTTTATTTATGCCGTCTGTCGGTTTCTCTTTGATAGTTGCTTATCTATGTTGGAAAGGAAATGAAAAGTATCCAGCGGTGATCAAAGGAATATTTGCATTGGTAATGATTGGTATGATCGGAAAAACAATGACACGTAATATGGTGTGGAAAGATAATTATACACTTTTCACCACTGATGTACATACATCTACTCGCAGTGCTAAGATTCTCAATGCAGCAGGTGGTACTAAATCTAATAAGGCGTCAAGGATGGAAGACGGTCCAAGAAAGACCAATTTACTCCAAGAGGCGATTCAGCACACCACTCAAGCTTTAGAGGTGCATCCTAATTATAAAAACGCAATGATGATTCAGGGTAATTCTTTTTTTTATAAAAAAGAATTCGAAAATGCAGTTAGAAGTTACGAAAGATTATTGAGTTTATATCCTGGAGACGCAGATGGTGAATCTAATCTAGCAGTAGCACTACGAGATACAGGAAAATATTTCGGTGAGCAAAAGCAAGATCTTTTGAAAGCAGAGAAATATTTGCGTAGATCTTTAGCGATTAGGCCAAAGGATGTTGAGACAAATAGACTCCTCGGTGTTACTAATGGAATAAAAGGAAATCATAAAGAAGCAATTAAATATTTCAAAAAGGTAGCTGATTTGCAACCTAATAATGCTTTGTCCTACGTTAATCTATATAATGCCTATGGTGCTTACGGAGATGATGAAAATGCAAGGTTAAATTATGAAAAGGCCCTCAAGCTAAATCCAGAGGCTTTTACAAAGTAGATATATGAATAAAATAAACCATAAATATATAATAGCATTTGTGTTTTTGATCTTGGTTCGGATAGATGTGAAATCACAGACGCTGCTCACTGAACGTGCTTGGGCAGATAGTCTCTACAATGCTATGAGTGATGATGAGCGTATTGGACAGCTATTTATGGTGAGGGCATTTAGTAAGAAGGATAGAAAGGAAACGGCCAAGATCCTTGGACAAATTAGAGAGCATCATATCGGTGGTATCTGTTTCTTTCAAGGCAGCCCTAGAGAAGAAGCGCGTATTACAAATATGTATCAAGACGAAAGTAAAATTCCCCTCATGACTGCTATAGATGGGGAGTGGGGCTTAGGTATGAGATTTAAAGATCAGACAATCAGCTTTCCAAGGCAGTTAATGCTTGGTGCGATACAAGATAATAATCTGATTTACGAGATGGGTAAGGAAGTAGCTCGTCATTGCCAACGAATCGGATTGCATGTCAATTTCGCTCCTGTTGCTGATGTCAATAATAATCCAGATAATCCTGTGATCAACGATAGATCTTATGGAGAAGATATGTACAATGTAGCTGCTAAATCCTATAGCTTTATGCGAGGGATGCAAGATCAAGGAATCTTAGCTTGTGCTAAGCACTTTCCTGGACATGGAGATACTGATGTAGATTCTCATGTAGATCTTCCTATTATCGCTCATGATATGCAGCGGTTGGATAGTCTAGAGTTGATGCCTTTCAGAGCTTTATCTAAGTATGGTATCAAGAGTATGATGGCCGCTCATTTGCATGTACCATCTATTGACAACCGTACTAACCGTCCTACATCTCTCAGCAAAACTGCATTGACAGATATTCTCAGAAAAGATATAGGGTTCGATGGTATCATATTTACGGATGCGATGGAGATGAAAGGTGTAACGAAGCATTTTAAAACTGGACAAGCAGAAGCGGAAGCACTACAGGCAGGAAATGATATGATCGTCCTATCAGAAGATCTATCAAAATCGATCAAATCGATCAAAGAATATATCTCTGATGGTAGGATAGAAATGACTCAAGTAGAAGCAAGTGTAAAACGTATACTATTAGAAAAGTACAGACTCGGCCTTTATCAAAAGCCAGAAAAATTAAGCCTTGAGAATATATCTGAAGATCTTAATTCAAAAGAATCATTAGCGCTTAAATCGAGGCTGATCGAAGAAGCACTAACATTAGTGAATGATCGTGAAACCCAAATTCCGATCACGACGCCAGCGCAAAAAATCATCATGACATTGACGATTGGTTCTACTACACAGACACCATTCCAAAGTCGGATCAATAGTTACTCTAATGCTAAGCATTACTTCTCTAGTAAGCAAGTGGACGAAGTAAAAGCTAAAGCCTTGGATGCTAATTTTGAAAGTGCTAGCCATATTATAGTTAGCTTTCATGATATGAGTAAGTATGCTACTAAGAATTTTGGTATTGACCAATCGGCAGTGCAATATGTACGAGGTTTGGCCAAGAGAAAAAGAGTAATTGTCACTTTATTCGGTAGTCCTTATGCTCTTAGGTATTTCGAAGATATGGATCCGATATTAGTAGCGTATAACGAAGATGAGATGACACAAGATCTTGCTGCTCAAGCATTGTTTGGTGCTAACCGTATTAGTGGTAAGTTGCCAGTTTCTGGATCGAATTCATTTCCATTCGGTATGGGAGTATATAGAGAATCCAATGGGTCACTTGGGTACAGTACGCCAGAGAGAGTAGGGATGATAAGTGATAGTTTAATTCATATAGACAAACTGGTGGCAGAACTTATTAAACGCAATGCAGCACCTGGTTGTCAAGTATTTGTAGCTAAAGATGGAAAAGTAATTTTTGACAAATCTTATGGACACTTTACACAATCAAAGAAAAGAAAAGTTAGAAATAGTGACATCTATGATGTTGCGTCGGTCACTAAGATAATGGCAAGTACATTGTCACTTATGAAGCTTTATGATGAAGGCCTTTTTGACCCATCAAATAAACTTAGGACTTACTTGCCAGAGGCTGATACTTGCAACAAAGGAGAAATCTGTGTGAACGATATGTTAGCACATCAAGGCAAGCTCGTAGGTTGGATTCCTTTTTATAAAAAAACAATGACCGAGACAAAGTATCCTCAGCCTATTAACAAATATTATAGAAATCTACCACAAGATAGTTTTAGTATTAAAATTACAGATGACATGTTTATGTGGGATGAATATGTAGACAGTATTTGGTCTAGAATCTATACCAGTGATTTGAGAGATAATGATGATTATAGATACAGCGACTTGGGATTCTATTTCATGCATCGCACAATCAAAAATCAATCGGGAACTAGATTAGATACATTCGTTCAGCGCAATTTTTATCAGCCACTAGGCCTGCGTAGAACAGGTTTTCTTCCTCTAGATAGATATGCTAGAACTGAAATCGTCCCCTCAGAAATAGACAATTATTTCCGTCATACTACATTGCAAGGCATAGTCCATGATATGGGCGCAGCAATGCTTGGTGGAGTGAGTGGTCATGCAGGATTATTTTCTACTTCAAAAGAGATAGGTGTCATGATGCAGATGCTTCTTAATAGAGGCGTATACGGGGGACGGCGATATATCGATTCAAATACGATTGATAAATTTACTACACGATTTCCCAAAAGCAAGCGAAGAGGTATTGGCTTTGATATGAAACAGCTAGACGAAAACCTTAATACTAATATGTCGGAACTAGCTAGTGAATCTACTTTTGGGCACCTTGGATTTACAGGCTGTGCAGCTTGGGCGGATCCAGAACAAAATATAGTATATGTATTTATCTCCAATCGTACTTATCCTACAATGAAAAACAATAATTTGGGTAAATATGATTACCGCCCTAAGATACAATCAGCAATATATAATGCAATCAAAAAGGATCCAATTAAACCTTTGCTACCAATGGCAGAGTTAAAGAGTGGGGATATAGAGTAAACATTCTTAGTTTTCGACTTACTTTGTTTGATTTTCGCTTGATACTGAACTTGATCATTATTATTATCTTTCCCCCATGAAGCTTACCTTCGAAATAGCACGTAGATATCTACTGGGCAAAAAGTCTAATAATGCCATCAATATTATAACGTGGATCTCTATACTTGGCATTACGATAGGTACTGCTGCTTTGATATTGATTCTCTCGGTATTCAACGGCTTTGAATCTTTATTATCCAGTCTCTTTGATTCATTTAATCCAGATATGAAAATTGTCCTTGATGAGGGAAAATCATTTTATATAGACGATGAGACCGTTAAACAAATAAAAGCTATAGATGGAGTAACGGCAGTGTCTAAAACGATAGAAGAGACTGCATTATTTGAATACAAGGATGCTCAAGAGGTAGGAAGTGTTAAAGGTGTAGATAGCGAATATCATAATGCAACTGATATATACACTACAGTAAAACGTGGAGACTATATACTGAAGGAAGGTAATATCAACTATGCTGTAATCGGAGCGGGTATGCGTACCAAACTAGGTGTAAACTTCAATGATGTAATTACACCTATTTCGATCCATATGCCGCTAAGAAAAAAAATAGGCCTAATATCCAACCCGTTCAAGACTTTGGAAGTGTATCCATCTGGAGTATTCTCTGTACAAAGTGAAGCAGATCTTCAATACATCATTTCTAATTACGAATTTGTCAATAAGTTACTTAGTTATGAAAATAAAACATCAGCATTAGAAATAAGATTACAAGAGGACTACGACGAAGATGAAATCCGTTCAAGTATTAAAGCACTCATGGGTCCAGGTTATGTTATTAAGAATAGCTATCAGCAAAATGAAGCTTATCTAAAGATCATGAATATAGAGAAATGGGTAAGTTACCTGATCGCTTCATTGACGATGGTCATGATAGCATTCAATATGGTAGGCTGTCTATGGATGATCGTTTTAGATAAGCGTAAGGATATCAGTATACTTAAGTCTATGGGTATGACGGTTCGACAAATTAAAGAGATATTTATTGCGGAAGGAATGCTAATCGGTATGGTAGGTGTTTTAATAGGAACAGCCTTAGCTCTCTTTATGTATTTCCTTCAAAAACAATTTGGACTAGTATCTATTCCAGATGGATTTATGGTGCGATCATACCCTATAGAGTTAAAATTGATTGACTTTGCAGTAGTAATAGCTACTGTACTAGGTATATCATATATCGCAAGTATTCTTCCAGCTCGTAAGGCTGCAAGAATAGAGACTCAACTTAGGAGCGATTAGTTTATAGCTTTTCAAAAGAAAAATGGGAATACCGAAACGCTTCATTTCAACGTTCCGAAAACGGATAGAATTTCTGGCTTTGTCAAAGAAAAATAGAAATATCCAATACGGCATTAATTGAGATTGGGCATGATCAAATTCGTCATTTTTATCACCAACTAAAAGCACTACTTTTGCGATCAAATTATTTATCTATGAAGCCAATACTGTTTTCCGTCATTGTACTCCTCACTTTTTCTACTTGTAACACACCCAAGAAAATTGAGTCACAAATAAAGTCTAATACTACAGCTACAACTACATCCGATCGATCAGAGGTCAAAAAGCCTAAGAATATCATTTTTATGGTGGGTGACGGAATGGGATTGTCTCAAATTACAGCAGGTATGTACTCAAATGGAGATAAGCTCAATCTAGAACGAATGAAGACTATAGGCTTACACAAGTCTCATGCTGCGTTTAGTCTAGTAACGGATAGTGCAGCTGGTGCAACAGCATTCGCTTGTGGACAAAAAACTTATAACGGCGCCATAGCTGTAAATTTGGATACGATAGCTATACCTACGATTCTGGAAGAAGCAGAAATAAAAAAACTTGCTACTGGATTAGTATCTACATCGACCATAGTGCACGCTACTCCTGCTAGTTTTATAGCACATAATGGACATAGAAAGAATTATGAGGAGATTGCAGCTGATTTTCTAAAGACTGATATTGACTGCTTCATTGGTGGAGGAGCTAAATATTTTAACAATAGAGAAGATGGTAGAGACCTATTGCAAGAGTTGAGAAATAAAGGATATCAAGTAGGTGATTATTTTAATAATGAGCTAGATTCTATGCAAATCAAGGAGAACGAGAATTTTGCTTATCTCACTTCTTTAGCTGATCCTATACCTGCAGCACAGGGAAGAGACTATCTTCAGAAAGCTTCTATAATGGCAATCGAAGCACTTGATAAAAGAGACAATGGATTTTTCATCATGATTGAGGGATCTCAAATTGATTGGGGTGGTCACTCAAATGATTCTGATTATATCATTACAGAAATGATTGATTTTGATAATGCTATTGGAGCAGTACTAGATTGGGCAGAGCAAGATGGAGAGACTTTAGTTATAGTCACTGCTGATCACGAAACTGGAGGTTTCGCTATCCAGAAGGGGTCTACTAGAGAAAAATTAGTTACAGCATTCACTTCAGATTACCATACAGCGGAAATGATATGTGTGTTTGCTCATGGGCCACAAGAAGCACTTTTTCGTGGAATTTATGATAATACGGCGATATATGACAAGATGAGAGAAGCTTATGGATGGTCAAGCGTTTTTACGAAGTAAAAAAGGCATCGTCGATGTGAACAAGTGAAATTTCGCAGTAAAACTAGTTGGAGGGACTAAAAATTTGCCCATTTCGAAGAAAAATAAATGGACTATGAAACATGGACTCCAAACATAGCACCACATGGCTATGATGTTTAGATAGAGGACTTTCTGATTTACTATTATTCCACATCCTGTTATATATAATTTGGCATAATTTCTGTCTTATCACTATCTAGTATGGATATTGAAAGATTAAATAAACGACACTCGCAGGAGAATGATATGTATTATAAGGTAGGCTTTGGGCTATCTAGTAGACTGTTATCGTTTCGTAATGGCGTCTTCTCTTTGGAGATAGTCATAGGAAAGAAATGGTGCAAAGACTATAATTCAACTGCAATCGAACTTGCCCATGTCTGGAAGAAAACGCACGATGAATTATCATATGCAATTGCTTGTAAGGTTTTCATAGTTGATCCTAATTCATTCGAATACAAGAAAGATCTTATCAAAAGTGGTATCAAACCAGGGTACGATGCACGCAAAGGAGTTATTTTCAATAAAGACTATCTCAATTAATATAGCTTAGATTACTACACTTCCTTATCTTGTGACTCTATGAGTAAGCAAGACCTTATTAAGTCACACAAACTAGATACGTCATTATCTAGATCATTATCTTCTGCGGTTACTGTAGGAAAGACTCAAGAGCAAATTGATCTTAAGAGCAGCTACGGGTATAGTGATATTCAATCAGTTCCACATGTCGGATATACTAGTGGATTACCGCCATATCTTAGAGGGCCGTATAGCACGATGTATATTAGCAGGCCTTGGACTATAAGACAGTATGCTGGATTCTCTACTGCAGAAGCGAGTAATGAATTTTATCGTCGAAATCTAGCTGCTGGACAGAAGGGATTGTCCGTAGCTTTTGATTTGGCGACTCATAGAGGATATGATTCTGATCATCCTAGAGTGAAAGGTGATGTCGGTATGGCGGGAGTTGCTATTGATTCAGTAGAAGATATGAAAATTTTATTTGATCAGATTCCGTTAGATCAGATGTCTGTATCTATGACTATGAATGGTGCAGTATTACCTATTATGGCTTTCTATATAGTAGCGGCAGAAGAGCAAGGAGTAGAAGCTTCGAAACTTAGTGGTACTATACAAAATGATATCCTCAAAGAATTTATGGTGCGTAATACCTATATCTATCCACCTCAAGGAAGTATGCGTATAGTGTCAGATATATTCGCATATACGAGTAAGTATATGCCGAAGTTCAATAGTATTAGTATCTCAGGCTATCATATGCATGAAGCAGGGGCACCAGCAGATATTGAGCTAGCATATACATTAGCTGATGCATGGGAATATATTCGTGCAGGAATGAAAGCAGGACTCAAGGTCGATGAATTTGTCCCACGATTTTCTTTCTTTTGGGGTATTGGTATGAATTTTTTCATGGAGATCGCTAAGATGAGAGCGGCAAGGGTACTTTGGGCACGCATCGTCAAGAAGTACAATCCAGAAAACCTTAAGTCCATGGCTCTAAGGACACATTGCCAGACATCAGGATATAGTCTTACTGCACAAGATCCTTATAATAATGTGGCACGTACGTGTATCGAAGGATTAGCCGCGGCATTTGGTGGAACACAGTCATTGCATACCAATTCACTAGATGAGGCCATAGCTCTACCCACAGACTATTCTGCTGGAATTGCTAGAGATACTCAGAAGTATATGCAATCGGATCTAGGTATCACGCAGGCTATCGATCCATGGTCGGGCTCTTATTATGTAGAGTCATTAACTAATGATCTTATTGAGAAAGCATGGCAGCACATCTTGGAAGTAGAAGAACTTGGAGGTATGACAAAGGCAATAGAGTCTGGTTTGCCAAAATCTAGAATAGAAGCAGCAGCAGCTCGTAAGCAAGCGCAGATAGATAGCTTGGCTCAGCAAGTTATTGGTGTGAATATCTTCAAGCCAGAATCACTCACTCAATTAGATACGTTAGAAGTAAATAATACTAAAGTCAGAAACAGCCAAGGCGCTAGACTAGAGAAGATCAAAACTACTCGAGATCAAGCTAAGGTTGGCGCTGCTTTAGCTAAGGTAACTGCAGCCGCAAAGGACAGTAATTCAAATATACTAGCTGCAGCAATTGGGGCAGCTAGATGTCGAGCTACATTAGGTGAGATTTCAGATGCTATAGAAGCCGAATATGGAAGATTCAAAGCGACAACTAAATCAATTTCAGGTGTATACGCTAAAGAAATAAAGATGGACGAAAAATTCAGTAATGCAAGAATGCTATCCGAAGAATTTACAAAGATGGAGGGAAGGCGCCCAAGGATTATGGTAGCTAAATTGGGTCAAGATGGGCACGATAGGGGTGCCAAAATTATAGCTACGAGTTTCGCTGATCTTGGATTTGATGTGGATATCGGACCATTATTTCAAACGCCAGGAGAGGCGGCAAGACAAGCTGCTGAAAATGATGTGCACATTCTAGGTATATCATCATTAGCTGCAGGACATAAAACACTAGTGCCTGAAACAATACAGGAATTGGCGAAGATCGGTAAAGAAGATATCATGGTGATTGTTGGAGGCGTGATCCCTCCACAAGATTATCAACTCTTATTTGATGCGGGTGCAGCGGCAGTGTTTGGTCCAGGTACAATCATAGCAGAAGCTGCAGCAGAAATACTATATATATTGATTAATGAATTGAAGGAAGCGTAAGATTGAAAAATTTGAATGGCTACGCTTCGAAAGAATAAGAAATGAGAGTCGCTTATTTAGAATATAACACTTAGATCGGGCGGGAGCGTAATTATCAAAAGATTAATAATATTTTAAGTCTTTCCAATGTTTCGTCTTCGTTGAAATCTAATTGACGCTGCTTCGTTAAGCTATATTTCCTTCAAGTATGGGCATAAAAAAAGAGATACGAAATGAATCGAATCTCTAAGTACCAAATTTAATTGGTTGCGCCTCCTCTAGGGCTCGAACCTAGGACCTACGGATTAACAGTCCGGCGCTCTAACCAGCTGAGCTAAGGAGGCATTAGTTTAAATTTGTTGTGCTTTCCTTTAAAAGCGATGCAAATGTATTAATCTAAAATAGATTATACAATAGTTATTTAAATTAAATTGAACATTTTTTTAGAGAGGTATAAATTAGTGTTTTTAAGGATTTTTATACCTATGATATACTTGATTTCAGAATGATATCTTGGATAATTTTCTCACCATGTTCCCTAGTGTTCTCGATGAAGTATCTACTCGTACGAAGTCCTCCTTTGATAACTCCAGCGATATAAAGTCCTTTTCGATTGCTCTCAAGTGTGTCTTTGTTGTGGATTGGTATCTGTAGCTCAGTACTGTCCCATTTTATACCGAACTGAGCAAATAACTTATAGTTGGGAGTATAGCCAGTCATCGCAAGAACGTAGTCATTGTCAATGCTTAAAACACCCTCTGGTGTATCTATCATTACCTCTGTTTCTGTAATCTTCTTTACAGTGCTATTAAAATATGCTTTGATAGATCCTTCTTTAATTCTGTTTTGGATATTGGGAAGTATCCAATATTTTATTTTTTGATATAGTTCATCGCCTCGTATTACCATAGTCACATCTGCACCTTTTGACCAAGTCTCAAGAGCTACATCACAAGCTGAATTGGCAGCTCCGACTACCATTACTTTTTGCTGTATATAGGGGTGGACATCATCATAATAGTGTTTCACTTTAGGCAAGTCTTCACCAAGCACATTAAGCTTTCGATAGTTATCATAGAAGCCTGTAGCCACGATTACATGGTTACAATCATAAGTTCCATTGATAGTTGAAACAGTAAACCCATTACCTTGATTGTCAATGCTAGTTGCTTCTTCTCTAAATTTGATCTCTAATTCCCAATGTTCGATAACGCGTCTATAGTACTCTAGTGCTTCCATTCTTGTGGGCTTCTCGTTGTGTGAGACAAATGGGATATCACCGATCTCAAGCTTGAGACTAGTAGAAAAGAATGTCATATTAGTAGGGAAGTGATATATGCTATTAGTAAGCATTCCTTTCTCTAAGATCAGAGTAGAAAAGTGATTTTTCTTTGCTTCTATAGCGCAGCTTATTCCCGTGGGTCCGGATCCTATGATTACAATGTCGTAAATGTTATTCATAATATGATCAAGGATATAATATACTTGAAAGGAGAAGGTTAAATTAGATTAAGACTTATTAGTTTGTAACAGATTATAAAATTGGTCGACTAGATTTTTAACCTTTTTGATTAGATGATTAAAGTCAGGTTCCTTTCTATCGATATATATCACCATCATAGCTAAATAGATGTTTTGCTTTTCGGCTAGATCGCTAAGTTCAGTATGATACATTCTATATGCCTCTTTCACTTGACGCTTGATACGATTGCGATCTACGGCACTTCTAAATAAACGCTTGGGTACTGATATTCCCATCTGTACATGAGCGGTATGATAATTAGAATCAAACTCTGATATGCTGTACACAGCTCTGATAGGATAGGCCTTAACTTGCTTTCCACTCTCAAACAGCTTACTTATTACCTTACGGCTTTTTAGCTTTTGTGATGCAGGAAAAGAATGTAGATTAGCCATTGTAGTAAAGGTAATCGATGTGACTCTTTTAAAAGGTATGTAAACGAAAAAATCTGAAGACCCACATGGAGTTCTTCAGATTTTCCCAATATTAATTATAGAAGTAGTGTTCTACTTACTCGCCATATCGTCTGATACAGTAAGCACCACTCTACCTTTTGCTCTTCTTCTAGCAAGTACCTTTCTTCCATTCTTTGAGCTCATTCTAGCCCTAAATCCGTGCTTGTTAACTCTTTTCCTTCTTGACGGTTGATACGTTCTTTTCATTGCTTTTAAATTTTATTATCCCCTTTCGAAATAATACAATGTTTTTCGAAAAGAGTCGCAAAAGTAATTTTTATTTGTTTATATACCAAGCATCGAAGAAACTTAATTGTTCTATTTAGCTCTATATCTACGCATTATATTTTTTTAAATACAAAACTAATTGATAATCAATAAAGTCACTTTTTTTGTGATACGGTAAATAGTAACATTTTGTATACGTCATTCTTCCTCTCAAAGGCCAATATGTTTCAAAAGTGACCAAGGCTGCGTTATCGATTCATGAAGTGCAGCGAGTCTAGGCGAAGTACCTCTAATTCATTGATTCCATCAGTTCTTCGTTACTCTTGGTACCTATCATGTGTTTACGCAGGAACTGCATAGCTTCATCAGGCTTCATATCAGCTAGATGCTTACGAAGTACGAACATTCTGCTAAGCGTAGCTTTGTCCATAAGTAGTTCTTCTCTACGCGTACTTGATTTAGTAAGGTCGATCGCAGGATACATTCGCTTATGCGCTAGAGATCTATCTAGTTGTAGCTCCATGTTACCTGTACCTTTGAATTCTTCGAAAATTACTTCATCCATCTTCGATCCAGTATCTATAAGAGCTGTAGCCAATATAGTAAGTGATCCTCCACCTTCTATATTACGTGCAGCACCGAAGAATTTCTTTGGCTTATGTAGTGCATTTGCTTCTACACCACCAGAAAGTACTCTACCACTAGTGGGCGCCACAGTATTGTATGCTCTTGCTAATCTCGTTATCGAATCCAAGAGAATCACTACATTGTGGCCACTCTCTGTCAGTCTTTTTGCTTTCTCAAGTACTATATTCGCTACTCTTACGTGATTTTCTGCTGGCTCATCGAAAGTAGACGCTACTACTTCACCTTTTACAGATCTCTTCATATCTGTTACTTCCTCAGGTCTCTCATCAATGAGTAGTACGAGTAGGTAACATTCAGGGTGATTTTTTGCTATTGCATTAGCTACATCCTTGAGTAAAAATGTCTTACCAGTCTTAGGTTGTGCTACGATTAGCCCTCTTTGCCCTTTACCTATAGGAGAGAATAGGTCTATCATACGATTACCATAATCTCTACCTGATGGATCACTCGCAAGTGTAAATTTCTCATCCGGAAATAATGGCGTCAGATATTCAAATGGTACACGTTCTTTCACTTTGTCAGGATCAAATCCATTGACAAGATCAACTTTGAGTAATGCAAAATACTTTTCCCCTTCTTTTGGAGGTCTAATACCACCTAGTACAGTATCTCCAGTCTTGAGGCCAAATAATTTGATCTGCGATGGAGAAACATAGATGTCATCAGGAGAGGAGAGGTAATTGTAGTCAGATGATCTTAGGAATCCATATCCATCTGGCATCATCTCTAGTATACCCTCACCTACGATCACACCATCAAGCTCTACGTCAAACTTAGGCTTAGTTGGGTGCTGAGGTTTTCTCTGCTCATTACGCTTATCATTAGACTGATTATCGTTACGCTTGTCATTACGTTTATCGTTACGCTTGTCATTACGTTTATTATTTCGATCATTTTTTTGACGATCGTTTCTCTGATTTTTATTGTCAGATTGCTCCTTTTTGTCTTCATTAGCAATCACTTTTTTTGGTGCTTCAGTCCCCTTGTCTTCTCCATTTACAGGAGCTTCCTTTTTAACTGGAGTTTCTTTTTTAGGAGACACTTCTTTCTTTGAAAGGGCATCTTTACGATGAGCTTTTGGGGATCTTAGTTTAGGGGATGGTTTCTTTGTTTTCTGTTCTACCGGAGCCTTACCTGTGATAGCCTGGTGGTCCAGTATTTTATAGATAAGATCTTGCTTAGAGAGCCTTTTAAAGGCTTTGAGATCAAGCTTTTCTGCTAAAGCCTTCAAATCAGGCACTAGCATGTCATTTAGTTGTAGTATATCGAGCATTATAACGATTTGTTGTATGTTTTTAGTTGTATTATAGTTGACCCTATCTAATAAATAAGTACTATCAATGTTAGTTATATATGACTTTATTTCAATTGCGGTGGGCATTTTCGATCAATGAGATCGATTTAGTGGCTTGGTTCTAATCCATTGTATATCAAACATCTACTATGTATATTCACAAAAAATAACCGTCTCAGTATGTTGATGTTGAAATAGATAGTGTAGGAAAATGACGGATTTGAAAGTATCCTTATAACAATCAAGATGAATGATTTGCGCTGCAAAAATACATTTATAATTTGAATATCAAAATACTATCTTTGCCAACATTGATTCACAAGACTAAATTAGGTCCTGTAATATTCATTTTTCAAGGATTTTGATATGCTTTTACTAAGTACGATAAGAGAAGAAAGAGAGCGCCTACTAGAGGGTCTCGCCAAGAGAAAATTTATTGATGCAGCTGCTACGCTCGATAAGATAGTAGCGCTGGATGATGAGAGAAAATCCTCTCAGACACAATTAGACCAGTTGCTATCAGAACAAAAGTCACTTTCCAAAGAAATAGGTGATCTATTCAAATCTGGCAAAGCAGAAGAGGCTAATGTGATGAAGGTTAAGGTTGCGGAGCTCAAAGAGAAATCTAGTATACTCGAAGAGAGATTTAAAGCTGTGAAGTCTGAATTAGAAACGGAACTCCTAGGCTTACCTAATCTAGCGCATACCTCTGTACCTGCAGGAAATACGGAAGAAGACAATGAAGTAGTTCAGGACCTTACTGGTAATATACTTGATCTAGGGGACGATGCGATGCCACACTGGGACTTATCTGATAAATACGGAATATTTGATCTTAAATTAGGTGTTAAGCTTACGGGTGCTGGATTTCCGGTATTTAAAGGTCAAGGAGCAAGACTACAACGATCATTGATCAATTTCTTCTTAGATGAGGCTAGTAATGCCGGATATAGGGAGTACGTACCGCCTCTTATGGTCAATGAAAATTCTGCTC
This sequence comes from Saprospiraceae bacterium UBA1994, assembly GCA_002335865.1. GTDB lineage: Bacteria > Bacteroidota > Bacteroidia > Chitinophagales > Saprospiraceae > UBA1994. The sequence continues at coordinate 34,703 of DDCY01000024.1, forward strand.
GTGGTACTGGACAATTACCTGACAAAGAAGGACAGATGTATTATGTCAATGAAGATGATCTTTATCTGATTCCTACAGCGGAGGTCCCTCTCACTAATATATATAGAGATGTAATCCTCAATGAAGATGATTTTCCTATTAAAATGTGTGGATATACACCTTGCTTCCGCCGAGAAGCTGGATCTTATGGTGCTGATGTCAAAGGACTTAATCGTGTACATCAGTTTGACAAGATAGAGATAGTGCAGGTACAACACCCTGAAAAATCATATGAAACACTAACTCAGATGTGTAACTATATTGAAGGGCTATTACAAAAATTGGAACTGCCTTACCGTATACTGCGCTTATGTTCAGGAGATCTTAGTTTCGCAAGTGCACTTACATTTGATTTCGAAGTGTACTCCGCAGCCCAGAAAAGGTGGCTCGAAGTTAGCTCTGTTTCTAATTTTGAGACTTTCCAGACTAACAGACTTAAGCTTAGATATCGTAATGAAGAAGGGAAAACTACCTTAGCACACACGCTTAATGGAAGTGCATTAGCACTTCCTCGTATCATAGCCGCGTTACTGGAAAATAATCAAACAAGTGACGGGATCACTATACCTAACGTCTTAAGAAAGTATACAGGTTTTGATAAAATAAAGTAAATTAAAGTATGTTTGGATACGTAGTAATTGTAGGTATATCATCTCTAATAGGGATGGGTATTAGTGGTAAACTCAAAAGTAAGTTTGCTCACTACTCAAAGGTGCCATTAAGGTCAGGTATGACTGGAGCTGAGGTAGCCAAGAAGATGATGGACCACTTTGGTATCCATAATGTTAATATAGTGCAGGGCAAAGGTATGCTTACAGATCATTACAATCCACAGACCAAAACGGTTTCGTTATCGCCAGCTGTATTTAATGGTAGATCTATAGCATCGGCAGCAGTAGCAGCACACGAGTGTGGACATGTAGTCCAGCATGCTGAGGCGTATAGTATGCTTACTATGAGATCTAATTTAGTGCCTCTAGTGCAGATGAGTAGTAAGTTACAGCAGCTTTTATTTTTTGCTATGGTAGCAGGGTTGGCTTCAGGCATCTTTGGTAATATATTTATGATCGTATTATTAGCTACTTTTGGTATCACAGCACTGTTTAGCTTAGTAACTTTACCTGTTGAGTTCGATGCGAGTAATCGAGCATTGGCATGGATAGAAGACGCTGGTATAGCGCATGGGGCCGAATTGGATGGTGCAAAAGACTCACTTTGGTGGGCAGCGATGACATATGTAGCGAAAGCCATGTCTTCATTAGTATTATTTTTATTTATTTTGCTTCAGATGATGGGAGGAAGAAACTAAGCGAGCAATTGCTTTTCGCAGAAAAACATGCGTAGAAGCAATATAGTTTGGGTTGCGCAGCATACACATGGCCTACTTTTCAAGTTCAAACGAATGAATCGACAACTAACTACAAAGAGATAATTTTTTAAGTATTATATTATATGAGCGAATTTTTAGAAGAAACATTAATGGAAGGTGACGATGACATGCAAAAGTCACTAGAACACCTAGCAGCAGAATTAACAAAGATCAGAGCAGGTAAGGCATCACCAGCAATGCTAAGTAGTGTCAACTGTGATTACTATGGTACACCGACACCTATCTCACAGGTAGCCAACATGGGTACAGCAGATAGTAAGACCATCACTATTCAACCCTGGGAGAAAGGTATGCTCGCTGTAATAGAGCGTGCTATATTTGAAGCCAATCTAGGACTTACTCCTATGAATGACGGAGAATTTATCCGTATCAGCGTACCACCTATGACACATGAGAGACGTAAAGATTTAGTGAAGCAGTGTAAAGGAATAGGAGAAGACGCGAAAGTTAGTCTTAGGAGTATCCGCCACAAGTTGATGGACGCCATCAAAAAAGAGGTGAAGGAAGGATACCCTGAAGATGCAGGAAAGCGAAAGGAAGAAGAAGTAGAAGACAAAGTAAAATCCTACACAAAGAAGATAGAAAACATGATTGACGCAAAGGAAAAGGATATCATGACTGTGTAAGTTCATTCGCGTATCGAATAAACAATTTCGGAGTTGTGCAGTTTTTTTAAGGTTGACACTACCACGATCCAGAGAATTTCTATAAGAAATTAGCGAGACTGAAAGTCAGACAGAATTTTATAAAAACGCATTGACTTTACTAAGATAAGGCTAAACTATATGGGGTGTATTAAAATCTTTGTCGATGCAGCAACGCATTGACCTAGAGACAAAAACAAAAATTAAAGTCAATCAAAGAAGTACATTCAAAAAATAAAAGCAATCATAAGGACTCTTCTGAATCATGTTAGAAGGGTCTTTCTTTTATGATAAAAATTTTTTGAAAATTCCTGAAGTAACAAACAAACAAAGTAATAGAAATAGATGTCCAATATGGACCAAAAGTTACAATGGCGATTATTACTCTTTAATTGGATTACTGATAATCAAAAAATGATAAATCTATGAGAGCTATCACCTACTAAGAACGGAATGGATTTTTTATTTAAATTTTTTTCGTCTACTAATTAGTGCTGTTCTCAAATTCATCTTGTCGTCTGTAATTTCCACAGTAAAAATATGGACTTAGATTAGTACGCTAAAACAGTTAAGAGCAGATTTATTCTCTGATTAGCTTATTAATACGCTCATTACCCATGATTTTATATTTTTGCACTCTTATCATAGAACAGATACAATATGGCACAGTACAAAGATCACAAGTCACTTAATCTTCCTGAGATAGATAAAGAGATCAGAGCATTTTGGGATATAGAAAATATCTTTCAGCGGAGTATAGATGAGAAGCCTGAGGATAACACTTACGTTTTCTATGAAGGACCACCATCTGCTAATGGTATGCCTGGTATCCACCACGTGATGGCACGTACGGTTAAAGACATCTTCTGTAGATTCAACACTATGAAAGGTAAACGTGTGCTGCGTAAAGGTGGCTGGGATACGCACGGACTACCTGTAGAGTTATCAGTAGAGAAAGAACTTGGTATCACTAAAGAAGATATCGGTACTAAGATCACGGTAGATGAATACAATCTGAAGTGCAAAGAAACAGTAATGCGTTACAAAGACGTATGGGATGACCTTACAGTCAAGATGGGCTATTGGGTAGACCTCGATGATCCATATATCACTTTCGAAAACAACTACATCGAGTCTGTTTGGTGGCTACTTGATCAACTACACAAGAAAGGTTACATGTATAAAGGGTATACAGTACAGCCTTATTCGCCAGCTGCAGGTACAGGACTAAGTACACATGAGCTGAATCAACCAGGCTGTTACAAAGATATAATGGATACTTCTGCGGTAGCACAGTTTAAACTGAAGAAAAACGCAGCATCAGAATTTCTGTTCGAAGGAAATGAAGCTGGTGATGTTTATTTCATAGCTTGGACAACGACACCATGGACACTCCCATCGAATACGGCCTTGGCTGTAGGGAAAAAGATCGACTATGTACGTATCGCTACCTACAATCCATATACTAAACTTCCTGTCAACCTGATATTAGCGAAAGCGCTAGTAGGCAAATGGTTCAACGAAGCTACTGCGGAAGAATACTATGAGGCCTTCAAACCAGAAGATAAAGTAATACCATATAAGATCACAGGTGAGTACAAGGGTGCAAGCTTTGAGATGCTCGAATACGAGCAACTGTTGCCATACGTGCAGCCTGAAGATGGCGATGCATTCAAAGTAATCTGTGGTGACTTCGTATCTACATCGGACGGTACAGGTATCGTTCACTTAGCGCCATCATTCGGTGCGGATGATATGTTTGCCGCTAAAAAATATGGTATCGGATCATTGACGCTTGTTGACTTACAAGGTAAGTTCGTGGATGAGGTGACTGACTTCGCTGGAAGATATGTCAAGGATTACAAGGATGAAGGAAATGCTTATAAAAACGTAGATGTCGATATCTCAATCATGCTCAAGGAGCAAAACAAAGCATTCAACGTACAGAAATACAGTCACAATTATCCACATTGTTGGAGGACTGATAAACCAGTATTATATTATCCATTGGATAGTTGGTTCATTCGTACTACGGCAGTAAAAGATCGTATGATAGAACTCAATAAGACGATCCAGTGGAAACCTGCTCACACAGGAGAGAAGCGATTCGGTAATTGGCTAGAGAATCTCCAAGATTGGAATCTATCAAGATCAAGATATTGGGGCATACCGCTTCCGATCTGGCGTACCGCTGATAATAGTGACGAGATATCTATAGGATCTATTGCAGAGCTACAATCTGAAATAGACAAAGCGAATAAAGTATTAGGTCTTAGTCAAGAGATGCCAAAAGATCTTCACCGTCCGTATATCGATGATGTGATATTAGTATCTGATGATGGTAAGGAAATGAAGCGTGAGCTGGATCTTATCGATGTATGGTTTGATAGTGGATCAATGCCATATGCACAGATGCATTATCCATTTGAAAACAAAGAATTGCTCGACTCTAGATTCCCTGCAGACTTTATCGCCGAAGGTGTAGATCAGACTAGAGGATGGTTCTTTACATTGCATGCGATTGCCTCTATGGTATTTGACAGTGTGGCGTACAAGACGGTAGTATCTAACGGTCTTGTACTCGATAAGAACGGTGTGAAAATGAGTAAGCGACTTGGTAACGCAGTTGATCCATTTGAAACGCTAGACAAGTATGGAGTAGATGCCACAAGATGGTATATGATCAGTAACGCATCACCTTGGGATAATCTCAAGTTTGATGAAGCCGGAATAGAAGAAGTGAGACGTAAGTTCTTTGCTACGATGTTCCAGACATTTAAGTTCTTTAGCCTATATGCCAACATCGATCAATTTAATCATAGCGAAGCATATATACCGTTAGAAAACCGTCAAGAGATCGACAAATGGATTATTTCTCTACTCAATACTCTCAAAAAAGAAGTAGATGCAGACTTTGCAGCATATGAGCCAACGCAAGCAGCTCGTAGGATTCAGTCATTCGCGGATAGTCATCTGAGTAACTGGTATGTGAGATTATGTAGACGTAGATTCTGGAAAGGAGAATACAGTGAGGATAAGATCGCAGCCTACCAGACATTATACGAATGTCTTGCCACTATATCTAAACTTATCGCACCGATATCGCCATACTTTAGTGATTGGTTATTTAAGAACCTAAATGATGTATCTCAGCTAGAGTCGCACCCATCAGTACACTTGGTAGATTTCCCTCAGCCAGTAGATGGAGCTATCGATAAAGCCTTAGAAGAGCGAATGGATTATGCGCAGCGCATCTCATCATTAGTGTTATCACTTCGTAAGAAAGATAACCTAAGAGTACGTCAACCATTGAAGCGTATCTTACTTCCTGTGCTCAATCCAGAGTTCCAAGGGCAAGTAGAAGCTCTTAAGGATCTGATCATGGCAGAGGTAAATGTAAAGGACATCGAATACATCACAGATACTTCTGGTATTATCAAAAAGAAAGCTAAGGCAAACTTCAAGACGCTAGGTCGTAAGCTCGGTAAGGATATGAAAGCTGCAGCAGCGATCATTCAAAAGTTTGATAATGACACCATCACTCAGATTGAAAAAAGCAATAGCTACATAGTCGATCTCGGTGAAGTGAAATATGAAATCGATCTAGAAGATCTTGAAATCATAGCGGAGGATGTCCCTGGATGGCAAGTTGCTTCTGACAAGGAACTGACTGTAGCATTAGATATCCAATTAGATGATGCACTCATAGCAGAAGGAGCGGCAAGAGAATTGGTCAATCGCATCCAAAACCTACGAAAGTCAAATGAATTTGAAGTAACTGACCGTATTAATGTAAAGATTAGTGATCACGTTTTAGTGAAAGCTGCTTTAGCTGGACACTCAGATTACATTGCTGCTGAAGTATTAGCAAATAGTGTTTCTATGGAATCAAATTGTGGTGAAGAAATAGAATTGCTAGATGGCGATATTATTTTTATAGAAGTGAAGAGAGGCTAGTTAGAAGATAATAATTGTAGATATTAATAGCCATTCATACTAATAAGGATGGCTGTTTTTTAATTCTATATTGACAACCAATTTGCTTTTCTACCCTCAAATTGAATCAATTTCGCTCCAAAAGACGTTTTAATTTTAGTTCTTGTTGCAATTAGCCTATACACCTATATTGCATTCTTATAATATGTTAATTTCAATGAAGTTGTCCAGATTCCTATTTGTAACCTTTACTATACTCTCTGTTATCGTGGTTCAAGCCCAAGATAGCAAATTAGCTAATGCTTACTTCCGTAATGGTGAGTACGAAAAAGCAGCAGAAGTATATAAACGTATGTTCGATAAGACAGGTAAGAATGATTACTATTTTGAGCGCTATATCGCTTCGCTCTTGGAAGTTGAAAACTTTGAGCAGGCAGAAGACGCCATTAAAGGACAAATAAAAAAGAGACCGAAAGAGATGCAGCTGTATGTACAATACGGAGTCCTCTACGATAAGCAATTTATGCCTGGGAAGTCAAAACAAATGTATCAGAAAGCCATTAGCAATATCAATGGCAATGTACATATGATCAACAAATTAGGTAGTTCGTTCGCGAGATCTGGCAATTATGATCTAGCAATACAAGTATATGAGTCGAGCAAAGAAGTGCCAGAATTACAATACAATTATAGTTACCAATTGGCTGATATGTATCGCCGAACAGGTAAAGTAAGCAAGATGCAAGACGAGTTTCTCAACAGCTTGATTAAAAGCGAAAAGAGAATGAAGAGTGTTAAAACCATTTTCCAAAGAGAATTAGATAAAGAAGGGTATACCATGCTACAGACTAAGTTGTACGAGCGTATGACTGAACAGCCAGAGATGGAAATTTTTCCTGAGATGCTGATGTGGACTTTCATCACACAGAAACAATACGACAAAGCTCTTAGACAGGCAAGAGCTCTAGATAGACAATTTGAAGAAAATGGAGGTCGCGTATTTGATATTGCAGAGATCGCTTTGGATGATAATTATTATGATACAGCGATTAAAGGCTTTGAGTACATCACTACTAAAAAAGGAATCAATACTAGCTACTACCTCGAAGCCAAAAGAGGTTTACTGAAAGCAAAAAGGTTTAAAATCACAAAAGACTATAGCTACACTCAAGAGGATCTTTTATCTCTGGAAGCAGAGTATATATTATTTATGGCGGAGTATGGTCGTAATAGTCAGACGGTATTACTTATGCAAGAGTATGCCGAGTTACAGGCTATATATATGAATGATATTGACGAAGCAATAGAAGTTTTAGAGGAGTTGATTGGATTCGCTGGAGTCGAGAAATACGCACTGAATCAATCAAAGATCAACTTAGCTGATTACAAACTTATACAAGGCGATATATGGGAATCAACGCTCTTATATTCACAAGTAGATAAAGAATTCAAAGAAGCATCGATAGGAGAGGAGGCAAGATATCGTAATGCTAAACTATCATACTATATTGGAGATTTTGAGTGGGCTCAAGAGCAATTTGATATCCTCAAAAGAGCAACAAGTAAATTGATCTCCAATGATGCTATAGATAAGGCAGTATTCATTATGGACAATATGGCTTTGGATACCACAGATGCGCCACTCAAGATGTATTCGGGATCAGAGCTACTCATTTTTCAAAATAGATTTGAAGAAGCACAAACAAAATTAGATTCTATTACTACTATATATCCTGAACACTCATTAGAAGACGATGTATTCTACAGTAAAGCTCAGATCCATATGAAAAAGCGTGAATATCAAGATGCAATTGGATTCTACGAAAAGATAATTGAAAAATATCCAGAAGAAATTAGAGCAGATAATGCACTTTTCGAAATGGCACAACTCTTTGAACTCATCCTCGAAGATAAAGTTAAAGCGCTAGAGCTGTACGAAAAACTATTCCTACAGTATTCTGGTAGTACCTTTTCAGTAGAAGCAAGAAAGCGATTCAGAATACTTCGTGGCGACGAAATTTAGAATGTTTGCACGACTGTAGTCACTTATTTACTAATCAAGCTGAGCGTTCCATTAGCAGAATATTTCATATCCATAATCCTAGAGGGGGTTGAACATAATCAGTCGTGGATAAAATTTATGGATTATGAGTTTAAATTTGCATTAACCTTAAGTGGATGAATGTGAAAAGAATCGGTATGCAATTGTCTTATAATTATACAATAGAATCTGCAGGAGAGCATTACCTTGCTACTTAATCTATTCAAAATTCTCTCATAATACTTCGGCAATATTTCTATCTTGTAGTATGCGAAAGCTTTTAGTGCTCTTTTTACTTTTATCGACCACCATACTCCTCTCTCAAAGTATCAATACTGATTTTGGCAAAAATCGTGTGCAATTTACTGACGATTTTAATAGTTGGGATAAATATGAGACAGAGAATTTTGTCACTTACTGGTATGGCAAAGGTAAAATGCTCGGAAAGACAGTCCTACAATATGCTGAACTAGATCATACTGATATCCAAGACATCTTGGAGCATCGTATGAATGATAAAATTCAAATCATTGTGTACCTAGATGTCACAGATTTCAAGCAATCTAATATCGGTACAGAAGATATATTTGGTTCTACTACAGGAAAAACTAAGATAGTAGGTAACAAGATGTTTGTCTACTTTGATGGGAATCACTCACACCTCAGAAAGCAGATAAGAGAAGGTATAGCTAGAGTTTACCTCAATGCTATTCTATTTGGGTCCAGTATACAAGAGATAGTACAAAATGCCGTGTTACTTAAGTTGCCAGAGTGGTACAAAGAAGGTATTGTAAAGTATGCTGCTCAGCCGTGGGATAATGAGTTCGATGATGAATTGAGAGATTTATTAGAAAGCAATAGCAAGTACAGTAACTTTGAGAAGTTGGCAGATTCACATCCTGAGATTGCAGGACACTCGATGTGGTATTATATAGATCAAAACTATGGTCGACTCTCGATATCCAATCTACTTTATTTTGCAAGATTGTCATCTAATCTAGAAAATAGTTTTGGTTATGTGCTCAATAGCAATTATAAGCAATTACAAAGGGATTGGTCGGAATATTGGTTTAGTCATTATGATAGTGAAAATGACTTATTTGACGCTACAAATTTGAACAAGGAAGTAGATCTCAAGAACAAGTCATACGTACCCGTATCTCATCTGAGCTATAGCCCTGATGGAAGTCAACTATTGTATGTGTATAATCAGCAAGGCAAGTATCGGATTATGCATAGAGAAATGGAGAGCGGGGATGAGAAAACGATAATGAAATATGGTCATCGTAATGCTTTGCAACAAACGGACTACTCTTATCCTAGTATAGTATGGCATTCATCAGGAAACGAATTTTCGATGGTACACGAACATAGAGATCTGAGGTATCTGCGCAAATACAAGCTAGGTGATAAAGTGACCTACGAAGAACAATTATTGCCAGAGGCCATTCGTAGAGTATATAGTATTGATTATATATCAGATACAGAGTATATCATGTCGGCTAATATGGTTGGTTATTCAGATTTGATTCACTATGATTTCATATTGAGAGAGCCTACGCAGCTTACCAACGATATGCATGATGACTTATCAGTGCAGCTTATAGATCGTGGTCAAGATAGAGGCGTATTATTTACATCTAATAGACCATTGGATTGGAAGGACCTAGAGGATATCGATACCATAGTACCTCAGGGGAATTTGGACCTGTATTTCTATAATTTAGAGAGTAAATCGATTGAGCTTATCTATGATACGAAGTTTGATATCACAGACCCTATATATATGAAACATGGAAAAGTATCATACTTATCTAACCAAAGTGGAATGCAAAATCATTACATATACGATATGTCAACGGGTATTTCTTCTGTAAAAAGTAATGTAGATAGAAATATCATTTTGCATGCGATGAGACCTAATTCCAAGATAGCTACATATACTTATTACTATGATGGGGGTTATAGAATATTTGACAAAGATATAAGCGGATCTTTTGAGACAGCTACTACATTTTATTACAAGGGTCTTGAAGAACTTACTCAAGAGACAGAAGAGGTGCCTCTCATTTTTCTAGATAGTAATGATAATACTATGCAGCCAGAGTATATGTTTCAGAGTAAATTTCCTGATCCAGTTGTGTTGCCAGAATTAGAATTATCTACAGAGAGTAGGCTTTCATTACATAATGATATTATAGATGGAGATAGCCTTAATGAAGAAGATCTTGCAGATTGGAATCCAGCTAGAATCGTTGCAGGAAGGAAGAAATTCAGGGTAGATAATTTTACTACTAAATTTGATAATTCTGTTCTTTTTGAAGGATTAGAAAACTATAATAATCTAGGAGAAGGTATCGATTTTGCGGCATTAGGAATTAATGAACCAGCGAATGAATTGCAATACGCACCTAATGGTATATTGTTTCAAGCGACTGTAAAAGATCTGTTCGAGGACGATGTATTGGTGGGTGGATTTCGCCTTCCAACTAGGTTTAATGGTTCAGAGTTTTTCTTGATTTACGAAGACAGAAAAAAATTGATAGACAAAAAATATAGTCTATATCGAAGGACATATGGTGAGACATACGAAAGTAGTTCAAATCAATTGTACCGAACGAGTACAAATTTGATGCTTGGAGAATTTCAAATAAAGTATCCATTTGATATATTTAGAAGTATACGACTCAGGACTAGCTTGAGATTAGATAGATACTTGCTGAAATCTAGTGATGAAGAATCTCTAGATGATCCTATATCGTTTGATAAAAGACTAAGTATCAAGGCAGAGTATGTTTATGATAACACGATAGACATATCTACTAATATAAAGAATGGGACTAGATATAAGTTCTATATAGAAGCTATCAATAGATTCGATTTACAAGTGGTGGATGGATTCAAATTAAGTCCATCAGAAGGATTCACTTCTGTCTTAGGCTTTGACTTAAGGCATTACATACCATTACTTCGACACTCAGTATTAGCGCTCAGAGGAGCGGGAAATGGATCTGTGGGTTCAGAAAAAATTCTCTATTATCTTGGTGGTATGGAAGGTTGGATATTTCAGTCATTTGATCAAGAAACTACTACTCCGGCTAATACTAGATTTGCTTATCAGACTGCTGTAAATCAGTTAAGAGGATTCAAAACCAATGCGAGAAATGGAGGTTCTTTTGCTCTGATAAATGCAGAGTTAAGACTGCCAATTTTTAAGTATTTATTGGGACCAAATAAAGGTGGTTCATTCTTTAAGAATTTTCAGTTTACGACATTTTTTGATATTGGTACGGCCTGGCATGGATTATCTCCTTGGGGTGATGACAATCCACTAAATACGGTTCAAGTAAATAGTGGAGATGTCATTTCACTCAATATCAATTACTTTCGTAATCCATTACTTATGGGCTACGGAACCGGCGTTCGTGCTACTATATTGGGTTACTTAGTGAAATTTGACTACGCTTGGGGAGTAGAGAATGGTAAAGTGCAAGACTCTAGATTTTACTTTAGTATAGGAGCTGATTTTTAAGCTTCATACTAGATATTTATGGAATTGGATAAAAAATAACTAAAGTTAAGGATAGGCTAAAAATTTCGATTTCTAACTATAGTGATAGACTTTTGCTTTGAATCGTCGATGTGGCCTCATAGTCTCAATCAAAAAGGATACTATCCATCGCGCCTTTTTGTTCAATGATAAGTCTTCATTTATCACGAAGTACAAATTTCCTCTATGGCAGATAAGTAGTAATTTATTAATATGGATCTTTGAGTAACATGAAAGACACAATATGAGCCGTCTAGGCTTCGAATTTTTATAGCTTGGTATTAAAATCTAGGAAAGCTACCTACTTGTCAATTTGTAAAACGATTATATCGATCTCTGATTAAAAAAAATTATAAAACTCTGAATGAATAAAATAATTATAAAGTCCATCGAGCAGAGTGATATCAATACTTTAGAATCATTGTACTACACTAAGGAGATTGAAAATTTTAGTGAAACAAAAAATGATCATCATCGAGTAAGATTAGATCATTTATCTAAATTATATTTGGCCTGTTATTTTTTCGATGGTAGGCTTCTTTTTTAGTTAATCTTAGCGCTATGAAAAACCTAAAAGCTATTATCTTCGATTTCGGTGGAGTTCTACTAGATCTTGATATCTCTAAGACGAAAGCGGCTATGAGTAAACTACTCAATACGGAGATGGTCGCTCCTTACAATAACAAGTACAGAGAGATAACATTGGCCTTGGAGAAAGGAGAAATGCTTCCAGAGGCTTTTATATTCGCCATACAGTCCATGTGTGAACCTGTGCCTCAAGGTAGAGAAGTAGTGGATGCTTGGAATGCTATGCTTTGTGGATGGCAGCAAGATAGATTTATACTACTAGATGAACTAAAGAAGGATTATAATATCTATTTATTGAGTAATACCAATCAGATACATTTGGATTATGTTATGCGCGAATTGAAAGAAGTTTATCAAATTGATAATTTTGAAGATAGATTTTTTGATCAATGCTTTTACTCTCACAAAATGAATGCTTGGAAGCCTGAAAAAGAAATATATAAACAAGTTGAGGCTACAATTGGATTAGAGCGTTCTGAATTTATCTTTATTGATGACAATAGTAATAATGTAATAGGTGCCAAAGAACTGGGGTGGCAAGCTTATCTTCACCCAACAAATACAGATCTTAGACTCACTCTCAATAACGCTGGAGTAGGTATCTAAATCAGAAACTAAAGAGATAATAACATGAACAGAATATTATATAATGTTACAGTCAATATAGATCACAGTAGCCACAAAGAGTGGGTGGATTGGATGAAGTCAACACATATTCCTGATGTTATGGCAACAGGAAAATTTCTTACTTATCAGCTACAAAGAATCTTAGAGACTGAAAATGAAACGGGAGTAACATATGCTATACAGTATTTAGCTCCCAATATGCAAGCCTATCGAGAGTATCAAGAGAATTATTCAGAAGCCTTGCAATCCGAACATGCAAAGAGGTACAATGGTCGATATGGAGCTTTCCGTACATTGATGGAGGTTCTAGATATGTCAAATTAATTTCAGGAATTATAAGTCGAACAAAAACATCTTTACGTCTAATAGTTGTTAAATTCGTTTCTTATTTAAACATATTACACCTCGAGTCAATCAATCAACTGCAATGAAACAACTATTTATCTTTGTATTATTATTAAGTTCATTCATATCGTATAGCCAATTCGGCAACTGGGGAGGAAAAAAGAAAAAGTCTATCAAAGGTAAAATCGAAGGAGTTCTTATCGATTCTATGACAAATGCTACGATTTCTTATGCTACTATCACAATGAAAAGAGGTGATACTAACCTAGACGGTGTACTCTCTGAAGAAAATGGATCTTGGAAAATAGGTGAAGTTACTACGGGTAAATATGATCTTTACATTAGTTTTCTTGGATATAAGGAAAAAGTGATTCGAGATGTAGAGACTACTCTCAAAGATCCGGATGTTAATCTTAATACTATATATCTAGTCCCTTCATCAGTAATATTGGATGGAGTGAAGATCACAGAAAAACGTGCACTCATTGAGAACAAACCAGACAAGTTAGTCTTCAATGCGGAAGATGACTCAAGTATAGCTGGTGGTGATGCCACAGATGTATTGCGAAAAGTTCCTCTTTTATCCGTTGATCTTGAAGGTAATGTATCGCTCAGAGGATCGCAGAATGTAAGAATTCTTATTAATGGTAAGCCTAGTGGAATGTTCTCTTCCAATGTAGCAGACGCTCTCAAAATGTTTCCTGCAGATCAAATTAAAAAAGTAGAAGTAATTACATCTCCGGGGGCTAAATACGATGGAGAAGGAAGTGGAGGTATCATAAATATAATTACTAAACGCAAAGAACTTGAAGGGCTTGCTGGTTCTATCAATGCGTCTGCGGGTAATCGTCAAAACAATGCTTTTGTTAATATTAATGCAGGAAAAGGGAGATTTGGACTTACGGCAAATTCATCTGTTTTTTATTCAGTACCAGCGGATGGGATTAACAAATTTTTGAGAGAAGCAGATGTTCCAGGTGGTCAAAGTGAATATAATCAAGATGGTGTTACGAAAACTTCTCGACTTGGATTCAATGGATCTCTATCTGCATTTTATGATCTCAATGCTTATAATGCTTTTAACAGTTCATTCTCTTTAAGAGGCTTTGGATTTGATACTGATGCTAGTAGTACAGCTACACTCAATGATCCCACAAATATTATTATGGGTGAAGTATTTGACGATAAATGGACAAGGCTAAATAAAACAGAAACACTCAATAGTGGATTCGATTGGAGTACGGATTATACTAGAAAATTTGAGGATGATGAAGTTAAGGAATTAACAATGGCATTTCAGCTCTCTGGCAATGTACAGAATCAAGATTATGACTTAGTAGAAGATTATAACTTATTTAACATTCTAGATAGGTCAGAGCAAGTCAACAATGACGGAGATAATCTAGAGACGACAATACAAATTGACTATGTGCAACCATTGCCTAAGTCTATCAAATTAGAGGTGGGTGCAAAAGGAATACTAAGAGATATTACGAGTGATTATAAATTCAATGTACTGGATGAATCTTCTGGGCAATACCAATTGGATTTGACTAGATCTAATGTATTTGATTATGATCAAGATGTGGTATCTGGATATGCTTCGCTTAATTATACCCTAGGAAAATTTGGATTTATTACAGGTCTTAGAGTCGAGAATACTCAGATTAAAGGTGACGATCTAGAAGGAGGTGTTTTCGAAAATGACTATCAAAGCTATCTGCCAAGTTTTACCGTTAGTAGATCTCTAACTAATTTTAGACAACTTAAACTAAGTTATTCAAAGCGTATCCAAAGACCCAATCTTAGATTCATAAATCCATTTAATAATTCCGCTGATCTATTTAATCGAACAGAGGGAAATCCATTCCTCAATCCTGAGATTACACACCAAGTAGAGCTTTCATACAACTTTAATGTGTTTGGAGCTATGATATATGCGAGTCCATACTATAAACGTACGGACGATGTAATAGAGCAAGTGTTATTAGTAGAAAATGGAGTTTCGACTAATACGTACAAGAACATAGCAAAGAGTGAGTCGTATGGTATCAATCTATTCACGAGTAAGAGTATCAAGAAGCTTACCGCTAGAGTAGGAGGTAATGTATATAGTTACAGCGCTAATGGATTTGTTAATGGAGTAGAAAGAGAACGCGATGCAATACTCTATCAAATATTCTGGGGAGGAGACTATAGCTTTACAGGTAATTTCAAATCTGATTTCTTTGGATTTTTCAGGTCACCAAATGCTACCCTTCAAGGTGAAACTCCTAGCTTTTGGATTTACGGATTTGGATTTAGATATGATTTCAAGAAAAGTAGCTTGGGACTCAAATTTATTGATCCATTTAATGCTACTAAGTCATTCAATTCAGAGCAAGACGGGCCAGGGTTTTTTCAGAAGAATGATTTTGCTATTCCATTTAGATCTATTGGTATCAACTTTAGATATAAGTTTGGTAAAGTAGATTTCAAGAAGAGAAAATCGAAAATAAAAAATACAGACCTCAAGAAAGGTGATGATGCTGGTCAAGGTGGTGGTGGCCAAGGAGGAATGGGTCAAGGTAACTAACACGAATACATATTGTAAATAAATGCAAAAGTATTAGTCAAATATTTTTGATGAATAAGTAATAGCCTCCAAGTCAATTCTGACTTAGAGGCTATTACTTATTCTTTTTCTACATTAAAAAGTATTTACTAAAAACAAGAACCACAAAATGTCAGGTAAACTTAAATTCGGTATTAAGGAATTCAATAATTCACAGAAGTTTATTTTGAAATAAAAAAAGCCTTCAAGCGAAAACTTGATTGCTCTATATTTTAATGCAAGGCGTAATAATAATTACTTTCTAGCAATTGCTCTTTTCGCAGCGGCAATTACATCATCTACAGATAGTCCATATTTGTCAAGAAGATCAGTAGGCTTTCCACTTTCTCCAAATGAGTCATTGACAGCCACTAACTCTTGTGGAGTGGGTAACTTAGATCCTAATAGATTAGCTACACATGATCCGAGACCACCATTACGTTGGTGCTCTTCTGCAGTAACTAAACATCCAGTCTTACCTACAGACTTGAGGATGGCTTCATTGTCTAATGGCTTGATAGTATGTATGTTGAGTAGATCTACAGCGATTCCTTCTTTGGCTAATGATCTTGCAGCCTCTAGTGATTGCCATACCATATGTCCAGTAGCCACTATAGTTACATCAGACCCTTCATTCATATGTATCGCTTTACCGATTACGAATGGCTTGTCTTCCATAAACATAGGCCAAGCCGGACGACCAAATCTTAAGTAGACTGGACCTTCATATTCAGCTATAGCTAATGTAGCCGCTTTAGTCTGATGATAATCACAAGTATTGATTACCGTCATTCCTGGCAGCATATTCATCATGCCTATATCTTCGAGGATCTGGTGAGTAGCACCATCTTCTCCTAAGGTGAGACCAGCATGTGATGCACAAATCTTTACGTTTTTATCTGAGTATGCGATGGATTGTCTGATCTGATCATATACACGACCTGTAGAGAAATTGGCGAATGTACCTGTGAAAGGTACTTTGCCGCCGATAGCCATTCCTGCTGCGAGGCTCATCATATTGGCTTCAGCGATTCCTACTTGAAAAAATCGTTCTGGGTATGCATCTTTAAACTTATTCATTTTGAGAGATCCAGTAAGGTCAGCACAAAGGCCTACCACCTCATAATTTTTCACAGCTGCTTCGTGTAGGCCGTCGCCAAATCCATCTCTTGTTCCTTTCTTTCCGCTAGACTGATAGTCTGATAGCATAGTATATATTTTAGTAATGTTATTGTCGTTATTTGTAATAATAAATGTCTAGTAGTCTCCTTGTGACTCTTCTAGTTGAGATAGTGCGTCAGCTAGCTGCTCATCACTAGGAGCTACTCCGTGCCATTTGTGGGTGCCTTCCATGAAGTCTACTCCTTTACCCATCTCAGTACGCATGAGGATTACTGTAGGTTGTCCGCTACCAGATCTTGCTTTAGCATCTTGTAGACCAGACAAAACAGATGACATATCATTGCCGTCCATTTCCATTACATACCATCCGAATGCTTTCCACTTTGCAGGTAGATCACCTAGAGACATTACATCTTTAGTATCTCCATCGATTTGGCGACCATTCCAATCTACTATGGCTACTAAATTGTCACATTTGTAATGTGCCGCATACATTGCTGCTTCCCATACTTGACCTTCTTGAAGTTCGCCATCTCCCATGAGGATGTATACCATCTTATCATCGCTATTGAGTTTTTTCGTTTGTGCTACTCCTATAGCAGCTGATAGACCTTGACCAAGAGATCCTGAGGCAATACGAATACCTGGTAGGTGTTCATGTGTCGCTGGATGACCTTGTAGTCTAGAGTTGATATGTCTAAATGTAGATAATTCTGCTATTGGAAAGTATCCTGATCTAGCCAACACACTATACCATACTGGCGAGATGTGACCATTAGATAAAAAGAATAAATCTTCTCCTTTACCATCCATATTGAATGAGGAGTTATGGTTTAAATGATTAAAATATAATGCAGTTAGTAGGTCTGCGCAGCCTAGTGAGCCTCCTGGATGGCCTGAGCTTACAGCATGTACCATACGTACTATATCTCTACGTACCTGTGATGCGATTTTTTTGAGTTCTGCGATTTCCGCCATTATAAGGTTGGTTATTATTGGTGTGTATATCTTATGAGAATATGTAAACGATTCATCAGTTCAATATCTATCATGATTAATGAACGTTTATGATCGGGCATACAAGAAAATGATTCAGTCCAAGAAAAAAAATAGGCAATCTTGAAATACAAGACTGCCTATAAAATATCTTAGTTCAGTAATACTAGTTTACTGATTCTGAAAGAGCTTTTCCTGGCTTAAATTTAACTTGGTTTTTAGCTTTGATTTGGATAGTTGCACCTGTGAGTGGGTTTCTTCCTTCTCTAGCTTTTCTCATGTTAGTTGAGAATGTACCAAATCCAACAAAAGCAGCTTTGTCTCCTGCTTTAAGAGTAGTCTGGATTGCATCGAATACACCATTTACAGCATCAGATGCTTGGCTTTTAGTTAATCCTGCTGTTTCTGCTACTTGCGCGATTAGATCTCCTTTGTTCATCTTATTTATTATTTTAGTTAATAAGTAATTATATAAATATAAAAGTATATTATAAAAAATTTATATACAAAAGTATATTATAGAAAATACATATACAAATAATACCTAATAAAACGGCTGAAATCACGATAAATAAAGGGTTTTTATTCATTTTTGGGTATTAGATAACACTTGAAATGCCGATTTAGCTTACTTTTGAAATATAATTTAGCTCATTACCGTTTAATTAAGTCTCTATTAAAAGACAGATATATGAAGAAATACATCACTATAGCAAGCTATCTAATTGGATTCTTGCTCTTATCTACGACTCATACATCATGTAAAACTGGTTATGGTTGCCCAGCAGAAGAGGCATACTATAATGCCCAAGATAACCCTCAGCCAAAGTCAACCAAGAGAGGTGAGTCCAATCTATTTGGTAAGAAAAGAAGAAAAAAACTCAAAGAAAGAGGTCAATAATCAGCAATATCTCTTTTTTGCTATTTAGAAAATACATCTGTTGATTGAAAAAAAAAGTGGAAAACTAATTAAGGATTTGCACTTAATGGTCTGATGACCTATTAACTAACCAACGAAATTATCTTAGTGTAGGATATCTCCTTTATTCTTATGATATATCTATCTTCCTATCTTTATATCCCTTCTGGACATTCTTCTTCGCTATTGTAATATTGAGTATGCCATCTTTATAAGCTGCAGATATATTTTCACGATCGATTGTTTCAGGCAAGTGGAAACTGCGCTTAAAACTACTGTAGCTAAATTCTCTTCTCAAAAAAATATTTTCTTTTTTGTTAGCAACTAATTCTTTTTTGGTGCTCACTAGGAGTTGATCATTTTCTACTTTGATTACAAAGTCTAATTTGTCTAACCCTGGAGCAGCTAATATTATATTATGATTCTTTTCATTTTCAGTAATGTTGACCGAGGGTGAATCTGATACGAAATCAGTTCCTATGATATCACTTAAACTGCTGTTAAGTACATTATCAATGACGTTAGTAATCTTATTCGAGGTAAATATTGGATTTATCATATTATTGTTTCTTCGTCGTTTTAATACAGAAATGGATGATGTATGATCAAGACATAATAACGAAGAGGAAGCAAGTGCCAAAACTTCCTCTTTGAGATACTAGTTAACTAGGCATCGCATTATTTTATTACGATATTCTTAGGTGTAGCTTCTGGCGTTTTTCCTATCGTTAGGTGTAATATGCCATTGGCAACCTTAGCACTGATATCTTCTTGGTTAGCATCTTTAGGAAGATTGAATGATCTATTGAATGCCCCATATGAGAATTCTTTAAGTCTATATGTATCTTCTGTAGACTTTTCTACTTCCGAGCTGATCACCAATTTGCCGTCCATTATTGCAATGTTGATATCTTTCTTACTATACCCTGGTACAGACATTTCGATAGTGTATTGCTTGTCATCTTGTTTTACATTGACGGCCGGTATAGTCTGTACTTTATTCTTTACTACGGAGTGAATCGGCGTATTCATTATTTCGTTAATCATATTAGTAAATTGTGGAAATGCTACATGATTTCTTCTTTCTCTGCTACGGTAAGTTTTGTGATTCATACTGGTATTATTTAATATTTAGTGTTTTCTATAATTCTTAATGAGTTTTAGCTCTCATCTACACTTTTACTAGATCAATAGCTATTCCATTCCATTTTATAAGACAAAAATAGAATTCTTAAACTATTAAAGTGACAAAATGTCAACATAGATGAATTTTAAATGACAAAATGGCATATTTTGTTGTGTTGTCTTATTCTGAGAATAAAAAATAGCCAGTTGAATATTAATCCAATGAGCTATTTTACAAATTCAGAATCAAAAACTATATTCCTATTATCGCGTTTAGAATCTAATTTCGAACTCTATTCTTTCCTCTTGCACTTTTCTATCTTTCATAGTTGCATTTCTGTTTTGAACGAATGCAACTGTGATATTTTTTATCTTTAAATGCTTACTTACATTTAAATGATGTTTTATTTTTTCAATTTTTGAAGAGTTAATTCGATTGCCTTCAATGTTCGAGAATGTCATACCCAAGTATAGGTAATACATTTAGTATTGATAAATTAGAGGTGAATTGGGCTAATGGATCGAATATATTTATTGATTATGGAAGTCAATCTTTAGGTAAACGAATAACTATAACAGAAGGAAACGCTAAAGCAGATATAAGTTCTCTTAACCCACTCAAACTTACAGGTACTGCTAAGCATGATCATCATCACCAATAACTTTATTAATTGTCTTCTAGCAAATTAAAGTAATATTAAATAAAAATCTATATGAAGGCCAACAGATTATTCACTCTATTATTACTAATATTAATTATATCGACTGTTATAATATCTTGCTCTGATGATTCTACAACAGCAACAAGAGGCAGTGGAATTGAAAGGCCATATGAGCCTTGGGTATTTCGCTCAGTATTAGATCAAAATCCACGTATGATTACTCTGGCACTCAATAATAAACTGTGGGCAGCATATCGTACAACAACTGGTGCGCTTTATAAGGCATGGAGAGGAGAGGTCCTATTTGATGGGCCAGTTTATACTAATAATCATGGCCCTCAGCCCATGTCTATTGGTGACGCTTATGTGCAAAACGATGACAAATCAGTATGGAAACTGACAGAAGCAGACGGCACCGAGATACCTACAACATTTCAATATAAAGGTCATAAAGTAGTAGATGATAAAGCAGTACTGATGTATGAGCTCTCTGATAATACTACACTATCTGTGGTAAGGATCGAAGAAGAAGTAGAGACGGTAGAGTCTGAAGTAGGTGATATGATATTTCAAAGAAAATTTACAACTTCTAATTTACCTGTGGGTAAGCAAATAGTTTTGTCGACTTCTGCAAGTTCTATCGTGACTATCGAAAATGTCAAGACAAATGGACAACTCACCAAAGTGATAGAAACTGAAGTGAAAAAGGGATCAAGATCACTTATAGTTATGACAGCAGATTTAGTACTTAATGCTAATGCTACTACAGTTCTCAATGTATCTTTTGTAGCAGGAGCGTCGATACCTAATCCACATGCACTTGGAGACGAAGAAGATACGGATGGAACACCTGAGGGTGCCAGACTGATTGCACGAAATGACTGTAAAACCTGTCACAATAAGAATGTAAAGACGATTGGCCCAGCTTATGTAGATGTAGCGAAGAGATATACAAATAATGAAGACAATATAAAGATGCTAGTAGCCAAAGTGACTAACGGTGGCTCCGGAGTATGGGGTAGTCAGATCATGAATGCTCACCCTGATTTATCTCAGTATGACATTACAAAGATGATAGAGTATGTGATGTCTCTTGATTCCGACACTGAAGGGAATGAAGAAGAGGATGTTACCATTAAAAAGGATATGAATGCAGAGTCTCCATCTAAGATTGTTAAGCTAGAGGAGACAATCCCAGGCGCAGTAACTGTAATCTACAAGCAGAAAAAAGGAGTCCGAAATCTAGATGGTATGCAGACTAGTAAAGCAATCAATGCTGGTATCATGCCCAATTTTGATAATATAAGTGGAGCTGATTTTGCCAATAATAGAGCTGATTTTGGTCTAGTCTCAGAAGGTTACTTATGGATAGAAAAAGAAAATAGTTACAACTTCCGCATATGGAGTGACGATGGATCAAGAGTATCTCTTAACAGTAAAGTGATATTAGATAATGATGGAAATCATGGTACAGATTACAAGGAAGCATCGGTAACCTTAACCCAAGGATTGCATCCTTTTAAGATCGAATATTTCCAAGGTGAAAGTGGCAGTTACTTGTCATGGAACTGGAAACCTAGTGGCTCAGAAATGTGGATGGTGGTACCTGCAGAGAATATATTGCATACCAAAGAGATGCAGACTGTAATAGGAGACCTAACTCTTCCTATGGCAAATATAACGCGTGTTCCTGGAGACGGATATATGGTTGATGGGGTGCATCCATCTTTTGATTTGTCACAAGTGAGACCAGAAACATTTATGCCGAAAGTAGGTGGAATGGATTTTATGGCTGATGGACGAATGGTAGTGAGTACATGGGATGCCGCAGGATCAGTATTTATGTTAAATAATATCAATGCAGCTAGCCCAGAAGATATTATAGTAACAAAGATCGCAGAGGGACTTGCAGAGCCTCTAGGTCTGAGTGTTGTAGATGACGAGATTTATATCATGCAAAAGCAAGAGCTAACCAAGCTAGTTGATAATAATAATGACGGTCTAATAGATGAGTATCAGACAATTTGTGATGACTGGCAAGTCTCTGCCAATTTTCACGAATT
Source organism: Saprospiraceae bacterium UBA1994 (assembly GCA_002335865.1). Classification (GTDB taxonomy): domain Bacteria; phylum Bacteroidota; class Bacteroidia; order Chitinophagales; family Saprospiraceae; genus UBA1994. The sequence goes on from DDCY01000024.1 coordinate 57,343, forward strand.
TGGATTTGGTATGGCTTATAAAGATGGGCACTTCTACGCTGCATTAGCTACAGCAATTGAACCAGGAGGAGCAAGCACTAATCCTCAAATCGTGGACAGAGGTAAGTGTGTCAAGATCAACAAAGAAACTGGAGCTGTAGAATTTGTGGCATCAGGATTTCGTACACCTAATGGAGTCGGAATAGGATACGGTGGAGATATCTATGTAGCAGATAATCAAGGTGATTGGTTGCCATCTTCTAAGATCGTTAAAATACAAGAAGGTGCATTCTATGGAAATAGATCAGTGAATCCAGAATCGGTAAAAGATCTAAAGGATACACCGCCTGTAGTTTGGTTGCCGCAAGATGAAATTGGTAATTCACCTAGTACACCTTTGTCAATTAATGTAGGGCCGTATAAAAATCAAATGATACATGGTGAAGTAACTCACGGTGGAGTGAAGCGTGTATTTGTTGAAGAGGTAGACGGCCAACTACAAGGATCTCTTTTCAGATTTACGCAAGGAATAGAGGCTGGAGTCAATAGATTAGCATGGGGCCCAGATGGGGCATTGTATATCGGTGGTATAGGATCTACAGGCAACTGGGGACAGACTGGTAAGTTGTGGTACGGTCTACAGAGATTCGCCTATAATGAGAAACCAGCTTTTGAGATGTTAGCGGTCAGAGCTAAGTCTAATGGCATGGAAATAGAATTTACCGAGCCGCTCAAAGAGGGTGATGGATGGAATCCTGAAGACTATTTGGTAAAGCAATGGTATTACAAACCTACCATTAACTATGGTGGACCTAAGATGGATGAGAAAGCACTTAATGTGAAGTCTGCTACAGTATCTGAGGATCGTAAAAGTGTTTTTCTAGAGTTCGATGGTCTCAAGGATAATCATGTAGTATATATCAAACTACTCAATCATTTTGTAAGTAAAGGATCAAGATCTTTATGGAGCACAGAGACATGGTACACTATGAATAAAGTACCATCCAATGTAAAAGGATCAGTGATAAAATCACCTTATAATAATCAACCTAATGAATTATCTGAATCAGAAAGAGCGGCAGGATGGAAATTATTATTCGATGGTAAGTCAACAGCCAACTGGCATAACTATGGTAAAAAGACTGTAGGTTCAAGTTGGAAAATAGAAGATGGTAATTTGACACTCGCTACAGATAAAAAACCAGATGGTGGATGGCAAGTAGCTGATGGTGGTGATCTTATCTCAGATGAACAGTATGAAAATTTTGAGCTCAATCTAGAGTGGAAAATTGCCAACTGCGGAAATAGTGGAATTATGTTTTCTGGTATAGAAACTGAGGAATATGATTACATCTGGCAGACTGGTCCAGAGATGCAGATACTAGATAATACATGCCACCCAGATACTAAGTATCTAACTCATAGAGCTGGAGACCTATACGATATGATAGAGACCAATCACGTCACTGTCAAGCCAGCTGGAGAGTGGAACAAAGTACGTATCATCAAAGTAGATGGCGAAGTAGAGTTTTGGCTTAATGGATACAAGGTTGTAGAATTCACTATGTACAATGACCAATGGAAAGATATGGTTTCAAAAAGTAAATTCTCAGGATGGGAAGGATTCGGTGAAGCGACAAAAGGTCACTTAGCTTTACAAGATCATGGTGATAGAATCTGGTTTAGAAATGTGAAGATTCTTGAGAAGTAACTTTATTGCAGCCTAGACGCTGTGTTTTTCACAGTATGATTTGAGGGAATAATATAAACACTATACTATTTCGTTTCTGCCTTTAAAAAACAAAGATCAAATAGCGTATTCGCGAAATTTGGTCTTTGTTTTCATGCTACAAGATCTTATTCTCTCATGCTATTGAAAGCCTTAAGTTTAATGATTAATTTTTGATATTTATAAATCAAAACTTAAACCCTGCAGTAAATTGAATTACTCCTTTAGACGTCTCAGTATTAGCTAAAGGAATATTGTCTCCTTCATTAGGATCGTATGCTATGTATCCTTCTTCATTACTGTTTCGCGCGTATGATAGATCTAAGTAAAAATTATTTTCTCTTAGTCCAACTCCAAAAGAGTAGTTAGAACTATATTCTCCTTCGCCAGCATCATTAGAGTAAGGTGATTGTAGTAGTCCTGTTCCTAACCTCAGTCTAATTTTTCTATAAGCTAGTTCTGTACCTAATCTAAGGTTAACAATAGAACCAAGCTCAGATTCTATTTCTTTGTTCAGCTCCGAACCATAGTTGATGTCTTCGAGCTCTGTGCTGTAGGCACCTAGATCAAAATTGGAGGATGAATAATCTAAAAACTCTAAATCAGCATTAGCAAACCCTTTTATATTTCCTAAATTATATAGAACCCCTACACTACTATTTACCTTCCAAGGAGTCTTGTATTGGTATTTAAACCTTCCATCAGAAGCTAATGCGTCTATATCATCATTATCAAATGTATATTGATCAGATTCGCCAAAATCTTCAGTAAGTGTATAGTAATTTGGAGAATGTATAGAAGCTCCTATTCTAAGTGGCTTTATTCCTTTATATATAAATCCAGCTTTGAAATTGATGCCTGCTCCACTAACATTGAGATAGTTTTCTCTATCATATTTATTGAAGACATTTAGAGCATTGATGGCATCTTCTTCTGAGTAAGTCTTCTCTTCATCAAACGATACAAAAGGTATTCCTAAAGATATACCAATATCTAGTTTGTTATCATAGCTACCAGCCCATCCGAAGTTTAGTTCGCTCACATATCCTTTCTGAGATACGATTTGTTCTTTGGAGAGAGATGCATTTTGATATGGGACATCAAAGATTACGCTAGGTACTTCTTCAAGACTCTCAGAGTAACTACCCACAGTTACTCCTCTATATAGAAATGCTTTATTAAGATCAGCCACTTTTTGATACCCGATAGTAAAATTAGACGTTTGCCACTTACCTGAGCTAGGTCTTGATACAAATACTGCAGCCATATTACTCAATCCAAAGTTTGTCTTGGATTGAGTACTAACATTAGCTGAGTCTTCGACCAAGAAAGCTTCAGTATTGGTACTAGTTATGGTAGGGGTAAAGGTGAATTCTGATTTATAAAATCCTGCGAGTCCAGCAGGATTGATACTCATTACTCCTATGTCACCTCCCATTGCTCCAAATGATCCTCCTACTCCTGCAACTCTAGCGGTTCCTTGTGGTATCAGCACGGCATATCTAAGCGCATCAGAAATTGTCTGGCCGTAGCCACTTACTCCCATGATTCCAAGTAGTAGAGTAAGCGTTATATATTTTATTTTAGTCATAATATTGTCGATTTAAATTTTTCGCTAAAGCGTATAAAAAAGGTGGACAACAACATGTATTATCCACCTTTCTTTGTCTTTACGAAGTGGTAGATTATTACACTTCTTTATGATTTGTGTTAGATTATCTTTTTCCGCCTCTCTTTGAGCTACGGCTACTTGAAGAAGATTTTCTGCTCGAAGACCCTCCTCCAGACCTTGTATTATAAGACTTGCTAGTTCTTGACGAAGTATTAGATTTAGTCTGTGATCTATTTGATCTCGAACTTGTAGATGATCTGTTTGACTTCGACCTAGTATTACTATTAAAGGTTTTTCTTTTTGAAGAATTGGCTTTATTTTTAGTCGAGTTCCCTGTACGAGAATTAGCTTTAGTTGAGCTTTCAGATCTATCTGCTCTGCTGCGAGTAGTAGTACTTCTATCTCTTTTATAAATAGAAGGTCTAGTAGATCTTGTAGTTGTTTTAATGCCATCATCTCTTGTGCCAACAGATTTAGTGCCTGTTATCACTTCAAATCCTCTAGTTTGTCCACCTGTCATAGTTGGGTTATTATTAGTACCTGAAGTACTTACTCTTCCAGAGTTTGGGTTCTTGCCTCTTGTGCTACTTGTTGTTGACTCACCTTTTCGAGAGCCGAATGTTCTGACATTAGTATAGTTATTATTGTTTGCATATCCGCCATTACCATTGAAGCCGTTATTGCCATAATAGTTGTTTACTATATAGTTTCCACCACCGTATCCAAAGCCATTATATCCATTTCCACACCAGTTATTTCCAGCCCAAGAATTCCATCTATTCCAACTGTTGAAACTTCCATATCCAGCATATCCGTATGGTCTAGTAAAAGAATTGTTAATGAATGAGCCTCCAAATGTATAAGGGTCGTAGAAAGGGTCGTAAAATGGATCATTCCATCTACTAGCTCTTCTATTAAAGTTAGAATAGTAACCTCTATTGAAGTTTCCACCTCTACGGAATCTTCTTATCCTATTAGTGTAGTTATAATCGTAGTCATCATAGTACTCATAATCAGAATCATCGTAATCAGACTCTCCATATTCGTTGTATGATGTTTCATTACTATGAAACGACTCGTCATCTAAATCAGTATAATATGTTGCGTCATCAGTATTTGGATCATAATATAGATCATCAAACTGGGCTTGGAGGCTTACATTTGCTATTGTAGCAAAGAGTAGCGTCATGATTGTTTGTTGTAGTATACTTTTCATCTTCTATAAATTTTTAGATGGTACAATATATCATCGAATCTCTTACATCGAACATTCGCAATTTATTACTTTTGCGATGATTTATTTGTTAAGATGACTTTAAAGTCGAATAAATACTGTTAAAATACGTAACATGGATATTTTACTTTCTGTGTCACAGTACTATAGACGCGAAAACAAGCTTTGAAGTTTCAATTTCACAATCCTTATATTTTAATTAACTATCCACATAATGGCAAAGGAAATCACGAATAGAGAAGAGAATTACTCTCAATGGTATAATGATATCGTAAAAAAAGCAGAATTAGCTGAAAATTCGGCAGTAAGGGGATGTATGGTAATCAAGCCCTATGGATATGCGATATGGGAGAAGATGAGAGACCAATTGGACATAATGTTTAAGGAGACAGGGCACGTCAATGCCTACTTCCCTCTACTTGTGCCAAGGAGTTTGTTTGAGGCGGAAGAGAAGAATGCGGAAGGCTTCGCCAAGGAATGCGCTGTAGTAACGCATTACAGACTAGAGAATGATCCTGACAATGAAGGTAAACTAAGAGTAGATCCAAATGCTAAGCTTGAAGAAGAGTTGATCATAAGACCTACATCCGAAGCGATCATTTGGAATACTTACAAAGGATGGATACACTCTTACAGAGATTTACCACTTCTGATCAATCAATGGGCCAATGTAATGAGGTGGGAGATGCGTACCCGTCCATTTTTACGAACCGCAGAGTTTTTATGGCAAGAAGGGCATACTGCTCACGCGACTAAGGATGAAGCTATAGCAGAAGCAAGGCAAATGCATGATGTATATGCACAGTTTGCTGAAGAGCATATGGCAATGCCTGTCATTAAAGGATACAAATCAGAGAATGAAAGATTTGCCGGAGCGGTTGATACCTTTACTATAGAAGCACTTATGCAAGATGGTAAAGCATTACAAGCGGGTACATCTCACTTCTTAGGTCAAAATTTTGCTAAAGCATTTGATGTAAAGTATCTTACTAGTGAAAATAAAGAAGAGTACGTTTGGGCTACATCTTGGGGCGTATCTACAAGGCTTATAGGAGCACTGATAATGACGCATTCTGATGACCAAGGACTTGTATTACCACCTAAGTTAGCACCAATACAAGTAGTAATAGTGCCAATACCAAAACCGACTGAGGAGATCATGGAGGTAGCCAATAAACTTATTAAAGAGCTTAAGGCTAAAGGTATATCTGTAAAAGTAGATACCGATGATAGAAAGAGACCAGGATTCAAGTTTGCAGAGTATGAAATGAAAGGAGTGCCAGTCAGACTTGGTATCGGAGCTAGAGATCTCGCTAAAGGAGTAGTAGAAGTAGCTAGAAGAGATGAAAAGACTAAAGAACTTATAGCATTAGAAGGGTTAGTAGAACATGTTGAGCAACTTTTATCTGAAATTCAAGATAATCTATTCAATAGAGCTATCAAATTTAGAGAAGAGAGATATAGTGAAGCCACTACTTATGAGGAATTGAAAGAGATACTTAATATCAAAGGAGGATTCGTGAAAGCGTATTGGGATGGTACGTCAGAGACTGAGCTGAAGATCAAAGAAGAGACAAAGGCAACGATTAGATGTATTCCATTAGAAGGTGGTCAAGGAGAAGGTACATGTATCTATTCAGGAAAACCAGCTACACAGATAGCATTATTTGCAAAAGCATATTAGGAAGATATTGATTTTTTAAGGTCAATTGAACTTTTGATTGAGAAAGTGACCTAATTATATACAAGCTATTTTACACATACATACAACAACATTATAAATAATAACCTTATGTCATTCGAAATAGAAGGATTACTACACAAAAAATTTGAAACAGAAAGTAAATCTGCAACATTCCAAGCGAGAGAATTCGTGATCCAAACTGATGGACAATATCCACAGTACGTTAAGTTTCAACTTACTCAAGATAAGTGCGCACTTATTGATTCTTATAATGAAGGATCTAAGATAAAAGTGAACTTTGATCTTAGAGGTAGAGAATGGAATGAAAAGTTCTTCACTAACCTCAACGCATGGAAAATAAGTGCAGCCCAGGATGTGGCAGCAGCTTCACTCCCACCTGCAGCAGGAATGTCTGATTTTTCAGGCATCAACGAAAATTATGCTGATGCTCCAGCTACGACTGCAGCTAATACTAAGCCGGAAGATTTTGATGATTTACCATTCTAGGTAAAATGTTGACAAAGTTAGCTTAGAGTGAAAAGTTAGGCAGTGATTCAGTAAGAAATACGTTGACTCTGAATCACATATAGCTCAAGTTTGATTTATGTCTCTACGAAAAAGTATAGAGTTTTAATAGAAAACTTCTCATCATTAATAGAAATTAATATTATTCTAAATAGAATATCACATATACAAGATAGGTTAAGAGTGATGCCATTCAGGCTATCACTCTTTTTGTATTTCATATTCTGTAGTGGTTTGGATTCGGTTTCAGCTCAAGAACTTACAGGTTTCGCAGTAGAATATGGAGATACTTTTAAAGAGTGGAAAGTAATACCAGCTGATTTGGACATCAACCTTGGAGAACTCAATCTGAGTTGGCCACATAAGTTAGAATGGAATGATTGGGAATACCAATTAGATGGTAGATTCGGTAGATTTAGACAAAAATGGATCAATAGGCCTGATGAATGGGAGTTAATTGACGGAGAGTATATCGTATCTATCAAAAATCAATGGCGAGGTGATCTTACGATATGGAAGATTAAGTGCGATGATTATACACTAAGATTTGAAAGTAAATACGGTAACCTTACTGAAGAGTGGACACTTGCAACTGACAAGCACGGTGCTTTTGATATCTTTACAGAGTATGAAGGTGATCCTAGAGATTGGATCATAGAGGATAACCTAGATGAGGATGTACCACTTGCATTAAAAATGGCAATGGTCTTCCTCGCAATACACTATAGTGTACCTCATAGATAATTAATAGATTAATATTTGTGTAAAAAAATAAGGTCTAACATACATCAGAACCTATTTTAAAGATAAAAATATAACTTATTACTTGAGAGCTTCTATAAGTTGTTCAGCGTGTTCTTTGGTCTTTACTTTTTTGATGATCTCTACTATCTTGCCGTCTTCATTGATTACAAATGTAGTACGGTGTACACCATCAAATTCTCTGCCCATAAATTTTTTAGGTCCCCAGATACCAAATGATTTAATCATTTCTTTATCTGTATCAGCGATTAGTGAATACTGAAACTCGTATTTATCAATAAACTTTTGATGCTTCTTTTCATTATCTGGACTCACTCCAAATATCTGAAATCCATTCTTTTCAAACCATCGAAAGTTGTCTCTAAGATTGCATGCTTCTCTAGTACATCCGGGGGTATCATCTTTAGGATAGAAAAATAATATATATTTCTGTCCTTTGAGACTAGAAGAACTTACTTTAGATCCATCTTCTATATTTCCATTAAAATGAGGTGCATTATCACCAATATTTAAATGTGTCATATCTAATTTCGTTTATAAGACATTTATACAAAAATAGTTAGTGTGTTGTTCACACCAATGGCAGATTTTTTTTAAATATATCTTATTCTTGTTCTAAGAGTTGGGTGTAGTTGGATTTGTTGCCAATTTCATCTATAGCGATTATTTTCAGTTCCTTTTGACCTGCTCTAAATTCTTTTTTGGGGATTAGTAGCGTATGGTTGAGTATTTTGAAAGGAGATATAATCCATTGGCCATCGATATATGCATTGATGGTAACATTGGATATATTATCTTTTACTATAAATGAAAGATCATCATTTAGTGAAGTTTGTATTGGAGTAATACTCGGAGGTATGGTGTCAACATGTAGGCGATAGTCACCGAATACATTAGTCTTAAATGATAGACTATCACCGACGATTGTTCCATCTTTAAAGGTGAGATTTCCATCTTCCTCTATAAGGACAGCACATAGCTTGTCAAATAGCAATGAATCTATATTCATTATTGGAATAGTAGCTTTCATGGGTTTGTAAAGAGGATTGCTATCTCGATGTATGCTATAGATTGTATGGTCTTTATCTATAGATTCACTATAGTTTAAATAAAGGTCTCTGTCCAACGTATTTGCAGCTATTGACATATGGCAGCTTCCGAGTTTGAAATTGTATGGACTATTGTATTTGATCAGTTTTTCGAATGATGAAGTATTTTTAATCATTTTGTTGCTTCGCTTAACATCGAATAGAATACTTGATATGTTACCTGAAAAGTCAGAAGCTTTAATTTCTATCTTACGTGCTTCGGAGCTGTATAATCGTACAATTCCATTTCGATTAGTGCTTTCGTATATGTTGAGTTCATTACCAGGCATTGGGTAGCACCTAACTGTTGTTCGTTTGTTATCTTGTTTATCGGTGTAATCTATGTGTGTTTTGATATATGCTGTTTCATCCCAGTTGACACTATCCATTGTGACTCCATATCTGAGTGTATCGTCGACGGACATTTGTATCTTGTATATGCCATTCTTATTACTAGCACCATCCATACGATCCCAACCTTGTAGCAAGACACCAATACGCCATGCTGGTATTGATACCGCACCTTTGTTGATTGTATATTTATGATTATCAACCTTCTCAGTAGGGTAGTTGCTGAAGTGAGTCTCTTGATGATCTAGACTGAGTCCATGGATGGTAACACTAGAAAGATCTGGGGCTATGTTATCCTTTGGTCCAATACCAAATAGCATTGGATTGATAGGTGTTTCGCTAACTGTATTTCTGATTTCAAAATGAAGGTGTGCACCGTAAGACCTTCCGCTATTTCCTAATAAGCCTATGAAAGCGCCTCTAGGTAGACGGATCTTTCCCTTTTGCGGATATATATCGATCTCGTAAGATTGGGACGCGAGTTGCATTTTTTGAATGTACTGTTCGATTGAATCCTTAAATTCCATCATATGAGCATATACAGATGTATAACCATTAGGATGATCTACATAAAGTACTCTACCATATCCTCCACTTTGTATTTTTATTCTTGATATATATCCCGGTGCTGCTACGAACAAGCTATCTCCGCTAATGTTAAATTTTGAAGGTTTAATATCTAGTCCAGCATGAAAGTGAGAAGTTCTTAACTCTCCAAATGATCCTGCTAAAACAACATCATGTTTGATCGGTGAATCAAAATACATGGTATCTAACATAGTTTGAGCATTGAGACTTAAACCTACTAGAAAGTTGTAGAGAAATAATCTTATTTTCATTCTTATAAAATTATTGATTATCGTATGTCCGTTGAATAAGTGATCTAAGTTCATTTATAAGACTATGGGTCGAACGCTTTCCTTCAATGATTTGACTTTTAAAGTTTGTAAGGGTGTCTGATATATTTGGATTATTATACATTAGAAGCCCAACTTCTTGCTCTATTGTTTTATACAACCAATCTATATCTTGCTTGATTCTTTTAGCATCAAATTCACCTTTCTCCTTAGATAGTTTGCAAAATGCGTTGACTTGATCGGTTAATAGATTGATGCCAAACCCTCTTAGTCCTGAGATCATACTCACCGGTACACGCCATTCTAGTATTGGGTGATGGTACAGACTAAGTGCATTTCTATATGATTTCGCAGATTCAGTTGCTAATTGTATGCGATCTTCATCTGCTTTATTGATAGCTACTATATCTGCTAATTCCACGATTCCTCTTTTGATCCCCTGAATCTCGTCTCCAGCACCAGGTAATAATAAAAGCACGAAAATATCAGACATTTCTGCTGCCATGGACTCTGACTGTCCCACGCCAACAGTTTCTATTAGTATGATGTCATACCCGGCAGACTCGCATAGCCTTATGCTCTCTCTCGTCGCATGGTGTACGCCACCTAGCGTAAGTCCAGCAGCACTTGGTCGTATATATGCATTTCGATGTTGGCCTAATTCTTCCATCCTTGTCTTATCTCCAAGTATACTTCCGTGTGTAACACTACTGCTAGGATCTATCGCTAATACGGCGACTTTATGTCCTTGATTGACATACTGTAATCCCCATTTCTCTATTAGAGTACTTTTACCAACTCCTGGAGAGCCAGATATTGCGATCCGTATAGATTTAGTAGAAGTGTGATTGGCTAGGTAATCAGCAATCTCGGTTGAGATCTGTTTTTTGGTTGGATCACTACTTTCAACTAAGGTAATGGCTTTGCTTAAGGCAAATCTATCGCGTTCTACTATCGCCTTGGCAATTTCGGTCGCAGACCTTTTGCTTTTAAATTTTGATCGATATGACGGATTGATATGGTTCATTAGAGCTATATAATAATATAACCAAGTATAAACAGAAAAAGTGCTCTACCCGATGGATAGAACACTTTTATATCTTTTAAAAGAGTAATAATACTCTAGAATTAGCTATTAGTTAAGCAGAAAGCTTAGTCACAAACTTTGTAAGTTTGCTTTTAAGATTACTTGCTTTATTATTGTGCCAAGTGTTTTTCTTAGCTAGGGTATCGATCATGCTTATGACATGAGGAAGGAATTTTTTTGCTTCAGTACCATCCTCCATCTCTCTTAGCTTAAGTATAGCTGTTCGAGTAGATTTCTTGTAATACCTATTTCTAAGACGAATTTTAGCGTCTTGTCTGATTCTCTTCTTTGATGACTGATGTTGTGCCATTGTAATGTTTATTTTAAATTGGGATGCAAAAGTAGTTTAATTATATGAATTACAAAAGACTATGATATAAATAATCGCTGAATTAGTGATATTTAAAGCTTGTGTAAGCTATATGATTTTATTATATACCTAAGGCGCTGACAGTAAATTACTTGCCTAGAAACTTATAAGATATAATAGATGTTCCGCTCGTCTCCATTCTTTAATGGTGCCTTGCTTTTGCATACTATTCTTTAATTATAGTCATCTAACTTTATTTTCAAAGCCATTTTATATTCTATCGTCTAACGATAAGTGTAAGTCTAATGCTATGTCAGCATTGAGTTTAACAGCTACTTATGGACTCAGTAATGTTTAAGTTTCTTACTTTATTAGTTTCTACTTACTCAATATGTATTATCAAGTAGCATAGGTCTAAGGTGTTAGTTGAGATATTTCTATCTCTGATGTCCAAATCTTTTATACTAAAACAAATTATGTTTTGAATTTTAATTCTATTAATTGCTTCTTTATTTGCATTAACCCCTTCCATTTTTTGATAATGAACAGGATAGTCCTCCGAGACTTAAGAGATATATAGACAAAAGTATAAAGTGAGTAGTTGGATATATTTGTTATTCTATGATTTCGATTTGCTTGATGCCAAATAGTAAAGTATCACTTATTCTCAGCTTTTTGCCACGTCTTGTTTCTACTTCGCCATTGACAGATATCTCTCCGTTTTGACAATACATTTTTACTTCTCCGCCTGAATTAACAAGACTAGCAAGCTTCATTAAATTTTTGAGCTCAATATATTCTCTTCCGTCTAAGGCAAATTGTGATTCTTGTATTTTCATAACGTTATCAATGGATTATAAACAATAATAGTGCTGAAAAAATGAAATAATATTGTGTTGCTTTCTAAGCATTTACCTTATTATCAAGTCTATAAATTTTACCTAGCGACTATCAACTTAAGCAAATACCTCTCTAAGCAGGTCATCTACCTTACTGACACCCACAATATTAGCATCATATTTAGTAGTGTCTATACCCTTGAGACTATACTTCGATATATATATATGGCTACGTCCGAGTCTTGCTGCTTCTTGGAGCCTTTGTTCAATTCTACTTACGGATCTTACTTCTCCAGATAATCCTACTTCACCTATAAATGCAATCTCATCAGAAAGAGATATATCTTGCCGTGAAGATATCAAAGAGGCTACTACCGCCAAATCGAGTGCAGGATCTGTAATTTTCAGTCCTCCGGCTAAATTGAGAAATACGTCGTGTTGACCATAGGCTAAACCGCACCTCTTCTCTAAAACCGCTAGTAACATAGATAATCTACGGAGATCGAATCCAGTTGATGACCTCTGAGGATTGCCGTAAATTGCAGGGCTGACTAATGCTTGTACTTCTATTAGTAACGGACGCATGCCTTCCATACTCGCTGCTACGGCTATACCACTGAGATTATCTTCATTTTGTGAAAGAAGCAGTTCAGAAGGATTTTCTACTTCTCTCATACCATTTGATTGCATCTCGTAGATACCGATTTCATCTGTAGAGCCAAATCTATTCTTAATGGTCCTTAGTATTCGATAAGCATACAGTTTGTCTCCTTCGAAGTGCAATACCACATCTACTATATGCTCAAGTAACTTTGGTCCCGCCAGAGATCCTTCTTTGGTTATATGTCCTATGATGAATATTGGAATATTTAGTGACTTTGCAAATTTTTGTAACTCAGAAGTACATTCTCTTACTTGACTAACTGTACCTGCAGTACTTTCGATATGAGGACTATATAGCGTCTGAATACTATCGATGATCAGTATCGATGGTATAATTTGCTTTGCTTGCTTTAGTATGGTATCTATATTAGTCTCATTGTAGATAAGACAGTTATCATTTTGCCCTTGTATACGATTAGCTCTCATTTTAATTTGCTCCTTGCTCTCTTCTCCAGATACATATAGAATAGAACTCTGTATGCATAAGCATATCTGCAAGAGTAACGTAGACTTTCCGATTCCTGGCTGACCACCAAGTAAAACAAGAGATCCAGGTACGATTCCACCGCCAAGCACTCTATTCAGTTCGTTATCAGTAAATTTTATTCTTTGAGTCTCTCCGATTACAACTTCAGCTAGTCTTTTAGGCTTATTTTCTGTTTTACTTGGTTCTTTCCAAGACTTTGATTTTACGTCAGATTTTGTTTCTTTTTGTATTACCTCTTCTTCCAATGTATTCCATTCGCTACAGGAATTGCATCGTCCCTCCCACTTAGAATGTCGAGATCCGCAGCTTTTGCAAAAATATGCTGTTCTTATTTTACTCAAAACAAATTTTAATTTTGGCTTAGTTTGTAAAAATGCCTTTAACCATTAGGCATATAGATGCGTATTTACAATTTTTTT
>DDCY01000024.1:71105-106824 GCA_002335865.1 Saprospiraceae bacterium UBA1994
AGGAATATATGAAAAGTTTCAATATATCTACCTCAACAGTGTCTACTACTTATTTTCTCAGTATTTCCATTTCTTTTATTTTTGAAGGACTTAACTTATCTTTGTGGTCATTGCTTAATTAGCTTTACGCCTAATTATTTATCATTTACGCTGAGAATATATATATGAGATTTTTATACTTATTGGTCATAACGTTGCTATTTTCATCTTGTTCTCAAGAAGATAACCGTATAATTCCTTCAGTACAGACATTCATAAAACTGAGTACTGCTACTACTGGCATTACATTTAATAATGAAATTCAGGAGACACAGACACGTAATCATTTCCTATGGCCTTCCATATACAATGGTGGCGGAGTAGGTGTATGTGATATTAATAATGATGGTCTTCTTGATATCATGATGACAAAAACATTTGGTAATGATGAACTTTATCTCAACAAGGGAGGTATGCAATTCGAAAATATCTCAGTGAAGGCAGGGATCCAAGGCAATCCAAATAATGTCAGTTCCGGAATTAGTTTTGGTGATGTCAATCAAGATGGATACAAAGATATATACGTAAGTGTATTTGGGTCTAGTGATAAGCCTGAGGATAAGCTCAATAGACTTTATATCAATAATGGCGACCTTACCTTTACTGAGAGCGCAGCTGCACTGGGAGTACAGAGTGGTGGTTTTACGATTCAGTCAGCATTTATAGATTTTGATCTAGATGGTGATGAAGATCTATATGTGATGAATCAACCAAGTAACGTGAGGACTGTAAAACAAAGATATAAGGATGAAGGTGAAGCTAAATTTACCAATCCGATGACTACTGATAGACTTTATCGGAATGATGGTGGTAAATATACTGATGTCAGCAAAGCTGCAGGAGTAGAGAAGTTTGCATATGGGCTAGGTATCAAGGTACAAGATATCAATATTGACGGCTATCCAGATATCTATATTGCCAATGATTACGATAAGCCTGATTTCATGTATATCAATAATCAAAAAGGTGGATTTGTCAATATGATAAATGATGCTGTCAATCATATCTCTAACTTCTCCATGGGAGTAGATATCTCAGATATCAATAATGATGGACTAGTGGATATTGGAGTACTTGATATGGCTGGAGCCAATCATTATAGAAGTAAGACCAATATGCCTTCGATGAGTCCTAAGCAATTTTATAAGAATGTAGATGATGGCCTGCATTATCAGTATATGCATAATACTCTGCAGCTCAATAATGGAAACAATACATTTAGCGATATAGCATATCTGGCAGGTATGGCTAAGACGGATTGGAGTTGGTCTCTAGTGATGGGTGACTTTGATAATGATGCTAATAAAGATATATACATCACCAATGGTATCAAAAAGGATATCAGAAATAGTGACTACTTATTAAAGTTAAAAGATAGAATAGACAACGCAGGAGAAAAATATTCTGCATCTCCGTTAGAGATTATAGACCTAATACCATCTACGCCTATGAGTAATTATTTATACCAGAATGATGGCTCGTTACACTTTACAGACAAGGCTAACGACTGGGGACTAGGAGATAAAGGATACTCACAGGGATGTGCCTATGGCGATTTAGACAATGATGGTGACCTTGATCTAGTAGTCAATAATATGAGTGCTCTAGCTAGTGTCTATGAAAATCAAGTTGCTGGTGCCAATAACTATCTTCGTATTCAACTAAATAGTAATAAGAACAAATCTATTCTCAACACCAAGGCATACGTACATGGTACGGATGGTACGGTACAGTATGCAGAACTAGCACCTATCAAAGGTATTATGTCATATAGTGAAGATATATTACACTTCGGATTAAGTGATGCTAAAGTAGATAAAGTAGAAGTGATATGGCCAGATGGTACCTTTACTACTATTAAAACCCCTAATGTAAACAAGGTGCTTGAGCTGACGTATGAAAGTGCTGATAAGAAACCATATTCGTATAAAGTCAATCCAAATGGAAACCACTTGCTCACTCAAACCAATACGCTCAAGCATAAGCATATGGAGAACGAGTATGATGATTTTTCTACTCAATTACTTTTACCATATCAGCCCTCTAAACTGGGTCCATTTATGTCGACCTCAGATGCTAATGGTGATGGTAAAGAAGATCTGTTTATAGGTGGTGCTACTGGACAAGCAGGAGCTCTATTCCTCAGTGATACTAGTGGGGCATTGACAAAGTCTACTGTATTGGCATTTGCCACTGACAGAGGTTATGAAGATATGGGTAGTACATGGTTAGATGTAGATGCAGATGGAGATCAAGATCTGTATGTAGCTAGTGGTGGATATGAACACAAAGTTGGTTCTAGTAATCTTATAGATAGATTATATATCAATGATGGCAATGGTAGATTTACAAGATCGACTACTAGAGTTCCAAAATTCAGACAAAGTACCATGGCAGTAATCTCTGCAGATTTTAATGGAGATGGCAAAGTGGATGTCGCTAGTTTTGGACGTATAGTACCTGGTCAATACCCTAAGCTTCCAGATAGTTACTTACTGATCAATGAAGATGGCAAACTGAAAGATAAAACTAAATCACTTGCTCCTGAGATGAAGGCTCTAGGAATGATTACGGATGCCATAGCTTCGGACTATGATGCCGATGGAGATATGGATATCATCGTAGTAGGAGACTGGTCCAAAGTAAAAGCACTGAATAATGATGGTGGAAAGATGACGCTAAAAGATCTTGATGGAATAGATAATTCAGGATTATACACCCATGTAAATATGGCAGATTTAGATGGTGACGGAGATCAAGATATGATTGTAGGTAACATTGGTAAGAATATAAAATGGAAAGCTTTTAAGGATAAACCATTCAGGTTATATGCTGATGATTTTGATAAGAATGGTGGCTACGATATTGTTTTGGCCAACTATGCTGATGATGAGTTGGTTCCAGTAAGAGGTAGAGAATGTTCTTCTCAACAGCTACCATATATCACTGAGGAATTCGAAACTTTTGAAGCTTTTGCTAACGCACCTCTAGATAAGATTTATGATCTTGAAAAAGCTCAAAATCTTGAAGTTACAGATCTGAAAAGTGCAATTTATTTAAATGATGGTAAGGGAAAATTTACGATGTCAAAACTACCTGTTGAGGCTCAAATAGCACCAATAAATGCTACACTAGTGATGGATATTAATAAGGACGGGAATATGGATATCATAGCCATAGGAAATGAATATTCTATGGAAGTAGAAACTACTAGATTGGATGCTGGGACGGGTATGGTACTATTGGGTGATGGCAAAGGAAATTTTGAATATTTAATTAATAGCCAATCAGGGATGAATTCTCGAGGTAATGCCAAAGATATGGTGATGGTTAATGGTCTGGTTGTGGTGAGTAATAATGACGCACTTGTAGAATCATATTCTATTAAATAATTATCTATCAGCACATCTCACACATCTATTGCTCTCAGGCATATAGATAAGTCGCTTTGGTTGTATTGGATTTTTACACATTTTGCACTGGCCAAAATTCTCATTGTCTATATTGACGAATGCAACTCTGAGCTTGGTGAGTTTGTCTCGTTTATTGCGAAGCGATACCTCCATCACGCTTTTATTATTGATAGCATCCATACGACTGATTCTTCCTAAACTATTCTCAGGCTTTACAGGCTCAGTCATTTTTTCTAAACCGATTATATCTTCTTTCATTTTATCGATTAATGCTCTAATCTGCTTTTTTAAATCCTTTTTTTCTCTTTCGTTCATAAGTTTGAAATGTACGCTAATTGTTATACGTAATACTATCTACGATAATAATTGGAGGAAAATTCCTTAATATTAATAGAATGGATACATTTTTTCAACACTAATACCTGTGTATGAGTCAGTTTTCATGGACACTTTTGGATGATTTTGGTAAACGATATGAGATTGGACTCTATCACGGAGATAGGTCAAAGCATGTGCTTATATATGTCAATAAAAAACCAATCGTCTTAGATTTTAGTATCAAGGAGACGAAAAAGTATAGCTTCTATATAGGACATGATTATGCGAGATGAAGATCGAAAAAAACCGGCCAATTCAAATATAGCTTTATTACTAATTAAGATGTGGACACGCCGCTCAATCTCGCTCGCAAACGGCGGAGTCGAAAGTATTTTATCTTTCTTATTGTCTTAGGTATTGCGTTACTCTAATTTATATTTCGATTGAGCTATTGGATGATTGCTATTTTAGTTTTCTAGCCATTGAATTATTTTATGATATTTCTTATTGTAGAATTAATGAACTTATTGGGCAATAATAATTCTTTAATAAGTTTTATCTTTATCAATAAAATATAGACTAACCAAAAAGTAATTAATATTATGAAAAGGATGATTAAAATTGTGAGTGCCTTTCTATTGACATGTTGTTTTTTCTCAGCAACTGCGCAGTATGACGATGCGGTGGGTATCAGATTTGAAGACGATTGGTTCTTAGGATCATACAAAATAAATATGAGTAATAGAATGTCGGTAGAAGGTTTTGGTGGATTCGATGCGCAAGGTTTTGTTAGTCTGTATAAGGTAGGAGCTGAATTTCAGTTGAATACAGAAATCCCTGAAGTAGAATCTTTAAGATGGTTCTATGGCGCTGGAGCCGGGCTAGTTTTCGGAGATTTTTCTCGGGTACAAGCCTATGGAACTAGTGGTCTAGATTATACATTTGCTGAGATTCCTCTTAATTTATCATTCGAACTGATGCCTGGAATGTATTTTGGAGATTTTGGCAATGACTTTGAAATAGATTTTGCATTGAGTGCTAGATATATACTCGGTCAATAGTTATAAATGGGTAAAAAAATATTAAGCGGAAATCGACTTTAGTTGATTTTCGCTTTTTTGTTTAGAAAGGTTCTTGTTTATCCTACCACTCTTGTAAACAATCCTTAACACCTATATCGTCTTCGTTGTAATTAATACAGATCCATTATGAGATCTTTTTTTTTAATACCAATAAAATGTAAGGTTATGAAAGCAATGAAAACAAATAAATATAAACAAGCAATAGCGTGTTAATGACTTAATGGTATAATTAATTCCCTTAAAGGAGTTCAAGTATTATAAAATATCCACACTTGGGCTCTTTTCTTTGTTCTAACTATTAACCATATGTGCAGCGGTTCTTGGGAATCTATTGAAGATTTCAATTTTCAATGATTCATCAATATTTAATTTCCAGATTGCTTTTCTGATATTTTTGAGCCATGATCTAGCGGACTTCTCAGTGATTATATGAGGCATATGACGTAGTTTCATACGTGGAGGACCATATTCTGCTACGTAGATACTTGGTCCACCTAGAAAACCTGTTAGAAATAGAATTTGTTTTTTTTTCACCAATTCCATATCCGTAGTAAACAGATGATTAATCGTATCATCTTCCATTACATAATGGTAGAAATTATCTACCATTACACTTAGATTTTGCTCTCCTAATCTGTGATATATACTTTCCATATGTTCAGTTTAGCCTTTTTCAAATTTAGCACATATATTATGCTCAAAAGATTATTATTGGACAATTTATTTTTTCACTGATTTTGGTTAACCTTTGTCATAAACGTGCGTTCCTATTATATGAATCGAATAATGAAATTCACTAAAGCCTTATATTTTTGCCTAATATTGATAATAAGTTCAACTGTCACTGCTCAGTTCCAGAGTCATAACTTATTCGTTGAGGTTGATGTCTCTAAAACTGGAGATGAAATAGTTAAATATGGGCGAATAGTTTATAATGAGAAAAATTCTCCTAGGCGTAAATACTTCAAGAAAGATATTAATAAGGCGATGTTTCTTGACACTCTGTCATCTGACCTAAACGAATTTCCTTTAGAAAAAAGGAATACTCTTTTTTATATACACGGAATGTGGGCATCTGGTTGGTCATTTCTAAAAGGGAACCACAGAAAAATGCAAACTGAAATGTGGTCCAATAAATCCAATCCTAATGGGATGGTTGTAACTGTAATTTGGCATTGTAAGCTCAATTATTTTGAAAATAAGGAAATGGCACTTAAATCTGGAAAGATCTTAGCTCCACTTGTCAGGCAGATACATGATGTATGCGCCTTAGCTTCGGATAATTCCAAAACAAACTATTTGATACACTCAATGGGTCATAGAGTTTTTGAGGCGATATGGCAAGATCAGCTCACTGAAAACATGAAGTATCACGCTGATAATATAGTAATGGCGGGTGCAGACCTAGAATCTAACGCCTTCGAAGATGGAGAGGTGTTGCGAAATATTGATTATTTCTCGAAAGACATTGTCTTATATGTGCATAATAATGATAGGGTACTAGGTGTGTCAAAAGTAATTAATGGTAAAAATCGATTGGGTCTTGATGGAATTCAAAACTTGGACAAGGTCTCTAACTCAATTTTACAAGTCGACGTGTCTGTAATAATTGATAATGAAGATGCTCCGTCTAGATTAAGTAATCATATATATTTCTATACGAGTCCTACTGTTCGTAAAGACATAGCTTTGTTCTATCAAGATTTGGCTAAGGAAAAATTTCCTAGGAGAAAAAAATTAAATCATCCAAAACGGGTGATATTAGAAATGCCACAAGACGATTAGTTAGGACTTTTAAAATATAACTGACGAATTTGGAACTTCTAGAAATGTAGCAAATGAAATTTGATCTGCCCTTTGGTATTTATTTCGACAGCTGGAGCAGGAATTTTAATTATATTAAGAACAGATAGAATTGTCTTTAGGAAGTAGTTGTCAGTATCTATTTTGGTCAGGTCTGCATCGAGACTTAGATACCATTGTCTATATCTAGGTATATCCAATTCATAACGCTGATCACCTTCGTTCCATTTGTTTTCAAATCCACCCCATAATCCTTGAGCACCATATCCCACTGCGATATTTAACCATTTAGGAAAGGTATTAGATTTTGGTAAAAATGAATGTAAATTGAATGAGGCCCAGTAGGTTTGAGCATTGTAATCTTTGAGATATTTTTCAAAGAATCCTGCACCGAATAAATTATTTGCCCGTGTATCAAAAGAAGAGGTAGCTTCACCCGATAAAGAGTTGATTGGATTTGTAGAATAGCTTCGAGCCCAAGACGATTCTTTGAGGAGGATCCGCTGCTCACCCCAATATTTCTGCTGTAGAGCAAAAGCTCCGATACCTAGTGCATTAGCAGCGAAGTCACCAATTGAGAATCCCCATTGCGCAGAAAATCCATCCATAACTTCTATAGTTGTTTGAAAAAGACTTCCGCATATAATTCCGGTAGCAATTGATTGACCTTCTGAGAGTCCGACCCACTGAGCACCTTTGTAACAAAGTACACCTTGAAGATATGCTGTATAGATATGGCCCACTTTGTCTACCTGCTTCCATTCTGCCATATCATTGAATGTATGAAAGCCTTCTGTCGGGTACTGTTTGTACCAAGTAATATACAGCCCAGTAGAAAAACTTGTATAAGCTACTGTACTGAATATCAGTGCTTTATTTAATCTGTTCTTATTGAAAACCGGTGAGCTTTCCCAAAATCCTAGGGTGTCTGATTGCCCCAGAGTGATATTGCTAGCGCAAAGTAATATTGCTAAGGTGATTATATGATGTAAGAACCATTTATTCATTAACTCAAATGTACTTATTAGCGGTCATATCTTTAGTATTGATACGAGTAAGGAGACGACATTAAGTCAAAGGGGTTTGATTCAACTAATGCTTTTAAGTGAATTCGTAATTTTTGCGAACGATAACGACACTTTTTTGACCTAAGAATCCATTTAATAGCCTTATATTTCGTTTTGGTTCAAAGTCGGTGTATTGCTACTTTCAATTTAAATACTATGAAATTTAGACTACTTATTATTATTGCCTTTTTCTCAGTGATGGCATTTATTTCTCAAGCACAGAATGAGATTCACTTTACACAGTTTGAGATGGCACCGATCCAGCTCAATCCTGCACTCTCTGGTAACTTTCAAGGTACTTATCGAGTTGGTGGAATATATAGAGATCAGTGGTTTTCGGTTATCGATAATTCGTTTAAGACTGCAGATCTGTATGTAGATGTAAATGTGATTAGAGGAATACGTAAGCAAGATTGGGTATCAGTAGGATTAGGGTACTCAGCGATCGATCAAGCTGGTACGTTTGGCCAATCAGAAGAAGGTGGTAGCAGAGGGTTAAAAAATAGTTTTTTTAATATGGGAGCGGCGTATCATTTAGCAAATAAGAAAAGGACGAATATATTTTCAATTGGAGTACAGAGATCATCTGTATCGTCTACCTTTAATTTATTAGTGCCATCAGATGCTAGATCAGGATTACAAGCTGTTCCAAACTCTATTGATGTGGATGCTTTTAATGCTATGCCAAATATGGATCAACAATTAGATGGTAGTTTCTCAGATTGGGAGATTGGATTGGTATTCAACAGAAGAGGAAAAGATTCAAACTTAAAAATAGGAGTTAGTGGATCAAGAATGTTTAGTCCGAAGTTTAATATAGGAAACTTAAGAACTGAAATTGATCCTCTTATCGCAGTATTTGCCGAGTATAAAATGGGAATGGGTGATGGACTGTACATAAAACCATCGGTACTTTACATGACGCAAGGACCCGCGTCAGAGATAGTTTTGCAAGGTCGAGTAGGGAGACAGATGAATGATGACCTATCTATCAATGCTGGATTAGGCCTACGTATGGGAGATGCGGTACAGATTTTATTGGGTGCTGACTTTAAGCAATATAAGATCGGTGTTAGTTATGATGTGAACATGTCTGGGTTGACTCCTGCGAGTAGTACAGTAGGTGGATTCGAATTAGCCTTAGCCTATGTAGGCAGTATTAACAAAAAACCTAAGCTAAAGCCAATAATTATTTGCCCTAGATTGTAATTTAGAGGTTATTGCTTGCAGCAATAACCATAATAAGATTATCTATTAATAAGGATTCAATACATAAAGAATAAAATAGAACTTCAATGAAGGCATTACTTACAGCAATAACTATAATCGGATTCGCAATGATATCTTGGGGGCAGCCAATAGAAAAGGCTAATTACAAGACGATGATAGAGACTGCAGATTCTGCATATAATTCTAATGATTACATCAATGCTATTAAATGGTATGGCGATGCATACAAAGAATCAAAAGATAAGAACCTTTCTGCTCTGATGGCTGATGTTTATTTCAAAATGGGAGACTACGTGAAAGCAGAGAAGAGATATGATAGATTGGTAAATAAAGATAAAACTGGAGAATTCTCAGAAGATAGATATCGTCTAGCTCGAACAATGCTTTACCAAGGTAAATATGGAGAAGCCCTTACGGAGTTCCGTACATATGCCTCTACTACTGAAGACTTGGACGGCAAAGTAAGTGCTACGCTTTATATCAATGGTATCGAAAATATGGATAAGCTGTCGGACAATATAGAAGCGGTAGTAACTCCGTTGGATAAGGTAATTAATTCTGCCTTGAGTGAATATTCGCCACGGCAATATGTAGATGGCACGCTTTATTATGCTGCTCTCGTAGGGAAAAAAGCGATTGAAATAAAGGATGAAGAGACTGCAGAAGAATCTACGTCTAGAATATATATGGCTGCTAGAAATAAGGAAGGTGGATATGATGAACCAATAGAACTCGGCACACAGATCAATCGAGAAGGCTTTCATCAAGGGAATCTTTGCTTTTCTGAAGATGGAAAGCGTATGTACTTTACGAGAGCTAAGTTGAATGGAAACGAATTAGGGGACTATGCTAAGATTTTTGTGTCTAATAAAAATGATAGTGGATGGGGAGGTGCAGAAGAGATGTCAAGTATTCAGGGGGACTACTATACTACACAACCAACTTCTGGTCAGCTATATGGTAATGAAGTGATATTCTTTGTTTCGGATATGCCAGGAGGATTTGGTGGTATGGACATTTATTACACTACTGTACTAGGAGATGGATATTCTTCACCAGTAAATCTGGGTCAGACGATCAACACTCCCGAGGATGAGATTACTCCATTTTACAAAGATGGTACACTATACTTTGCGTCGCAAGGTTATCCTGGTCTCGGAGGATTTGATATCTTCTATGCATCATGGGATGGTAGTGATTGGTCTGATGTAACTAATATGGGGTTCAATTATAATAGCTCTTATGATGACCAATATCTTAGTCTTACTCCTGATGGATCGAAAGGTTTTTTAACTACCTATAGACCTCACAAAGACAAGAAATCTATCAAAGGCTCAAAGGCTTGTTGTCCAGATATACACCAAGTGGAACTAAGAGATATAATTATAGATTTGCTGGCATATATCGAAGATGAAAAAGGGCCAATAATTGGTGGTACTGTTGAGGTAATAGATTTAAGCACAGGAGAGGAGCCTAGTACTAAGTCTAACTTTACGACGAATGATTTCAACTTCTTATTAGATTCTGATCATGATTATTTGGTGAGATATTCTAAAGAGGGTTATTTTCCAGATTCAGTGGCATTCAACACCGTAGGAGTACTAGATGACTATACTGTGAAAAAGACAATGGTGCTGAAGCAAAAGCCGCCACCACCACCAGAACCTGAGACTCAAGTAGTGACTAAGAATGAGTCTATCAGATTGAACAATATCTACTATGATTTTGATAAATCTAACATTTTACCAGATGCGGAACAAGATCTGTTTTACTTAAAAGAAATTATGGAGGAGTATCCAAGTCTAGTAATTGAGCTGAGCTCTCATACTGATGCACAAGGAACCAGTAATTATAACAAGAGACTTTCACAACGTAGAGCTAACTCTGCAGCAAGATGGTTAACTAAGGCTGGTCTGGACAAGGATCGTATTAAGCCAGTGGGATACGGAGAATCTATCATACTCAATCAATGTATTGAAGGAGTTAGTTGTACTGATGATGAGCACAGATTCAATAGACGTACAGAATTCAAAATCTTAGATGGTCCAGAATCGATTATCATCAAGACACCAGTAAGTAACTGGGATAATCAAAAATAAAATGGTTATAACGTAGACCTTAAGTGGAGACGCCTTTGGTGTTCATTACTTCTTTATCTACTTCGATATCCTATTAGAGATTACATTTAAAAATCTCTCTTTAAGCATTGGTGCTCTCAAGGAAGGTGAATCACCTGTAGTGCTCTTTCCATTTACAAATACTGGATAAGCGGATCCGATAATAGAGATCGTAATTTCATATAAATGCACAGATATCGAGTACTTAAGACGGCCATTCCTTCGGGAGGCAAGAGTATATTCGAGTAATATTTGACAGTGCCATAAAGCACAAAGGTCAATTAGTCAAAGCGTTAGAAAGAGTATAAAATACAAATCAGATGTTAGAGGAGGCTAAGTTTGCTCTATTTGTTGAGTGAATTTCTAGTTTTTCCAAAGAGAAACGAAAATTAAATAAAGAACAACAACACATATGAAGGTATTTGTGATAATAGAATTTTACACATGTCCACACTAGAAATTATATCGACCGTATTAAGTTTGATATATATAGTTTTAGCGGTTAACAATAAATCGATTTGCTTTGTCTTTGGCTTAGTCGCTAGTTTGTTTTGGGGGTATGTGTCCATGTTTAGTTACAATCTTTTATTCGATGCGATACTGCAGATCTTCTATCTGGGAATGAGTCTCTATGGTCTATATCTGTGGCGTAGCGGAGGAGACAAAGCAGCAGAGTTACCCATTAGTCAAATGACTGTAAAGGACCATTGGGTGACTTTATTTATAGGAGGAGTTATAGGAGTTGGAGTAGCCTATGTTACTGGATTATTTTATGAAACATCATGGCCATATTTGGATAGTCTTACGACAGTTTTTTTGATGCTAGCCACTTACTATCTCGTAAAGAGAAAGATTGAGTGTTGGATTTACTTTGTGATTACGGATGCTGTCTATATTTATATCTATTGGTTGCAAGGAGCCAAATTATTTGCTGGTATGATGGTAGTATATACTATTATGGCAGCGGTAGGATATTGGCAGTGGCGAAAAGAGATGAAAACGGAAATGAAATATTAATAAAATATATGAATATGGATCCAACCAATCCCATTTTCACTTGTTCAATGAATATATGTTTTTCAAATACAAGATTCACATCATAGGAATATTTGTGCTATTGGCTCTAGTCAGTGGCTTTTTTTTGCCTCAGACAAAAGTTACTTTCGATTTCGATCAGTTCTTTCCTGAAGGAGATGATGATCTAGAATATTTTAAGTCATTCATTGAAGAGTTTGAGGCTGATGATAATTTTTTGCTGATTGCAGTAGAGAATAAAGAAGGTGTATTTGAGCAAGATTTCCTTAATAGATTTCATGAGTATAGTTTGGCCATCAGAGATGTGCCGCATATCATAAAGGTGCAGTCACTGACACAGATGCGAAATCCTGTAAAAACACCATTTGGGATATCTACGATACCTATAATTCATAAAGAAGAACCTTCTAAATATATACAGGATAAGAAGAATCTGTTGAACGATGATAGATTCCGGTTGAGCCTGATCAATGCCGATGCTACCGCATTAGTCATAGCAGCAAAGACTACTGAGAAGATAGGATTGGAAGATTCAGATGTTATGCTCAATGCGCTATATGCTGAGACAGATAAGTACGGATTTGATGATGTGCATTATTTGGGCCGTGCATATTTTCAAGATGAGCTCGTAGAGATGAAGATATGGGAGATGCTAATCATAGGATTGATTTCAGTTATATTAGTTACGATAATTTTGATATTGATATACCGGAAGTTTATAGGTGTGATGATAGCGGTTGGATCCATTGGATTAGGTCTGTTATTATTTTTAGGATTGTTAGCAGGATTAGGTAGAGAACTGAGCGTCATGGCAGCTTTATATCCTGTGCTTATGTTGATTGTCGGCACTTCTGATGTGATACATATAATGACTAAGTATACTGACCTACTGAAAGAAGGAAAAGATAAATTATCTGCAATGACTACGACAGTCAAAGAGATAGGAATAGCAACTTTACTTACTTCACTAACTACTGCAGTAGGCTTTGCAACCCTGCTTACATCGAATGTTGGCCCGATCAGAGAATTTGGAATTAATGCGGCTAGTGGTGTTATGATTGCTTATGTGACTGTGATATTTTTTACAACTTCGTTGCTTTTGTTTTTTGATAGAGAACAGATTGTTAAAGAGACAAAATCTGATGGAAGATTAAGTAATTGGTTAGGCAGATGTTATTCTCAAGTTAGAGTGAATCCAAAAAAGATACTGATGATTTGTGCGTTGGTTATGGGACTCTGTTTTATAGGTATAAGTATGATTACTACTAACTATGATATAAGTAGTACACTTCCAAGAAACAGTAATATATCTAATGACTTTAAGTATTTCGAAAAAGAATTTGCTGGCTTCCGTCCTTTAGAGTTTACAGTGCAGAGTATGGGAGATTATCAGGTAGATAGTTACGAGGTGGTTAGTGAGATCAGTAAGTTAGAAAATCACTTAAAGTCGACAGGGGTAATCAATGCGATCATGTCTCAAGCGACTATGTACAAGAGCATCAACAAGATGAATAATAGTAATCGTGCAGAGGCTTTTGTGTTGACAGATAATAGAAAGGAATTCGCTAGTCAAAAGAAGATGGTCAGGAAATCTAGGATGCTCGATCAAGCAGTACTCATCAATAAAGAAAGAACCAAAACGCGTATATCTAGTCGAATTGCAGATATCGGAGCGGATAGTATAAGAATACTCAACGAAAGTATAGACCAGTGGATCACAACTAATCTAGATCATGCTGTGGTAAGTGTACGGAGTACTGGTACAGGTCTCATTATAGATAAAAATGCTGTCTATATTAGAAATAATTTGCTCCAAGGTTTAGCTTTAGCTTTGATAATTGTGAGCATTTTAATGGGGTTTTTATTTAAGAGCTTTAGGATGGTGATCGTGGCCCTAATTCCGAATATAATTCCTCTACTATTTGCAGCCGGTCTGATAGGGTGGCTGGGTATAGATCTAGAAGCAGGCATTTCTATAATTTTTGCAATTGTATTTGGGATCGCTGTGGATGATACTATTCACTTCTTGAGTAAGTACAAGTTGGAAAGAGTCAAAGGTAG
This sequence comes from Saprospiraceae bacterium UBA1994, assembly GCA_002335865.1. Taxonomy (GTDB): domain Bacteria; phylum Bacteroidota; class Bacteroidia; order Chitinophagales; family Saprospiraceae; genus UBA1994. Next base: position 85,271 of record DDCY01000024.1, read on the forward strand.
ATCTGTGGAAGAGTCGTTAGAAGTATGCTACACCGAGACAGGCAAAGCAATTATGATTACAACAGTGATCTTGTTTTTTGGATTCATGGTTCTATTATTATCTAACTCCCAACCAACTAATATTGTAGGACTGTTGATATCTGTGACATTGGTTTCCGCATTAGTATTTGATTTGTATTTATTACCGATTCTAATTAGGTATCTGATGCCTAAGGATACATAGAGCAGATTAAGATTATCTTTATAGCTTATGAGCAAAATAAATGAGAGAAAGAATAGCTTAGATTGGCACTTACTCAAAAGGGTACTAGCTACGGCATTGCCTTATAAGCATCTTTTTCTGTTTTGTATCATATTACCAATTTTACTAGCGCCGGTTGCTACGATCCGACCATATATTGTCAAGGTAATGGTCGATAATCATATTCTCAAAGAAGATCTCGATGGCCTCGGATTTATGGCTATGCTATTTATAGGAGCCGTAATATTAGATGCCATTCTTAGATATATTTTTATTTATACCACAGCATTATTGGGGCAGTCAGTGATTAAGGATATGCGTGTCAAGGTTTTTAATCATATTACTAATTTAAAACTCAAGTACTTCGACAAGACAGCGATAGGTACGGCCACAACAAGAACGATTAGCGATATTGAGGCGATCAATAATGTATTTGCTCAAGGTGTGATTACCATATTTGGTGATTTGCTGATAGTTGTTGCAGTGATCTGTGTAATGTTTTATACAAGTTGGATATTGACTGTGATCAGTTTGGTGACATTGCCTTTATTGATAATTGCGACTTATGTATTCAAGGAGAAAGTCAAATCTACATTCCAAGTAGTAAGATCTCAGATAAGTATGATGAATGCATTTTTGCAAGAGCGAATCACTGGAATGAATGTGGTTCAAATTTTCAATGCCGAGAAACGTGAAGCCAGGAAATTCAGAGAAATAAATAGAGCATATACCAAAGCTAATCTGGACTCTGTATTTTATTACGCAGTCTTCTTTCCTGTGGTAGAATTAATCACAACGATATCTTTAGCCTTGATGATTTGGCTTGGATCAAGAGCATATTTACAGGATTATGTGAGTTTTGGATCCCTTGTAGCTTTTCCTTTATTTTTAAATTTATTATTTCGTCCAGTCCGAATGTTAGCTGATAAATTCAATACGCTACAAATGGGACTAGTGGCTGCAGAGAGAGTTTTTGAGGTATTAGATAATAAGTCCAGTATAGAAAATAAAGGAACGATAGTAGCACAGGATATCAAAGGTAAAGTGGAATTTGATGATGTTTCATTTTCATATGATGATGAAAATTTTGTACTCAATAATGTGAGCTTTACCCTTAATCCAGGAGAGACTCTGGCCATAGTAGGAAGTACAGGATCTGGTAAGAGTACAATAATTAGCATCTTGAATAGATTCTATGAGATACAGTCTGGTATGATCAAGATAGATGGTGTCAATGCTAAAGATTATACATTAGATAGTTTACGTGATTCGGTATCTATGGTATTACAAGATGTATTTCTATTCAATGGAACGGTACTGAATAATATCACTCTGAGAGATGAAAGTATTACGAGAGACAAAGTTATAGCTGCAAGTAAGCAGATAGGAGCGCATGTATTCATAGAAGCGCTTCCAGATGGATACGATTTTAAAGTGACTGAGCGTGGTAGTAATCTTTCTGTAGGACAACGTCAGTTGATTTCATTTGTAAGAGCGTTAGTGTTTGATCCTACTATACTTATACTAGATGAAGCTACGGCATCGATAGATACTGAAACAGAGGCGATCATACAGGTTGCTATAGAAAAATTGATAGCCAAACGGAGCTCTATTATCATAGCGCATCGACTATCAACGATCCGCCATACTGACAATATAATGGTCTTGGACAAAGGCAACATTGTAGAGCTTGGACCTCATGAGGAGTTAATGAAGATCAAAGATGGAAAGTATCGTCAGTTATATGATATGCAATTTAGCGAAGAGGAAGCTGCATAGGTTTGATTGGTCCATTTAGTTTCATACTGCGTCCATTCCGTTAAACTATTATCTTTGTGTGGTGTGTTATCTATATTAGATACACAATCAAAAGAGAAACATGACAATATTCAAAGAATTTCAATTAGGAGGAGACTCACAAGGAGGAGGCGGAAGTCCGTTTGGAGGAATAGCAGGATTGATAACACTTGCAGTATTCATGATGGTAGTATTTTTTTTATTCAAAGGTCTTTTCTGGATACTGAGTCTTGTTGCTCCAGTATTACTGATAACTACTCTGATATTAGACTATACAGTTGTTACAGATTTTGGAAAATTTCTAATAAAATCACTCAAGGACAACCCTCTATTTGGAATAATGGCTATTGTATTGAGTTTGGCAGCTTACCCATTTACAACAGGATTTTTATTTTTTAGAGCGATGATGAGACGTGTGATCATGAAAGTACATCAACCTGAGGAAGAAATTTTTGCAGCTGGAGAAAATGTAAACGATGTAGGGTTTTCTGATTATGAGGAGGTAGAAACACTTGAACTACCTGAGGTAAAAATAAAAAAGGCCAAAGGCAAAAATAACGATCATGATCAAATGTTTGATTAGTAAGATATACTTTATTTATGATCTTACTATTTTTCATATCGATAGGGCTGAGCATAGGATATATATTTCTATTGCAATGGATCACAGAAGGCTGGGAAGTATTTATACCTAATAAAGGGGGTAATCCATCAATCAAAGTTTCGATTATTATAGCTGCTCGTAATGAAGACGCTAACATTGCTAATTGTCTTTCGAGTATATATAAGAATAAGTATCCTCAAGAACTACTCGAAATCATAGTAGTAGATGATCAATCTCAAGATCGCACAGCTGCTATCGTCAAAGAACAATTTCCACAAGTAATGCTACTACATACGATCAAGAACCGAGGCAAGAAGGCCGCTATACAACTGGCCGCTAATCGTGCTCAAGGTGAGTTGTTGATGTTTACTGATGCAGATTGTATAGTGCCTGAAAAATGGTTAGATACTTTGGTTTCCAATTATAATCCAGAGCTAGTGAATTTTATCGCTGCTCCTGTGCAAATCGATCTAGAGGATACAAACCTCAGCCGGTTTCAGTATCTTGATGTAGCTGCAACTATGGCAGTGACCGCCAATGGTATTCTGCGTAAAAGTTATTATTCAGCCAATGGTGCCAATATGGCTGTCACTAGAAAGATATTCCTCGAACTCTATAGTTCGAGATTAGATGATGAAATAGCCTCTGGAGACGATATGTTCACTGTTCAATATCTAGCAAAGCAAGATCCATCGAAGATCACATTCGTAAGATCATTAGATGCTACAGTGACTACCAAGGGAGAAGAGACGTTAAGTGATTTGTTATCTCAAAGAAAACGTTGGGCAGGCAAGAGTCGCCACTATCCAGAGAAAAATATTGTATTGGTCCAAGGTTATGTGTTTTTGTTAGTTGCTATGATGCTGTTCAATCTAGTTTTTGGATTTATGACTAATGTGACCGCAGTTTTTATAGCTGTACTCATGTTATTTATCAAAATCACGATGGATTATTTATTTCTCAGTCACCTTTGTAAGCATAATAGAAAGGAAGAAGCCACTAAGAAATATCTTATTTCCGCGGCTTTTTATAATTTGTATATCTTATTTGCAGGATTAGTAGCTATGTTCCCTGGAAAGTATGATTGGAAAGGTAGGAGATTAAATTGATTTTGATTAAAATTTCACATTTACCAACCCAACCAAATCCTTTACTTCTCTCAATGTCTCTTGAGCTTTTTTTCTAATATCTGCAGATGAAGACTTGATTTGATCCTTTAGTGCTCTTTTATCATTTGAGAGTTCAGCTTTTCTCTCGATGAAGGTTGATGTCATCGCAACTAGCGCATCTGCGGTAGCTTCTTTAAGTTCGCTATATTTCAAAGAACCATCCTTATAGGTATCCATGATCTGATCATGAATTGTAATAGCACCAGCGGCTTTCATCATCAGGAATAGATTAGCTACTCCGGCACTCATTTCGTTAGCAGGTGTATCGCCTGTATCAGTCACGGCAGATTTAATTTGCTTACGTAATTTAGCCTCTTCAGTATATAGGCCGATCCAGTGCTTCTCTCCAGCTGACTTACTCATTTTACGTAAAGGGTCTGCTGTAGATGCAATCTTTGGCGTCTCAGTATGAAGTCCCTCCGGCATTACGAAATATTCCTTGCCTACTTGATTATTAAACCTCTTGGCGATGCTTCTAGATAACTCTAAATGCTGATCTTGATCTTTACCTACAGGCACATAGTTCGCTTTGTATATAAGTATGTCGGCAGTCTGCAGTACAGGATAGTCTAGTAGGCCTGCAGATATAAAATCATCTTTACTATCGGCACTAGATTTTTCACTCTTGTCTTTAAATTGAGTCATATTAGTCAGTCGGCCAATAGGGCAAAAGTTGTTAAAAATCCAACAAAGTTCTGTATGTTCTGGTATAAGTGATTGTATGAATAAATTTTCTGGCTTGATTCCAACGGATACAAGGTTAAGTATGAGTTCCCAAGTACTTTCTCTTAGTTTCTTTACATTATACGGCATTGTCATGGCATGATAATCTACCACACCAAAATAACACTTGTACTTCTCTTGCAGATTAACCCAATTTTGTACTGCACCGAAGTAGTTTCCAAGGTGGATGTTACCTGTTGGTTGAATACAACTGAGTACTGTTTTTTGCTCGCTCATATCTTTATTCCTTTCTTTATAAACTGTAAAAGCACAAAAATAAGAAAGATTCATCTAGTATATCTATTGTAATATGGCGCTCTTTTTAAGGTTAAAATTGTAACGTTAAGACTTATTTGGATGAAATGCTGTAATCCCAATTATAATAATGTTCAGCCAATAACTATCAAATAATTGCTAACTCAGTGCAATTTTGATGGCTTCATCGCGATGCTTTATTAAATTAAATCAAAGTAGTGAATTTTTCATAGATCAAACTGATATGATCGGTTGATACTAATGATTGCCAGGAGGGTAAAAGGAGTATATCATAAAAGTTAATAAGAAATCATCGCTTAGGGTAAATACGAAAGAATGGTGTGGAGTGAAATGTGGCTTGCCTTGAAAACATAAGGAATCCGAAAAAATGTGATGATAAAGAAGAGATTATGTAATAACCAGAATGCATGTGTAAATCAATATGACAATATTCAACGATGATTTAATTGCAATCAGTGCTTCACTATATCTTTAAATCTAGTATAAGTTTGATGACGTTTTATGCTATCTTTTATTTGATGTTGGGATAAGAAACTTTTCATCATTTCAATAAGTGCTAACCTTATCGGTTTGCATTTAACGTGGAATAGAAATTTGTTGTTAATTAAGAGACGATTTTTTTTGTGATTACTTTACTAACTCTGCAAGAGTAGCATGCGTATCGTTCAACATTTTTCTTACTCCAACATAATCACCAGCTTGTGCGTACACTCTTAAAACCGGCTCAGTGCCACTCGGTCTGATCATCACCCAAGTATTGTCAGCTACGAAAAATTTATATCCGTCTATTTTTTTTACATAAAGTACATCGCGTCCACCAATAGATTTTATTTTATCTTCTTTACAGAGATCCATAATAGCCCACTTCTTGTCATTTTCGATATGTAGATCATCTCTATCAAATTTGAATGCACCTACTTTTGTATAGACCTCTTGTATGAGTTCTTTTATAGATCTGCCAGTCTTCGCCATGAATTCCATGATGAGTAGGCCGATCCAAATTCCATCTCTCTCTGGGATATGCCCAGCAACAGCTAGTCCTCCAGATTCTTCTCCACCAGCGATGATTTTTTCATTGACCATGATCTCAGCGATATACTTAAATCCTATTTTAGTCACTTCAAAATCAAGTCCGTACATTTCTGCTAGTTTCTCCATTTTCTCAGTAACAGAGAATGTCACTACAACCTTACCCGTTTCATTTTTGTACTCTTTGAGGTAATAGAGAAGTAATAATAATAGATGTTGACTATCTACAAACTCTCCATCAGCATCAAACATACCTACTCGATCTGCGTCTCCATCATTGGCTAGACCTACATTGATCTCTGGGTGATCTTTGATATATTGGCTAAGCTCTGTCAAATTTCGACTTATAGGCTCTGGAGCTTGCCCATAAAACGACGGATTATTCTCACAGTGAAGTAATGCGGCATTGTCAAATAACTGCTTGACGACATTTTGTCCAGCACCGTACATTGCATCGTAAGCCAATTTGATTCCAGAATTGCGTATAAGATCAAGATCAAAGTTAGATTTGATATGGTCGATATATATAGACTCGAGATCAGTCATTATTAGCTTTCCAGACTTCAAAGCTGCATTTAAGTCAGCCTTGGCTGTAGGTAATACATCAACTATATGTGATTCTACTTCTGCGATTTCTTTAGGTATAGTTGGACCACCATATGCAGATTTTAGTTTGAATCCATTGTAACTAGGAGGATTATGGCTGGCTGTGATGACGATACCAAGATCTGAACTATGCTTTACGATTCCTAGTGAGACCATCGGGGTTGATACGAAATCCTCTCCTAGATATACTGTTAGTCCATGAGAGAGACATATTTCAGCCGCTCTATCAGCAAACATTTTACCTCCAAATCTAGTATCATGACCAATTACTACTTTACTCATGCCCTTAGATACCATCCATCTCGCAGTAGCGTCTGATATTCTGCTAAGGTTATCCAATGTATATTCTTGAGCAATTATTGCTCTCCATCCGTCAGTTCCAAATTTGATTGGTATCATAATAGTATGTTTAAAATTCTAAACGGCAAATAAACATAAATATAACCAAAATGAGGTCTTTCAGAAGGTAAATATCTATGAGAGATTCTACTACGCATTATTAATTAATTTAATATATTTACTTTAAATAATTAATAATTTGAAAGATACGCACAAACTCAGAGGGTTAAGACAGAGACTAGTAAAATACTTGCAGTCAAGGGGAATCGATGATTCGCGTATACTGGATGCATTCATGGATATACCAAGACATTACTTCATCTCGAAAGATTTTGCCGAGTGGGCTTATAGAGATGAAGCATTTCTAATAGCTGCAGGTCAGACAATTTCTCACCCTTACACAGTAGCTTTTCAGACGGACTTATTGCAGATTAAATCATCTGATAAAATACTAGAGATTGGTACTGGATCTGGGTATCAAGCGACTGTTATAGCTTCGATGGGAGCCAAGTTATACACGATCGAAAGACAAGCAGAGTTATATCATACTACAAATAAGCTTCTTATTAAATTGGGTTATGATCGTATAAGAACCTTATTCGGTGATGGTTATCAGGGAGCGCCTAGATTTGCTCCATTCGATAAGATCATAGTTACGTGTGGCGCTTCGTTTATACCGAAAGCACTTCCATATCAGCTCAAGATAGGTGGTCGTATGGTGATACCAGTGGGAGAGGGAGAAGATAAAATGATGACAGTGATTACGAGGGAATCAGAAACAGAGTTCTCATTTGAAAAGAAAGGCATTTTTAAATTTGTGCCATTCCTCGAAGGGATTAATGAGCAGAAGCAATCGGTGATAAGTAAGCCAGTGATAAGGGTGAAACTTTAATTCTTATTATTAAAGGAGCTGTAAACTTTAGCGCCACTAATGGCAGGTATTATAATTCTCAACTTTAAAAAGCGCAACCAAATCTATTACAGATTCGAATTGCGATTTTAATTTTTGAAGGCTCCAACCGATTATGTATAAGCGGTGCTATTATATCTTTCTGCCTTTAATTTTTTTAGTTTTTCGACTCACTTTTTTGGCTTTGTCGATATCTACTAGTAAGGCTGCCATAACGCTTTGACTATGGGTGTTGTATATTTTTCCCTTATAGGTGACTTTTCCTATTCTGCGACCCCATTCTTTAGCTAGCAGTACAAACTTGCCCCCGGCTTTTTTGTTAGGTCCAAACATCAAAAAGCTATCTTCTTGCTCTTCAAATGATATGGCAAATCGATCTTGCTTTGGTGTAAACATAAGCACCCCTGGAGTCTCTTTAGGGAATATGATTTCCTCTACTTTGCGACCATCTACAATTTTGATCTTACCCTCGAAGATCTTAGATTCATTAATGCCTAGATTTCGATAGAGTACTATATCCTTAGAAAGGTAGAATTGTACACTTTGGAGCTCTGTCTCTGACAACCTATAATCATCATGCATAGTTTGTGTATAATAGTTTAAAGATTGACTACATGAGCTGATGAGCCCTATCAATGCGATGAATAATATTTGGATTATTGACTTCATATGATTTTTCTCTTTTAGTTGTACAAATTAGTATAAGTTTATTGGTCTACTTAAATGTAGTACACCGTTAGACGCATCGTCAAGCCTATTAAGAATGATTAATTAGTTGGTTTAACTTAATATTAACGGATGAAAGAGTATTGATAGCGCTCATTACGTAGTTATCGAAGGTCGGACTGCAAACTATGTAAACTTAATCGAGTCCATTAAAAAAAAGTGGTTCCTGATTGAGTCAGAAACCACTAAGGTTGGTAAACTGAGAATAATAAGGTTCTATACTAATCAATCCTCAGATCTTCTACATGCACCCCTGGGTGCGCGGCCTTGTCAAAGGCAAATATCTTTTCGTCGTATGTTTTATTCGACTCGATGTTTTCTAGACTTACAGTATATTTAGAACCATCTCGAACAAATATGGCTATTTTTTTCATTATATTATCCTTTCTATTAATGCTAATACGCATTTTGATGTATTCTGAGTCTCTATCAAGCGGTTTGAACTCTATTTCGGTCAATTTTTCCCCATTTTCCGTTTTCACATCAGTAATAGCATATATGTATTCATTTGACTCATAGATGCGTAACATGTCTTTTGGAGATATTATTTCACTTTCTTCTTCAAAGTCAGCATCACTCAGTTGTACTTCTTTATTGGACTTTAGGTGGATCCAAACGTATGTCCCATTGTTGTATATTACTTGATCTGCAAGACTTAGAAGGTACATTTCTCCATCTTGAATAATTTTTCCATTTTGAGTCTCGGTGTCTTGTCCAGAGAGTTTCATCTCTAGTGTAAAGTCTGCCTCCAAACTAATGAAGCTATCATACTTCTTCTTCAGTTTTTCGAGGACCTTTGTGGCTAGAGGATCAGAAGCTTCACCAATTTGAGCGTATGAACTCATGATTAGTCCTATACTAAACAGTAGGGTGATATATTTCTTCATAATTATTAGTTGTTATGTGATATAAGTATAACCTTTATATGATCGTAAAAGTATCATTTCTCTCGGTTAAAGCCTTGTTAAAAAAGACCTTGTTGACCTCCGTTGCAGCTTATCATACAGGAATTAGACTCAATGATACTTTATGCTTACAATAATATGTTACTGATTAGACTTTATGCTTCATTAGAGAGAAATAAAGTGATGTATTAGTAATATTGATGAAAAAATGATGCCTCGAATAAAAATAGTGTTAATGATTAGCTTTTAAAGATGCTTATCAATTACTGTCAAAATAAGTGATAAAGCGATATTGTATCATCAACTAATGAAAGCCTATTGTCTGTTACTTATCGTCTTTAACTAACTTAATAACAGTGCCTTCAATTTTGATATCGTTAATTCCTTTTTTTTAATGATCTTGGTCGCTCTTAAAGAAGTTTAATCAATGAAGAAGAATTCACAATATATATTAACTCTAGAGCCACTGACCTTGGCGCGGATAGGAAAAATAATTAGCAATAATGAACATATTGTCCTTGGTCAAGATTGTATTAATCGCGTAAAAGTCAATAGAGAATATCTTGAAGCCAAGATATCTCAGGATAACAAAACGATTTATGGTATCAATACTGGATTTGGGTCTCTATGTAATACTATCATACCCCAGAAAGGCCTAGAAGATTTACAACGTAATCTGGTATTATCTCATTCTTGTGGTACGGGTCTAGTTATACCGCAACATATCGCTAAGATAGTCCTACTACTTAAAATCAAAAATCTTTCTTTGGGCTACTCAGGAGTAAGAGTGTCATTAGTAGAAAGGCTTCTGAAAATGTATAATGCGGATATGATTCCGGAGCTCTTTGAAATGGGATCTTTAGGTGCATCTGGAGACTTGGCGCCACTTGCACATCTTGCTGCAACTATGCTCGGTGAAGGATATGTATATCATAATGGTGAAAGAATATCTGCTCAGACAGGATTGGATAGGCTCGGTGTGGATCAATTTGTATTGGGTGCAAAAGAAGGTCTTGCACTATTGAATGGAACACAATTCAGCACAGGATATGCTTTGCATGAGGTGTTAGAAGCAAACAGACTATTATCGTTAGCTAATTATACTGCCGTAATGTCTATGGATGCATTTATGTGCTCCGTAGATCCACTAGATGCTGATATACATAGAGTAAGAAATCAGCGTGGTCAGATCAATGTAGCAGCTGAGATTAGAGGACTTTTACAGGGTACGCAGCTCGCTGGACATGGTAAATATAGTGTGCAAGATCCATACTCATTCCGCTGTGTGCCTCAAGTCCATGGAGCTAGCAATGATGCTATAACATATGTTAGCGATATAGTAGAGCGTGAGATCAATGCCGTTACGGATAACCCAAATGTTTTTGACGAAGAAGATAAGATATTATCTGGAGGTAATTTCCATGCTCAACCAATAGCCTTGGCTTTGGATTTTCTTGCCATTGCACTCTCTGAGTTAGGTAGTATTTCTGAGCGAAGAACATATGTGTTATTAGGAGCTAATAGAGAATTGCCAGCATTCCTAATCGATGATGTAGGGCTGAATAGTGGTATGATGATATTGCAATATACTGCAGCATCTATTGCTAGCCAAAATAAACAACTCTGTACTCCAGCATCTGTAGATAGCATCATCTCTTGCAACGGACAGGAAGATCACGTCAGTATGGCAGCTAATGCTGGTACAAAGTGTTATAGAGTATTACAAAATCTTAAGTCTCTGATAGCTATTGAGTTGATATTAGCTGCCCAAGCCAAGGATTTCCGGAAAGGAATGAAGTCAGGATCTAAAATTGAAAGCATGCACGCTTCATTCAGATCCACAGTTCCATTTATTAAGTCGGATATGTATATTAAAAATCTGATAGTTGGGGCAGAGGAATTTGTAGAAAAGTGGAATGCCTAGCACTATTTCTAATATATCGTTGATATTTTTTCTAATGCTCTCAGTTGTCACTTGGGGACAGAATAACAGTACTTACTATGGAGAAGTCATGTTTGGAAAGGTGGCTAAGCATAGAGATGGATTGCTGTATGAAGTACCCCCCGTAAGTATGATTTTTCAAGTTGGAAAGGTGACGCAAACTGATGGATCAAAGCCATGGCATGATTACTGGGGCTTCCCAAGGTTGGAACATAGTGTCCATTTCAATGTATTTGGCGAGAAAGATGTTTTGGGCTATGCGATTGGCGCTGCGCCAGGTGTAGGATTTTATATGTTTAGAGGCGATCGATCATCTTTATTGCTACATTTTGCCACGGGATTGGCATATCTAACTAGAGAATTCAATCCATTAACCAATCCATCTAATAACGCTATCGGATCTAATTTCAATAATACGACGCAAATTAAATTATCTTATGAAACACCAATTATAAAAACCCTTTCATTGGATATCGGATTTGGACTAACCCACTACTCCAACGGTCTGAATTCTAGTCCGAATAGTGGCATCAATGTAATAGGTTTCCACTTTGGTGTTAAACCAACTATAGCGAATCGAAAGGAACCAAAAGGTTCTATTGCTCAACCATTGACTATATCTAAGAACTGGGGTATTAATGGATATGTTTCTTACGGCTTATCAGAACATAGAATTACGGGCGGCCCCAAATATCCAATTAAGAATTATACATTAGGAATCTTTTACCAATCACATTCTTTTATCAAATGGCATGCAGGATTAGATTATGATTACGCTTTAGTTTTTTACGAATTTGCAATCCGTGACTTCCAATCAGAAGAAGATGCGAAGGGTAAGGCCACATCTACTGCAGCCTATGCAGCAATTGAAGGTGTATTTGGCAATTTAAGTGTTCGGTGTCAGGTGGGATATTATCTCGAAATTTTCTACGATCGAAAGGAGAGTTTACCGTATTCCAAGTTTAATTTTATATATAATATACCCTATGAAATATATGAAGTAAGACCCTTTTTTGGTCTATTACTAAAGACTCATGTGGCAGTAGCTGACTATGTAGCGTTACAAGTTGGTATAGAGTGGTAAATAAAGCACATCTAAAAGTATCATTAAAGCTTTGCAAACTTCACAGCTAGGTGAGATCTTTAAAAAATAAGTGTGAGCTCTTTATCTAAATACTCCTTCAGCTTATGCACAAGTGTTTGCTTACTTTCGCTGCCAGTTTGCCTCCATTGCATTTCTTTTTTGTTGTATATAATAAGTGTAGGGATACTTCTGATATTTAACTGTTTAAATACCTCTTAATTCTCATCTATGTCGATCTTGATTATATGGACTTGATCGCCTAATGCTTCCTTCAAATCCTAGATGAAAGACATCAAAGCTTTAAAAGGTCTATACCAATCTGCATAGAAATTTAACAATATGATAAGTTCATTATCTATTAGAGCGTGAAAATTAGTCTTTGCCATGATATATTATTTTATTTTTAAATCTATTTTATATTTCGAGCGTTATAAGCTCTGATTAAAGAAAAAAAATTTAATATGAAGAAGGCAGTTCAAATAATCTCTATTGCGTTAGTAGCAATGTCAATTGGCTGTAAGCCAGGGAACAACACAACTACTACAGATGTAGTAGCTGCCAATATTTTGGTGAATAAAACAGTAGATATTAATCAGATGTATCAGTTTTATTATAATGATCCTCAGACTCTGGACGAAAGACAAGAAAATGACATTATTGACTATATTATTGATAAAAATTTAATGCCAACTAGATCTATAACAGGTCTTTATTATCAGATTACACAAGAAGGTACAGGAGAGAGAGTTAAACCAGGGGATCAGTTAGAAGTGCACTACACGGGTAGTTTTTTAGACGGTCAAGTATTCGATAGTAGTGTGCAACGTGATAAGTCATTAAAATTCAAATTAGGAACTACGGGTCTTATACAAGGTTGGCTAGAAGGCCTAAGATATATGAAAGAAGGCTCAAAAATGACTCTTATTGTACCATCTCGCTTAGCGTACCAAGGGCAAGGATTTAATACAATGATTGGCCCAGATATGCCATTGTCCTTTGATATGGAATTGCTCAAGTTGAACTAGAATTCAGTAATGAATATTCCTCTTCCAGATGCAGTTGTTAGCTTCGTACATGATTTTATATCTCATGATGAAAGTATCAAGTATTTAGAAGCTCTATCGACTGAAGTCGCTTGGAAGCAAAACCAGATTAAAATGTTTGGTAAGGTGTATAACGAGCCTAGACTTACTGCATGGTATGGTGATCAAGGATTGAGTTATAAGTATTCTGGAATCCAATTATTGTCCACTGCTTGGTCGGACCTTTTGAATGAACTTAAGTCAAAAGTGAATGCAGCAGCTTCCACAGAGTTTAATAGTGCATTACTCAATTATTACAGGGACGGTCAAGACTCTATGGGTTATCATCAAGATAATGAACCTGAACTTGGGCAGAATCCTGTAATAGCCTCATTGACATTTGGAGCAGCACGAACTTTTCAACTCAAACATATTACTGATAAGACTATAAAACGAAAAGACATTTTACTTAATAGTGGATCATTACTAATTATGGCTGGCACCACACAACATTATTGGAAACATCAGATTCCAAAGACAAAAAAACCAATTGGACCAAGATTAAATATTACGTTTAGAGTAATAAAAGACGTTGATAATCGTCCTCAATAGTCATAAATTGGGGTGAAATAATTAGTAATCTATCCATTAATAATCAATCAATTGACTTCTTATTTTTATCACAAGCTCCATCACACTTTCCATAAAGATTAAGTGAATGGTGAGTTATTTTAAAGTGTAGAATTTCACCCATCATACTCTTTATTTGTTGGATGCGGGGATCACAAAATTCGAGAACTTTACTGCAATCTACACAGATCAAATGGTCATGTTGTTTATATCCATATGATTTTTCATACTGAGCTAGATTTTTACCAAATTGATTTTTACTCACTAGATCACAGTTTACAAGTAACTCTAGCGTATTATAGACAGTAGCACGACTCACACGATAGTTTTGATTCTTCATGTGTATATAGAGTACTTCAGCATCGAAGTGATCAGATCTACGATAGATTTCTTCCAAGATAGCATAGCGCTCTGGCGTTTTACGATGCGAGTTAGAAACTAGATGTGAAGTAAAGATTGCCTTTACTTCTTCTATAAGTTGCTCGTTATTTTCTATAGCTTCTTGGTTCATAATTACATTAGTTATCTGCTTTGGATATTCTAGTTGCACTCGATACTCCATCTACTTTCTCTACTGCTCTTAATACAACGGTAAGCTGATTTGTGTTCTTTACAACTATACTTATTCTTCCTTCGAATACACCTTCTGTCCCTGCGATTGCAAATGATCGAATATCTATCCCTAGTTTGTTTGATATCTCATTTGTGAGAGCTTGTATTACTCCTACACCGCTATCGACACCTGTTACAAGTAAATCTACTACAAATTCTGAAGATACCGAATTACTCCATTCCGACTTTAGTATTCTATAGCCATAGTTAGCCATAAGATGAGTGGCATTAGGACAGTTGGTTCTGTGTATTTTTAGGCCAGTTGTAGCCGTTAGATAGCCAAATATATCATCACCTTGTACGGGATTACAGCAGTTAGATAAGGAATATTGATACATTTCAGCAGGTTCTCCATTTATTAAGATGCTACTTTTATTCTTGTTTAGTTTTTTAGACTTCTTTTCGTCGCTTGGTTGTTTTTGTTGGGCTGGCCTCTCTACTTCTCGAAGTATGAGATTGTGATCAACTACTTCAAATGCCTTGAGCTCTGCTACTCTTACATGATCATTCGATAGTGCAAAATAAAGGTCAGCTCTAGAAATAAAACCAAAATGCTTCACAAGCATATCAATATTATCATCAAAATTAACCTTAAGATTTTTAAGTTTACGTTGAAGAGCTTCTTTACCGAGTTCTCCTTTCTTTCGTCGCTCTTCCTTCATAGCAGATCTGATCTTGGATCTCGCCTTTCCGGTTACTACCATTTTTAGCCAGTTTTCACTAGGTTTTTGACTCTTATTTGTAGTTACATTTACTTGGTCACCGTTTTGAAGTTTATATCCCATAGGCACCAACTTATTGTTAATCTTGATTGCTGTCGCGTGGTAACCTACATCTGAGTGTACGTCAAAAGCAAAATCCAAAGCCGTAGCACCTTTAGGTAAAATTTTCATGTCACCATTAGGAGTAAAAGCATAAATCTCCTTCGCGAATAGATTTCTCTTAAAGTCATTTAAAAATTCTAATGCACTACTATGCTGTGTGTCCAGTACCTCCCTGATATTGGATAGCCACCTATCGTATACACTATGTTCGTTTTTGATACCTTTATACTTCCAGTGTGCAGCAAATCCCTTTTCGGCGATCTCATCCATACGTTCACTCCGTATCTGTACCTCTACAAATCTACCATTGGGTCCGATTACAGTCGTGTGAAGAGATTCATAGCCATTTCCTTTTGGGGTCGTAACCCAGTCTTTGAGTCGCTCTGGTATAGGATTGTATACATCAGTGATAATACTATAAACTTGCCAACAGAAACTCTTCTCTTTCTCTGTAGGAGTATCAATGATAATCCTAACTGCAAATATGTCATAGATCTCATTGAATGGGATCTTCTTAGTCTTGATCTTATTATATATACTTGATATTGCCTTGATTCTACTCTGTGTGCGATAAGGAATATGAAGTTCGTCGAGCTTGGCCGTCATCGGTTTGATAAATGCTTCTATGTATTCTTTACGATCAGTTGCTGATTCGCTAATTTTCTGCGTTAGATTACTGTATACATCAGGTTCATTGATCTTGAGACAGAGATCTTGAAATTCTGTCTTTATCTTGTAGAGTCCAAGTCTATGTGCGAGAGGTATATAGATATAACTAGTTTCCGCTGCTATTTTGAGTTGCTTGTGCCTTGGCATTGAGCCTATTGTTCGAAGGTTGTGTATTCTGTCACACATCTTGATAAGTATAACACGTACATCTTCCACCAGCGTACTAAGAACTTTTTTGAAATTTTCGGCCTGCAGGCTCTCTACATTATAAAGTCCATCTAGCTTCGTGAGCCCATCTACGATCCTGACTACCTTTGGGTTAAATCCTTTGGTAATATCTTTCAAGGTATACTCTGTATCTTCTACAACATCATGAAGAATTGCACATATTATGGCAGTAGGCCCTAGACCCATCTCCTCGAATGCTATACGAGCAACTTCGATCGGATGCAGAATATAAGGTTCTCCTGATTTTCTTCTTTGGAATCGATGGCCATGAACAGCCATCTCATATGCACGTTTCAAATGAGTATGGTCATCACCAGAAAGTTTGGGATTAAGCTTGATCATCAAGCTGTCAAATTCAGCCCTTATTTTTTTGTGCTCAACTTCTGATATTTCTTTGGGTGTTGACATAATATGATTATAGCTTAGCGATATTAAATCGTATCAATAATAATACTGCAAAAATGGTTCCTCTTGACCAATATGTAGTACATAAAACACTATAAATTAATGATTTTACATATTTTTCTATTTTATCTGTATCGCCTACAATCCCGGTAAAATCTTTTCTTCGAAACGTGTATTTTTTACGAAAAAGGTATTATCTTTGCAGCGCTTTAAGAAAGTGTAAGTGCTTTCATGCGGGTGTGATGAAATTGGTAGACATGCTAGACTTAGGATCTAGTGCTTCACGGCGTGGGGGTTCGAGTCCCTCCACCCGCACATATTTTCAAGTTTTACATCGATTGATGTTCTATAATTAAATGCTTTTCTTATGCTCTTTTTGCTGGGAAAAGCATTTGTGTTTATTAGTCATTTTACGAGTAAATCAGCTCAATAGATAAGTGCTATTGGGACAATCTTTAATAAGAATTTTGCAACAATAAATAGGTCGCTAAGTTGATATAGACACGAAAGCGACCCTTACCATCAGTAAATACGCATAGCAGATATGAAAATTGATAGAAAAGACATAGGAAATGGAATTGGGACTATCACGGTTACAGTAGAAACAGCTGATATTAAAGACAAGTATAATAGCAGTATTAAGGATTACAGTAGTAAAGCAAGTATCAAAGGATTTCGAAAAGGAAAGACTCCAGTTAACTTTATCAAAAAGATGCATGGTCACAGTATCCTAGCAGATACTATTAATAATGTGATGCAAGCTGAATTATCTAATTATATAAAATCAGAAGAGTTAGATCTTATAGGTCAGCCCATACCATCTGAGACAGAAAAAGATCAAATGAGCCTTGATCCGTTTAAATTAGAAGATGTGACTTTCAATTTTGATTTTGCTCAGGCGCCGAAGTTAAAACTAAAATCTGCTGAAGATTTAGGTATATATACTACCTACGATGTGCAAGTACCAGACGCAATGATCAAAGAAGAGATTGCTAACGGACTAAAAAGATTAGGATCCCAAGACGAGACAGAAGAGGCAATCATAGAGAATGACCTAGTAACTGTTAAGTCTGTAGAGCTTGATGGTAAGAATGTGAAAGAAGAAGGCCATGAGACAGAATTCTCTGTGCTTATAAGCATGATTAAAGATGAGAAGGCTAAAAAAGCTTTCATAGGATCTAAAAAAGGTGATTCTTTAGATTTTAATATATATAAATTGGAAAACGGAACTACTGATGATTACGTAGCCAAATACTTACTAAAATTAGACCCAGAAAATGCCGCCAGTGTTGGTGAAATGTTTAGAGGAGAAGTTATTAAAGTAATGAGAGTTACTGAAGCAGAGAAGAATGCTGAATTTTTTAAGAATTTCACAGGAGATGAGTCCGTGGATACTGAAGCAAAAGCTAAAGATGCTATCAGAACTAATGTAAAGAAACACTATAATAAAGAAAGTGAAAACCTGCTCAAAGGCAAAATTGCAAGTGATTTGATCGAGCAACACCCAGTAGAATTTCCCGAGGTATTCATGAAAAGATGGATACGTGTAGCTACTGAAAATGCAGAAACGTTAAACATAGATCAAGAGTATGATGCCTATGCTAAGCAACTACAGTGGACTTTAATCAAATCTCAATTAATGGAGCAACACAAAGTAGAGGTGACAGAAGATGATATTAAGGCTGCAGCTAGAGAGAGAGTCTTGTCATATTTTGGTGCCGGAGCTGCTGGAGTGGATGAGGCGATGATCGAAGGTATTATACCGAGATTATTAAATGATCAACAACAACTTACGCAGATACATACTGGAGTTGAGTTTGACAAACTGATGAGTGCATTAGTTAAAGAAGTCAAAACAGATGTAAAATCATTGAACACTGATGAGTTCAAAGGTGTTGTAGATGCATACAATGAAGAGATGAAAGCGAAAGGGTAATTTCAATTATTCTTAGTACTTTTCATGTTGAAATGATGAAAGTTGCCTTTCAATGATAAATTGAGATGTGACTTTCGGGTAATTGCTTGATGAAAAATTCATGACATAGATTGTAGTTTTTCTATGGTATCAAAGTCTTACATCATCAACGTTTAAGACAAATTTAATATTGACTTACTAATAAATAGACGAGAAGATATGTTTCCAAAAGATGAATTTAGAAAGTATGCTACGAAGCACCTCAATATGAGTGGTATGCACCTCGATAAATATATGGGGGCGACTGTACCTAATATCAATGGTTTTACTCCACAGGTAATAGAGGAACGACAAATGAATGTAGCAAGCATGGATGTATTCTCAAGACTGATGATGGATAGAATCATCTTCATGGGTGTGCCAGTTAATGACTATGTCGCTAATGTAATCCAAGCACAATTATTGTTTTTAGAGTCTACGGACCCTAAGAGAGATATACAGATGTTTATCAATAGTCCTGGAGGGTCAGTGATCGCAGGTATGGGTATTTATGATACAATGCAATATGTAGCGCCAGATGTAGGGACCATTTGTACAGGATTAGCAGCTAGTATGGGGGCAGTATTACTATGCGCGGGAGTTACAGGTAAGCGTACTTGTTTGCAGCATAGTAGAGTGATGATTCATCAGCCAAGTGGAGGTATGCAAGGACAGTTTACTGATATGGAGATATCGTACAATCTTATCAAAAAGCTAAGAGACGAGTTATACGAAATTATGGCTCACCATACAGGTAAGACTTTTGATGATATCCTCAATGATTCTATGCGGGATAACTGGATGACAGCAACAGAAGCAAAAGATTATGGACTAGTAGATGAAGTACTAGACAGAAAGCAATCAAGTAAGAAAGAGGCTTAATTAAGATTTTACTTCAAAGTAAAATGCATATGATGAAATTGTCTTTTTCAACAGGAATGATGATAGTATCATATGCATTTTTTTAGAAGGAATCTTTTTAAATATTTTGGAATATTTAATCTGAAGAGGATACCATAGCAAAAATTGGTGTATTTTTTTTCCAAGTATATTAGTAACAAGGATTTTACAGCCAAATCAATGGTTTTAAAAATTGGTCAGATATGAAAAATAAAAAGCTGAAGTGCTCGTTTTGCGGTAGAGATAAGAGTGAAGCTCTTGTACTAATTGCAGGTATAGAAGGTCACATATGTGATGTATGTATAGAGCAAGCCTACGAAATAGTATCTGATGAAGTAGCCTCTAAGGCCGAAGGAGAAGGTGGACATGAGTTTAACATATCTGAAGATATCAAGCCAGTGGATATCAAGAAATATCTTGACCAATACGTAATAGGTCAAACTGAGGCAAAGAAGTATTTGTCTGTAGCGGTATACAATCATTATAAAAGATTGAAATTTAATAAAGTAGATGATGTAGAGATACAAAAGTCAAACATCATGTTTATTGGAGAGACTGGTACAGGAAAGACCTTATTGGCTAAGACGATTGCTAATTTTTTACAAGTACCTTTCACTATTGTTGATGCAACAGTATTTACTGAGGCAGGATATGTAGGAGAGGATGTAGAAAGTATGCTCAGTAGACTTTTACAAGCATGTGATTTCAATGTAGAGGCAGCTCAAAAGGGAATTGTTTACATCGATGAAATAGATAAAATTGCACGTAAAAATGATAATCCAAGTATTACTCGTGATGTATCTGGAGAAGGTGTACAACAAGCAATGCTCAAGATGCTCGAAGGAACGGTTGTGAACGTTCCACCACAAGGAGGTCGTAAGCATCCAGAGCAGAGTATGATTAAAGTAGATACTAATGATATTCTGTTTATCTGTGGTGGAGCCTTTGATGGCATTGAGAAGCTTATTGCAAAAAGGTATAATACCCAAGTAATTGGATTTAGTACTGATAAGAGTGAGCAAATTGATGGTGAAAATTTACTCCAGTATGTATCGCACCAAGATATCAAGTCATTTGGACTTATTCCAGAGTTAATTGGTAGAATACCCGTGCTTACTTATTTAGAACCTTTGGATAAGGAAACCCTTATTAACATCCTTACGGAACCAAAGAATGCATTACTTAAGCAATATTCTAGACTTTTTGAGATGGAAGGCATCCGTCTTTCTTTCACAAAAGATTCTATGCTTTATATAGCTAACAAAGCATTGGATTATAAATTGGGTGCTAGAGGGCTGAGATCTATCTGCGAGGCTATACTTACAGAAGCTATGTTTGAGTTACCTTCTCATAGTGATATCAAAGAGTTTGAAGTTGATCTAGCTTATGCCAAAGAGAAAGTCGATAAATCTAAGTTAGAAAAGCTCAAAGCTGCATAATCTAAGTCCACCTGATCTGATTTCTACCTAAATTTAGGTAAATCATGTATTCCGTTAATAAATATACCATTAAAAGTCCCAAATTATTTTTTGTATTAGGTGAGAGGACTATCTTTGACTAAGGTATGGATTGGCAATACAATCTTTATCAAATTAGACTAAGGACCTAATATATCGAGAACTACATTTGCATTTTGGCATTAGCTAGAGTGCTTAAATTGTTATAATCAACTTTATTGATTTATTAAAAATTCTCGATCTTATGAATATTCTAATTAATGGATATCGAATCTGTTTTCCCCAATTCTTAAAGAAATCTGTTTTTTTAACAGTTTTTACAATTCTGTGTTTTGGCTTAAATGCACAGACATACGATTTTAACGTAACACAATCTGACATTAGCAATGCTAATCCAGGTACTAATCCAGTCGGTTTCTTTTGTGGTGGTGGACTTGGTGTCATGTCAGCAGATGTTACTAATGTAGCATTCCAATGCCCAAGTGGAGATTTACTAGGCACA
>DDCY01000009.1 GCA_002335865.1 Saprospiraceae bacterium UBA1994
GAAAAATAATCACAATGGTGATAAGATAAAGCCTATCATACTAGCATCTCTATCTATTGATAAGGTACAATTGTTGATTATCACATTTATGAATTAGGTAAAATAGATTTTAATACAACGAAAAACCTTTCTTTGCATATAAATATAAAAACTAGGAGTTATTAGCAAATAAACAATTTAAGGCGATTCTATTAGACATTTCACTAACGGACAAAACAATACCGATGATAAAAAGTACAATTTCCTCATTCGTTCTTTTTCTAGCTATTTCTTGCGTTTCATTGGCACAAAATGTCCCAATACTAGACTTTTCAGTTAATAATTTTGGGCAAGTCCAATTGGGAATAGAAGCAAAGGCTGATAAATATTACGTTTTAACTACTTTACACCAACCTGATCTTACTTATGAGTCGCCAACTTCCATAACTATGGGTGTAGATGGAAATATGATAATCTCTGAGCCTCTTGCCGCTTTTCCTCAACAAAACTATAAGATTACTGAACATTCGATTGCCAACCCAGATGATACAGATGGAGATGGTATAGATGACATTACAGAGTTTAATGATATGCCCAGACAAGCACCACTTAACTTTGCTGAGGCTATTGATTTCACAAATGGTACAACCTCCATAGACAATGCTGAAACTTTCGCTAGTATGGCGGTAGTAGCTGATGTACCCTGGGCGCCTTTTCTCAATGGCCAACAATTTGTGAAATTCGGAATACTGGATAGAGACACCGATGAACCAAAGGTGTATTTTATAAATAGTAACACATGGTTTATTCATGCAGAATTTTTCAATGCGATTCCAGCAACAGTTAATGGAGATGATGGCTCGGGCGAAATAGTTTTCAACCCTAATGAAATACTTCCTAATGGAGTAATTGGAAGTTATTCATTTAATTTCTCATTTGGAGACGCAATGTCTTTCGAAGCGACACAAAGAACGTTTGAATTATTAGCTGCTAATATGCCATTCCTTCAAAATAACTTCCAACATTTTATTGGAGATGGAGGAGAGATACAACACGAAACACAATATGCAGATGACTTTATTGGATCAAGGATAAATGTTGTTTTAGAATCTGAGGTTTTTGGAGATATAGATTATATACCATTCAACGAAGCAGAAGGTTTTGGCTTCTTTAAAAAAATGGAATTGGATGAAAATCCAGGATCAAGGGATATTGTACTCTACGATGCATTACCTAATTCATTACCCAGAGTAGGAGGAATAATTACTTCAGTAGTTCAGACACCTCTATCTCATGTCAATTTGAGAGCTATACAAGACAATGTACCTAATGCTTATGTTAAAGATCCATTATCTATACCTCTGATTACTAACCTTTTAGGGAAGTATATTTACTACAAAGTAACCGCAGAAGAATACGAAATTCGAGAAGCTAGTATAGAAGAAGTCAATGAATGGTATGAAAATATAAGACCTACTCA
The DNA here is from genome assembly GCA_002335865.1 of Saprospiraceae bacterium UBA1994. GTDB lineage: Bacteria > Bacteroidota > Bacteroidia > Chitinophagales > Saprospiraceae > UBA1994. The sequence goes on from DDCY01000009.1 coordinate 1,460, forward strand.
ACCACAAATCCCTGAAAGGGATCTTAGCGAGACAAGTATATTACCATTGGATGACATAGAGTTTGAAATGTCCGTTGCTTTTGGGGCTAAATGTTCAAATGTAGCTACTATGAGAAGATTTGGATTACCAGAAGGCACAATCCCTAATGGATTTGGTATACCATTCTATTTCTATGATGAGTTTATGAAGTATAATGGATTTTACGATGATGTACAGACCATGATAAATAATCCAGATTTCATTAGTGATCTAGAGATACGTATAGACATGCTTAAAGATTTCCGAAAAGAAATAAAGGATGCCCCTATGCCACAATGGATGCTAGATGAACTTCAAGCTATGCATGATATGTTTCCAGAAGGTACATCGGTGCGATGTAGATCTAGTACTAATAATGAAGATTTACCTGGATTTAGTGGCGCAGGATTATATACTTCCAAAACACAGCATCCTGATGAAGGTCACATATCAAAATCGGTGAAGCAAGTTTATGCCAGCATGTGGAATTTCCGAGCATATGATGAAAGAGATTTTTATCGAGTAGATCAATACATAGCCGCAATGGGAATTTTATGCCACCCAAATTTTGAGGATGAAAAATCCAATGGTGTAGGAGTAAGTATAGATCCAGTATTCAATACAGAAAATACATTTTACCTCAATACTCAAGTTGGTGAATTCTTAATTACAAATCCTGATGCCAATTCAATTCCTGAAGAAATTCTATTGTATCAAGACCCAGATGAAGGCTACTTGGTGTTAAGGAATTCTAATTTGGTGCCAATTGGTCAGTTAGTTATGGGTGAGGAATACCTTAACCAAATGAGAGATTATCTCCAAATTATACATGATGAATTTGCTCTATTATATAATGTGGTTGGTGTAGAAGGATTTGGAATGGACATCGAATACAAGGTGACTGCTGAAGACCATTTAATTATTAAGCAAGCTAGACCGTGGGTCTCATTTTGGGCAGATATCAAATCTACATTTGATCTAGGCGTAGAACAACTCACAGCACCGGCTACTTCCGCTAGTTTGGGAGATGCAGAAATAGTCAAGATCCAAATTGACAATAAAGGAATCCGAGTTATGAAAGACTTTGAAATTTCTCTCTTTGTTGATAATCAATTTGTTGAAACTTTAGAAATTTCGGATGAAGTTAATCCTCAAACTTCTGCTGAATTTCAATTTAATATTCCTCAAGACTTTTCTAATGTAGGTGACTATGACATTAGAGCTATAGTGGCACATGTTGAAGATGGTTATGGTGCTAATGATACATTAGATATAGTACTCAGTAAATTACATCTTCTCGAAGGCGGAATTACTATTGTAAAAGGTATATCCAAATGTGAAAGCCAAATAGATATTACCGCTAATGTTACTAACTATGGAGAATCTACTTTCTATGACACTGAAATAGAGATAATTGTCAATGGATTAGTCGTCGATACAATTAATTATGACTTTGGTATTCCGTACTTAGTTGATGTAGACATATTAATTCCAATCACAGAAAATATTCAACAATTCGACAATCAAATTACATTAAATTTATTAAGAGTAAACGAAGAACAAGATGCTGTTTTAAATAACAATACAGCAATGATTAGCACTGATTTAGATTCTACTCATGATTATATAACCATAATAATAAATGCTGATAATTACCCTCAAGAAACATCTTGGGCTATATACGATGAGTTGAATAATGAACTTATTGAGACTGGCGAATTATCCCCACAAGATTCGGCATATGCACAAGAAGTTTGTGTGGATTATACTTCTTGTTTATCCTTAACAATCTTTGATTCTTATGGTGATGGAATATGCTGTGGATATGGTATTGGAGATTTTTTATTGACTAATTCAAATGGTGAGATACTTTTTACTAACAATGGCGAATTCGGTAGTCAAGCAATAGAGTTATTCTGTCCTAATGGAGAAGGTTGTACGTTTACTACAGATATCGAAACTACCTTAGCTTCAAATGAAGAGGCTACAGATGGCACTATCACAATCAATCCTATTGGTGGATTTGCGCCTTACGAATTTAGCATCGACGGTGGTGCAACATTTGTATCTAACAACACTTTCACAAATCTAGCTCCTTCCGATTATATGATAGTAGTAAGGGATGCTTCCAAAACATGCTTCCAAGAAGAAACGATAACTGTGGACTACGATATACTAGAAAGTATAAATGATATTTATTTAGGCAACATCAAAGTATATCCTAATCCTACAAGAGAGAATTTCATTATCGAGATAGATGAATCTTTCGAGGTACTCCGAGATATTAATATTGAAATATATGATTCTCTAGGAAGGTTAACTCAAAGTAATACAATCTCTAGAAATAGTCAAAATCTTAAAACTTCATTGTCGTTAGCGGAATATAATTCTGGTAGTTACATAGTAAAATGTTACAATGAGAATTTTGAAGTTCATTTTAAAGTGATAAAGATTTAAGCGAGATCATACTTATAAATAATACAGTTATAGAAGATGACCGTTTACCTCTAATGAGATAAATAGACATTTATTTTAATGCCTATATTTCATTCTACCCAACTTCAGTCAATAACAAATTACATCCTCGAGCTTCGGACATATCCAGTCTCCCAGTTAATACTAATTGATTTTTACTATTGATATATCCAGTATCCTCAGTCATGATGAATGAGCAACTATCAATATTAGCTAAGTCAGTAAGACAGACCACTCCTTGCTTTCCTATAGCTGAAGGTGATAAAGGATCTGTAATATCCATGATCTTCGCGCTAAGAAATATATTTTGATCGAAAGCTCCAAATCCAATCGAATAGAGTTGAGAACTGAGTTCTGTCATACCATACTCGGAGTAAATAGATGATACACCAAAAGACTCTTGCAACCGTCTGTGCATCTCAGCCTTAGGGAGCTCTTTTCTTTGGCCTTTCATTCCACCAGTTTCCATAATGATCAAATCAGGAAAGTCTAATGCATACTTCTCAGCGAAATCCATCAAGGCAAAACTGACACCGAAAAGTACAGTAGGCTTTCTATTGGCCTGGCAACGCTTAAGAGAATCGTATAACTTATCATGATCATAAAGATAGAAGTCACTCTCTGCATGCGCAGATATCTTGATAAAATGTTGCATCATATCGATCAGCGATGATCCTTCACGTTCTAAATAGTTAGGTAGTAAAACTAGATAAACGTAATCCACAATAGGTCCGTAATGGGATTCATAGATTTTAACTGTTTGGTTTAGATAAGTTTGGCGATCTCTGATATGATGCAGGCTTCTGCCTGTCTCGGTAGTTCCACTACTTGAATATGTAATCTCCGTTAAATCTTCTCCAGTTATGACTTTATGATGCTTAAAGCCCGATATAGGCAAATAGGGTATATCGCAAGCTTGATGTACTGCTCTATTTCCGAGATTAATAAGGTATTCAGCGTATACAGGATTATATTTTTTCTGATATTGATAGATATCTATGACGAGTTGCTCATAGTTTTCATCAGACACTTGAGCCACTCTGTCGAGTAATTCTTCTCTACGGCTATCTATATGGATTTTTGAAGTGATAAGAATGCGTTATATTAGTAAAGTGAATTCCATTTAACGAAATACAAAAGTAGTCTAATGTTTCAAAATCTAACGTACGCTTTCATAATTACTGTGGGCTTAAGCGCATGTAATCAAAGTGCTGATTTTTCTGATGTGCCGGAGCTTACATTCATTAGCATGTCAAAAGACACTCTAAATCAGGGTATTAACTCCGATACTTTATTCGTTACGTTGGGGTTCATAGATGGAGATGGAGATATTAGTATATCTGAAAATAATCCAGACAAGCTCAATCTGAGAGTTGTAGATATGCGTACTGGTAATATTTCTGATCAATTTTTGGTACCAGAGATACCTGTATCAGGTATATCTAATGGCATTAGTGGCGAGATGACTATAAAGATGTTAGGCACTTGCTGCATTTTTCCTGAGATGGATAGTATTCCTCCTTGCTCAGTCACACCACTTTACCCTGACAATGAATTCATTTGGCAATATACCTTAACCGATGATGCTGGCAACGTAAGTAATTCTGTAACCACAACTCCAATTTTTGTAAGATGTATATAAAATTTAAAGCCTTAATTATATATTTTCACTTCTATAAATGTATTATCTCAAGAATATTACCGCAAGAACTACGATATAAAAAAGAAGCTATTGAAAAAAAACTTCAATAGCCAAGCATCCTAGGAGTCCTACACCTTTTCCCTTAACCTTCAGTATAATTATAAAAGCGAATTAACATTCAACTAATTACTCAAATACCTACCTCAAATCCCCTACTAAATCACTAATTTAGCCGCAAATAACAATCACTAACTTATCAATATTTAATCCAATGATCATAGGAGTTCCTAAGGAAATAAAAAACAATGAAAACAGAGTAGGTCTTACGCCAGAAGGCGTTTTGGAATTAACCAAGAGAGGTCATGAGGTATATATGCAAGACGGTGCAGGTCTAGGATCAGGTATACCTAATAGTGACTATCTCAAAGTTGGTGGACATATACTTCCAACTATAGAAGATGTCTATGCTAAAGGCGAAATGATTGTAAAAGTTAAAGAGCCGATTGAAAGTGAATATGACTTGATCAAAGAAGATCAATTACTATTTACATATTTTCATTTTGCATCTCATAGACCACTTACTGATGCTATGATCCGTAGAAAAGCTGTTTGTCTTGCTTATGAGACTGTTGAGAATCATGATAGATCTCTTCCGTTATTAATTCCAATGTCGGAGGTTGCAGGACGTATGGCTACTCAACAAGGTGCCAAGTATTTAGAAAAGCCACAAAAAGGTAGAGGTATATTATTAGGTGGTGTACCTGGAGTAAAACCTGCCAAAGTACTTGTTCTTGGAGGAGGAATCGTAGGCACACAAGCCACTAAAATGGCCGCAGGTCTTGGTGCAGATGTTACTATTCTAGATATTAATCTTAATAGACTGAGAGAATTGGAAGATATTATGCCGGCTAACGTGACAACATTATTCTCGTCTGAGCTTACCATCAGAAAGTGTATCGAAGACCACGATCTTATTATCGGTGCTGTGCTTATACCAGGAGCAAAAGCGCCTAACTTGATTACTAGGGATATGCTTAAAGACATGAAACCTGGAACTGTAATAGTTGATGTTGCTGTCGATCAAGGTGGATGTGTAGAAACATGTAAACCAACTACTCACGCAGACCCAACCTTCATCGTAGATGACATTGTTCACTACTGTGTAGCTAACATGCCAGGAGCAGTACCTTACACAAGTACGATTGCCCTCAATAATGCTACACTCCCATACACTATACAACTAGCAAATAAAGGATGGAAGCAAGCGTGCAAAGACAATAAAGAACTCAAATTAGGTCTTAACGTGGTCAAAGGTAAAATTTGCTACAAAGCAGTAAGTGAAGCATTTGATCTTCCTTACACCAACGCAGACAATTTCTTGGACTAATAAATATATAGCTGGATGACATTCCAACTTTAATAAAATCTGCTGTACCCTAGCCTTTTGGTTGGGGTATTTTTTATTGTAGTCTTCTCTACTCTTTAACTCTAAATCTATCTAGACTCCTCCAATACTTATCTTTAAAAACATCATACGTAATCCTATATAAGCTATCTAAATTCATTACTTCATCCATAACCTTTACAGTTTGTCGAAAGTCCTTGGTAGCATATAGTATCTTTCGTTTATCCTCGCCCGTTTCTCGCCCTATATTCAAACAATATTGACTCTTAGCCATTAATCTGTTGACCCGTTCTTCAAAAGTGTCTAATAGTTGATAGTCATCATCGCTTGGCATTCCATTACTTCCGTTGTCATAGCTTAAAGTCAAGACTGTAACCCAAGGGTATGCAGCAATGTGATCCCAGTTTAACAATTTTGTATTAATAGAAGCGATTACAGTCTCACCTTCCTTAGTTTTTGATTCGTAACCAGTATATGTATCCGCATCAGTAATATGTATGACTTGATCGTATTTTTCTATTAGCTCTTTGTGCCGCCATTTGAGAAAGCTCGACAGTTTTGACATGGGAATCAAGTCGCCTTTAGTTTTATTCATAGCTTTTATATCTATACTATCGATGAGATCAATGCATTCCATTTCTCCAATATAGTTCTCTAAGAATATAAAAATACCTTGAGTAAATAATCGTTTTGTATAGTCTGTAATATCAGCATGAACCACATCTATATCAATAAGATCTGGATACTCTGAATGCGCATTATAAATGAAAAATAAATTATCCGCAGATAAAGATGCTTGACTAAACGCAACTTCGAAATCTTCTCGATCTGTAGCTGGCTTCAGCGCCGTAAACTTCCAATTAGGAATATTGGGTGCCGCAGCTACTAACTCCTCTATGAATGGTATGACAACCACATTTCCGTCTGCTGTAATGATCAACTCGGCTGTATCATTATCATACATTCCCGTCAATATAAAAAACCCATTTCTAAGTCTATTTAATTTAATGGATACTACGTCTATGAAATCACGAGAAATATTTTCTTGTGATTGTATAGTTTCAAAAAAACGATCAGCATGATCTACAAACCAACTCCAAAAATCTTCATTGTATACCTTTTTTACTTCAATCATCTTAACCTCTATTACTATGCGCAGTTACTTTTTATAATTAGTATAAATCTAGTTCATAACGATCCAAAACATATTTTCCGTCTTGAGTATCACTCAGTATTATGGTAAATATCAAGTAAATCGGAGACTATTATATCAGCAATTTTTAAGGTACATCTTCTAGATACTAAAAATCGAAAATATCATTACCCAGTCAATAAAATACTGACTCCGACCCTATAATTTTCTATCTAAAAGTCATTCCAAAGGTCTCGAGCCCTACGTGTGAAACCATCATTGGTGGTCCTAACCTCACTTGGATTACCGACTATTTCTTCAGGATTCTTTTTATACAACTCCGCTTCCCAAGATCGATTTTGATTTTCTAGTCTACATGTAGAATGGAGTAACCTATAATCTCGATGGCTCAATGAAGGCGCGTAGAAAAGAAATTTAACATTATTCTCACCAGTGGATAAAACTTTATTATATCTCCAGATTTGATACGGAAATGCAGATAACTCATTATCTACGACCATAGCGTCGTCAGGTTTACCATATCGTAAGAATACATATCCCATATCCGTATCAAAGCCATAAGATGTTCCATTAAAGAAATTATGATCTACTGCTCTTGCAATTTTCATATAAGCTGCCATTGCACCCTCAGCACCAACCCCTGAAGTTTCTTTCCAATAATCATGGATAAATCTTCTTTTTGCTATGGTATTGTCATTTTCCAAAAGAACGTCCAATAATGATCTACGCGGTTCGTGAACAATTGGTGCAAGCGCCTTGAGAAAGTAGTCCAAGCTATCTACATCAATATCCTTTACAAATGAGTTACCTATTTTATCTGACCTCTTGCTTAGTTGATTTATATCCGCCTTTGGGTTTACTCTAACAAAATTGACAATTTTACTATCAATTATTTCCTTCTTATCATTGTACAACTTTACTGCAAAGTGATAATTACCAGAAACAATATCCGTAATTTCCAACTTCAATAAATAGGCTTTTATCTCTCTGGAATCCAACCTTTTAAACTTAATTACCTCAACTTCTCCTGCATCTACCTCAAAACCTTCAATTATCTCATAACTACAGTAATACTTCTCAGAATCTTGCAGACCATACACCTCCACATACGAAGTCAATACATCTATATCTTTTCCGAAGTACGAATATGGCAATATCTCCATGTATACCCCATTTCGTGCTATTGGAGACTCTTGATCAGATTGCTCTATTGCCGATACTAGCATTATATCTGACATTAACATTAGATTTTTATGCGATATAGTTACTTGTTTTTCTATTTTAAAAATATGTTTAGGACCCTTCTGATCTTCTAGCTCTACCACTACTTTGTAATCACCCGGACTTAATATAAATCTTCGAACATCCAATAGATCTTTTGTGAATTCTTCCAAACCTGATACCAACATGTTTTTCTGAAAATTTACAACCTCATCTTCCTTGTAAATAACTATAGTTGATAACACTTCATTGGCAGATATAACATCTGCCACATATAGACTGTTGGCAAAGATTCTATAGTTGACCTCAAGATACTGCTGATCTACATTGCTATATCTGATAAAATCTACACTTGCTTTAATAGACCAAGCCTGTATGGATATGGTAACTAATATTAGTGTGAATAAATGTTTCATAATGAATACATTAATACTGTGACAGGGTAAAAATCCCTAATATGAAGTACAAGATGAAATTAAGAATGTAAACTAGAGTTACTTGATGGAATTAATATCCTTTATCATAAGTAATTGAAAGATTCTTCTTCTTCGTGTCATACTTAGTATTAAGGTATCAGGGGTTGACTTTTCTACCGTAAATATCTTGGAGCCATTCACCGTCAATTGTAGTCGACTTCCTGCGCGATCATATTTATAATCTTTGTACGCTCCAAATAGGTTTGTAGTAAGACTTATCGTATCAATATCGAATGTTGTACCATCTAGAGTCCTTGTCTTTTTTCCCTCTTTCAGTGCTTCGCTCAGAATCCATGAACCATAACTATCACTATAGTCCAGTGTTCCTGAAATTTCTTCTTTACATGATGTACCTATTGTAATACAAATACTAAGATAGAATACTGATTTTATAAAATTTGTCATCCAAGAGTATTGATAATAGATAATCAGTTTATAATAGATATATCTAAGATAATAGTATTAATCGAATTGAGCAATTTAATGTTGGAGTCTCAACAAAATCCTATTCTTACCGAATAATAAACAGTCGTCAAAAAGAATATCTCTTTAACAGCATAAAACATTGGACTAAGATTACGGTTTTAAACTAATCTGACTAAATAAAAAAGAGCCATCATTACTGATAGCTCTTTATATTTTAACAAAACATCGATAAAGACCTTACTAGTCTTTTTTAACGTATTTTTTCTCTTTGATCTTAGCTCTCTTACCTACTAATTCTCTTAGATAATATAGCTTTGCCCTTCTTACCTTACCTCTTTTAAGAATTTTAACTTCTACCAAATTTGGAGAAGCTAAAGGAAAAATCCTTTCTACACCTACACCGCTAGACATTTTTCTTACTGTGAAAGTCTTTGTAGCTCCTTTACCACTAATCTGGATCACATCACCTCTATATATCTGTATTCTGGACTTTTCACCTTCTACAATTTTATAGCTAACAGCTACATTATCACCAGGTCTGAAATCAGGAATTTCATTTGCGACACTTAGTTGTTCGTTTACGAATTTTATTAAATCCATCGTACTTGTTTTTATCAGATTCTAAATTTAAGATCGCAAAAGTAATCTATTAATTGATAATTACAACTATATCTCAATTATTATTTTTAGAGAAAAAAAGTATACATATCAAATTACTGAATACGTACTGTACCTGATATAGAGTATTATAATGGGTAAAAATCACCTAATCAATGTTACGTTACCTTTCAGCTCAAATGCATTTCCTCTAGGGCCTGTATACTGCACAGTATAAACATAAACGCCTCCCATAGCTTGCTTCCCTGCATTATTATATTCACCATTCCACCCTTGGTCAGGATCATTATTTTCAAATATCCTCTCTCCCCATCTACTCCAGATACTCAGCGTATAATTTCTTATCCCTGGAAGATAGCCCTTACCACGAAAATCATCATTGAGTCCATCATTATTAGGTGTGAAAGCATTAGGCATATGCAGGGTAACTAATGGAGATACGTCAACAACTTTGATTAGTGTATCTGTACAGCCTGATTCGTGCCGCACAACCTGTATAATATTATATACGCCCGTATCCTGATACGTATAGAAAGGATCTTGATCGTAAGATATGCCACCGTCACCAAAAGTATAAAACCAATCGATGGCATCTTCTGATTGGTCAGTAATCTCCAGGGTACTATTAAAATTTGAAAGTTCTTCCGGAGTGCAATCAAATGCTGCGGTAGGACTAGGTTCTACAGTGATCCATTCATTAAAAGATGTTGATGTAGTACAGCCTATAGGAGAAGTGACTTGAAGTGAAACACTATATGTTCCAAAATCCTCATAATTGTGAAATGGGCTAATCTCGCCGCTAAATCCTCCATCACCAAAATCCCAAGATAGATCATAGCTAGAATCGATAGGAGTAGATAGATTATTGAAAAATATATTAGCAGGAAGGCAGCCAACAAAAGAATTAGGTTCAACAATCAAAAGACCTGGTATAGGAAAATAGGACAAAGCATAACTTGTGGTATCTCTACAATTGTTACCATCTACTACTTCTAGCTGTGTACCAAAAAGACCAGGAGTCAAGTAGGTATGACTCGGGGCTGCGGCCATGGAGGTATTGAAGTCACCAAAACTCCAATTATTCTCAATTATGGCTCCAGCTCCACTCGAACTCAGATTAGTGAATTCTACAGGCCCTGCCACACATGTATCATAGTCAAAAGTGTACTCCGCTAATATTGGCGGATATAAGTTTACTGTAACTTCTGCTGTATCCCTACATCCAGAAGCAGGTACATTGTTATTGATCTGCATCACCCCAGTATATGTACCATAATCGGGTAATGTCAACGTAATATCTCTGGTATTAAACGTCTGTAAATCTCCATCTATATCAAACTCCCAATAGTATTCTTCAATAAACTGAGGTAATCCACTAGTATTGACCAAATTAACAACATTATCCCCACATGAATTGACAACATAGTTCTTTCCGTCTATGATATCATCTGCTTCAATATTGGCAAATACACCATCGTCACAGTTAGTTACATTGAATTGAAAATCTCTTCTGACCTTGCCTATAGACAAACCTCCTCGAAACTCTTCTACACATATACCAACAACAAATTGGCCAGATATAAGAGGTATTCCAGATATAAGACCTGTGTTTGCATTAATCGATACCTGAGGTGATCCTCCCATAGGGTTGAATACTTGATATGTCGGTTGCAGAAATTGAACTGGATCATACGGTGGCATACATATCGCAGGACTAGGTGTAACACCAGTACAAGAGTTTAAATCTCCACCATTAGTCCCTGACCCATCTGTACCTCCAGAAGCCAGCGGACTGCAAAAAGAATATACTAACACGTCACCATCTGGGTCTGTAGCTGAGTGTTGGAAATTTACATCTTGATTAGCACAAATTACTATAGGTGGAAATTCATTAAAAACTGGGCTATCATTACAAGTCGAAATGGCCGCTCCTGATATATTAATAGATGTTACAGATCCAGTATCTCCAGGACTCACTATGTTAGTGATAGATTGATTGCGACAACACCTTTGATATGCAATCATGTATTCGGTATTAGTTAATGGTAAGTTTACCACAAATTTATATAACCCTTTTTGCACACCGATATTTGGTGGTATAATCAGACAAGGATTACTTCCCACATTAGTTACATTTGAAACGTCTTGGACATTTATGTTATCTATTGTTCTCAGGTAATTCCATGTAATGCCATCAGAGTCGAGTTCAAACAATCCAAATCTTCCTTGAGGATCAAACTGTGCCCCTCCACCTTGGGTGTCACGATATAGTGTCATGGTAATCTCAAAAGAGCCTTCTACACCATCGAAACCCTGGCACTTATAGACCATATCCCCCCCTACAATATGGGCACTATACCCGACCCATGCAGAAAGTAAAAAGACCAATAAAAATGATATTCTAATTATTAAATGTTTCAATAGTAATGTTCTTTATATTTTAAATGTATTTGAATTAATTTTATTATTTCAATTTACACAGAGATCATGGTTTTAAAAAGAAAAATCAAATTTTCAAGGACCTTTTCCTTAATTGATATAATTATTATAGAATTCTTAACGTTTTGATTATCCTTTTACGTATTCTCAATTAGTAAAAACCCAATTTCATTTAATATTAAGAGCGATCTTAATTATTAAACGCTTCTTCAAAATAATATATTTTATGGTGTATCAAGATGAGATCAACGATATATGTAAGCTTTTGAAAAACGATAAAGTAATCATATGTCCGACTGATACCATATGGGGACTTAGTTGTAATGTCATGTCAGAGGAAGCGACAAGAAAGATTTATAGCATCAAAAAAAGAGCAATAGGAAAACCGTTTATCCTTTTGGTATCTGATCTCGATATGCTAAAAAGATATGTCATAGAATTACATCCTCGCATTGAAACACTTCTTTCCTATCATAAAAAACCTTTAACCATAATTCATAGTAATCCACGATCTATTCCGAAATATGCATTAGCCACAGATGGAAGTATAGGAATTAGGATAGTAAAAGAAGAGTGTTGTCAACAGATAATCATGACTCTTAATGCACCTCTAGTATCGACATCTGCGAACTATAGTGACCATCCATCTCCTAGAAATTTTACTGAAATAGATCAAAAACTTATTTCAGAAGTGGATTATACAGCGCAATATATGAGAGATCAAAATAATCTAAATGATCCTTCTGTAATAATAAAATATGATAATGAAGGGCAAATCGAAATTCTCCGGCCCTAACATTAACCTTAATTGTAACTTTCCAAATACTCTTCTAGAGAATTATCGCTTTGAACGTAATTCAGTGCCTCATCCAAAGCTTTATCACCAACAATCTGGACTTTATTCTCTGCTATCTCACCAAATAATATTCTTGCCATTTGAGCCTTTATTTCCTTTCTAATAACAGACACATAATTGTTTAGATATCCTGATGCAAATTGATTTTTCTGACCACTTACATATTCATTAAAGGATTGAAGTACTTCTGTAGGCAGTTCCCATGCAGCTATTTGCTCTATTGTGCCTTCAAAGTTTAATTTATCATCTCTTAGTTGCATATAAGTCCACTCAGGTATCTGACTCAGTATACTTATAAGTCCAGGATCTTCGTCTGCCGCACTAATAGGTACATATACATCAGGATATATTCCACCCGATCCATATACCTCTCTTCCCAGTATCTTAGTATAGTACTTTAGGCTATCAACGATTTGGATTGTATCCGAGCTATATCTTTTGCTTACATCATGATAGTCATTTAAATTGTCATAAGATTGTTGGATTGATCTGCCGGTCGGAGTGTAGTATCGTGCTACAGTTAGTCGTATAGCGCCCCCATTTGAAAGAGGATACTGCTCTTGGACCAGACCTTTACCAAATGTGCGCCTTCCCACTACTAAACCTCTATCCCAGTCTTGGAGAGCACCTGCCAATATCTCAGATCCTGAAGCAGAGTTTTCATCTATTAGTACCGCTATTCGCTCTACGTTAAAAAAACTCTTACCCGTAGTGGTATAGTCTATTCTGTCATTTGCCTTCCCTTCTGTATATACTAGAAGACGGTCTTTTTCTTTCATCAATTGAGAAAGTATGTTAGTCGTCTCTGGTAAGTATCCTCCAGGATTATTTCTTAGGTCTATAACTAGATGGCTTAAATTCTGGTTTTCGACAAGATCTTCTAGAGCTTCCATAAACTCTTTGTATGTCTTAGAGCTAAATCGATCAATCTTGATCAAACCTACCTTATCAGTAAGCATATAAAATATCTCTACAGATCTGAGAGGAATTTCGGTTATTGAAAGTTGCACCCTTTCCTCAGTCTTACTTCTATATTTATGTATTTGCACCTCTTTGTCTTCCTCCTCGCTGCTCAGCATATCACTGATGTCCGAAAATGGTAAGCCTTTACCCGCGACTACAATATCATTAATAGCTATTATTTGATCAAAACGCTCTAATCCCGCTTTATCCGCAGGGCTATCTTTTAATACAGAAATAATATTGACGGTATCGTCTAAATAGTAACTTTCTATACCAACACCCTTAAATTGGCCCTCCATACTTGCGTTTATAGACTTCATGTATTCGGGGGCTATGTATACTGAATGAGGGTCCAGTTGATCTAGTACTGCAGTTATAGCTGACTCTACTAAATCACTGTCATCTACCTCATCCACATAGCGAGTATCAACAAATCTAATGATCTCCTCTACACGTCCTAATCCATATCTAGCAGAACTTTCGTCCATATCGATACCTTGTATCAGAGGTGGATTATCGGCATCATTCATCTTATAGCCTAATACCATTCCCATGATCATCATGACACTTAACAAAAACGGCTGCCAAATATTATAATTCTTAATTTCTTCTCTTTTTTCGATCACCTGCGTTGTGGTTATTAGAGGATATAAATCACATTTCTTGCCAAAAAATAATAGCAATTCAATGTTTGTGCAAATGTATCAAGTTGTATGAACGAAAGTGCTACAATTCTAAATTTTAAAACTTTGGAAATTATTATTTCAAAATGCTTACTATTTGAGTGGTAAATCGAGTAAAAGCACAAATATTTCACCCCATTTAATTAAGCTTTATATAAGACAGCGTTAAAAAAACTAGCAAGTAAATTCAATGTAATAGCTCACATTGGGTAAGATTATAATCTAAGTAAATCATTGCACGTAGGAAATATTCAATAATTTTCTTAAGAATTAACTGAGTAGAACTATCTTGGGATTTGAATCTTTAATACAAATAATTGAAGTTAAATCAACCATTAAGTCTAAGTTCTGAATTTCTAGCTATCCTAGATCAGCTCGAAAATTCATCTGAGTCTATGTTTATCACTGGTAGAGCTGGTACAGGTAAGTCTACTCTACTGCAAATATTTAGAAATACTACCAAGAAGCGTACTGCTGTGGTAGCTCCAACAGGAATTGCTGCGCTCAACGTAAAAGGACAAACCATTCACTCTTTCTTCGGATTTCCACCTAAGATGCTTAATCCTGCTGATATAGGGAAGAGAAAAAATTGGAGAATGTATCAAAGACTTGACGTACTTATCATAGACGAAATATCTATGGTTCGTGCTGATATGATGGACAATATTGATTTATTTCTCAGAAGAAACCGAGGTATAAATGAGCCATTTGGTGGCGTGCAACTGCTGTTATTTGGTGATTTATTCCAGTTACCTCCAGTAGTTGCCAGTGAATTCGAAAAACATATATTTAAGAGTAGGTATGAGAGTCAGTATTTCTTTTCTTCTAAGATAATAAATGGCCCTGATTACCACCTCGGTATGATTGAGCTTCAAGAAGTCTATAGGCAGTCAGATCGCGGTTTTATCAACTTGTTGGATAATATTAGAATGAGAGCTATTGACTATGACGATATGGAGACGCTCAACGACAGACATCAACCGATACCGGAAGATCTAGATTACTTTATCACACTATGTAGTCGAAATGCTACAGCCAATGAGATCAACACCTCAGAACTGGCTAAATTGGACAGTGCCAATCACGTATTTTCTGCTAGAATAAGTGGCGATTTCTCTACTAAGCAAGTACCTACAGATCTTCATCTTACCCTCAAGATAGGCGCACAGATTATGTTCGTCAAAAATGATCCGAAGAAGAAATTTGTCAATGGTACCATCGGAAAGGTGGAATCTATCAATGGGGAGACCATAATAGTATCTGTCAAAAACGATCTTGAGGAAATCAAACGATTTGAACTAGAACAAATGGAATGGGAGATCATCAGATATACGCATCCTGAGGAGGGAAATAATGAAATCAAAACTAAGATTATAGGTACTTTCATGCAATATCCTGTAAAACTTGCTTGGGCTATCACTATACATAAGAGCCAAGGAAAGACTTTTGATACAGTAATTATAGATATGGGTAATGGTGCATTTGAGTATGGACAGACATATGTAGCTCTCAGTCGTTGCAGAACCTTACAGGGTATCTATCTCAAGCGCGCTATCAAACCCACGGATATCATGGTTGATAATAAGGTAGCAGAGTATTTTGAAAATAAGCGATATCATTCTTAATAATTTATGAGGAAATGATACCAATGTTATCTTCTACTTCCTTATATTAGTCTGAGAATAAATAAAAACGAACAGCAATGTCAAATTCAAGAAAAAAGCAAGAACGTAAAAGAAGAGGAAAAGCAGCTGAAAAGAAGTTTTTCAAAGTAGCAATTGTAGTTACAGTTGTACTTCTAGTATTAGTCTATTTTATGTACGCTAACTCTTAGCTAGAACTTAGCCGTAGTTACTAATTAGTTCTTTAGTATTACACTTAAACGGCATTAATCACATATCCCCAAAACTTACTACCAAAATACATATTTTGAATATCATGTTTGACACGTGTATTTCTAATAAAAGGATCTGAGTTTTGGTTACTAGTTAATTAAAACTCAAGTTTTCGCATTCTCCGGCTATTTTATGTCCATACTTGTAGTACTAATAAGACTTTAAATTATGTAATTGATCTTTTCTTTATTTGGAATAATCTACTCACAATCAAAAAGTGAACACTTAACAGATCATAATCCACTTCACTTATCCTATTAATTAATTGATTAACTAAACAACCAATTAACCTTAACTTACGGCATTTCTATATTCTCAACAATCTCAAGGCCATAACCAATGAGTCCAACCCTTTTTCGCGGATTACTAGTCATCAATTTGATCTTCTGCACTCCTAGATCTCTAAGAATCTGAGCACCTACTCCAAAGTCTCTCTGTTCAGTACTCGCAGATGGATTATTGTCAGGATTTGTGTCTAACTCTTTAAGCTTCTCTATAATCTCATTTCCTTTCTCTCCGTGACGGATGTACAATAGTACTCCTTTACCTTCTTCGCTGATTTTGTATAATGCAGAATGCAACTTATCAGCGTATCCGTCGAATAGAATACCTAAAATATCACCGGTCTCTGTATTAGAGTGCACTTTAGTCAATATTGGATCTTCACTGTTGATATTACCCATAGAAATAGCTACATGTACATCATCAGTGTTAATCTGACGATACGCCGCTACATTAAACTCACCATATTTAGTTTGAAGCGTAGTTGTCATTTCTTTTTCTACGAGTCTCTCAGTCTTCATTCTATAAGCCACCAAGTCCTTGATAGAAATCAGCTTGAGATCATGTTCTTTAGCGATATCCATTAGCTGTGGCAATCTTGCCATAGAACCATCTTCATTTAGTATCTCAGTAAGTACACCTGCTGGGTATAATCCAGCAAGACGAGCTAAATCGATAGTCGCTTCAGTATGTCCTGTACGACGAAGCACACCTCCAGATTTAGCTATGAGTGGAAAGATATGTCCTGGTCTAGCAAAATCATTAGCTATAGTATCAGGACTAACAATAGCCCTTATACCTGTTGATCTATCATATGCTGATATACCTGTTGTACATCCCTGCCCCAAGAGATCTATACTTACGGTAAAAGCGGTCTCATGTAGAGCAGAGTTCTTCTTTACCATTAGCTCAAGATCTAATTCCTTAGCTCTACTTGATTCGATCGGAGTACAAATAAGCCCACGACCATATCTAGCCATAAAGTTTATCTGCTCAGAAGTGACCAACTCAGCCGCACAAATAAAATCGCCTTCATTCTCGCGATCCTCATCATCTACGACAATTATAATCTTACCGTTCTTAATATCTTCGATTGCATCTTCGATCTTGTCTAATACAACTGTATTTTGACTGATTTTTGCCTCTGTCATATTTATCCGAGTTTAACTTTTATCTGTTTTTTTATGCATTGCCTTCGATGATGCTGCTCAATCTAGCTACATGTTCTTTCCAACTATATTTATCGACCACAAAATTACGTGCATTCCTTTGAATATTCTTGTATAATATATCATCATTTAGTAGCTTTTTAATGGCTACTGCGAATTCCTCAGGACTGTCAGCTATCATCACTTCTTCTCCTTCCCTCGCGCCAATTGCATTATTTACCTGAGTAGTAGTCACACAGGGTAACCCAATAGCCATAGATTCCAGAATCTTATTCTGCTGCCCAGTGCCTGAAAATATGGGCGCGATGAATATTTGTGAACTTCTGTAAGCATCTCGTATATCTTTAACCCATCCCACGACATTAACACTATCGCTAGCTAATTGTTGTACAATTTTAGTAGGCCTTGCACCAGAGATCGTCAAAGATCTGCCTTGAACTAATGGCAATATAAGATCCGTGATATAGACTGCAGCTGCTTCATTAGGAGGATAGCCCATATTACCAATAAATGCGAAGTCAGAATTGGCCTCATCAGCTAATCCAAAAGAGAAGAAATCAGTATCTATGCCATTGGGTACTACATGGATCAGCTCTGGAGTGGATATTGCCATGTAAGACTTATCCTGTTCTGATATCAAGGTATGGTGATCGAAATCGATAAATATTCTAGATTCGTACTTACGCATTCGCTTCGCTTCGGTGCTGAATAGTTTCTTTTTAAATCCTGAATAAATAGATGCTCTCTTCTCCATACTTTCACCGAAAGCATCCATATAGTCTATAGTTTTGGGTATATCCAAACGTCTAGCATACTCTGCTGCTCTAGGTAGTTGGCAGTATATATGACCAATATGGTGTCTTTTAGCTATCTTCTCTATAACTCTCATGATCGATGGATCATATAGTTGCGAAACCTGTATCGGTAGTCCTGTTACTATTGCCGATAGTCGATTATATATTCTGACCCCTTTTGTAATATCAAAATGATACTGTGAATAAACGAAAGGTTTCAGTTGCTCTTTATCTCTTTCTGAAACTTTCTCATCTGAGACAGATACTAGAGTAATTTTATGCCACTTAGCCAATTCTCTGATCTGGTAATACAGTCTTAGTTTATCACCTTTTTCAAGCGGATAGGGAAAACGACTAGAAATTATCAGTAAATTCAAGGTTATAATCTATTTGTTAGTCTTTGTATTCTTAATGCTTTAGGAGTCTAAAATCTCCATGTATTTCTGAGTCCATGTGATTACTATAAGTCCATTTGATAGTTATTATTAACGTTGTTGATCCAAATTTCAATCTATACTATTAGCTAATTAAGACGATTTAGAAAGTTTTAGTCCATTTGTTTAAAGAAAGACTTTAGATCCTTTGCGTCTGATGGTTTTATTCTTCCGCTCAGTATTAGTCTAAGTTCTCTTCTGCGACTAGCACCATCAAATAATTTTTGTTCTTCGGTACTTACTGGTCTTAGAGTTGGAACAATAATTGGTTTTTGACGGTCTGCGTCTAGCGCTACGAATGTGAGGTAGGCATGATTAGACTTGCGAGCATTTTTTCCAGTGATATCGGAAGCAGTAACTTCTACATATATTTCAATAGATGTCGTAAATGCTTTAGTCACTCTCGCGTTGAGAGTGATGACATCACCCAAATGAATTGGACTCTGGAATGAAACATGATCAACAGATGCTGTAACTACATGAGCTCCAGCATGCTTTGCTGCGCATATACCGCCTGCTATATCCATCCATTTCATAAGATACCCACCCATGAGATTACCTAGTGGGTTAGTCTCATTTGGCATGATCAACTCCGTCATTGTTGTGACTGATTCCGCCACTAATTTTTCTGCTCTCTCTTTATTCATACTCAATTTTTCAAAGGCTGTATCAATTGAATTGAGGTCGAAAATCCGTAAGACGGCTCTATCTTCCCCTTATTTATAAGCATACTGAAATACTTCGGCAAAGGTAGTTTTAAGCCTGTATTTAGCATCTTGTAGATCTACTTTTTTTCCAAGCTCTCTCGCAACAGACGTGACCTCCATGTCAGCTTCTTTTATGCCACATGGTACAATATTGTCAAACATATCTAAGTCTGTATTCACATTAAGGGCTAAGCCATGTAAGGATACCCATCTACTCATATGAACACCAATAGCACAAATCTTTCGTTTAAGTGCTTGTTGCTCACTTGGTGCTATCCATACACCAGTGAAATCTGGTTCTCTATACCCTACTATTCCATATGTTGCTAGCATCCGTATTACTACTTCTTCAAGATTCCTTACATATTTGTGTAGGTCGTTATAGAATTCGTCGAGATCAAAAATTGGATATACCGTGAGTTGTCCAGGACCATGATAGGTAATGTCGCCCCCTCTATTAATCTTGAAGTATTCGATGGATTCTGATGCTCTAAGCTCTTCGGATATCAAAAGATGATCTTCGCTGCCACTCTTACCTAAGGTATATACATGAGAATGCTCACAGAATAAAATAGAGTGCTCTTGTCTCATCGTTTGCTTTTCATCTTCATCAAGATCTCTCCATAATACTTTATTAGCCTTGAGGGCATTGTGAATTTCGGTTTGATAATCCCATGCTTGCTGGTACGTTATACCAGAGACTTCTTCGTATCTTACTATTGGTAATAAATTGATATTGAGTGATTTATCTTGTGAATGATGATTATTCAAACGTTTAGAAACGTGATTTGTTATATATTTGTACTGTCGGAACAAAGATATCAACATGAAGACATTTCTATTAGTTGCATCACTCATTATTTCTGGAAACTTATTGGCTCGACAGGTTCATGACTTTACAGTTACTGATACGGATGATGTGATTCATAATATAGACGCAGATCATCTAGATTAAGGATAATTATGAAAACACTTAGTTTAACAATAACAGTATCATGTTTGCTTTTCATACTTTCATGCAAAAATAAAACTACGACAACTATTACTGTAGATAGCTCAGCGACAGAATCCTCCACGACCAAAAAGGCAGGAGAAATAGATCATTATATATGTTTTCGAGAAGATGGGATCAAGGATCTTGAAATGTCAGTCAGTTTTGATATTTATGACAATGCTCTAAAAGTAAAATATAAGGGGCAATCTTCATCTACAATGCTTCACTATGTAGATGAAGTAATCATAACTCCTGGTGAACCTGCTACTAAAACCGTATATACCGAAATGTTGGACGGCCAAGAAAATGGCAGATATGAATTTACTCATTATGGTAACTGGAATTATGCTAAATATATCAGAAAGAGTGATGGCGAAGAATTCAATTTCTCGATAGACCATGATCAGACTGCAACCGACAGTGGATATAGAATTACTCCATGTTATTGAAACGCAAGATCGATGAAGCAGTAAAAATAGAGCGGCCTAAAAGCAGCCGGAGAGTCTAAGAAAAATACCAAAGAGGGTTTGAATCATAAGTCTTACTTTATTCCATTTGATTACTTTTACGAATTATGCAACTCATTCATGAAACTCAATTTCTTGCTCCTATAAATGTATATCAACTATATACTAAAGTCTCCAAAGTATCAATAGAAGCGCATGAAACTTACCAAAAAAGAAGTATTAGAAACAAATGTATCATAATGGGTGTCAATGGACCAATTACACTAAGTGTCCCTTTACTCAGAGGCAAGCACAGCGGACAATACATCACTGAGGTAGAAATATCCTACCATGAAAGTTGGGTAGGTGATATGCTTCATGCCCTAAGATCTGCCTACGGTGCATCGCCTTACTTTGAATATTATTATCTGGAGGTCGAGCATATACTGAAACAAAAACTCTCTCATCTATGGTTACTCAACGAAGCAATGAGAGAGATGATGATCAAGAGATGTGATCTAACAGAAATATCATTTGTTTCAACAGAAGAGTATCACAAGTCATATCCAAAATCTTGGCTAGACATAAGATCACAAAAGCTTAAAGACTATCATCCAATCAAAAGTATGTCAAAAGGATATGCACAGGTATTTGAGGATAGACATGGATTTATAGCTGGATTAAGCATTTTAGATGCACTATTTTGCTTAGGTCCAGAGACATCGCTCTATCTTAATCGTCAAGAAGTATGAAGTGCCTTTAAAACATCATATGGAAAACATCTTACAAACAAAATTAAGTGCCAAAATAGGCCATTCGTGTCCGTGGTGCCTGTTCTAAATCAACTACAAATAATAGCTAAGACAAATTACTTATTTCAGCATCATCCAACAATCTATAGTATCTGTCAGCATATGAAAAAGTAAACCTAAAGCGACAATTCTCATCTTCGGAAATATTAATAGTACGAAATAACAGGCGATTGCCCAGTAAGAGTGTAGTACATGATATTCGATACTGCATCGACCAGGATCAAATATGGGCTCAGCCAACAAATGATCCAAATCAACTATCATCGTAGCGATCATTACGAGCCAAGCCCTTTTCCAATTGTCTCGAAAAAGTAAGTAAGCTAACAATCCAGGAAATAGAAAATGAAGACTATAATGAACTACAAACTGTAACATTACGAGTAAGTAAATTCACCGAATTCACTCTTAACCTCTACACTACTTTTATCAGCAGCTTCTACCCTTCCAATAATTTGTGCATCTACATTAAACGACCTTGATATGGCTACGATTTCTTCTGCGGCTATCTTGTCTTTACAGTAGATTTCTAGTCTTGTACCCATATTAAAAACTTGATACATCTCTTTATAAGAGATGCCTGATTCGTTATGAATAATCCTAAATAATGGTGGCGTCTCTAAGAGATTATCTTTAATGATGCGTACATCTTGCTTAAGGAACTTAAGTACCTTAGTATGCGCTCCTCCAGTACAGTGCATCATGGCATTGATACTAGATCTATGGTTATCTACTACTTGCTTAAGTATTGGAAGGAATGTACGTGTCGGAGATAATACCATCTTACCTACATGTAACCAATCACCATCTACTTCAGTCACATCTGTTAGCTTTTTACTACCCACATATACTAAATCCTTCGGTGTAAGGTGATCATAGCTATCTGGATACTTCGCTGCATATTCATGATGAAACACATCATGCCTTGCGGAGGTCAATCCATTGGATCCCATACCGCCATTATAGTCAGTTTCGTAAGTACTCTGACCGTATGAGGCCATACCTACTATGTAATCTCCTGGTGAGATATTACTATCTATTACATCTTCTTTCTTCATTCTGGCGAAAGCCGTAAATCCAACATCAATCGTCCGTACAATATCTCCAACGTCAGCTGTCTCTCCACCAGCAAGATGAAGACTGACACCATGGTCGCTCATTTGATCTGCAAATTTCTGAGTGTATTGAATTATAGTCTTGATCACATCACCATCTATGATATTCTTATTACGTCCGATAGTACTGCTAAGGATAATATTATCTACGCAACCCACACAGGCCATATCATCGATATTCATAACGATACTATCTTGGACTATGCCTTCCCATACAGATAGGTCTCCAGTCTCTTTCCAATACATATACGCGAGAGATGTCTTTGTTCCTGCTGTATCAGCGTGCATCAGATTGACATGGTCATCGCTACCCGCCACTATATCAGGTAATATCTTACAAAATGCATGTGGATATAGACCTTGGTCAAGGCCTTTGATTGCAGCATGTACATCCTCTTTATTGGCAGATACACCTCTCTGTGCGTACCTCATTTTATTATCGTCGTGACTCATAGCTAAGTGTTGAGTGGCAAAGGTAATCATTGCGAGTAATTATCAATATGAATTAATTTAATATGTGCTTGATAGATACCAGCAAAATCAACTTTCGTCAATACTATGAAGAAATCTTTGCTAGATCTCATATTTATGTCTGTATCTAAAGCAGCAAAAACGAAATAATCAATGTCTTACTTATATATCCAATAACTCTTGGCGGACTATAAGTGCTTAGTCTCAACTCTAGCTATCATAGATATAATAAAGATTCTATATTTACATCATATGAGAAATAGACATTTACTAGTTTTTGTTCTTCTGTTTGGAGCCATTGCGCTTCAAGCTCAACTTTACATTACAGACCCTAATAAAGTAATATTTGGACTCAAATTGGGTTATGGTGAAGTATTGTCAAGACCAGAAACTACTTTTGTTGGAAATGAAAATGACTTTCTGATCTATGAAGTATCTCAAGAAGATAGCAAATCTGTAACCTCTATAGGAATGTTTTTTTTTAGAAAATTTGGTTACTTATGGTTAGAAGGAGACTTTCTTTATAATAGATACGAGAATGAATATAAAGTAAAATCATTTTTTGGAAAAGATGATCCTACAATATTCTACAAAGAGACTTTCCACTATATCGACTTCCAAGTGATTTCTGGTATTCATGCCAATAATTTTCGAATTGGAGTAGGTCCCGTCTTTCATATATTAGGCGACCATCAGGGCGGTATAGAATTACAGGATGTATACGTACCTAGACCTAGAACGTTAAGTTTCGGATTTAGTGGAAATGTAGGATATGACTTACAGTTTGGTGAAGTACATATCAAGTTTGATGTGAAATTTGAAAGCTCCTTCAGGTCGATAGGTGACCATATCTATTACGGCCCTATACAGTCAAAATTTAAAGGTACACCAGACATGATAATCCTCAGTACCTCTATAGGTATCTAATATTGCATTCAGTGAGTTAATTTTGTTAATGAAAACTTATTCTCCTAACCTATCTTCAGTTTAGGATCTAACCACACATAGAGTAAATCTGCTACTATATTCAGTACTACAAATACTACACTAATAAAGATTACACAAGCTAAAAGAACCGGTACATCATAGTTTATCATCGCGTCAACAGTGAGTTGACCTACCCCTTTGAAATTGAATACATTTTCGACAAAAAAAGCACCTGCTAGTAAAGAGGCCAACCAACCTGTCAATGCTGTTGTAACCGGATTCATAGTATTGCGTAATGCGTGATCGAAAATCACTTTAGTAAATGCCAATCCTTTAGCTCTCGCCGTACGGATATAATCCATAGACAACACGTCCAACATGGCTGATCTAGTTAATTGAGTCACTATTGCTACTGGCCTGATACCTAATGCAATAGATGGCAAAAATAAATTTCGCCATACTACCACTTCATCACCCAAATCATTGAGTTCGTAGATACTTCCTTGGAGGTTCAATCCAGTGATCTGCTTAAGATAAAAACCGAAAACCAAAGCCAAAACCATCGCACTTACATAGCTAGGTAGTGAATAGCCTAGAGTCGAAAAGCCAATGATAAACTGATCTAATTTAGAGTTGTGATACAAAGCGGCAATAATACCAAACAATATTCCTAAGATTGTCGCTATCAAAAAAGCGGACAAGGCTAAAATGACTGTCTTGGGAATCGTTTCGCTCAACATTAATGACACTCTCCTACCAGTTTGATAAGAATATCTGAAAAATGGTTTCTTGATTACCAAAGAATTCTTAGATCCACTCCAAATGGTGGCAATTATGTCATATTGATCTTGATAAGTGTTATCAATTGAGGATATAGGTGAAATATCGACCAAATACCTACCCATTTGTTGATATAATGGTAAATCCAAACCGAGCTGTTTTCTTCGCGCTTCAACAGTTGCATCATCTGATCTCTGACCAAAGCTAAGTCTCGTGGGATCTACTGGAGCTAGATAAATGATCGCGCTAATCAGTATCACAACTGATATCACAACCGCTACACCTGAGAAAATCCTATTTATAATGTATCTGAGCATCTAACCTCAAAAATACAGAAACAATGAATGAATGGTTGTACAGTCGCCAAAAGTTTATTAAGGTCCAGTTAAACTCCTCGACTGATATTTATCAATTATAATTCGGAACTTACCCCATTACCACTCTGGCTACATGTTTTTTTTCTCAAAACACTGTGTCTGCAGATTACTATTCACCTGAGAGATTGATTACTTTTACGACATAGGGTTCAACCAATCTATGAAGTAGGTGTTATTCCTATCGCATTAGACCAACCAAAGACACAACTTACACATGGCAATATATAGAACAAACTACGCTGATATACCGCAATTATCAGATAGAGATAAAGCCTATCAGTCAGATCAAAATCCATTTGAGAGTCTTATATCCTACAAGCCGGAATTAGCATCTTTCATTCAAGCTATAGAAGATCGAAAGAAGTATCCTGTCGACAGAACGCTAATCGTCAATGTACTAAAAGAACAGTACAAAGACATAACTAATTGCGATCTGAGTAAGCAGAACATCGAACTATTACGATCAGAAAATACATTTACTGTCATCACTGCACATCAGCCCGTGCTTTTTACTGGACCATTATACTATATCATCAAGATATATTCTGCGATTAATATGGCAGAAAAGCTTAAGGAAACTCATCCTGCTTATGATTTTGTCCCAGTTTTCTTAAGTGGTGGCGAAGATCATGATTTCGACGAAGTAAATAGTTGCAATCTCTATGGCAAGACGATAGAATGGAATCAAGATAAAGCTGGATCTGTGGGAAGAATGAATCTCGATGGAATACAGGAAGCCATCACAGCATTAGAAGATATCCTTAGCGATAAGGAAAATGCGCAGAAAGCTAAAAAATGGATAAACGAAGCTTACTCCAATAGTGCTAGCTATGCAGATTTCACTAACAGTCTGGTGAATAAAATATTCTCAAAGTATGGATTAGTAACATTAAATCCTGATCACAAGGATCTTAAAGCTTCATTTGCTTCCGTGATGAAAAAAGAACTGCTAGAGCAATCAAGTGCGCCACTTGTGCAGCAAACACAATCAACAATAGAAGCATTAGGATACAAAACCCAAGCATTTGCTAGAGATATCAATCTGTTCTACCTGCAACAAGGATCAAGAGAGCGTATAGAATTAGATAATGGTAAATATAAGATACTCAATACTGCACTTACTTTCACAGAAGAGGAAATACTTGTAGAACTAGATAATCATCCAGAACGTTTTTCGCCTAATGTAATTATGCGTCCTATGTATCAAGAAACAATACTGCCTAATCTAGCTTACATTGGAGGAGGAGGAGAACTTGCTTATTGGATCGAGCGTAAAAGTCAATTTGCGGAATTTAGTATCTTTTTTCCTATCCTCATTCGTCGTGCTTCTGCCATGCTAATCACTAGTGGCAATGCTAAAAATATGAACAAACTAAATATCAGCGTTGATAGAGTCTTCCATGCTGAAGATCGCCTAATCGCTGATCTTGTCAACGCTGAATCTGAAGTAGATCTCAGCTTAGCTGAACAACTACAATCAGTAGACAACGTATTCCAATCCATTGCTGCACGAGCTAAAATTATAGACCCTACTCTAGAAGGAAAAGTGCTAGCCGAAGGCAATAAACAACTCAAAATAATAGAGCATCTAGAATTAAGATTGCGTAGAACTGTAAAAGCGCAGCAAGAAACTGAAGTGAATAAAATACGAAAAATAAAGTCTAGTCTATTTCCTAACAATGGCTTGCAAGAGCGTCATGACAATTTCTTTCAATACTATGATATGTATGGCGATCAACTGCTCGATTTGATGAAAGAAAACATAAATGCTTTCGATAAAAATTTTATAACTATTGAGTTATAGTAGCGCAACTGACACAACCTCATTCTACTGATTTATAGCAATTGCTAGAATACAATGATACACAATAAATTTATTTTATATCAAAAATTTAGCAATCCTTTCAATTAATTATTCCTCAGTATCCTTATCCTTTATAATTATTGAAGACCCGCTAGAAATTATTAATAATGCTTGTTCAGAAACGCTTACTGAACGTACGACAGATTGAACATTTGGAGGTAAAGTAAGAACGTTAGTGAGTGAATTTGTTGGAATAATTACATCATCACAATACCTCGGCAATCTCAATTGTGACCATTCTGCAATATCAGTCCAAAGTCCATTTTCTCCGGACCAAGTATTAGTCTTTACGTCTTGCTTATTCACTGTGATATGGAGACTGTCTCCTCTTGCTCTTAGCATATTATAAGGCACCAAAGATACTTTGAGATCAGGAATGTCTTCTTCCCATACCACTGAGACATTTGTACTAAAAGCATCTCCAGTTATTGACTCAGCATGATCTATTACCCAATCGTAATATCCCCCACTTACTGACGAAGCATGATAGCTACTGTAGAGTGCATCACTGCAGACGGTTGAATCGCCTGTGAGAGTAACGTTTTTCGGCTTTAGCCTATCATCATAAAACCAATCCTCAACGCCAGAAATAATATCGGTATAGAGAACTGGATCATCTTCGTGTACATCATGGCCTCTATCAGTATAGCTGTGAAAGTCGTAAGGAAGTCCAACCGAATCTGCCTGATCAGCCATGTCAGAACTACCATATACATCTGGTAAATCAGAACCAACAACTAACCAAAGTATGTCACTGAATGGTTCTCCATTTGTATATGGTACAGTACCATCATCCTCGCTATGAAACATGACCATCGTAGGATCATCTGAGGCCTCTATAAAATCTGTAAATCCTAATGCACCTGCCAAACTAAAAATCGCATTTGCATGTCCACTGTATTCTTGATTATCGCCAGCACAATCCAAGCAACCTAGATCAGGACAATCGTCTGTGGAGTCCTGAGTCCAAACATAAGTAGATAACGGACGCTCTGCCTCTTTATCCAGATAAGCATTGTGCGTAGCTATAAAAGCTCCTGCGCTATGTCCCCCTATAAATATCTGATCTGGATCTATGTTATAGATATTAGATCCAGCCGCATCTGCTCTAAAAAATCTTACCGCTGATCTTCCGTCTTGCAAACCTCTATATACTGCACGATTGGATAAATCCGAATCGAAAATATTCATCCCCAAACGATAATCTATTGTAGCTGTTACAAAACCTCTTCTCGCCAACTGTTCTGCCAACAATCTTATACTCCAGTGATCTTTGCTCCCAGTTAAAAAACCACCACCAAAGCAAATAATAATCAATGGTCGCATACTAAGTGTATCTCCATCTGGCTGAAAGATATCCATATAAAGATCTTCGTCCGTAGTTTCAAATTCATCTACATTGAGAGGATATCCCGTAAGCCATTCATAAAAGCCTCCACCAGGAACTGGCTGAGGCACATCAGTACTAAACAGTACTTCCGAAGTCTCTGTCCAAGTATCAAAGACATCTTCTTGATATCGGTTAGGTAGCGATTGAGCACTGGCTGCAATACTTGTCAAAATAGTGAAGATTATAAATTGATATCTCATCACTTCATCCATTTTGTGAAATAATCAGAAAGTGATCTTTGAAACTTTATGCATGATCTATACTGTTGATGCATCGCAAGATAAGTTATATGTTCAAGTTTTAATTCTTGGCAATTGTTTTCCTCTGTAATCTTAAGTTTAGCCTTGTCTTTTAATTTTAAATCTTGCAACTCAGAAACGAATGCTTGTTCATTTTCAGATAAAGATCTTTTGGAATCATTTGTATGTTGTATTTCCTGAAACTGTTTAGGAGTGATACTGTGTTTGGAAGCTAGACTATAAAATAAAGGATTTTTGGACTGAGACTTTTCTTTCTTATTCAAGACGTAGATTCTTACGAATGATTCTTTTTCAGCTTCCGTATATATAGTAGAGTCATCACACTGAGAGTATGATACCTGAGTTACACAAATTAGAAGCCAGTAATAAAATATTTTCATATTAGTTAAGCCTAGTTATTTGATCATCGTGACATCACCAGAAAGATATTCTGTACTTCCATCTAAATGTCCGACTTGTATCAAATATACATAAACTCCCAGAACAGCCGTTTTACCTCTAAAATTACCATCCCAATAATACGAATCATCATGAATAGAGAAATTTTCTGCATCATAGATCAGCTCTCCCCACCTATCATATATACTATATTTGAGTATCGTAGCTGGATATTCTAATGCGGTGATTACAGGAAAAAATTCGTTTACTCCATTATTGTTAGGAGCAAATATATTACCCACATAAACTGGGCATACATAGGGCGGAACGGTTGCATCCACAGTGAGCTCACAGCCCTTCTCGTCTTTAAGAACAATTTGATAGTTTCCAGGCGCCAATCCACTAAATACATTACTAAACTGATAACTAAATCCTCCGTCAATCGAATACTCGACATCTCCTACTCCACCATCATAGTTGACTGTAATCGTACCATTGTCTTCTAAACACTCTGGCTCAGTCTCAGCGACATTTCTGATCTCGAAGATTGGATATACTTCTACAGTCAGCATAGTATCTTTAGTACATCCCATCTCATCCCTAATGGTAATCGTATAATCACCAGGAGCCAAGTCAATAAAATCTGAATCCATCTGCCATGGGCCATCATTTAACGAATATTCAATAAATGGTGTTGCCGCTATCGCTCCAATTGTTATTTCTCCATTAGATAAGTCGCAACTCGCATTTTCTTGTACTACTCCAATAATAGTTGGACCAAGACTAGGTGCCACAGATGCTGTTGCAGAATCAACACATCCCAGAGCATCCAATACAAATATAGTATAGTCTCCTGGCGGAACATCTGTAAACATGCCATCAGTTACATAATTTTGACCGTCATAGGTATATTGAATTTCACCAAAACCACCTACTACATCCAACGTAATAGTTCCATTTTCTAAACCGCATTCCGCATCGGTATCAATTACAGACATAATCTCTGGCACAGGTATATTATCGATACTAATATCATAAACATCTTCACAACCCAACTCATTTCTCACTGTAATTTCGTAAACACCCTCAGCAACTTCAGGAAAATTTAGTTCACTAGAGAAATCTCCTCCATTGAGCGAATAAACAAGATTTTGATCAGATAAGGAATTTACTGAGATGCTTCCAGATTCGCCTCCACATATGATATCCGATTGATTGATCTGAAAATCTATATTGAGTTTAGCTCCAAATTTGCAAAAAGTAAGATTATCTAAGCCAAGACCAAACCCTCCATTCGTTACCCTAAATCCATCTAATTTTACGCTAAAAATAGAACCTTCACATTCATCCAATCTAAATCCCCATTCTGTACACAATCCATCTCCTGTTCCAGGATCTCCAGGTATAATTACTCCATTTATCTCACTACTAGAAAAAATTGTGTCTGCGAATATGACATCTCCAAATTCACCTAATGCATGCACAACAAATCTTTCACCAAAATCCATATCCAGAATACATCCACTCACACTATCCATCGGACTTAAAAAATTGACATAGATAGGATCAGCATTGAGACCAAATACAGTACCATTATCAGTCAAAAAATATTGTCCTATATCAACTCCAGCTGCAGGCGTATCAGCTCCATTGTTTGGACCTTGAAAAGCGGTCATAGGTGCACCTACTTTTGCTAATCTAGCAGGAATGCCACCCTCTAAAGAAAAGGATACTCCGAACACATCGGAGTACTGATCGAAAATGTCCATATCATCAATAAGCTGACCACTAGGTATCGTTTCAAAATCTATATATATACAATCTCTTGTAAAATCTTGACAATAACCTAAATGAGAAGTTAGTAAAATGAATAGGGCGATATGTATGATTTTGAGTCGCATTTCTAATAAGTAATATAGTTTTTTTTCTGTTAACGTCGTAAGTAATCCAACCCAAATTAGTAATTATCTTGATTCCCTATGAGCATTTCCTTTAAATATGTGCTTAAATAGCGCCACATTAACATTACTAGACTTTTTTAAGTCAATATTCAAGATCAATAGTGCTTTGGGTAGAGAATATAATAAAGAAGTCTTGAGTAAAACTAAAAATACGTTGAAAGTGATTTTGATTATCTTATCGAACAGCCAATAATATTCTTGGTTTCCCTTGCATATCTTCAATTATCTCTACCGAATCGAAAGATCCTTCATTTAAGTATATCTCTTTGATTTTATGGGAATGATACTCATTGAGCTCAAGAAAGACTGCACCATCATCTGCTAGCCATGTACTACATAGATCTGCAATACGTTGATAAAATACCAATCCAAACTCATCATCTGTAAACAATGCTATTTGTGGTTCGTGCTTTACCGTCGACTCACTCATTACAGCTATTTCTGAAGTGGGAATGTATGGCGGATTACTAATAATTATATCATACGGCTCGTTGGGTTTTGTAAGTTTCTCTGAAAGTATATCTTGCTTGAAAAAAGTGACGTCTGCACCGTGATGATTTGCATTATGAATAGCTACCTTCAGAGCGGCGTTGCTAATATCAACTGCTATTATATTACACTCATTGTATTCATTTTTAATGGTTACTGGAATACATCCACTTCCAGTACCAATATCTAGAATTGCTGGGGTAGGTCGCATATCCAAATTTCGATCAGAACTTATTCGATTATTTATTTTCTTGAGATATTGTAGTACTTGATACACAAGCTCTTCAGTTTCTGGTCTTGGGATGAGCACTGCCTTATCTACATAATACTGATATCCGTAGAAATCGGCTCTATGGGTTACGTACTGCAATGGTTTACCGGCAATAAGTTTCTCTGTGGCTTTATCTATCTTGGCTTCAACTAGTTCCGTAATAGCCGTATCCAATGGAATCAGATCTTCTATGAGATATCTAGCTAGTCTCGCTGACTCATTCATATCGATGTGCAAAGACAATCTTGTCAATACGGTCAATTGTAGTGTTTTTCTATCCATAGCTATACATCTGTGTGGAAGCGAGGTACGCCCCTATAATCAAGATTACATAAATGCTATAAATTCTGAATGGTATATATCTAGTTGGAAATACCTTTAGACTCACTTTATTGTATACTATCATCATCAACGTGTGGCAAATATTAGCAACAACTGTAGCGTATGCTATACCAACCAAGCCATAACTTTGTGCCCACCATATACTCAATGAAACATTGATTATCAATTCTATGAATGTCATTACAAATAGTGCCCCATTGCGCTGTCGTGCATACATGACTACCTGAGGTAACAATATACGCGTAATTAGTATCAATAGGTATATATTGAATAGTTGCGCGGAGGCTAAGTAGTCACTACTATAAACATAAGTATATATGAATGGAGATGTCAACATCAAAGCGATACTCAATGGAAACAGTACATGCATGAGTTTCTTTGTTCTTGATTTCAATTCTTGCAAAGTACTATCTAGGCGCTTCACAGCTAACGGAATCATCGCACTGGATAATGAAACAATAAGTATCACTGTAATAGGTAGCTCACGAGATCCGTATCTAAAAACAGGAAAATCAGAGGCACTGAAGTATTGATTGACAATTATACCATCTACGTATTCCATACCATTACTCAATACAAATTGCAGTATGATTGGAATAGCGAACCATCCAAATGCTCTAAATAGTGTTGAATCAAACTTAAACTGTGAATATCTAATCAAGATCATAAGCAACCAAATTAACTTAATCAAACTCCAAATAGCAATACAAACTACTAAAGCTTCTACAGTGCCAAATATAAAAATTGCGGTTATGATTAACCCTAGCTGAAGTATGAAAATAGCGTGTGTATAATGAGTAATTTTATTGCTTTCTGACCTAAGTAAATATATAGCTTGTATAAGCACTGTAGCTGGTGAGCAAATCAGATATAACGTGATCCAATCAGTATAAGGAAGCTCTTGATGATCTGTAAGCAGATGAAGTATTGACTCATGGAATATCCAAAATACAAAAGCCACTAAAATTGATAAAATCATTAGTAATAATCCTGCATTAAAAAGCAATATTTTCTTTCGTCCTTCATTAAGTGTCGGATAGTATGCTAGCAAAGCATTGTTAACTCCAGTAGACCAAGCGAAACTCAATAAATGAGCCGCGAAAAACAACAACTCGTATATTGCTACTTTTTCTTTGGGCCAACCAGCCTTCACCATGAGCACACCTATAAGTATGGAACAGGCAAACCGCCACAGTTGATGATACTGTAGCGCACTTGTAGTGTCATTATATATATTTTGAAAAAAGTTGCGATTCACTAATATGAAATATTCGAATAAATACGATTTATACTATTCAACAATTTTAATAGTATTAAGAATGTCTGCAAGATACATCGATAGTCTATATTTTTATCATTGGAATGTAAAACACTGTCTCTCAAAAGATTGAATATCACAAATGGACCAATAATTGCTTTATAATTTTATCACTAATGCAAATTACTAATACCACAATATGAGAAATAGCTTAAATCAATCACAATACAGCCAACTCAATCTATTAGATCAAGCACTTGTGGACAAAGCCGTAGCCATGACAGATACTGCATATGCGCCATATTCAGGATTCTTAGTAGGTGCAGCGGTACAGTTAAATAACGGTGTTGTACTCGGAGGATGCAATCAAGAAAATGCATCTTACCCACTATGTATGTGCGGTGAACGTGTAGCCTTATATAATGCCGCGGCCAATTACCCACATCAATCTGTGGTATCATTAGCCATAGTAGCCCGTAATCCGAGAAAGAAACTTACACAACCCGTTAGTCCCTGTGGCGCTTGTCGTCAAGTAATAGCAGAATATGAATCTAGATATGGATCAGACATCAGAATCATCCTCAAAGGGGAGACAAACGACGTCATCATCTTTGACACGATCAAAGAATTACTACCTTATGGTTTTGATGGTACTTTCTTATAGTTAGTCATGAACCAACTAAAGTTCTAACATTTTTGTTAGATATAAATCTAAGGCTTTTCTTTTCTCAGTATCTAATACGTAGTCTATATTATCTCTGTAATACGATTCTAGATCATGTAATGGCTCTTTAATTCTCTGCTCCTCGATTACTTGGTCAATACTATTGATCCCATTATTCAAATCTATAGACAATTGATCTATAGCACTTTGTGATACATGACCTTTAGCAATCCATACAGCATAAGCAAACGGTAAACCAATCAATTTTTTCCAGTAATGACCAAGATCATAGCTATATTTGTATTTCTTCTCATTCTCAAATACTTTGTCCCCAATCATCAATACAGCTTCACCAGTCTCAAGCTCTTCAATTTCGTCTATATTGACTGTAGAATACCGAGGATTTGTATTCCAATATTCCTTTAGTAAAATTCTAGTAAGGATCGCTGAGGTACGACTATGACTATCTAAAACGACATGATTACAATCCTCAATTTTCTCATTGCTCATTAGAACAACAGTCCTTACATGATCATCACAGCCAATACATGAATCAGTGATTATCTTATATTCCCCGATAGAAGATAGTGCTCCCACGGGAACCAATGCTACATCAACTTTATCATTTTCATAAAGTTTGACGCAGTGAGCCGGATTATCATAATAAATAGAATATATTTCCTTTGACAAACTCGTTTTTAGTCCATATTCAAATGGTTTTGTATTGAGGTAACCGACCAATGCTAGCTTAATGTCTTTCAAATCTTTCGCTTTATATCCTGTTCATCTATGCTTAGACAATGCAATGATATTAAAATGTATTTGAGAGATTTAATGTTTTGGTATATTCATATTATATTTAAACTTAGGGTTAAGTAATTAATTTATCTTTGTGGTATGAGTATGGCATGGAAACAAACGGGACAGTCGCTAGTATATAGCCTCTTCAATCCCTTCATAAAGTTATTAATCAAATTAGGTGTTACACCTAACATGGTCACTGTCATGGGCTTAATGCTCAATATATTGGCAACAGTCATATTTATTTTTGGCGCAGAGAAGGCAGATCGTAACGATCATAGTTTTGTGGTTTGGGCTGGACTAACTATACTTATCGGAGGTTTGATGGATATGATAGATGGTAGATTGGCTCGCTTAGGTAATATGGAGAGTGACTATGGTGCCTTATTTGATTCTGTACTAGATCGATACAGTGAGATGATTATGTTTTTGGGTATATGCTATTACCTCATTGCACATGATTTCTTCTTGAGTAGTTTATTTGCATTCATTGCACTTATTGGCTCAGTGATGGTTAGTTATACTAGAGCTAGAGCAGAAGGCCTTGGCGCAGAGGCTGCGGTGGGTGTTATGCAAAGGCCTGAACGTATACTAATCATAAGCATATCGGCATTGCTAACAGGTGCAGCTTCTTCTATATTTGGTGCTGAATATAAAATCATTGTAGATTGGCTACCAATGTCTCTTTTTGAGCCTATCACTGTATTTACATTCCCCATATTTATACTCGCTATATCTACCAACATCACCGCAGTGCGCAGATTGTTACATGCCAGAAAAGTGTTAGACAAGTAAATTTTCTGAATATTTTTTTTCAACATATTTTATAACAAAACATAAACAATTTTAACCTAGCTTTTACTTTAGCGTTACAATAGCTTCAAAAGCCGTTATAAAGTTAGACGCATGCCGAACCCATCAACAGAAGATTCATATAATAGATTTTCTAAATCCAACATACAGGCATTTTCTATTTTCACCCTTCTATATATCAGTTGGATATCTTTATCTATGGGATTGAGAGTAGAGCACTTAGGAGCTGTCAGCTTTTTGTTAATTACATTCTTTGCCAACAAGAAGACTAGGAATATTACACTTGGATTTGGGTTTTTTATCATTTACGCTATACTATATGATAGTCTGAGGGTATGGCCCAACCATGAGTTCAATCCTGTACATATCTTAGAACCATTTAATCTTGAAAAAAAGCTATTTGGTCTAAATCTCAACGGCACTATGGTGATCCCAGGAGAATATTTATTTGCCCATAAAACAGATATTCAGAGTTTCATATCCGGAGTTTTTTATCTTACTTGGGTACCTTTTCCATTGGCATTTGCTTTCTATCTTTATTTCAAAAATAAAAAACTACTCATTGATTTTGGCTTTACTTTCTTATTGACTAACCTAGTAGGATTTGTATTTTATTATCTCTACCCTGCCGCACCGCCTTGGTACAAAATTTATTGTGGTACAGAATTGGATTTAAGTATTTTAGGTAGTGCTGCAGGATTAATAGAGTTTGATAGATTAGTAAGTTTTCCCTTATTTGAAAATATGTATACCCGCAACTCTAATGTGTTCGCTGCAATACCCTCACTTCATGCGGCCTATCCTTTAGTATTATTATATTTTGGAATCAAGAACAGAGTGAAATGGATGTCTGTTGTATTCTTTTTAGATATCATTGGTATTTGGTTTGGGGCTGTATATACATTACACCACTATATTATTGATCTATTATTAGGCTCATTATGCGCTATTATTGCGATCTTTGTATATGAAAAGATATTCAACAGATTAGGAAAAAAGACGTTTTTGGATACATATACTAATCTAATTCGTCGTTAGTAAGAATAACTTTAAGTGTAATAGCAGAAATACACGTCATAATCTACGGCCATGTTAAAACAAAAAATGAAAGCCTATGATCGTCCTCAAAAAGTGGCGGCAGCGGGGTTATATCCATTTTTCCGAGTAATAGAATCCGAACAGGATACTGAAGTCACTATCAATGGTGAGCAAGTACTTATGTTTGGCTCAAACTCTTATTTAGGGTTGACAACTCACCCTGCTCTGAAGGAAGCAAGCAAATCTGCTATTGATAAATATGGAAGTGGATGTGCAGGGTCTAGGTTTCTAAATGGTACACTCGACTTACATATTGAACTAGAAGAAAAACTAGCTAAATTCGTAGGCAAAGAAAGTGCTTTAGTATTCTCTACAGGATTTCAAGTAAATCTAGGAGTGATATCATCCATACCTGGCAGACATGATTATATTATCATGGATGACTTAGATCATGCTTGTATCATTGATGGTGCTAGACTATCATTTGCTAAGTCGCTGAAGTATCGCCATAATGACATGGCATCACTCGAAAAAGTACTCCAGAAATGTAAGGTTGACAGCATCAAACTCATCGCAGTTGACGGAGTATTTAGTATGGAAGGTGATTTAGCTAATCTGCCAGAGATTGTAAAACTAGCTAAAAAATACAAAGCCAATATATTCGTAGATGACGCACATGGAATCGGTGTAATGGGCAAATTGGGTGCAGGTACAGCGGACCACTTCGGTTTGACTAACGATGTAGATATGATTATGGGTACTTTCAGTAAATCGCTAGCCTCTATTGGAGGATTTGTAGCTGCAGACAATGATACGATCAACTATCTCAAGCATAATGCACGATCTCTTATCTTCTCTGCGAGCATTGCACCTGCTAATGCGGCGAGTGTCATCGCAGCAATAGACCTTATACAGCAAGAGCCAGAACGGATCGAAAAACTTTGGATTAATACATACTATGCGATGGATCGACTTAATGCTGCAGGATTTGATATCGGACATACAGTGACTCCAATCATACCAATCTATATTAGAGATAACGCAAAGACTTTTATGCTTACTAAGATGCTCTTAGAGCAAGGTATATTTGTCAATCCAATTGTCACTCCAGCGGTATCTAATGAGTCATCACTTATTAGGTATTCACTTATGGCCACACACTCTATTGAACAGATAGATGAGTCAATAGATAAAATAACAGCAATCGCGAAAAAGTTAGACATTCTCCAAAAGGTAATGATATAATATGGGACTTGAATTAGTAAAAATCATTGATAAAAAAGGCAAAAAAGCATTTGTCAATTTTCCACATGATTTATATGCTGATGATCCCAACTATGTGCCTGAGATATTTATGGGGCAGATGGATATATTGGATGAGAAGAAATATCCATTTTTTAATTATGGTACTGCGGAGCTGTGGCTTGCCTATCGAGATGAAAAAGTTGTAGGAAGGATTGCTTCCATAGATAACTCAAATTACAATCAGCACTTCAAAACTCAGACTGGATTTTTCGGTTTTTTTGATTGTATTAATGATAAGACTGTGGCACATGCGCTTCTCGATAAAGCTAAATCATATGCTAATGCTAGAGGATTCAATAAGATTATAGGACCGACCAACTACTCTACTAATGAAACGGCCGGAACGCTCATAAATGGATTTAATGAGTCACCTAAGATTATGATGACTTACAACGCCTCTTACTATCAGTCACTTCTAGAAAGTTTCGGATTAGTTAAAGAGATAGATCTTTATGCGTATTTACTTCCAGTAGAATCTGTGTCTAAGAAATCGCTAAAATTAGCAGATGCTTTTGAACAGCGTCTAGAACGAAAAGGAATCACAATTCGAAAAATCAGTAAGAAAGATATCGTCAAAGAAGCTGCTGGAATGAAGATCATTTACAATTCTGCATGGGAAGACAAT
Organism: Saprospiraceae bacterium UBA1994; assembly: GCA_002335865.1. Taxonomy (GTDB): domain Bacteria; phylum Bacteroidota; class Bacteroidia; order Chitinophagales; family Saprospiraceae; genus UBA1994. The sequence goes on from DDCY01000009.1 coordinate 40,495, forward strand.
TGGGGTTTTGTTCCTTTTACTGATGCTGAGTTTGAATTTCTTCGCAATGACCTAAAAATGTTAGTTGATGAAGACTTTACTTTTGCTGCAGAAAAAGATGGTAAAATGATTGGCTTTGGATTAACTCTTCCAGACATCAATGAAATACTAATTAAAAATAAAAGAGGCAAGCTATTTCCATTTGGTTTATTCAGATTACTCTTCGGCAAAAAGAAAACTAATTGGGTGCGAGTGATAGCGCTTGGTGTATTGCCTGAATATAGAAAAATGGGAATCGAAGCGATTTTCTTTGCTAAAAATATAGCTGAAGCAAAACGTAGAGGAATCAAAGGAGGAGAAGCGAGTTGGATATTAGAGAGCAACACAGAGATGGTCAATGCTGCGGAGAGAATGAATGGCATTAGGTATAAAACGTATAGATTGTTTAGTAAGACGCTTTGATAGACTTAGAGATATTCTTAAGCATTATGAGATTCGCTTATCGACTAAGAATATAGATTGAGAGAAAAAATGGATATTATTGAATAAATTATTAAAATAGAAATCTTTTATATCCAAATCTCTCCAACTTAAACAATTCAACAAAAGAAAATAATTATAATCCTAATCTTAGTTGTGAAAGTGGTATTCGTTTTACTATATCTCATTTCAAGAAACAGAGAAGCTAGTAAAAAAGATAATGCACCGAAAGTTGACAGAGAAATCGACCTTGATACACTTTCCAATAAATTTGTAAATACATCAAAGTTAGAAAAATGTATATCTGAATACCCTTTTACAAGATGGGGACTTAATGCGACAGAGCACGCCATGGAATAATACTCGCTTGCAATTGCGTAGCGATAGAAATGGTATTTGACGAGTTGACAGCTAATCTAAAAGTACTTCCTAATGAAGCAACTATAGAAGATAAAGTATATCTTTTCAAATATTCAGTACTCGCAAATAACACTATGTATGCGAGAATAAATGATCTAATAGAAACTGGAGAACGAGAAGATCTGTGTGAACTAATGGATCAGATATCCATCGCTATTAGATTGGAAATAGAGGAATTTGCTAATGGAGAAGGGATAGCTAGTGAGTTGAGAGAATGGTATATAGAATATTGAGAAATGTCGAGAGAGAAGATTAATTAGATATCAAAAGTCGTAATGAAAATGAAAAAAGTACTTATCACCGGCGCTTCTGGCTTCATAGGCGGATTCCTAGTCGAAGAGGCAATCTCAAGAGGATTGACAGTGCATAGCGCTTTACGTAATAGTAGTAATACGGAAGTGCTAGATGGATTGGATACTAAGCTCATCTATTGGGATTTTGAAAATGTTGATAATATGGCTAATATTCTACGTAAAGGAGATTACGACTACATCATCCACAATGCAGGACTGACCAAAGCAAAGGCTAAAGAGGCCTACTTCAAAGTGAATGAACAATATCTCCGTAATCTGGTAGATGCTATTCGCATGGCGGATCTAAAATTAGACAAGTTCCTATTTGTAAGCTCGCTAGCAGCATTTGGACCTGCTGACTTTCAGCCAGAAAATATCGTGAAGGAAAACTCTGTTCCACACCCAGTAACGAACTATGGACGTAGCAAGTTAGCTGCTGAACTATATCTTATAAAGCAGCAAGATATACCACACAACATCATACGTCCTACTGCCGTGTATGGCCCACGTGAATATGACTTGCTTACTGTATATCAGTCACTTGGCAAGCATATCGAAGCCTATATAGGTCTGACCAATCAGAGATTGACATTTATTTATGTCAAGGACTTGGTTCGAGCAATGATAGATATCTTATTTTCAGATCATGAGTATAAAGGATATTTTATTTCTGATGGACATACTTATTCGGCTCAAGAAATGAATGTAATCGTTAAACGCGAATTGAAAGTGAAGTGGACTATTCCGATAAAACTTCCAATTCTATTAATAAAGTTCCTAGCTTTCTGTAACGAGAAAATTGCAAATATTTCAGGAAAATACCCACCTCTCAACATAGAGAAGGTGAATGAATTGCAAGCAAGAGATTGGAATTGTGATATTAGTGGGCTTGAAAAAGATATATCATTTGTAGCGGAATATAATCTTGATCATGGACTAAAAGAAACTATAATTTGGTGCAAGGAACAGGAATTAGTTTAACTCAAAATCACATTCTCACAATATATTTTATTGTCTTTTCAAGTCTTAAGAAGAAGAAGAAAATCGGGTATTCACACAACAACAGAGACTCCATATTCAAGAATTCTTTTGAACACAATTTTTCTAAAAATCATCAAAATTCTTTAAAAATCATTAAAAAAACAGCTGTTTTGGTGAAAAAAAGAAGGGATTTTCGATCAAAAGGTGAAAATTCAAAATAGAAAAAGTCACAATAATGTGACTAAATGAATGTAATTGCGATCTTTGCAACCTGTAGTTAACTATAGAATTTAAATTAGAGTTTAAACTTCGAACTTAAAGGAAGATTTCAATTTAGTGTAATAGACAAATACAAAATTTATTATGGCAAAAAAACCAAGTGTAAAAAAAGCAACCGGTAAACTAGGAATTTTACTTCCTGGAATGGGTGCAGTAGCTACAACAGTAATCGCAGGTGTTCATGCAGTAAATGCTGGCAAATCGCAGCCTATCGGATCATTGACTCAAATGGGTCGGCTAAGAATAGGCAAGCGAACTGGAGGAACGAAGAAGCCGCTAATCAAAGAAGTAGTGCCAATTCAAGATCTTAAGAAAGTAGTATTCGGAGGATGGGATTTATTTGATGATAATGTATATGAGGCTGCATCTCACGCTCAAGTACTTGATCAAAACCTTCTAGACTCTCTCAAAAGACCATTATCTAAGATCAAGCCGATGAAGGCTGTATTTAACAAAAATTATGTCAAAAGATTAGATGGTAAGCACGTAAAGCGTGGTAAAACCAAAATGGCTCTTGCAAAGCAGATCATGAAGGATATAGAAAACTTCAAGAAAGATAATAAGTGTAATCGTGTCGTAATGGTATGGTGTGGATCTACTGAGATCTATATCGAAGAATCAGCAGTTCACCAAACTGTTGCTTCACTTGAAAAAGGTATGAAGGAAAACCATAAGGATATCGCTCCATCAATGCTATACGCATATGCAGCTATCAAAATGGGAATACCATATGCTAACGGAGCACCTAACCTTTCTTGTGATGTTCCTGCACTAGTAGAACTTGCAAAAGAAACTGGATCACCTATCGCCGGTAAAGATTTCAAAACTGGTCAGACTCTTATGAAGACGATCTTAGCTCCTGGTCTAAAGGCAAGAGCATTGGGAATCGAAGGATGGTTCTCTACAAACATACTAGGTAACAGAGATGGTGCTGTGCTAGATGATCCAGATAACTTTAAAACTAAAGAGGTATCAAAGATGGGTGTACTAGATCAGATATTAGAGCCCAAACTCTATCCTGAACTATACAAAGATTTATACCACAAGGTACGTATCAACTACTACCCACCGCGTGGTGATGCCAAAGAAGGGTGGGATAACATCGATATCCGTGGATGGTTGAATTACCCAATGCAGATTAAGGTGGATTTCCTATGTAGAGATAGTATCTTAGCAGCTCCGATCGTACTTGACCTTGCACTTTTCCTAGATTTAGCGAAAAGAGCTGATATGTCAGGTATCCAAGAGTGGTTATCATTTTACTTAAAATCCCCACAGGCTGGAAAAGGTCTACAACCTGAGCATGATATATTTAAGCAACTAGCTAAGCTTGAGAATACGCTTAGACACATGGTAGGTGAAGATCTTATCAATCATTTAGGATTGGATTATTACGAGAACTAAGGTATTTAATATCTTATTGATATAATACGAGAGCTATACTTTATTGAAGTACAGTTCTCGTATTTGTTATATCAGTTTTAGTGAACGAATTGTCCACTAATTCATGTTATTTAAAGGAATGCAATTTTAATATGTCGTGTACATAACGATTGATAAAGTTTTATCACCTATTTGGAGATTCACTTAAGTAATTATCAACGCGATTAAATATATTGATGGATTGGGGATTATTAGTCTTAATTTATGAATATGAATACTAAATGTCGTATTGACATTTTTTCACGAAAACATAAACTATGCATATTGTTAAGTCACTTGAAACCCTCATTCAAAAACTTAAACAATCAGATACTTCCAATCACGGAAAAATCATTAAAAACATAAATATTCCACTCAGCGACTTTGAGGCTTATGCATCATGGAATGATGAGGGTTATACTCGTAACTGCATATGCAGGACCAAAGAATGCGAATTGATTCTGCTATGTTGGAATAAAGGAGCTGCTACTCCAATTCACGGTCATGATGGTCAAAAATGCTGGGTCTATCAGATTGAAGGTCAGATGACGGAGGTTCGATATGAAAAATTTGAATCCGGAAATCTTTTCGAAACTAATAGAATGCAATTGAATCCTGGTAAAATAACCTTCATGAATAATGCGATGGGTTATCACGAATTGGTAAATGATACTGATGGACGTGCTATGACTCTACATGCCTATATATTACCAATAGATTCTTGCGAGGTATATTGTGAAAAAGAGAAGGGCTTCAAATCAAAAGATATGGAATATGATACTGTAGAAGGTAATACTTTGGCGGAGATTTAACAGCAATTGGGGAATCTTTATCCATTAAAAACTCTCTACGATTTTAATTGATTCTCTGTCAAAATGATTAAGTTAATATAATTAAATAATCGGGTTCGTATTAATTGAAAGTTGTAATTCTTCAATACCACTTATTTGATCTCAATTGACCATTCAACCTTATCCCCTATTCTACTCACCAACAAATAATACATTAGTGAGACTATAAATAGATTCCATGCCATTTCTGATGTATATTACTACAGTATCATTTAATATTTTTTGATCTACTTGACCCTTAATGAAATAAGTAATTTCTTTATAATTAAGTTGGTCTGTTTCGGCAAATTCTGTGTTTGTTAGAATACTACTTATCTCATTTGTATTTTTCGTTAATTGAGGTTGATACAAATTAATAGTTGAATCACAGCTATTTATTTGCTTGTATAAATAATCTAGCCTTGATTTATTTTCTATCGTTGGATTTAAATGATTGATTTCATTTAAATCTTCTAACAACAATTCTTTAAGTTGCAAATTGAGATTAACCGTTTCTTTCAAATCAGAATTGAATCTCCTCAAAAACATCAACTCCTCTTGCACCACATCAAAAGTTGAAATCGCCTTATTCGAGACTACTACCAAAGTATCAATCCTTAACGTGCTGCCTTCATTACTTGCCTGGGCGTGCAGGTCCTTGATAATAATGGACTCCGTAGATACATTGGTACTACAACTAATGATCAGCAGAACACAACACATATTGAAAAGTAATCTCATTGATTTAAAAATATAATTTTTCAAGGGTATAACATTCAAAAATAGGTCTCGTAATTATATCGTACTAAATAAGTTGTAGACTTTAATTCCTATTTAATATTTAACAGACCTATCCTTATTACTCTTCCAGAGCAAGCCAATGTAATATCCTAAAGTATTCACTAAAATGTCGGACACTTTATTCATCCATGATTCTATAGCAAAACCATACGGCAAGACAAGTTCTAAAAGCTCCCAACTTAGAGAAAGCAAAAAGAAAAGCCTCCAACTTTTGAAGATCAATCTGCCAACAAATAACCAAATCAGTAGATGCGCCAAAGAGTATATATTGAGTACTTCCATAGGATCTTTTAGTGAAAAATTATTAGCTCCCCTAAAATACAAAAAGCCACACTCTTTGAAGAATGCGGCTTTTTACATTATACATTATTCCTTATCTAATGACCTTCTCCGCATTAACAATCTTTCCTTCGTAGAGATATGACTTGATGTAAATACCAGTAACACTTTTAGACAATAATGTTTCATCAATCAATATTTTTCTACCCATGATATCATGATATTCGACAGCATCAAAAGTAAAATCTACATCTATAAAATCAATAGAAGTAATTGCATCTGTTCCTCCTATCGCATAAGAGCCGTTTCCATTTGATATCATGGATACGAAAACGTATGGTTCGTTTACAATTACATTTGTAATTTCTCTAGTCTCCCAAACTGGTATATCTCCTGTTACTAATTTCTGATCTATGAATAAACCTGTAAGGTCAGCAGAGTTCCAATCTATCTCACCTGTATTAGGTAATATGAGTGTGATTGTATAATCATTCATACTTCCACCTTCTTGCTCGATATAGTATACTTTATCTTGCCATACTACACCGTTCTCTGTGATGAGTGCATTAGTATTGCTAAGTAATGAAGCATTAACACATTCTTCAGTACTTCCTTCATTAGCTTTGATTGACATTAGGATACTGTCGTGTTTCTCTAAATAGACCGATTCATTACTTCCAATAGAACTTGATAACGCTCGATCTAGAGATGAATACAATAAGCTCGGTTTTCCCTCTCCGAAAGTAATTACAGGAAGTGTAGTACCATCAAAAGAATTCCCTGAGTTAGGACAGCCATTAATGTTATCAATTTTTAATGTCGCCGATGAGGCATACCCAGACTCGTATGCAGATACTAAATCATCATTAGTATATCCTGCATTGTCAAAACAAAACTGAAGGGCAATATTACTAGTGCCATCGAATGCAAATGGAGAATCAAAACGGATATCATTTAAGCCTACAGCTGTCGTAATCGTACCTCTAAATACCTCCTGAAAATCAATGCCATTATTGATACCATTGTTAAGTTCGTTTACATTTGTATTCGCCATATAAACGGTAAAGTCTAAATATGGATCTAAAGACCCTTTTTCTTCTAGATTGAACGAGATTTTACTAATATCTCCGGCGATGAGACCAGAGTTAGTGAGCATCTCATTACGATAAATCATCTGCGTACGCATATTAGTATAGTACTGACCAAATACGTTTGGATTGGAAGTGGTCGCTACTCCTACATTAGCTGATCCGAAAGTTACGCTTGTATCGAATGCCAAATCGTCTTCGATGATTACAAAAGTACTTTGTGGTGTCTCTACCAATTGCTCCGAAGTTAGATTGATGACAAGTGTTTTATCTCCAGATACTACAGCATCATTGAATAATGTAAGACCAAATGATGTATCAAATTCACCCGCGATCAATGTTCCTGACAATGAGTCGAAAATGAAATCTTCTCCTGCTACAGCACTACTACTTGGATCTACTGACAACGTGATCGTAGCATCTACATCAAATGCTATAGGTGAATTAATTCCTATTTCCGTCGTCGCAAATGCATCACAATATTCATCACTAGATTGATAATCTAAAAGATCAGCATTAGGCATGATTAACCTTAGCCTAGCCTGGCTAAATACTGAAAGATCCAGCTTGTATACATTGTCTAAGAATCCATCTACTCCATTCCACCCATTAATAATATATATTTCATCGTTGATTATAAATGATGCAGGTGCCCACCTCGATTTTCCCGGATGTGGAGGCATTTCTATCCAAGAATTAATCTCCGAATCATACTTCCATAACTCACCTGTTTCCATATAAGCATGATTATCTCCATCACCACTAAGCACGTAACCAAATCCCTTGTGAGATAACTGTGTTCCTGCTACTCGACCCTCACTAGGCATTGTAGCAACTTGCATCCAAGTATCCTGTGCAGTATCATATTGGTACCATTCGTTAGATATAAATCCATTGCCATGACCATTACCTACGTATACATACTCTCCATCGGTAAACTGAAAAGGATGGTGTCTTTCAGCTGCCGGAAAATCTGCCTTACGCTCCCAAATATCATTCTCGATATCATAGGCCCACCAATCCTTTTTATTGCCTCCGCCTCCACCCAGACCGAGATATACAAAACCATCAAGCGCAACCATCGCTGGATGCGTCCTTGCTGAACAATCACAACTAGCTAGTTCTGTCCACATATCAGTCGCCGGATCATATTCCCAAAAGTCATTAAGCGCATTACTCCCATCGCTACCAAATCCAAAATATGCCTTACCATTGATTACATCACCAATAGCAAATCCTCTAGATGCACCTGGAAAATCTGTTTTCTTAAACCACATATCTGCATTCGCATCGTATGAAAAGAAATCTGATGTTGGACCATTTTCTGTATTACCAGATACCATATACCCTACATCCTCAATAGAAAATGCATAACTATGATCTGTACGATAATTATCTGGGACTGATGCCACTTGTTCCCATGTCTGAGCCATGAGCAGGCATGTTTGCAACAATGCAATGAAGGTCAACGCTTTTTTGATATTCATCTTATAGATTTAAATCTGTTGTATATTATGTTCTATTCTCGTAGTATAAAGGAAAAGAGAGAACAAATTGTTCTTGTAAAAAATCAAAGTTAATCTTATATCAATCGAATAATAAATTGAATATACTCAATGTCTTGTAGACTTATAAAAATGTAAATATGAAAATTGATTATTATCGACTTAAAAAATATATCTATGCTTAAAAAAACTAAATTTCATTATTTGCCTTAATTTGAATTAAGAGCGCCAATATCCATTATATTTACGTTTCATGTCCAATGAATCAACACATAAAAATCAACAAATCGCCTTCTTTACCTCATTATGGAGGTCACAAGCCACTGCTATTATGGCCACGGCTGCTGATTTTAGTGTGTATTTCGTTCTCTTTCATTTTATTAGCACATACTATGTAACTTCATCCGGTATAGGAGCATTTTGTGGTGCTACATTAAGCTTTTTCCTGAGTAGGCATTGGGCTTTCAAGAGTACCGAAGATCGTGTACGTAACCAAATGATAAGATACAGCTGTGCCAGCGGATTAAGCTTATTTCTCAATGTATATGGTATATATTTCGTGGTAGAAACATTCGGCATTGAAGAGACAATAGCTAAGGTATTAACCTCAATTTCTATAGGTCTATTTATTAATTTTCCAATTTTTAGGTGCTGGGTATTTAGAGATCGAGAATAATGAAAGAGTCAATTACATTTATAGTCAATCCATTTAGTGGTACTACTAATAAATATGACTTTGACAAGATCGTCAAAGATCAAATCGATACTAATAGATATGAATATACTATCAAGTATACAGAATCAGCTGGCCATGCCACAACTTTAGCACTAGAGGCTGCATCGCAGCAAAAATCTATAGTGGTAGCCGTAGGGGGAGATGGCACTATAAATGAGGTAGCTGCTGGACTAGTTCATACTGAAGTCGCCCTTGCTATACTCCCTGCAGGATCAGGAAATGGATTTGCATTGCACCTTGGTATGAACAAAGATCATAAATCCGCAATACAGCAACTTAATACCGCTAAGCGATCTAAGGTTGATACTTGTTTACTTAATGGAAAATTTTTTATCAATGTAGCGGGTCTAGGGTTCGATGCGCAGGTGGCGTACCATACTAAAACAGACTCTAAGCGAGGATTTTGGAATTATCTCAAACGTACAATACAGTTGTCTGCCAAATACAGACCTGAAGAGCTCAGTCTAGAGATCGACGGAAAGAAAATCGAAGGCAAGTATGCTGCGGCAGTGGTAGCTAATGCATCGAAGTATGGATATATATTCACAGTAGCACCATTTGCTAAGCTTAACGATGGGTTATTAGATATCATCTTATTCAAAGATACATTCGTACCAAGGTATTTTATGGAGGCCTATAGATTTGTAAATAATACGGTACATAAAAGCAGTATTACAGAAACATATACTGGCAAATTTATCAAGATAAAATCTGTCAATAAATCGTATTACCACCTCGACGGTGAAGGATTTGACAAGACAACAGATTTTGAAATATCTGTCGTACCTGACAGTATATGGGTAATGCAAATATAGTTGTAATAACAATTAATAATTTCCTCTTCTAATCTCAATTATTAAGGTGATATAATCAGATTATTTTTAGAAAATAATATTCTATTGACCTAATTCAATGGAAGATTAAATGAGATAAAAGTTGTTATAACTAATATCAAAATACAAAGGCCTTGAATTAACACTTCAGGCCTTTATATTATTTTTCTTGTTTCTGTTTCCAACTATTGATTGTAATCTGGTACATCAGCGCCTATTTCTTACTCTCCATGTTTATTCATCATTTCAGATACCAACTTAGCTTTAAGCGCAGCTTTGCTCACTTTCCTTACATATTTGTCTAATACCTTAGTAATACTAGAGTATACTACCCTCTCACGACTATTAAATGATTCCATTGTCATCCACTTAGCCTCAGTAATATCTTCTTCGATCTGAGGAATGAGACCCATCTTAGGTGCCCTCATATGATACCAGTATGATTTCTTGATGTGGCGTTTACCAGACTTATTTTTATATACGTGATTGGTTATACAAATCTTTTTGCCTAGCACTAAATTCCGGATACCTGTCTCCTCCTCTACTTCTCTGAGTGCAGCGTCCTTTTTAGTCTCGTGTTTTTCTAGTTTCCCTTTTGGCAGATCCCAATGTCCTCTGCGAAATATGAATAATATCTCATTAAACTCATTTGTCACTAATCCTCCACCAGCTTCTATGATGGTAAACAACCCTTTAAAGTCCTTTCTGAGTTTCTCATAATCCTCATGATATAAAGTGATACGAGTATATTTTCCGCCTTTTTCGGCCAAGTCGACAAAATTATGTAGATGCTTTACCTTACCCGCATATCTAGCTATGAGTTCCCCTGTTTTCGGAGGCCTAAGTGGTTGGGCATCTTTTAACGTGATGAGGGTCTTATTGATATAGATTTTGTACATTAGCGCACGCTTGTTAAGACATGATTTGAATCAGCCGTAAAGCTATAAATTTTATGTTATTCTTACTATTACAGATCAGTCCTATTCTAGATAAACTAACCCTATAGTTAATGAATATAAACAAGTTATAATTCGATGTGTTATTTGAATTAGATATTTAGACAATCATTTAATTAAATACCTTTTATACATTTATGGTTTCTGCAGAATTAGCACAAAAATTACTCCAAATTAAGGCGATAAAATTGAGTCCATCAGAGCCATTTACTTGGGCGTCTGGTATCAAATCTCCAATTTACTGCGACAATCGCGTCACTTTATCATATCCAGAGATAAGAACGTTTGTCAAGATTGCATTGTCGATACTTTCTGAGCAATTAGAAGATTATGATACTGTAGCAGGAGTGGCAACAGCTGGCATTGCACACGGAGCACTAATAGCAGATTATATCAAAAAACCTTTTATATATGTCAGGTCTAAAGCCAAAGGTCACGGACGCGAAAACCTGATAGAAGGGGATTTCTCCAGAGCCAAGAAAGTACTAGTAGTAGAAGATCTCATATCTACTGGTGGGTCATCTATACAAGCGGTAAAGGCACTAAGAGCAGAAGGCATAGAAGTAGTAGGAGTGATCGCACTTTTTTCTTACGAATTTGAAAAAGCTAAAAAGAACTTCGAAGCAGCAAACTGTCCTTATCTAACAGTAAGTGGATACTCGACTATGCTCACACAAGCCAAGAAGACTAATTATATCACAGACGAAGAATATGCTACCCTCCAGGACTGGAGCAAAGATCCATCTGGTTGGTTCGATACGCACTTCAAATAGAATTTTATAGACCAAAAGACTTTTAACTACATTAGCAATTACTTACAATCAATATTATACTTACGACGATGTCAAAATTGAATAAAAAATCAGAAGAGTTCCTATACGCATATCACAATAATGCTTCGCCGACTGGATTTGAGTCACCTGGACAAAAACTATGGATTGAACATATAAAACCTTATGTAGACGAATGTCATCTAGATACATACGGTACTGCTTATGGTGTGATCAATCCTGGCAAAGACTATAAAGTAGTAATAGAAGCGCATGCGGATGAGATCGCATGGTATGTCAATCATATCTCTGATACTGGATTTATCAATGTAATACGTAATGGTGGATCTGATCATGTCATAGCGACATCAAAGAAAGTAAATATCCATACTGATAAAGGTATAGTAGAAGGTGTATTTGGGTGGCCAGCAATACATACTCGTAAAGGAAAAGATGCTCAACTAAGTCCTAAGTTAGAAAACATCTTCGTAGATGTAGGAGCAAAAGATAAAGAAGAAGTGCTAGCTATGGGTATCCATGTGGGATGTGTAATCACTTACCCAGACAAATTCGGCATACTTAATGACCGTTACTATGTAGGTCGTGCACTGGACAACCGTATGGGAGGATTTTGCATCGCTGAAGTAGCTCGTTTACTAAAAGAAAATGGCGACAAACTACCTTATACACTATATGTCGTTAATGCGGTACAAGAAGAAATAGGACTCCGAGGTGCAGAAATGATCGCAAATCACATAAAGCCAGATGTAGCAATCGTAACAGATGTCACTCACGATACTAATACCCCTCTGTTAAATCCTAAAAAGCTTGGAGACACTAAGGCCGGTGAAGGACCGAGCTTGACTTATGCTCCGGCAGTACAAAATAATCTACTTAAACTTATAATAGATACAGCAGAGAAAAATGAGATTCCATTCCAAAGAGCTGCAAGTAGTAGATCTACAGGAACAGACACTGATGCATTTGCCTATAGCGGAAGTGGTGTGGCGTCTGCTTTAATTTCAATACCTCTAAGATATATGCATACCACGGTAGAAATGGCACACAAGGATGATGTAGACAATGTGACAAAACTGATTTACGAGACATTGAAGTGTATAGAAAAGAATCATAATTTTAAGTATTTTTAGCAATAGGTTCGACTTTTTGTCTTCAACTCAGCTCAGACAACATTAAGTATAATGTTCATGATACTATCGTTCACTAAGCAGAGTTAAATTAAAAGATACGATAACTACTTTTCTTTCTAGATTGTAATTACTTTACTTAGTACAATTATCAATCATACTTGGACAATCTGATCCATAAAAATATTGGTCTTGGATATGCATTATTGCATTTCTACCTCTATAGTAGTTTTCATATAGCAATATGTGCAGTAGCTATTACATCTTACAGTTACTTTACCTTATCGCATCAAATAATAGATTATCATTATGTAGGATTTGTCGGTGCGTCTACCTTATTACTCTACTCACTTCATCGAATTATAGGTATCAACAAATCTGATAGCTATGCTACTAAAGGAAGATTTGCAATCATTATCAAATACAAATCGCACTTAATTATATACTCAATAGTGTCAGCGCTGTATTGCCTTTATACCTTCTATACTTTTGACTGGAATCGAAAAATATTGCTTGCTATTCCTGTGGCATTATCGTTAAGTTATAGTCTACCTATTTTCATTGGTGGTAAACGGTTAAGGGATTTTCATTTTATCAAAATATTTCTAATTGCTTTTTGTTGGGCCCTGATTACTTGCACAATACCTTACTATGAGTCTATTAAGTATCAGTTCGATATTCCTCATAACTATTGGACTTTATTTCTTGCGACAATCGACCGAGCACTATTCATATTTGCAATCACTATTCCATTTGACATCAGAGACCGAGATGTTGACAAAAGTAATAATGTCCAAACATTAGCGACGAAATTTAGCGACAAAGCACTTAAGCGCATCTCATTGCTTGCATTGATAGTTGGGACAATTATTTCAATATTACTTTATACTCAAGATGTACATTCAACATTGACATTACTTCCAATAATACTCACCTATACCATTACCTCATTCTTAGTTTATCTAACTCATCAGCGGCGATCTGACTATTTCTTTACTGGCCTTTTGGATAGCACAATGATATTGCCCTTGATATTATTTTTTTTGTACGTGAGTTGCATGTCAATTTAACTGTAGTTTTGAAGTATCAACCTCAAACAAAACTGAGATGGAAACAGTAAATGAAATTTCTATATAAACAAATTAAGCTGTGCTGGTACTCCGAGACTTGACAAAGCTATTGGTGTGGTAATTAAATAATTTGGTAGGAATAGTAATAATAAGATTAGAGTATTGTTCTAATATTTACTGAAAAAAAAACTTAAGAGAGGGAGTGTATTTGGATTTTTTATACATCATTCTAAATGACATCAATAGCCAGAACAATCTATTTAATTATTTAAAATATAATTTATTAATCCACTGCATTTATTGCACAGACCAAATCGCACTACAACTTTCGTTGCTTTATTATTCTATAATTAGATAAAGAAAAAAATGTAAAGGTCTCAATGTTCGATACGGACAACTACCTACATATTCCTCCCACAACATATTATTCGAATACATATTCGAATCAAAGAAATCACTTCGTTATTCAATTTCATTCCCAACACATATATTCTAAGAGACATACCTATTTACAAATTAGGTGTATAGCCTTAATGCAAGTATAATATTAGAAAATACTTATATATTAAAACCCCATATACGTATTGTATTGATATCTTTACGTATAAGCTAGCATTATAGCACAATGTGCATATATAAAGCTGATGCTTGTCACTAAAAAGAACTAATGAACATGAGATACCTATTACTCATAATCAGCATGAATCTCTACAGCATGAATTTGCTGGCACAAGAGACATATCTAGACCAATCTAAAGAGCCGCTCTTCCATCAAATAACAGAAGCATATGACAATGCACTTTACGGAAGGGCTATTGATTTGGCCAATGATTACATTGCTCAAGGAAGGCAGCTCAACCAAGATCATACACCTACATCAGAAACACAGGTCAATATCATAAGTCGGATATCGGCAGTGCATCTAGAGCGTGACGGCGCTTCTCTAGAATTGGAGAATTATGCACTATCTATCAACCCTGATCATCTGACAGATAAGGCGTTTTTTGTATTAGGAGATTACTTCTATAATGGAAAGGAATATGACTCAGCTATACATTACTTCGATCAAGTCAATGAATTACAACTAACGGATAAGCAATTTACCGAAGCTACTTTTAAGCAAGCGTACTCCTACTTTGTTACTAAGGATTTTAACGCTGCAGAAAACAAACTGCTACAGATTAAAGATATTAAAGATATCTACTACTACCCTGCCAACTACTACTACGGTATGACGAAGTACTATAAAAGAGACTACGATGCTGCGATCAAAAGCTATGAACGTGTATCTAGCTCTAGTCAGTACAAAGCTCATATACCTTATTATATTGCACAGATCTACTTCGCGCAAGATAAGATGACAGAACTAGTATCATATGGCGAAAAAGCCATCGTGAAGCCAGAAACAAAAAAGATTAAAGAAATTAGACTCTTATTGGGTCAAGCTTATTTCCAACAAGCCAACTACTCAAAAGCGCTGCCTCATCTCAAATATTACGAAAAGAATACAGAGAAACTAACGAATGATGAATTTTATCAATTGGGATTTACGCAATATCAATTAGGTCAATATGCAGATGCGAAAGACAACTTTAAAGAATTGACCATCCTGAACGATAAACAAGGACAATTGGTGAATTACTACTTGGCGGATTGCTATGTAAAGACTAATGACTTGAATAGTGCGAGAACAGCGTTCAAAAAAGTAAGTCAAATGCCTTTTGAAGTAAGTATGCAAGAAGAAGCATTATTCAACTACGGCAAACTATCTGCTGAGTTGGGTCACGATAGAGAAGCGATCAATACACTTATTAAAGTGGAAGAAACATCTCCCCATTACGAAGCGAGTAAGCCGATCATTAATGATATTCTTGTCAATACGGAAGATTACTCCAACGCGATTAATATCATAGAAGGTATTCCTACTTTAACGCCAGAACTAAAGGTGACGTATCAAGCGATCACGCTTAAGAAAGGTCTACAGCTCTATAATGAAAATGATAAGGGAGCTGCCAAGGCCATGTTCGACAAATCTATGGCTATAGATGTCAATAGAGCGTCAAGCGCTAGAGGACAATATTGGTTAGCGACTATGCTACACGAGCAAAATGAATTTACGCCTAGTCTACAAGCATATCAAAAATATTTTGATTTATCTAATGGCCTATCAATGCCAACTGCATCCTCAGAATTTATCGCTCACTATAATCAAGGCTATAACTATCTTCAGCAAGATGATTATGGACAAGCTGAATATCATTTTAAAAATGCAATAGTAGGTATCAATACTAATCGCGAACGGATCAAAGATGAATACATTACAACGAGAGTGCTAACAGATGCTCTTGTAAGAGCTGGTGATTGTGCATTCACTGCCAATAAATATGATGATGCCTTAAGCTATTATGGCCAAGCTATAGATAGAAAACAGCCAGGATATGATTACTCGTTATATCAAAAAGCACTCATAGAAGGATTGTCGGGTAGACCATATGAAAAAATCATTACACTAGAAGAAATATTAGAAGATTTTCCAGAATCTGAATATGTCGATGATGCCTTATTCCAATTAGGTGATGTTTATCTAAGTATAGGTAATACGGATTCTGCATCGAGTACATTCACTGATCTAATAGAAACGCATTATGGTAGGTCACCTTTAGTAAATGCGGCATTTCTCAAAAAAGGACTGATTAGTTATAATAAAGGAGATATGTCAGAAGCGCTTAAATTTTACAAACGAATCTTTGTAAATAATCCTGCACCCAAAGAATTGCAAGCAGCTTTACTAGCTATCGAAGAAATATATATCGTTGACCTCAAGAAAGGCGATGAATACTTTGCTTTTCTAGACTCTATCCCTGAATATAAAATTACTGATTTTGAGAAAGATTCATTGAGTTATGTTATCGCAGAAAATCAATTTAGTAACTCTAACTACGAAGGAGCCGTTGATGGATTTACTTCTTACTTAAATAAATTTGCAACAGGTACACACAAATTAGACGCGCACTATATTAGAGGAGAGTCACTAAGTATCCTGAATAGATATGGAGCCGCCAATGCGGATTATGAAGCTGTAATCAAAGAAGGATTTAGCAATTATTATGAATCTGCATTGCGTAAAGCTGCTATCATTAACTACAATCATATACAAGATTTCAAACAGTCGTATAAATTTTACGATATCCTATCGAGAGTAAGCCAATCTCAAGAGATCACTTATGAAGCTCAACTCGGTGCATTGAGAAGTGCATTCCGAATACAAAAAGATGATGCAGTGCTAACCTATGGCACTCAAGTATATGGTAGTCCTTATAATACTAATAATGAGAAACTATCAGCTAGATACTATGTCGCTAAAGTATCTTATAAAAAAGGTATGAAAGATCAAGCATTGATAGCATTCGATGAAGTAGGCAGGAATGCAACCAATAACCAAGGTGCAGAATCGAGGTATATGACTTCCAAAATATTCTATGATAACAATGAAATGAAACTTGCCGAAGTGGCCATCAACAGTGCCAATGAAAAAAATAGTGCTTATGCCAATTGGGTAGCCAAAGGGCTCTTACTATTATCTGACATCTACATCAAAAATGGTGACATCTTTAACGCTAGAGCAGCCACCGAAGCGGTTGTAGAAAACTTTAGCAGCGATAAAGACTTACTATCAGAAGCGAATCAAAAGCTAAATAAAATAAAAACTTTAGAAAAAAATCAAAGTAGAATCAAGACAAAGAGTAATTCTGATCAACTAGAACTAGATACAACTGGAACTAACAGAAACGATTAAATAATTAATTGAAAACTACTTCTTACATCCAAACAAGTATACAAAATAAAATAAATGAATACTCTAAAATATATATCAGTTATAGCCATCGTTTATTGTTCACATGCGGTATCATTTGCACAAGTTGGTACTAATGGTATACTAAATGAAACACCGACTGAGGCACAATCTCATATGGGTGACGAAGAACTAGAGGTAGTCAAGGCATTCAAAGCGAAACTAGCAACCGTATCTTCACTAAATATAAATCCTACGATAAAGACCTCACCACCAATAAATCGAGATTATAACTATCGCATTAGTATAGTAACCTATAAAATTGACTATGCGGAGCCTACCATCAAACCTTTCGCAATGAAGCCTGATTCTAAAAAAAATTATCATAAGGGGTATACTAAATTTGGGTTTGGGAACTTCATGTCTCCCTTAGCTGATCTGTCTTATCACAATACGACGGAAAAAGTAGAATATGGAATACTTGCCAACTATCTATCTCTAGATAACTCTGACGAGAATGCTTACCAAAAGATGTCAGACGTAGATGTGAACGCACATGCCAATATTAAGCTTACTGACAATTTAGAATTACTAACAGGTATTTATACTTCCATAGACAAAAGATTTTTCTTTCATATACCAGCCAATGAATCTAGACTATATGGAGAAGAAGCTGCTGTCAGAAATCTCAATACTTACGGAGCTAACGTGGGCATCCAAAACAGTTATGACTATGCACTACAATATAAACTAGTTGTAGATGCCAACTACATGTCTATCACTAACGATAACACCAACGAGTTCAATACTAATGTAAAAGGAGTGATATCATATGCTAGCAAGTCACTCGGTTTGTCTCTAGAAACAGAAGTGGATTATTCAAAAGTATCGGAGTCTGTAGATAGTTCGTTCTTGACGTTAGCGGCAACACCATCTCTGTTTTGGTCAAACGATAAATTCAACATCAGCGCAGGAGCGAGTACGATCTTAGCAAATGATGAGACTTATATTTTTCCTGTAGCAGAATTATTAGTAGATGTTAATTCAGATAAACTACAGATAATTATTGGGGTAGATCAAGAATATATTCATAATAGTATCGGAAATGTAATAAGCTATAATCCATATTATCAAACTGAATCTGGTGACTATGGATCTACCATTACTAAATCATATTATGGAGGTGCACAAGGGGATTGGTCCAAATTATCTTACAGAGGGAAAGTAGGTTATAGAGAAATATTAAATCAATCTACCCTACTTAATACTGCAGACGTCAGAAAATTCGAGCTTAACTATATCGATATGAATAGTATATTCATCGAAGCTACGGCAAGCTATTCGCTTAATAATATATTCACGATTGGATGCGGGTTTCAGCAAAACGTCTTTGACTTAAAAGATGATGTAGTCGCCTTTCATTTACCAACCATGAGATACAATACATATACCGTCATCAATTTAATGAATGACAAATTTACGATTCGACCTACCCTAGCCTTTACAGACAAAGTAAAGTATATCAATGAAATTGGTGACGTGGACAAACTAAATACTATGCTATCATTCAACACGAGTATTAACTATACTATCGGTGATAACTTTGGACTATTTGTAGATGGTAAAAATCTATTGTCAAATAACTATGCTGAATATTATGGGTATGATGATATTGGATTACACGTTCACGGAGGTATAACATTAAAATTTTAGAATCAAAATGATAAGCATAAGATCAATAACTTTAGGTGACTTAAAGGCCTATGAACATTGGAGTCAACCGATACACGCTTATCATGAGTTCAATGGACCATATTACAACAAGAAGTCAACTGATGAAGTATCAGTATACATCAATGATCTCAAAGATAAACTACAAAATGGCGGTAATGCATTGCCATCTAGAAAGATGATTGTTGATCCAAATAACAATCTCATCGGAGAAGTGAGTTATACATGGAGATCAATAGAAACGAACTGGATGGAGATTGGTATTATTATTTTTGACGAAAGTTATTGGGGCAGAGGATTAGGAGCTCAAGCACTCAAATTATGGATCACAGAACTATTCAAAGAACATATTGCTATTGTAAGAATAGGATTTAGTACTTGGTCGGGGAATCATGGAATGATGAAACTTGCTACCAAGCTTGGCATGCGCCAAGAAGCTTGCTATCTTAATGCAAGGATAGTTAGAGATCAGTATTACGATTCTGTGAGTTATGGATTATTGAGGGAGGAGTGGAAATAGAATCACTGAAATAAATGCTAAAAAGACAAGATTAACTTTTTCTTTTTACAAAAAATATATCTAAAAGTAATAAATTGATAGAGTCAGCCTAATTGCTAAACGTTATACTATTAGAATAACAACTTCAATTATTTCAGTAACAATTAATCTCATATTAGGTATATATGCTCATCAACGATTAATATTTATGACTGAAATCTACTACAAATAAAAAGCCGAATTCACTGAGTGAATTCGACTTAACAGATTAAACTTTATGTAAGCTAGAATTATTTTCCTAGCGCTTCAATTTTTGCTTTGTACTCAGCTACCTTTTCAAACTCATTAGCTCTTGCATAAATTTCTTTCAATGCAATCAATGGGTTTCCATCTGCTGGATTTAATTGTTCAGCAGAGATAAAGTAAGGCCTAGCTTTCGCGAATTGGCTATCCATTTCAGCCTTCATAGCATCGTACTTCTTAGTGCCAGCTGCAGAGAAATCATTAGATAGTTCATTGATCTTATCTGTATAACTAGCTGCTTTATTGTAGTATAATGCTCCTAAACTATATGTAGCATCAAAATTTTTGTCATCAATAGCTAGAGCTTGATTGTAATAATCATATGCGAGATCAAAATATTCTATTGACTTAGCTGTATTTCCAGCTTTATCCTCTGATTGGTATAGTTGATCATATACATTACCTAGAGTATTACGTACAGTTACATTATTTGGCTCTTTTTCTATAGCTATCTTTAGTTTGTCAGTAAGTATCTCTAATTGACCTGCCTTGAGATAGTAATTTATCTCAGCGAATAGAAGTCCAGTATCGTCAGGGTACTTTGTTCTACCCATTTCTAAGTATTTCAGTGCTTCTTCAGGTCTAGCCTCAGACTTGATACTAAATAATGCTTCATATATTAATGCATGATCGTAACCTGCATCTGCTAACTCAATAAACAAAGGTGTAGCGTCTGTTTTCATATCGCCATAATATCCAGCGACTGCACCGTAGAACATATACTCTTGTCTTTGAGCATCATCAACGATAGGGCTTTTAGCATCATTAGCTTTCAATAGATCGTGTAATTCTAAAGTATAATTATAACCACTAAATGCACTTGCGTAATCTTTTACGTTATAAGTAGTAATTGCTGAATTAATTAAGTGTCCAATCGTTTCTTCCAGTCCTTTGAGGGCATCTTTTTTATGCCCTTTCTTAGTACCTAATTCTAATCCTTTAGAGAAAGATTGGTACGCAGTCTGTGCCGCATCAGGATACTTAATTAAATATTCTGGATTGAGTAATGATGCCTTCACTTCAGCATTGGCTAATTCATTATATATCTTACCCTTAGTATTCCAAGCATCAGGATTCGCTTTGGCCTCATCAGATTCGAATGCTGCTTTCACTAATTCTAATGCCTCTGTCAATTTGGCTTCATTCTCAGCCGGATTTTGGTAATATTTACTGAGGTTTTTTGATGCTTTCTTAAGCATTTTCTTAGGACTATCTTGAGCACTAATTGTTCCTACTAAAAGGAAGATGCTCATTAAAGCGATAAGTAATTTTTTCATGTTTATTATTTTAATATTAAAGAGTTTCCTAAAATTGTCATTCGAGTATTCAATGATGATCTCAACTATTACAATCATTAATAAGACAAAAATACTTTATGTAGAGTGTTTAGATATTCTTTAAAAAAACTTTCAACTTAGTAGAGTCATTAAATCTACTCTTCTTCCTCTGCTCTTTTCTCTTCTTCTGTTCTACGGATAACTGCAACATCTGAGATCGAACTCTTTTTACCAAGATTGATACATTTCACTCCTTGAGCAGCTCTACCCATGATTCTTACATCTGTCACGGCTAACCTGATCATTATTCCATCTTTAGTAGTAATCATCATATCATCGTATTCACTCACTGCTTTGATCGCTGCTACTTTACCTGTCTTTTCTGTTACGCTCATAGTCTTTACACCTTTACCTCCTCTATTGGTAGTTCGGTACTCTCCTATTTCCGATCTCTTACCAAATCCATTTTCTGATACTACGAATATTGTTTTCTGAGAATCTTCTTTAACGCTTAGCATACCAACCGCAAAATCATTTTCGTTATCCAATTTGATACCTCTAACTCCCGCAGCAGATCTACCCATAGACCTTACTTTAGCTTCTGGAAATCTTATCGCTCTACCATTTCTATTCGCGATAACAATTTCGTTTTCACCATTTGTAAGTTTCACTTCCATAAGCATATCACCTTCATTGATTGTGATCGCATTGATGCCATTAGTTCTGATTCTAGAAAATTGCTCTACAAGAGTCTTCTTAATCACACCTTTTCTAGTACAGAATATTATATAATTGTTATTGATATATTCCTCATCTGTTAGATCCTCTATACGGATATAAGCTTTCACCTTATCTTCTTTTGGCATACGTATAAGGTTCTGCATAACTCTACCAGTACCTGTCTTACTTCCCTCTGGGATCTCGTATCCACGTATCCAGAAGCATCTACCCATCTCAGTAAACAATAATAAGTAATCATGATTATTGACAACAAACATATGCTCTACGAAATCTTTATCCCTGGTCTTACTGCCTTTACTACCTTTTCCTCCTCTACTTTGTTGACGATATTGTGATGTCTTAGTTCGTTTAATATATCCAAGACTAGAAATCGTTACTACCATCTCTTCATTAGCAATTAGATCTTCGATTTTAATCTCGTCCTCTGCATAGGTAATATCAGTTCGACGCTCATCACCATATTTTTCTTTGAGTTCGGCCATCTCATCTTTGATGATTCCTCGCTGTAAATCTTCACTTGCGATGATCTCTTTATAATTAGCGATCTTCAACATTAACTCCGCATGCTCTTTTTTGATCTTATCTACTTCTAAACTTACAAGCTTTTGCAGACGCATCTCGAGGATAGCCTTAGCTTGTATTTCAGATAACTCAAATGCAGCAGTCAGTCCCTCTTTTGCAGCTTCTACAGTCTTACTTGCACGTATGATTGCGATTACCTGGTCGATATTAGCAAGTGCTTTAAGAAGCCCTTCTAAGATGTGTGCTCTTTCTTCAGCTTTTTTCAGATCATATTTGGTGCGTCTTACAATTACCTCAAGACGGAACTTAATAAACTCAGTTAGCATCTGCTTTACATTCAGCTGCTGTGGTCTACCATTCACCAATGCGATGTTGTTGACACCAAATGAAGTCTGTAAATATGAGTACTTATATAGCTTACTTAATACAACGCTTGCCATTGCGTCACGCTTCACCTCTACTACGATACGCAATCCATTACGATCCGATTCATCTCTCAGATCACTAATACCAGATATTTTGTCTGTATTTACAAGTTCTGCTATCTTACTTACTAGATTTGCTTTATTGACTTGGTAAGGAATCTCATTGATAATAATTGTCTCCTTTCCAGTCTTATCATTAGTCTCGATGTTAGCCTTTCCTCTAAGTACTATTTTGCCTCTACCTGTGTGAAATGCTTCTTTTACACCATTGTAACCTAAAATAGTACCACCTGTTGGGAAATCAGGCGCTTTGATAAACGTTATCAGCTCATCTATTGTGATATCTGGATTATCAACCATTGCTACACAACCATCGATCACCTCCGATAAGTTATGCGGTAGCATATTAGTCGCCATACCTACAGCGATACCTGACGCACCATTAATCAGAAGTGTTGGAATTCTAGATGGAAGTACTGTTGGCTCTTCTAGAGTATCATCAAAATTGAGTCTAAAGTCGACTGTATCTTTCTGTATATCATGTAGAATCTCGTCTGTTATACGTGACTGACGTGCCTCAGTATATCTCATGGCTGCTGGACTATCACCATCCATAGACCCGAAGTTACCTTGACCATCAACAAGTGGATATCTCAATGACCAATCCTGAGCCATACGCACCATTGCATCATAAACTGATGTATCTCCGTGTGGGTGATACTTACCTAATACCTCTCCTACTATTCTTGCAGACTTCTTGTGCGACTTGTTATAACTGAGCCCCAAATCATGCATTCCGTACAATACTCTTCTGTGTACAGGCTTGAGTCCGTCCCTCACATCTGGTAATGCTCTTGCAACTATCACTGACATAGAATAATCTATGTAGGAAGACTTCATTTCATTTTCTAGATTGATAGGTATAATTCTCTGATCGTTAGACATTTATATATTTTTTTAAAACAACATTTTGAGTAGGCGAAGATAAGTAAAATAGCCATATTAAATGCCCATTTAAGTATATAAAAATACTATCTGTGCAAGTTTTTTTAAATAAGATATTTCGCTTCATAGATCCCGAACAATAGTCTCTAATTATTCCTACCTTGAGAAGTATTACGGACTTTTCAATTTCAAGTCAAAAGTAAACTAACAATCAGACAATTACACACATAAAAATATATGCTTCAGTATTTTATACATATAGTATTATTTATATTTTTAATACAACAAAGCTCATCTGCACAAAATGGCATTCAGAACCTTGGTGGAGCCACCACTAATGGTATTGCACATGCAGGAGTTACGCTAGATAATATATCTGCTATGTACACCAATCAAGCCGGAACCGCTTTTCTTGAAGGATGGGCTGTAGATGTAAGTGTAGATCGTAGATTCAACCTAGAGGAATTGACAACATTCTCTTTTGCTGCAGCTACATCGCTCAACTTCGGTACGGTAGGAATTTTAGTAGGTCAATATGGATTCGATGCATATTCGGAGCAAAAAATAGGATTGAGTTATGCTCGATTACTCACCTCTTATCTAGCTATAAGCGGACAGTTTGATGTGCTCGGCTTCAAAATTGATGGATTTGGAAACACCTACTCATATACTGTAGAGGTAGGACTATACAGTAAGCTAAGCGATCAAGTACACTTAGCGGCTCATATATTCAACCCAACAAGTAGTAAGCTCAGTGATGAAGAAGAATTAGACAGTAGAATCAAAATTGGTGTGAGGTACATACCTTCAAATAAATTAGACTTTTTCACAGAATTAGAGAAAATAATCGATAGAAGTGTTCAAATTAAATTAGGTGCAGAATATGCTGTTCTAGATAATTTAGACCTTATGGCCGGAGCCAATCTAGAAATCAATTCATTTCACTTTGGGTTTAAATATTTAGTCCAAAATAAAATTACTTTAGTCGCCGCCTTCAGTTTCAATAATAATCAGCTAGGCAATTCTCCAGGAATCAGTGCTCAATATTGGAATAGACCTTTGGAAGATTAGTCAAGTATTGGCGATTCAAACAGGCAGAATTTAAGGATGCTTGTATAGCAAACAAGTTCTAATTTAGACTAAAGCAAATAGATTTAGAAAGTAGAAGATACCTCTTAAGAATGCTGTGCAACTCATTCACGTAATAATTTAAAGAAAGTGCCAATCTTATTTAAAACCTAGGACAGTCAATGCCCAGACTTCCTTGACCTAAACCAAATATGCTTTCTAGATTCGCTGTTAAATTGAACATAAATGAAAAGTAGTAGTCATCTACGCTTGAGCCACCACGCTTAGATCCTGGAGTATTGAGTTGAGGTACGCCAAGCGCCTCTCCTCTTCTATCTGCAAAAGCAGCACTTATTGCTCCATAATTAGCAAACAAATCTTCGGTATTGGCATATACAGTACTCACATCGTCAATATAATCCGTAAATGACCTGCGAGCTAGTAACTCAATACCAAAATTATACTTGTCATTGATCTTTATCTTTACTCCACCACCAAATGGTATGGCGAGTGCCATTTTACTATATTTACTCTCCTGTCCAGGTAATCCTTGTCCTTCGGTACCTAAAGGTTGAAGATCATATGTTTCTCCATTTAGGTCCGACTTTGGATTAAAGTAGAAAAATCCAAATCCTACAGTAAAATAGGGCGAAAATAGCTCAGAACTGGCTTTGGCATCATACCCAAAAATGTAATACTCACCTAAAAGTGCCCCTTCTACCACTAAAGAAGTAAATCTCAGGTTTCTTATTTTTTGAAATTCTAACTCCGATTTTCGGTCATCACCAGATAACTTACCTAAAGTCAAATTGGCTCTGATTACCAAATTCTTCTTGGCTATATATCTTAGAATAAGCTGTCCGCCAAATTCGGAATTACCTAAATTAGTACTAAGATCTGAAGCATTGAGATCTCCATAGTACAGTGTGGATCCAAGTCCAATTCCAAATTCGTAATACTGAGCTGAGCTTTTAGTAGAAAACAGAAGGAATGATATGAAAAGGAAAATAAGTCTATACATATAAGTATAATTAATCGTGTAAAAGTCTATCAGTATGTCTGCTAAATACCAACTGAATATTAGTCATAATTAACTAGTATTTATATGATTTTAACTACAAATTTAAGCTTAAAAGTATTAAAACCAACCATTAATACAATAATATTAAATGTAATATGTACTGTATATCAATACTATTATTGCAGTTCTAGTATTATTACCTATTTAACTGACAAGTAGATACCCTTAAGAATAATTATAATAGCTTTTCGCTCCATTATATTGAAGAATCATCATCTTTGCATATATTATTTAACATACAGTCATCATCATGTTACAAGCCATCTCACCTATAGACGGACGATACGCCAAAAAGACACAACCACTTTCACAATATTTTTCTGAAGAAGCTCTCATCAGATACCGTGTATTGGTAGAAATAGAATATTTCCTCAAGATGAGTGAGACCGTACCTCAACTGAGTAGCCTCACCGATGCTGATAGGGCATCCGTGAGATCTATCATAGAGAACTTTTCAACAGCTGATGCTGAGAAGATAAAATCTATCGAAGCAGTAACTAATCATGATGTGAAAGCGGTAGAATACTTTATAAAAGAACAATTTGACGCAAGAGGTCTTTCAGAGCATAAAGAATTCATACACTTTGGGCTAACGTCGCAGGATATCAATAATACATCTACACCGATGATGGTGAAAGATGCACTCGATAATGTAATCTTTCCAAGTATCGAAGAGGTAATCAACAGCTTAGAAAGTATGGCTAAAGATTATTCTGGTATACCCATGCTAGCTAAAACTCATGGTCAACCTGCCTCTCCTACTTCATTAGGTAAAGAGATCATGGTATTTGTAGAAAGACTCAATGATCAAATGGACAGATGTAGATCACTTCCTATAAAAGCCAAATTTGGCGGAGCAACAGGTAATCTCAACGCACATAAAGTATGCTATCCAGACATCAATTGGATAGAATTTGCTGATGATTTTGTATCTCTGCAATTAGGATTAGATAGATCTAGATATACTACACAAATTGCTCATTACGATCACTTAGCTGCGATATTTGATGCATTGGCTAGGATCAATACTATTCTTATCGACCTTACACGTGATATATGGACTTACATCATGATGGAATACTTCAAACAAAAAACAGTGGCGAATGAAGTAGGATCAAGCGCCATGCCTCATAAAGTAAATCCAATCGATTTTGAAAATGCTGAAGGAAACCTTGGTCTAGCCAATTCTATACTCAATCATCTAAGTGCCAAACTACCTATAAGTAGGTTACAACGTGATCTTACAGATAGTACTGTGATACGTAATATTGGAGTACCTTTTGGTCATTCTCTGATTGCATACACAAGTGTCCTCAAAGGTCTAGGCAAGCTGATACTCAATGATTCTGCCATAGCAGCGGACTTAGATGCCAATTGGGCTGTAGTAGCGGAAGCTATACAAAACATACTCCGTAGAGAAGGTTACGATAAGCCCTATGAAGCACTTAAAGAATTGACTAGAGGTAAAACTATGGTTAATGAAGATGATATAACTGCCTTTATAGATACGCTTAATACTACTGAAGATATCAAGGCTGAACTAAAAACTATCACACCATTTAACTATTTTGGATATGCCTAACTAAAATAATATCCACCATAGTCAAATCTTTACTCAAATTACTTGCTTTTTCAGAAACATAGATCAAAAACACTTTAGATAAGTCGACGGAATAACTTAATATTATTTTACTTACTTTTAAATATATTTTAAAATCAAATCCCACTTAATTAATTGATTTTGTTTAGTCTGTCGACATCCTTTGAACAAGGATTTTGGCTAATCACCTCGTAATTATGGTTAGACATATAATTTCTGTCTCTTTACTGACTCTTTTTCAACTAACGGGTTTTTCTAACTCAATATCTAAATCAGAAACTAGAACTCCTCCTTTTACTATGTGCGATTGTACAGTATCTCAGGGAGGCATAATTTACGATTTCCCTTTTTTTAGTACTAGTGAATCTGCGTCTGAATTTTATGCATACGGCGCTCCTATTGGCGCTTCATCAAATACCGGTCTCGAAACATCTAACGGAATGATCATGTTACTTCATGAGGATTTGTTAACGAATGAAACTAGTCTAGTAATTGTATTAGATGCACCAAATGATGGGTCTGGGGGTAATGCAGAAATCACTTTTAATTGTTTACCATTAACTGCAATTGTTGATGTTGCGGATGATCCAGGAGAGTTTACAGGGAACGCACCAAATATTGTAGGAGATTTTTTTTGGTCGAGTTGTTGTACTGACGGAGGGGTAATAGGGGGTATTGGCTGTGGTAATACATTTACTATAAATCCTGACATTGGCAGTGGTATCGATGAATTTACTCTTGTATCTGGAACACCGGAGTTCCCAGAATATATAAACCTAGCAGAAATAGATTGTCCCATAACCATAAATTGTGGAGGACCTGTATGCTGTGAAGAGTCGTTTGAGTTTGACGCTAATGTTGAAGATGCGACCTGTTCTCAAGGTTTAGATGGCTCTATAGATCTTACAACAACGTGTTCTGAGGATCCTATTTTTGAATGGTCGAATGGTAACACAACAGAGGATTTAATTAATGTTTTTCCTGGAGAATACACTGTAACTGTAACTGATGCTGGGGGCTGTGTATTAATAGAATCTTACACAATAAGTTATAATGAGGTAACTCTTGAGGTAGACGGTGAGACAAATAATATTGATTGTTTCGATGATATGAATGGCTCTATCACAAATGCCGTTGGCAATTCAATGAATATTCCTTTTTCTTATGAATGGAGCAATGGTGAAGTAACTCAGGATATAGTAGATTTAGATGCAGGAATATATACATTAACAGTTACTGACAACTTTGGATGTACAGGAACTCAGGAGTTCTTAATTTTAGAGCCAAATGAATTAGAGGGAATAATAATCAATATTATTCAACCAGTAAGTCCTAGTACAAACGGTTCATCTGAAGTTATAGTTTTGGGTGGAACACCATCATATACATATTCATGGGACAACGGAGAAACTACTCCAACAGCCAATGAACTTGCTCCGGGCATCCATAATGTAACAGTAGTTGATTCCAGAGGTTGCGAATTGATATTAACCGTCGAAATTTACGAACCATTATCAGCGATTTTCAATGTGACAGAAAACTTTTGCTTTTCTGAATGTGAGGGATCTATTGAGATCCAAGCTATTGGAGGATTAGCTCCTTATACATACACATGGATACATGGAGAGATTACATCAACAATTGTTGATTTATGTGCCGATATTTATACCTGTATAATTACAGATGACTATGGCTCTTTTTATCAAGTTGAAATCAATGTTGAAAGTTATCCTGAAATTTTTCTTGATACTGACTTCTCAAATACTATATGCTATTTATCAAATGATGGATATATAGATTTGAGTGTAAGTGGGGGTCTATTTCCGTACACTTTTAACTGGTCGAATGGTGCTATGACTGAAGACATAACACAATTATCCAATGGCTTATATCAAGTAACCATAACGGACTCAAATAACTGTGCGATTGAGGAAACTTTTTTCATCGAAGAGGCTCCTGTATTCACATTTGATACAATCATTACTCCAGCTGATTGCAGTTTAAATAATGGAAGCATATTTTTAGTGAATTTTGAAGGGGAGAGTCCCTATCTTTATTCTTGGAGTTCAGGTGAAACTACTGACTCTATAACTAACAAATCAACTGGTAATTATTCAGTTACAATTACCGACAATATTGGTTGTATTCAAGTATATGAATTAGTAATTCCTAATACTCAGTCTGCTACACTCAATTCTACTGTTGAAAATGTGACTTGCGAAAATGGTTCTGACGGTTCAATTGACATAAATATAATTAATGGCAATCCCCCTTACATATATACTTGGAATACTGGAGACTCTGCTAATTTTATTGATAATCTTCCGAGTGGATTCTACGCCGTAACTGTCACTGATGATATAAATTGTATCTATACAGCTAGTTTTAATCTAGTTGTAACTTCATTAATTGATGCAGACACAACTATAATTGATGAGTCTTGTATCGGAGTTCAAGATGGTGCTATTGAATACAATATTTTAAATGGTTTTTCACCTTTTCAATACACATGGTCAAATGGTGAATCAGAATCTAGTATTGATAATTTATCACCAGGATCATATCTTCTAGATGTTGTAGATTCTTTAGGTTGTATATATCAAAATGAATTCAACATATTGCCAGGAAATACCATTATTTTAATTGATTCAGTCACTCATAATATTTGTTCAGGAGAAAATAACGGTTCTATAGAAGTTGTTGTTTCAGGACAAGGACCCTATACTTTTTTATGGGATAATAATTCGACAGATTCACTAATCAATAATCTTACAAGTGGATTATACTCCCTTACAGTAACAGATATTGATGGATGTTTAAAAATTAAAGAATTTCAGATTGATGATCCTGATCCAATAACTAATAATATTGAAATAATTCAACCGGGATGTGATGAAAATATTTTGGGTACTGCTACAGCTATACCTAGTGGTGGAACAGGTGATTTTAATTTTTTATGGAGTAATGGGCAGAATACGAGTACATCAGTGGAATTAGTACCTGGATCATATACTGTTACTATTTCTGACGATAACAACTGTAGTTTTATTGATTCTATTATTGTCGAAGAGATTATACCATTGCTTGTTGGAGCCTCCGTTGATTCTATTGATTGTTATGGTGATTTTGCTTCTATCGAAATAAATACAATAACAGGAGTTAGTCCATTTAAATACCTTTGGAATAACGGAAGTAATGAACAAATAAGAAATGATCTACTTGCAGGTATTCATGCTGTCACAGTAACTGATGCTTACGGTTGCTCGGAAGAGTTGTCTTTTAACTTAAGCCAACCTGATATTCTATCTAACTCAGTGGTAGAGTCTATATCTCCAACGTCGAACGGTTTAGACGGGCTTATTCAGATAAATATTTTCGGTGGTACTACACCTTACTCAATAGAATGGAGTAATGGGTTAACAGACGTTCTAACTATTGATAATCTTGATTATGGTATATATACATATACTATTATAGACAGTAATGAATGCATAACTTTTGGTGAGGTTATTTTTACGCCTGAACCATTAATTTATACACTAGATTTAATCAATAATTTATGTTTCGGTCAATGTATCGGATCAATTGGCTTAGAAATATCAGGTGGTGCGACACCTTATTCTTTTTTATGGTCTACGGGTAGTCAAGATAATTTATCAGAGCAATTATGTAATGGGATATATTCTGTCACTGTTGAAGATAATTTAGGAAGTTCTATTATTATTGATGAATTAATCATTGATAGTCCTCCTATCCTAAATTCTTTAAATGTGGTGTCAGACGAAACTTGTATTGATTTCAATGATGGAACTATTTCTTTAAATGCCTTTGGTGGTGAACCACCTTACAATTATTTTTTAAATGGTCTAACTGTTAGTAGCACAGTTACTAATCTAGAGCCTGGAAATTATGCATATCTAGTCGTGGATAACTTTGGTTGCGAGTATACTAATACTGTTAATATTAATGCTGTAGACCCGATTACTTTAGATGTAACCCAACAAAATATTAACTGCGATAATCCTAATGGTCAAATAGAGATAGTTTCGAATAATATCAATGGTTATGAAGTTCTATTAAATGGTGATTCATATGGTTCAGACAATACTATTTCAATTAATAATCTATCAGCAGCAGATTATACCATCCAATATGTAATTAATGATGAATGCATTGAAGATGTAGAAAATATTACAATTTTAGACGAAGGGTTATTTGAAATTAATTTTAATCCAGAAGTTATAAAAATAAATCTTGGAGAAGATTTTAATATCAATATTGTTATTTCAGATCCAGGTAACATTATTCAGTCCATAGATTGGTTTAGTAATTCTAATATTCAATGTGATCAATTTAATGAAGAGAGCTTTTGCACTGTTTTATCAGGCACATCTAATCAAGATGACTTTATAACACTAATTACAACGCTAAACAATGGTTGTATTTATGAGTATTTTATACCCATTGAAGTCGAAATAGTAACTGACTTAACCATACCAAATATATTTTCTCCAAATGGTGATGGTACAAATGATGTATTTACTATTCAAGCCAATCCTTCAATATTAGAGATAAATTCATTTTCTATTTATGATAGGTGGGGTAATAAGCTTTTTGATGAGGACAATGTTAACCCAATCAATTTTGAAGGTTGGGATGGAAAATTTAATAACATTACTGTCCAACCTGGAGTGTACATTTACTCGATTTTGGTGACATTTATTAATGGTCAAACCAAACATATAATAGGTGATATAACTATTGTTACTTAATGATATGAATAGATATTTCATGAAGTATAATTATTTATAATTCACACGTACTGTTACTTGCATTAAGAAAATATTATGCGTTTTCTAGTTTGTCATGTCCCTTTTATGCGAAAAATCTAATTCTCATGTCCATAAATAAAGTTTAACAGGATATACTAAATAGATGATAATTTCAACTCCTTTATTATACTCCGCTTTATCAATACTAAGAAAAAAACACTAACTTCTCCAAAACCTAAGAAATATTCGACTCCAAAACCAAGCGGCACAGACACCTAGCAATGCCCCACTAATCACATCCAACGGATAATGAACTCCTACATATACTTGGGCAAATGCTACGGCAAAAGCCCATACAGCTAATCCAATCCGTAGCCATTTGCGACCTATAGGCAATAGGAATATCAGATACCAAGATATAGCAAAGTGATTGGCCGCATGATTACTCGTAAAGCTATATCCACTGCCGCAATGCACTCTTTTGATAACTTCATCTGCGTCCAAAGCTCTACATGGCCTTACCCTTTCTACATTCTTCTTAATGACTGTGTTACTGATAAAATCTGCAGTTCCAGCTGTCAATGCCAGAAAGACAATAATGAAATACCCCTTCTTACCAAAATTAAACAAACAGAAACCAATAATAAAGAGGTATACTGGAGCCCATAAAACAGGCTCTCGAAGCCATGGAATCACAGTATCAAATAGTCCGTTGGTCATATCAGTGTTGACAAATTGGAATAAAGCTCTATCTATTTCTAGTAATAGTGACAAATTGAAAATATATTAGTAAGTGGTCTACATTTAACGTGGTCGTACAAAGTTAAATTTTTAGTTTTGAACAGAATTAAGAAATCACACTAATAAACACATATTAATTGGCACTAATAAAATCAATATCAGGTATCCGAGGGACTATAGGAGCTCAACCTGGTGAAAACCTTACTCCTATCGATATCGTAGAATGTACAGCCGGATTCGCACAATGGATCATTAAGAGTGGCGCACCGCATAAGGTAGTAGTTGGTCGAGATGGACGTATCAGTGGAGAGATGGTAAGCCAGTTGGCGGTACAAACCCTAATCAGTATGGGCATGGAGGTCATTGACCTTGGACTTTCTACTACACCTACAGTAGAGATGGCAGTACCATTAGAAAGCGCAGGCGCAGGGATAATATTTACGGCTAGTCATAATCCTAAGCAATGGAATGCTCTTAAATTTCTGACTCAGACTGGAGAATTTATATCCGCAGCGGTAGGTCAGGAGATAATTGACACTATAGATAGTGGTAAACTGCACTTTGCAGATGTAGATAGTTTGGGCAGCTATCGCAAGATGGTAGGATACATTGATAAGCACATAGATATATTATTAGATCTACCTTACGTAAATATCGATCTAGTCAAAAGCAAGAATTTCCATGTAGTTGTAGATTGTATCAACAGTACAGGTGCGATATCTATTCCGCCATTATTAGACAAGTTAGGAGTGACATATACTCTGATCAATGAAGAGGTAAATGGACAATTTGCTCATAATCCTGAGCCGCTTCCAGCGCACTTAATCGAGTTATCTAAGACGATCCAAAAAGAAAAAGCCCATCTAGGTATCTCTGTAGATCCTGATGTAGATAGATTGGCCTTTGTCAATGAAGATGGAAGTATGTTTGGTGAGGAATATACACTAGTAGCAGTGGCAGATTACATCCTATCTATCAAGAATGGTAACACTGTATCTAATCTATCATCCACTAGAGCATTAGCTGATATTACTACTAAACATGGCGCAAGCTACTCTGCATCTGCTGTAGGTGAGGTCAATGTAGTGAACATGATGAAAGCTACTAATGCTGTAATAGGAGGAGAAGGCAACGGAGGTATCATACTCCCTGAGTTACACTATGGGAGAGATGCACTAGTAGGTATAGCAATCATGCTAACACACTTAGCTAATGATGGTAGAACTATGTCTGAACTGAAAGCTAGCTACCCACCATACAAAATCGTAAAAGATAGACTCCAACTCACCAAAGAGATGGACGTAGATGGCATCCTCAAAGCGGTAGAGACTAAGTTTAAAGATAAGCGTGTAAATACTATCGATGGAGTGAAAATAGACTTCGCTGACGGTTGGGTACACTTACGAAAATCTAATACCGAACCGATCATCCGAATCTATAGTGAGTCTAAGGATATAGCCACGGCGACAGCCCTTGGATTAAGTGTAAAAAATACTGTTCTAGAGTTGATATAATTACATGATTTCGATTTATATTTAAGGGATATTAGTCACTCCTCAACTGTTATATATAAGCTTAAATAATGACAGAGAAATATTTCGATAGATTCAGAAAGAACATCATTGGCTTAGATCAAACCTTTACTGGACCATATGGCGAGAAAAAAATTGTCTATGCCGATTGGACTGCGAGTGGCCGTATGTATGGCCCTATTGAACATCGTATAACTCATGATATAGCGCCTTTTGTAGGTAATACACATACAGAGACTACTGTTACTGGGTCAAGTATGACCAAGGCTTATCATCATGCTAAGGAAATCATTAAAAAGCATGTAAATGCTAATGAAACTGATATACTGATATCATCTTGCTCAGGAATGACTGGTGTGGTGAATAAATTACAGCGAATATTAGGCCTCAAATTGCATGAAAAAATGCGTAAGAAAATCGATATTCCTCAATCTGAGCGCCCTATCGTTTTCGTTACTCATATGGAGCACCATTCCAACCAAACAACATGGCTAGAGACAATCTGCGATGTTATGGTAATACAGGCTTGTAATGAAGGTTGTGTAGATCTTGATCATTTTCAGCAATTACTAGAGAAGTTTTCCGACCGTCTTACTAAGATAGCCGCTGTTACATCGTGCTCCAATGTCACCGGTATACAGACTCCATATCATGAGATCGCTAAGATGATACATAAAGTTGGAGGCCATTGTTTTGTTGATTTTGCATGTTCTGGTCCATACATTGATATAGACATGCATCCAACAGATCCAGAAGAAAAAATTGATGCGATTTACTTCTCTCCACATAAATTTTTAGGAGGACCGTCAAGTTCTGGCATACTAATATTTTGCCAATCACTTTATGACAATAAAATTCCTGATAATCCAGGTGGCGGCACAGTCGATTGGACTAATCCATGGGGAGAACATAAATACTATGACTCAATAGAAGCTAGAGAAGATGGAGGTACACCTTCATTTATCCAAACTATAAGGGTAGCGCTTTGCGTACAGCTCAAAGATGAAATGGGAGTAGAGAATATACTACACCGTGAGCACCAACTCATGCGGCCAGTATGGAATCGTCTATCCAAAGTAGATAACTTACATATATTGGCTGACAATTTAAAAGATAGATTGGCGGTATTCAGCTTCTACATTCAGGATTTACACTTCAATCTAGCAGTAAAACTACTCAATGACAGATACGGAATCCAAGTAAGAGGAGGGTGCTCTTGTGCCGGTACCTACGGTCATTACCTGTTACAAGTTACCAACGAAAAATCTAAAAGCATCACTGACCTTATCAATCTTGGTGACAACTCTAATAAGCCTGGATGGATACGAATGTCTCTCCACCCTACTATGACCGACGCTGAAATAGAGTACTTAATCAGTGCTATAGAAGAGTTATGTGAACATCACAAAGAGTGGATGCAAGACTATGAGTATAACAAACACAAAAACGAATATTACCACAAGAGCGGTATTAAGGTTGAAGATAGTATAATAAAGGATTGGTTTACAATAAGAGATATGGAGATAGCCTAAATTATAAGTATTATTAACCTAGTCTACTTCAGTAATGAGCGATCGAAATTGGTATGAAATAATACTCTATAAATTAAAGTGCCTCAACTTCATAAAGTATTTGATTCTGCTTCAGATAAATCCAACGTGACATTAGTCCTTATCGTCTATATCAGCAGTATTCTTAGACTTAAATACCCACAGAGCTTTAGTTTTGTTCATAATTACAACTAAGAGATTGATTGATTTGGCTTGGGAGTCATTTGGGTCAATCATCATTGAATTGCTGTCTGATCTCTCATTGACAATATTGATATTCAAGCTTCGTTCAGCTTAAACCGTACATCTCAAAAATAACAATGGTTGTTTTTTATCGACAAAAAAGCCACACCTCAATGAAGAGATGTGGCTATATATTTAATAATTAGAATGCCGATTAAAGCGATCTAATTAAATTCTTATTTGATCAAAAATTCAGTATCTGCCATTGGCTTATTTACCATTACTTCTGTCACTTTCATATTTAGTGGGAAAGGTGCAGCACCAATAATATCAATCTTGTGTGCTACCATGACTCCATCTACTGGCTTGTATTCAGATAGCTCCGTAGTCACTACTTGTAATTGCTCCCCTTCACCTTGAGTGCTTACTACCTTAAGCAGGTAACCTGTACTCATGCTAAAATATTCAGTAGATTTTTTACCTTCTTTATCCACTACTGATAGCTTGTAAGCTTTCTCGCCATTGACATCTTCAATACCTTTTAGCTCCATAGTTTTTTCAGTAGCATACTTGAGATGGCCGAACATTTCTGCTTGCTCTTTTATGCTTTCTAGCTGCGGTCCTTCAGTAATTTTTTGACTTCCACCCATTCCACCAACAGCAGCAATAGAACCATCGTAGATAGTTTCTTGCATAACGTTACCGCCCATGCTCATTACCATCTTCATCTTGTTATTGCCTTTCTGCATCATAACAGTCTCAGCATCTTGACCCATTACATTCATTACCATTATGGTCTTCATAGATGTAACACCCATCAACTTAGCTTTACCACCAAGTGCTTCGATATAGTTAGATACAATCTCTTCAACTGTGATATCACCTATCATCGCACTATCATCAATTACTAGCTTATTTCCGTATGCGTCGTAATAATCTAATTTACCATCAGCATCAAATTGATTAAGTTTATCCGCTACATCATCTTTAGATCCAACAACGATTATATTAGCGTTCTCTGCTCTTATGTACTTTTTGGCCATAGCTTCAAAGTCAGCTTGAGATACTGCTTCTAACTTACTGAGATAAGTGTTATAGTAATCTTTAGGAAGGTTGTACTTGTATGTATTACGAGCAAATCTTGCAATAGTCTGAGGAGATTCTAGTGATCTAGCAAATCCACCAGCTAAAGAATTTTTAGCTAATTGTAGATCATCTGCAGTAACACCATCGGTTACCATCTTACGCATTTCATATAGAAATTCTGTTATGGAACTATCTGTCACCTCGTTGCGCACACTTGCAGATGCACTGAAGTTACCGATTAGTTGATCTGATGACAACTGTGATCTAGCTCCATAAGTATATGCTTTGTCCTCTCTAAGATTTTGCATTAATCTACCAGAGAATATACCTCCTCCGAGGATACTATTCATTACACTTGCAGGAACAGCATCAGGATTACCTGGCTGATATTCGATTGGATACGTAATTCTGATCACAGATTGAACTGCACCGTCTTTGTTAGCGAAATGAACATTAGTTGAAGTAGGGAATGCAGGCACCTCATACTTTGGAGAAGGAATAACTCCCTTCTTCCAATTTCCAAAATACTTTCGGACATTATCTTGAACCTCTTTAAGATTAGTATCTCCAACTACTATAAGATAAGCGTTATTAGGCTTATAATAGGTATTGTAAAATTCCTTCACCTTATCCAACGTGATATTATTCACCGTTTCTTCAGTCTGCACTTCACCATATGGGTGATTAGCACCATAGTTTACGATGTTAGATACGTTACTGCCAATAGCACTAGGGTCAGTCTTAGCAGAAGCTAGCCCTGATAATGTCTGAGTCTTTGCCTTGTCAAATTCTGCTTGAGGAAAAATCGGATTATATAGAACATCTGTCATTACATCCAAAAGTTTACCTTGATGTTTAGTGAGAGAACTTCCGAATATACCTCCAGAAGAAGTATTAAGACTTGCACCTATAAAATCTATGGCTTCATCGATCTGAGCCTTAGTTCTATTCTTAGTACCATTACTCATCTGATCTCCTGCCATGCTTACGTATCCAGCCATATCACCTTCTACTAGAGCATCGTTATTAAGAGATATTTGGTAGGATACTCTTGGTAATTTGTGATTTTCAACCACTATTACTTTAAGTCCATTATCCAAATCAAAGCTGCTGTATTCTCCTAGCTCAATATTACGAGCTGGTCCAGCAGACGGTGCCGCAGATCTCCAAGTTTTGGCATTGGTTACAGTATTATCTTTCATCTCTGAAATGCCTGTATCAGACATCATATCCGCATTTTTCTTTGTACACTGAGTGAATACCAAAGATACGAAGCAAAGAAATATTAATATTTTATTATTCATTTCTATTCTTATTAAATTAATTTTTGAAAATGTAAATCAGTAATTCTTAAGGTGTATTTGGCTTAGGTAAGTAGTAGAGTACCACTCTATTACTTTGGGCAAAATACTTCTTAGCTACCCTTTGAATATCTTCCTTAGTTACTGCTAAGTACCTATCCAATTCTGTATTGACAAGATTAGCGTCACCGAAATACATCTTATAATTCGCAAGACTCTCTGCAATACCTGCTACCCTAGAGTTACGACTGATGAAGTCATTTTCTGTTTGATTTTTAAGCTTTTGGAACTCCTCATCAGAGATAAGCTCATTTTGTGTGCTAGCGATCACACCGTCCATTGACGCTTCTAAATCAGCTGGATCTACTCCCATATTAGCTATACCGAAAGCGATATTCACCCCTGGATCTTCCAATCCTAGCGGAAAACTACCTACAAAGACTGCTTTTTGCTCATTATCAACACAAGTTCTGTATAGTCTACTAGACTGTCCTTGAGATAGAAGCGTACCTAACATCTCCACTGCATAGAAATCTGGAGTACCTTGTGCAGGTATTCTATATGTCTGTACTACAGCTGGCAGTTGCACATTATCATAAATTGTATCTCTGATCTCCATAGTCATTTCTGGCTCTACTATAGATGGTCTGTAGATATCACCAGTACCCGCAGGTATCTGACCAAAATACTTTCTAATCATTTGTTCTGCTGCTACGTAATCTAGATCCCCAGCTATAGATAAAATAGCATTATTAGGTACGTAGAAAGTTTTGTAGAAATTTACATAATCTGATTCCACTGCTGCATTAAGGTGATCCATCGATCCGATTACAGGCCAGTTATAAGGGTGCTTAGTGTAAGCTCTCTTCATTGCCTCTTGTAGTATTGATCCGTAAGGTTGATTATCGATACGTTGTCTTCTCTCTTCTTTTACAACTTCTCTTTGGGTCTCGATTCCTTTATTTTCTACTTTTGCATGTAACATACGCTCTGATTCTAACCATAGGCCCATTTCTAACTGATTAGATGGTAATATCTCATAATAGTATGTACGGTCATTAGATGTATTAGCATTTAATGTTCCTCCTGCCTTTTCTACATATTTGTCATATTCTCCACGTTCGATGTTTTCAGTGCCTTCAAATAAAAGGTGCTCAAAAAAGTGGGCAAATCCAGTTCTGTCAGGTTGCTCGTTCTTAGATCCTACGTGATACATTACCGATACGGCTACGATAGGTGTTGAACTGTCTTTGTGTAGTATCACTTGCAGGCCGTTATCCAAAGTAAATTCTTTGAATTCTACCTGATTCATCTGTGCGTTTAGCGCCAACGAGAACACTACTCCACAGAGGACTCCTAATAGTCTTTTCATGTGTTATTGTTTATTGTTTGATTGCTTAATAAATAGTAGAAACTAACTGATGTTTGCTTCGAGATACAAATTTAAATATGTAACTCTGTTCGCTGCTATAATTTCTACAAAAAGATGATTTTGACGGTCTAAAAGGCATATTTGTTAAATGTTAAGCAGCAGAGGTATACAAAAAGAGAGGAATCAATAGAACTCCAAATATTTTGAAAACACTAACTCTATTTTCCAGAAGAGTACGTTTACTGTTACAACTCACAAGCCAATTATGCCTAAATGAAATTATTAATTGAGCGAAATTTAAGACTATCTATACCTTCTCAATCACTACCGCATAGCCCTGTCCTACTCCAATACACATTGTTATCAATGCATATTTTCCATCTTTATGCTGCAGTTCTTTTGCGGCAGACAACATGATACGAGTGCCTGATACTCCCAGAGGGTGACCTATCGCAATTGCTCCACCATTTGGATTGATACGTGAATCAATATCCGTTAGACCTAACTCTCTGATACAAGCTAAACTTTGTGCTGCAAACGCTTCATTGAGTTCGATAACATCCATTTGATCTAACGAAAGCCCTGCTCTTTCGAGAGCTTTTAGAGAAGCTTTTACGGGTCCTATACCCATAATCCGCGGCTCTACTCCAACTACCGCCGAACTCACTATTCTTGCCAAGGGTTTCAGGTCATATTTTTCCACTACCTCCCCAGAGGCTATGATTGCTGCTGCTGCACCATCATTGAGACCAGATGCATTTCCTGCAGTTACTGTACCGCCATTCTCAAGTTTTTTGAATGCTGGTCTGAGTTTAGCTAGTATCTCGATTGATGTATTAGGCTTAATAAATTCATCTTGATCAAATATTATTGGATCAGCCTTACGCTGAGGTATAGATATCGGCACTATCTCCTCTGACATACGGCCAGACCTCTGAGCCGCCAAAGCTTTCATCTGTGAATTATAAGCAAAGAGATCTTGATCTTCACGACTTAGATTGTACATCTCAGCCAAATTCTCAGCGGTACTCCCCATTCCTTCTACACCGTACATCTCCTTCATCTTAGAGTTAACAAACCTCCAACCAAAGCTACTATCGTACATCTGAGCATCTCTGCCAAAGGCCTTACTCACTTTAGATATCACCCATGGGCCTCGAGTCATATGCTCTACTCCACCTGAGATAAATAGACCCCCTTCATTAGCCTTAATCGCTCTATACGCATGTATTATCGATGACATACCTGACGCACATAATCTGTTAACTGTCTCTCCAGGTACTGACCAAGGTAAGCCGGCCAAAAGTGCGCACATTCGAGCTACATTTCGGTTATCTTCTCCTGCTTGATTGGCACAACCTAAGATTACGTCATCATATGCATCTAATGGAATATATGGATGCCTCTCAACAAGTGCTTTTATCGGAATCGCTCCCAAATCATCCGTTCGCACTTTAGAAAGTGCACCTGTAAAACTTCCGAATGCTGTCCTAACTCCATCGACGATGTATGCTTCTTTTGTCATCTCGTTACAATTTATGAAGTATTTAAGAATCGTATTGTTATTAAATTACTTCCGTCTTATAATTATACAATGATAATGAAAGGTGATAAGTTTAGGCAATGATGGCGATTATATTATTCTGGTCTTTCAATAGACAAATCTTCAATGAAGAATGAACAGTTATCTAGCTATATCATTATTATTGTATCCAATTACCCAAATAAGAAAATGAAATATAACAAACTAGGAAATACCGATATAGAAGTAAGTGAAATATGTTTAGGAACCATGACATTCGGAGAACAAAACAGTGAAGCTGAGGCACATGGGCAACTAGATTACTCTATGGATAATGGCATCAACTTCATAGATACAGCTGAGATGTACGCAGTGCCGGGAAGAATGGAAACACAAGGTCAAACAGAGAAATACATTGGTTCTTGGATCAAGTACAGTAGCAAAAGAGATAAAATTATTCTTGCGACCAAAGTAACTGGACCATCCGCAGGGCTTAAATATATTTCCAATCTGGAATTAGGGTTTAGTAAGGATCGTATGGATGAAGCACTACATAATAGCCTAGAAAGATTACAAACAGATCATATCGATCTATATCAATTACACTGGCCGGAGAGAAATAACAATATATTTAGTCAACGAGGATGGAATCATGAAATCAAAGAAGAATGGCAATACAATATCGATCAAGTTGTCCAAAGACTAAACGGATATATCAAAGCAGGAAAAATAAGACATTATGGCCTCAGTAATGAAACACCTTGGGGTGTTATGCAATACCTTAAAGAATCAGATAACCAAAACCTACGCAGACCCGTTAGCATCCAGAATCCGTATGGCTTGCTTAATAGAACGTATGAAGTAGGTATGGCTGAGATATCATACAGAGAAAAGGTAGGTTTATTGGCTTATTCACCAATGGGTTTTGGGCTATTATCTGGTAAATACCATAAGAAGCAAGATAAGCCAACAGATAGACTAAACAAATTTAAACATATGGCAAGATATAGTTCTGATCAGAGTTACGAAGCAACAAGTAAGTATCTCTCAATAGCTGAATCGCATGATATTAGTCTA
Organism: Saprospiraceae bacterium UBA1994; assembly: GCA_002335865.1. GTDB lineage: Bacteria > Bacteroidota > Bacteroidia > Chitinophagales > Saprospiraceae > UBA1994. The sequence goes on from DDCY01000009.1 coordinate 83,486, forward strand.
GCTGCTATGTCTCTGGCATATATGAGATCGAAACCTTGGATTACTAGTACCATAATAGGAGCTACTAATATGGAACAACTTAAAGAAAATATTGATTCTGCAACAATTGCTTTAAACCCTTCGTGGCTCAAACAAGTAGAAAAAGTTCATAAAGCGATACCTAACCCTGCGCCATAGAAATAAGTAGATTAATCCACCCTATATAGGTACTTTTGCGTTCTACTTTATTAAAACATACATTACATCTATAGATCAATGATCAAGACTGATATACTTATTGTAGGAGCTGGCCCAGTGGGTTTGTTCACCGTATTCGAAGCTGGACTGCTCAAGCTAAAATGCCACCTTATCGATGTACTACCACAGGCTGGTGGTCAACTTACTGAAATCTATCCCAAAAAGCCAATCTATGATATTCCCGGTTTTCCCTCTATTCTCGCTGGAGATCTGGTTAATAATTTGATGGAACAGATAGCCCCTTTCAAACCAGGATTTACTCTTGGTGAACGAGCTGAGACGATCGAAAAAGTAGATGATAAAATGTTTTTATTAACAACTAATAGAGGGACCAAAATACAAGCACCAGTGATCGCTATTGCTGGGGGACTTGGATGCTTCGAACCTAGAAAGCCACCTATTGAAGGATTGGCCAATTTCGAAGACAAAGGTGTAGAATATATCATCAAAGATCCTGAGCTATACAGAAATAAGAAAATATTGATTGCTGGCGGTGGGGATTCTGCATTAGACTGGACAATATTCCTAAGTGAAGTAGCTAAGGAAGTTACTCTAGTGCATCGACGCATAAGCTTCCGTGGAGCTCTCGATAGTGTAGACAAAGTGATGGAGCTAGCACAATCTGGCAAGATCAATTTAATTACTAATGCACAGGCCAAAACGGTATCAGGTGAGGGTAAATTACAATACGTAGGTATATCCACTAAAGTAGGCGAAGATCAGAAAATAGAGGTAGATCATTTCATTCCACTATTTGGTTTGTCACCTAAACTTGGACCTATTGGAGAATGGGGCTTGAACATAAATAAAAGTGCAATAGACGTAGATACTGTAGATTATAGCACTAATGTACCAGGCATCTATGCAATTGGCGACATCAATACTTATGAAGGTAAACTCAAACTAATTCTGAGCGGATTCCATGAAGGTACATTAATGGTGCAGTCCGCATTTAAGTACATCTATCCTGACGCTAAATTGAGCTTCAAATATACTACGGTAGCAGGAGTAAATGGATTCGAATAATATTACCGATAAAATCAAAAGTAATAATTCCTTGACCTAAGCCATCTAGAGATAATATTTTGATGCACACTGTATCGTTATCGCAAGGTATAATCAAGCAAAAAAGACACCTGATAGAATCAAAAGTCGTGACATATCTTTCAAAATACCGCTTAGGGATGTGGTTACAATGAAAAGTAATATGTTTTAGATTGGGTTGGTCTGATTCGAAATTCAATTGATTTGATAAGCAACTAAATCACCTGATTAGACTCCTAACCATTTTTCGTAGTCTTCATCTGGCTGTGGAATAGTCACTTTTGGTGCACTAGTGAACAAGCCACGAAAAAAACTTCCGATGTTATTCATTAATTTATTCATGGGTATGTGGGTATTTATATTATCTCTGCTTTTATGACGCTTTTAGTTATGATATGTCACACTAAAATACAATTATTTTCGAAAAAAAATAATTGTTTCGAAAAAAGCTTATTGTGACAAAACATACAGCACCAAATATAATTTTGTTTAGGTTTACCCTTGTAAGACACTCATGCTATCCCATTTTTATAATAACTAAAGAGAGATTACTAATTTAAGATAAGTAATTCCCATTAAAAACTATCTTTCATCTAAACAGTCATAAATAAATCTACAATAGGTACCAATCTACTCCTTTTTTCAGCTTACTCTGAGTGATCCCTTCAGCCGAATCTGGCTCAACAGACTTATTATATTCCCATTTGGCCATTGGAGGCATAGACATGAGTATTGACTCGGTACGACCACCCGTCTCTAGACCAAATTTGGTGCCTGCATCCCAAACCAAATTGAATTCAACGTAACGTGATCTTCTATGATATTGCCATTCTTTCTCTTTTTCTGTGAATGAAGCTTTACCATAATTCTCGACAAAGTTACTATAGATAGGAACGAAAGCTTCTCCGACTCTCTGGACGAATTCCCAGTAATGTTCCTTCCCTTTTTCAGTATTGGAGTGTAGTCTATCAAAAAAAATGCCTCCTACTCCTCTAGTTTCACCTCTATGTTTGATAAAAAAGTAATTATCCGCCCACTCTTTAAACTTTGGGTAAAATGATTCGTCACTCGCATCGCAAACATCCTTAAGTGATTGATGAAAGAATTGTGCATCTTCATCCACTACATAATGCGGTGTGAGATCAATCCCTCCACCAAACCAATACTTTCCTCCATCGGCCTCAAAGTATCTGACATTCATATGAATGATAGGTACGTGGGGATTGTGTGGATGTAAAACTATCGAAACACCAGTGGCAAAGAAATCTCCATTGTCAAGTTGAAGCTTACTTTTAATCTTATCTGGAAGAATTCCTTCCACAGCAGAAAAGTTAACTCCACCCTTTTCAATTCTCCTTCCAGAAATTGATCTAGATCTACCTCCTCCTCCTCCATCTCTCTGCCACAGGTCTTCTTGGAATTCACCTTCTCCGTCCAATATTTCTAGGCTCGCACAGATATCATCTTGTAATCCCATAAACCAAGTTCTGATTGCTTCTTTTGTTACCATACTATTTACTAAGTTTTGCTTTGAGATCTGCTACCGTCACTTTGCTATTGCCAGTGAATACTTCACCATCGATAATCGCCAATGGTCGCTTGAGCATACTGTATTCCTTCAATATCCAACCTCTAATATTATCCTCCGTTAAGCATTGCTCTTTGAGGCCCTCTAACTTATAGATACGGGCTCTTTTATTCATGAGGTCTTCATATGAGCCACCAACCATCTCATGGATCGCATCTAGTTCTGCTGCAGTGATATGTAATTTCTTGATATCCTGCAAATCTATAGATTCGTTGGGCTGTACTTCTTTGAGTATACGCTTACACGTATCACAAGTAGAAAGGTAAAAGATCTTGTTCATCAGTGTAAATTTAAAATACGTAAATGTACAAGACTTAGTATGCATAGAAAAGGGCTCCCTGCAATATGACTATGCTATGACGAGATATAAATACAAGGTCTTAACATAAAATATGAAAGTGTTGAAACTGAGCAATGCTGCACTTACTGAATTTCTAAATGAAATACCACTAGGCACATAGATTTGGCTGACGCTCTAAAACTGGTTTAGCATGAAGCCACCTAAATAAAAAATCTACTTTTAAATTCAACTACCAAAAGAGCATAATACCTTAACCGCTTTTATTCTTAACTCCTTGACATTCTTTTACCTTAAAACAATTACCTTGTACAGCTAATACAGATATCATGCGTATACCGGAATCAGAACTCATTCTCAATTCAGATGGAAGTGTCTATCATCTCAATCTTTTGCCACACCAGATCGCACATGACATCATTACTGTTGGTGATCCTAATCGTGTGGATGCTATCTCGCAATATTTTAATACTATAGAGCATAGTATTCACAAGAGAGAATTTAAAACTGTAACTGGAGTATATGCCGGAAAACGAATTACTGTTATATCCACAGGTATCGGAACTGACAATATTGACATCGTCATCAACGAGCTCGATGCACTAGTAAATGTAGATCTCAAGACGAGGAAAATCAAAGATGAAATAACTTCTCTTAGACTTTATAGGATAGGTACATCTGGGAGTATTAGAGCTGATGTGGAAGTAGATAGTATCATTATAAGTAAATACGCTATAGGTCTAGACGGATTGATGAACTACTATAACAGAGAACCATCAAACGCCGAAGACATTATAGCGAAACTAGCCAAAGATATACTAAGGAAGGATCTCCCTAAAGTGAATCCATATGGAGCCAGTGCATCATCAAGTCTTATCGAAAAATATAAGGGTCTAGGAAGATTAGGTATCACTGCCACGGCTGCAGGTTTCTATGGGCCGCAGGGCCGAAGTATTCGATTAACCAATAATTCGACTAATTTTTTGGACGAATTAGCTACAATTGAGTTTGAAGGTATTTTCGCTACTAACCTAGAGATGGAGACTTCTGGAATCTATAGTTTATGCAATGAACTTGGTCATCATGCCATATCTCTCAATGCAATATTAGCTAATAGAGTGAAAGGTGAATTTAGTGTGGATACTAAAGTGGCTATCAATGGATTGATTGTGGATTTTTTGAAAATATGGGGAGAAATTAAGAGAAGGTAAATTTACTATTTGCTAATTAAAAAAGTCGGTGAGAAATATAAAAAATGAACAATATTTTCAAGGTGTCGCCCATTTATCTTAGTTCTACTTTTGTATTTCTTAACTAACTTTCTCTTCCATTTTAAACAAAGTTAACATCTCATCGATACGTTCCTTTAGATTTGATCTATGAACTATAAAATCTAAGAATCCATGATCTAACAAAAACTCTGATCTCTGAAATCCTTCAGGTAAGTCCCTTTTGATGGTTTCTTTGATCACACGGGGACCTGCGAATCCTATTAAGGCTCCTGGTTCAGAGAAGTTGATATCTCCTAGCATCGCGTATGATGCCGTAACTCCCCCAGTGGTAGGGTCTGTCATGAATGAAAAGTATGGCACCCCTGCTCTAGCCAATGCTGCAAGTTTTGCCGAAGTCTTAGCCATCTGCATAAGTGAATATGCGGCTTCCATCATACGAGCACCACCTGACTTGGAAATAATCATTAGTGGAATCTTATTTTCTATACAATAATCACAAGCTCTGGCGATCTTCTCTCCTACTACAGACCCCATAGATCCACCGATAAATGAGAAATCCATAGCCGCAATTACTAGTGGTTTACGCCCTACTTTACCCTCAGCTACCTTCATAGCATCTATTTCGCCAAATTTTTTGTAAGCAACAGAGAGCCTGTCTTCATATGACTTGAGATCACTGAATTTCAACATATCTTTAGCCAACAGATTATCAAAAAGCTCAGTATACTTACCATCAAAAATCATCTCGAAATAATCATTTGATCCGATACGTGAATGATAATCGCATTTAGGGCATATGAAGAAATTTTCACGCAGCTCTTTCATTGTGGTCATCTCAGCACAACTTTTACACTTGTTCCATAGACCGTCAGGTGCTTCCTTCTTGTTCTTAGTTGCCGTCTGTATACCGTCTTTGAGTCTTTTAAACCAACCCATAATTATATATTTTTTAATTATCGATTATCTCAATTTATGCCACTCATTGGGGAAGAGAGAAACCTAAATGATCGACTTTTTTAGTTTAACTAAGCTAGAAAGGATCGTAAATCCTTGATATAAAGATGCTTACCTATTCTAGCACTTAGCAAAGCGAATAACGTAAATCGCTCTTCGGGTATTTGATTGGTAAATGTATGAAATTTTGAGTAATCAATGCGATTCACCACAGTTAACACTAGTCTTTTAAATTAATCAATTAAACAGATTGCAAAACGAATATTTAATATAAAAACACCTTTTTAAAAATAATTAATATCGAAATCCTTTTACGGCATTAACTAATGCCTTCACACCATCGAGCGGAGTGTCAGGATAAACACCATGTCCAAGATTGACAATGTGCTTACCTCCGACCTTTTTTATAAGACTGATGGCTTGAGTTTCTATCTCTTTGTGATTGGCGTAAAGGACACAAGGGTCTAAATTTCCTTGGACTACCTGATTTGGGCCTAAGACCTGACGCACGTGAGTCATATCAGTATTCCAGTCTATACCGATTACATTAGGCGACATCTCTTGCAAATCAGTAAGGCTAAACCAGGCTCCTTTACTAAATACTATTGTAGGTACGAGAGGATTGATAGCTTCTACCATCTTACGAATATATGGTATGCAAAATGTCTTGTACGTATGTTCATCTAATACTCCTGCCCAACTATCAAATATCTGGATAACATCAGCACCATGGGCAACTTTCTGCTTTAAATATGCTATGGTTGTATCGGTAATCTTTCTTAGCAACTTATGAGCTAACTCTGGATCTTTATATAGCATACGTTTGGGCTTAGAGAACGTTTTAGATCCACTTCCCTCAACCATGTAGCACATTAGAGTCCACGGCGCTCCTGCAAATCCGATCAACGGTACTCTACCATCTAATGCTTCCTTGGTTAAGCTAAGTCCTTGATAGACATAGTTAAGTTTTTCCGCCGCCGAAGCTCCAAAATCTAACTTATCGATATCAGATTCTGACTGAATGGTAGTCGGAAAGTAAGGCCCTTTCTTCTCGACCATCTCATACTCTAGACCCATACATTCTGGGATCACAAGTATATCAGAAAATATAATCGCTGCATCTACGCCCAACTCATCAACCGGCTGAATTGTAACTTCTCTTACTAGTTCCGGAGTAGTCACTAGCTCTATGAATCCACTGAGACTTGATCTTACTGCTCGATATTGCGGTAGTATTCTACCCGCCTGACGCATCAGCCATACGGGAGGTCTTTCTACTTTTTCACCTGCTATAGTCCTAAGTAGTAAGTCGTTTTTTATCATCTTTATATTATCTAATTTATAAGGTCTCAAATATAGTTTTAATACTTAGGCATCGATTACTTTTGGTTTTGAGTTAAGCTGATTTTACAAAATTGTGATTATTTAACGAGTAGACAATCTTGACTTATACAACTCAGTATGCCAGTTTTAACGACTGATACTATTTTACTTTCCTTATATAACCTTTATCTCATCTTAATTTTCATTATTTTTATATAAAGCCTATTTTATTAATAGTGAAAAATTGGTCTCAGTTATATACATTTGAACTAAAGAATACTGCAATGAAAATAGCGATCATAGGATACGGTAAAATGGGGAAAGCCATAGGCCAACTTGCAGAAAAGCAAGGTCATGAGATAGTTATCGCAATCAATAGCGCTAATAAAAAACATATTGACCATCTCAATGACTTCAATCCTGATGTCGCTATTGAGTTTTCTACTCCCTTAAGCGCCGTGAGCAATCTTGAGAAGCTAATCCAGCAGCAGATACCAGTAGTTTGCGGTACTACGGCATGGCATGACCAATATGATCACATCTGTAAGCTTACCAAAGTTTACGACTCCGCCCTACTCTATGCATCTAATTATAGCGTAGGCATGAATCTTATGTTTCGTATGAATGAGCAACTAGCTAAGGTGATGAGCAAGTTTGACAGTTACCAACCTAGTATCACGGAGATACATCATATACAAAAGTTAGATGCTCCAAGTGGAACAGCAGTGACACTCGCTGAGCAAATTATCCAAGAGCAATCTCGGATCGATAAGTGGGAACTAGATGAAGCACCATCAGGCACAATGGCGATCAAGTCCTTACGAAAAGGCAAGATCATAGGAACACATCATGTAGAGTATAAGTCGGAAACTGATAATATTACGCTATCGCATAAAGCTCATAATAGAAATGGCTTTGTGGCAGGAGCGCTGCTCGCTGCAGAGTACTTACATACAAGAAAAGGTATATATACTATGCAAGATGTCTTATCTTGGGCTCTTAAATAAAAAACCATATAGGTATTATTCATTGATAGATAAAGCAACAGTAGATCAGATTCTAGAGGCTGCACGTGTAGAAGAGGTCGTCGAAGACTTCGTCAATCTTAAGCGCCGTGGTGTCAATATGATAGGTAAGTGTCCATTTCATGATGAAAAGACGCCATCATTTACTGTGTCACCCAGTAAGAATATATATAAGTGCTTTGGATGTGGTGAAGGTGGATTTCCTGTAAACTTTGTGATGACTCATGAAAATATGAGTTTTCCAGAAGCACTAAAATATTTAGCTAAGAAGTACAATATAGAAATACAAGAAAAAGAGGTCTCTGCGGAAGAGATGGCAGCTAGACAAATAGCTGACTCACTATATATTGTAAATGATTACGCTAAAGACTATTTCGGAAATCAATTATTCAATACAGATGAAGGAAAGTCTGTTGGTCTAAGCTACTTTAAAAATAGAGGATTCTTGGAATCCACTATCAAGAAGTGGAATCTAGGTTATACCAATACTGATAGAGATGATTTTACACGAGCAGCTATCTCCAAGTATTACAAGAAAGAACACCTGAAAACTCTTGGTCTTACCTCCAAGAGCGATATAGACTTCTTCAGAAGTCGTGTCATGTTTGCGATACATAACCTGAGTGGTAAGGTGATTGCATTTGGCGGTCGTACCCTATCTAGCGACAAGAAGATACCTAAGTATATGAACTCGCCAGAGTCTGAGATATACAATAAATCTAGATCTCTATATGGTCTTTACTTTGCGAAGACGGCGATACGAAAAGCTGATGAGTGTATCATGGTAGAAGGTTACACTGATGTAATCACCCTACATCAAAACCAAGTAGAAAATGTAGTCGCCTCTTCCGGTACATCTCTTACTTCAGGTCAAATCCACTTAGTAAATCGCTATACCTCCAACATTAAGATCATCTATGATGGTGACCCTGCAGGTATCAAGGCTGCACTTAGAGGGGTTGATCTTGTATTGGAACATGACATGAATGTCAAGATAGTAATGCTTCCGTCAGGTGAAGACCCTGATAGCTTCATGAAGGCCAAAGGTACTGATGGATTTAAGCAATATTTAGCTGACAATGAAAAGGATTTTTTATTTTTCAAGATAGAACTATTGATGTCAGATGCTGGCAACGACCCTATTAAAAAGACGATAGTGATGAAGGATATCGTAGGCAGTATCGCTAAGATACCTGACCAGCTGAAGCGTGCCGTATACCTCCAAGAAACTAGTAGAATACTCGATGTAGATGAGTCTATATTGATCTCTGAGACTTTTAAAATCATAAATAAAGATCAGAAAAAAAAGGATATAGATCTTAGAAGGAAGCAGAACAGAGAGAATAAACAGAATTCTAATACCCCTTTTGCAGTAGCAACCCCAAAAGGTGAAGATCAATTCTTTCCTATGAACGATGGAAAGGTGCCTCTTCCACCGGGAGGATTTCCCCACCAAAGTGCCACACCTATACTTCATGATGAGTACCAAGAAAGAGATATCATTCGTATATTAGTAAATCATGGATGTCTAATCTATGATAAGGATAGCAATGTAACGGTGTGCCAACATATTGTTGCTAATATAAGAGATGACATAGATAAAATTGATAATCCTCTGTATAAGCAGATGCTCGAAATGGCTATGAGTGCAATAGATCGCGGCGATCAAGTAACAGCAGAGTTATATGCCAATACTCAGGATACCAATATGAGTAAAGTTGTTGTAGAGCTGATGGCTGACCCTTATACTTACGCTGGTTGGCAGCACAAAGGAGTTTACCTTCAGACCCAGAAACCTCCTGAGGAAAATCAAGTACTCGATACCGATCAGGCGATCCTTAGATTCCGATTAGTTAAGATCAAAAAGTTGATTGATTTGGTAGAGAAAAAAATAAAAGAATTAACAGTAAATCAAAACTCTTCTGAAGAGTTTCTTCTCAATATAAGAGTACTACAAAAGCTGAAGGATGAAAGAAATACTATAGCTAAGAAACTCAATGCAGTAATATTTTAAAATCTTGTAATGAATTGGATAGAAGCACTCGGATTCTTTGCTGCTTTTTGCACAACTTTATCATTTTTACCTCAGAATATTAAGACTATTAAAACCAAGGACACATCAGGTCTTTCACTTTATATGCTTCTGCTATTCTTTATTGGAGTAGGTTGCTGTTTCTTCTATGGTTATGTTATCTCTAATTACCCTCTCATGATCACCAATGGTCTTACACTATTTTTATCTGATATAATACTAATAATGAAACTCAAGCATAAATAAATAAACAAAACTTTCTTCATCTCGCATGAAGGTCTGTATTTGGCGATATCTCTCTGGCATCTAAAACGTTAACGGCAAAACATTATATTTAGATATAAAGTCACTTATCTAGAGATACAACATCTTCAATCATTAAACAGAAATTAGGGCAGACTTAAATTAAAAATGTCATTTCATTCTAGATTTACAATATTAGTATTTGAGCTAATCAATTTGATTTGTTCTACTAGATTTTCTCACTCACTATAATCAGCAAGGTAATAAGTAAAAAGAACCACCGTAATTTTCTTAGTCTTAGTTAAAAACAATTTTTATTCACAGATTTAATATAACAGAACATCTCTAAATAGTGAAATTCAAACCAATAATTTTCATCTAATATGTCTTCAAATATTAAATATCCAAAATGGTTGGGTCCTTACATAATAAAATCGTCTATTCTTATTTCTTATGATCAAACTTCTGTTAAGTCAATGATTGTTTGACATATATATATTCATTATATTTATACCATAATTAATCCATAGTGTATGAAGCATATAATACTACTTACATCACTCCTAGTAGTAACATCTTGTAAGTCGAAGCTTACACCAAATATCGATACTGCCATTCCAATTGAAATAAACAGTAAACAACTTACTGATATGATTGACAAAGGACAAAATATGGTACTCCTGGATGTTCGTACTTCTGAAGAGATTGCAGATGGAAAAATATCTGGTGCTATAGAAATTGATTTTTTTGAAGATAATTTTGAGGCAAATATTGACAAACTAGACAAAGGCAAACACTACATTGTCTACTGTAGATCAGGAGTTCGCAGCACTAACTCTGTTGCACTAATGAAAGAAAAAGGTTTTTCTAAATGTACCAACCTCGAAGGTGGATATAATGCCTGGAGTTCTCAATAAAGAATACTCTTAGTTTTATCAACTTCTTTTTTAACTTGCAACTGCAAACGATCAGTTTATCTGATCTAACTGCTATACAAGAGAAACAAATACCATTAATTCAAAAAAATAATAATACTAGAACAATGCAAAAAATATTAATCGTTGCAGTAACTATGATGATAAGTTTAGCGTCTATAGCTCAAAAGGAAATCGTTTGGTTTGATATAGGGCTCAAGACTCAGTACGGAGCTACTGGAATGTACAATTCTGCGATCGCCGATTCGGATGAAGTAGATTACATAATTAGTAAAGGATATGGCCTAGGTGGAAAACTTGGAATCAACTTTGGTTTCAACGGATTAGCTATCGATTTTATGGCTAGTACTGGGACTCAGGAGTTTGACAACGTAATGGATAATGAAAATGCCAATCCCAAAGTAGATTATAAATCATTAGACTTATACTTACTTTTCAGAAATGCTAGAAATCTTGGATACTTCGAAATAGGCCCTAAGTTTTCTTTCGTAAGAGATGTAGAATTTACAGATGAATTAGGTGCTACTGCTGATGTAAAAGATGATTTTAACAGTAATTATATATCTGGTGTTATAGGATTTGGTGCCAATGTAATGGGCACAGATGGAGCATTCTCTGGAATACTAGGACTTAGATTTGAATACGGCTTTACGGATGCTGTATCTGACGCTGGAGCAGAAACTAGTGCTCCTATATATAATCCAGCAGTATTTACTGAAGGATTAAAATCAACTAACCCAATTTTCGCAGGAGTAGTATTTGAATTAAACTGGGGGGTCGGAGCCTTCGCAGTGGCTAAATGTGGTGGAAGACCAAAGTTCATCATGTTCTAGAATAGATATTGAAACTTTAGACACGACGACACAGTCCTCTATAGATTTTGAGACGTTTTTTGTTAAAATAAAATATAAATGAGAGATCGATTCAATTCAATCTCTCATTTGTTTTGTTCAGCGAAGCGTGTCTCATTTCTAGAGGTGAAGTGGTCTCAATAACTCGGCGCAAAGCGCTAAAAACTTATCCCTTTCTTCTCCCACGTATGCTGATTCATCATTATTTCGACAGATGATAACATTTATTTTTAAATGCCGCAATCGAAGGAGCTATAGATTTGAAGTACAAGTCTGATATGGCTAAGTTGCTCTGTATATAGAATATAGCAGTTTTCAACTGCTATATTTTTTTGGAGTCTTTGTATTTATTTTGAGTTAATAAATTTATATTATCCTTAATGATAGAATTGTTTTAGTCCCTTTAAGAACTTTGAAGACTATCTTGAAAGCTTAATCTGCGAAAGCCACATTCTGACTTCTCGGGTTTGTTGCTCAAGTCAAGCTTGTCAAGATTATCGTTAATATTTACCCAAAGTAGATGATCTATATCTTGAACTTTATCGACTCTAAAATTTTCAATTCTAATTTATACCTATTGAAGACAAATCATAAACGTTTTATTATACAAATGCTTAACCAGCCTAAGAAATATTAATCGCGACGAATCATAAACGATATATTTCTGAACTAAAGGCTCCTATTATTACTTTAAACAAGTGTAATAGGGTAATTTTGAGATTTTTAATAATTTTATTGAATCAAAGCTATAAATGGCAAAATTCATATTCAGATTTGAGGACGAAAAGCTTGAGACTAAAGTAGTAGTACAAGAAGCTAAAGGTCTCTCTATATTGGAAGTAACTGAGGATCACGATATACATCTCAATCATAATTGTGGTGAAGTATGCGCCTGTAGCACTTGTCACATCTATGTAGAGCAAGGCAACAAATACCTGCAAGAGATATCTGATAGAGAAGAAGACTTTATCGATCGAGCGATAGACCCTAGAATAGAATCTAGATTAGGCTGTCAATGCGTTGTATTGAACGAAGAAGGAGAATTTGAAGTAATCATACCAGATCAAAGTGGTATCATCGGTCACGAGCACTAGTCACGATTAAGTATAATCGTTATTACAAACACAATTATAAGATAATTACCATGGGTTTTGAAGAATTAACAGATTTACCAATTACTTGGGCAGATCACGAAGATATAGCAATCGGATTATATGACAAATTTGGCGATGACTTTATTGAAGGCAAAATCTATAGAATAAGATTTACAGAATTACTCGAATGGGTATTAGGTTTGCCTAACTTCACAGGTACTAAAGAAGAGTGCAATGAAAACCACCTTGAGCAAATACAAGCCAAATGGGTTTACGAGTGGAGAGATAATCAATAAATTTACGGAAGCAAATTAATAAGTGAAAGTTTAAGACTAATTAAATAACAATATCTTGACTTCGTTCTGTACCACAAAATTCAGCTATTTACATTTAGTTGGCTAAATTTCTCCGATAAGTTAAAATTAGGTAGTCATCAAACACTTGATCCTTCGGAAGCGTTAAGGATAACCATTGACATTTTACTGATCTGCGAGATGTACTAATAATTATCTTTATAATTGTCGGATCTTCTTATCTCGATAATTTCAAATTTATCAATTCTCATTCGTAGTTTACTTCTTTAGCTTTAAACCTTTTTCTATGAATTACAACCGAATAAACAAAATCACAACATTCATTTTTGATGTAGATGGCGTACTGACTGATAGCCAAATACTCATTACAGAGAGTGGTGATCTACTGCGTAGCATGTCTACTAGAGATGGACAAGCGATCAAATTTGCCATAGATGCAGGTTACCATGTGGCTATAATTACCAAAGGAGGAAGCAAAGGTGTCAAAAGTAGGTTAACTGGATTAGGTATAAGTGACATATATGATAATCTAGAAACCAAGCAAGCTGCATATGCTGATTTAATATCCAAATACAACTTAAAATCAGAAGAGGTATTATATATGGGGGATGATCTTCCAGATATTCCATTAATCAAGCAGGTAGGACTCTCTGCTTGTCCAAATGATGCAAGCAGTGACGTACTAGCGATAGCTGAATATATTAGCCCTGCTAAAGGTGGTCATGGTGCCGTACGTGATGTAATCGAGCGTATAATGCGCTGTCAAGACAAATGGCCTTCTTAATGAATAATGTCTAAATAGTAATGTTGAAATATTAATTGTCTAACAGAAGACGCTACCTGAAGACTGATAATTGTGGACTGAACACTATCTTTAGTATAAATTGTTAATCATCTAATTCACGATTAATTAAATGCATAGAGCTTTTCGGATCAAAAATCTAATCATAATTCTACTCACTCAATGGGCAGTATGGTATATGGTATTTGATAAAAATAGCGATGTCGTAAGGATCCCTTCGGCAATGAGTTATCTTGAAATAATCATATTAGGCATAATAACTACTATGTTGGCTATAGGAGCTTACTTGATTAATGATGTATACGATCTAGAAGCCGACAAATATAATGGAATAGAACGAGTTAAAGACAAGCGAAAAACGTTACTTACGTATTGGCTTGTCAATGGTGTAGGGATGATACTATCTGTATATGTGGCATTGAAAACACAGAGTCTAGGTTTACTATGGATATACCCATTGGCTGTATTAGTACTTTATCTATATAGTAGACTATTGAAAGGTACACCACTCATGGGCAACTTCATTGTTTCACTCTTTTGTGCTCTCGTTCCAGGAATTCTTTTTCTTGCTGAACGCAACATGATCACAGAATGGAAAGTAATCGATCCTAATGGGTGGAAAGATCAAAGAGAGTTGCTTTGGATGTTTGTATTGTTCTCTTTTCTGAGTTCGATGTATCGTGAGCAAGTCAAAGATCTCGAGGATGCCGAGGGCGATAAAGCTGCTGGATATCTTACACTACCAGTAGTATATGGCGAAGAAAGAGCGCGAGCATTATCCATTTTTTCAGGAATACTACTACTCATCAGTATAGTCATTTATGCAGCCTATCATTGGACGATGGATATTCAGAAATCGATACCATTTATAGTTCTTATGAGCTTACTACTTTGGAGTCTCCAAGTACTTTGTCGAGCCTATCAGAGATCACAATACAGGAAAGCTTCAAAGATCATCAAATATGCCATGATAGCGGGATTGATTTATCTACTTATGCCGGTATAATAATATTTCCAACTACAATTACCTATATCAATTACAGCAATAAATAGCACCTATGCAATCTATCCTCAACAATAAAAAACTAATACTAGCATCTGGATCTCCACGCCGTCAAGAACTACTGGAGTATAGTGGTATAATACCATTCGATAAGAGAGTAAAAGAGATAGACGAAATCTTTAGTCCTGATATGGATATAACTCAAGTCGCATCATTTCTGGCAAGAGAAAAAGCCATGGTATTTGATGATATTGCTGAAGATGAGGTGTATATCACTGCAGATACTATTGTGATTTGTGAAGGGAAAATATATGGTAAACCAAAAGACAAAGTAGACGCCATAAAAATACTGACTGCATTGTCAGGTATTGAACATACAGTGATCACCGGAGTATGCCTCAGATCGGCTTCAGAGACCTATGTATTTGACGATATTTCTCGAGTGAAAATAGCAGATATAACATCAGAAGAAATAGAATATTATATAGATACTTGCAAGCCATTTGACAAAGCTGGATCCTATGGCATACAAGATTGGCTAGGTGTCTGCAAAGTAGAATATATCTATGGAAGCTACAGTAATATAATGGGTATGCCAATGCAGAAGGTTTATGAGGAACTGAAGGGTTTTTGTGCTTAATCATTTTGATCAATAACAAAATTGAAATCCGTTTACGATTACCTTTTGTATTCTATTAGTATGTAGATATAAGTGACGTTTTTGTTCAAATATTTTAGGCAGGATACTTGATTATTTCATCGAATAAATATTTCGTATCCACATCGCTAGGACTTATCTAAACAGTGGATATGGAATTCTGATAAAATTATAAAATTATAAAGACTAAATTATCTACATCAACAGTTTCACTGCTAATGAATTTAGCTTATCACGATACGTAATATTACATTAGTCTCAATATGGTATATCTGATTGAAGAATTACTGTCACAAGATGAGTAAGAACATTATTATAATCTTCAACTACTCCTGATCTAACATTTTCTACGCTAATTCTCCCTAGCCGTCTTAGTCAATAATAAGTAGACTTCGGAAAAATATACTATGTGATATCAGAGGTTAAATTAATCGTGTAAAAGTCTACATATTATTTAATGCCGAGAATATCTGATACAAAGCCAGTCTCCCCTACTTTTGATGCTGTGTCTTTTGTATCCTGTCTCGTTGAATCGGGTTTCGACGATCTGTTCATCTTGATGCATGACACCAGATACTAATAATATGTCTCCTTTATTTTGATGCGATGCAATCATATCTGCCGTATTTAATAGTACTTTTCGATTAATATTCGCTAATACAATATTAAATTTATCTGGCTCTAAATCTTGGATTACAGCTTGTCGAATATCAATTCCTCCTACATTATTCACTGCTGCATTTTCTGCACTATTACTTGCAGACTCTCTCTCTATATCTATCGCTAATGTTCTAGCAGATCCTAATCTTTTAGCTAGTATCGCAAGAACTGCAGTACCACATCCAAAATCAAAAACAGACTTACCTTCGAAATCTAAATCCGACATAGTATCTATCATCATATAAGTAGTCTCATGATGTCCTGTACCAAATGCCATTTTAGGATTTATAATAATATCGTTTGCTACTGATCCATTAGCTTCATGGAAGTCCGCTCGCACTGCACAAAATTTACCTACTGTTACAGGTTCGAAATTTGCTTCCCAGATTTCATTCCAGTTTTTGTTCTCGAGCTTCTCCACTACATATTCCGCGTCGTACTCTTTGGCGATTTCATTTACGGATGCATTTAGCTCAACTGTAATCATATCATCTCGAATATACCCTTCACTACTATTTTCTAGTTCCTGAAAAGAATCAAAGCCTAAGTCAAAAAGCCTTGCGACTAAGATTTCGTTGGTTGAATTGAATGTATATTTTGTATAATTTTGCATATTTCATTTTACTTATTCGAATAGTTCGATAGTATAATCTGATAATTCTCCCCCACCTACTTTATCATGTTCTGGCACAATTAATTTACCGTTTACAGAAATATCTTATAGCATATGACTAATCGTTCTATACAATTGTATAAAATCGGCATCTGCAAGATTCCCTTTATTAATCTCAAAAGACTTGACCATAAATCCTCCAAACTAAATACTATCTGAAAGTATATAACTCGGTATATTAACTCATGTGTAAGCAGGATCAAAATATCTATTGTGCAATAAATCTTCTCCATTATTAAATTGCACGTCTAGATGGTTATCGATCAAAAGCAAATTAGCTGCTAAGGCTTGATTTTCCATTAACTTTATCGACTTAACATAAGTGTATATTACTATGCTTCTATCAAGCATCGCTTTAAAACATCGTGTACAGTCTACGTGAAAGTGGTTCGATATGGCAACTATCCTGTTAGAGTGGAAATTAACTTCGATATAATCCAACAACTCTAGAGTAGCCAAATTATCGGTTAGACTATCTAAAATAATTGTCTTCTCACCAAATATTGAGAATACTCCTTTACATCCAATTGAATTTCCTTTAAAATTTATAAAAGATACATGCTTATATGTATGTTCCCCTATTTTTTCAATCTTAAGATTAGATGATTCGTATAAGAAATAGCTACTAGATCTCGAGCAACCTAACAGCAAAATTACTGGAATGAAAATCAGATATCTAGCCATATACTTCATTAGCGGCAGCCTTTAACGTATTCATCAATAATGATGTGACGGTCATAGGCCCTACTCCCCCAGGGACAGGTGTGATATACGATGCCTTTGGAGATACACTATCCCATTCAACATCTCCAACTAGTCTATAACCCGATTTACGAGTATCATCATCTACACGATTGATCCCAACATCTATAATTACAGCTCCATCTTTGATCTGATCTCCAGTGATAAACTCAGGAATACCTATAGCTGCGATTACAATATCCGCTCTGAGTAACTCTGCTGTAAGATCTCTTGTACGACTGTGTGTTAAAGTTACGGTGGCATTACCTACCTTAGCCTTACGAGAGAGCAGTATACTCACAGGTGTACCTACTATATTAGATCTACCCACTACAACTACATGCTTGCCACTCGTTAATATATTATATCTATCGAGCATCTGTATGATACCATATGGAGTAGCTGGTAGATAGCAAGGAAGTCCTTGTGCCATTCGACCAAAATTTACCGGATGAAATCCATCTACATCTTTTATAGGATCTATAGCAAGCGTGACTTTCACTTCGTCAATATGCTTAGGAAGCGGTAGCTGTACTATAAATCCATCTACATCATCATTTTCATTGAGCTCTTTTACGATTTCAAGCAGCTCTTCTTCCGTGATGCTGTAATCC
Organism: Saprospiraceae bacterium UBA1994; assembly: GCA_002335865.1. GTDB lineage: Bacteria > Bacteroidota > Bacteroidia > Chitinophagales > Saprospiraceae > UBA1994. Next base: position 101,807 of record DDCY01000009.1, read on the forward strand.
TTACGAATGAGTGTAGATTCAAAACCAACATAATCACAAGATCTAACTTTACTACGAATATATGATTCGCTGGCCGGATTGTGTCCAATTAGAATTGCTGCTAAATGAGGAATATTCTTACCCTCTGCTTTAAGTTTAGCAACAGATACTTTGATTTCCTCTTTGATCGACTTTGATAGTTGCTTACCGTCTAAGATTTGCATGATGCTATATATATTATTAATTATTAAACAAATGTAATGATTGTTACTAGAATCAATGATAGTTACTCTAATATGATTTAACGGAGAGTCAAAGCATGATTTTTATTTCAATGATATAAAACCGAACTTTCAAATAATATTGAATACTGAGAAGATAAAAACCATAGGTCACACGGACAGGTTATTCCTTAGAGTGACATCATCAGTTGACACTCAGATAATGTACAAGCTCAAGAGCGACCCAAAGTTAATCCAATATACTGGAGGGCAACCGTTAAAATTTAAAGCAGAAGCATCTGTATTCCTAGACAGTTACAATCACTACCAAAATATGATCGAAGTCGATGTGCTATAATAGACAAAGTCATTGGAGAATTGCTACGCTAGTGCATACTCAAGTATCATACTAATGTTGGAGAAACAAATGTAGAATTTCGACTATTCAAAAAATACTTTGGTAAAGGATATGCTGCAGAAGCTTCACATCTAGCATTGCAATGTAGATTTCGTAGATTAGGCCTAGATAGTGTATTGGCGTAAGCGCTAAAGCAAAATAGTGAATTTAGTAGGAGTTATGAATAAGAATGAACTAGTGTATGAGCAGGATTTTGATAATCTAGAAAGTAATTGTCAACAACATAGAATAGATAAATATAGATACATATTACAATCACCAGCAGATATGGAGATTAGTGTATAATAAAACTCGTAAATTTGAATATTAATTACTAAGTATGACGACTTACAGAAATATAAATGGAAGTAGAAGATAAGGTAAGAATAGATAAATGGCTATGGGCAGTACGGATATTCAAGTCGCGTACTTTGTCAAATAATGCAGTTAAATCTGGAAAGGTAAAAGTGGGAGAAAAAAGTGTCAAACCTTCCTTTATGCTGACCGTAGATCAAACATTATATGTTAGAAAAAATGGATTTGACCTTACATTCTTGGTCAAAGATATCATCAAGAAGAGAGTATCGGCTACTCTAGCTGCTCCGTGCTACGAAGATCTTACGCCTGATTCTGAAAAGAATAAATACAAAGACTGGTACATAGGCAAGGCTTCTGCCGAAATGAGAGGAAAAGGAGAAGGACGACCTACTAAACGTGAACGTAGAGAAATAGACGATTATAAGGATGAAAACTATTTTGAATTTGACTTTGATGAAGACGAATTATAAATTGAAGTGATTCTAAAACGATGGCGCTTAGAAAAATAAAAATATTTAAAGAAGAAGACCTTTATGATCCTCTCCGAAAATGGCTAGTCAACAATGGCTATGAAGTACAAGCTGAAGTTCAATCCTGTGATGTAGTGGCGATTAAAGATGATGAAATGACGATCATCGAACTCAAAAAATCATTCAACCTTCAACTTGTATACCAGTGCATGGAACGTCAAAAAATTGGCAAGTACGTATATGCAGCAGTCGCTGCTCCGTCTAAAAATAAAATCAAGATAAAGAACCTAAAGAAAGCTGAAGCATTATTACGAAGTTTGGGTATAGGGCTTATACTCATTAGTTTGTATTCAACTAGTAGTCTGGTGGAAGTGAGATTACAACCTGCAGTTGTAAGTACTCGTAAAAACGCAAAGAAGAAAAAGAAAGTTATCAAGGAATTCGAAAATAGAACTGGAGAATATAATGTAGGCGGTAAGCAGGGTAAAATAGTATCTGCATATAGAGAGTCCGCAATACATATCTATTGCTTATTACAAAAGGAAATAGAAGCTTCCCCGGCGCAATTAATAAAACTTGGCGCACCAACGAATACAGGAACAATATTGAGAATGAATCACTATGGTTGGTTTCATAAGATCGCAAGGGCCAAATACACTTTTGATATAGATATGTCAGAGATTAGAAAAGAATTTGGTGCGGTAGTCAATTTTTTTGAATCCAAAGTGTAAAATAGAACTGCTCATTATAAATGCTGTAATCATCAGGGGTAAGACTAAATCATATTTTGATTAAGAAAATTTCCAAGCATATTCTCACGAAATTTGTATTTTTAAGAGTAAGATCCACTTGACGTGTACAATTAAGACAAATAATAGAATGAATAAAATAATATCAATACTTACGCTTCTTCTTATTACGCAATTCGGCACAACACAGGACCAAACCGTCGGTGTCAGTATATTTGATGAAGATGAAGCGATGGAAGGTTTTACTTTCTTTACTCCTAACTCGTCCAATAAGGCTTACATAGTAGACAACTGTGGATACGTTATAAACGAATATATTAGAGGCAACCGTCCAGGATTTAGTGCTTATCTGTTAGATGATGGTCTAATGCTCAGAACTAACAAAGTCAATGACGCATTTTTTAACCAATCAAGTACCGGAGGGCAAGTAGAGTTAGTCGACTGGAATAATAATACGGTTTGGTCTCATGAATTTAATACTGCGCAATATATACAGCATCATGATGTCAGTATAATGCCCAACGGCAATATACTGATACCTGGCTGGGAACGTATCACTCCTACTCAGCAAATACAGTATGGAAGAAAAAGCAATAATATATCAAATCCTGATCTGTGGGGTGAGTTTATCTGGGAAGTAAAACCTATAGGGACTAATGATATAGAGATTGTGTGGGAATGGCATTTACAAGATCACTTTGTACAAGATAACGATCCATCCAAAAGCAACTTTGGATCCATTGGTGATAACATTGGACTCGTAGATATCAACTATCTCGGACCAGGGGCATGGGATGATGATGATTGGTGGCACTGTAACGCTATTGATTACAATGATGAACTAGATCAAATCGTACTCAACTCTCGTAACAATAATGAAACTTGGATAATAGATCATAGCACAACCACAACAGAGGCTGCAGGTCATTTTGGTGGTCGTAGTGGACATGGTGGTGATCTCATATTCCGTTGGGGCAATCCTGAGGCGTATGACAAAGGATCAATGAATGATCTACGTATGTATGGTTCACATGGTCACTACTGGATCGAAGATGGACTACCAAATGCTGGAAAAATCATGTACTTCAACAATGGAGATGATAGACCTCAAGGCTACTACTCAACTATAGAAATGCTTGATCTCAATCCTGATTCCAATGGAAATTACCCACGAGATGTAAATGGTAGATATTTACCTTCTCAACCTGATGTCTCTTATATTGCCTCTCCCAATCCTTTCGATTTTAAATCTACCTATTTATCAAATGCTCGACAACTAGAAAATGGAAATATTTTTATCAATGAAGGTGGGAACGGTAGATACTTTGAAGTCAATGGTGATAAAGATATCGTATGGCAATATATCAATCCTGTAAGCTTTTTTGGAAATGCACAACAAGGTGAAGAACCACCAAACGGCAACAGTTCTTTCAGAGCATATAAATACCCACTGAATCATCCTGCATTTGTTGATAAAGATCTAACTCCACAATATTTACTAGAAGGTGAGGATGGCAGATTCTGCGAAAATCCAATAATGAGTAACAACGAGGAGTTAGCACTGCTAAATATAAACCTATACGCTGATCTGAGTGATAATAATCTAGTAATAAGGAATGAAGACCAACTTCCAATCAACTATCTGACTTTATACAATCTGATGGGACAAAAGGTAGCTTCCCATCAGATCTTAAGTGTAGAAGAAGAATACAAATTTCCGATCTCAAGAGCGCTTAGAGGTATATATATAGCAAATATAAATATAACTAACGGACGTATTTACAGCATCAAAATTTATCTTCAATAGCTCTTATTCCAAAAAAGATTTACTATATACAATATATTGATTGATACAGCAACCGAAATTCGTGAAATGAAAATTACTAGTAAGAAATGGTTACGATATTCTATTAGCGGTAGGAGTATTTACTTCGTACTCAGATATGGAAGAAAGGAGGCTGAAATGATTATAAAGGACTCTTATAGAAAACAACCCTATCCCAATCTTCAGCTGATTCAATAATAATATCAACTAAATAGGACGGATAGTGATTAAGGGATGTATCCCTTATTGATTAGATAAATACTACATCGGACAACTTTACGAGAATAAACTCAAGACAGTTGAAAATAAGAATGAGTCAAAACCTTACCCGCGAGAAACGAATTTTAAATATTAGATTTCAAAGTGAAAATTTCTTTGATCGTATTACTATTACCCAAACAAAAACCTAATCTTGATTACTCGCTTATCACATTTTTAGCTCTTCGATATTAAGTCTAATACATTCTCTGGCGGACGGCCAATAACGGCTTTATCACCACTGACCACTATTGGCCTCTCGATGAGTTTTGGATGCTCAATCATGGCATCTATCCATTCTTCATTTGTGAGTTCTTTGCCTTTATAGTTATTTTTATAAATCGCTTCGCCTCTACGCAATAACTCCTCAGGTTTGAGTCCCAGCATTTTTAATATCTTTTTCAGCGCAGTCTTTGTTGGTGGCTTTTTAAGATAAAACACTACGTCAGGAATAACTCCATTTTCTTGTATTATAGCGAGCGTTTGTCTGCTCTTCATACATCTTGGATTATGGTATATTTTCATTAATTATCACCTTAGTAAAAAAATAAAACTTCCAATTTATTTTACAAAAGAAAGTAGAATAGAAACTCTACATCGTTAGAGTATTTCAATATGGATAATACAAAAATTAAACTAATAGTTACTAAATGGTAAATACTTCACCTAAGTCTATCAAAGAATAAACTATTTATTTGAAACTATCACTAACGACTATATCTTTGCTTCCCTTCTCATATTTATAAAATCCTTCTCCAGACTTTCTTCCCAATTTTCCAGCTGAAACCATATTGACTAATAGTGGACTTGGGGCATACTTAGAATTACCAAATCCATCATATAGTACATTCATAATACTTAGACACACATCTAAACCGATAAAGTCAGCAAGTTGCAGAGGGCCCATTGGATGCGCCATACCCAATTGCATTACAGTATCTATTTCTTCGACTCCAGCTACACCTTCATGCAGAGATATGATCGCTTCATTGATCATCGGCATGAGTATACGATTTGCGACAAATCCAGGATAATCATTCACTTCTGTAGGTATCTTTCCTAAATCCTTAGATGCTTCCATGACCATATCTAAAGTCACATCAGATGTGCTATAACCACGAATTACTTCTACTAGCTTCATCACTGGTACAGGGTTCATGAAGTGCATACCAATTACTTGTGCTGGACGCTTCGTCACGGCTGCAATCTTAGTGATAGATATCGAACTTGTATTAGTCGCTAAGATGGCATCATCTGGAGCATGCTCATCCATTTTACGAAATATATTGAGCTTAAGATCTACGTTTTCAGTAGCTGCTTCTACTACTAGGTCTGCCTCCGATACTGCAGATGCTAAATCAGTATTAGTAGTGATATTTGCCAATGCTGCAATTTTATCTTCGTCCGAAATCTTTTCTTTCGCTACCATTCTATCTAGGTTCTTACCTATAGTAGCAATAGCTCTTTCTAATGCTGCTTCAGATATATCGCAAAGTACTACTGTGTAATTTTTCATGGCGAATACGTGAGCGATACCATTACCCATGGTACCAGCACCGATTACAGTTACATTTGTTAAACTACTTGTCATCTTTTCTATTCTTATTAAATAATTAGCTCGAAATTAGCAATATTTTAATTTCTAAGTGCGGTCAAAAGATTATGATTTTCAGACCAACAAGTATCAATCAATTATTTATCTTAGTGTATTATTGACACTAATTGTATCTATTTTGATACATTCGTGTAGAAATCATCAATATTCATATCATGCAATTAATCATAGAAAGTGGATCTACTAAAGCGGATTGGGTAATATTCTCTACACGTGAAAATGCTCATACATACTCTACCCATGGTATTAATCCCACTACTCTAACCGATCTTAGCGTAATCAAACTGCCTTCAGATCTGATCAAGCAACTAGAATATGTAACCAAGATACATTACTATGGCGCTGGTATCAATTCAATGCAAGCCGTAGAAAGAATCAAATCATGGCTCAAAAGCTATTCACCTAAAGCCAAAGAAATCGATGTAGCCGAGGACTGTTTAGCAGCAGCTAGAGCCTGCTTTGGAAATACTGAGGGGATTATAGGAATTCTTGGAACAGGAAGTAATAGCAGTTATTATGATGGTAATCAAGTATATAATCTAGTACCTACATTAGGATTCATCATCAGCGATGAAGGTGGAGGTGTCTACTTGGGTAAAGAGATACTACGATCATATTTCTATGGATATATGCCAGAAGATGTAAGAATGATATTTGAAGATAAATATTTGACTGATAAAACAGAAATCTTGTATAAACTGTATCGAGGTGGAGAACCTAATAGATTTTTAGCTTCCTACGCTAGTTTACTTACTGATGTACACACTGAATGGACAGATACTTTAGTCTTAACATGTATCCGAAGGTACTTGGAAGTAAGAATAATACCGTTTTACGACAATCGTCAACTTACACTTTGCTTTGTAGGGTCTATTGCTCACTACCATAAGCATATCTTGGCAGAACTTTGTGAAGAATACAATATTTCACTGGGTAAAATAATCCATAAACCTCTAGAATCCCTAATGAATTATCACTTAACTTTACTAGATTAAGAATCAATTATCTCTATGTCAAATATCAAAAGAATAGCAGTTTTCACATCAGGAGGAGACGCTCCCGGAATGAATGCTGCAGTGAGAGCAGTAGTGCGAACGGCAGAATACCACGATCTACACATATACGGAATCGAAAGAGGATATGATGGTATGATCAAAGGTAATATCAAAAGACTAAGTAAGTCTGATGTGGCCAATATACTACAGAAAGGAGGAACAGTCCTCAGAACAGCAAGGAGCGAAGAATTTCGTACAAAAGAAGGTCGTAAAATCGCCTACGAAAATCTACAGGCATTTGATATTGATGCTTTAGTTGCTATCGGTGGTAATGGTACATATACCGGTGCTAAGATATTCAATGAAGAGTTTGGAATACCCATTATTGGTATCCCAGGAACTATAGATAATGATATATATGGTACCGATTATACTATAGGATTTGATACTGCTATAAATACAGCCGTAGAAGCGGTGGATAGAATCAGAGATACCGCAGATTCTCACAATAGACTTTTCTTTATAGAAGTGATGGGAAGACACAGTGGATACATAGCACTATACACAGGTATAGGCAGTGGCGCCACTACTATATTCCTACCCGAAGAAGACAATAGTGTCAGTGATCTAGTGTCTATGTTAAAACAAAGCAAGCGTAGAAAAAAACTATTTAACCTTGTAATAGTAGCAGAAGGAAACCAAAATGGCAATGCTATGGAAATTGCCGAGCGAGTAAAAAAGGAATTGCCTGATTTTGATACCAAAGTTACTATCATTGGTCACCTTCAAAGAGGTGGATCTCCAAGTTGCCAAGATCGAGTGCGAGCGAGTAGATTAGGTCATTCTTCAGTAGAGGCTTTATTAGCGGGTAAAAGTAATGTTGCTCTTGGTCTACATAATGGTGAAATAAATTTCACTAGCTTTGAAGACGCCATTAATAAAGTTAGTAAACTCAAAAAAGAGCTGATCAATATGGCAGAAATGTTAGCGCAGTAATTCACTCATTTACAATATAGTAACATGGGATTTGTAGTTTTCTATATCACTCACCCTAACGAGGAACAGGCACAGAATATAGCTAGTTCACTCATTGAAAAAAGGTATGTAGCCTGCGCTAACATCTATCCTGTAGGTAGTGAATATCACTGGAATGGCAAGGTAGAAAAAGACGCAGAATGGGTCAGCCTCTGTAAGACTAGCTACGACAATATCGAACGAGTCGAATCTCTAGTCAAATCTATGCATGTCTATGAAACACCATGCATCACGCACTGGAAAGCTGCCGCTAATGTAGAATATGAAAAATGGATATTAAAAAATGTGTTGAGATAGGGCTAATTGTAAATTTGCAAGCCTCATAAACTATGATGCAAGTATTCAAATTACTCAATCCTAAATTACACTATTGTTCCGTAGAGATCATAATCTTCAGCTGCCGTGATCTGCACATTTGCAAAGTCTCCTAGCCTAACGAAGAATTTTTTAGCATCGACAAGTACTTCATTGTCTACTTCCGGGCTATCGTATTCCGTACGTCCAATAAAATAGCCTCCTTCCTTTCTATCAAATAAGACTTTTAGGGTCTGCCCTACTTTTTCTTCATTCCGATCTGCAGAGATAGATTGTTGTACTTCCATCAGTCTGTTAGCTCTATCAGCCTTTACCTCAGGATCTACATCATCCGATACTCCATATGCTATAGTATCTTCTTCATGGCTATATTGAAATACACCCAATCTCTCAAATCTCATATCACGTACAAAATCACATAGACGCTCAAACTCCTCCTCTGTCTCTCCTGGGAATCCTACTAGCATCGTTGTCCGAATAGCAATATTAGGAACTACTTCTCTAGCTTTCACTATTAAGTCTCTTTGTTCCTTATTAGTAATTTGGCGTCGCATACGCATTAGTACATCATCATCAGCATGCTGTAGAGGCATATCTAGATAATCACACACCTTAGGTTGTCTAGCCATCACTTCAAAAATCTCTTCTGGAAACTTACTAGGATATGCGTAGTGCAATCTGATCCACTCAATACCTTCTACCTCGCATAATGTATCGAGTAATTGTGGTAACGCTCTCTTCTTATATAGATCTAATCCATAGTATGTCAACTCTTGAGCGATTAGCATCAATTCTTTTACTCCTCTAGAAGCCAAACTCTTAGCTTGTATTACGAGCTCTTCAATAGACTTACTGATATGCTTTCCTCTCATCAGCGGAATCGCACAAAATGAACAAGTACGGTTACATCCTTCTGAAATCTTGAGATATGCATAATGCATCGGTGTAGTAATAGCTCTTTCACCCAATAACTCGTGCTGATAATCTGCGTCAAGCTTCTCTAATAACGCAGGTAACTCCATAGTACCAAAATATGCATCTACTTCAGGTATCTCTTTCTCCAGATCATCCTTATATCGTTGTGAAAGACAACCTGTTACGTACAATTTATCTATCCCACCTTCTCTTTTTACATCAGCATATTGAAGTATCGTATTTACTGATTCTTCCTTCGCTAGGTCGATAAATCCACAAGTATTGACGATAACTATATTAGCATCATCATTACTATCATGCTTAACCTCATAATCGTTAGCTTGTAGTTGTGTGATTAGATCCTCACTATCAACAAGATTCTTAGAGCAACCTAGTGTGATGACATTAACTTTATCCTTTCTGAGTGTACGTGCTTTCATATAGTTTCTTGCTAAGCCGCAAAGATAAGTTATAATGCATGGACAAAGTGCAATTGATAGTGGATAATGATACTTAAAGGTATTTTTTACATCAAATGCAATAAGTTGCTTAAATTTGGGTTCATTAAATAGTTCTATAAAATAGCATAATGCGCCAATACTTTCAATTAACAATCATATTCTTCGCTCTTGTCTTTATAGGACAATCAGTTTCCGGCCAAATAGGCATCAGAACTAAGTATTTAAAAAATGGTATTGACGACAATCAGACCAATTTTATATCAAAGGTCGGATCGATAGATGACGCCTTAAGCACTGGATATGGTCTAGGTATTGATTTTTGGGTCAGGCTTAAAACAAAAAGAGTTGAATTTTTACCTGAACTTGGAATTAACTACAGTCAGACATCATTTGAAACAGAAATCACTCAATATAGTTTGGATTATAACTACCTTTATTTCAATCTCAATACTCGAATCTACCCAATGGATTTTGAAGGTGATTGCGACTGTCCTACTTTCTCTAATCAAAGTACCTTGATCAAAAAGGGATTTTACTTTGAGCTGTCTCCAGGAGTAGGATATTATACTTCCCATTATGATTCATCATTGCCAACAGTATCCAACCCAGAAGGAGAAACTAACACTGCTACTGTAGACGCATTTTCATACAAAATTGGAGTTGCCGTAGGATTAGATATTGGATTAAGTAATCTATTAACGATCAATCCATATGCCATGTATAATTACCATTTTGGTAGAGAATATGATATACCAGTAGGTAAACTTTCTACATTAATTGATAGTAACTCCGGAAACATTATGAGTCAATTAGAGTTAGGCCTTCGATTTGCTATTAGGTTCGATGCTAAAAATTATTAAACGAATAAATAAAGTCAACAGCTCAACTAAATCTACTCCACTCATCTTCTTTTCACTTGCTTCGAATTTCAAGATATCATCTGATATCATTTGTTTTTTCTCTTGTAATGTGAGCACCTTCTCTTCAATCGTATCTTTCGATATGTATCGAATTACAGTTATTGGCTTATCTTGACCGATTCAGTGTGCTACAGCAATAGCATATTTATCTGCGAATGTATTCCACCATCGATCTAAGAAAATACATAGTCTTCCAAATGGTAGAATTATAAGACTGTTAGGAGTCAAAGATGAATTTTATCCTTACTTAACAGTTTATATTTCGCCAGGCCAGTTAACTACAAAACTGAAAGCGGAAGATCAAAACGATCAGTAAAATAGAATAGTAGTTCGCTCGACTAAAAACATTCCACACGGAAACGCATTTAAGGATGTAAACATTTTAGATTTTACTTATCGCTACAATGATGCTGACGATTCATTATCTCTTTGTGAAGTGATTTTTGATGATCAGAGTATTTCTATAGCCTTAATCTTGTCTCAGACTTAATCATTAGCTATTTATCAGCGTTAGAGATTAGTTATAAAAGATCCTAACTTCTCAACTTACGACTTACTTCCCAAAGCACAACTCCAGTACAAACAGAAACATTCAAAGAATGCTTGGTGCCATACTGGGGGATTTCGATAGCAACATCCGACAGTGCTAATGCTTCATCAGATACACCATCTACTTCGTTGCCCATTACTATAGCTAGTTTCTGATCAGGTTTGATATCCCAATCAAGTAACGACACTGAACTATCTGTTTGTTCAATGGATGTAATCGTGTACCCATTTCTCTTCAACTGCAAAAGTGTATCTGTGATATCATCTACATGAGTCCAATCTACAGAAGATGTGGCTCCGATAGCCGTCTTGGTGATCTCTCTTGATGGCGGAGTGGCGGTGAATCCTACTAATATTATACGTTCAATTGCGAATGCATCGGACGAACGAAATACAGATCCCACATTAATGGCTGACCTTATATTATCAAGAATTACCACAACAGATACCTTTGCCGAAGCTTTATAGCCTTCTACATCTAACCTATTGAGTTCTTGTAATTTTAGTTTTCTCAAAATCGCTCCTATTACTTTTGTCGCTTAGCCATGACTGCAGCCTTAACAAACGCAATGAATAATGGATGTGGATTCTCTACGGTGCTTTTTAGCTCTGGGTGGTACTGTACACCAACAAAGAATGGATGACTTTCTAGCTCGACTACTTCTACCAATCCACTCTGCGGATTGAGGCCTGTCGCCTTGAGTCCAGCTTGATTGATTTGCTCTAAATATTCATTATTAAATTCGTAACGATGCCGATGTCTTTCTGAAATCGATGTCTTTCCATAAGCCTTAGCTACTTTGGACCCTTTAGTCAATTTACAGTCAAATGCTCCTAATCTCATTGTCCCACCCAAAAGTTTGATACCTACTTGATCTGGCATAAGATGAATTACTGGATTACTAGATTTTGGATTCACCTCTTCTGATGCGGCATCTCTGATCTTCAACACATTTTTAGCGAATTCGACTACAGCACATTGCATACCAAGGCAAATACCAAAAAATGGAATATTTTTTTCTCTTATATACTTGATAGCATGTAACTTACCACTGATACCTCTCTCTCCAAATCCAGGAGCAATAAGTACACCATCCATTTTACTTAGGATATCTGTTACTGTAGCTTTATCTAATGCCTCCGAATGTATAGGATGTACTATTACTTTACATTCATTGATAGATCCAGCATGTATAAATGCTTCATATATCGATTTGTATGCATCTTGAAGTTCAATGTACTTTCCAACAAGAGCTATATTGACTTCAGTAGTTGGGTTTTTTAGATTCCCTAAAAACTCTTTCCAAACATCTAAATTTGGTGTTTTATTCGCTTTGAGCTTTAGCTTCTTGATTACTGTATTATCCAGTTTCTCTTTAAACATGAGTAATGGTACATCGTAAATTGTTTCAGCATCTATAGCTTCTATCACAGACTTGACATCTACATTACAAAAAAGAGATATCTTCTCTCTAATCTCTAGATTCAATGGGTGTTCAGTACGACAAACTAGAATATCTGGTTGGATACCTTGCTGAAGAAGTTCCTTTACCGAGTGCTGCGTTGGTTTAGTTTTAAGTTCTTTAGCTGCCCTGAGATAAGGTATCAATGTTAGATGTATCACCATACATTTTTGCGATCCTAAATCTCTACGCATTTGACGTATAGCCTCCAAGAAAGGTAATGACTCTATATCACCTGCAGTACCACCAATCTCCGTAATCACCACATCATAGTTATCCTTTTCACCTATGATTGTTACTCGCCGCTTGATTTCATCTGTAATATGGGGAACTACCTGGACCGTCTTACCCAGATAGACTCCTGCTCTCTCATTATCAATCACTGCCTGATAAATGCGACCAGTTGTAATATTATTAGCTTGTGAGGTAGGAACATTAAGAAAACGCTCATAATGTCCTAGATCTAAATCTGTCTCAGCACCATCATCCGTCACGTAACACTCACCGTGCTCATAAGGATTAAGTGTACCAGGATCAATATTTATATATGGATCAAATTTTTGTATCGCCACAGATAAACCTCTAGCTTGCAACAGTTTAGCTAAAGATGCAGAGATAATTCCTTTTCCGAGAGATGAGGTAACTCCACCCGTAACGAAGATATATTTGGTCATGTCGATTATTTAAGATATTTCCTTAGATGGAAATTTCATTACGGATGACAAAGGTAAATGATTTATGCTAATTTTAAGTCTAAGAGAAAGATAAATTTCAATTCTCTTCACCTAATAATTACTAATTAAAAGGACTATGAAAATCTAGTCAATCATTGTAATTACCTGTGAAGTTCAATAAAATTTAGCATTTCTTCTTTGTATTTTAATTTAACACCTTGATGCTTCGCGAAGATTTGAAAAGAGCAAAATTTATTAAGCCAGTCTATATTCAATGAACAACTATAGTAATTAGTCTGTTTTAAGTAATTATTAGAGCTTTTAAATACTTTAACTGATTTTTGACACAAAAAAACTAGAAGTCTAACAACCAATATTTATATTTAGATATCGGTTTTAAATTGGTAATCTTTAATAAGCAATCAGATTAATATTATTATTGAACAGAATCCAAAAAGTGAATCGATAGTAATAGTCAAAGCAAATACACTAAAAGATATGTCACTTAATGTAGAGATTCCTAATAAACTAGTAAGTTCGCTATCTAAGTATACAAAACCTAAGACAGGAGTCGCTATCCGTCAAATATTTAACTCATTTCTACCTTTTGTTGCATTATGGATTTTGATGTATATATCTTACGATTACAGCGTATTCTTAACATTTGGTCTAGGTTTGATCAATGCGTTTTTCCTTGTGCGTATATTTATCATACAACATGACTGCGGACATAGATCTTTTCTCAAAAGCAATACTGCTCGAAATATCGTAGGGTTTTGTTGCAGTATGGTGAGTATGATTCCTTATAAGTATTGGGCCAAATCGCACCATATTCATCACGCTAACAATGGCATGCTGGAGTTAAGAGATATCGGAGATATCAATACATTGACTGTCGCTGAATATACCTCATTAACGAAGTGGGAAAGATTTAAGTATAAGGTCTACCGATCTCCTTTAGTAATGTTTGTGCTAGGGCCATTATACTACATCCTTATTCACAATAGATTACCACTGATCAATTTAGTACAGTTCAAGAAAGTGAAGAAGACACTAATCTGGAATAATCTTGCTCTTGTTACTATATTTATTGTACTATCCCTTACACTTAATTGGTGGAAATTCTTTGTAACACATGCAGCCGTAATGGTACCATTTGCGATTATTGCGATATGGTTCTTCTACGTTCAGCATCAGCACGAGGAAGCTTATAAGGCGTGGAAAGATAAGTGGGACTATGTTACATCAGCTCTCAGAGGAAGTACTTACTACAAAGTGCCAAGAGTATTTAACTGGCTAACAGGTAACATAGGCATCCACCATATTCATCATCTCAACCCAGCGATACCTAACTATAACCTCAAGCAATGTATAAATGAAAATCCTTGGCTCAATAGATACACAACTGTTATAGGATTTTGGGAAAGTTTAAAACTCGCATCGCATAAGTTATGGGATGAGAAAAGCAATCGTATGATTACATTCAAAGAATTCCGAATTATTGAACAAATGGGGACAACAGCATAGTAAAGCAAATTACTTACGGCAAATATAAAAGTAGTAAATCCTTAATGAGTTTTCTACTTTTTTTATTTTAAGGGCACAATTGCCTTTTCATAATTCATTAATATTAAGTTTTTATTTACCTCCCCTAGGCCACACATTATTCATGCGATCTACATCTACCATACCAGTGTTTGGATCGATAGTGATCTTCTTGATGTCACCTAATTTGTGAGGAACCTTGAGTGAGTATGTTGGATTCGTCCATGGCCAATCTTCAACTACAGTATATCCATCTATACCTGCATCGTCTTTTGGCTTTGCACCTCTCATGATTTGTAGTGGAATATTGTACATATACTTCTTTCCAGCTTGAGTTTCTACGAGTACATCTAATGGCATTGGCATCTTTCCAATTCGAGACAACTCTATAGATGCTCCTTTATACTTCCTGTTAAAAACAATAGTATCTAAAGCATAGTCAATATAGTGAGTTGTGTTAACCATATACTCTTTATACCAGTCCAACTCCAATCCACTATTTTTTTCAAAAACTCTGATGAAATCATTTGGATTAGGATGTTTAAATTTCCATATATCGTAATAATCCAATAATGCTTTATCAAAAGCTACTTTCCCCAAAACATATTCTAGTTGCTTAAGAAAAACCTGCCCCTTAATATAAGACCCTACACCGTATGCTCTATTGGTAGTATAGTGATCTGCATGTGTCGAAAGAGGTTCTTCAAATCCACTTAGCGCGATATTAGCTTGACCGTTAAATGCACCAAGGAATGGATTTTCAGCTATCTCTCCTGGTATGATTCCTTCTTGTTTTAGATAATTCATAGTCTCCGTGCTACCAAACGATGTAAATCCTTCATCCATCCATGGATACAAGGCTTCATTAGTCGCTAAAACCATCTGATACCAACTGTGCATCCACTCATGGATAGATACGCCAACTAGGCTACCATAGCTTCTCTCACCTGTAATGAGTGTCAACTGTGGATATTCCATGCCGCCATCTCCTCCTTGTACAAAGTAGTAATTGTCATAAGGATACTTACCGTATCTAGCACTCATCCATTTATATGCTGCTGCCATTGCTCTTGGTAGGTTTTGCCAATTTTCAGTCGTTTTTTCTCCTGGCTGATAAAGGAAATGAAGCAATGGACCATCAATAATTTGATACGTCTCATGCGTATAATCAGGATCTGCACCCCAAGCAAAATCGTGCACATTTTCTGCTAAGAACTTGTACGTGATCTTTCCCTTTTTTTCTTTTGATTTGACTTTGCCGTATCCGTAGCCAATCTCATCCATATTTTGCAGCTGACCAGTTGCACCTACTACATACTTTTTGTCTATATGAATCGTCACATTATAGTCTCCCCAAATACCATAAAATTCTCTTCCTACATAAGGATTAGCACTCCAACCTTGGTAATCGTAGTTGGCCATCTTAGGATACCATTGCGCCATAGAGAACTTTACTCCTTCTGCATTATCGCGTCCAGATCGACGTACCTGCAATGGTATTTGGGCTTCGTAATCCATCTCAAATAAAGTACTACTCCTTGGCTCGATCGGCTCATTGAGTGTAACCTCTAAGATCGTACCTACCATTTCATATTCCACTTCTTCGCCTTGGTGCTTAAGCATCTTGACTTTGATATACCCAATTTCATCTTTAGTAAGTCCTTCGATCCTGCTTCCTACTCTCCTATCTGGATCAGCAATCGTACGTGATCTAACATCCATCATACTATTAGGCTGAAAAGCATTGAAATACATATGGTAAAAAACTTTGTCCAGAGTATCCGGACTATTATTGACATATTGAATGTACTGCTTACCTTTATATTGATTCTTCTTTACATCCATATCAATATCCATCTTATACTTGATCGATTGTTGCCAACGATCCGCTTGAGCATTAGTAGTCGTACTAATTGAGATTGTTAGAATGGCTATAAAAAGTGCTTGTAGTAATAATTTCATATTCAATTTTAATTATATAATTCTGTAGATGTTGATCTTCTTTTTAAAATTCTCCTGTATACCTTAAAATATATTAGTGTATTGGCAATCAAAGCTAGGCTTCTTCGAAATCTTTTTATATTTCGTTTTCTTTGGATTGTAACTTAAAATTATTTTTTTATTTTCTCAGTCAGTTTACTCCATGCAGCCCAATCAAATATCTTCTTGGAAAGTAACAAAAAAATTATCCCTGACACTATAAATATTACTGCCATAACCCATGCATTTATATCTGTAACATGCCAGATACTATCAGTCTGCAGCACGCTTCCGTCGTAGCAGACAAATAAGGCTCCGTATATATTAGTCGCTGCATGAACGCCTATGGCTAACTCAAGACCATCATCCATAATAGTTATAACACCTAACAAAAGACCAGCAGAGATATAGTAAAGTTGCATTGGAACAATACCATATTTAGATATTTCTGGATTGGAACTATGTACTAAACCAAATAATATAGAAGTAATAATGAGCGGTATCCATTTAGATCTAGCGATTAGTCCAATTCCTTTCATAACATATGATCTGAAAAACAATTCCTCTAATGTAGTTTGTATCGGTAATACAATTATACATATCAATAATAGAATGAATACTTTATCCCAATTAGCTTTGAGGTAATACGTTTCTGGACTCACAAAATAAAGAATCAGCTCAAAGATGGACAATAATGCTAACCAAACTACCAATCCAAAAAAGACCTTTGTCCAATTGATCCGATAATTATGTGTTATCAGCCCTTTTAGGCTTTTTTTATGTATAAATTTAACCGCCAAGAGAAAGAAAAGAGTAGCACCAATAAAAATCGTAAACATGAGTAGTATACCCAAGTTATTGTCAATATGTAGAATACTGAAATCTAATGTCTGAGCGAATCTATCTACCTCCGCTGTACCTATATCACTACGATTCTCTATGGCATAGGACTGAACCCAAAGAAGCGGCAATTGCCCAACTCCATACCCAAACAATAGCAACAATACTGTTACCAAATACATCCACCACTCATTCTCACCGTCTTTTGCTTGCTTAAAATACATTGTTTAAAGATACGCGTTCAGGAGTAAGAATCAAACTATATTAAGCTTTGACATAAAGATACTCAAAGAGAGTAATGTTAGACAATTTGCAAATTATACATGATTCGATTTAAGCGAGTTACGATCTATCCTCTTCATTTATGTGCTATTCCATGTCATATTAGTATCTATTACATATCTTTGTGGTATTAAATGATATTACAAATGAATTCAGAGAAAAAAGGAAGTAAATTAGCAATTGGGTTTATCATCGCTGCTGTAACCAGTAGACTAGTGCCACATTTGCCAAACTTTACAGCTATGGAAAGTATTACACTATTCACTGGTGCTTACCTCGGATGGAAGGCACTCGCAGCTCTATTACCTATTCTGACATGGTACGCATCTGATCTTCTCATCAACAATACGGTGAGTCGTTTATGGTATCCAGAGGTAGAAGGTATCGTTTGGTTCACTAACGATATGCTTTGGGTATATATCTCAGCGATCATTATCATCTTCATCGGTGCCAAAGCACTCAAAAAGTGGAATCCTACCAAATTAGCAATCTCAGCAGTTAGCGCTTCGCTACTTTTCTTCGTAGTTACTAACTTCGGTACATGGATGAGCGGTACAATGTATCCTATGAATGGTGCCGGACTTTTATCTTGTTTTACTGCGGCACTTCCATTCCTAAAATCTTCTCTTATGAGTAATCTTGCATTTACCGCTGTTCTCTTTGGAGGCTATGAGTTGGTACACTATTATGCCTATGAGAGTAGAGCTCAATTAACATAACTAGACGTTGAGAGAGCGTTTATGATTTTCAATTAATGTTACTTCGCAAATAGTCGTTTCGCCTGCTGTAGAATTAGTCAGGGACATCAATCCTATTGTCTGTTACGACATTATCTAATAGCACTACGTTTTCCTTGGCTCCCAGTTCACCTCTTTTACTCCTTGACTTTTGGCTATCATGCGCCCTAAGACAAACAGGTAATCAGAAAGTCTATTAAGATACTTGCCTATTAGGTTATCTACACTAGATACATTATTTAACGACACTACCCTTCTTTCTGCTCTTCGGCATATGGTACGACACTGATGGCATAGGCCTACCGCTAAAGACCCTCCAGGAAGAATGAAAGCTCTGAGTGGTTCTATATTCTCATTCATATTATCCATCGCATCTTCTAATATCTTGATATCGGCTTCAGTAAGATCTGGTGTGATCATATCCCTACTAGGGTCAGATGCTAAATTAGAACCAATAGTAAATAATCGATTTTGGACCTCTATCAAAATCTCGTTTTGGCCTTCTATATCCATACTTGAAATCAGAGCCCCTATAAAAGAGTTAAGCTCATCGAGTGTGCCGTAAGCTTCGATACGGATATCGTCTTTAGATACTCTGGCTCCACCAAATAGGCCAGTCATACCTTTATCTCCTGTCTTAGTATATATTTTCACAGTTTAAGTTATTTGTAAAACAAAGTAAACAATTAGTAGGGAATCTAGTTGCAGGAAAATGGATTGATTGAAAAGAAACACTACCTGTAGTAGACATATTTAATATATACTCCTTCAAAAAGTTTACATCGAGAATATTTTGTTTGGAAAAAAAGGCTGATCTAAAATCTCTATTGAATTATTGTTTAAATTCTTAAAATTAAAGTCTTATTAAAACGGACATATAAATCAGGAACGACTATTACAAGTTAAATTATTCAACGAATTTCTTATGAGGGACACAAGAAACATAGCTCAATCGAAAATTTAAATATTATCCTTCCTTAATCCCTACATTATATCTATGCGTAGGATCTGAAGATTTTATGATATTCTTGTTTCTGACATCCGTCTCTATTAGTCCATCTCTAAGATTGATAATCCGATGAGCATGCTCTGCGATATCTGGTTCGTGAGTCACAATTATCACAGTATTACCCTTATCTTGAATAGATTCAAATATCTGCATGATCTCTATAGATGTCTTGGTATCAAGGTTACCCGTAGGCTCATCTGCTAAAATTATGGCTGGATCATTGACCAATGCTCTTGCTATCGCTACTCTTTGACGCTGACCACCTGATAGTTCGTTGGGTTTATGTGTCATCCGATCACCTAATCCTACTATATCAAGTACATGTGAAGCTCTTTCTACTCTATTGGCTTTACTCATGCCTGAGTAGACGAGTGGTAACGCTACATTATCTAAGGCTGTTAGCCTTGGCAATAGGTTAAATGTCTGAAATACGAATCCAATCTCTCTATTACGAACAGCAGCTAATTCACTATCTGCCATTTGAGATACATTGATTCCATTTAGTAAATACGTACCGCTAGTAGGCGTATCTAGGCATCCAAGGAGATTCATTAGTGTAGACTTACCAGATCCTGAAGGCCCCATAAGTGCAACATATTCATTCTTAAGAATATTGCACGTAATACTTTTAAGGGCGTGCACCTGCTCAGTTCCCATAATATAAGTCTTCTTCATTTCTTGTACAGATATCATTTTTTCCATATCAGGTAAGGTATAATTTTAAGTTTGAAACATTTCTTAATAAGATGCTAATACATCTCAAATAGATGTGATGCAATCTAACCGTAAGATAATTTAACGCTTATCTCTAACTCAATAATTTAGACAAGTGGTATTTATATAGGGTCGAATAGTAAAATAATTAGCAATTAGTAGAGATCATAGTTGCTAATAGACCACTCAATCTCAATTATTTATCCACATTACGATAAAATCTTTAATCTTAATTTTCATAGCCCTTTTGGTATTCGTAATTTTACAATTAAAGCATCCGATTCAAATATTATTTTATTTTAGGAAATACAACATGACAGAATCTAAAAAAATCAAGCATATAGCCGTTGCAGGCAACATTGGTGCAGGTAAGACTACTCTATCGGAATTGCTCTCAAATCACTATAAATGGGATGTACTTTACGAAGATACTAGTACCAATCCTTACTTGAGTGATTTTTATAACGATATGCATCGTTGGTCGTTCAACTTGCAGATTTATTTTCTCAATAGTAGATATCAACAAATCTTAGGTATCAGACAGGGAGATGCGACAGTAATTCAAGATAGGACTATTTATGAGGATGCTTATATATTCGCTCCCAATCTTCATAACATGGGTCTAATGAGTGAACGTGATTTTGCTAATTACTTTGATTTATTCAAGACGATGTCATCACAAGTAGAAGCGCCAGATCTATTGGTATATCTAAAGTCTGATATTCCGACACTTGTTAATCACATACATACACGTGGACGTGACTACGAAGGAAACATGAGTCTAGACTATCTCAAACGTCTCAATGAACGTTACGAAGAGTGGATCAAAGGTTATTCGGAAGGTAAACTATTAATCATTGACATTAACAATCTAGACTTCAAGAATAGCAACGAAGACCTAGGTTTAATTATAGATAAAGTAGATAAAGAACTTTATGGCCTATTCTAGGTTTTTGTATATATGTACAAAAAACTAGAAAAATCTCTTAGTGAACAAAATGTAACTCTGGTTGCAGTTTCCAAGACTCGTCAAGATAAACAAGTCATGGCTTTATATGATCAAGGCCAAAGAATATTAGGAGAAAATAGAGTAAACGAACTAGAGCGCAAAAGCGAATATTTCCCTAAAGATGTAGAATGGCATATGATAGGTCATCTCCAAAGTAAAAAAGTGAAAAACGTATTGCCTATAGTAAGTATGATACAATCAGTAGATTCGAAAAAACTATATGATAAGATAGTCAATGAAGCTGCGAAGATCGATAAAGAAATATCTGTACTCCTCCAATATAAAATCGGGCAAGAAGAAGCCAAATACGGTCTCAATAAAGAAACGCTAGAAACTATTATTCATAAGAATCAATCCGAAGAGACTAATATCAAAATTAAAGGATTGATGGGTATGGCTAGTTTTGTAGATAATCAGGACCAAGTAAGAGCAGAATTTGCTAAATTAAAATCAATATATGATTATTGCAAATCTACTTATTTCGCCACGGATGACAATTTTTGCGAACTAAGTATGGGGATGTCCGGCGATTATATAATAGCCATCGAAGAAGGTGCGACTATGGTACGAATAGGGAGTTTGCTATTTGGGTAAAAAATCCTTACCACAAGATAAGTACAGTTAGTCAATATCTTTCCAACAGTGTTACTTATCTAAGAAAAGTAAATATATATTCCCACTACTATGGCACAGATGACACCACCTAAGGGTTTGACTAAGCTCCATGGTGTAATATCAATGTCTTCTGTATAATGCTGTTCGTATGATTCTTCTCTTGGATAGAGCTTACCTATTACAAGCATGATCATTACATTTAAAACAAATAGAACTGCCATTACATGTAAAAAATGTGGATAAGCTGCAGTCTCTGCTGCTTTGATTGATGTCTCGTCTATTACTCCTGATGCAGTGAGTGCGTCTACTGCTTTGTTTTCCATTATTGGCTTGAAGATAAACTGACTAATACTGTACAAGACCACCCCTGACCAAAGCGCAACTTTCGCCCCTATTGCAGGAACGTACTTAGTTGCAAATCCTACCACGATAATCGTCAAAATCGGAATAGAATAACATCCATTCACTTCTTGTAAATATCCAAATAGTCCATCTGGTGCATTTGCTATAAATGGAGCAATAAACATCGCCAATATTGCAAGTATAATTCCAAATATTTTCCCTGCCTTTACGACCTGATTTTCTGTTGCATCTTTATTGAAATGCTCTTTATATATATCTAAACCAAACAATGTTACTGAACTATTGAGTGCACTATTAAAAGAGCTCATGATCGCTCCAAAGATTACCGCTGCAAAGAAACCTAATAAGGGTGCTGGCAATACTTCTTTAACTAATGCTGGATATGCTTCATCACCATTTTCTAATGCTCCTTGGAATATATGAAAAGCTATAATACCAGGAAGCACTACGATAAGTGGTCCTAATATTTTTATAAAACTCGCTAGAATCAACCCTTTCTGACCTTCTTGTAAACTGGAAGCACCTAATGCTCTCTGAATAATTGCTTGATTAGTACCCCAATAGAATAATTGGACCAACATCATACCTGTGAATATAGTAGCAAATGGAACAGATGAAGATTCCCCCCCGATAGCATTAAACTTTTCAGGATGAGATGTTGTCAGTACATTAAGACCGTCCATAATACTACCGTCTCCGATTGTCATAAGACCAAATATTGGGATCATTAGACCTCCAATCATAAGTCCCACAGCATTAACTAAATCTGATACTGCCACGGCTTTCAATCCACCGAATATGGCATATATAGATCCGATAAATCCTATAGCCCAAACACATACCCAAAGACAGGCAGTCTTATCCATACCAAATAAGGTCTCGAGATCAAACATCGTAATAAAAGCCAAAGCACCAGAATACAATACTATAGGTAGCAATACTACTACATATCCAGACAAGAACAAGGCAGATACCATGGTCTTAGTCATAGTATCAAATCGCCTTGCCAAAAAAGTAGGAACCGTTGCTATTCCTCCCTTAAGATATCTAGGTAACAACCAGATTGCTGTAACTATCATGGCCAAAGCCGCCAATGTCTCCCATACCATAACTAATATTCCTTCTCCATATGCCGCACCATTGAGTCCGACTATCTGCTCTGTAGAAAGATTGGTCAATAGTAAAGAACCAGCTATGGTAACAGCGCCAAGACTACGTCCACCTAAGAAGTAACCATCAGAAGTGCTTTCGTCAGTACTACGTGTCGACATGTATGCGAATATTGCAACGATTGCTGTAAATGCGATAAATGAGATTATTCCTATCATTAAATACTTATTGTTTATTTTACATTAAGTATCTAATATAGGAATTATCTTAGTATCAGTAAAAGATAATACAGCATAGATATAGGATATATAGGAGTTCAATGTGATATAAACTATCTCTATATTCGTCCATAGACCAATATCTATGAAAGCTTTCTATTAAAACATAACGAAAAATCCCTCTCCTGAAATAATCAGAAGAAGGATTTTATATTTTTAGTGTCCATGTGTTTTTACAAAGTAAAAACACATGATTAACTTCCTGCGATCTTGTATAAGATCACGCCACAAGCCTCTTTGTTTCTGTCTTTAGCAAACCAAAACTCCTTTGCCTTTCTAATCGCAAGTGAGATTAAACTCTGCTTTTTAATTGTACTGAGATCATCATTATATTCCGCAGACTTGACGCTTCCTGCACGGCCTACACAGATATTCACTGCTACTACACCATCCTCCTCCGCTAGAATCAAAATATTTGGCTGGTCTAGAATCTTACGATTTCCCAAGTGCTCACCATAGATCTCCAGTATAAGGTCTTCATCTATTTCTATAAATGCCCTTTCATTTGGATCGCGATCAGGCTTTTGATCTATAGTTAACCCAGCTTTAACTTTATCTCCAAGACTCAATACTTCATCATCGACGATATCATCTTCCATTTCACTTCTCATTTCATCGTCTCTTTCTTTTCTTACCAGAGTGTCATTATCTTTATCTTTAAGATTTTTTGAAATTACATCTTCTTCTCTATCTCCAAGCGATATTACTTCATCATCGTCGAGTATACCGTCATCCTTTTTACTTTTATTAGCATCTTCTTGGTTAAAATTGCCTTTTTTAAAATCCGTTTTTGATATTCTATCTCGCTTCGACTTAGATGATCCACCGCAGTTCTGTTCTAACTTCCTATCTGCCTTAGTATCACCCAAAGCTGCTGCCTTTTCCCAACTGTCACAAGCTTTCAATCGTTCGTTGTTATCTTGAGCGATATCACCTTGTAGATTCCATAGCGTACGATTTTTAGGATCTACTAGTAGGGCTGTTTCTAGCGTGTTTACAGCGAGATCCATATTATTCATTTTATAATGTGTGAGCGCTATCCACCCCACTACATCCTTAGTCACTCCACGTTCTTTGATAGATTTATTGAAATCTTTCATAGCACCTTGGTAAGCAGCCAAGCTAAATTTAGAGGCACCTCTCAATACCAACGCATCTTGGTGATTAGCATCTTTCTGGATTACCTTATTAAATGCATTTACCGCATCTTCATGTCTATCTGTTTCGTATAGATATTTGGATTTAATGTAAAGAAACTCTACTTCATCTTCCAAATTTTGAGCAAATAAACTCGTGCTGAAAAAAAATCCTGCAATCAGGATATATAGTTTAGTGTATTTCATAGGAATGTACTTAGATAAAAATTCAAGGGGTTCATTGTTTACTTTCAGTTCAAGAGGATTTCTAATTAATAATGATACCAGTCTATCCTAATCGTTTGATTTAATTGATTACTTAATATAACTAAAGACGTAAATAATATATCAGAGATAGATAACAAACGCTTAAAACTGTCTTAAAGGTATAAATAGTATGAATTTGCATTATCATATTAAATAAAGTTAATATATCTATGAAAACTTTAGAAATATTGGTTTTTGTATTGCGAATTACGAAAGTAGTTGTTTGAATTAGATATATATACCCTCTATTTCCGCACTCCTTGATATTCTAGAGTATATAAATAAAAAGCCCCTTATTCTCGATGGCATTTAATAAGTTGACTTAAGTCAAAACTTAAAATATAGAATATGATGCAAAGTAAACTTCTACACATACAAATATCAAATCGTTGTAAACGATCTTGCAAAATTTCAAAATCTCATTCTCCCTCACTGCTATTATCCGTACATTTGCTAATCACTTACAATAATCAATCGCAAAATATGAAAAAAGTATTTATTGCTTCAGCCGTACGTACACCACTTGGGAGCTTTGGTGGTGCATTATCCTCATTATCAGCAACTCAGCTAGGTTCAGCAGCAATCATAGGTGCATTAGAAAAAGCTGGAATATCAGCAGAGCATATCGACGAAGTATATATGGGCAATGTATGCCAAGCCAATGTAGGGCAAGCGCCTGCAAGACAGGCAGCTCTAGGAGCTAGTATTCCATATACTGTACCCTGTACTACTGTCAATAAAGTATGTGCTTCAGGCATGAAGTCTATTATGTTTGCAGCACAGCAGATTATGCTAGGACAAGGCGATCTGATCATCGCTGGTGGAATGGAGAGTATGTCTAACATACCTTTCTATCTAGACAAAGCAAGATGGGGATATAAATTCGGTGAAGGAAAGCTTATTGATGGCCTACAAAAAGATGGTCTCATAGATGCATATGACAAAGTAGCAATGGGTGTAAGCGCCGATGCAACAGCTGAAAAATATGGAATCAGTAGAGAAGATCAAGATAGATTCGCGATCCAATCATATGAAAGATCTGCGGCTGCCACTGCAGCAGGACTATTTAAAGATGAAATAGTACCGGTAAGCATACCACAACGTAAAGGCGAACCATTAATCGTATCTGAAGATGAAGAAATCAAAAAAGTAAAATTTGAGAAAATCGCAGGATTACGCGCAGCCTTCACTAAAGAAGGAACTGCAACAGCTGCCAACTCATCGACTATCAATGATGGAGCTTCAGCGCTAGTAATTGCAAGTGAAGAAGCAATCTTAAAACATGGTCTAACACCAATCGCTAGAATCGTATCATTTGCTGATGCAGCGCATGAGCCTCAGTGGTTTACTACAGCACCTACATTAGCAGCACCTCTTGCTATCAAACGAGCAGGACTAGAGAAATCAGAAATTGATTACTATGAGGTTAATGAAGCATTTTCAGTGGTGACAATGGCATTCAACAAAGAACTTAACATATCAGAAAACATCGTAAATGTCAATGGTGGAGCTGTTTCACTAGGTCACCCGTTAGGTGCAAGTGGTGCTCGTATCACGACAACTCTAGCTCACGTACTTCAGGAAAAAGATGGAAAGTATGGTTGTGCTACCCTATGTAATGGTGGCGGCGGAGCCAGTGCGATTATATTAGAAAAGATCTAATTATTTCTGCTTCACAGCATTAAAGATAATTATAAGCCCAGCGCTTTTAGCGTGGAACTTTATTCTGCACTATAAATAATTTATTATGTCAATTATCATCATAATAATCGAGTACTATTTGAGTAATAATTATCCACTTCTATCGCAATAAAAGCAGCGATTGTTACAATGATTCCTCGATTCGTGCCTCGCTCTAAATGACAATAAATAGCTTACTAACAGTTGATCACTCTTAATTCATTTTTCACTAACGCTCCTCAAAATAAATTAAACTGTTATTGAAGCCTTACCTATCTTAAGACAGGTGTTATTATAGGTAAGGTTACATTCTAAATGAATATTATAGACAATTATTGATTTAACATAGACAATACCATTTGTAATTTGTCTATTATCTTTGCCGCATGTCTAAACAACAACCCAATAATCCACTGCACGGAATCAAGCTCGCTACTATAGTAGAAGATTTAGTAGACTTCTATGGATGGGATAGCCTAGCCGATAAAATCAATATCAATTGCTTTAAGAGTAATCAGACGGTGAAATCTAGTTTGAAATTTCTCAGAAAGACACCTTGGGCTAGAGATAAAGTGGAAGATTTGTATCTACAGTTTCAAAAAAAACATAAGCGATGAAAAAATATCTGACCAAAAGAAACATACTTCTCTCTCTACTACTCGCTTTCATAGTGATGCAGTTCTTTCCTATCGACAAGACAAATCCGCCAGTAGAACTCGAGAATGACTTCATCAAATTGACAGAACCTCCAACTGAAATCGCTGCAAACATGAAGACGATGTGCTATGACTGTCACAGTCATGAATCACACTATCCTTGGTATACTAATATAGCCCCTTTCTCATGGAGAATCAAAAGCCATATCGACAATGGTAGAAAGCATCTCAACTTCTCATTATGGGGAAATTACTCTGACAAAAAACGAGTGCACAAATTAGAAGAATGTATTGATATGACTACCAAGCATTGGATGCCTACTCTGGATTACAAACTCATGCATGGTCGACTAAGTGACGAAAAGTATTCTGAAATGGCTAAATTCTTTAAGAAAATAAAGATTCAAAAACCTATCACTCAAAATTTTGATTATTTACTAGGTAGTTTTAGAAAAAAGAACTGATGGCGATTGAGGTATTTATACATTCGAATCATGGCAAAAATAAGTTGATGATATGAATATTTTTCTTTTCCGAATTGAATCTTCTAGTGCTCATATAAAGTTTTATTCATTAATACATGTCGCTACAACAAATTCTGCTTTTACATTGCAAAAAAGCGAAGCAAAATGTTAGAACAACCTGATGGCTCCTTGTGTTTGTTCTGTAGCCCACTTAGATGGTCAAGCGAAAGTTTCAAATCACCGTACAAAACTTTCGTCCTGATCGATGATCAATCTTAAATCCAAACTTAAACTTATTTACCTTCCTTCATTTCCTACTCTACCAATTCCTTAACCACTACGTGCACTGTATTTTTAAGCCTTTCTTGAAAGAGAACCAATTTACCTTTTGTAAACGACTTCACCACCTCTTCAGTATAATGTCTAATGGTCATCAACTTTAAATCTGAATCTTTATGTAAAGTATACTTATCTCCCAATTCCGCTTCAAATGCATTAATACGACCAGGGCGATTATTGGTACATACTGTAAAACTAATAGCTGTGTTTCTCATCATATTTACTCGAATGCGATGCTTAGCGAAAAGAGTAAATAAGTCTCCCAAGTGATGTTCTCCTACAAAAGAAAAGTCATTGGTACTGATATGTAATAATACTTGATCAGCATTGACTACAATGACTGGTGGATATCCAATCGGCTCCTCTGCAGATATAAGAGTGCCATCCTTTTCAGGTGTATAAAACGGTCTTACAAAAAGAGGAATACTCTTGTTTTGTAAAGGCTTGATTGTTTTCTCATGGATGACTTTAGCTCCATAATAGGTCATCTCAACAGCTTCTTTGTATGACAACCTATCGATCTTCATAACTTCTTTGAATAGCCGCGGATCTCCTGTCAATATTCCTGGTACGTCCTTCCAAATATGCATGCTATCCGCATCCAAACAATAACTCAATATTGCAGCAGTATAATCAGATCCTTCCCTACCTAATGTAGTAGTAAAATTTTCACTACTGCTCGCTATATATCCTTGGGTCACGATCACATCATATGATTCAAGCAATGTTTTTATCTTATTAGATTTCTTTTGAGTAATCTCCCAATCCACTCTTGCTTCTCTGTGCCTATTATCAGTAAGTATAACATCTCTAATGTCTAACCAATTGGCTTTAATGCCCTGATCGACGAGATATTGAGATACTACTTTAGTAGAAACCAACTCTCCAATAGAAACAATCTGATCGTATACATAATCATAAGGATCTATTACGGGATCTTCTAATATCCACTCGATCTCAACGAATAAGTCATTGAGTTCATTCAATATTGGGTGCCCAACTCCACAAAGTGCTTGTGCATATTGAAAGTGATTTTGCTTGATTTCCTCCAATATTTTGTTTGCCTCATCACTTTCACTCATATAGGCCTTGACTAGAGTTTCTAGAGCATTGGTTGTTTTACCCTTTGCTGAAGTTACTAGGACCGCATTTGTCTTAAGGTAATTCTTGACAATACTACCTACATTCTCCACTAGATCTGGATTGCTAATCGATGCACCTCCAAATTTCCATACTTGCAATTGAGTGTTGTTCATTATACTGATATTCAGTTTATCCATTAGCAAAGATATTTAACAAAGGGGAATGATAGGATTAATAAGGATAATATTATTTACAATTTAAAGCCTTGCAAGACTCAAGCTTTAAAACAACTTACTTTAAATTCCTTTAAAATCAATTATTTGTGAAAGTGATCTGTAATAATCAACTCAATCCATGTTGTATTACTGGAATAGTATTTTGTTATCCTTATTCTAAAGTCAACAAATGCGCAAATTCGCTTCAAAACCTTCTTTCATGTTATCCATGGCTAAGTATATGTCCGACACTTACTTATCAATATTATTTTTAGCTTTGACTCATTTTTAAATTACGTGAAAAACTAAACAACATTCATCCCAATGGAGTCAAATATCAGCAATGCCTTAGTACTATTAGCTATCGGTATGATTACCGTCTTTCTAATACTGGCTTTAGTAGTAATCTCCGGAAACATCTTAATCAAGATAGTTAATAATTACACTCCAAAACCTACCAAAAAGTTTTCACGAAATTATAGATCAGCTACCGTTACTGCACCTGAGACTTTAGCCGCAATAGAAACTGCAGTAGAGACTGTGACAGCTGGTCATGGAAAAGTGGAGAGCATACAGAAAGTTGAAAATTAAGCCTTATAGGCCTAATAAAAAGATATAATAAGAGAAATATTATGATGAGAAAAGAAATAAAACTCGCCCTGGTATATAGAGATATGTGGCAATCTGCTGGTAAATATGTTCCTACAGTAGATCAACTATGTAGCGTAACACAACCTATTATTGATATGGGATGCTTTCACAGGGTAGAGACTAATGGAGGTGGATTTGAGCAGGTAAATCTCCTTTTTGGAGAAAATCCTAATATTGCTGTACGCAAATGGACTCAGCCATTCAATGATGCTGGGATACAGACGCAGATGTTAGAACGTGGGCTAAATGGTATCCGTATGAGCCCTGTACCACTAGATGTACGGAAATTGATGTTTAAGGTAAAGAAGCTGCAAGGAACAGACATATCTAGGACATTTGATGGATTGAACAATCCACTGAACCTTGAGCCAAGTTTCAGATTTGCAAAGGAAGGTGGTATGATTGCACAGGGTGCATTGAGTCTAACTTACTCACCTGTACATAACGTAAACTATTACATAAATCTTGCTGACCAATATATAGAGTGTGGTGCAGAAGAAATCTGCATCAAAGATATGGCTGGAATTGGTCGTCCTGCTTCTATAGGTAAGATCATCAAAGGTATCAGAGATCGTCATCCTGATATTATTATACAGTATCATGGTCACTCTACCCCAGGATTTTCAGTAGCGTCATCACTCGAGGCAGCTCGTAATGGTGCAGACTACATCGATGTAGGTATGGAGCCACTTAGTTGGGGTACTGGTCATGCAGATCTATTGACTATACATGAGATGCTAAGAGATGCAGGATTCAAAGTAGCCGATATCAACATGGATGCTTATATGGAGGTACGTAGACTTTCTCAGGCATTTATGGATGACTTTCTAGGTCTTTATATTAATCCTACAAACAGACGCATGAATTCGCTACTAATTGGACCAGGACTACCTGGAGGAATGATGGGAAGTCTCATGGCTGATCTTGAAAAAAATGTAACTAGCCTCAATAAATGGCTCACAAAAAGTGGTAAGTCAAATATAACAGAAGATGAACTTTTACTAAATTTATTTAACGAAGTGAAACATATCTGGCCAATGCTAGGTTATCCACCCTTAGTCACACCATTTTCTCAGTATGTTAAAAATGCAGCACTGATGAATGTAATACAGATGACTAAAGGGAAAGAGAGATGGTCAATGCTAGACGAAAATACATGGGGAATGATTCTCGGTAAATCTGGTAGTCTTCCTGGAAAATTAGCTCCAGAAATATTAAAGATGGCTGCGAACCAGAATAGAGAATTCTTTATAGGTAATCCACAAGATCTCTATCCCGACCAACTTGAACATTTTAGAAAACTCATGAAAGAAAATGGCTGGGATGCGGGTACCGAGGATGAAGAACTACTCGAGTTCGCGATGCACCCACAGCAGTATAAAGATTTCAAATCTGGAGAAGCTAAAATCAAATTCAAGCTAGACCTAGCTAAACGTAAACATAATTCATCTGCTCAGATTGCAGAAAGCACAGCATCAATAGTCTCAACTATTAATCCTGCACAAAATGCACCTAAGGCATTAGATATAGAGGTAAATGGGCAAAAGTATCATGTAAAAATCAGTTATCCAGGAGAAAATAATACTGCGGTAAATGCAGATATAGATCCAACTAAACCAAAAACGCCATCAGTCCCAGTATCAGAATATGACTCCAAATTTGTACTAGCTCCATTAGAAGGCAAGTTCTTCCTTACTAAAGAGACATCAGAAAAAGGAATCAAAGTAGGCGACCAAATCCAAAAAGGAGAAACGGTAGCCTATGTGGAAGCGATGAAAGTAATCAATGCTATCACAGCTGATGATAGCGGTACAATTGCTGAAATCATGGTCAACCACGGGGAGGAGATAGAAGAAGATGATCAATTAATTAGAATAATATAGCTCAAGTATCATACTAAAAAAATCTTATGGAGGTACTTAATAAACTATATGAAATGACGGCATTCGGTGCGATTGGAGAAGATCCTTCGACACTTGTAATGTTGGCTTTAGCGCTCTTTTTATTATACCTAGGTATCGTTAAGAGATTTGAGCCTTTATTGCTTGTTCCCATTGCATTTGGTGTATTACTAGCCAATTTTCCGGGAGGAAATATGGCGGTAACGCCATCAACAGAAATAATCGAGCACATGACCATTCTAGAGATTGCTAAAGAGCACGGTATCATGAATATGTTATACTACATGCTTATCAAAACTGGCCTTCTTCCACCGCTCATCTTTATGGGTGTCGGAGCGATGACAGACTTTGGACCGATGCTTCGCAATCTTAAGTTGGCCTTTTTTGGTGCAGCTGCACAGATAGGTATTTTTACAGTATTAATATCTGCTGTAGCCTTAGGATTTTCTCTCAAAGAAGCTGCAGCTTTAGGAATCATAGGTGGTGCTGATGGACCAACAGCTATTTATACAGCAATCAAATTGGCACCAAACTTATTGGGTCCGATTGCAATTGCAGCATACTCATATATGGCATTAGTACCTGTAATCATTCCTTTGGTAGTAAAATTTACCGTTTCTGAAAAAGAGCTTAAAATTAATATGAAAGAGCAAGATAAGCTCTATCCTAGCAAGGTGAAAATCAAAGATCTCAATAGAACTAAAATCATATTTCCAATCGTGCTTTGCGCCATTGTTTCCATACTCGTACCATCATCCGTACCTCTTGTAGGTATGCTATTGTTCGGTAATCTGATAAAGGAAATCGGATCAGATACTAACCGTCTTATGGTGGCAGCTTCGGAAACAATTATGAATGTGGCTACGATTTTCTTAGGATTGACAGTAGGTGCAACTATGACGGCTGCAACATTCTTAGATCAAACAACGCTACTAATAATACTAGGTGGATTTATAGCATTTGCTATATCTATATTTGGAGGTATCATGGCTGTAAAAATGCATAATATATTCTCTAACAAGAAGATTAACCCTCTTATCGGAGCTACAGGACTTAGTGCTGTACCTATGGCGAGTAGAGTGGCTAATGATATAGCACTCAAGTACGATGACAAAAATCATTTACTCCAATATGCAATGTCAAGTAACATCTCCGGCGTAATAGGATCCGCAGTAGCGGCTGGTGTATTGATTTCATTCTTATCGTAAGATCTAAGAAAAGGTATTTATTTATAAGAAGCATTTATATTAGATTATGTTTTAACTATTAATAAAAAATACGATGATATTTAAATGTGTTTAGACGCTAGTTTAAAGCCTTTTTTTTGGTGGCTATACTTTTATTACTAACCCCTGTTGGATATATGAGACTATTTATAAATTCGTCTCCATAAGACTAAAGTAAAGAAGCTGATAGGTATGACGCTCAACTTCTAGAAGTCCAAAGATCAAAATCATTTAATTCAATGCATTACCAACTATCACTCTTCTTACATTATCTTTGAAATTGTAAAATTTAATAGACTCTACCAATGGAAGGATTATTTACTATCGATAGTTTGTTTACGCTTCTTATGTTAGTATTACTTCAGGTAGTACTAGGTTTTGACAATTTGCTTTATATCTCACTAGAGTCTAGGAAAGCACCTGTTGAGAACCAAAGTCATGTACGAAAGTTGGGTGTCGGACTAGCCATAGTATTAAGAATTGTTCTATTATTCGTTCTGATGTCGCTTATACAGTTCTTCCAAGAGCCTTTTGCGAGTCTACATGACAACAACTATATAGAATTTTCATTCAACGTGCATAGTGTGATTGTTTTGCTTGGTGGAATATTCATTATGTATACTGCAATTAAGGAGATCTGGCATATGATGAACATGAAAGAGCATAATGAAACTGACGAACCAAAAGCTTCTGTAAGCAAAGTGATTTTATGGATCGTAATCATGAATCTCGTTTTCTCTTTTGACTCTATATTAAGTGCTATGGCACTTACAAGTGGTATGGAATTCAAAGCTCAAATGGTATTAATGTCTATAGCCATAATATCAGGAGGAATACTAATGATCATAATGGCTGATAAAGTATCCGACTTCCTTGCTAAAAATAGAATGTATGAAGTATTAGGTTTATTTATTCTCCTTATCGTAGGAATAATGCTACTCTCGGAAGGAGGGCACTTGGCGCATCTCAAGCTATTTGGCAACAAGATCAATGCTATGAATAAGGCTACGTTTTACTTTGTGATCATCGTATTGGTATTAATTGATATTGTACAAGGTAAATATCACAAGAACCTATTGAAAGCTAGGCAAAGCACTGAAACAAACGTATAATATTACAATCTATATAGTACCATGTCTAACTCCTAAAAATCAAATAAAAAAGAGCTTGAACAACAATTGTTCAAGCTCTTTTTAACTCACAGAATTAACGATCTATCTTTTCTTCTTTTTGATCACATTTCCGTCCTTATCGACGAATTTACCTCCTCTGGATTCTCCTAGAATGATTACCTCTTTAGTTCTTTGATAATCTTTGACCATTTGCTCCATTTCCGGTAATGTCTCTCTTCTTATCTTCATCCCTGTTTTAGAACCTTTATTTCTAACCTCAACATACCATCCGTCTTTAAGTTCTTTTTGTCTAGTAGGTGGTCTACCCATAATATATATACTTTTGTTTAATAAAAATGGTCTCTAACTTCATAGATTCATAATATAATACTGAAATTTTAGGAAAATAATTTCATAAACCGACAAAATAATAAAAAAACACTCGCACTACCAAACAGTCATACAGCTATAACTAGTCTCTCAACTCATGTCAATTCAATACAAAAGCCCATTAGTGTCCATTATAATTCCTTGCAAAAATGCATGTCAATTCATCGACGAATGCATCAATAGTATAATAGAGCAAACTTATACTCATTGGGAATTGATAATCGTTGACGACCATAGTACGGATCAATCACTATCTATACTACAACAATGGGGTAATAAACATCTCAATATCAAAATCTTACCGAACGAAGGTACTGGAATTATCGACGCTCTTCGACTAGCCTACGCAAACTCCAACGGCAACCTTATTACTCGCATGGATGCGGATGATATCATGACTCCTATAAAACTGAGCACAATGATTACACAACTTAATATTTCAGGGCCAGGAAATTTAGCTACTGGAAGAGTAAAGTACTTTCGAAATGATCAGCCAATAGGAAATGGCTATATGAGATATGCAGAATGGCTAAATTCGATGAGTGCGAAAGGCGCTAATTTTGAAGAGATATACAAAGAGTGTGTCATCCCAAGTCCATGCTGGATGATATTTCGAGAAGACTTAGATCGTATTGGTGCTTTCCAGAGTAATACCTATCCTGAGGATTACGATCTAGTTTTTCGCATGTATATGCATCAACTCAATGTCATTCCATGCACGAATGAAATTCTACATCTTTGGAGAGATCATAGAAGTCGTGCGTCTAGAAATGACGATAATTACAAAGACAATCGATTTTTAGAACTGAAGATAAACTATTTCATGGAGATAGATTACAGAAGTGACAAACCTCTTGTAATATGGGGTGCTGGCACTAAGGCTAAATTTATAGCCAAGCAACTCATCACCGCTAATATTCATTTCCAGTGGATTACCGATAATAAGAATAAAATAGGACACAACATCTACGGCACAGTCTTGTCGTCTTCCTCTCTCCTTTCCAGCCTATCGAATGCTCAGATTATATTGACCATAGCCAATCCACAAGAAAAAAAAGTGGTAAAACACCATATATCGTCATTGGCCAATAGTGGCTTATACCAATCACTTTGGTTTTGTTAACACAGACAAGCACTCCTAAGCCGGAGTTAGTACTTATTGACAACATATTCTTCAATGACTTGCGTATATTTGCATTTAACTGAATATCTGTTCTACACCTTCTACTTATGATTAACAAAAACACTTGCCTTCGCTCTCTTATACTGCTAGGCATATTAGGTATGCTGTCAAATATTACTATCGCCCAAAAAAATCTCGATACTAAATCTGGCCAAGCACTAACAGTTACTATTGATAGTACATATAAACATAGAGCCAACAAAGCAAATAAATCAAATGAAGATCAGTTTATGGGAGAAGAGATAAACCCTCTTGAAGACCCTAATAATTTTGAACAGAATGGAAATCCACAAGAAAAAACTATCCTCAGCAGATTAAAGTTACAGTTACAAAATATCGAAACCAAAAGTACTAATGATAGATATCAGTATAAAAAAAAGATGAATGTCCTGAAGGAAAATCTTAAAGTAGCTAAGAAAGCAGAAGAAATAGGACAAATAGAAGAATTAGAAAATCAACTTAACTCTATCGAAGTAGACTACGATGTAGCGGATATGAGAGCCAAAGAGAGTTATAATTTCATTAATAAATTGAATAAACTCAGAAATTTTAAACCTCTAGAAAGAGTTTCTATTATAAACAAAATCATAGCTAAGTCTGCAAAAAGTCTAGGAACGTCTGTAAATAATGTACAATCATCTCAAGTAGACTACAGTTTTGCTGTCGATGATCGCAATCCTGAGTATATCACACATGACGAAATATGCAGTATTACCTTTAATGGAATGGACGAATCACTCAACCAAAAACGTATTGAACATGCCCCTCAGCATTTATTTGGTCACACTAGCGAAAAGTTAAAGCACGTCTTGAAGAATAAAAACTTCCTTAATTGTAATGCATACTTAACTCTACTCGATGGTGACTACTATCTCAATCTGGATTTAGAATTAGCCACGAAGGACGCAAGTAAATCTTATGGATACATAGATAAAAATGATATGGTGAAGTTAACATTTATCAATGGAGAAAACTTCATAGCGCATAGCATATATAGAACTGAAGGAAAATTAGAACAGTACTACGGGCACACTAAATATGAGGCTGTATACAGGTTACAAGATATTAAGATGGAACTCATTAAAGACTTAGAACTTGACAAGTTAGCTATTATCTGGAGCTCAGGTTACGAAGAATATCCTGTCTATGAGATAGATTTACTTCAGCGCCAACTAGAGTGTATCAAGAAAGCGAAAGAATGAGTGAAACTAAAACCAAGTATAAATTGGGATTGCAACTACCTACAGATCCCAGGTGGGCAAATATGGCTGAAATAAGTCTAGAGGAAATATTGACAGACCATGCATTCTGTGAGCAAAAAGCAACTACATCATGTATCTCACTGATACAAAAGTATCCAAAGCATACGAGGCTTGTAAACGAACTATCGCCTGTAGTAACCGAAGAGTGGGGACATTTCAGATTGGTTATTGCTGAAATGGAAAAACGAGGAATGCAATTAGGTGAACAACGTAATGATGAATACGTGGTGGCACTTCGAAAGTTTCAAAAAAAAGATGGTAGTCGCAAAACTGCGTTGATAGATGCACTACTTGCTTTTGCACTTATAGAAGCTCGTAGCTGCGAACGATTCAGATTATTATCATTAAATATTTCAGATCCAAAACTTCGAGATTTCTACCATATGTTCATGGTTTCGGAAGCAGGTCACTACCGTATGTTTCTAGATCTTGCATATCATTATGCTGAGAATAATGTTTTTGTCAAAAATAGATGGCAGCAATATCTTGATTTTGAAGAAGAATTAATGAAAACATTGAAACCTCGAGCAGATCGCATGCACTAATTCATTTTCTATTTGAGAGGCATGATTGCATATTTCAAATAGCTATAGGTAAATAGTTAACCAACATGAAAAAAGTCAATATAGCGGAAAAACTTAAACTATTCGAAGAACATTGGTCACCTAAAATCATAGGACAACTCAATGGTCAAGAAGTGAAAATTGCTAAAGTAAAAGGAGAATTTATTTGGCACGACCATGCTGACGAAGATGAAATGTTCTTAATAATTAAAGGGACACTAAAATTAGAATTTCGCGATCATACAGTTACTTTAGAAGAAGGTGAGATGCTCATAATACCAAGAGGTGTAGAGCACAAACCAATAGCTATGGAAGAAGTACATCTTCTTTTGTTTGAACCAATTAGCACAAAACATACCGGTAATATAGAACACAAATTGACCAAAAAATATCATGACCACATTTAGATACAATCATTTCTAATTGACACTTTCCAACGAAAAATAAACTTACAAAAAACATTGGCGCCACAGAACCTAATATATAAAACAAGATTAGATCAGTTTCTTTCACTATACAATCAGCAAAGGCAACGATTTAATATCATGAGTACTATACGTA
Source organism: Saprospiraceae bacterium UBA1994 (assembly GCA_002335865.1). GTDB lineage: Bacteria > Bacteroidota > Bacteroidia > Chitinophagales > Saprospiraceae > UBA1994. Next base: position 140,137 of record DDCY01000009.1, read on the forward strand.
TTGTTTTGCTTGTCGTTTTTCTCTTAACGCTTTACTTAATGATAAAGAATGATGGAGCTGTGCAATGGATCATTATAGCCATATTTTCATCAATTGCTTTTTTCATATTGATCAATAAACATATGAAACTTGCACAAAAAATGCGAATGCATAGAGCCCTCGCTGACATTAATCAAAACGAACACGACTATCTATCTCGCACATCCATTCCATTTGATGATGGCAACGAACACATATTTACCAAACATCCTTACACTTACGATCTAGATATATTTGGTGACCACTCACTTTTTCATAGATTAAACAGAACTGCTACTTATATCGGTAGTAAAAAGCTTGCACATTTTCTCAGCCATAGATTGTCCAATGAAGAAATCTTCTCTCAACAAGATGCTATCAAAGAAATATCATCTAAAATAGAATGGAGGCAAGAAATGCTAGCTGTTGCAATGACTAGCGACGATAGTCAAAAGACATACAACACGCTAATAGACTGGACCAAAACCGAAGTTAAGCAGCATTCATCCTTAATGAAAATCATAAGTTATCTATTACCGATAATGACAGTACTTTTTTTGGTAGCTTATGCTTGGATCGGTGGTGACATTCCACGATTAAGTTTTGCATTTTTATTCCTTATCAATCTAGGAATACTCGGCAAACACTTTCGACAAATTAAAGATGAGATATTAGGTGAATCTCAAATCAATAAATCGATACAAAAATATAGTCGCTTGATGTATATGCTGGAGAGTCATTCATTTCAATCTACAAAATTACAACAGCTACAAAAACGGCTGCTTACTGATAACGAAACTGCCAGTCATCACATCGCCAATCTATCGAGACTATTTCAACAGATGGACTCCGTACACAATCCTATGGGCGCTATCATATTCAATGGAATGAGTCTATACCATGTGCACACTTTACGAAAGTTGCAAGAGTGGAAGGCAACTTTTGCACCTATGATTTCAGATTGGTTAGAGGTAATCGGAGAAATAGAAGCGATCAATAGCTTGTCTAATTTTGCATATAACAACCCTGCATATACTTATCCTAATCTTAATTCACAAGAACAAATCACATTCTCAAATCTTGGTCATCCAATGCTTCCAGATAATGTTAGAGTTTGTAATGATGTAACTTTTATAAATCAAAAATTTATCATACTTACAGGATCCAATATGTCAGGTAAAAGCACATTTCTCAGAAGTCTTGGAATCAATATGGTACTCGCCAGTACAGGTGCTCCAGTATGCGCTACAGCCGCTAATATTCATCCACTTGACATCTATGTGTCGATGAGATTGTCAGATTCTCTATCTGATAATGAATCTTACTTCTTTGCAGAAGTCAAAAGACTTAAAGAAGTAATGGATGCCGCAGATAGCAAGTTGACATTTATACTCCTAGATGAAATATTAAGAGGGACCAACTCTGATGATAAGCGGCAAGGCACAGTAGAAGTTATCAAGAAACTAATCTCCAAAAGAGTAATCGGTGTAATTGCTACTCATGATCTTAAAGTATGTGATACTACATCTGATTACCCTACACAACTAATCAATAAAAACTTTGAAGTAGAAATCCGTGAAGGCGAACTCTTGTTTGATTATAAGCTAAGAGATGGTGTATGCAAAAATAAGAGTGCTACTTACATTATGAAGAAAATGAAGATAATTTGATACTCATACTGAATATCGGTATCTTTGGAATATGGGAGGAAGTACATTTGGAAAGATATGGCAATTTACAAGCTTCGGTGAATCTCACGGAGTAGGAATCGGAGTAGTTATCGAAGGCTGCCCTGCAGGACTAGAAATCGATAAGACATTCATAGAAACAGAACTAGCTAAACGTAGGCCTGGACAAAGTGCTATTGTAACTCAGCGTCAAGAACCAGATACATGTGAAATATTATCTGGTACAATGGAAGGAGTGAGTACAGGCACACCCATAGCCATTTGGATTGCCAATCAAAATCAACAACCAAAAGACTATAACCACATAGCGGATAAATTTAGACCATCACATGCCGACTATACCTACACTGCCAAATATGGGATCAGAGACTATAGAGGCGGAGGTAGATCTTCTGCTCGTGAGACAGCGGCTAGAGTCGCTGCTGGAGCTATCGCAAAATTGTTACTAAAACACCTTGGAGTAGACATTACCGCATATGTATCTCAGGTAGGTCATATCATAGCTCCTAATGTAGACCATCCCTCAAAAGACACAATAGAAAGTAATGTAGTAAGATGCGCTCATACCGTTGCTGCTGTTGAAATGGAAGAGTACATCAAGCAAATAAGAAAAGAAGGTGATACTATAGGCGGAATGATACGTTGTGTTATTAAAGGAACTCCTGCAGGACTAGGAGAGCCTGTTTATGATCGTTTACATGCCGACTTGGGTAAATCCATGCTTAGTATCAATGCAGTAAAAGGTTATGATTATGGAAGTGGATTTGATGCCGTAACGATGAAAGGATCTGACCACAACGATGCCTACTATGCTGATAATGACGGTAAGGTAAAAACTTCAACCAATTTTTCAGGTGGGATACAAGGTGGTATTTCTAATGGTTTAGACATATACTTTAGGGTTGCTTTCAAACCTGTAGCTACTATCATGCAAGATCAACAATCTGTGGACAAAGCTGGTAAAGATGTAATCGTAACTGGTAAAGGAAGACATGATCCTTGCGTAGTTCCTAGGGCAGTACCAATTGTAGAAGCCATGGCTGCTAATGTATTAGTAGATCATTTATTGAGATCAAAAACAAGTAAACTTTCAGATGTTATTGAATAATAAATCTTAAAGTATGAATTTACTAATACGCATTCTTACATAGCACCTAATTCTTATTCTCTTCTTCTAATTCAGAGTCATTAACTTCTTCGAGAGAATCTCTTAGTACATCCTGAAACTCAGATAGAGTACCAAATTCTGTTCGGTAACCAAAACCAAAACCATACTTACCACGCCTAGACGTAGATTGAAAATCTATATCAGATGTGCCGTAAAGTCTTACTTTGAGTTTACGTTCATCCGTTAGAAAATACTCAAGCACAACATTACCCGCTATATAACTTCCTAATCCACCAATTACATCTTCATTTCTCACGAAGTTACCCCCTACTTTTAGACTCATCCGTTCATTGAGAAATCTAAATCTCGTGCGTCCATCTACTTCTACTTCATTGAAATTTAAGGCACCTGCATCTGTAGAAAATAGACCAGAATTATTTCTTAGACCAACCTTGAAGTCGATACCAGATATCAATCCATTATCTGAAAGTGCCTCACTGAGAAGGCCTGTGAGAAGATTAGAAAGCTGATTACTTACCAATTCACTTAGTGTATTTCCAGCAGCACTAGTCAAGAGTGATGAGTTCGATACACCAGGAGTAATACCTCCATCGCTACTTAAGAAAGTCTGAAATACAATCAATTGAACAACTTGATTATTAAGTTCTATTTCGTTTGTTCTCAATGTCCGTAGTTTACTATCGGCATAAGTCTTAAGTTCACCTTGAAGATCTGGAAATGCAATATCAAAATTTATTATTGGCTTAAATATAGTCCCTGTAAGATCGAGTATAAGCTCTGTCGTCTGTGTACTACGTGCTTCCTGTTCTATACCTGTATTAGAGACCATATACTCAGCTAAAAATACATTAAGCGGTGTACGAACAATATAGTTCGCATCTATATCTAAAGTGGCATCTAAAGGATCTCCATTCCATCGAATGATACCTCCGGGTTTAATGATAAATGGTTTTTTAACAAATTCTCCAGACGTAAATAAATATTGTCCATTTGCGATCTCGAACTCACCAAACACATCAAATGCACCAAACCTATCAATATACATTTGAACAGCTCCATCACCTCTTCCTTCTAAAATATCTTGTCGAGATTCATCAAAAATAATTCGCATCTCTGCATCTTTGGTGAGCGTAACATTCATTTCTATATTAAGTCCTTTGATCTTATAGTCATCATTACTATTAATAATCGTAATCTCTTGGTTGTCAAGATTATCGCGATCTACAAATCTTACAAAACTCTCATCGTAACCCTCTTGATAATAACTAACTGGTACATTCAAAACTGTATTAGGTCCGGTTATCGCCTCGACCTTGAGATCTGCTCTATCAAATGGCCCATCAAAATCAACACTTACTTTACCCTGTGCATATCCATAATAAAGTGGATTTTCACGTTTTGTTGTATTTAATACTATGGCATTATCTGCGGTTATATTGAGATCCATTACAAACTCACTGAATAGATCATGCTTTATTCCTCCAGTAATCAAACCTACATTATCTTCGCTATCAGTAATGATATCATCTGTCAGATCTATTAGATATCTATCTATTGCTATAGGTTGATCATCAAAGAAAAATTTTGAACCTAAATAATCTACTTTAACTGCACCTTCTCTGATTAGTCCATCTCCTTGCAGATCCAGATCATCTAAAGGGCCTTTGATTACAATATCTAAATCTGCTTTTCCTACAGTCTCCGATATACCGTCAGGAATTATAAACTCAAATATTCGCAAAGGCAAATCTTTTGCTTTGAGCGTTGCATCCAAAATATTGTTTTCTTGATTAAAGCTTATATTGGACTTAATAACATGATCAGGATGTACTAGTGAAACCAATCCTTCGTAAGGGTTAACATTAGTTTTGCCAATATCAATCTCTAACTTGCCAAAGTTTTCATTATTTATTAAAAATTCATCAATAGAGGCAGTTCCAGATATTACTGGAGCCGAAGAATACATCTTATAGAGTTTCATCGACATATTCATCATACCTCCAAATAACATCTTATCATAATCTATAAATGGATTGGCGATTGCAAAGTCAACATTCTCTAGTTGCAGTTCTACACCTTCATTATTGATATCTTTTAAAATTATCTTTTTTGTATCATCGGTCAGAGATAAGTTATTTATATCGATATACTCTTTTCCTAAAACAATTCTATTATCATTACTAAACTGCCACTTATTACCAAGCATAATCAGCTCATTATTTTCTAAGTGCAATCTGATTCCTCTATCATCTGGAAAAATTTGCACTATAATATCAAGTCGTTCAATTGAATCTATAATAGCATCAGTTTTCACGTTAATGTTGATCGTATCTCCATTTGTATCAGCAATAATATCAATAGGATTAAATGACTTTCCATCTACTAAGCTAGAGTCAATATTCATCATTAATGAACCATCATTATGAATACTATTGAAATTTATTTGCCATCCAAATAATTGGTACTTATCCAAGCCTATAAAAGGTATAGATGATGTAATGGCAATTTCACCAAAATCACTATTTACCCTTCCATTCACTCGCATATCTCGAATACTAAGCTTAGGTACACCAGCAAGAGCAAATATATTTTCACTGTCTTTGATATAAATATCGAAATCAAAGTTTTGCACAGCTAAATCATTAACTGTAGACCAATGTCTAGTATAGAATGGATAATTATCCTTTGCGATTTTCTTTACTGCATTCACTACATTATCAATGCGAAACTGTCCATCTATACTAGCTGCTCCTATATCAGAATATATCTCTAAAATACGACTATCAAAATTTTTAGCCTTACTTGATATTGAAATAGTATCTAAAACATAAAGGGAATCCTTACGTTGAATTTTGAGATTAGATGCAAGTAAATTTCCAACTAAATCGTCGATACTCTTACCATTCATATTGACATCAACATTTCCTCTTATCGCCAATTGATCTTGGGCCAAATTAAGATTCTTAAGATCAAGGGATTTAATATCTACCTGAAAATCTAAATAAGGTCTCCCCTCTCGAAGTTCTACATTTCCATCAAATTCAAAATTTGCATTTTCATCGTCAATTTTAAATACCCCATTAAACTTATTTTTCCTTAGTTGTCCATCTAAAATAAAGTCATCATAAATATATCCTTTGAAATCAAAAGATTCTACCTTAGCAGTCAAGTCGGCATAAGCTGTCTCTAAAGAAAGACCTTTACCGTTAGATACTTTAGTATTAAAATTAACTACACCAAAATTATCATCATCCGTCCATGCTCCCAAATCAAAATCTACAAGACCCATTTCACCAGAATAATTTGCGTTCTTTGTTCCATTCTTGATATCTAAACGCATATCTAATTCAGCTCTACCTAACTCTGTATTAAGAGATCCAAATGCAACGAAATCTTTGAAGTATCCATCGAACCTCCCTGAAAAATTAAAATCTCCAATCTTTTCAAAATTATTCGGCGTTTTAAATCCTGGAATCAACTCTTCTAAAAAATTGATATTTGTAGTTAGCCTTTGAACTTTTAAATTGATCAATGCATTATTTCCATCGGAAATATTTCTACTATCAAATGACCCTTCCAATTGTAAATCTCTATTAAAATACAATTTTACATTTCTCCCACTTAATTTATTGAGCCTACCATAATATTTTCCGTCTAAAACGATCTGTCTTCCTTTGTTATTAATAAAAAACTTATTCTTATTTAAATCTTTTAAAAAATATGTCAAGTCACCTATTCCAATCTTGGCTTCATCGAAATTAACTTTGAAAAAAACACGGTTAGCTAACTTTCTGAAATCCGAAAATTCATTATACGTAAATGATAAATCATTATTTATCTCGGTGTTATTTGTTTGTAATTTAAAATTCTTAAAGTCAATTCCACGACTATTAATCATTAATGTGTCAACAGACATTTCATTGATTGAAAACCCCCTTTGATCTTCCACTGTTAGATACTTCACTTCTAATGAGATATCAAAGTCATTGGAATATCTCAAATCCGTAAACTTAAGATTGAGATCTGTCAATTCCATATCTGCGACATCAAGACTATTCGGAAACTCTCCGTTACGAGATGTGCGTTCATCGAACCTCTTAAATGTAGCTTCCAATATTTCCAACTCATCAATAGTTAAAAACATCATTGAAGAATCAATTGCTGGTGCTACCAAAACAGTATCTATATCTCTAGTTATTCCATTGACTACTATTACTTCCTGTTTATTTCTCGAAATAATGATATCTGGTCTATCAAGAAAAACCCTCTTGATAGCTACATTGCCATTTTCAAGATCTAATTCATCAAACTCGATTATACCTTCGGTTATCTTGTAGCTTTGTTTTTTTTCCAAGTTCTCATCTTCTATCCGATAATGGACATTTTTCAGATGTACTATTTTGAGATCTAAAATATATGGATCTGTAGGGTTATCGTCTTTTTTTTCTCTTGTTACAGATCTAGATCCAAAGCTAGCCAACAAAATTTCTACATTACTTTTACTTTCATTCTTCCTTTTGACGACATTAACATGACCATTAACTAGTCGTACATCATCAAGCGACAATTCTTTAGAAAATACTGAAAAAAGACTTTTCTGAAAACCAACTTCAAGATGCTCGGAATAAATCAAAGTATCTCCGCTCTGATCTTCCACATAGAATCCATCCAACTCTAATCCTCTCCATATAGATAGATCTATTTTGTCAATTTCAACCTTAGTATTCATCTTATTGGAAAAGTAACTAGTCAATCGATCTACGGACCACTTCTGCACAACAGGAATCTGCAGCAAAATGAAAAGAATAAACGGAACAACAATAATAAAAATTACCAATCCCCAGATCCACTTACGCCAAGCAAACCCTGATTTAATGTTTTCTTCTTTGTCCTTTTCTTCCATCTAAAATATAATCACTCAAAGATACAGTATATATAATTCATTATACATCCTAGATCATACAAAATACATGGATCTTTAACGATTGCTTAACCGAATGAAGTGAATCTCAATTTATTTGTAGAATTACTTTGTAGAATTGTATTAGTAGATTCAATAGTTTTATTGTAAAACGGTACCTGAATAAGCAATCCGAGCATTTATTCTTAGAAATGCCACACTTTACTGTGCCGCTCGAAGAGCATCGTAATAGAGTTTCTTAGCATGTCTCTGAAAATCAACTTCTCTATATATCTTTCGTTTTATACTTGGAGTCTGATTTTCTTTTACTAATGGTAGATCATCATCTATTCCATACCTCCAGACATCGGCTATTAGTAAACTATTATCCTTACGTACATACCCCTCGAATGGTACACCATCAAACATCAACTGTATTTCTTGTATATCATTTTTAGTGCCACTCGGTGTAGAATGCATACTCCCACCATAAACCACTTCTTCTATGTAATAATTCGTTAGCGTAGGGTTGAGTAAATATTCCTTATTATCATCAAATGAGATGTCACCAACTTTATCTCCATTGAGATAAACAGTTGTGGTCGATTGAGTGATTACAATTCTTGCTTGACTCTTAGGTTCTATTGCTCGTTTAAAGCCTTCTTCAAAACTCACCTCAATAGCCTTGCGTGTAGGGTTATCAATTATGAGTGTTTTCTTATGAGTACATGATGGAAATAGTGCTATGAAAGTAAGGAGCGAAAGTATGCGCATAATAGTAATTAAAAATTTTTGCGAACATAGTGAAATTATACTCGATTTGAAGGATAATTAACGTCTCTTTAGCGTCAGATATTTTAGGAAACCAATACACAATCACATCTTTTATGCGGTTTATGGTCAGCTTCGGATAATCAACTCAATAGAAGCAAGTTCTAGAAAGTAATTCAAAAAAATATAAATAGCTATCAACCTAAACGCCATTTAATCTGAGGAATCCATCGCCAACTCACTATTTGTACCTACTCCAAGACGCTTCCTATTCACCGCTATACTTGCATTTAACTCATAGCCAATGAGTATTACAAACGCATTGATTTGCAACCATATCATAATGACTATTAGGGCTCCGATGGATCCATAAATCTCGTTATATCTGCCAAAATTATTGACAAAATAAGAGAAGCCTAGAGATGTCAGTAATGAGAGAATGGTAGCCATGATTGCACCGCTACTAATGAGCGGAGTACGCTTATACATGGATGGACCATATCTATATATCAATGTGATACCACTATATACCAAAAGTAAGGCCAACGCCCATCTTAATAAAGTAAGTAGTAAATCTAACCCTTTACTGATTTCAAAATAGGCAACCACTTCGTCAAGTGCAACATTACCGACGATCACCAATACAAAGCTCATCATAAATAACATGAATAAAATAAGCATCATATTTAACGCTACATATCTCTTACGTAGCCAACTTCGTGTCTTGTATACTTGCTTATAGGACTTATCAAACCCATCCATTAGAGTCAACATACCACTACTGGCGAAGAACACCGCCAATAGAAAACCTAAAGAAAACAACCCTTCTCTATTAACGGCTGTGATACTCCTAATCAATTCTATGAAATAATCATGAGCATCATCTGGTAATACGCCCTGGAGTGAACTACTTATCAGATCTACATAATTTGCAGTGAATGGCATATGAGGTAGCAATGTAAATATGCTTATGATTGTAGGAAATATAGCCAAGAAAAGACTAAATGCTATGGCATTGGCCCTAGTCGTAATATTGTCTTTCTGAGTCTCATCGTAGATAAATACCAAAATATTGTAAAGAGGTACTTTACCAAATCCGGGTATAGCAGTCCTTTTAGACCATTCTAGTATTTGCCTAAGAATAGGTAAATGAGTAATCCAATACCATATGGACTCCCATCTATTCATAATAAGATTTTAGAGCTTGCTGCAGTGCTATGGGAGTAGTCACACGTTTATTAGTATCCATATCTACAAAAAATAACTTGACGTATGCACGGTGGCATAATTCCAACTCTTCATTATAAATCTCGTGATCAAATTTAATCATCTTTGTTGGAAGCTCCTTGATTATTGTACGTATAGTCAGGTTGTCATCATACTTGATCGGTGCTAGATACCTCGCTTCCATATGTAACACTGGCATCATGACACGGTCATTGACTTCCATATCTCTATATCTAAGACCTAACGATCGTATGGACTCTGTCCTCCCTATCTCATATAACAAGGGATAATTTCCATAATAGAGATAACCCATCTGGTCAGTCTCTCCGTAACTTACTCGCTTCTGATGGTCGTAGGTAAACATGACTTAAAAATATTGATAATTGAATAAAACCATCATGTTATGGCTTGGACTGTAAGTTAATTAATAACTGACTAATAATTCAATGTGGCTTCTTTCTATCAATAATTTGCTAATTCCTTAAAATTATAATCTCTCTCTTAAAATCGGACAAGTCATACAATGAGATCCTCCTCTAGCTCTCGACAATTCGCCAGATGGAATACTGATTATTGTGTTTTCAAGTTTATCAAAATCGAAATTTCCTAATTTTGCTTGCTTAAGCAAATCTTCCGCTGGTAATATCGTGTATCCTGCATCGCAAAATGCATCAGCTGTAACATGATTGCGATCATAAGTAATGCCTACTCCGGGCTTGAGTGCCACTAAATTACATCCATCCGTCCATTGCTCACGTTCTTGGTATGGCGACTTCCCTTTTCCTGAAAATATGAAATTCATTTCAGGATTGATCTCTGCATGGACGAAATCCTTAACTGAAGCGTAAATACTTGATTTTGAACTATTTGCATGATGTACGATTACATTAGAGCTATTGCCATCGAATACTGTAGGTTTGTAACACACAATATCATCTTCTGATATCCTTGTGAATATGGTGTCTATATGCATCATTGTACGATCTGCTGGTATATTGATCTGGGCTATATGCTTTACCAATCCTTTTTCAAAAAGCACTTTACTGAGCGACTGAATGGCGTGATCAGTAGTACGCTCACTACATCCAATAAATATATAATCATTCGCGATCATCATGATATCTCCGCCTTCGATACTTACTTTTTCCCCATTTTTAGAAGGAGGAAATGCCTCAAGGTTGTTAAGATCTATGATCTTGCCATCAGCGAGCATTCCTTCAAATAAGGGATGATTAGCAAAGATAAATCTTGTCAACAGATTTTCTCTCTGTCTTGCATCTTTGGCTGCTTTGGTAATGATAACATGATCCTTTATAGTCACTGCGATATCACGTGTAAAGATGAAATTGGGAATAGGATCAAAAAAAACGTGGGCCTCTTCTTTTAGATATCCTGTAATAAGAACATTTGCTAGCTCTTTAGAAGACAGACCACTGAAATAATTCGAGTAATTTTGCGGTAATTCTTCAAACTCTAGAACATCATTTATCAGATTATTACGACTACTCAAATCGTATAAACTTTCTTCTAATAACTGCTCAGTCTCCAGCACATTATCAGCTCCAATACAATACTCTAGTATCTTCCGAAATATATCATGTTCAGCCTGCATCTGAGGCAGATACACAATGTCATCGAATAATAATTCTTCTGCTCTCTTAGGTGATACTCTTCCAATACCATCATCTGGCCTATGTACGATTACTTTCCTAAGTCTAGCAATCTCTGAATCTGAATATATCATGTTTATTAATGCTCTTTTTATTTTTAAACTCCTGTATTTCGGCTAAGGTAAGAGAATCAACAGTATTGTAGGGTGATCAAGAACGTTTTTTCAATTAACCAAAATGTTAATCTTATTCACCAAAACTTTCGTCAAATCAATTCTCTACTTCGATCGTATATTAGCATCTTTGCTTACATTACTGAATAATATTTACCAAAATGAATTATAGGATATTCGACAAGCTGAAAAAGCTATTTGTCATATAAGATGAAAACAATGTAAAAGCTGCTCAAGCAGTAAAAGATGCACTATTAGAGTCCAAGGTAAATTAGCGAATTATAAAGATGGATAATCCTAAGATTAAGACATCTGCAGATTATAATACTCCTGATGGAAAAGCAGATCCAAAATTCACAGACATCTTACTCAAATCAATCGAAAAGAACAATCTCGGAGGGTCTGACTATATAGAATATTTATCTTCACTCCAAAAGCTAGATAATATGGCAATGGATGAAGCAACTAAATACAAGTCAACATTTGTGACGGCTAAAACAATGGGTGTCACATATCTAGAATCTACTTGTCTTAAATACAGCAATCTATAAGTGATCTAAAATACTGACAATCTAAAAGATGCTGAGCTTTTCAGGTCTGACGAAGTTAGCGCAGCGTTGTTATAGAGTCTAGATGATATGTTAGAGACTAAAGATGTGCTAGGATCTAAAATTTTATTGATAACTGTAGAGCAATCAAATATCATTGCGAATATCATCTTTGTTAAAAAATCTTTTAAAAAAAAATAGAAAGATGGTCAACGACTTTTATAGAAGGCGAATGAAAGGTCTTGCAGAAATAAACGCCAATGATGGAAAACAAACTAAAGTGGTTAAATATATCGCAGAGTCTAACAGAGTATCTAATGATGATGAACTGGGTAGTATTATGAGTGTGGTAAAATGGACTACACTCGAAGATGATGAAATTTCTTCCTCTTAAGAGCGATCACGAGACTGAGCGTTACCTAAATTATGCAGTAATCGTTCAAAATGCAGAAGACACAAAGATCAAAGTTAGTAGAATATAGTCTATTTAATCAAGCAATTTAACATCTCCTTCCCCTCTATACTCCCTTCAAGTGTATCTCCTATCTTTACTGAACCCACTCCTGCTGGTGTACCTGTATAAATGAGGTCACCTACATGAAGTTTAAAGAACTGGGATACGTAACAGATGATATACTCAAAATCAAAAATAAGGTCTTTAGTATTTCCATCTTGCACAATTTCACCATTGAGTTTAGTCTGAAACTTTAGATTCTTCATATCCAATCCATCTACAGAGATAAACTTACTTAGACCTGCAGACTTATCGAAAGCCTTTGAGATCTCCCATGGGTGGCCTTTATCTTTACATTTTTTCTGTAAATCTCTAGCGGTAAAGTCAATGCCGAAGGCAATCTTATCATAGTAGCCTTTAACAAAATCTGGCTGTACGTGACGGCCATTCTTACATATGTGCAATACTATTTCACCTTCATAATGCAGATCATCCGTAAAGTCGGGTATATACATTGGATCATTATTAATAAGTAGAGCAGTACTTGGCTTCATGAATACAAGTGGCTTATTAGGTACCGGATTATCTAGTTCCTTAACATGATCGAAGTAATTGCGTCCTATACAGATGATTTTCATAGTCTAGTTATTAGAAGCTCAAATTACATAAATAAGAGCCTTCCAAACAAACTTTCATGATAGTCAATCAATCACACTATTAAATGAAATTAAAGTTTCATGAAAATTAGCGATAATTCAAGACCGCATTTCTAACAAAAAAAGGTCATCGAAATAAATCGATGACCGTAATTGATATTATCTAAAATAATTGTTTTTTATTCTCCTTCTTCTGCAGTCTCTTCTTCTCCTTCTGCTGCTTCAGCAGTGGCTGCAGATTTAAGCGCTCTTGGCACTTCTACATATGCAACGGGAGCTGCAGATACTGACAATACTTCTATGTTCGCAGGTACAGTAAGATCTCTTACTCTAATCGCACCCCCTAACTCAACTCCTGAAATATCAAGGTCTAATGACGATACGATATTCTCTGGTGTACATTTAATTTTTATAGATCTCATTTGTGACATGAGTGATCCACCTACTTTTACCCCTGGAGATTCACCTACATAATTCACAGGTACATTCACCTTAACTGGCTGACCCTTGATTAATTCAAGAAAATCAATGTGTCTGATCTCATCTGTAATAGGATCAAACTGTATATCTTTTACGAAACATTTGTGCTTAGATCCATCTAAATCCAATTCCGCTAATTTGAATTCAGATGTATAGATAAGATCTCTAACTGCTAGAGGTTTTACTGAAAGGTTTGTATTTGTTCCACTTCCATAAAGTACTGCAGGTATACCTCCTTCCTTTCTTAAGCTTTTCATAGCTTTTTTTCCAGTCCCTTCTCTTTTACTGGCTAAAATTGATAAATAATCCATTATTCATTTCTTTTTTTATTGAGTCCTTGATTCTGTATCATTAATTTTCAAGGTTTAATCAGCTATCGGACTCGTTAAGCCTTTCATTTATCCATGACCGCTTGCAAAGTATTTTTGAAACGGAGTGCAAAGATAACATTTAATAGCAATTATCTACAATGGCACCAAAATGTAATAACACATTCGCAAAAAACTACTCACTTCATTTTGGAATCAATACGAATGTTTTCTGCGAAAGCAACTCTGTCATTGACGTCATTCGAACGTTTTTTTCTTCGAAAAAAACGCGCTCTACTTATCAACAAACAAGGCAGCTATAGACTTATATTCGTGAGTATTACGGATCGCTCTAGCGAAAAGTTTACTACACGATAGCACCTTGATCTTATCAGACTCTTGTCTTAAAGGAATAGTATCAGTAACGATTAGCTCAGTAAGATTACTGTTATTTATATTTTCATATGCTTTACCACTCAACACTGCGTGGGTACACATGGCTCTTACACTTTTGGCACCTTTCTCCAGTAATGCATCAGCAGCTTTACACATAGTCCCTGCCGTATCTACCATATCATCAATCATGATGACGTCGGCACCTTCTACCTCACCGATTACCGTAATGGCACTTACTTCATTAGCCTTTCTGCGTTCTTTGTCACAAATGACTAGATCTCGCTGAAAATACTGTGCGAATGATCTTGCTCTTTTTACACCTCCTACATCTGGAGAAGCAAATGTTACATTAGACAGATCCTGTGACGCCAGATACGGCATAAAAATCGCCTCTCCCTTGAGGTGATCTACTGGAATATCAAAAAACCCTTGTATCTGATCCGCGTGTAAATCCATCGTCATCACACGTGTAGCTCCAGCAGCTTCTATTAGATTAGCCATTAATTTAGCTGAGATTGGAACTCTCGGCTTATCTTTACGATCTTGTCTAGCATAACCAAAATAAGGTATTACTGCAGTAATATATTCCGCAGAAGCTCTTTTAGCACTATCAATCATCAATAGTAGCTCAATTAAATTTTCTGCTGGTGAGAATGTAGACGCGATAAAAAACACGTATGCTCCACGGACAGATTCATTGATAACGACTTGCATTTCTCCGTCGCTAAATGTCTTTACTTCTCTATTTCCAAGAGAATAGCCATAATAATCAGAAATCTTGTCAGCGAGTACAGTTGAACCTGATCCTGCAAATAATTTTACGTCAGCCATGATGTAAGATAATTGTTAATGATGAAGCCAATAATTGGCGACGGGTTGTTTAAGAGTGTAAAATTACTGAATATTGATAATCCCTACATGTATAATTAATATAGAACTCCACAAGTTGTTAACAAGTAGAAGTGTAAGTGACAAATATGTGATCCGATAATCAAGCAGCTGCTCAGTAAAAGATTCTACCTACTATACATTGACTTCTATTGTAACTTTCCAAATATTCATTAAATCATTCAACATTTATCTATTGATACTAGCTTTTGAGGGCGTACCTTTGCATCTAATCTTGATACATGCACCACACACCTAAGAAAGCATCACCACTCCAGGCTTACAGTATATTGATATTCCTCAGCTTGGTCTGGGGTAGCTCTTTTATATTGATCAAAAAGGCATTGATTTCATTTGACCCTTTAGAAGTCGCTTGCATGCGTATCTCTATCTCTGCAATTGCCTTTACCCCATTTCTATTATGGCAACTCAAGAATGTCGATTGGAATAAATGGAAATTCTTCCTACTAGTAGGTTTTACGGGTAGTGGAATACCCGCATTTATGTACGCCATAGCCCAGACTCAGATAAGCTCTACTATGAGTGGAGTACTCAATTCACTGACACCAATATTTACCTTGATCGTCAGTATATTAGTCTATAAAAATCCATTAAACCTCAGTAAGATAGAAGGTGTGATATTAGGTTTTGTAGGGGCTGCAATGTTATTTATCTTAGGAGATAGCGGAGACTCAGGTAGTAATCTATGGTATGGTTTATTTGTAGTGATAGGTACATTATGCTATGGATTTAGTTCCAATATCGTACAACATAACCTTGCAGGAATTAGATCATTAATTATCTCTGCAGTATCATTCTGTATGATAGGCCCTCCTGCAATAGCTTATTTATCGACAACTGATATTCTTACAGATATTACAACTCATGAGTATGGCTATCAATCGTTGGCTGCTATTGCTTTTCTTGCATTAGCGGGTACTGTAATGGCTTCTGTGTTATTCTATTATTTGGTGCAGGTGACGGATGCTGTATTTAGCAGTACTGTGGCTTTCATCATGCCACTAGTTGCTATTTTATGGGGATTATTTGATGGAGAAATCGTTTTGATGACTGACTTAATTGGAATGATCCTTATATTGGGAGGTGTTTATAGGATTAAAAAGAAGAAAAAAGATTAGCGAATTTAAGCCGCCTATATTTCTTAATAATTGCTTTTATGCTACAAATACCCGGACTTTACGTATTATCATCTGACAAAAAAGGTCGATCAGTATATTGCCAAAGAGCTATATCTGCTGGTGATACGATAGAAGTATGTAATACAATCATTATTCCTGCAGCTGAACTTCCGATCATACATAAGACTCGATTGCATGACTACTACTTTTTGTGGGGAGAAGATATGAATCAGTGCGCCTTAGCACTAGGACATGGATCTATCTATAACCATGCGGTCGATGCCAATTGTGATTTCCTATTGGATATGGAATATGAGACGATCAATATATTCGCTCTACGCAATATTCCCGCGGGTGAAGAGATCACTATCAACTATCATGGTGAACCAGGGAATAAAGAGAAGCTTTGGTTTGAGGTAAATTGAAGTAGAATAGAGTCAGATTGTTTATATGGAAGAATAGCACCCAATTACTAACGATTGCATAAATCACAGTTGTTATATTTTAACTGATTCCCTTCTCTCAATGTCTTTTTATCCCCATATTTAAGCATAGATCAATTAAACTAGCCATGCTTACAAAACTTTCACCTTTGATTGTCGCTCTTTTATTTTCGCAGCTACTAATATCTCAGTCTATATCACATGTAGAGCCGCCTAATTGGTGGACAGATATGCAGCACAATTCGATACAGATAATGATACACGGTGATAGCATTGGCAGTTACGACCAAGTTCACATTGAACATTCCTCAGTTACCGTTGATCAAGTCACAAAAGCCGATAGTCCAAATTATCTTTTTGTGGATATTACTTTGAATAAATTAATAGCAGCTACAACTCTACCTATCATACTTAGTAATGGAAGTAATACGATTACTCATGACTACCCTATCCTAACCAATAATCCTGCGTCGATTGATGGATTTACTGCCGCCGACGCAATCTATCTGATTACACCTGATCGATTTGCCAATGGAAATCCAACCAATGATGATATGGAAGGTATGAAAGAGAAAGCTGATAGATCCAATAAAGGCGGAAGACATGGCGGCGATATAGCAGGTATAAGTAATAGTCTTGGCTATATATCTGACATGGGATTCACTTCGATATGGCTCAATCCTCTACTAGAAAATGATATGGAAATCTACTCGTATCATGGATACTCCACTACTGACTTTTACAGTGTAGATCCTAGATTTGGTAGTAATTCTGAGTATAGACAAATGGCAGAGGAAGCTAGGGTAAAAGGTCTAAAACTCATT
Source organism: Saprospiraceae bacterium UBA1994 (assembly GCA_002335865.1). GTDB lineage: Bacteria > Bacteroidota > Bacteroidia > Chitinophagales > Saprospiraceae > UBA1994. Next base: position 157,789 of record DDCY01000009.1, read on the forward strand.
ATGGATATGATAGTCAATCACTGTGGATCATTCCATTGGTGGGCTGACGATCTTCCTTACAAGGATTGGTATAATCAATGGCCAAAATATACAGGTACCAATCACCAGAAAACGATAATGCAGGATCCTTATGGTTCTACGTATGATAAAAAGAAATTTACTGATGGATGGTTTGTACCCACTATGCCTGATCTAAATCAACGCAATCCGCAAATGGCGAAGTATCTTATCCAAAATAGCATATGGTGGGTAGAGTATCTTGCTCTCTCTGGAATCCGTATGGATACTTATTCTTATCCTGATGAAAAATTCATGGCTGACTGGACTAAGGCAATGATGATTGAGTATCCCACACTCAATATAGTAGGGGAAGAGTGGAATGAAAATCCTGTAATCGTAAGTTACTGGCAAGCAGGAAAAGACAATGCAAATGGATACAAATCAGATCTCAAAAGTGTAATGGATTTTCCTGTCAATATGGCTTTGATCAAAGCACTCAATGAAGAAGAGTCATGGGGTACCGGGATCAATAAATTATACGAAATGATGGCAATGGATTTTCTATATCCTGACCCTATGAATCTGGTTACATTCCCTGACAATCATGACATGCCACGTATATGGGCATTACTCAATCACGATTTTGATCTGTGGAAAATAGCAATAACACATGTAATGACCAATAGAGGAATACCACAGCTCTACTATGGTACAGAGATTCTTACAGATAGTCCTGCGTATAGAGATGACGGTGCAGTGAGAAGTGACTTTCCCGGTGGATGGGAAAGAGATACTATCAATGCCTATAACGGTCATGGCCTCACAGCGCAGCAACTAGAAGCTCAAGCGTACATCAAAAAACTACTGCACTGGCGACAGTCTGCAACTGCTATCCATAATGGTCAATTAAAGCATTTCCTTCCAGAGAATGGAGTGTATGTGTATTTTCGATATAATGATGACCAGACGATTATGATAGTGATCAATAAAGGTGAAACGCAAAAGTTGATTCTGAGTAGATTTGAGGAAATAATAGAAAACTTTAATATGGCAAAAAATATAATGACTGGAAAGAAAGTAGAATTAGCTAAAAGCCTAGAATTGGCTGACCGATCTGTAAATGTGTATGAATTGATAAACTGATAATTTTCAGGTCTAAATATTGCGCTGAGTCATACCATTATGACTCCAATGAAAAAACTTATTTATCGCATATTCGCCTTACTCAACTTAGCATGCTAGAAAGAATAAAAGACAGCTTCTGTATTTACTTGTTCTTACTGCGCAAACCTGAATAAAAGTATCACTCAATCAAATAACGATACCGCGATCGATTCACTCATCAAAGAGTATTCTACGGGTGTAAATCTTAGTAGAAGGCAGAAAAGGAATCACCACTAGAACTTGGATGTGTATTCCAGCGCAGCGGTATATAGATATACACAGAAGATAAATTAGGTACCATATTTTATGACAAAGTCAAGCTTATTAACTTTATGTTCATTTAAGAGTTAAATAATATTCGAATAATCTAGAGTCCTGATAAAACAAGCAACACTTGAATCATGCAACGCACTATAAAATCTATTTTTCTACTTCTCATCATATCGGCAACTGCATACGGGCAGAATATTGATAAGGCTTTCTTCGATGAAGCGAATGCATTCTTTCAGCAATATATCACTGAGGGAAGAGTAAACTACAAGTCACTCCAAGCTACCGGAGATCTAGTTCCGCTGATCATTAAAGTAGAAAAAGCCAACCTCGATGGTACAGATGAAGAGACTAGCAAAGCATTCTATCTCAATGCTTACAACCTTTATGTCATTTATTTAGTGCTGAGAGATTATCCATTACAATCAGTACAAGATATTCCTGGTTTTTTTGATAAAAATAAAATTAACGTGGCTGGAAATAAGGTTACACTCAACCAACTTGAAAAAGATTTTATACTTAAGCCATTTAATGATTCTAGAATACATTTCGTGCTTATATGCGGTGCTATAGGTTGTCCGCCCATTACTAACTTTGCTTACAGTCCCAAAAAGCTAGAAGCTCAGTTGGAACAACAAACGAGAACTGCACTTAACGAATTTACTTTCATTAGAACAAATGGTGATAAAACAGAGATATCGCAAATATTCAAATGGTATATCGAGGATTTTGGAGGAACGAAAAGTAGAATAATTGATTATATCAATAATTATAGATCTACACCCATAAGTAAAAATACTAGTTACTATCCATATGATTGGACTCTTAACGACACCAACCTGACAGATGCCCCCAGGTCTGAAGATAAAAAATCAAGCACGTCTATTGAAAACAACGAAAGAAGATACGTTGTATCCTCTGCAATCCCTATTGGATCATATGAAATGAAAATATTTAATAATCTATATTCTCAAAAGACTGGAAGTGATGGCATATTTACAGATAGATCATCATTTTTCACAACGACCATCACAGCATTATATGGATTCACGAATAGACTCAATGTGGGAATCAATACAAGATGGAGAAAAGTAAGGAATCACGCACTACCCTCTTTAGCATTTGCAGTTTTTGGTTCTGGAGATGATGGAGGCTCTAGATCAGGCTTAACTGCATTTGGCCCTATGGTAAGATGGGCGGCTATTCCTCAATGGGAAAATTTTTCTATTCAGAGTTCTTATACATTTTCAATAGGTGATGACCTGAAAGGAAATAGTACTGATCCATTTATCGATTGGAACGGTGCAATATGGAACACACAATTTTTTAACGATTTTCCAATAGGAGACAATTTTTCATTATTTACTGAGGTGGATTTTATATGGGAAGACATAGGGAGAGATAAGCAAAACGAAGGAGTCTATTTCGACAATAAAACCAGTACACCATTAACAGTCATATTAAGTTATTTTCCAACTCTAAAAAGTACAATATATGCACTTACAGGATACGCACCATCGTGGTCCTTGGAAAATAATAATGGTGAATCAGGACTAACCATAAACGACTATTTCTATCAAGGAGGTATTGGCGGAAAACATCAATTCACCCCTAATTTTGAAATAGAACTGCTGTATTCAAACTTCACAACAAAATTCTTGAAAGACTCAGAGGGACAGGCAGCCACCTACAACTTGGGTCTCCGATTTAATCTTTAAACTATAATTATGTGTTTCACTCAAGCATTGTTATTAATGTCATATGAATAACAGTATAATTCTATCTCTCTGCCTTAACGACTAAACTCAATTTCAACGAATCCTTCATTGATTTTAAGTTTTCTACAGTTTTCTTTTCTAGTGCTAAATATTTAGCTGGGGACAATTGAATTTGCTCCATTACGTAATCTATTCCTTCAACGCTTATATTATGTATCTCTGCAATCTGCGATCTTAGTATTTGGCTTACGCTATCACGCTCATAAATTCTATACTTCAATAAAATACTGTTAGCCAAATGAACATCTTGTAAAATTGCCACTACGTCTTCATCGGACATATCAATATCCATTGTTTTGTCTTGATTACAAGAACTCAGAATTAAAATGATTGTAAATAAAATAAATCTGCTCATATTATCTAATCGTGCTTATTAGCATTAAAAGTTATCGTTTATGATACTGAAAATTTACTAAAAGAGAAACGATTTAATTGATCGCTATTGTATAACATCTTAGGATAAAGTAAATCTTTTAGCACCGTTTTTGCAACAGAAAAATCTTCCCAATGCTCTATATCTATCTCTCCTATTACAACGCCAGCAGTAGGCACATTGTCTATATATATTTTACTATCTAATTCATTAGCTAGATAGGTTATACCAGGATTATGTCCAAAAATAGCAACACAATCGATATTGTCATTTACTCCACAAAGGGCTTCTTCAAAGTTTGAAACATCACCGTGAAAAAGATGATTTTCGACTTGTATTGGTGTATGCAAATTATATATATCCTGAAAAACTAAACATGTCGCAAATGCTCTTACTGCAGGACTACTAATTAATAACTGAACCTTAAGACCATACTCAACACACCTAGCAGCCATCAACGGTGCATCTCTCTTACCTCTTTTATTAAGCGGCCGTTGTTTATCGTCCAGCTTAATATCAGCCCAGGAAGACTTAGCATGACGCACGAATAGTATTTTTTTCATAGGTTCATTATAATTCGTGATAAATATCAATATTAAATCATTAATAGTCTAATATGATCATTGTTATTAGATTTGTGGAACTACATTAATGCACTAGGTCGTAATTTACATTTTATACTCAAACAATAAAATAGGCCGGCGTTGAATAGTATATGTGACCCTTTCAAGTAAAAATAATTAGACCTTAATCACAATATGAACATTAGACAAGTCCTAACTGCCCTATGCATAGTATGCTTAACTTCACTCGTTACTGCGCAACTACCACATACAGAACAAGGGTTAGTAGAACGATTAGAAAATTTTCCAACTGATTACATATCACCTCGACATGTAGACATATGGACCCCAGAAGGATATGATCCGACCAAAAAATATCCAGTAATTTATATGCATGATGGTCAGATGCTATTCGATTCTACTAATACATGGAATCATCAAGAATGGAAAGTAGATGAAGTATTATCACAATTGATCTCTGAAAAAATGATAAAACCTTGCATCGTTGTAGGTATACACAGTAGTAAAACGAGATATGCAGATTACTTTCCACAGAAGGCTTTTGAAATACTTCCTTTAGATATCAAGAACAGATATGTGCCAATGGATAGCACCAAAAGAACATCTTTCACATTTCCTAATGGTCCACAGGCAGATAATTACTTAAAGTTTATTGTCAAAGAACTTAAACCGTTTATCGATTCTAAATTTGCAACTATATCTGACAGCACTGGTACTTATGTCGCTGGATCAAGTATGGGTGGACTAATCTCAATGTATGCTATGTTTGAGTATCCATCGGTATTTGGTGCTGCAGGATGCATCTCTACCCACTGGATTGGTGGATTTAGTGACAATGACAATCCTATCCCTGCAGCTTTTCTACACTATATGAATAAAAACATGCCTGATTCTAAAAGTCACAAAATCTACTTTGACCATGGAACGGTCGGTCTAGACAGTATGTATACAGTACATCAACTCAAAGTCAATTATGCCATGAGAGACGCAGGCTATCTAGATAATAGAAACCTAAAGACTGATGTATATCTAGGGCACAATCATAATGAAAGGTATTGGGCCGAAAGATTAGACGAAGTCTTTTTATTTTTATTTGTTCAGTAAAAAAGTGTGCCCTCCAATGTAATTGAAGAAAGATTAAAACATTTACTTTTTTTTGCAAGAAAGAATAATCAGACTATCATCATAATTGATATATGTATACTGAATCTTACATCAAATACTGAATACGATGTTTATACTCCTTTTCTAAGTATGACATTACATTTTTTCTAAGTTTTCTCGCATTCAGTTGATCCATATGATGGATAGCTTTTCTTACAGCTACTTGAGCTCTATCACCAAGGTAACTGTCTATGATATCAGAGAGCACTTTCTGATAGATCTGAGTCAAGTCATTTTGATATATTCGATACAACTTATGATCGTAGCTCATAACAATATCAAGATCTACTCCACTATGCATCAACTCTATAAGTGACTCATAGTCATCCTCCTGAAAATATAGACTTGCGAGTATGAATTTTTTTGTTGGTTGGTCCTTGTAATACTCAATGAGTTCAAGAATAACATCTGTCCATTGATCACTAGATATTTTCTCCCTTAACTTAAACAATAGTTTAGTATCATCTGACTGAATTACATACTTAGGTAATAGCTTTGTCAATTCATCTAACTGATCAAGGGTAAGATATACTTGTAGAAGTTTACGCTTTAGTTCTCTAGATTTAGGGAAATGCGATTTCATCTTTTTCATGAGTTTAACAGAGACTTCTACTTGATTAGCATATACCAATCGATCCACTACATTCATTGATAGTCTAGCGTAATCATTAACAAACCAATTGATATCCTTCAATATAGTAAGATGGTAGTCTAACATATGCAAAATGGCCAATATTGTTACTATATCATGATCTTCAAGTTGCTTCTTAAGCAAAGTATTCAGACATATAACTTTTAGTCTGAGCATAAGATCTTTGTCCTTGTATTGCTTACCTATGAGAAGATAGTATAAATGATCTTCTAATCGATCATGCCTATAATAAGACCTCTGTGGAAGATCAATAATAAGTTCAAGTAAGTTATTCTTAAGTTCATCTGCATGTACTCTCTCATGTAACAATATTAATAACTTATGAAATCTCTGACTGATAGCCAAAGTCTCATCCGAATAATTATTATAATAATACCTAACGTATTCCGCTTTAGATATACCCGCGTCTATAATATAATAGGCATCACGGTAATCAGAAATTGATAATGCGTCCTCCAGTTGAGCCGTTAATTCCTTAGATACAGCAATAAAACTTTTCAGATCTGCAGCTTTAGCTCTATTGGTTAGTGATGTGATCGGCTTGATAATGCTATCGAAAATCCCTTTATACTTAGCATGATTATCCTCAAGATCCACACGTCTTGCAAAATGCGCCTTTAAAGCAATATTGAAATTCTTGTCTTTACGTGCATACGCTTTAATAAAGTGTAATAAGTCCTGCTTATCCAATTCCTGTAAGAGCGTATTAATATTGAGCTTCTTTCCCATAGTCATCTTATTTCTAAGACGATCTGCTTTTCGCTCTGCCTCCTCCCTGAGTTGGGCACGTAGGGCAAATAGAGCAGCTGCTATGTGTTTACAGGACTTAATTCTTTTGTATGTATCACATTCACATGAGCTCTTACGTCTCTGCGAAAAAGGACTAAATAGCTCTACTTCATAGAATATACCGTCATGTACCATTATCGTCCAGAGGCTCTTTTCTGGCTTATTAATCTCATGAACGGCTCCACTATCATAAAGATGTTCTCCTTGGTATACGGTATCTCCATCAAAATACAATTCAAAGAGTTCCTGAGATTTAGTCAATTGGTTCTGCTATTTATCTTGGTATGAAAAGTTGCCAATTGCGATTTGGGCACATCTGACTGAGTACAACAAGTAAAAATACGCAATAATTTAAAGATTAATGAAAGAGGTTACTAGACTAAAATATCTACAAAGCTTTTCATAACTGTAGTCGCAATAAGTGTTTTGTGCAAATGAAATTGTATATATCATTTTACTACTCTAAACTATAAATTATTTTTATCGCCAGAACCCGCTAATTATCAACTACACTTTAGATGGTAACTTGCCAAGTAATGATGAAGCCACTTAAAAGCCTTATAACTTTATTACTGCTTCACAAAAGATAAAGTTGTAGATGCACCAGCTTTTGATAGCATCTGACAGAAGTACAAGCCTTCTTCAAGATCATTAGTATCTATACTTACCTTATGAGCGCCTCTTATTCTATTACCAATAGAGAATGAAGATATCTTCATTCCCAAACTATTATATATTCTAACTTGATTATCCTTATGATCGTCTGCAAGCACAAAAGACAGATAAATATTATCTAAAGTAGGATTAGGATGTATAGACATATTCGACGTAAGTAAATCATCTTCAGTACTTAATGGATCACCAACTGTCAATATTTCTATATCATCAAAGTAAAAACCATCTTCTTCTACGTAACTATCCGAAACTAGCCTAAAAGCAATATTAATCTTATGTCCGACATAGTCATTTAGAGATATCTCCTCCCCTACCCAATCATCTTGGACACCACTATATAACGGCTGACCTTCATCTTGATTGGTATTTCCAATTACCGTAAAATTACCACATTGAGGTACTAAGTCTTCACCTTCAATACCTACAAGAAATTCTACATAATCCCATCCTTCCTCAATATTCCACTTTGCATTGAATCTTAGTATAGCATCTTCACTTGCTGTAAGATCGATAGTTTCATTGAGTTGAATCGTGAAATCACTGTTGCCATCATAATCACCATTTGGAGTATCTGTAATACAAGCAGGTGCTGAAACAAAATCTGAATCAGAAATAGACCAAACTCCATCTAATGTCCATTGAGAGATATCATCGGCATAATTACTATACCAGATTTGGAAATCACCTTTGATATATCTTTTATTGATCACCTCAGTATAAGTATAGTCACCATTACTAATTGTAACTAAGAATGATAAATCCGCGCTCTCCGCAGCTAATACTTGATAATCAATAATAACTTCTGCAGCACCCAAATGATCAAGTGTATAAATTTGCTCTGTAAAAGAGACTTCTATATTGTTGTCACCTTCATCTACAGTTACAGTCACATCTCCGCTTGCCAAACCATAGTTGATAAGTGTAAGAGGTATTATACCCGATTCTTTAGATATGATTGTAGGACTGTTATCCACTATTTGCGCATAACTATGCACAAGATGTGCCGTTCTAAGATTCATCAGTAATGACGATTTATTCAATTGATCTATAGCATTGGCTGGTGGCCAAAAACCAAAATTTTGAGGTCCAACTTCTGGAGTCATTGCATAAATACCCGCATCTCCATACATCCAATCATCACTATCACCATTCACTACATAACCTACTGTTTCGGTACCTGTGCCTAGTGTGAAATTATTCTCTTCGATCATTATATTACCCAATGCCTTGAAAGTAACATCTTCCTCAGTAGCACTATCGCTAAATCCCCATGGATGAATCAATAAATTACCGAAAGTGTGATAATTAAGCGCAATTTGGAATTGGTGTTGATTTGCAAAATCTCTTACAGCTTTTGTCTCAGGTTCACTAAAAGCTGAAGGTCCTCGGTAAGTATCGTTATTAGCATTAGGTGAAGATCCTTGATCATCTACTCCCCATTCGAATCCATAATTTCTATTGAGATCAACACCTTTTACATCGCCATTCTCATCCACATATCTATTTTTCCTCCATAGTCCACCACCATCAGGGTCTGTACTTTGATTCCATAGATATCCGTCTGGATTAACACACGGCATAAAGTACATCTCAGTATTATCTACCAAGTATTTAATTTCAGCATCTGAATCATAATTTTCTAATATGTACCATAAATAGAATATCATTTGTGATAGACTATTAGCCTCACGTGCATGATGAAGCGCTGTATAAAGTACTTCAGGGTTATCATTATCGATATTAGGCGTGTTAGATACTTTGACCCAATAGATTGGATTACCCCCATGAGTATGTATATCGACAACCGTATCTTTTGCAGAAATTAGATTTGGATACTTCGCTTGCATTTCATCAAGGATAGATAGCATTTCAGCATAGGTGAAGTATCCTCCCATGCTTCCATCAGTATAGTTAGTTGGCGTAGCATAATCATATATACCTGATCCACCATTACCAGTATCACAAGGACCTGCGTTTCTTACCTCAACTTCATGTTCGTGATAATGCTCATGTCCTGCAATATTCTGATTTTTGTAAAAAGCCTTTACATCATCGATCAAAAACTCAATAACAAAGCCTTCCGACTGAAGGAAAGATATCTGCTTATCAGACATATCAGTAATGAAATGTCTATTTTTTGCGTATGATCCATGATCTGTCTCTATTCCTAGTTCAGCTAGTTCCTTGATTGATCTCTCAGTCAAATCTACTTTTACTCTAGAGTATTGAGATTGAGCAAAGAGTGAAAATGATATAACGCAAAAAAAGGCAAGTAAAATGTTTTTCATAAACTCAGTAATTATCATAGATTCTTTAATCCTTAGTCGAAAAAATGCAGAGTGTCCCCTACACTGACTACCCCTTCGACAAGACATATCGTATTGGCTCCGAAATTAACTGTATTCCCATCTTTTCTATACAATGCCAATTCTTTTAATGGTTGCTTTTTAATTTCAGCGGACTTTTGATCTATATTTATCACTTGGCATCTTGCACTGGGCTTGATCACCTGCAGCTTAGTGTCTCCAATTCGTATGACATCCCACAAATCCTCTTCATGAGCAATCTTTGTATTCACAACTATATTCGCTCTAAATCTATTCGCTGGAATCGGTTCTTGTAGCCTCTTGCTCAATTTATCTAGACTTGCCGTACCCACAATCGAATATGGATAACCATCTGCAAAGCTTACCTTAGTTTCTCTCGGCCCTTTGATCAATTCTTTATAAATATCAAAACCATCAACCATTTTTACCAGTCGACATGACATATCCAACTGAACACTGAACCACTCACTTATATTTGTATTTACCTCGTAGGCATTAACTTCATTTTCCCATACCGTTGTTAGTATTTTGTTCTCCGAATATTGGTCCAGATCAATTTCTATACTACTGCCCTCATAAGAGACTATTAGTTTATCAACTATACTACAATGAAAGAGTGCCATTTTTGCAAATGACCTTTGTGTAATAAATTCTCCATCTAAATCTACCAACATCCACCTCCGATCATATTGCATCCCACGTTCAAAAAATTTAATTTCTTGTATTTCTATGCCACCCATACCCTTTATTGGGTATATATGCATTGATTTTATATTCATAATTTATATATTTCTAATCTTCTAATTGAGCTTCTAGCATATCAGAATCTTGCAGTTTTTTAATGAATATTGGATTAAATATTTCTACTCCTTTTTGATTCATATGATGATAATCATAGAAATGAATAGAATCTTTCAGTTCATACAATTGACTATAATCTACATAATTATCATACTCAGACATAAGTTGATCATATTTCTCTTTATCCGGAAATCTACCTTGTTCAATAAATGTAACTGGAGCTCGCAACAATACAAAAGGTATACTTAGACTTTTAAGGTATAATAAGTTTGCACGAAAAGCAGAAATTTGACTCTCTAACATTTTACCTCTTTTATAATTATTTACTTCAGTAAAAGAACTTGATTTATTTTCAACGAAGCCCCTTGATCTATAAATTTTTAATGTCGTATCCAATTCAATAAGTATATTCTCTTTTGGATACTTCCACCGCCTATAGCTTGCGTAGATATATTCATTTATAGTTTTTACATTAATATTTTTAAGAACTACATCTTTCATCTGATCATAACAAATATTAAATGATAGAAAAACTGTATTTGATTCAACACCATTATTAGAAAACATGTCAGGATAAACTTCATATACTACCAAACTAGGCTTGATTCTAGGTATATATTCTTTCAACAAAAGTCCTGTATGTAAATGGGTCTGAGATGAAGTTCCAAGATTAAAAGTAGTATAACCATAGGTATCCCAAATACGTGGATCAAAGGACCTATATGCATGTGAAGATCCAATAAATAAGACATCCAAATTATTGACGTCTTCGAGGTCTTCAATTTTTTTTAAAATATTATCATCAATTCCCTCTCTACTATTCAAATTAATACGCAAAGATGTTGGCAAATACTCACCACATAAGATTACCATAATTGGGTACCCTACTATGGATATCAATAAAAAGATCAATATTTTTTTTAATAGAGTAATCAAAATTGAAAATATATAAATCCATTGGGTGTCTGACTAGAGTACATTCCTATGCAGAACACAATTATAAAATAAAACATCCATCTGATGAAACGAGGACGAATCAAAACTACACAATCCAAACCATGAGAAGAATTTCTAGAACTCCACTCAATAGAAAGCATAAACAAAATCATGACAACAGTACAAAGTGCGTTCCCCTTGTTCTGAATATCTGGAATAGATAAAATTGAACTGTCAAATATTCCACCTAAATAAATATACGCTTCACTCACACTATCGCTTCGAAAAAACACCCACAGCAATACTGTAAAACCAAAGGTAATTACGATTTGAAGCAACTCTATCAAAGAAGGTAATAATTTTGCTTCCGCCACTGTATTCAGATTATCTCTATTACGATTAAATACGTAGAGTGGTATGTACAACGCAGCGTTAAGAAGTCCCCAAAAAATGAAAGTCCAATTAGCTCCATGCCAAAATCCACATATTATGAAAACAATAAATACATTGCGTAATGTCATCACTTTACCTCCTCTACTTCCACCTAGTAGAATATAAACATAATCTCTGAACCAACTAGACAAAGAGATATGCCATCGCCTCCAAAACTCTGCGATGTCTCTAGAAAAATAAGGAAAGGCAAAATTCTGCATCAAATTAAATCCAAAAAGTCTTCCTGTGCCTATTGCTATATCTGAGTATCCTGAAAAATCACCATAAATCTGGAATGCAAAAAAGATAGCCCCTAATAACAAGGCGCTTCCTGAATATGCTGTAGGATCTGCGAACAACATATCTACAAATACCGCACAGTTATCTGCAATGACCATTTTTTTAAATAAGCCCCAAAGTATCTGACGGAGGCCATCAACAGCCTTAGTATATTGAAAAGTCCTCTTCTTACTAAACTGAGGCAAAAAGTTAGTAGCCCTCTCAATAGGACCAGCTACCAACTGTGGAAAGAAACTCACATAAGCAAAGAAGGAAAATGGGTCTTCGCTTGGCTCTAACTTGCCTCGGTATACATCTATAGCATAACTCATAGTCTGAAAAGTATAAAAACTTATACCCACTGGAAGTATCCAATCTAATCTCGAAAATATCAAACTGGACTCAAATAAAGAGAAAGCAAATTCAATATTATCAATAAAAAAATTAAAATATTTGAACACTCCTAATGTTCCTATATTTACGAATAGACTGAAATAAAGTAAGTTCCTTTTACTTGATTGCTTTTTAGCTTTATATATCTTATTAGCAACTATGTAGTCAACAGTAGAGCTCAAAATTATCAATCCTAAGAACCTCCAATCCCACCATCCGTAAAAAATGTAACTTGCTAAAATTAAAAATGCATTCTGCAGTCGTAATGCATACTTACTTATACTCCAATATAATCCAAATACTAAAGGTAAAAATATAGCGAAATCGAATGAATCAAATAACATTCGAATATGTATATATGAAAATTAATGCATTACCAATGTGATCCTTTTGTGGTCTAAGCAAACATCTCAAAAAACAAGATATATATGTATGAAGTACTGCTAATAAGCCGATAACTACAGAAATTACAATATCCATATTTCATGTTTTATTTAAATCCACAATTAGCCATCTACAAAATACTATAAATTTATTCCTGTAAGAATTCTTCAAACGTAGGCAAACTCCTGTTCTCGCCTCGAAAATAAAAGAAAAATGCCCCTAAAGCAGCAACTAATAATAAAAGAGAGGCAATTAGACTAATCGTCTCTCCAATATAATAACTGCTCGGTTTGAACTCATATCTGATCTCATGCTTTCCAGCAGGAATCTTCATAGCTCTTAGCGCATAGTTAGCCCTGATATGATCTACTTGTTGGCCATCTATATATGCCTGCCATCCATTATCTGGACCATACCATATTTCTGAAAATACTCCTAATTGCTCAGAGGTAGAATTTGATGTATAGGAAATTTCATTAGGCGTATATTTTGTCAAACTAATACTACCATTTTTAGAAGGAGACATACCTCCTATATATGCGTCAAAATCACTATTGACTATCGCTGTTACAGCAGGATCAAATCCATTCAATTTTTCAAATTCTTCATTAGCATTAGCAGCAATATCAATCTGACTTACAAACCATGCATTACCCATTGCAGCCGGATTACGCTGTACTGCTGGTTTTCCATCTTGGCCAGCCACGATAATATATTTGGCATTAAGCATATTCAATACAGACATATTGCCTCTTCCTATATGTCCTTGGATGAGATCATCGTACCGCTGCAATTTGGCAGGATGATATCCACCTAATATTTTATGATGAAATGCTGGAATAGCACTGTTAAAAATATCTACAGTGGTATCATGTACCCGATAATGTGGATCTATATCAGCTAGAATTTGTTTATCAACAGCTCTTGGCTTAGAAGACGAATCTGCGTTTCGTGCATTAACAAAATCATCTGAACTTAAGTAAGACCTATCTATTTGATACAGATCAAAAACACCAATAAAACCTACAACAGCCAACATAATAAGCGATGATACTTTTTCCTTAATATACAGCCATATAGCTCCAAATGAAATCATAATCAAAAGAGCCGTTCTAAAAGAAGATGATCTCAGTAATGAGAGCCTATCCTCCACTATAGCCTCTATAAGAATTGGATCCTGAAGTGATCTAGCATCATTAGGATGAGCAAAATCTATAAACATAGGTCCAACAAGTGCAACTAAAATTGCAAGCCCTGCGGATAATACCAGTGCTAACAAAGCTGGTTTCTTGAAGTCAGTTTCTCTAGATTCTGATTGAGTCAATTTATAAAGTCCTAACATTCCCAATAGTGGAATAAATATAGTAGTTACACTCATTACAGAATTTGGCGTACGGAATTTGTTGAACATTGGAAAATAATCAAATATCAATCTATTGATTACAGGGAAGTTTTTTCCCATTGATAGCATAAATGTAAGTAGAACTCCAGATACGATCCACCATTTCATTCTACCTTTGACAGAGAAAGCACCAAGCAAAAACAGAAAGAAAGCCACTGCTCCAAAATAAGATGGCCCACCTGTAAATGTAAGATCACCATGATACATAGGTGCTACGAACTCGCCACGTCTCTGAAGTTTCATAGCCAATGATGAGTCCTTACCTAATTTAGTAGCCCCACCACCACCAGCGGCATATGGTATCAATGATGGCAACAGATCAATAGTACCATTACTCCACGACATTGCTCGTTCCCACTCCATTCCACCACCAGATCCAGTCGCACGATCTTCTCCAGCGTCTAATATGGCATTACCTCTTACTGTTTCTGGAGTATATTCTAATGTGGTCATGATACGCGATGCACTTGATGACAATGCCAGTATTGCACCTACAGCCAATACAGTTAGTGACTTCCACAAATGGGACATGTCTTTTGACTTTACCATTTTCACTACTTCTATTACAGTAAGAATACTCAGAATCATAGCCAAATAATAAGTCATCTGCAAGTGATTAACATATATATTAACACCGAGAAATAGACCAAAAATAGCTCCACCTAATAGATATCGCCTACGGAAAACTAATAGAACGCCAGCTATAATCATTGGTGAACTCATAATGGAACGCACTTTACTCATATGTCCCGCCTCATACAAAATCATATGATTAGTCGATAATCCGAATAATATTGCACCTATCAAGCCAACCAATGGATTCACACCCATTATCATCATAAGTATATAGAAACCCAACATACCAAAAATGAAATACCCAATAGGCCTCGTTATCCCAAGATTCATAGCTCTCTCTACATATTTCAATAGATTATTTTTCTGCGGAGCAGAACTCTGGTAGGTAGGCATACCGCCAAACATACTTGTCGACCAGAGAACTGTTTCTCCAGTTTTACCTTGGTAATCCCTAGCTTCTGCCGACGCTCCCTTAAAGGAAATTACATCTCCTTGCACCAATTTCTTACCCTGAAATTGTGGTATGAAATAGAATACTGACAAAAGTATTATTGCAGCAAAACTAATGATATGCGGTAAAGCAGATTTGATATCAAACTTCATAATAAGGACAACTTTATTTTAGTAAAAACACCTCTAGTATTCTACACGCAAGGCATTGTTAACAAAGTTAACTTTATTATGATATTAAGAAATATTATATGTGATAAATATTATTCCTTTAAAATTTACAATTTCCGAAGTTTCATATTTAATCAAGAAACCTGACTCTACGTGTTCTAATACTGTTCCCTAAGAATGAATTCAAGATTGTAAAAACATGAATGTAACTACATAAACCAGCTTCATAATTATCTGATACGCTTAATCATTATTGAATGACTAAAATCAAATCTTAAGACTGCGCCAAAGCGTCCACTATTTCTAAAAAACCTCCAGCATCAAGTGAAGCACCACCTACTAATGCACCATCTACATCTGCGCCTCTAAATATATCAGCCGCATTAGTGGACTTCACAGAACCTCCATATAAAATGCTTAAATTATCTGCAATATCTGCAGATTTCTCTATGCCGATCATACTTCGGAGGGCTGCGTGCATCTCTTGAGCTTGACCAGGGCTAGCAGTTTCACCAGTACCAATAGCCCAAATTGGCTCATATGCTATTATTATATTGGCCCATTTGTCATCCGATAAATGAAAGAGACTCTCTCTGATCTGCTCACTTACGTAAATTACATGATCTCCACTCTTCCGGATATCTAATGACTCACCACAGCAGAATATTGGTTGTAATCCATTAGCTAGTGCGGCATCTACTTTTTGGGCTAACTGTTCATTATTTTCATAGAAGTATTGTCTACGTTCACTATGACCAATAACCACATATGGTACTGATATGGATGA
Organism: Saprospiraceae bacterium UBA1994; assembly: GCA_002335865.1. GTDB lineage: Bacteria > Bacteroidota > Bacteroidia > Chitinophagales > Saprospiraceae > UBA1994. The sequence goes on from DDCY01000009.1 coordinate 174,176, forward strand.
AAGCATAGGTGCAGATATCTCACCAGTAAAAGCTCCAGACTGTTCTTGATGACAGTTTTGTGCTGCTACATCTATACCAAAAATATGTTTGAGCATATCTACACCATTTTTAAGATATATAGATGGTAATGCTAGTACAGTATGGATATCTCTAGGTAGATTGGTTGCTAAAATATCACGTATGAGCTGCAGAGCATCGTTGTTATTTTTATTCATCTTCCAATTACCTGCTACAATCTTTCTTCTTGACATTTGTATAATTTGAATATTTACTTATTACGACAAAAATACAAGGATAATTAAATCTGCATAGTCTTAGTATTGATCTTATATTTGAAGAAAGAATAAGAACGAATATATTGAAAATAAGATATGACACCATATATACATAGAGACATTAGCTGGCTCGCCTTCAATTACAGAGTACTACAAGAAGCTAAAGACAATTCTGTACCTCTCTACGAAAAAATCAAATTCTTAGCAATATACTCGTCCAACCTAGATGAATTCTTTAGAGTTCGTGTGGCAAATCACCGTAATATAGTGCGTGCAGGAAAGAAGACTAGAAAAAACTTGGATTTTGAACCGGAAAATATACTTACTGAGATTCTTAAAATTGTAAATGAGCAGCAAGAAGAGTTTAGTCAAATATTTGAGCAAAAAATTGTGACTGAACTTGCCAAGAATGATATGAATATTAAAAGGAGAAGAAAACTTTCTAATGTTCAAATTCAGTTTATCGAAGAATATTTTAACGAATATATGCTGCCATTTGTGCAGCCTGTACTTCTTGTAGATAAAAAAATACGACCATTCCTTAATAATGCTTCCCTCTTTCTAGCACTCATCATGACTAGTACAGATAAAGCTAAAAAAGATGGATTCTATTATGCTATTGTCAAGGTACCATCAGATCATCTACCTAGATATCTAGAGCTCCCTACTACTAATGAATCAAAGAAAGATTTTATCATATTAGATGATATCGTAAGACACAACATACGTAATCTATTCCCAGGATATAACATCCAAAATAGCCACTCCATAAAACTCACAAGGGATGCAGAGCTTTATATTGATGATGAATATAGCGGCGATTTAATAGAAAAAATTAAGAAGAGCCTAAACAAGAGAAGCATCGGAACTACATCACGATTAGTATACGATCGAAACATGCCAGATCATCTGCTATCTTTTTTAAAGAATGTATTCGAACTCGACGATTTCGATCTATTACCCGAAGGACGGTATCATAATAACTTTGATCTATTCAAATTTCCGTGGAGTGGTGAAAAACACCTCAAAGATAAACCGCAGCCACCACTCAAATTGGAAAGTATAGAAAATGCCGAATCTATCTTTGATGAGATAAAGAAAGGTGATATTTTAAACCATGTACCCTACCACAGTTATGAATCTGTGATCAAATTTTTTGAAGACGCTGCTACAGACCCAACTGTGACACATATCAAAATCATTCAATATAGAGTAGCTAAAATATCACGGATCATGGATGCACTGATACTTGCAGTTAAGAATGGTAAACAGGTATCAGCATTTGTAGAGATCAAAGCGAGATTTGACGAAGCCGCAAATTTACAATGGGGAGAACGGCTAGAGAAGGCTGGTGTTGCTGTCAACTACAGTATCCCAGGACTCAAAGTACACTCTAAAATGAGTATTGTAAGACGTATCGAAAAGGATAAGGCCAAAATATACTGTTACTTCAGTACGGGTAACTTTCACGAAGATACGGCTAGATTATACTCCGATATAGGAGTATTTACGGCAGATAAGAATCTGACAAGCGAAGCGACAAGAGTATTCTCTTATCTAGAGACTAAAAATAGACCACCAAAACCATTTAAGTATCTTGCTGTAGGCCAGTTTAATCTGAAGCCTATGTTACTTAATCTGATAACCTATGAAACCTCTCAGGCAGAGAAAGGTAAAACTGCACAAATCATACTGAAGATGAATAGTCTACAGGATAGCGAGATGATAGCTGCTTTATACAAAGCAAGCAAAAAAGGTGTAGAGATAAAACTAATCATCAGAGGTATATGCTCACTTGTACCTGGTATAGCAAAATTCAGTGAGAATATAGAAGCCATTTCAATAGTTGATAGATATTTGGAACACTCTAGGATATTCTATTTCCATCATAGTGGTGACGAACTCACATACTTGTCGTCAGCGGATTGGATGGTACGTAATCTACATCATAGAATAGAGACTATCTTTCCAATATTGAATCAAAATATAAAAAATACTATAAAAGATTTATTGCATATCCAACTCAATGATAACGTCAAAGCTAGAATTATAGATGTGAAGAAAAATAATTCCTATATACGAGATACTACTGACTTAGCGATCCGCTCACAAGTAGAATCATATTATTACTTTAAAAGAAAACTAGAGGAAGAGAAAGCTAAGAGGGAAAAGGAACGAGATTCGATTGATTGACTTTTAAGTTATGCAATTATCAATACTGCGAGAGAAAAGAATTGCAATTTGTAATATGAAACTGCTGTAGGAGCTGCATTAACGATTATCAAAACTATCCAAGACATAATCCTAAGCGGTGATAATATCAATAGAATCCAAGCAGTACTAAGCGGTATTCTAAATTTCATATCCAACAAATAGAATACTACTGTACCTTTCACTGACATAGTGAGACAATCCAAAAATGAAGAATATACAGAACCTAATCCATTAATAGATTTGGGTGATACATATGTAATGAGAAAGATCCTCATCTTATCTAGAGAGACTCGATATATCAAAGAGATGTCAGATGTGAGTTTCAATGGATTCTTTCCAGAAAGCGTAGCTAATGCTACAGATAATAATATCATGTTTACAGTAATGCTTCTCCTTGAAGATCACTTTGTAGCTTTTTATCATAAATCCAATGAAATTGGTAACAGACTCATATTTTTCGCTAAATTAAATTAAAGTAATCTAACTCTGATAACTCAAAGAAATTTCTCCAGAAAGTCCATTTTTTTACCTAAAAGTGAAGGATAATTTCGTAGCTATACATCTAGATATATATTAATAAACTGATCAACATCAAAGGTGATGGAGCAGGAACAGAGATCACTGCTAGTGGAATATTTTCGAATGTTATAAAAGTGATTAAAATTTAATAAACATCTATGATTTATATCAATACTAAAGACACTAGTGAGGTAGTAAGCTTTCGTCAAGCGACGCTCAATGGATTGGCTAGCCAAGGTGGGCTGTATGTACCAAAGTCGATTCCTGCGTTAGAGACAGAGTGGATAGATAATATCGAAAACTACTCAGATCATGATATTGGTTTTCATGTCATGAGACAGCTTATAGGAACAGAATCTTTATCAGATTCAGAATTGAAACAAATAGTTACTGAGACTTTAGCATTCGATATCCCCTTAGTAGATCTCGGTGATCGTGTCAATGTGTTGGAGCTTTTCCACGGACCTACACTATCCTTCAAAGATGTAGGTGCTCGATTTATGTCTCGATGTTTAGGGCAATTTAGTAACGAAGATGAAGTAAACGTATTAGTCGCTACCTCCGGTGATACGGGTAGTGCTGTAGCAAGTGGATTCTTTGGAGTAGAAGGAGTCAAAGTTACTATTCTATTTCCCAAAGGTAAAGTGAGTAAATTCCAAGAATATCAGATGAGTTCGCTTGGTCATAATATTATAGCTGTAGAAGTAGATGGTACATTTGACGATTGCCAATCATTGGTGAAGCAAGCTTTCCAAGATATAAAGCTGAATAAGAAGTATTCACTAAGTAGCGCAAATTCTATAAATGTAGCGCGGCTATTACCACAGTCACTCTATTACTTCTTAGCTTATAAACAGATGAAGCAAAGAGGTATAGCACAAGAAATAGTAATATCTGTACCAAGTGGCAACTTCGGTAACATCACAGCCGGAATACTAGCCAAAAAGATGGGCCTACCTATCAAGAGATTTGTGGCTGCTAATAATGCCAATGATACATTCTACCAATATATCCAAACTAGTAATTGGCAAACAAAGCCCTCAGTACAAACAATCTCTAATGCTATGGATGTAGGTGCACCTAGTAATTTTGATCGTATACTTTATTTCTATAATAATGATTACCAAACTATATGTCGTGAAATTTCTTCACAAACCTACTCTGACGATGAGACATTGAAAAGGATGAAGTCATTTTATTTGGCTAAGAACTATGTATTAGATCCACATGGTGCAGTTGGATTATTAGCTTTAGAAGACCACTTAAATGATTCAGAGCAAGGAATCTTCCTAGCTACCGCTCACCCCAAGAAATTTGAATCTGTGGTAGTGCACGCGATTCCTGGCTATCCTATTGAACTAATAGATTTGAATGGATGTAAGAAGTCCTTAATTGCGAATAATTATGAAGCATTTGTTGGGGTGATGGGATCATAAGTTTAATTCCTAAAAATACATGACTGGATCCTCAAACCCTTCAAGGACATCGAAAGATGCAGATTGTAATTTTTAGTAGATATTATTTGTCTAATATTAGACATAAAATCCTGCTCGTATATATCAATGCACTTCCAAACAATTCCCTACCTTAACCAAACAATTATTGCGGATATCTATTAGGTAATTATCAATTAATAACATGAAGAAAAAAATAGTAGTTGCTATAGGAGGGTCTAGTGGAAGTATTTATGCCAAATTATTACTCGACAAACTCTCAACAAGAGAGGACCTAATAATCGGTGTTGTCATGACAGATAACGCAAAGATCAATTGGGAAATAGAGATAGGACCATGGAATCCTAGTGACTATGAGGTAAACTATTATGAAAACAATGACTATTATGCACCCTTTGCCTCTGGATCAGCTCAATACGAATGTATGATCGTCTGTCCCTGTTCTATGGGACTACTATCTAGAATCAATCATGGTATATCTAATGATTTGATTACTAGAGCTACTGATGTCATACTCAAAGAGCGACGAAAACTAATCGTTGTCCCTCGTGAGGCACCTTACAATTTAATTCATCTACGTAATATGACATCCTTAACTGAAGCTGGAGCGATTATATGCCCTGCTACACCCTCTTTCTACTCTAATCCTAACACATTAGATGAAATCGCTCTAACAGTCGTAGATAGAGTTATAGACTTAGCAGGTATCAATCAATCAGATACTTACAGATGGAGTGAAAGCTAGATTTGGATCCTTTATTGTTTTTTCTCAATTTTAGATTCTAAATTATAACTACTATGATCACTACCCATATAGAAAAATCTACTTTGAAATTTCTCAAAGATCTTGCAAAGAACAATGATCGTGTATGGTTTAAAGCGAGTAAAAATGAGTATGATTATGCACTTGCTAATATGAAAGGTTTAATAGAATCTATAGAGGCTGAACTCAGTAAAGTTGATATGATTGAAAAGAAGAAAGTCTTCAGAATCTATCGTGATGTTCGATTTTCTAAAGATAAAACACCTTATAAAGATCACTTAGGAGGAAGTTTTACAAGAGCTACAGCTGCCAGACGCGGAGGATACTTTCTAGGAATACAGCCTGGCAACAAATCCATCATCGCAGGTGGCTTCTGGAATCCAGAGTCAACAGATTTAAAGAGAGTAAGAGAAGAGCTAGCATTAGACCCTTCAGATTTTCGTAAGATCATTAATACAAAAAAATTTAAAGACCTCTTCGGTCAGCTGGAAGGCCAAACACTTAAAAACATACCAAGGGGATTCGATAAAGAAAGTCCAGCCGGAGATTTGCTTCGAATGAAGCAGTATCTATGCTACAGACCTGTATCTGACAAAGAGATAATTGAGCCTAATTTTCTCAAAAAAGTAGTAGATACTTATAAAGGTATGCTTCCATTTTTCAACTTTATGAGTAGTGTCTTAACTACAAATCTAAATGGTGAGTCGCTCATAGACTAAATTATAGACAGAGATTACTCCATTACTGTTTACATATTTAAAAACCTTCACCAATTGTCATTGTCCAATCATTAATAATAGTCCGCAAGAATTAAATATAACGTAAGGTTAAATAATCTTGTATATCTCCTATATATACAAGCTAAAAGAATTGTTTATAATGACCGCTAAAAATTTAATGTTTTGTCTTTAGAAATCAATAAAAACACTTTTCTACTATTATTACCGCCAGAAGAAACATTTTGGCTCTAAATCCCTTCTAATTAATACTGATAAAGGGTGAAAAATAGTTATTTTGTAGAAATAAAGAAATAATGGTTCCAAATTGGAGAAAATATATGGCCTTAGTTGTGTTGCTCTGTGTATCGATATACATTAGCGCTCAAGTTCCATTTCAGTGCAAAGGGCAGTATTATGCTTCTCTATCTCCCAGTCTACATGGACCCTCAGATCTATACGAAGTCAAAATAGATCCAGCAAGTAATCTAGCTATCTTTGATCCTATCAAAATTAACGTAGGCAAAAATGTAAATGCCATTGGATATCGATCTGTAGATAATTTAATCTACGGTGTCGATCCAGATGAATTTTTCCTTTACAAACTAGATTCCAATGGTGATATTTTCTTTCTTAAACAACTTCCATTAACTAATGGCCTCGAGTATTTCGCTGGAGATATTTCGCCAGATGGAAGATTCTTAATTCTTATTGGAGGTGGAGGATTTACTGGATTGGATTCAGAAATAGTCAAAGTTGATTTAAACTCACCTAATTTTGATATTACTAGAGTCAATGTGCAGGCAAATACAAGAATATTTGATATTGCATTTGATCCTGAAGATGGCACTCTATTCGGACTAGATAGTAACGCCAAGCGATTGGTCAAAATCAATCCTAATACCGGAAATATCGATATCAGCTTTCCTCAACAGCCGACAGTAAATTCTATAGGAGCATTATTTTTTGATACTTTTGGTAATCTCTTTGCTTATGGCGGCTTAGTCAATGAGGCAAATCAAGATAAGCTTTTCGAAATCAATAAATCTAACGGTTCAGTTGCCGTACTCACGAATGGTCCTATTGCTCAAGGTAATGATGGCTGTAGCTGTCCGTATACAATTAAGTTAGAAAAAACCGTACTTCCAAAAGAAACATTCCCCTGCGAATTGGTTGAATATACATTCACTATAGCCAACAGTTCTGGTAGTGCTAGACAAGGAATTAATCTCATAGATGTTCTTCCTGGTGGCTTTGATTTTGTAGACGTTATTCGAAATCCTTACGGTGGTGACAGCAGCCTTAGTGGTGGATCACTAGTTTCCATCACAGGTCTAAATGTATTTCCTGGCAAGGATAGTATCATTATAAGTGTTTACATTGATGATATTCAAGGAGGAATCTACAAGAATCAAGCTCAGTTGGTCAATTTGCCTCTAGAACTAGGTTCGTATACGCAATCCGATAATCCAGCGACATTCATCAAAGAAGATAGTACCGACATTAAGGTATTAGATCTTTCTCTAGAATTTATAGCTGAAGAATACTTAAAATGTGAAGGTGAAAATCTCATTATAGATGCCACTATTCCTGGGGCTATTATATTGTGGAATGGTGAAGAAACTGATCCACTAAAAATAATTACAGGGCCAGGTACTTATACCTTAGAGGCAAGAAATAATTGTGAAATAATAATTAAAACTATTACAGTAACTGAAGAGTATATAAATGTTAGTACTTTCCAAACCGAGTACGATGTCATGCTTGGAGAATATCTTGACTTCAACATAGATATTGTAACTAATAGCAATACTAGTTCCATACTATGGAATGATCCAAACGGTAATAGTAGCTTTAGTTGCATAGATTGTGAAGAACCAAATTTACGCCCACTATTCGATGCGATTTATTCGGCGACTGTTACAAGTGAAGCTGGATGTATAAATATAGTAGATATCAATGTCCATGTAGATAAGCAAAGAGATATTTTTGCACCTAATATCTTTAGCCCTAATGGTGATGGATCTAATGATATATTCTACCTCACTGGCACAGAATTCGTCACCGTAAATGAGTTTAATATCTTTGATAGATGGGGAAACCTAGTATATAGTACAATATCTAAAAAATTGGGAGAGTCTAATGAAGGTTGGAGTGGAGATTACAACGGTTACCCTGTAAATTCCGGAGTATATGTCTGGTATGCCGAAGTAGAATGGTTAGATGGACATATTGAAAATATTGCTGGCGACGTGACCGTCTTGAGATAATTGATTATACTTCTATTTGTTATCAAGAGTATTTAATTGGGAACTATTTTTACCCCTCGTTTCACTGCTAATAAAGATCTTAGTCCCTCGATATTTCCTGGAAACTGATAGTTACCGATCTTACGTCTTTTGTCAACTATATTTGTCATTAACTTCCAATGTTTACGTACAGCTCTGATCCTATTCCAAAATCCACATTCTGAATCATATATATGCAATGGCTCTGACTTGGCACCATTGATTTCGATTATTTTAAAATTACCATTTCGTACTTCATCCAAAGAGTCTGCTTTGATATCCAACCTACAAAAATATATCTCTTTCTTCCTATTAAAAACATTATGCATTGCGGTTGATATGTATTCATCATTCTCATTCATTTGAGAATGAAACTTACTCCCTCTGTTATAGTTTCCAATACGATGCAATTGGATTTCATTACCTTTTTTTGGTACTTCATTGCGTTTTGATTCCCATTTTCTATTGATATAATCTTTATTTACAAATGCGTTTTCATATTGGTCGATAAGTTGAGATATAGTACTCCTCCCATCACCTACAATACAAGGATATTCTTTTTTACAAATAGATGTCACCCCAAAATTATTTGTTCCAGGTATACAATAATACATTATAGAGTATTCACATTTCTTATCTATATACTCTTGTATCAACCATTCTTTATCTGTAAGCTCCAACCTATAAATATAAGCTTCAAGTTCTGACAAGTTCCTACATTCTCGGACTGCGAAACCCTTGTAACCCATATTAGGTTTGACTATAACTGGAAATTCTAATCCATGCTGATCAATCTGAATTTGAAGATCTACTTTATGATCGTACAAAAACATCAGTGGGAGATATATTTTCGGTATGATATTATATGCCTCTGTCTTATCATCAGCTAACATTCCTCCGAAACTTAATGCTGGATTACACGCTGAGAAAAAAGTAAGTGATCTATATTTGATAGCATTATAAAGGACGTAGACCATTGATTGCCAATAGTACTGTTTAGATATCCAGTAGCCATTATCTTTCCATTTTTTCACCAAATGAAATTAAACAAAAAATGAACCACATCATAACGACGTGATCCATTTGATTTTGATCTATCTAAGTGAATTCCAAATTCGCATTTCAAATTCCTCATTTGTTTATCTCTAAGCTTCCATGTAATCTTCCATCGGCGGACATGTACAGATCAAATTACGATCTCCATATACGTTATTCACTCTTCCGATAGTCGGCCAAAATTTACCTCCACCTTTAAGATATGATACAGGAAATGCAGCTTTTTCTCTTGTATAAGGATACTCCCAATTGTCAGTTGTAATCATGGCTTCAGTATGCGGTGCATTATGCAAAACATTGTTCTCCGCATCTTGTGATCCAATTGCTACCTCATCGATCTCACCCTTGATACTTATCATAGCATCACAGAACCTATCCAATTCATCTTTGTCCTCTGACTCTGTAGGCTCTATCATAATAGTACCTGCTACGGGAAAAGATAATGTAGGCGCATGGAAGCCATAATCTATCAATCTCTTCGCTAAATCCTCAGCACTACATATTGCTTTGAAAGGTCTAAGATCCAAGATCAATTCATGCGCTGCCATACCTTCTTCTCCAGTATATAAGACTTGATAATAATCTTCTAATCTTACTTTGATATAGTTAGCATTAAGTATTGCATATTCTGTCGCTCTTCTAAGTCCATCATATCCTAACATCTTTATATAGGCATATGATATCAGCAATATACTTGCACTACTCCATGGAGCTGCGGATACCGCTGATATTGCTTTCTCTCCTCCTGTAGTAACGAGTTTATGTCCTGGTAAGAATGGTTTCAATTTATCATTGACACAAATAGGTCCCATTCCAGGTCCTCCACCCCCGTGAGGTATTGCGAATGTCTTATGTAAATTGAGATGGCATACATCAGCGCCAATAAGACCCGGAGAGGTAAGTCCTACTTGTGCATTCATATTTGCACCATCCATATATACTAAACCTCCACAATCGTGTATCTTTTGACATACCGCTTTGATTGCCGTCTCAAATACTCCGTGAGTACTTGGGTAGGTAATCATAAGTGCCGAAAGATTTTCTTTATGCTCTTCCGCTTTAAAATTGAGATCTTCTAAGTCGATATTTCCACTTTCGTCAGTCTTTACTACTACCACTTTCATTCCAGCCATTACTGCGCTTGCTGGATTGGTACCATGCGCAGATTGTGGTATGATAGCTACATTTCTATGGTAATCGCCTCTGTCCTCGTGATATGCCTTGATGGTTAGCAGTCCAGCATATTCTCCTTGAGCGCCAGAGTTAGGCTGAAGTGAGCAATCTGTAAATCCTGTGATATCTGATAGATAATCGGTTAACTCATCAAATATTTGCTGATACCCCTGCACTTGATCCAATGGTGCAAAGGGATGAATATTAGCAAAGGCAGGCCAACTAACTGGTATGAGCTCTGTAGCTGCATTGAGCTTCATCGTGCAAGATCCCAGAGAAATCATTGAGTGTACAAGGGACAAATCTTTATTCTCAAGTTTCTTGATGTATCTCATCATCTTGGTCTCAGTATGATAAGAACTGAATGTTGGATGTGTAAGATATTTAGTCGTTCTTACAAGATTAGACGGAATATTGCTTTGAGCTGTAGCATCACTATATGCATAGTCTTTGCCCACTACAGATGCCATCACTTCTGCTATTTTCTTTAGATTATCATCTGTAGTGGTCTCATCCAACGATATGATAATATGCGACTCAGTATAGAAGAAATTCATCTCCATCTCCTTACTCGCTTCTTTTGCCTTGGTTTGAGTCGCTTCATCAGCTTCTATAGCCAATGTATCGAAGTAATGTGCATTTGATAAGGCACACCCCATAGCAGTCAATTCTGAAGAAAGCTTCGCTGCTTTAAGGTGGATAGTATTCGCTATGTGCCTGATTCCGGCAGGCCCATGATATACGCCATACATACCAGCCATGATAGCTAATAATGCTTGAGCTGTACATATGTTAGATGTAGCTTTATCTCTCTTGATATGCTGCTCTCTAGTCTGCAGCGCCATACGCAGTGCAGGATTGTTTTGAGAATCTTCTGATAGACCGATAATACGCCCTGGAATTTGTCTTTTATAATCCTCTAGCGTAGCAAAATATGCCGCATGTGGTCCACCATATCCCATAGGAACTCCAAATCTCTGCGTATTACCCACTACTACATCCACACCCCAAGCTCCAGGCTCTTGTAGAAGTGCAAGACTCATAAGATCTGCCGCAACACATACAAGCAGCCCTTCCTTTTTACAAGATGACACAAATGCCGTATAATCTTCTACTGATCCATTACTATTAGGATATTGTATAAGTGCTCCTATGTAATCTTCACACAAGTTGACACTCTTGTAATCACCTTGTACGATATCGATTCCTATCGGTGCGGCTCTCGTTAATAATACATCAAGAGTCTGTGCATATACTGAGTCATCCACAAAAAACTTAGTTGCAGGATTATGTTTTCTTTTCTTATTTCGAATACCTTGAAACATCGCCATCGATTCTGCTGCTGCTGTCGCTTCGTCCAATAATGACGCATTAGCGATAGGAAGTCCAGTAAGATCAGAGACCATCGTTTGAAAATTGAGTAAAGCTTCTAGCCTACCCTGAGCGATCTCAGCTTGATACGGTGTATACTGAGTATACCATCCTGGATTTTGAAATATATTACGAAGCAGTACAGATGGCGTAATCGTCCCATAATATCCTTGTCCAATGTATGATGTATACACTTTATTCTTAGCTGCCGTTTGTTCTAATTCATTAAGATATTCAAACTCTGTCATTGACGCTGGCACCTTAAGATCTCTATCCATTCGGATATCATTAGGTACAGTCTTATTGATAAGTTCGTCTAATGAAGAAACGCCTATAGATTTGAGCATTTCATCCTTTTCGGATGCTATAATTCCAATATGTCTTCTTTCAAAAGAATCAAGGTAGTTATTGGCCATTGTAAGTGAATTATGGTTAGAATAAGTGAAGTATAATAACAATACGAATGTATGACAAAAAAAAGAATATGTTGGTTGTCAACAATGTAAAAAAAGATAGTCATTCATTAAAACAATACTCAATGGTGACAAATCTTGTATTCAACATATGTCCCCTAATTTCATTACATTTTCACTTTAATATTATATAATATATTTCTAACTATACTAATCAATTATTAAAAAGACATACAACCAAAAAATGGCTATCCGAATTCAATCCAATAGCCATTTCTATATATTATTTTTCCAGACTCTTACTTAATATTAAAAGCACTTTTGATCTTCTTTATATAGTCTAGCTTCTCCCAAGTAAATGTCTCCACCAACCTAGATTTTGTCTTACCAGAACCATCAGTAAATGTAACTCTCTTCTTTTCCGGTACTCTACCCATATGACCATAAGCAGCTGTCTCAGAGTAAATTGGATTACGGAGCTTCAACCTTGTTTCGATAGCATAAGGTCTCATATCGAATATTTTTTCAATCTTCTGAGAGATCTGACCATCTGTAAGCTCTACGTTGGCTGAACCGTAAGTATTTACATATATGTTAGTCGGCTTAGCTACACCGATCGCATATGATACTTGTACTAATATCTCTTCACAGATACCTGCAGCTACCATGTTTTTTGCTATGTGCCTTGTGGCATATGCTGCTGATCTATCTACTTTACTTGGGTCTTTACCCGAGAATGCTCCTCCTCCATGTGCACCTTTGCCTCCATATGTATCTACAATGATCTTACGACCTGTAAGTCCAGTATCACCATGCGGTCCACCAATAACAAACTTTCCAGTAGGATTAACGTGGAATGTAATTTTAGAATCAAATAACTTGCGAAGGCTAGGCTTTACCAATTTTTTTACTCTAGGGATGACAATCTTGATTACATCTTCTTTGATCTTAGCAAGCATCTTAGAGTCCTTATCGAAGTCATCGTGTTGTGTAGATACTACGATAGAATCAATACGAATTGGCTTATTATCATCAGAATATTCTATAGTTACTTGAGACTTAGAGTCTGGTCTAAGATATTTCATTTTCTTACCTTGCTTACGGATCGCAGCCAACTCAGTCAATATCTTATGAGATAAGTCCAATGCTAAAGGCATGTAATTATCTGTTTCGCTAGTGGCATAACCGAACATCATACCTTGATCTCCAGCTCCCTGATCTTCTTTCTTCTTACGCTCTACACCTTGATTGATGTCTGGAGACTGTTCATGTATACTAGAAAATACTCCGCAGCTCTTAGCCTCGAACATATACTCAGACTTTGTGTATCCTATTCGCTCAATCACATCTCTTGCGATTTGCTGTACATCTAGATATGTATTAGATTTCACTTCACCAGCAAGTACTACTTGACCAGTAGTGACAAGTGTCTCACAAGCTACCTTAGATGAAGGATCAAATGCTAAAAAGTGGTCTACGAGTGCATCTGATATTTGATCAGCTACTTTGTCCGGGTGCCCTTCAGATACTGACTCTGATGTAAAAAGATATGACATATTATATTTTTTATCAACGATATTTTGGAAAGTTCGTAATAGAATCAATCCATGGTTAAAAAATCCAAATTAAAAAAAGGCAAAAGTACTTAAGATATAAGTAACTGACAAGATTATTTTTAATAACAGAATGTCGATGAAAATTAATTGTCATTCAATCAATACCTTTCAATTAATATCTCTACTCTTCTATTATTAGCCCTTCCTTCTGGAGTATCATTACTATCTATCGGAATAGATTCACCTAGACCTTAGGTGATGTATTTCGCTCCTCTATGATATATATTTGAAAGAAAATAATCTCTTATGTTATCCGCTCTACGCTGAGAAAGAATAAGATTACTCTCAATAGTACCAATATCATCAGTATACCCTAAAATATTGACTATCAATTGGTTATAGGGTAGCAGCAATTGACCAATACTATCCAATAAATGTTCACTTCCATTGACAATTTGACTACTACCAAAATCAAATAGGAGATCTTCATGTAAAGTAACAGTGTCTATATCAAATTCGACCTCACCAATTACAGGTTTGCTTTCGAATATCACTCCATACATAGTGGGATAAGCCTGATAGTACCAAATCTTAACTGAATACGTGCCTGGGCGTAGGGCGATGGTATCAGCTTTCATATGCATACCGTCACTAAAGTCATTATCAATTATCTTTTTGTCATCTATCCATATTATTGATCCATCGTCTGATGTTACTGCGAATCTATACATAGATGTCTCTTCAATACTCAGTACCGTTTTAAACATAATACCAACGGCACCCTTCCGATCTACATCCGAAAATCCTTTTTCAGTCTCTCTTTGATTCACGTGAATGGAGTCCCAGGATAGTTCGTTGAGCAATGAGTATAAATCTTCATAGTTTTCTTCAAATTTCACATATTTCATCCTGTTAGGATTCTTATATACTTTTCCTTTAAATAACGTATCAGACATAGTCTGTCCAAATAGTAGAGAAGTTGAATATAAAATGAAAATTATTGTGAGCCACTTACTTTGCATAAGAATACCATGGTTTAATCATATAACGTTAATTTCGTTACACTTTTTATTTTGATTTCTATTTCGTAAAACAAAAAATAGGATGTACCATTTAAGGTACATCCTATTTATAATAGTTGAATTTTAATAAAAAATGTTTACGCTCTAACTACTTATTTTAGAACAATAAAATTTTCTAATTGTATACTTTTCCTAGATATCATTGACAATGTATAGATACCTGAAGGGAAGCTAGTCAAATCAATTGTTTCTTCTATTTGTGTGGTTAAGTACGACCTTGACCATATCACTTTTCCGGTCGCATCAAGTATGTTAACATTAACAGCTTGTGAACCGTTAAATGTAGTTTTAACATTTATGAAATTATACGCTGGAACAGGATACATGAAGAATTCCTCAACGACATCCAAATCTGTAACATCTGTTATTGTTCCGACGAGTATTTCATTTTCGATGTAAGTACAACCATTAGCATCAGTAATGATTACAGAATACTCCCCAGCTGATAGGTTTTCTATTTTTGCTGTAGTCCCTCCATTTGACCATTCGTAAGTGAAATCACCAGTTCCACCAATAACAGAGATATCTATAGATCCATTAGATAATCCATCTTCCTCTTCAACAACTATTAAACTTGATATCATCAGCACTTCTGGTTGTGTAATAGTTACTTCGCTGTTTATTTCAGTGCCATCTTGATCACCTACCAAAAGAGTATAGATTCCTGCAGATAAATTTGAAATCGAAGGTTCTGTACTTTCAAAACCATCTGGACCTATCCAATAATATGTATATCCCTGCGCTCCACCTGATACCATTGCCGATATATTACCATCTGCTGATAAATAACAAGTAAGGTCAGTCTTATCTATACTTACAGCCAATAAAGTACTATAAATTACTGTCTGACAATTTTCATCTGCTCCACATTCATTAACGTATGTCATACAAACTTCATACTCTCCACTAGTAGAAACACTAAATTCTGCATCACCTCCCGTAAGTACTGTACCATCGGCAAGTGTCCATGTCACTGATCCACTCTCATCCGAGGTACTATTAAGTGTTACTAATCCATCATTGTTTACAGAATATTCAAATGTCGCAACAGGCGAATTAATATCTTCTTCTACTGTAACTGAAGTTATAGTAGTACATCCCAAATTATTGGTAACAGAAACTTCATAAGTTCCTGGAGTTGAAATCAACACATCGCTTGAACCCTCTGCAATTAAATTACCATCTGCATCAGTCCAAGTAATAATATCATCTGCCGAAGCATTTTCAACTACTACTGAAACTTGTACAGTTTCTTGAGTACAAGTAAGTACATTAGGATTTGCTACTGAGACTACTGGAAGGTCTGTAGATGCTGTAACTACTGACACAGCAGAATTAGTACATCCATTTGGTGCAGATACTGTAGCTATATAATCACCAGCCGCATTAACTGTAATACAAATCTGAGAAATATCTCCGGTTTCCGTAGTCCAAACTACAGAATGCCCAGCTGTTACTGTTGCGCATATCTCTACATCTATTGCAGAACATGTCAACACATTATTTGATACATCTATAACAGGTACTTCTACATCTGCTTCCACAATTATTGATTGTGTCGAAACACACCCATTGACAGAATTACTTATACTCAAAGTATATGTTCCTTCAAGGTCAACATCTATGATATCACCATCCACGTCTCCAATAATATTTCCGTCAGTGGTTGTCCACTCATAAACTAGATTATCTCCGTCTTCAGAGTCAGAACCATCTATAGTAATTTGAGTAATATCGCAGTTAATCTCCTCTACACTTGCAATAGATACTGAAGGCAATAGAGATATATCTTCTACTTCGACAGTAGTTTCGGATATACAACCTGTAAAGATTTCTATTATTTTCAATGTATAAGTTCCTGCTGAAGACACCATAATAGTCTCTGACGCATCATCTCCTACTATCACTCCATCATCTGTATCCCATATATAATCTACATCACCTACATATGTACTATTTTCTGATGTAACTGTTACTTCCTCGTCATTACAACTAATAGGCATTGCAGCTTCTGCAACCGCTACTGGAGCTACTGAGGGTTGAATTGTTATTGCCTGTTCTGTAATACATCCATTACCATCGGTGATCATACTATTATAATCCCCGGCAGCTAAACTTGGAAAGCTACCACTGTATTGTCCTCCAAATCCGATGTCGTAAAAATATGGAGTAGTACCTCCATCACCAAACAAGAATGCAAATCCATTTTCATCGCCACATGAGGTGGCTGTAGCAGAGACTCCCATAGTAAGCACATCAGGTTCTCCTATTGTATATGTTTGCATTACCGTACATCCATTGATATCAGTACAAGTAACTTCGTAGTCACCTTGAGATAGATTATCTATATAACTTCCTGATTGTCCATTATTCCAATTATAGGTAAAGCCTCCTTGTCCACCAGAAGCAAGCACCTGTAATGAACCTGTACTATTACCGCTACAATCTACATCTTCACTCTCAAGATCTGTAACAGCTAAAGCTGGTGCATCCGTTCCTCCTACTACTATATTATCTAATACTATATCTACATTATGATCGTCAGTTATAGTCACTGAGTAAGTCCCTGCTGGGACATCTATTAGATCTTCTTCACTGTCTCCGTTACTCCATTCAAATTGTAGATCGCCATATCCATTAACCATTTCAAGATCTACCATTCCCTCATAAGGACAGTCAGAATCTACACTAGATGTACTAGCACTCATCTGCCATGAATCTATTAACCAGCCTTCCCAAGTACTGTAAGATGCTTGCCCAATTAATTGAGTTGTCTTATCCATAGGGGATATACCATATATAGTTGGCCAAAAGGCAAGTTGATAATCACTTATAAATTCATTAGCCGCCGCTGGCTCTGGAGAAAATATTGGATAATTTGTTCCTGTTACCCAATCTCCCATTGTAGAGTTGTTACATCCAGCAGATCCATAAAGACATGCTAAATTGGTGGCATCATCTGCTTCTACCATAAATACTCTAATCTGATCCGTACCGTCAGGTCCATAATCTTCATACAAAGCTTCTAATACTCCACTTGTATGATAAGTCCAACACGGTGGGCACCAAGTAGCCGAAATATCAAGAACAATTGATTTTCCATCATTTAATTCGTCGTAAAGATTGTAAGTGTCGCCATTAAGATCTGTCAATGTCCAGTCTGGGGCTATTGAGCCATTTGGAAGTTGTGCGAATGTTGTAGCGCTAAGACATGCAAATAAAAGTACTATTAGTACGTGTAAATTTCTTTTCATTGGTTGGTATTGGTTAAGTCAACTATTGTCAAAAATAAAATTGTTGCAAAAATTTAATTTCCAAACAAATATAGCGAAACAATCAATAACTAACAAATAAAAAATTCACTCCACTGCATAATTTTACCGTATAGCTATCTATTAATATTCTAGTTATATATATAAATATTCTAATCCAATACATGAAGTTCAACTCAAAGAAGACTCTTATTAAATTATAACAATGAAGTAGTTACACTTACTACCTGCCAGGCATACCGCCCATCATTTTATTCATATTCTTACCCTTACTCATCATATGCATCATTTTGCGCATTTGATCAAATTGTTTGATAAAGGCATTGATATCATGAAGATCCCTACCACATCCTTTAGCGATTCGCTTTTTACGACTCATATTGAGAGTCTCTGGGTGAGATCTTTCATGAGGGGTCATAGATTGTATAATAGCTTCTACTTTACTAAATGCACTTTCATCTATATCAAGATTCTTAGTCATCTTGCTCATTCCAGGTATCATACCCATAAGAGACTTAATATCTCCCATCTTTTTGATTTGAGCCAATTGCCCTAAGAAGTCATCGAAGTCAAATTTGTTCTTCTTGATTTTTTTCTCTAATCTCTTTGCTTCTTTTTCATCAAATTGCTCCTGAGCTTTTTCTACAAAAGACACGATATCACCCATGCCTAAAATACGCTGAGCCATTCGGTCTGGATGGAATACATCAAGTGTATCCATAGTCTCCCCAGTACTGATAAATTTAATTGGCTTACCAACAGTATACTTGACAGATAAAGCTGCACCACCACGAGTATCACCATCTAGCTTTGTCAATACTACTCCATCATAATTGATCACATCATTGAAAGCCTTCGCTGTTATAACAGCATCTTGTCCTGTCATAGAATCCACAACAAACAAAGTCTCATTTGGTGAAATACCAGTTTTAACGTCTGCAATCTCATCCATCATCTCTTTATCTATTGCAAGCCGACCTGCAGAATCGACAATTACCACATCATAGCTATTTGCTTTGGCATGAGCGATTGCTGCCTGAGCAATCACTCTAGGATTTTTAGTTACTCTATCTTGATAAACTCCTACCCCAATCTGCTCGGCAAGTACACCTATCTGATCTATTGCTGCCGGCCGATAAACATCACATGCAACGAGTAAAACCTTCTTAGATTTCTTTTCTTTCAGAAACTTAGCCAGCTTGCCTGAGAACGTTGTTTTACCTGACCCTTGTAGACCTGCAATTAAGATTACTCCAGGATTCCCTTTAATATTGATACCCTCGGCTTGGCCGCCCATCAACTTGACCATCTCGTCCATGACGATCTTAACCATAAGCTCACCTGGCTTAATGGCGTTTAACACATTCTCTGATCCTAACGCTTTATCCTTTACATTATCTGTAAATTCTTTAGCTATCTTATAATTTACATCAGCACCAACAAGAGCTCTTCTAATCTCCTTTATCGATTGTGCTATGTTGATCTCCGTTAATTTAGCATTCCCTTTCAGCGAGCGTAAGGCTCCATCTAACTTTTCACTTAAGCTATCAAACATGTTATCTAAGTCTTTTATCGTAATGGCTAAGCGGTCAGAGCTCTCAAGCCATTTAGTTATATCATTAAAAATTTGAAAGTCAAATATAGCCAATAAGTACTAAACCTCTGATTAATAATCGTTATCAAAGTCATCAAATTTAGGCCTAGGCTTGTATTTTAGTTCCAAATAGTGTAAGATATTTTAGTTAGAGGGTAAATATGTAATTTGTGATAGAACAATACTAGGACTATTACGCTGATATAAATACCTTTGCAGTACATTAAAAATGGAGAATACCGATAATGAAATTTTTTTTATTCCTAGCATTTTGCATTTGCTTCTTATCATCTACTAACTTCAATATATATAGAGGCGAAGTATTAGATAGTTACAATGGTGTCCCTGTCTACTATAATGGTGAAAACTATACAAATGTATCTGGACGTAATATCTCATCAGATGGATACAATCTAGGACTGAAATATCAATGCGTAGAGTTTGTAAAGAGATACTACTATGAGCATTATAACCATAAAATGCCAAACTCTTATGGTCATGCTAAAGATTTTTTCGACAAGTCTCTAAATGACAAAGAGTTTAACCAAGAAAGAGGATTACTACAATTTAGAAATGTTCGTACACATAGACCTTTGGCTGGAGATATAATTATCTATGATGGCGATTCTGGCAATCCATTCGGTCATGTAGGAATCATCACAGAAGTTGGCGATGATTTTGTTGAGCTAATTCAGCAAAATATTGGTACCAAAACACGCCAAAAATTAAAATTGGTAAAATATGCTGGTATATATACCATAGCGGACTACGATATCCTTGGATGGTTAAGAGCCCCATTTACTGCTAAATAGGCTTATAAAAGATTTCTTGCGAACTTTTTTTAAAATATTATTAGCTTCTACCAAACATCTAGATGTCCTAGTTTATATCTATCCTATTTTAAAGCGATCAATTTAATCACTTTAATAAGAAATAATTGATGGTTAAATGATTATGATAATAATAGAATTTCTCCGCTAAACTCAGATAGTAAGCCTAATATAAAAGTAAATCAAACCTTTGCTGCCGTAAAGACCTTATTAGCAGTACTCACTTTACAATTGTTACTTAGTTTCTTGTTAACTTCCTATAATATTAATGATTTTATCCAAGAAAATTCTTTCTACAAACAAGCAACTAATAATAACTAGAATGAATTAGAAAAAGATATTAAATACTTTTTTTTGTCACAAGACTTTAAGAAATTTGTAGAATGATACAAGAATTCAAAATATATATTTTTCAAATAACTCTTGATGATGGATACCCTACAATATTTTCACGACAATTACAGATAGAATTAATATTAAGAATTCACCGTACATACATTGGTACGATATTGATATGTAATTAGTGAATGACGAAGCACAAAATATATAGATTTTATAATCTCTTGAATTCGACATAAATTCTATAAATTAAAAATATTCTGTTGAATAGTAAAATACTCAATTTATACTCTATATGGATGCAAAAAATAACCTCCATTTGATTACATATATAACGACAAGACAAAAAAAGACCCAAGTGGGGAACCTGGGCCATAATAAACCAATCTCATAAAAATAAGACTATAAAAAGACGTTCTTTAGCGACCAGAGGTCGTTGTTTCTTTTGCAGGATATTGACATCTTTTCAAATCAATATCCTGCACTTATAATTAATAACTAAAATTTCATGTTTACAATGTAGACAACCTACTTGATAGAACATAATTAACTATCGGCAGTGTGTTAGTCCGCATTGTTGTGAAGGAACGAATTAGAGGTACGTAAATGTCCTAATTCATCTTCTACCCCGATTGTGTATTCAGATAAATTCCCTTTAGCATTTGACTGCTTTACTTCGTCTAATTCAATACTTCTTCTAAGATATGCAGGCACTTTTTCCATATCAGAAATAATGTTTGCATTATCTAATGGCTTACTCGTAGACTTTCTTTGGTACTCTCTACGTGCCCGATCCATTTCTTCTTCTTTACTTATTTCTACTTTTCTTCTTTCATCAATTACTTTTTCCTCTATACTTGTCTCACGAGCTTTATATTCTCTTTGAGAATTAGATGAAGTAGGTACTTCTGGAGTATCAAAATCGAATGTATATTCTGAGTTAGTTTCCGTTAAATCAAATGACTCTACAATTGATTCATTTTGCTCGTTTATGAATATATCATCCAACGGTACTGTAACTTTTTTTATCTCTGGCTTACTCTCTTCTAAAATTGCCTTTCCTTCCTCAAATCCTGTAGCGATGAGTGTGATACTAATCTTATCTCCCAAGTCTGGATCTGTACAGTTACCCCAAATTAGATCAGTACCATAACCAGCTTCTTCTTGAACATAATCAGTAATCTCAGATATCTCATCCATTGTCACTTCTTTAGTTCCTGATGTGATATTTAATAGTATGTGCTGTGCACCTCTGATATCGTTATCTTCTAGGAGTGGTGAGTTAAGCGCTCCGTATATAGCCTTGCGTGCTCTGTCGTCGCCATCTGCAGTAGCATTACCCATTATAGATACACCGCTATCTTTCATTACCGTATTTACATCTTCGAAATCTACATTTACATATCCTGGGATAGTAATGATTTCCGCTATACCTTTAGCTGCGGTAGTCAAGATATTATCCGCTTCTGCGAATGCCTCTTTCAACGTAAGATTACCGTAAATTTCTTTTACTTTATCATTAGAGATTACAAGAATAGAATCTACATTCTTCTTGAGTTGCTCTAACCCTTCTATTGCATGGCGATGTCTTCTCATACCTTCAAATTTGAATGGAATCGTAACAATACCTACAGTAAGAACACCCATCTCTTTCGCTGCTTTAGCTATGATAGGAGCAGCTCCTGTACCTGTACCTCCACCCATACCTGCAGTTATGAATAGCATCTTAGTTCCGTCACTAAGGAAGTTCCTTACCTCGTCTATTGATTCTATACAAGCTTGCTTACCTATCTCTGGTTTTGACCCTGCACCCATACCTTCGGTAAGATGCGGACCTAGTTGTATTTGAGTTGGTATAGGGCTAGATTCAATTGCTTGATTATCTGTATTGCATATCGCAAATTCTACGCCTGTAATACCTTGATTATACATGTGTGCCACGGCATTTCCACCGCCACCACCGACACCTATTACTTTGATGATTGATGTCTTATTTTTAGGTATATCGAATAACATGATTTAAAAATTTTGAGTGATTACTTATTTTGTTTTAATAAAGATTGAATTGGTCATCGAACTAGAATTCTGAATCTGGAGAAGCTTCAAAAAATTCCTTAGTGAGAGAGAACATTTTGTTGAACAATCCATTCCCTTCCTTCTTCATACTATAATCAACTTCTTTCTTATTAGGTAACTCAGAAACAGAAGCTTGTCTCGTCGCTTCATATACTGCTGACCTTTCTTCTTCGATCATTCTATTCTCCTCCGCCATGAGCTCATCATAATTGAGGCTAAGATTATCAAGAGCATTTTTGAGTAGACCTACTGAAGTCGCATATACTGGACTATCAAGTTGTGCCGAATAACCGTGGGCTAAATGCTCAACTGGCTTTCCTACTCTAGTATGCATACCCGTATGATACTCCGACAATAAATCGATGTGCCTCAAAAGCGATCCACCACCGGTAAGTACAATACCTGCTATCAATTTGTTTTCATATCCCGATCTACGAATCTCCCATAGTACATAATCAAATACTTCCTCTACCCTAGCCTCTATAATACGTGCTAAATTTTTCTCTGATATCTCTTTAGGGTCTCTCCCTTTAAATCCAGGAATAGTAATGATTCTGTTATCAAATACTTCACTAGCCATCGCTGACCCAAACTTCACTTTTAATTTTTCAGCTTGTTCATTCATCACAATACATCCCTCACGGATATCTGATGTCACAACATTGCCACCGAATGGTATTACTGCTGTATGCCTGATGATTCCATCTTTAAAAATAGTGATGTCAGTAGTACCACCACCTATATCGACTAATGCTACTCCTGCTTCTTTCTCCTCATCACTCAGTACAGACGATGCAGATGCTATTGGCTCTAACGTTATATCCGCTACATCTAAGTCTGCTTTCTCTACGCATTTTAATATATTTCGAGATGCTGAAATCTGTCCTGTGATGATATGAAAATTAGCTTCCAATCTTATACCAGACATACCAATAGGATCAACTATATCTTGCTCATTATCTACAGTATATTCTTGTGGAATTACATGCAATATCTTATCTCCAGGAGGTAGTACTAATTTGTACATGTCCTTGATCAATTTGTTTACGTCATCTTCACTGATCTCAGAATTGTGATCATGTCTTACTAAGAGACCGTGGTGATGAATAGATTTAATATGCTGCCCTGCGATACCTACATGTACCTTTACGAATTTGCATTGAGCTGCCTGTTCCGCCATCTCTATGGATTCCTTAATAGCACGTACTGTTCTATCAATATTAGATACTACTCCTCGAGTAACACCTTCTGACTTTACTGTACCTATACCAAGAACCTCAATCTTCTCATACTCATTGACATATCCTGCAAGCGCTACTACTTTCGTAGTTCCGATATCCAGAGCTACTGCTAGATTTTTAGGGGGTTGAGTCTTGTCGTTCATAATCTTATTTTTTTATTTTTTAAAGTGCTTTCACACTGGTCGTGATTGGCAATAATTTCCTTATAAGTGTAAGTGTCGTTTATTAAATTGTTCCTATAAAAATTCAATCTTTTTACTTCTATATTAATAATATAATGGACGTTTGTAGTCATTTCAACTTCATCCACTATCATAATCGTCTTGTCTACTTTTCTGCAAATAATATTCCTTCGCCATCTTTTCCTTTATACTTGAATGTTAAAGTGTGAAACTTATTCCATCCTGACTTCGGCATACCATGCACGTAGAAGTCTTTTATATTATTTAATTTCTCACTCGCGTTTTCAATATTTCCAAACACTAAATCTTCATCTCCTAACTTAGGTATCAAAACCATTTCATAAAGTTCATTGACATGAATTTGCTCTATCAATGCACTCAAAAACTTATCATCTCTTAGCATGAGAGCTAATTCAAATACTTCTTTAAGCGTCCCGTCATATTCTTCGGTAAGAAACAATTCGTTATAAGCCGATAGTTCTCCAGTTACTATTGGAACTCTTATCGCTCTTCCGTGAATCTTTCCTATTTGTTTTCCTTCTTCGTCTATATAGTAATTTACATTATTCGTCATTACTCTAATTAATGGCTTTCGCTGAACAATTTCTATATGAACTTTCTCTCCTCCATCTAAAAATACTTCTACACTTTTGATACGATCATCTGTTTTTATAAAATGCTCTATTTCTACTAGGTTGAGATCTTGAATATTAGCAGATTCTACATCAAATCCTAGATATTTATTAAGCTTCTCAAGAATGATATTCTCACTTATTATGGCTTTCTGATTAGGTACTTCTAAAATATTTACTTGCACTGCCTTGAGTGCCATCATAGACTTACTTTCAATAGCTAGAAAAAGTATAATCATAATCGACAATACTGTTACTAACCATACCACGGTAGCTTTCCAATTGTCAAATGATCTTATTTTTTTAGCTCTTTCCATTTATTTCTATATTTCTTATTTTTAGTATGAATGAAAAATTATTTCTTCATCAACTCTTTCAATTTAGCCGGCAAAGCATCTATGTCTCCAGCTCCTAACACTATAAGTACTTCTGTTTCACTAGATTTAATGTGATCTAACACTTTATTTTTATCAACTAAATATTTATTCTGTATTTTCAATTCATCATATATAGTCTCGCTACTTATCCCCTTTATAGAAAGCTCTCTAGCTGGATATACAGGAATTAAAATACATTCATCTAATTCGTCTAGCACCTCAGCAAATTCCTTATAAAAGTCTTGAGTCCTACTGAATAGATGAGGTTGAAAAATTCCAGTCAACTTTTTGCCTGGATATAAATTTCTAGCTGCATCGATTGCCATTCTAAGCTCCGTAGGATGATGTGCATAATCATCGATCATCACTAAATCTTTAGTCTGACAAAATATTTCAAACCTTCTTTTAACTCCAGAAAAACTTCCTATCGCTTTTCTTATATCATTTGGATCACAACCTCTCTCTAGAGCTATCGAAATGGCAACTAGTGCATTTTCGACATTATGCTTTCCTGGCATCTTCATAGCGAAATCAGTAATGGTATATCGTTGTGATACATAATCAAAAACATACTGTCCACCTTTTACTCTTACTTCTTGCGCTTGTATTTCTCCACTATCGATTCCCAGCGATTTTATTCTTATATTCTTCTTATTTAACTCACTTTTGAGTCCTTTAGATAATTCCTTTTGAAGAGGATCCATTATGAATAAAACTCCATCTTCATTGATCTTTCGAATAAATCCTTCAAAACCCTCTTTCATCACATCATGAGATCCGTAGACATCAAGATGATCAGCGTCCATAGACGCTATCGATGCAATATTCGGAGACAAACTCCAAAATGATCGATCATATTCATCCGCCTCCATCACAACCCAATCACTCTCTCCATAAAGGAAATTAGTTCCATAATCTGTTGGTATACCTCCTATAAAAGCTGAAGCAGTCACACCACATTCTCTAAGAATATATGTAACCATTGAGCTTGTAGATGTTTTACCATGTGTCCCAGCGATACAAATCGACTTTTTATAATGACTAATCATTCCAAGTATTTCTGCTCTCTTAAACACAGGAAATAAATTTTCCTGATACCAATTCAAACCTAAATGGTCTTTAGGTATCGCTGGCGTATATACTACTAGGTCCGCGGCTTTATCTAATATTTCAATTTGATCTACATAAGAGATCCTTATTCCTTCCTCAACTAACTTTTTAGTGAGTACTGTTTCTGTTTTATCATAACCGGTTACGATCAATCCACTTTGATGAAAGTATCTAGCTAACGCTGACATCCCTATTCCACCTATTCCAATGAAAAAAATGCGTTTTACTTTCTCAAGATCAACTTCACTATTTTCCATATTCTTATTATTCATTAATTGATTTCTTTAATTATTAATTCAAGTGCAATACGCTCTCAATTAATAATTGTTACTTAACCAATTTAAATATCTCCTCTACAATTTCACTCGTCGCATCGGGTCTACCCATCTTCTTCAAATTGCATACTAAATATTGTTGCAACTTTTCATCACTCAACAATTCCAATATCGTTGGAATCATTTTTTCTTTTGCTTCTGCATTAGGTACCATTAGAGCGGCTTCATTATTGACTAATGCCATCGCATTTTTCGTTTGATGGTCTTCAGCAACATGAGGACTCGGTATGAGTACTGCAGGTTTATTAATAAGGGCAATCTCGGAGATCGTTAGTGCACCAGCTCGGCATACGACTGCGTCAGCCGCAGCGTATGCATAGTCCATTCTCTCAATAAATGGAAGCACTGTTATATTCGGCAATGCGGCTACCACACCGCAAGAATATTCATCGAAATACATTTTACCAACCTGCCAAATATAGTTGATCTCCGAATGCCTTTTAATCATGTCAAAAGCACCTTCAACTGATTCATTGATACGTCTTGCTCCTAGGCTCCCACCAAAAATTAAAACCGTTTTATGATCGTTGTCGATACCAAAAGAAGCCTTTGCTTCTTCTCTATTAATTTGTATATCATATAAATCTCTCCTTACAGGATTACCTGTGAAAATTATTTTTTCAGATGGAAAAAATCGGTCCATTCCATCATACGCAACACAAATTTTATTCACTTTCTTAGCAAGTATTTTATTCGTAATACCTGGATAAGAATTTTGTTCTTGAATTAAAGTAGGGATCTTCATCATACTAGCTACCTGTAATATCGGTCCGCTTGCATATCCTCCTACACCTACAACCACATCTGGCTTATAGTCCATTATTATTTTTCGTCCTCTATACAGACTAGAAGCGAGTTTAAATGGAAATAATAAATTTCTAATACTCAATTTTCTCTGAAAACCACTAATCCAAAGTCCTATTATAAAATATCCTGCTGCAGGGACTTTTTTCATTTCAAGTTTTCCTTGCGCACCTACGAATAATATTTCCGCAGAAGGATCTTTATCCTTAATCGCATTGGCTAACGCTATCGCTGGGTAGACGTGTCCACCTGTTCCTCCTCCACTAATTAATACTCGCATTTTCCATCTTTTCTATGGTAGCTTGCTTGTATTGTGCCTCCTCTACATATCTGCTTACACTCAGGATAATACCCAGAGAAATGCAGGTAAATAATATGGAAGTACCACCCATACTTACTAATGGAAGTGTCAATCCTGTCGCCGGAACCAGTTGCACTGATACCGCTATATTGGCGAATGCCTGTATTACTATATTTAAACACAAACCCATAGCCAGTATAGCTCCAAATGTTTTTGGGCACCTAGTTACTATTCGTGTACATCTAAAGAGTAACCATGAGTATAAACCGAGTATCGTAAATCCTCCTATAAGGCCATATTCTTCGACTATGATAGCATATATAAAATCTGCATAAGCAAATGGCAAGAAATTTCTCTGCATACTATTTCCTGGTCCGACACCTGTTATCTCCCCACTTGCAATGGCTATCTTAGATTGCTGAAGTTGATATCCACCATCAGTATTGTACATAAAATCATTGATACGACTGATCCATGTATCTACTCTTACTAGATCAGGAAATACCGATCCAATCATTACTAAAATACTTAGACCAATAATTCCCGTAATAATTAATAGAAAGACAAACTTAAATGATATCCTACCTATAAACATCATTAACAGACATGTCACAAAAAGTAATGCGGCTGTCGACAAATCTTCTGGAGCAATCAAAAAGCAAATTATTACCACAGGCATTATAATAGGAAGAAATGCTTGTTTAAAATCTTTGATATAATCTTGCTTCACCGCTAGTGCTCTAGCGACCCAAATAATTAGTACTGGCTTAGCAAAATCTGAAGTTTGTATTGTTTTGTCAATCCAAGGAAGAGCGATCCACCTCTTGGCTTCATTTACCTCTGTACCGAATCCTAAAGTCCACAATAAAGCTAATCCTGCAACTAAGAGTAGCAATGGAGCGAACTTTGAATATTGCATATAATCTAATCTATATGCCCCATACATAGCCCCCATACCTGCTAGCAGAAAGAAAGCCTGCTGGAATAGGTAATACTCCGTATCACCCCCACGCATCTTATATGCCATACTACCTGTTGCACTATACACAGCCAACAAAGATGCTAGACTCAAAAGGGCAACGATCAGCCAAATGGCTTTGTCGCCTTTAAGATTTTCATGAATTGTCGTTATTCCTGACAATGGGCTTAGTTTGTAGTTTTCTTAAAATACTATCCAATCACACAAGCATACGCCTAAGTTTTACTATGAAATAATCACAGTAATCGATTGTCTAGTCTGTCTTCTTATTATAAGTTATCTAATCTCCTTAATTACTAGATAACCGTTATACTTTGTAGAATCTGCTTAATTATTCTACTTTTCATTTTTATTATTTATGCCTCTTAACATATGTCATTATAAATATTCTAAAGGACATAGTTCATGTCTTAATTTTGCTCGACCAACAAACGTAACGCAGCATCTCTAAATCGTTCTCCTCTATCCATATAGTTATTGAATAGATCGAAGCTTGCACATGCTGGAGATAATAATACTGTATCTCCATCCTCTGCATAATGAGCTGCAACTCTAATCGCTTCGTCGACATTTTCTGTTATCAAGATCTCCTCTATTACACCTCCAAAAGCTGTAGTTAATGGCTCTGGATATGCTGTCATACAAATAAGCGCTTTCACCTTTTTCTTGACAAGTTGATCGATTTGAGTGTAGTCGTTGCCTTTGTCTATACCTCCTGCAATCCAGATTACTGGTGTAGTCATCGCATCAAGTGCATAAAAAACTGCGTCCACATTAGTCGCTTTACTATCATTAATATACTGTACTCCTTTGATTACAGCTATCGACTCCATACGGTGCGCCATGTTTGTAAATGTCGCAAGCCCAAAGGCGATTTGTATTTCAGATAATCCGATTCCTCTGCAGGCAGCTATTGCACAGCTTGCATTAAAAAGATTATGAACACCTTTCAACTGAGTTTGGAAAACTAGGTTGGTATCTGTAGACACCAACCCAGAATTGTAGTCCTTAGTCGAAAGTGAAATTCTCCTTGTCGAAGGGAGATTTCGTTTATCCAGATTACTCTGGATATATCTGTCATCACCATTATAGATGATCATATTTTCAATTGTTTGATTATTGACAATATTCATTTTTGCTTTTACATAGAGATCCATGTTATACTCATATCTATCCAAGTGATCCGGAGTGACATTAAGTATGATGGCAATATCAGCTCTAAAAGTATTTACCTTTTCTAACTGAAAACTACTTAGCTCTAAGACAAAATATTCTGGTTGTCTAGAAGCCAATACTCTGCACATAGCTATACCATAGTTTCCTCCAATGGCAACATCATATTCAGCATCTCTGAGGATATGATATATTAGTCCAGTAGTAGTAGTCTTACCATTACTTCCTGTGATCGCTACGATAGTCGCATCAGTATTACGATACCCATACTCTATCTCAGATATAATCTCTACTCCAGCTTCCATCAAAACCTTTATTGGATTTGCTCCATCGGGAATACCAGGACTAACTATTGCTAGCTTAGCATTTTTTAATCTGTCAAAATCATGACCGCTTTCTTCAAAGTCGATCTTATTACTAATTAATTCTTCTTTATACTTTTCTTTGATCACTCCAACATCAGTTACATATACTGGTTGATCTAGTTTCTTTGCAAGTAGTGCTGCACCTATTCCACTTTCGCCAGCTCCAATTATGACAATCATTATTAATTCATTTATTGATTGATTATTAATTCATATATGACGTATACATTACGCTGGAATCAATAATTTTATAATTGATAATTTATAATTTCCTATCTCACCTTCAAAGTGATCATTGTTAATACAGCTAATATTATTCCTACGATCCAAAATCTTATGACTATTCTAGCTTCGTGCATTCCCCGTTTTTGGAAGTGGTGATGCAACGGTGCCATTTTGAATATCCTTCGACCTTCACCGTATTTTTTTCTTGTATATTTAAAGTATCCTACTTGTAATACAACTGAAATATTCTCAACTACGAATATTCCACAGAGTATTGGGATTAAAAATTCTTTTCTTAATAGGATTGCCATTGTGGCGATAATCGCTCCAATAGTTAGACTACCAGTATCACCCATAAAGACTTTAGCCGGATAACTATTAAACCAAAGAAATCCTACACAGCCTCCGACAAAACAAGCAGCAAATATTACTAGCTCTCCAGAGTGTGGTATATATAATATATTAAGATAGTCTGCAATAATAGTATTACCAGATACATAAGCTAGTATCCCTAAAGTTGCACCTATGATAGCAGATACTCCAGTAGCTAATCCATCAATACCATCAGTAAGATTCGCGGCATTAGACACAGCAGTAATTATAAATATCACAATCGGCAAAAATACAATCCAGATTAGATGTTTACCATTATCTCCTAAGAATCCTAACAATGAAGAATATTCAAAATTATTCCCTTTGAAAAATGGTATGTTAGTCAATGTCGACTTTACATAAGCCATATTTACCATCTCTTTAGCTTGGCCTATTGTCGTAACCTCAGTAGTAAACTCATCCATAACTTCGTATCCACCAGCAATCGCGTCTTCGATAGGCATTCTGATGACAACGTCACTATGATATAACATTACTATAGCTACAACTACGCCTAAGACCACCTGGCCAAATATTTTAAATTTACCTGCGAGTCCATTTTTGTCTTTCTTAAAGACTTTGATATAATCATCTGCAAATCCTATGGCCGTCATCCATAATGTAGTCACTAGCATCAAGATGATATATATATTATCTAACCGAGCAAACAGTAAACAAGGTACCCAGGTCGCTAAAAGAATAATAAAACCACCCATTGTTGGTGTTCCCTCTTTCTCTTTTTGACCATCGAGACCTAACTCTCTAACTGTCTCTCCTACTTGCAATCGTTTCAAAGAACGTATTATCCTATTTCCGAATAAAAGCGATATCAATAATGAAGTGATAATCGCCGCTCCGGCTCTAAAAGATATATATTGAAAGAGGCCTGCGCCTCCAACATGATAATGTTTTTCTAAATATTCAAATATGTGATATAACATCTCAATCTTTTTTCAAAAGAAAATTTCAAAAAATTGAAAAATTCAAATTCCAAAACCAACATGACACTAGCCAAGATTGGATGGATCACTTAAAAATGTAATTAACCGTAAATCAAAATTTAATCAATTGACCTTTGGCACAATCCTTGCATCTCTTAACATAGAACCTTGAGAGTTGTAAAGTATTAATTCTACTCATTCACTTTTAACTTATTTATACTCCACATTACCAGTGTGAAGAGAAATATTTAACAGTGCAGTAGGACTCCAGAACTTTTTCCAGTAGTAACCCTACTGCAACTGTTAAAACCAACCTGAGAATGATAATAGAACCTAAATCTTTATTAAATTACTAATCGATCAATGACTTATTAATAATTTAATTATTTCTTATACATCGATCTTATTTCTAAGTCCGATTAAATTCATTTATTATAATTTCTTTATCATCGAAGAGAAACTTTTCTCCCTTGATATCTTGATACTTTTCGTGGCCTTTACCAGCTACTAATATTATGTCTCTATCTCTTGACAGCGCTATAGCTGTCTTGATAGCTTGCTTCCTATCTACCATGCGCAATACATGATCTGCATTTTTATTTTTTAATCCCGCTTCCATATCATCGAGAATCTTTTCAGGATCCTCTGATCTTGGATTATCACTAGTAAGCACTACTCTACTAGAAAGTGATGCTGCTATCTGAGCCATCTTAGGTCTCTTTGCTTTATCTCTGTCACCACCGCAGCCTATGACTGTTATGATATTCTGATTATCATATTTTGTCTGCAGAATAGTCTGCAATACATTATCTAACG
Organism: Saprospiraceae bacterium UBA1994; assembly: GCA_002335865.1. Taxonomy (GTDB): domain Bacteria; phylum Bacteroidota; class Bacteroidia; order Chitinophagales; family Saprospiraceae; genus UBA1994. Next base: position 207,021 of record DDCY01000009.1, read on the forward strand.
CATCAGGAGTATGAGCATAGTCTACTATGGCACAAGTCTTAGTGATCGGATGGATAATCTTTTCAAATCTACCTTCAGCACCTTTTAATTGGCTCAGTACAGGTAATATCTCATCTGATGGTAAGCCGCTCTCCTTAAGAATCGCATATACAGTCGATAAATTGTAAGCATTGAATCGGCCAGACAGTTGAAAGTAAACTTCGTGTCTATCTATAATCATATGCAACCCCTCAATGGAATCTGTGATTATCTTGGCTTTGTAATCGGCTGAACTTCTTAATGCAAGCGTCTTTACTTTAGCTGAGGTGTTTTGTAACATAACCTCGCCTCTCTTATCATCAATGTTGGAAATAGCTATAGCTTCCTCATCTAAATAGTCGAAAAACTTTTTCTTCGTCCAAATATATTCTTTAAAAGTATCATGATAATCTAGGTGATCATGACTAATATTAGTGAATGCTGCCACTCTAAATTTTAGCCCTGATATTCTTTGCTGATCGATAGCGTGTGAACTTACTTCCATGAATACATAGTCGCAGCAATTCTCTACCATACCGGCTAAGAGTCTATTCAGATTAATGGCATCAGGTGTAGTATGTGTAGCATTGATAATTACATCTCCTATCCTATTCTGGACAGTAGAAATCAATCCTACTTTATAACCCATCTCTGTCATTGCTTGATAAAGAAGTGTTACTACACTTGTTTTTCCATTAGTACCTGTCACACCAATAAGCTGAGTATCATAAGATGGCTCATCATAGAACTTATGCGCTATGAGTCCAGCATACTTAGAAGTATCCGAGACAGGAATAAAAACTACCCCTTCCTCTAACTGTACATCGATCTTTTCATTGTATACGATCACGGTGGCTCCTGCTTTTATTGCATTAGCTATATAATTGTGACCATCTACTTGATGACCTTTGATGGCTATAAATAGTGTATGAGTACTTACCCTTCTACTATCTATCTCTATCTGTACTACTTCCAGCTCACGATGATCGATATTAATCCGAATATCATCTGGAATTATTTCAAATAACTTTTTATTTACTTTTTTCAACATCTAATTAGAATCAACAATTATTAATTAATCAATTATTAATTTATTCTTAATCCAAATAGATTTTTATTTTTTGCTCAGTCGCATTTGCTCCTGGATTGATTGATTGCCTCCTTACTTGTCCTTCACCTTCTAGCTCCACTAATAGTCCAAGACTTTCTAACACATAAACTGCATCTCTTGCACCCATCCCCCTCACATCAGGAACTTCTGATTTTATAATACTTTTCTTATCGATAAGCATTTTATTGTCAAATGGATCTACTGCCACCCAATTAGATTTTGATTTATTTTTATATTCAATACCTACATATTCAAATACTTTTTCAAAATCTTTCTTGTATCCTATTCTTCTCTTTGGAAGATTAGCTGCAGCAACTAACTGGAAGCCCTGATTGATCGCTTTGTTAAGATCTAGTTTCAAGTTATGTACTTTTTCAACAACATTTCGAAAGACTGGACCCGCTACCGAACCACCGTAATATTTTCCATGAGGAGTATAGACCACTACCATCATCGAATACTTGGGATTCTTTGCTGGAAAATACCCTGCGAATGAGGCATTGTATTTCTTTTCCTCTTCTTTTTTGGCATAATTGATACGTGTCGTACCAGTCTTTCCTGCAAAACCAAAATATTCCGATCGCAATTTTCTACCTGTCCCTCTTATCACTACTCCTTCGAGTAGATTTTGCGCACCTTGTATTGCATTAGAAGATGCTATTTTTTCACTTATTACTCTAGGTGGAAAATCTTTAATCAATTTATCACCTTGCTTTATCTTAGAGACTAAGTATGGCTTCATCATCTTACCATCATTAGCAACTGTACTGTACAAATTTAAAATCTGTAGTGGCGTAAACATAAGCTCATACCCATGAGCCATCCATGGAATTGTAGTACCAAACCACTCCTTTTTATCCTTGACAGGATCTTTAACATACGGATGCTTCTCCCCTATTAATTCGATTCCTGTTGGATCCAATAATCCAAATCTTTTTAGTGCCCTTATAAAATTAGTATTCCCACCAGCTTTATTATAATGTTGATTAGCTAGGTTAGCAATTCCTACATTACTTGAAATTTCAAAAGCTTTGCGCAAATCTGCAGTTTCTATCCCATGCCATTCACTATCATACATAGTTTGATCATAGAATTTCATTTTACCCTTATTAAAATCCACTTTACTATCTAACTGTGCATAGTTATCATCCATTAGCGCCAATACAGTTGCCAGTTTAAAAGTAGATCCCGGCTCACTTAATCTTCCAATTGCATGATTGTAAAATTCTCTATAGTTGCCTTTACCATCTGCAGACAGATTAGAGATAGCTCGGATTGCTCCTGTAGCTACTTCCATTACTACCACTGTTCCTGCCTCCGCTTCATACTTTACTAATGCAGCCTCAAGTTCAGTATGAGCAATATCTTGAATATCTATATCTATAGTCGTATATATATCATCCCCACTTTGTGGTTCAAACTCTGACGGATCGTAGACAGGAATCCAATCTGGAGGAATAAATTTCATGAGCCTCTTCTCATTAGCCCCTTTTAGAAATTTATCAAAATAGCCCTCCAAGCCTATCTTATCAGCGTTTTCACGATCTACTCCTATTGTTCTACTTGCTAGTTCGCGGAAAGGCTTTCTTCTTTTAAAGTATCTATCGACTATAGCCCCACCCTTATACTTACTATTTCTAAGCACAGGAAAACCTACAACAGTTTCTTTCTGGGCGATTGTCAGATCTTTTGCAATTAGACAATACTTATTTCCTTTACTTCGCTGAGTTTGCAAAAATGACTTCCATTGAAATTTAGTTTTTCCCGCTGGAAACATTTTATTCAATCTGTAAGCAAGCGAATCTACTTTACTCTTAAATAGTTTGTCTTTCAAGACTTGTAAATCCATTCGTATTTCAAAGAACGGTTGCGATGTAGCCAAAGGACTTCCATCCATCGCGTATATATCACCTCTGTCAGCCTCTATTGGCCTCCATTTCACGTGTACATTACCTTTTTCTCTCCACTTATCTCCTTCAAAGACATTTACCTTGACTACTCTGTAGAATATCAGGACTGCAACCAGCGCAAAAGCACCGACAACCATATATAACCTAACAAGTAATTCACTCTTCTTTTTCATCAGTAGTCTCATATAGACCACTACCTTATTTATTTCTTAGTAGACTTTTTTCTTTTGTCCACTTTAATTTTCTTAGGTAGTTGACCAGTATATTTTAAATCCATACTAGCTACTTTGTCTTGCATTTGCGATTGTGTGCTACCATACATAACCTCTTGTTTGAGGTTCATATATTGCGATTCTGTATTTTTTACTACCTTCTCTAGAGCCTCGATTCTCCTGAGATTTTTTTCAGTATTATGTACATTATATATATACACAATTCCCAATAATGCTAGGTAGCACACAAACGGCAAATTCATAAATATCCATTCGATTCCCTTAAATCGATAAAGTGTAGTTTTCTTATTAAGGATCTCTGACATCTATATAGCTAATTAAGTTTAAGATTAAGTGTAAGCAATAGTCTTATAAACACTTCCACTCTTTCCGCTACTCATTGTTTTTATTTCAATTTATATCTAAGAGCTACAACTTTTGCGCAACTCTTAATTTTGCACTTTTGGATCTTGTATTCCTCACCACTTCTTCTTTACTTGGTAAGATCGGCTTCTTCGTCTTCACTTTGAACGCAAGCTCTACTCTACCAAAATCATCTTGAACTAACTCTCCTTCAAAATTTCCGCTCTTCATAAAATTCTTTACTTGGCGATCCTCTAGTGAGTGGTAACTTATTACAGACAACCAGCCGCCTGGCCTCAGTACCTCCAATGCTGCACTCAACATTTCCTGAAGTACACCGATTTCATCATTTACTTCTATACGTATTGCCTGATAGACCTTAGCAAAATATTTATACTCAGGGCCTATTCTCATTTCTGAGAGCAATTCATTTAATTCAAATGTTGTTTTGATCTTATGCCTATTCCGAACTAAAGCCCTAGCTAAAGTTTTAGAATTACGCACTTCTCCGTATTCACTTAAAATACCTACCCATTGCTGCTCATTATACGTTGCCAATAAATCTAGAGCCGAAAACTCTTGAGCAACATCCATACGCATGTCTAACTTTGCATCAAATCGGTAAGAAAACCCTCTTTCAGGGATATCAAACTGATGAGATGACACACCCAAGTCAGCTAACACACCATCCACTTTACCCAACTTATCATAATACCTCATAAATCTATCGAGATACTTAAAGTTAGAAGCGATGAAAGTAAACTGATCCGAAGCTTCAATGTTAGCTACAGCATCTTCATCTTGATCAAAACCATACAGATGCCCTTTAGCATCAAGTTTATTTAAAATTGATTTGGAATGTCCACCAGCGCCAAATGTCACATCGACATAAGTTCCGTGAGATACAATACCAAGCCCTGCGAGACTCTCTTCTAATAATACAGGAATATGATATTCTTGCATTAGCGTAAGAGCTGCTCTAACCCATCCGAAATAGTATCATCATCACCAAGTACCTCATCTAGTAAACTTGAATATACTTCTTGATCCCACTCAAGGCCGTTTTCATAACGATCTTTGGACCAGATTTCAATTTCACTTAGATTGCCGCTAACTATAACTTCCCTTTCTAAACCTGCAAACTTCATAAGAGTCTTCGGTATCAAAATTCTGCCATTTGAGTCAACGCTCAACTTAGTAACTCCCCTATTAATGTAACGAGCTAGCGTTCTATGCTTGCTATTGTTAGGATTGAGTCGGTTTATTAATTCTTTCGTCTTTTGTTCCCAAGCGTTACTTGAGAAAATTCGCAGACAATCTTCCACACCACGATTCATAATAATTTCCATTGGCATACCCCCTAGTTGCTCCACCAGCCCAGCTGGTAGCTTCAATCTCCCCTTTGCATCTAGTTTGCAAGAGTATTCACCATGGTAATTTAATTTGGGTGTCATTGTTTGCGGTTGATAAATCAAATATAGACACGAATTCTACATTTTCCCACTATTTCCCACAAAACTTTTATAAAACATTAAAAAAAATAACATATGTTTTAAAGTATAAACAAATCACTTACACATTATAAATAATTTGCTTATAAATACTACCCTTATTCGATAATACAGCGTTTCAAAAATTCTACAAGCTCATTTCATTTATCAAGCTAAAACAAATATATAATATTATATTTAATTAAATAGTAATATATAAAATACTTAAATAGAGAATTATAAATTGATTAATAAAAAAAAATTACTCACATTAAATAATAATAATATATATAAAATAAAATATAAGGCCTCAATAAAATATTTTGATAATGGTAGTAGGTCTTTATAAAAAGAAACAATATGGATACTTTTCTCTTGAATTAATGAGTGGGAATTCATCCCCATATTAAATTAATAATGATAAATAATGGAGATAAGTGGTAAATAATTAGAATCTTATATAATTAAAATCTCCTTGTATCAAGGGATGAAAAAACCATAGACAGAACAATAGTATCTTAGCAAAGAGTATGATACTAATATTCAGAATATGCTTAAAACCGGAAGAGAAAATATTTAAATTTAAATCAATACATGAGCTCTAACCTTGGTCGTAATTAAAAACCTGTATATCAATAACGTTCTTCTTGACGCTAATACAGATAATTAAAATTCATGATTAATCTGAATGCCTGGTCTAAGTAAGCAACATTATTACCAAATCGAGACTGGCTCGAACATACATTACGGTGGACTCGGTAAAGTACGATGACTATACCCTAGAGTTTTATTAATTCGATAGTGTTTTTTTTGAAAATTATTTCTGGTTAAAACTTCAAACAGTTAGGCTTTATAATACCCTTTCATACCTAACCAGCGCATACTGATTACCCCTTTCATCGCTTCAGATACGATATTGGAGTTCATCTTGGAATGACCGAGCTCTCTATCTTTGAAAATAATCGGCAATTCTACTAGCTTAAACCCATTCTTCCAAGCCGAATATTTCATTTCGATCTGGAACGCGTAACCTATAAATCTAATTTTATTTAGATCAAAGGTAGACAACACCTTATTAGTATAACAGACAAAACCTGCAGTCGGATCCTTGATCATCATCCATGTGATGAAACGAACATATATAGATGCACCGAAGGATAATAGCTTACGATCTAGAGGCCAGTTTTCAAGCCCTCCACCTTTGACATAACGTGAACCTATTGAGAGATCTGCACCTTCTTGACAAGCCTTAAATAATCTTAGCAGATCTTTAGGATTATGTGAGAAATCCGCATCCATTTCGAATATGTATTCATACCCTTTGTCCAATGCAAATTTGAATCCAGCGATATACGCAGTACCTAGGCCAAGTTTGCCTTTCCTCTGCAACATATAAACCTTATTAGGATGTTTTAACTGCCAATTCTTTACTTCTTCAGCCGTACCATCTGGACTATTATCATCTACAATCAATACGTGAAAATTCGTCTCTAGCTCCAAGACAGCTGGAATGATGAGATTGATGTTTTCAATCTCATTGTAGGTAGGAATGATTACTAATTTCTCGTTCACAGAGGATTCACAAATTGTTAACTTTGTAAATGTAATATTTTACTTCAATGATATATTATTGACTACGATAATTTGTTGTTAAAAACCTTACAAATAGATATCTGGTTGGGACTCTTTCATCATAGCATATACTTTCTCATACACATCTATCGCATGTGGTTTAGTAAAGTAATCACCGTCTGATCCAAATGGAGTACGGTGTTCCTTTGCTGATAGTGTCTGAGGCTTAGAGTCCAAGTACTTGTAACCGCCCTGCTCCTCTAAAACTTGTTGCATCATGTAAGCTGTAGCTCCTCCAGGAATGTCTTCATCTACAAACAGAATACGATTAGTCTTCTGTAACGAATTTACGATCATACCCTCTAAATCAAATGGCAACAATGTCTGTGCATCTATAAGCTCTACTGAGATATCTGCATCTTCAAGCATATCTACAGCTTTCTGCGCTTCTCGAAGTGTTGATCCATATGATACTATAGTGATATCCGTTCCATCTGTCATAATCTCAGGTACACCTAGTGGCACTGTGAACTCTAACAGATTATCAGGCAGTACTTCTTTAAGCCTATAACCATTGAGGCATTCTATAACTATCGCTGGATCATCTGACTGAAGTAATGTATTATACATACCAGCAGCCTGTACCATATTACGAGGAGCACATACATACATTCCTCTTAGTGCATTGACCATTAGTCCTAATGGAGATCCTGCATGCCAAATTCCCTCGAGTCTATGTCCTCTAGTCCGAATAATCGCTGGCGACTGCTGTATCCCTCCAGATCTATACCTCAGTGAACATAAATCATCCATCAGTGGGGATAAGCCATAAATGAGATAATCCAAATACTGAATCTCAGCTATAGGTCGAAGTCCCCTCTGGGCAGTACCAATGGCTTGACCCATGATAGTCCACTCACGAATACCTGCATCGAAAACTCTCTCGTTACCGTACTTACTCTGTAAGCCTGCAAAACCTTGATTGACATCACCGATCTGCCCTACATCTTCACCAAAGGCAATAACCTCAGGTCTAGTTCCAAGAGTCATATCAAAAAATGTATTGAGTATTTCATACCCATTCATCTTCTTACTCTCTTCAGAGTATTCCGCATGTACGACAGGTATCTCAATTGCTGCTTTTTCACTATGACTATATAGATGTGTATGATATCTATCGTGCGCTGTTTCGTATGATTGATCTATAAAACTTGTTATCTCTGCCGGCACTTCCAATCCTGATAAAATCAATGCTCTTCGCATATGACGCGCACTATCTGTCAAATTATGAAAGAGAGGCCCTAGGTATGATTCTAACCCTTTGATTACTTTATCTACTTCTGGGCTTGCTCCTCTTAAGCTTTCATATATCTCAAACAGACTAACCTTTATGTCATTTACAGGATTAATAAAGTTATCCCAAGCTGCTTGTTTTTCTTCTTGAGCGAACTTCTTGGCATCGAATTTCATTTCGATTAGTTTCTCTTCTGAGATAATATTGTTACCTACCATCCAAGCACTCATCAACTCTATACAGTCATGATCTTTTTCCCACTTTAGCCTATCTGCACTTTTGTATCTTTCATGGCTGCCAGAAGTGGAATGACCTTGCGGTTGAGTAAGTTCCTGCACATGCACAAGTGCTGGCACATGATCTACCCTCATCTTAGCAGCAGCTTTTTCGAATATCGCTACACAAGCGGCGTAATCCCATCCCTTGACTGTATACATACGTATGCCATTTCCTTCATCATCCATCAAAAAGCCTTCTAAAGCCTTGGATATACTCCCCTTTGCTGTCTGTAGCTCAGTTGGTACTGATATACCATATCCATCATCCCAAACTACCGTAAGTAGGGGTACTTGCATTACGGCGGCAGCATTAATAGTTTCCCAAAATGCGCCTTCACTTGTACTTGCATCACCTATAGTACACCAACTGATCTCGTTACCGTTTCCAGTATGAGTTAGTACAGATTTCATATCTTCCAAATTCCTCAACTTCTTGGAAGCTAGTGCGATCCCTAATGCTCTAGACATTTGTCCTGCAGTACATGATACATCAGAGGATGAATTATAGGTTTCCGTTGTATCTAACCAATTTCCTTTTTTGTCGATTGTAGGCGAAGCAAAGTGTGCATTCATTTGACGCCCTTTGGACTGTGTATCGTTATCTGAGTCAGCATAGAGTTGAGCAAAATACTCCTTTACACCACAAATCTCTGTTGCCAAGGCAAAAGTCTGATCTCTATAATAGCCTGATCTCCAGTCACCTTTTTGAAATGCTCTCGCCATTGCAACTTGCGGCACTTCCTTTCCATCCCCTAATATTCCAAATTTAGCTTTACCGGTAAGCACTTCTTTTCGACCTAATAAACTAGCCTCTCTACTAACTAATGATATCCATAAATCATGGATAATATTGTGCTCAAAATCTGTAACTGCATTTAATATATTAGGATCAAGTGTACTGATATCTGCCATTTATGAGAATCTATTTTATGGTTAACAAAACTTTCACGAACACCTTCGACTCTAACAAATTATAATCGAAAGAAGTAATCATGAAAGTTAGCGAAAAAGTTTATGCTAACAAGGAGACTAAAAAGAATGATAACTCCCAAATTGATATAACATCTACAATAAGAAAGAGTTGTCAATAGGTTGTTTTAAGGTCCCACAAAGGTAAGGAATCTTGATCAAAATTAATAGGACTTCTATAATATGAGATAGAAGATCTCTTTATTAAATCATAGAATTAAATGAAATGATTGTCTAAAAAAGGTAAGATCAACAAATATCTATTCCACTAATTGTAGTTATTACATACAATTAAGTCAACTACTTCGGTATTCAGACATTGTAGCTTTTTGTGATATTATTAATTTTTCAACTGCTTAATAGACCAGTGAATGACGTTTATTAAATACAGATTAACAACATATTAACGATCTAAAGGGAATCTTGGAATACTATTCGTGTTATAAATATTGTTACCTTTAATAATGATTTTAGATTCTTAGAAACATGCACAACTAGCGAATTATTTAATAACAACATATTATAAAATGAAGAAATCAATACTTTCTGCCCTTTTCATAGTTTTTGGATTAGTAGCAATGAATGCACAAACCGATCCGGCGCCAACCTTTGAAATGAAAAAAGAAGCAAGCGCAGCTGCTCCAACATCGGGACCAATTATGACCTTTGAAGCGATGGAAGTAGATTACGGTGTAATTGAAAAAGATAGTGAGCCTTTAAGAGTCCTTAACTTCACAAATACAGGAACTGAGCCACTAGTTATCAAAAATGCAAGAGGATCATGTGGATGTACAGTACCTGTATGGCCGAAAGAACCAATCATGCCAGGTCAAACAAACAAAATCGAGGTAAGATACGCGACTAACAGAATTGGAAAGTTCAGCAAAAAAATAACTTTCACGACTAACGAGGCTGGTGATCCTAAAGTAGTAAAAGTATTAGGTAAAGTTTTGAAGCCAGAAGAAAGCCAAGGTGTACCAGCTGGGGACAATAGTTTAATTAAGCCAGGAGGAGAGTAATCTTTTTATTTGACGAACAATATACGCCCTGCTAGAGTTATCTAGTAGGGCTTTTTACGTCTCGGCTTAGAGGTCTTATTAGTAACTTCATTTCGAAAGAATAAAAGACTAAAGTTATTTTGCCCTGATTAATTAATTACCAATACACGAATACATCAAATATGATAACACTCCTCTCTCCTGCCAAATCATTAGACATCGAGAAAGATAAATATTCTGATCTTCATACTGAGCACTCCTTTCCTACTGAAACGATGCAACTCGTGCGTATACTCAAGAAAATGAGTTTAGAAGATCTTTGCGAATTGATGCATATCAGCGAAAAACTAGGACAAGTAAATATAACTAGGTACACGCAATTTAAAAAAGACTATCCTGATGAATTTTCAGCAGCGGCTTTATATGCATTCCGAGGTGATGTATACCAGGGGTTTGACGCAGATACGGCCAATAAAAATAATGTAAAATATGCTCAGAAGCACATTCGTATTCTAAGTGGATTATACGGAGTACTGAGGCCCATGGACAAGATTCAAGCCTACAGACTAGAGATGGGTACTAAGCTCGAAAACAATAAAGGAAATAATCTTTATGAATTTTGGGGAAGCAAAATCTCTAATCAACTCAATAAAGATTTGGTTGAAATGAAATCTGAGACAATAATCAATCTAGCTTCCAACGAATACTTCAAAGCTGTAGATCAGAAGAAACTCAAGGCGAAAATCATAGATATAGACTTTCGAGAAGAGCGCAATGGACAACTAAAATTTGTGTCATTCAACGCCAAAAAGGCGCGTGGGTACATGGCCAGATTTATAGTGGATCATAGAGTGAAGACTGCAGTAGGTTTGATGGAGTTTAATACTCAAGGCTATAATTATGTTGGAGGACTTGAGAATGGGAAGATGTTGTTTGTGAGGTAAGTCAGAACTAAGCTTATCAATCTATTATATCTTCTACTCGCATAAGTACAAGGGTTTGACTCGCAGGTAGTCCGAAAAATCCTCCATTTTTTGTATTATTCTAAATTGGTCCAGCCAAAGAATCCAATTTTTCCGTTTTAGAATTAGTCAAAGTGTATTAAAAAAGTCTAGGCTATTTAAAACAATCAATTCAAGACCGAAAAACTAGCTGCTGAATAGTGATGACTGAAAACTCCTAGTATCTTTAAACTCACAACACATTCAACATACTAAATGAAGTTTTTCGAAAATTTTGACCTCCGACAACTCAACAATCTTGATCTTCTTGCCAAGCAAGTGGTGGAAGGGTTTATCATAGGTTTACATAAGAGCCCGTTTCATGGATTTTCTGTAGAGTTTGCCGAGCATAGAATATACAATCCTGGACAATCTACCAAGAATGTTGATTGGAGGGTATATGGTCGCACAGACAAAATGTATGTCAAAAGATACGAAGAGGAAACGAACCTAAGATGTCAGATTGTGATCGATACTTCATCATCTATGTACTTCCCTAAAGGAAGTGATAGTATAAATAAGTTACAGTTCTCAGCAGTAGCAGGAGCCTCTCTTATGAATCTGCTCCGTAAACAAAGAGATGCATTTAGTCTTAGCCTTTTTGAAGACAATGTACATACACACACTAGAGCGAAATCATCTACAAAGCATTACAATACGATGCTAACTCACTTAGACAAGTTAATTAATGATACTAAGACTGAGAAGAATACGTCTACCGCTTCTTCATTTCATGAGATAGCAGACAGTATACACAAGAGGTCTATGGTAATAATCTTTAGTGATATGTTTGGAAATGGAGAAAATGAAGAAGATTTGTTCTCAGCCTTACAGCACCTTAAGTCTGCTAAGCACGAAGTGATACTCTTTCATGTATTAGATAAGAAACATGAGATAGATTTTGAATATGAAAACAGACCCTACCTATTCGTGGATATGGAATCAAGTGAAGAAATAAGATTACAGTCTAATCAAGTGAAAGAACTGTACCAAGAGAAAGTAAAAGCTTTTGCTGCCGACCTCAAGATGAAATGTCTTCAATTCAATATTGACTTTGTAGAAGCAGATATTAATGAAGGGTTCCACCCTGTACTACAGTCTTACTTGGTAAAGAGGAGCAAGATGAAATAGTAAAGTGTTTCCATAGAAAACGTATCTATTCAAAAAGTGGGCTGTGCAGCAAACACATTTGACTGTTTAATATTATAATACGAAGTAAAAAAATGATGGGCAAAATCAACCTAACAGATATAAGTACTAAACCGCCAAAAAAATAACAGAAAAGATATTGCCTAATAGATTAGGTGATAAGAAATCGACAATATCCCACCGAGATTTTGTGATGACTAGGCACACTAAGAAATCGATCCAATTAACATCCATTTTCTTGTTGATCGTTCCCATTAGATCTGTAGCAATGTAGTGGCATACACGATGTGAATTATTCCAACGTAATTCAATAAAATCTTAATATTCGACAGAAGGATTGGGTTGTACCAGGATGTTGATCTCTATGATTAATTTCTTATGCAAAGGAGATTTGATACCAAAGAATTGAAATTGATCACTCATGTATTTGGACATTGATATAGCTTGAGTAAGATTAGCATTATCTCATAGGGTCAATATGATTTCTTTCAATTTAGCCTTATAATCTGATTTCATATTTCTAAGATTATATATCATTCATATAAATGAAAGACATAAATTCAACTGCAGAATCTACTATTGCTTCTTGATTTCAATTCGTTAATTTTGTTCTTCAAAAAATAGCTTAACTATGTCAACGCCACTTGCAGAACGTATGCGTCCAAAGAACCTCGATGAATTCGTAGGACAAAAGCAACTGGTGGCACAAGGTGCAGTACTTCGTAATGTAATAGAGTCAGGGCAGATACCATCATTCATACTTTGGGGGCCACCAGGAGTGGGTAAGACTACCCTGGCTTCTATTATAGCGAATACGCTGAAGCGACCATACTATGCATTATCTGCGATCAATAGTGGAGTCAAGGATGTACGCGAGACTATTGCCAAAGCGGAAAGTAATCGGTTTTTCAATAGTCCTAATCCAATCTTATTTATAGATGAAATCCATAGATTTAGTAAGTCGCAACAAGACTCGCTATTGGGTGCTGTAGAGAAGGGCACAGTGACTCTTATAGGTGCTACCACAGAGAATCCATCTTTTGAAGTAATTTCTGCCCTACTAAGTAGATGTCAAGTGTATGTACTCAAGCCACTAGACAAAGAAGACCTAATAAGATTAATCGATAGAGCGATAATCGAAGACTCAAAGCTAAGAACTAAAAGCATCACAATCAACCAATACGATGCACTGCTGCAATATTCTGGTGGTGATGCGAGACGCTTACTTAATTCACTAGAGATCGTTGCCAATCATTTCCTTGAAGAGGATGTGGTAATCGATAATAAGAAAGTCGGCGAAATCATACAAGCCAATATGGCGCTCTACGATAAGGCAGGAGAGCAGCATTATGATATTGCATCAGCATTTATCAAGTCTATCCGAGGAAGTGATCCCAATGCTGCTGTATACTACTTAGCACGCATGATTGAAGGAGGAGAAGATGCAAAGTTTATATGTAGACGCATGCTCATCTCAGCCTCAGAAGATATTGGTATGGCCAACCCAAATGCGCTACTTATATGCAATGCCGTCATGGACGCTGTTAGAAATATAGGCATGCCTGAAGGTCGAATACCTATGGCACAAGCAGCTGTTTATCTAGCATCTTCGCCAAAGAGTAATGCGTCTTATATGGCGATCAATTTGGCTCAAGCTGCAGTAAGAAAAACAGGGAATCTATCGATACCGTTGCCACTTCGCAACGCGCCTACCAAACTGATGAAAAATCTGAATTACGGCAAGAACTATGAATATGCTCATAACCACGCTAACAATTTTGTTAATATAGAATATATGCCTGACAATCTATCTGGCAGTATATTCTACGAACCAGGAAGCAATGGAGCAGAGGATAAGATCCGAGCTAGTCTGAGAGATAAGTGGAAGGAGAAGTATGGGTATTAGGGATTGCTGTCTAATACCTTCAAGTCTAAAGAATCCAAGGAGATTTTTCGACGTATCACATACTGTAATTGTGACACTAAGTCACTGAAACAATCTTCACAAACAATCGTTAGTATATCATGCAATGAATAACTGAAATAGTGATTACTTTGCATTCCAAATTTGTTATAAAATAACTGTGTAAATATTCTTCTAACTATGATGACATCCGAGCAAATAGAAAATCTAGAGATGATCGCTGAAAGCGCAAAACAATTCGCTGAAGCACATATCAGACCTCAAATGATGGAATGGGATGAATCGCAACATTTTCCAAAAGATGTAATGCATAAATTAGGTGAGCAAGGTTTCTTAGGAGTCTTAGTACCTGAGGAATATGGAGGAGCTGGATTGGGTTACCAAGAGTATATCACAATAATAGAAGAAATCACTAAGGTATGTAGTTCTATAGGACTATCTGTTGCAGCACATAATTCACTTTGCACGGGTCATATCTTACAATTTGGCAATGATGAGCAGAAGAAAAAATGGTTACCTAAACTCGCCGCTGGTGAGTGGATTGGAGCTTGGGGTTTAACAGAGGCAAATACAGGTTCGGATGCAATGCGTATGCAATGTGTAGCTAAGCGAGATGGCGATGACTTTATACTTACTGGAGCTAAGAATTGGATCACACATGGTATCTCAGGTGATATAGCTGTAGTACTTGCACGTACTGGTGAACTTATGGATAGTAATGGGATCACGGCATTTGTAGTGGAGCGTGGCACACCAGGATTTAGTGGAGGAAAGAAAGAAAATAAGTTAGGAATGAGAGCCTCAGAGACTGCGGAAATGATTTTTGATGACTGTAGAGTGCCTGCAACTAACGTATTAGGCAAAGAAGGAGAAGGATTTAAACAAGCGATGAAAATACTTGATGGTGGACGTATCTCTATAGCCGCATTATCTCTAGGTATTGCTAAAGGATCATACGAAGCTTCAGTAAAGTACTCACAAGAAAGAGAGCAATTCGGTCAACCGATATCAAGATTTCAAGCGATTAGCTTCAAACTAGCCAATATGGCCGTGCGAATCCAAGCTGCAGAACTTCTTACTCGTAAGGCTGCATATCTCAAAAATAAAGGCATGAAGATGACTACCATCGCTGCCAAAGCAAAATACATGGCATCAGAAGTATGTGTAGAAGCGGCAACAGATGCGATACAGATACACGGTGGGTACGGTTATACTAAAGATTTCCCTGTCGAGAAGTTTTTCAGAGATAGCAAGTTATGTACTATTGGAGAAGGAACTAGTGAAATTCAAAAACTAGTAATTAGCAGAAATATACTCAGAGGAATAGATCAGTAATTTTCTAATTTCTTTCGGAAAATTAGAAAAATAGTGTCTTCCCTTCAGTACATTTATTAAGTATTCAACGATACTATAATAAGTAATTGAGGCAAACATATGGATTCGATTCATCCATTAGGACCCCCTTTAATTCTAATAGCATATCTTTGCAATCATGCCAGATACTCTCATTTCTTCACCTCTACAAGGATTTACGGATTATAGATTTCGTAATGCTTTTCATAAGTATTTTGGAGGTATAGATACTTACTACGCACCCTATATCCGGCTCAATGGTAAGATGGAGATCAAGCCAGTCTACCAAAGAGATCTGAAGCATAAGCATAATATAGGCTTAGTAGTAATTCCTCAAGTGATGACCTGCGATGCTGACGAATTTCTATTTGTTATCGACTATGTGCAGTCGCTGGGATACACAGAACTCAATTGGAATCTTGGCTGTCCATATCCTATGGTGACTAATCGAGGTATGGGTTCAGGACTGATCGCTAATCCGGAAAAGATAAATCATATTCTCGATCGTGCACATAGCGAAACAAATATCACAATATCAATGAAGATGCGTATGGGTTATTATGATCCGACTGAAATATTGGATGCCTTTCCTGTGCTCAACAAGTATCCGCTGAAAAATATTGGTATTCATGCTCGTATCGGCAAACAACTGTACGTGGGCGGTGTGGATTGGGATAGTTTTGAGCGATGTTTGGAGCATACTGATCATAAGTTATATTACAATGGTGATATAACGTCTGTCAAAGCATTTAGAAAAATATCAGATCGATTTCCAACTATAGATCATTGGATGATTGGTAGAGGTTTGATTGCAGATCCTTGGCTCCCTAGTATGATCAAAGAGAATGACACAGAATATCCAATAGAACGTATAGATGTATTCAGTGATTTTCATACAATGCTGTTCCGACAATTTGAAGAAAAGCTGACTGGTGACAAGGCTATCATACGGAAAATGGTTAGCTACTGGGAATATTTCGAAGAAGTACTACCTCAGGCTAAGAGAGAAATAAAAAAACTTAAGAAAACAAAAACTATTGAAGCTTATGATGAAGCGTTGGAGAAAGTGTATTCTGTATTTGAAGAAAAATATGTTTGATTCTTATGAATAATCGAAAAAGAGTCTAATATAATAATCGGTAGTTGTGGATTTCAGAACTGGGTGAAAGATCACAATAGAAGTTAAATTGAATATGAGATACTCCCTAGATATCAGAATCAAGGCTTTATGAAAGAGTTTTTGAAAAAAATCAAATTTAACTCAATCGAATAAAAGCATTAATAAGTCCTGATAATTTAGTGTTAATTAAAATCATTAAACAATGGATTTGTTCAAGAAGGTGTATTGCGAGCTCATTATAAAACATGTTATGACTATTAAGATTTTTTGATGTATTCTTTGCTAAAATCTGACATCAAAAGTTTTAGGTGCTATGCCCCAAGTTTCAGTGTTATAGCTGTCTAGGCTAATCCTTAAGTTTCTTATGTGAAATTCTATTCTTATAAAAATCTTTCTTTTCTCTCAATTCTAAAGTATTTGTGCCAGAACAGTATCTTGCAGTCGAATACTTGTGTTATACTTATCATACACAATACCATACATGACTAACAACGATATATTACGTAGAATACGATACGCTTTTGATTTCAATGATAAGAAGATGATGAAAATCTTTGCATTAGCGGATTACGATGCGAGCAGAGAGGAGATAAGTAACTGGCTCAAGAAGGAAGATGATGAAGCTCATGTTGGGATCTATGATAAGTATCTAGCCATATTTCTCAATGGACTTATTAATCTTAATCGAGGTAAACGAGAAGGAGAACAACCTAAACCTGAGAAAACGCTTAACAACAATCTAATACTACGTAAACTTAAGATCGCTTTGACCCTGACAGATGAGGATATAGTAGAATATCTCAAGTTAGTCGACCTTAGAGTCAGTAAGCATGAGATCAATGCTTTTTTTAGAAAGCCCGGGCAAAGACAGTATAGACAATGTAAAGATCAAATTCTACGTAATTTTCTACATGGCCTACAGGTCAAACATAGAGATACTCAGTCTACATCAGACCAAGAAGAATAAGAGTGGATTCACATCATCATTTTATCATATTTAAGCCTTGGGGCTATCATAGCCAATTTATTTTAGCTGGAAATAAAAAGAAACTTCTATTAGGATCACTTCATGACTTTCCGGATGGTACTATGTCTATAGGAAGACTTGACAAACCATCGGAAGGCTTGCTATTACTTACGACAGATGGTAAAATGAGCCAAGCTGTCCGTAGCAAGAAAGTAGTGAAAGAATACTATGTACAAGTAGATGGTGAGATCACCGAGGAAGCTCTCACTAAACTCAGAAATGGTGTGGAGATCATGGTTGAAAAAGAGCTATATATGACTCGCCCAAGCAAAACTCATGTCATGGACCGAATACCTAACTTACCACTCAGAGCAAAGCCAATCCGTGATGACAGACACGGCCCTTCCACTTGGATATCCATCTCCATAGTCGAAGGAAAGAATCGTCAAATCAGAAAAATGACGGCCGAAGTAGGATTCCCAACTCTAAGATTAGTGAGGTTTCGTATAGGTGAAATAACTATAGAAGATATGTACGCTGGTGAAGTTAGAGAAGTAGATTTAATGAAATATTTTTAAACCAACTTTAGAATTTCGGCTTTAAATAAATACAATTAATTATCCACCAACCAAATGCAATATTAATTCGTCTACATGTTAGTATAGCTTCCTCAAAATATAATCCTAATACATCGTTAACATTATCTAAAACATCAATAATTTATATATTACCTAACCGTTCTATTCATACCTTAAGTATACCGAAAATTAATATTCCATTATGTCTAACCTTTTAATCAGGATGCTTTCATTAGTAATTTTGTGTGTAGTAGGCGCTCACCTTACCGCCCAGACCTACACTATCTCAGGATATATCTCTGACAAATCATCAGACGAAATGTTGATATCCGCCAATCTCTACGATTTTGAAAGTAGTTCTGGTACAGTAAGTAATACCTATGGATTTTACAGTATTACGTTACCGATTGGTGATGTAAGGCTGAGAGCATCCTTTATAGGGTATACTGACATCAATACTGCGTTTACATTAAGTCAAGATACTACTATTAACTTCCCATTACCGTCATCCGTAGAAATAGACGAAGTAGTCATCACTGCAAATAAAGCATCGGAAGGGCGTATAGAAGAGCGTACTCAGATGAGCACCGTGGAGGTTCCTATTACACAGATCAAAAAAATTCCTGCCTTATTAGGTGAAGTAGATGTAATCAAAGCATTACAACTATTACCTGGAGTGCAATCAGGAGGTGAAGGATCAAGTGGTCTTTATGTTAGAGGTGGCTCACCTGATCAAAACCTAATACTTCTAGATGGTGTACCAGTATATAATGCTAATCACCTTTTTGGATTTTTCTCAGTATTCAATGCAGATGCCATCAAAGATGTTAAACTCATTAAAGGTGGATTTCCTGCAAGATATGGAGGTAGATTATCTTCAGTCCTTGAAATCAACTTAAAAGAAGGAAATCAAAATGAATTTCATGGTGAGGGAGCCATAGGATTAGTTGCTTCTAAGCTTACCTTAGAAGGTCCGATTTCTGAAAATACATCATTCATTATATCCGGAAGAAGAACCTATATAGATTTACTAGCTAAACCTTTTATACAATCTGGATTTGAAGAAAATGGTCAAGTAGGTGGAACAGGATATTACTTCTATGATCTTAATGCTAAAGTCAATCATAAATTTTCTGATAAGGATAGACTTTATATAAGTACTTATACAGGGAAAGACAAATTTTACTTTGATAGTAAAGAACTAAATGATGTACCTGCCGATGCGTTAGAATTTGGATTAGGGTGGGGAAACCTAACTACAGCAATAAGGTGGAATCATTTGATTACCCCAAAATTATTCGGAAACCTAACTGCCACTTACAGTAATTATAAATTCAATGTACTTTCTAAATTTGGTGAAGAATATAGCAACGCTTCACTTAATGAAGAATTTAGATTAGAATACGATTCTGGGATTCGTGATTATGCCTTAAAGTTAGATTTTGATTACTTGCCTAACCCAAATCATTTTTTAAGATTTGGAATTAACGGAATCAATCACAAATTTAATCCAGGTACATTTGATCTTCAATTTACCGACCCTGACTCCCCTGATTTTTCTACTACTGTAAATCAAGATAAAGTAGAAGCCCAAGAAATATCGGCATATTTAGAAGACGATATGCAGCTCTTTGATGGATTCAAAATGAATGCCGGAGTCCATACTTCAGCATTCCTTGTTGAAGGTAAAAAATATCTATCCGTGCAGCCAAGATTGAGCATGAGATACCTGTTGAACAATGGAATCGCCATGAAAGGGTCATTCGCTACTATGAATCAATACATCCATTTACTCTCTAATGAAGGTATTGGGTTACCTACTGATCTATGGTTGCCAAGTACAGCGAAAGTAAAACCTCAAAGCTCTTGGCAAGCAGCAGCAGGGTTGGCAAAGACGATAAATGACACTTATGAGGTAAGCATAGAGGGATATTATAAAAAAATGAGCAACCTCATAGCGTATCAAGATGGATCTGGCCTATTTGAATTTGGAGATTGGCAAGATAGAATAGTAACAGGTAAAGGTGATGCATATGGTATAGAAGTATTTATACAAAAGAAGAAAGGTAGACTTTCTGGTTGGATTGGATACACATGGTCACAGAGTAATCGACAATTCGACGAACTCAATTTCGGAAAAGAATTTCCGTACACCTACGATAGAAGACATGACATATCTGCAGTTGTAACATATAAAATTTCAGACAAACTTGACTTTGCTGGAACATGGGTATATGGTACAGGCAATGCCATTACAATCGGAAATTCTCAATATACGGCACTTTACGATTCAGGAACATTCGATAACGGAGGGAGCTATACTTACTATGAAAACAGAAATGATTTCAGAATGAATGCATATCATAGAATGGATGTAGGAGTCACTTATACTCGAAAAAAAAAGAGATGGGACAGCGTATGGGCCATTGGAGCATATAATGCTTACAATCGCAAAAATCCATTCTTTATTTTCACCGACAGTGACTTTAATCAAAATACTGGAACAAATACTAGGGTATTGAAACAAGCAAGTCTTTTCCCTATCATTCCTTATATCAATTATAGTTTTAAATTTTAATCCCTATGAAATATTTTTCTCGATTATATGTTCCGTTAATGATCATTGTATTTACTTTCAGTGGTTGCGAGGATACATTTGAAACTACACTAGAAATAAATCCACCAAAACATACGGATCGTTTGGTTGTACATGCATATGGCTCAACCAATGGAGAGGATTTAAAAGTACATCTCACTCAATCGAGTGGACTTTTAGAAAGCTTACAAAACAATTTAATATCAAAAGCTACAGTCACATTGTGGAAAGATCAAGTACAGTTGGCAGAACTTGAAGAAGTTTCTTTTGGATCTAATTATCGATTCAATTATATACTACCAGAAGGAACCATAGTATATGAAAAAGGAGCAACTTATAGATTAGAAGTTGAGGCCGATGGTTTTGAAAAAGCAATAGGTACAGCAACTGTCCCTGGGGATATTCCTTTACTAAAACAAAAATTTGAAGAAGATGGTACTTCGCTTGAATCAGGAGATTTTAACAGTGAAGTAGAAATTGAATTTCAAGATCCTGCAAATGAAGAAAATTTTTATGAAGTAGGTGTAACTATATATATAGAAAATAATAGCAACCCCTATTTCAACGAAATATATACGGAAACTTATGATCCAGCTGCACAACAAGGAATAAGCTACTCCAATTTGATTGTGAATGATTTATCTTTTGATGGGAATATTAAAAATTTCCCTTTAGTAATTCGAAAATTTAAGGAGGAGGAAGAGGACGTAGACAATATGTTTGTGCTCTGGCGGGTGACTTCAGAGGATCATTACCTTTTCAATAAAAGTGCTAGAAAGCACTATGATCAAGATGGAAATCCTTTTGCCTCACCAGTACAGGTCTTTAGCAATATCGAAAATGGTATAGGTATATTTAGTATAATGAATGAGGAGTATGTAAAAGTAAGCCTATGATACATCAACTTATAAAAGCCATTTACAATGTCTTACATTTGAAATTGGCAACAATCCTATCAAAAAAAGTGAGCATTCCTCTGAGTAAAAAACTTTTAATTGTTTCTAGCGTAGTTTTAGTATGTCTCGATACTCTATCAGCGCAAGATGAGACAACATCTAATTTCAGCTACCAATTTAATAGAGTTCAAAAGTATGTTTCTATATCTCCAACTCAATTAAATGAAGCTAACACTTTATCTGATCTCAACCATTATTATAAAGCAGATTGGGTAAAAGAATATAAGTCAGTAAATCTTACTGTAATATCCAATGGTCAAAAGAAGACAATAAAAAATACTAACCATAAACTGACAACTGCTCAAAAGAAATTAATACAATCTTCCGATTTAGATAGCGAAATAAATGTAGTAATAACCTATCTGCCAAAAAACAATCTCTCGAATAGTAGAATCCAAGAAATGAATTTTTCATTCCGAATAGATCCTGAGCAGAATGCTCAATACCTAGGAGGTGAATTAGATAATTATATAAGAGAAACTTTAATGAACAAAGTTTCTATAAAAGATATACCTCAATATCAAGTCGCCGCTATAAAATTCATAATAGATGGAAATGGACATATAGTAGATGCTCATGTTGCCCAAGCTTCCAAAAATGTAGATGCAGATAAATTGATTTTAAAAACCATATGTGACATGCCTAATTGGGTTTCTGCACAATATCTTGATGGTACTAAGACTGAACAGGAGTTTGTATTTACTATTGGGGATCAGTCTAGTTGTACTATGAATATGCTAGATATCAAAAGTTAAGTATCTCCTAGCACAGTGAAAAAACAGTAAGATCACTTCGAATCTATTTTTCTGGATAAATCAATTTCCACGAAAACACCGCTAATATTGAACCAATAATAGGCGCAACTATATACATCCACAAATGTTCTAAATTCATATTTACCATAGCAGGGGCAATCGATCTAATTGGATTCATAGATGCACCAGTAATCGGCCCTGCAAATAATGCTTCTAAAAGCACAGTGGCTCCGATAGCTATACTCGCTATTATGCCTTGCTCCTTCGATCCTATAGCTACATTGAGAATTACAAACATCAAAAAAAATGTTAGTATGATCTCCAACACGAATGTCTGCATCCAGGGTCCAGCGGGTAAAGTCTCTCCCAACGTTAGCGAATCAGGAAATAAAAACCTTAATATCCCACTCGCAATAAATGCTCCTATAGTCTGAGCTAAAATATAAGGTATTACTTGCTTAGTTTCGAATCGCATAGTCAACCAAAAGCCAATAGTAACTGCAGGATTAAAATGTGCTCCAGATACTTCACCTACCGCGGCGATCATAGCCATCACTATCAATCCAAATGTAATGGCGATACCAACAGTTCCTAGTGCCCCCCCACTTACTCCATCAATGATGATTGCTCCTGTTCCACAAAACACCAATGCAAAAGTCCCTATTGCCTCCGCTATATATTTATTCATTACCTATTTTTTGAAATACATATTTCATTTCAGCAGCGATCTCGTTTACCGCAGCATCATATACTACTGACATCTCTTGCGTACCATCTGACCGTTTCGGATCTTCATATCTAACTGGTATCCGAGTTGCATTTAATATTATTGGACAGTTATCATCCGCATGTGCACAGGTCATAATAGCGGCGAAGTCTCCTGCCATATTATATGCATGATCAAACACTTTAGAAAAACAACTTAGTGGTGATTTTTTTAGACTATATCTGACAAAAATAACTGGATTCGATTCTCCTTGCTGTTCGACTTCAATTCCAGTACGCGATATGGCCGCAATAGCATTAGGATGGAATGCAGTCGCTTCCGTACCGCCAGAGTAACAAATCGCATTTACACCATAATAGTATGATGCTACTTGTCCCATTATCTGTGATATTTGACTTCGGCGAGAGTTATGAGTACATACATAATTAAGTATGATTGTCTCTTCTTTTTCTAATTTGCTTTTTGCAAAATCTATAAGTACTTGCAGTACTTCTCTACGATCTGTGGATATGACACTAGTATCTAACGCTTCGAAATAATTTTTTATCGATTGTAAAAGCTTTCCTTTCATTTTTCTCTCTTTTTGATTAGCAGCAACCTCCTCCTGGTGAACAGCAATTAGATGTAGATGCCGCCAGATTAGATAGATCAACTTTAACTTTCTCCGGTATTCCACAAGCATCAGATGCTAGACATGCAGTCTCCATACTTGTAAGATTAAAATCCTTACCATCATAGTCAAGGCCGTACTTTTGGATACTTTCAGCACCTTGGTATTCTATTTCCACTTCGTGATTTCCTATCCCTAGTTTATCTTGAGATAGATTGATAATTTGAAGAAGTTTTTCGGGATGAATTCGGTGATCATAATCATCAGCAGACCAAAGTTGAAAAGAAACTTTCTTTTCAAATCGCTCTACCCCACCACAATCAATGAAGTGCTTTGTAATCTCTCCTACTTCGGTAACGTGAAAATGTGGTTCTACAAATTTCCCATTTGGCAATTTGAAATTTACTACTGACACCCTTTCTAATTGTATTTTTATTTCTTGTAATTTCATGACAATGAGATTTTATTTATTGTACCTCGAAAAATATTTATTGATTAAAACTAGCAGCAATTGCCCTCTTCATTTTTAAACAAGGAGAAAAACCTGGATAACAAACCTTGAATATCTAACCAAACTTCACTATTGATACAGTAACAAACCTTGGTACCATCAATATTCCCTTTGATTAAGCCCACAGATTTAAGCTCCCTAAGATGCTGTGATATGGTAGGTTGAGCCAAACCTATTTCGTCAACTAGTTCTCCACATATGCAACTTTCTGTCTTGAGTATCTGCTCAAGTATAGCGATACGAGCTGGATGACCTAGTACTTTAGCTATACTAGCCAAATGATTTTGCTCTTCGGAAAATATTTCTGATTTAGTAATTCCCATATCTATTAAATGGTTTATTGCAATATTACGATTATATATTTAATATAGCAGTGTGTCTCCCAATTAAAATCATACAATTGGTTCTTTTACAAAAAAGATTATATTCTAACATAAAGCCGTAGACCAACTATAATTTCCTGTAGGAATCAAGACAATTGATAAAAAACTGTATCTTGTTTGGTAGATACAATAATCACGCTAATATGAAATACTCTTCTTCCCTATTTACGGTATGCCGGAAATTTACACTCAGGTATATACATGATAAATGTAATGACTAATCCAGGGCAATTTACTATGAGAGTAATTATACAACACTAATAATTATAAATTGAAAAAGTGCTATTGAGTAGAGCCAATAAATGTTTTTATACCGCAATTATCTGCCTTGCAACCTTTACATTGTTTGCAGGAGATGATCCTTGTACTGCTACTAATTTATCCACATCTAATACTGAATTTTTATTATTTGACAACAGCGGAAACTCAGATTCCGGTGTAGAAACCCCTCCTTTAGGGGGCTATTTAGGGCCTGATACTTGGTTTACATTTACAATGACGTCATTTGAGTTGACTCTACTAATAGAAGAAGGAGGAATGACGGATCCAGCAATAGCAATATACGGTGGTGATTGTAATGATCCTATAGTGTACTACAATGTGTCTGACAATAATTGTACTGGAGGAGTCTCGCCGCAATTACTATTTGATGATCTTACTCCTGGTGAACAATATTACATAAGAGTTTGGCCACAAGATGGATCTCCAAATGGAAACTTCGGAATTTTTCTGGGTACCGTTTTACCAACATTACTTGATTTTACTACTTTCGCAGATGCCTCTATTATAGAAGAATGCATAGAGTTAACACAGGAGCAGGGATTTCAACAAGGTTGCGCTTGGTATCAAGTTGAAATAGATTTTTCTCAACCCTTCACTCATGAAATGCTAGCCAACTTTGGAGATAAAGATCCAAGTGGAGCTGACGGAATCTGTCTAGTCTACCAATCTAACGGTCCTGATTTTTGCGGTGGTACTGGAGAGGGCATAGGGGCAGCAGGAATGCCCAACTCAGCAATATTCGAATTTGACACATGGCAAAATAATAACCTTGGTGATCCAGCTGAGGATCACGCTTCATTTAATATAAATGGCAATATGGCTCATCCTGCCTCTATTAATGGACCTATAACTCTTGGTAACATTGAAGATGGAGTAGATCACAATATTACTTTTAATTGGGATCCTTCAGGAAATTCATACGAATTAATTTTTGATGGAAATTTAATATTAAGTGGATCGTATGACATTATTAACAATTGCTTTGGTGGTAGTTCTTTGGCGTATTGGGGATATACAGCATCAACTGGAGGCTCTAACAACAATCAAATCATTTGTCCTATTGTGGTAGAATATAACCCTGCTACTGTATCTTACGAAGAAGTAACTATCTGCGCCGGAGAATCTTATAATGGGTGGACAGAATCAGGATTCTATATAAGTGAAGAACCAGGATCTAACGGATGTACACACCAAACTCATACAAGACTCACTATTATTGAAGAATCCGAACCTTATCTATTACAAAAGTATATCTGCGATGGTGATATCTTTGCATTAGAAGGAGAAGTTTTTACCAATGAGGGAATATATACCATCTATACTGAGACTGAATTAGGATGTGACAGCACCATTATTCTTGATCTTAAAGTGATAATTCCTACACTTGATATTTTAGGAAATGATGAATTTAATTGTTTGATAGACTCAATAACACTCACGATCGAATTTGATTTAAACTACCCTATTTCAGATGTAGACTTTTTTTGGCAAACTCCAAATGGAACTTTACAGTCAGATTCTATAATAGCCACTACTCCTGGATGGTATTCTGTCAATGTATTTATCTATTATGAAGACGCCTTTTGCATTGTAAGTGCAGAAACACAACTTTACATTGATAATATTCCTCCAATAATCGACGATATTTCTGATCTCACTATTCTATGCAATACTCCAATAGATGAGAGAATATTAGTAGCCCCAGAAAATCCAAATTCATTGGACTTCAATTGGTATCTAGATAATATACTAATAGGAACGAATGATATACTACCTGTAAGCATAGAAGGGAATTATACCTTGGAAGCACAAGACACTACTAATGGATGCATAACCACTATTGATGCTAATGTATTTATAGATGATGATATACCACAAATCGAAATAGGCTACGATTCCTTAATACTGAATTGTCAATCTATAGAATTTGTTCTCGATCCTACTATTTTTTATCAAGGACCCGGAAATATCGTTTGGGATTATAACTCTATATTTTTATCAAATGATACGACTGTAACAGTAAATGAGCCCGGCGTTTACACTATTGGTATTACTGATGCCAATGATTGTACTGCGATTGATTCCATCCTAATTTCTATAGATACTCTAGCTCCTGAATTAATATTAGAAGACATAATAATTCCTTGTGATCAGACAGATACATTAATTAATCCGATTACACTTTCTATTAATACTGTGGCTGATTGGGAAAGCCCACAAATTCTTAATAATGAAATCACACCACTGATAAATACCGCTGGAACATATAGTATTACTCTAACTGATACTACTAACTATTGTATGGCCTCGGGTAGTATAATAGTAGAACTCTTAGGGCCAAGTCCAGATATTTCTATCTCGGGTGATGACACATTAAATTGCATTATAGAATTTGCAGAAATTATTGCAACTACAAACCAAAATGACATCACATTTAATTGGTTCAATTCTGTATCCTTTCTATCTAATGAACCGATAATAAATGTTAATACTCCCGATATATATATTGTGCAAGCCTTTAGCCCAACTGGATGTAGTACTTTAGATTCATTCGAAGTTATCGAGCACAAAATATACCCTACTATTACTTTGGAGTCAGATACGATCGATTGTGATAACCTAAAAGCTACCATTAACGCCGGAATCATAAACGGAACTATTGAAAATTGGGTAACCCCAGACAATAATGATCCCACTTCATCAACTATCGTTACGGATATTATTGGATTCTATACACTCAATACAATTAATATTGAAACAGGATGTACGACTACAGATTCTATCGAAGTAATAGATATGAGCAATCCTCCCGTCTATACATTTGAATCAAATACCATTACTTGTAGTCAACCCAACGCAATACTAAATTTGGATATTTCTTCGAACTACCAAAGTGTGACATGGACTTATCCTAACGACACTTCTAGTAACGAATTATCACCAGAAGTTACTATCCCGGGAAATTATCTTCTTCATATTGAAGTAGAAGGATCATGTGACCTTGACACCATAATAGAAATAGAAATAGATACAATTTCGCCAAGTTATCAAGTGGAATTCGGAATCATCGACTGTTACAATGAACAAACTAATCTGAATCTTAATAATGTCAATAATACGGAATCAATTATCATAACATCACCTTCAAATTTGGTATTTGCAAGTATTGAAAATACAGTGACAGAGAGTGGTATTTATAGTATAAATACAATTGGTTCCAATGGATGTGTTACAAATAGCAATATTGAAATTCTATCTCTAATTTCAATACCAGAAGTAACAATAGAACAAGATGTATTAGTCAGTTGTAATGCACCTAATGCAACTATTACTGCCAATTCTAATAATGATAATCTTGGCTATACTTGGTCCAATGATCTGTCAAATACAATAGGAAACTCTAATACAATAACAGTAAGCAGTGGTGGAGTGTTTTCTCTATATATTATAGATGAAAATGGATGTGAAAATGTTTACAACGTAAATATAGAAGAACAACTAGAACTACCTGTCATTAATTTAATAGCCGACAATATCACATGTAACAATAGTATGGCAACGATAACATTAGAATCTCAATCTGAATTAACAGATGTAGTTTGGAGCGATGCCAATGAAGTAGTTAGCACAGATAACCAATTAGCAGTGGATCAGGGTGGATGGTATTATGTGCAAGGAAGCAATCAATATGGCTGTGAATCTGAGGACTCCATATTAGTTTTAGAAAATATTACTGCTCCAGTCTTAATTCTTCTTTCACCTGATACCATTAAACTTTTACCCAATGGATTTTATGATATTCTTATCGATGAATTCTCCAGTGGCAATCTAGATTATAGTTGGATGCCAACGGAAGGATTATCCTGTTCTGATTGCCTTGAGCCTACGATTACAGAATACCTACATGATAGCTATCAACTTACCGTCACTAATGATTATGGTTGCATAACTACCATTACAATACATGTTCGAGAAAAGAAATTGACTTCAGTTAATATTCCAAATATATTCTCTCCGAGTTCTCGTGATGGTAATAATGATTACTTCACATTATATGGCAACGAGAATGTTGTACTCATTAATGAAATGTATGTATATGATAGATGGGGTAATCTAGTGTATAGTAACAATAATTTTCTGCCCAATGATCCATATCAAGGTTGGGATGGTCTATTTAATGGTGAATCAGTGGTGAACGGTGTTTACGTCTACCTTTTTAAAGTTACTACTAATGAAGGCCAAATATTGACATTTGCTGGTGATATAACCAAAATGTAGCTCCACAATATGACTCTCGTGTAATTTTTAATAAATTGTAATTACTCCTTAATGATAACCAGAGTTATGTGCTAAAATATTGCCACAAGAGGCACATGCAATAGCTGATCCAGCTCCTCCAGAACATGCATTACTACACGTGTAATGCCAAACTCCATCCGAATTTTGTGCTGGTTCTAGTGCCTTTGCATTAGAAACTGCGTTGGGGGTTACATTGATACCCTCTGATCCAGAAGGTACTAAAGTACTTGTAGTTGTTGCAGGTGCAGGAGCATCATGATATATCGTATTGTGTACTAGTGTAGTTCCACAATCTCCACAAGCTGTTGCCGATCCTGATCCTCCGCTGTGCCCATTAGGACATGTATAATGCCAAACTCCTAGTGAATTTTGTGCTGGCTCAGGTGCTTTTGTTGGAACAGTAGACGCAGATGGTGCAGCAGGAGATACATAGTTAGGGTCTAAGAGTGCAGCTGGCCTCTCAGGAGCACTGTTACAAGATACAATTGAAAATAATGCTATTACGAATAAGTATTTGAAAAACTCCATTTTATTATTTTTATTTAACAATCTTAAAGATAATGATACTTTAATTAAAAAGTCAAGATTCATTTTAAAACTGTTAACTCACTAGTTTGATTTTAAAGAATCCATATTACGAAATTTAATTTTATTACTATCCTACTCCAATAAGTCCTGGAAACATAACGACCAATATCAAGACTAATATCTGTATTAATAAGAAAGGAATCACTCCTTTATAGATCATTGATGTTTTCAACTCTGGTGGCGCTACCCCTTTGAGGTAGAATAACGCGAATCCAAATGGTGGAGTTAGAAATGAAGTCTGAAGATTGAGTGCAAGCAAAATACCTATCCATATCAAGTCGATTTCCATTGCGATGAATATCGGTGTCACTACAGGTACTATGATAAATATAATTTCTATAAAATCAATAAAGAACCCCGCTATAAAAACTACCACCATTACCAAGAATAAAAACATCATTGGACTTAATGCCGATTGCTCTATCAAGTCTACTAAATATCTGTCTCCACCAAGCCCTCGAAATACTAATGCGAAAGTAGTAGCTCCCAAAAGTATCATGAATACCATACTTGTGAGCTTAGTTGTCTCCTTGCACACCTCTGATAGCTTACTCATGCTAAATTGTCCTTGAGTCATAGTAAGCAATATAGCACCTAAGGCACCTACTGCTGCTGCTTCTGTTGGCGATGCGATTCCTGCGAATATTGATCCCAGCACAGCTATGATTAATAGCATAGGTAAAACAAATGCCTTCACTACTTTCTTCACAAAATCTTCAGACTTAAACTTGTCTATCTCCTTGGCAGGAATTGCTGGTGCGCTTTCAGGATAGAGATGTGCGTATATTGCGACATATGTAATATATGCAACCACCAATATCAATCCTGGCACTAACGCTGCTGCGAATAAGTCACCAACAGATACATTGAGCACACTCCCCAACAATACTAATACTACTGAAGGAGGAATTATCTGTCCAAGTGTTCCTGAAGAAACGATGACACCAGCGGCTAGATCTGGTTTGTAATTTCTCTTGAGCATCGTAGGAATACTGATCAATCCCATAGTAATTACAGTCGCCCCTACTATCCCTGTACTTGCCGCTAGTAAAGCTCCGACTATTACAACTGAAATTGCCAATCCTCCTTTTATTTTTCCAAATAAAATAGCCATCGTATTGAGAAGATTTTCTGCCAATCCAGACTTCTCCAACATCAAACCCATAAATATAAATAAGGGAACGGCGAGCAAAACATAATTTTTCATAGTCCCCATGATCCTCAATGGAAGTAAATCCAAAAAGTCAGGAACCAAGAAGTATCCTACTAATATCGATAAGCCAGCTAAAGTAAATGCCACTGGATAGCCGACAAGTATCAAAGCAAATATCACTACAAACAATATCAGCGCCACAATTTCAGTATCGATCATCAATTCCATTCTAAGCAGATTTAGTGTTTGATGAAAAGATCGTCTGTACAGATCTGTAGATTACAGCAATACCTTGTAGAAGCAATAGTACAAATCCAAAAGTCATGAAGTACTTAATAATATATCTCGCTGGTAGGCCTCCAGGATTTGGTGATCCTTCATTCATCATCCAGCTGTTAGTCGCATAGTTGAATGAACTATTGATTAAAATCAGACACCATGGCACTAAAAACAATAAGGTTCCTGCAAGATTTATCCATGCTTTGGATTTATTTGATCTGTCTGCGTAAAAAAGATCTACTCTGACATGTTGATCTTCTTGTAAAGTATATGAAGCTCCCAATAAAAATATCAAAGCAAATAGATGCCATTCCAATTCAATCACCCAAGTCTGCGTAGTGTTCAATATATAACGCATAAATACATCAATACATATGATCATCACCAAGAGTACATTGATGTAGCTACTCTTTTCTCCTATCCAACGAATTATGGATTCTATGATTGTAATGATTGATAACATAGTTTAGATTTCAATACTAAAGTTCTAAATGTCAATGCATATAAATATGGTAGAGATAAAAACCTAGATAAGTTCATTTACCTTATTGTAGGTCGTCCTTTTCTTTATTCGCGGATACATCTGTACTTTAACGATATAACCATTCTCGACTAAAAAATTAATTGATTATTCCGCTTATTATACTAGGTAAATTTTATAAAGGTTCAATCCCAATTCATTTGAAGCATATACATCATGTGAAATAATTCCAATCCTAAATTAATTTTATTTATCTATAAAGCCAGAAAATTATTGAAATCAATATATCTTACTCTAGGCCAATTACATAACAAATGGATTAGTTCCAGTTATTGAAATACAATTCTCCTAAATCTAATTTAATATCAAAAAAAACGCCAGTGATATATAACCACTGACGCGTTTTCTTTATTCATCAATTCAGCATTCCAAATTAGAATATCTATTCAGAACAAATACTAATTGAAAATATATCTCAGTCCAATTTGTGCCTGCCATCTACTACTAAGACCAAAATCATCATAAAATGTCTGTTGATTAGCTTGATCAAAAGTGTACACGGGATCTCCATCAGTAACAGCAACAGATATTGGTTGATTTAATCCTGTATTAGTAGCTCTCTGAGTTACTCCCCAAGAACTAGAAATTAGATTTCCTAGATTAAGAACATCGAGACTCACCTGAAATTTATTTCCACTAGACACCCCAATATCCTGAAGTATTCTCAAATCAAGACTTCCAAACCAAGGCGAAAGAGCATCATATCTTTTAGCATAATCCCCTCTATTATCAGACAAGTAGTCATCTTGTTCTATGTATGATTTAAAAGCTTCTTTCTGAGCAGATTGAGCTGCAGCGTCCCCTGAAAAAGTAAGTGCATCTATCTCTATATCTGTCGGAATGTAGATTAAATCATTTAAGCCTGATCCATCATTATTGATATCTCCAGCATAGGTATAGCTAAACCTGGCTCCTTGTGCATATTCGCCAAATAAAGAAACCGTAGTTGCATACCTTTCTCCATATTCAAATTTCTTAGACATTGCTGCTATGAATCTATGCTTATTTCCATACAATGAAGGTGCTAAATCAGCTTCATTTGTATGTGATATATTTGCCGGATTTCTGTCGTATGCATCAGATGAAATTTCAGCATCCACAGAATTTACTTCTTCAGCTTTCAAGTAATTATACCCTACCATAACAAAATTATTAGCCCAAGATCTTTGCAATTGGAATGAGGCATTAAAAGAATATCCTTTATCTGTATTAGTAAATACATATGCATTTGTAGAACCCCCAAATGGACCTTCAGCTCTATCTTCAGCACCATATATTGGTCTATTATCTACACCATTAAGAGTATTTGTTGGTAGTTTTAATCCTTGATTTTGAACCATCTGCGCATGTAGATCTTTCGTATAAAGTAAATCTACAGTACCTGTCCAATCTTTAATTTTCTTATCAAATCCTAAACTCGTTCTCCACACTTGAGGGAATTTAAAATCAGGATCAGTCATATTATAAAAGAAGAAATCTGGATTAGCAACTTGGTTACCTATCCATACCGCTGGAAATCGTCCTGAAAAAAGACCAGTTCCTCCTCTAATCTGTGATGATCTATCACCTTCAACATCGTAATTAAATCCAAGCCTTGGGTTAAATAAAATATTTCCAGTAGGAAGATCAGTATGGTTGTAATTTATAGCTTCTCCCTTGTCATTGTAATAAGTTACGTCTGGTGCATATACTCCTCCATCATCTATAGAGCCACCTTTTCTATCTATATTTTCTTGAATTAGATCTGCCGTATTGAAATAAAGTGGAATATCTATTCTTAATCCAAAAGTTAAAGATAGTTTGTCATTCGCTTGATACTCATCTTGCGCATATAAAGACCATTGCCCTAATTTAGTTTGAGCCAATGCCCAGCTATCATCTGAATTGTTGTTGGTAAATGCATCTCGAGCAGCTTGTACTTCTCCTGCAAAGTCATCTGATTTAATCAAGGCCTCTGCTTCACTAATATCAACTCCTGGAGCAAACAATCTAAATCCATATGATGTTAAGTTGAATGAATTATCAAAACTGAATTTCTCAAACGAGGTTCCAAAAGTTAAACTGTGATTGTTTTTATACAAATTAAAATCATTTGTAATTTGAAACACATTTTGACTAAGTACATTATTTACAGAAAATGGTTCATGTCCAGCAATAATATAGTTAATACCGTTCTTCGAAATATTCAACACAGGAAATGGTTCAGAAAAAGGGTTTCTATTATCTCTAAATGTGGTATAACCCACTTTTAAATTATTTGCCATACCAGACCCGAATACAGAATTCAATTCTATGATTCCTGAGTTAATTTTATTATTTATTCTATACCCGCTATTTTGAAACTGAAGAGTAGTAAAATCTGGACCTCTTCTACCAAGCGCAGAAGGGTGAGCAGGTTGCTCTTTGAAAGCATCTAAAAAATTATATGATGCAGATAATTTATGATTTTTATTTAGGTTAAAATCTAATTTAATTATTCCTTTTGTATTATCTCTATTGTTTCTAAAATTGGAAAATGCCCCAGTATCATAGCCATGCTCTGACATAAGCAAATCAGAAATTAATTGCATATCCGATTGTAATACTCTTGACTCATTGCTAGCTCCCGACCCTGTATTCGGCTCAAACAAAGATCCTAGATCTGATCTTTTTGTAATTTCCAGATTAGCAAAAAAGAATGCCTTATTTTTGATAAGTGGACCACCAATTGAAAAACCTGTTTGTAGTGATGAGAGATCGCCCGTTGGCACCTCAGTATCATTTACTTTTCCACCGGTCATTGCACTATTGCGATAAAATCCATACGCCGTACCTTCAAAATTATTAGTTCCTGATTTTGTAACCGCGTTTATTGAAGCTCCTGTAAAACCTGATTGTGTAATATCATAAGGAGCTATATTAACTGATATTTGATCAATCGCATCAAGTGACACCGGCTGTGCATCTGACTGACCACCTGGAGTGGCAGCATCCAAGCCAAATGGATTATTGAATATTGTACCATTCAAACTGTAATTATTAAACTGATCATTACGCCCTGCAAATGAACCGCCTTTGGCAGACATTGGATTTAACCTAGTATAATCCTCAGCTGATCTTGAGATCGTAGGTAAATTTTTCAATTCGTCCCTTCCAATAGTTGTACTTGCACCAGTTTTCTCACCATTAAGTATTGGATCCAACGCGCCTATTATTTCCACACCTCCAATAGTTACCCCTTCCGCTACCAACTCAAAGTCTAATTTTAATTTTTGACCTAGAGTTAAAAAAATATTTTCCATGTTATTGTTAGTATAACCGATATAGCTCGTTTCTATTCTATACGGTCCTCCTATTCTCATATTTGGAAGATTGTACTTACCCTTTTCATTTGCAATAGCTCCATAAGCAGCCCCTGAAGGCAAGTGTGTGGCTAATATTGTAGCCCCAATTAACTCTTCATTCTCAGACATAATCGAACCACTCATACTCGCTGTGGTGACTTGTGCAAAGGAATAATTACAACTAATAAAAGTAATAAATAATAAACTGAACTTTAGGACAGAATTCTTCATAGTAATTGTGCTTTATTTAATTTAAGATCTCCTAATATAAATATCATAATATAACAAATCCTCACGAAAAATTATTTTCTTTGGAAATGTGGATAAATTGTGGAGAATATTAGTATTTGATTGAGTGTGGTCATCCAGATCTGATTTCCAATGATAAAAATTTAATAGCCATTTCAATCACATAACTAAATGCCTAAATATTTACTCTCTCCTTTCCACAATACACATTACCCCCTTCACTTTTCAAAAATCCTATCAAGGTCATTCCACATTCCTCTGCTAATTTTATTGCTAAACTTGATGGTGCACCTACTGCTACTATGCAGCCTATACCTGCCATCATAGCTTTTTGGATCAATTCAAAACTCGCGCGTCCACTTAGTAAACAAATAGTTTTATTTAAAGGTAAATTACCACTCTTCAATCTGTTCCCAACAAGCTTATCCATAGCATTATGTCTACCGACGTCTTCAGCTACATGCAATAGATTAGCTTCTAGGTCAAATAGAGCCACCGCATGATTTCCTCCGGTGATGCTAAACAAATTCTGCATGTCATCTAGCTGATCTCTGAGTGAAACTATTATACTTTGACTAACAGTAAATTTAGACGCCCATGGCAGGTATTGAGTATTCGTCTTGATCATATCTAGAGAAGTTTTGCCGCAAATACCACAACTACTACTCATAAATGTATTGCGATGTAGAAGCCCATCTGGTAAATTAACCCGATCCTTTAGCAATACTTCAATTACATTATCATCAATCACCTGATACTCTAATACATCTGAGATATCAGTCACTATTCCTTCAGTAAAAAGAAATCCACTAGCCAAGTCTATATCAAATCCTGGTGTCCGCATAGTAATTGCGATCTGACTCAGTCTTCCTCTATGTCGTATCCTGATTTCCAATGGTTGCTCAATGATTACATAATCCTGTATGGGTTTCAATTCTCCTTGATTCATTTTTAAGATAAATACTTCTTTTACACCTTTCGTCTTTTCCATTATTTGGCTTGTGGATTGGTATATAGGTTAGTTTCATCTTCTTGTACTCTAGGCACTAAACATTGAAAGTCTTTTTCAACTAATATATGAAGACCACCTTCGACACCATTAACTATAATGTGTTCAAAACCGACCTTATCTTCCTTTAGAAATGCTTCCAATTGGTCATGTGGCACTTTGAGGTCGATAGTATTATATTTCATTTTTATTGATATCTCCTCCTTATCCGATAGTGATATCATATATTTCAATGTATTTCCGACAGTAATTTGGCATTCTGAGAGTACACAACCTTCCTCAGACAAGATATTTACATCCTTTTTGGAGAGTCTCAGCCGTATAGATGAGTCCTTTATTCGTATTTTCATACTGGAAAGATAAATTATTATTTACACCTGAAATACCTATTATCATTGAGACTAAAGAGAATTGACTTGATATTTCCACTTTTCGTTTCAATTTTAGTGAAACTTTATAGCAAATTTATTCCTTTAGATGTTTAGTAAGTTGTGAGTTACTAACTAACTTGCGTACATTAATAATTACGAGGTAATAAAGTGCCTCACAACATAATACATTACAATGAGTACAGGAACTGTAAAATTCTTCAACGAATCCAAAGGGTTTGGGTTTATCACAGAAGAAGGAACCAACAAAGAACACTTCGTACATGTCACGGGTCTAGAAGACGACGTACGTGAAGGTGACAACGTAGAGTTTGAATTAGTAGAAGGGCGTAAAGGGCTTAATGCCGTAAACGTAAAAGTAGTAAATGGGTAAATGTTTGGTGAGTGTTGAACTACTTACTAGCTAATCAGTTAACTAAACTCAACATATACTTTAAAAAATTACTTGCCATCAACACTTGTGTTGATGGCTTTTTCTTGCTAATCTAGTGAGGTTAGTAACATTTCAATTTTCGGTGCGATTTGGCTATCTTCTCCAAGCTATCAAAGACCTACATGATTAGAGTATAATAATTCCGTCAAGCTATATCTCTGATTCTTCTCCTGCGGATGCTTTACTGCTCGTTTTTTTGTTCGACCTATTCACTTTATTACTACTAGATTGATTGACTGATGATGAGCATAATTAGTTGATCATATCGGTTTATTTTAATAAACGCCAAAGATCTACGTAAACGTTTAAGATACTTGGCTTTATACTGATGATTAGCATTTTTGCTAGTCACAAACATTTTTTTATAACAATACTAGCACAGGTATAATGTGTATAATGATACCATTCATTTCAACTATTATTATACCTTTGCTTAATATATATATAGTATGACATTCAAGCAATTAGGTTTAATCGAGCCAATCCTCAAGGCGCTCGAAGACAAAGGGTACGCAACACCTAGCCCAATACAAGCACAGTCAATTCCAATCTTGTTAGACAAAAAGGACTTACTAGGATGTGCACAGACAGGTACCGGTAAAACCGCAGCATTTGCAATACCGATCATCCAACAGATCTACAATGATGTAGAGCGGGAGAAGGGCAAGAAGAAAATCAAAGCATTGGTAGTAACTCCGACTAGAGAGCTAGCTATTCAAATCGCTGACAACTTTGTAGAATACACCAAATATGCACGTAACATCTCTACCACTGTAATATTTGGAGGGGTTAAACAAGGAAAGCAAACCGCTAGACTTGATAAAGGTGTTGATGTATTAGTCGCTACCCCTGGTCGCCTTTTGGACCTTATCAATCAAAGATTTATATCTCTAAGTGATATCCAATATATCGTACTTGATGAAGCAGATCATATGTTAGATATGGGTTTTATTCATGATGTGCGTAAGATCATTAAGCTATTACCACAAAATAGACAATCACTATTATTCTCGGCTACAATGCCTAAGGATATTGTAGAGATCTCTCAAACACTACTAGGAAACAAATTTGAAAGAATAACCATCAAACCTGATCAGGCTACAGCTGAGAAAGTAGAACAAGCGGTATATAAGGTCAGTAAGAAAAACAAAGGAGTACTGTTACAAGATATTCTCAATGAAAAAGGTCAGGTTTCTACCCTAGTATTCTCCAGAACGAAACATGGTGCTAATAAGATCGTCAAAGTGCTGAACAGGTCAGGTTTCAAAGCAGAAGCTATACATGGGAACAAATCTCAAGCATCTAGACAGAAATCGCTGAAAGCATTTAAAGATGGAAAGATTCATATACTTGTAGCTACTGATATAGCAGCTCGTGGTATTGATGTAGATGATCTTGCATTGGTAATCAACTATGATCTGCCTAATATCCCAGAGACTTATGTACACCGTATCGGTCGTACTGGTAGAGCGGCGGCTAGTGGTATCGCACTTTCATTCTGTAATGGAGAAGAGAGAGCTTATCTCAGAGATATCGAAAAACTAATCAACCAGAAGGTACCAGTCATTACAGAGCATTCATATGTTGATAATGAACCTGAACCATCTAGCAAGGATATAAAGGCTTCCAAGGCAAACAATAACAGAGGCAGATCTCAAGGTAGATCAAGCAGAGACGATAGAAATGCTACGAAAAAGAAAAGACCAAATAAAAGTAGAAACAATAACAGGTCAGATCGATCTAATGATAAAAAAGATTATCGTCCGAGAGGAGAAGACATTAGTAGAAGTAAACCTCGAGGTGAAAGATCAGAGAATAGAAATAACTCTGAACAAAAGCCAAGAGATAATAAACCAAACAATAAAAGAAGAAACAACAGAAACGATAAGCCAAGAGAAGAAAGACAAGATCAAAATTCAAGATCATCGCAATCTAGTAACCCGTCTCGTAGATCAAGAAATAATAATCCTAGTAATAAAAAAACGAAAGATGGCGTATCTAAGACTGAAAGAAAATTCAGAGAAGGTCAAAAAAAATCATCTGACTACAAAGGAAAATATAGACCGAAAGGAACAATGTGGGAGCTTGATTAATTACCGAGTAACGGCTTAATTTTACAAGAAAATAGGCTTACATCTTTGGTGTAGCCTATTTTCTTGCTTAATGACAATGTCTACCTTGAATACAACTATTCCCTTGGATAGAAGCTAATAGTGCCAATTGAGACAAACAAAAAAGCCCATTAACTTTGTTAATGGGCTTTTTTGTCT
This sequence comes from Saprospiraceae bacterium UBA1994, assembly GCA_002335865.1. Taxonomy (GTDB): domain Bacteria; phylum Bacteroidota; class Bacteroidia; order Chitinophagales; family Saprospiraceae; genus UBA1994. Next base: position 246,681 of record DDCY01000009.1, read on the forward strand.
TAAAACTAAATATCAGTACTAAAGTACTTCTACATTTACTGCATTTAATCCTTTTCTTCCTTCCTCTGTGTCAAAAGAGACTTTGTCTCCTTCGGCTATTGAACTTCCGTTTAATCCATTTACATGAACAAATACATCTTTTCCACCGTCGTCTGGCGTGATGAATCCGAATCCTTTACTGTCATTAAAAAACTTTACTGTACCGTTACTCATTGTTGTTATATTATAATTGTCTACTGGCTAGATATAAGATTAATACCCCCACCACACTGCAATATACATACATTTCAGATATTTAGTTTCATGTTTTTATATTTTCAAGCGGAGAATTGGAAGTATTAATTAAAATAGATATTTGATATACTCAGAAATGTAATTGATCATTCGACATGGTGGAGTTACTCATCAAAAGTAACCTAAGTTGTAGACTATCATCCATTATTCTGTTCCCTCTGTACCCGCTCCTAATCTTTAGCTTCGAGCCAAGCTCTATGTGCTTTTATTTGATTGAGTTCTCCATAGCTCACATCATAACCCATTTTTACTCTTAGATCTCCAAATCCTTCAAACTTAATCGTATCGAATGATTCCATCATCTTAGCTACTTTTTCTTCTTTCATCAAATCTGTAATGGGAATTTCTCCTTCTTTGATCCAATGTGCTAAGTGTGTGTCTATCGTAGACGCGGCCATCGATCTGATTTCTGATATCGCTTTGACCGTAAGGCCATCACGATAAAGTTGTAATGTGATGTCATTCGTTGCCCCCTTTTTACTTGTAGAGATTATAGGTTGAGAGTCCATTTCTAGTTCGGATCGTTTGTATATTTTAGCATCTTTACCGAGGTTATCATCTTCAATAGTAAGACTACAAAGTCGATCCATCTTATTCCATAGCTGATCATAGAACTCGGTTTGCAGCTTGATGTACTTTTTAGTCTTGGCTTTGACTTGATACTCTGGTATATGTATACTGAGCGGCTTAAGAGCTTTTTCGTATATCTGCTCAGTAAAATAATTTATGCCTTTCGACGTCTTGGTATATATCAATTCTATATACGCTTCATCAGCTCCCATCTCTCTGATCCAACGTGAGAGATAGCCATCAAAATCTGTGGATACCGCCAATAGATTAAGTAGTTGCTTCTTGATTTTATCTACTATTATATAAACTCTATCCTTATGTGGAATTGAGGAGTCGGATATGTAGTCCTGTATCTCTTCTACTCTATCTACTAACTTACTCATGGAGAATACCTTTCTGATCGACTCTAAAGAGTACGCTTTCTTGGCTTCTGGTAGTGCTGTCATTGCATGAGAAAGATCTGGCATTGCGTTATGAAATTCTACGATACGCGGATCTACAATCACATTACGTGCTGTGACAGGCTTAATCAATGTCAATCCCTCAAGTGAAGTACATCTACTCAGAGCTACATAGGCTTGACCAGCTGCAAAACTTTTAGAAAGATCCATTCTTGCCTTATTAAGCGTAAGGCCTTGACTTTTATGCACAGTCACAGCCCAAGCTAATCGCACAGGAAATTGAATGAATTCACCTAGTACTTCTAATTCTATCGTGTTTTCAGCATTGATAGTATACTTTTCGTTTTTCCATTCCACTTTCTCTATCCAAGAGGTTGATTTATCATCTATAAACTCTACTCTGATCAAATCTTCTTCTCGATCATAGTTTAACACTTTAGCGATTTTACCATTATAATAAAGGCCTTCGGATTCATTTCGAGTAAACATAATGATCGCCCCTATTTTTAGCTTAATCTCCTCATCTACAGGATATGCGTTCTCATTGAATTTTCCTGTGATTTTGGCCTTTAGTTTCTTTATAGGTTCTTCTATCTCTGCTAATTTCTTTTGATTTATCTGATCTGCAATAATATTATGTGTACATAAGGTAATGATTTCTTCATCTTCTAGCTCTTTGGGAGAATATTGCTGATTCAGTAGTTTGAGATCTTCCTCGGTTGCTATGCCATCTCTGATACGATTAAGTATATCTAAAAAAATATCATCTTTCTGCCTATACACTTTGGTCAACTCAACACATAGCGCGTTGCATCTCTGAAATACATGAGAAGAAAAGAAATAGCCTGTTCTATAATAATGCTTGAGTACATCCCATGCATAATCTTTGATGACTGGAGGCAGCTGATATAGATCTCCGATCATAATGACTTGTACCCCTCCAAATGGATCAGCGCGTCTGCGAACTGACCTTAACACAAAGTCTATTGCATCCATCATATCGGCACGTACCATACTCACCTCATCTATTACAAGGGTATCCATCTCACGCAGAAGATTTAGCTTTTCTTTATTGTACTTCATATGACGCTTCAGCATCGTTCTGCTAGTGATGGACTGTGACTCCGGATAATTATCATCAGGTACAAATGCTGTTAACGGCAACGTAAGTAATGAATGTATGGTGACGCCCCCAGCATTAATGGCGGCTACTCCTGTGGGAGCAACTACGACAACATTCTTATCCGTGGAATCAATTATATCTTTAAGCAAGGTAGTTTTACCTGATCCTGCTTTACCAGTAAGAAATAAATGTCTTCCTGTTTGAAGCATATACTCTTTAGCGATTTGCCTTTCTATGTTCTCTGTTTCTATATTCATGATCTCACTGTCAAGGTAGTCATTTTCACTTTTTTGCCAAGGGAGATCGTATAGTATTTTAGATTTGAGGCCTATAATTGGTGCCATTCTAACAGTTTTGTAACTAGATACAATTACTATAAGTTTTAAGTATCAAGAAAAAAGTGAGGCAAGCTGAACCTACTCGCCCCCACTTTATCTACATTGGATATTTAATCAGTTCATATTCTAGAATGGTACTTCTTCGCTAGCTACTTCTTTCTTTACGAATGAGTTGAATTCTCTAGTTTTGATCTCAGTCATATATTTCGTGACTCCTTCTTTGTCTTCATACGAGCTATAAGTAAGTTTTCCCTTGATAAGAATCTGATCACCTTTACTAATGATATTAGCCATTAGTTCAGCTGTCTTACCCCACGCTACTATTCTGTGCCATTGTGTTTCTTTTACTTTTTCGCCCTTGCTAGTGTTGTAATACTCATTGGTGGCTAATGAAAATTTCACAAGTGATATTCCAGATTTTGTAGTCATCAGTTCTACATCTGCTCCTGCATTTCCTACTAGTTGTACTTCATTGTTAAATGTGCTCATAATTATAATATTTAATGTGTGTTAGTATGCTTACGTGTCTCGATTCGTGTTTTGATATATACGCAAGCACTTGATAATAATAACGTCAAATCCCTGTCTGACTTATTGACAATGCAAATATCAGAGCATAAAGAAGCCGTAGTCGTTTAATAATCATTTACATACGTTTATATACGTTTGTGATACATTTATTGACGACTACACAACGCACATAGTACTGAATATCAAACATCTACAGATTATTTCACTTATTTCGTCAAAACACAAAAAAAGACCAAACGGATATCCATTTGGTCTTTTCAAGATATAAAATAAAAATACCTAACTATTAATCGTATAGCGTCATCAATCCACTACTTCTCTCCCTGATATGGTCCCCTTATTGGAAATTTTCGTTAACAGATTATTGATGACTAAACTTATTTACTCAAAACAATTTTAGCATTTCTTACCTGACTACCATTGACAAATCTTAGTAAATAGGTTCCCGATGGTTCATTTGTTAAATCTATAGTATGATTAACTTTTAATCCAAGATTTGTGAGTGACTGCTTTTGTACTAGTCTTCCATATATATCCATTACCTGCATCTCAATATCAACAGATTCTGCCAATTCCATCTCAATATAGAATCTATCAATCGCAGGATTTGGAAATATTTTGAGGTCTGTAATAGCTGATAAAACTAATACACTACTAATAATATCAATATCCTTACTGATATTGTCTTCTACACATTCATTTGATGCTCTCAAATTAACAGTATACATTCCATAATTTTCGTAGACATGCACAGGATTTATCTCAGAAGATGTATTACCATCACCAAAGTCCCAAATAAAGTTTTCTCCATACAATCCTGTATAAGTAAATGAATATTCAAGATCATTGGCTACAATGTCAAATTCTGCTGTAGCGAATCCAACGATCTCGATCAGATCTTCATAGATTACTTCACTATCACCTGCTTCAGCTGACACTATTAGTGATACATCATAGATTCCTGGAGTCGTATAGATCACAATAGGATTTTGCTCTGTACTTGTAGCTGGATTTCCTCCTTCAAATGTCCAAAGCCATCCTATTACATTATTTGATGAATTATCTGTAAATTGAATCTCAGTCGTTCCACAACCTTTATTTGTACTTGCCGAACCATTTGCAGTAGGTAAGGAATTAGCTGTAATAGTTTGTGTACTTACAACTTCACCGCATTGGTTAGTAGTCGTAAGAGAAACGATATAATCTCCTTCCACATCATAAGTGTGTATTGGATTGATATCAGTAGAAGTGTTACCGTCACCAAAGTCCCAAGCATATGTTGTAGCACCCATACTATTGTTAGTAAACGTTACTTCTTGCATATTATTCACTGCTATAAATAAAGAGCTTGGTAATGCTGAAACCGTTACTAGATCAGTAAATAAAATCTCATCTGTACCTGCTGTGGCAGTAACAATTAAACTCACATCAAATGTACCTTCTAAATTATAGGCAACAACTGGATTCTGTTCAGTAGATTCTGCAGGGGTAGCTCCTTCAAATGCCCACAACCACCCTGTAACGTTGTCAGAAGACATATCTGTAAAGGTTACTTCATCACCTTCACAGACAGCAGTAATACTAGCTGATCCATTAGCTGATGGTAATGCATTGGCGCCAACAGTACTTGTAATTACATTATCACCACATGAGTTAGTCGCGGTAAGTGTTACAATATAGTCACCCTCAGTTGCGTAAGTATGTATGGGGCTAATATCTGTAGAAGTATTACCATCACCAAAATCCCACATGAAACTATCTGCTTCCAAAGAGTTATTAGTAAATGTTACTGTAAGCATATTATTTACACCTACGAAACTAGCTAAAGGTACGTCTGATACAGTTACGAAATCGACTTCTGACGCACTACTACTTCCAGTTGGATTACTTACTATTAGTTCCACATTGTAGGTACCTGCTGCATTGTATACAACGGTAGGATTCGCATCTAAACTTGTTGATGGTGTTCCTCCTTCAAATGTCCATGCATAGGCAGTAACATTACTACTCGATGTCTGGTTGTAAGATACTGTCAAAGCATTACAACCTTCTGTTATGTCAGATGTAAATCCTGCCGTAGGTGTAGTATATAGATTGAGTGTCTGCGCAATCACATCACTATTACAAGGTCCGGTAGCTGTCAATGTTACCTCATAAACTCCTTCCTCTGAATAAGTATGAATAGGATTTACTCCTGTAGATGTCATGCCGTCACCGAAGTCCCAAACGTAGGATGTCCCTGCTGCTGAACTTTGATTTTCAAAAGTTACTTCTAATCCTGTATTGGTATTTGCAAATCCTGCAATTACTTGGTCTTGAGCAACAACATAATCATCAACTGTTGTTGTATTCATCCCTTGCGCATTAGTTACTGTAAGGGTTACATCATATGCTCCAGGACTGCTATAGATTACTGAAGGATTTTGTTCTGTACTGGTTGCTGGTGTTCCACCTTCGAACATCCAAGCCCACGTTTCAGGGTTAAAAGTACTTGCGTCTGTAAATTCAAGAGTAAATTCTGCACAATCTGTAGGAGATCCTACTGTAGTGAACGCTGCTACTGGAGCAAGACTAATTACAACCGTCTGAGTATCTGTCACCGTACCACATGTACTTAATGCAGATAGTACTACCTCATAAGATCCACTGGATGTATAGGTGTACATTGGATTTTCGTCCATAGATGTATCTCCGTTACCGAATTCCCAATTATATGTATCTGCATTTGTGCTAGTGTTGGTAAAAGTAACATCTCCTCCTGTAACCATAAATGTATAGTCACTCGTCGCTGGCTCAGATACAGTTATATAATCCATTTTAACTTCTTCATCATTACCTGCTGCTGTGGAAGCTATCAATGTCACATCGTATAAACCGGCAGTATTGTACGTTACTGTAGGATTTTGCGATGTAGACGTTTCAGGAACTCCCCCTTCAAACTCCCATGACCAACCAGTGGTATTAGAGGAAGACAGATCACTGTAGGTAACTATCAATGAAGTACAACCTGATGTTGGGGTAGCTGTAAAATCCGCTGTAGGAATAGTTGCTACCTCTATATTTTCAAAATAGGTATCACTACCACAAGAGTTAGACACAGTCATAGAGACATTGTATATTCCATCCATGGCATAAGTATGTATTGGACTTTCATCACTACTAAAATTACCATCACCAAAATCCCACAAATAAGAATCTCCATCTGTCGATGTGTTATTAAAAATTGCAAGCAATAAATTAGTTGATACAAACCACTCTGCAACTGGCAGATCTATTATAACTACTTCATCACTTTTTGTAATAACGTCAGATCCAGAAGTATTCGTAACTTCTAGAGTGACATCGTAAGTCCCTGGATTATTATATGTGACTGTCGGATTTTGATTTGTAGAGGTACTCGGTGATCCTCCTTCAAATGTCCAAAGCCACTCAGTAGGTAGATCCACTGATATATCGGTAAAAATTACTGTTCCAATAGCACACTCATCAATAATAGTAGTCAGAAAATCTGCAATAGGTGCATTACCTCCACTTCCTACACATTCGGCAAGACAACTAATAGAATTATAAAAATTTTCAATATCGCTAATAGATGTTCCCGACCAAGTGTTAGTATTATTAACAGACGGAGCCATGATAAATCCACTTCCAGGAGCATCATGTAACGCATCAAAATTATGTCCAAGTTCATGAGACACCATAACACGCTTAGAATTGGCATTACTTGTAAAATTCTGGAGTGCATTATATCTAAAATTCGTAGAACAAATGGCACCTACCCATGCGATACCTACTGTACCTCCATCAAAGTTACGTCCAGTCCATATAGAGCCGACATCGTGTATTTGATTAAACCCTGATGGTCCCCAATCAGAGAAATCAGATAAAAGATCTCCCGCGTCTGTACTAGTGGTAAACGGATCTGACGCTGCAGTTGTGAATACTTGTTGCTCAACGATTAAATATTGAATCTCGTCAGCAAATTCGTCATCGTAATTAGTTTGAACATCATTGGCTACACCGATATTATGGTCCTCTGTTTCGAATACAGATCCAAAATCTTGAAACATTAGAAAATCAGAAACTATAGCCCAATCTACCTCAAAACAATCCCCTACTACTTTCTGAGATTCAGTTTTTGGCGCTAAGTCTTTATATTTTTCCTGAGCCTTTTCTACACCACACTTATGTGTATTATCTGGAATAATATTAGATATCAAATACGTAAGAAATTCATTAGATGCTGCACTACTATTATAGTATCTGAGTGGCTCTATATACATCGTCTCACCACCTTCTCGAATATATCCATATATAAAATCGTTATTGAAAGTAAGACTGACTCTGCTATCACTAGTGCCAAGTAAATAACCATTGTAAGCTCTTGGTCGACTGTTCGCAATAACAGAAGCCCCGTTGTCATCTATAGCAGTCAGAGCATAGTTTTCAGCAATAATACCTGAGTTTTGTAGTGACATAGCATAGGTTCTGTCACCTATCGTTAATTGTAATGAAAAGTTATCGTCCCTAAGTGTAGGCAATATCTCATTGACATCTATTCTATGCACATTATGTTTTGTAAACTTTTGTGTTAGGTCGAACTTAACAGGGGTCTGAGACTGTAGAATAGACAAAAAGAAATATGCCATAAATAAAGTGGAAAAGCGTACTCTCATAAGTAAATTAAATTTTAATATAAAGTAAGTTTTTAGTAAGTATAGCTTATAAACAAAAGGTTATTAACATTGTTTGAAAAATTACTATCTAGGAGAATGAGAACTTTTCTGCATATATAGATGCAAGTCATAGAAGTAATTATATTTCAATCATTTACTTCATTGAGATTAAATACAAGGAAGTACTCATCTTAAATATGTAAAATAGTACCAAAAGAAGCAGATATCAAAGAGAATTTGCTAATTATGTGTTAAATCATGTTTGATGCATCCATTTTTCTTACATATTTGTCGTTCAAATTATCATATTCTTGTTTAGTACTTAACTTAAATATCAATTACCAAAAAAATAGAAGATGAAGAAGATACTTATTCCATTTTTAATGTTGGTATTCGTTTTTTCTCTCGCAGAGAATGCGAATGCTCAGCGTAAGAAAAGACGTAAAAAGAAGGACGATACAGAAGAATCTGTTAGATCTCAACGGTCTCGTGATCGAGATTCTGAGGAAGAAAATTATAAAAGCTTTGCAGATAACCTTGTATATGATATCAACATTGGTAATATTTCTTTGAGTAATGGTTTATTTGGCATGTCATTTAAACCTCAGATAGGCTATAAACTACACGAACGGATAACTCCTGGAATAGGTATTAAGTATTACTACAATTTACTATCTGATAATAGGTATCCTGATGATTTCCACTTAAACGATATTGGAGCTTTTGTATTTACTCGATTAAAGGTAACTGAAGCTTTTTTTGCTCACGTGGAGTACTCCTACATAAGTTTTGATAACGATTGGTTCTTTCAAGATGAAAGAGTTTCGTTCAACTACCCACTTGTTGGGGCTGGATATGCTTCCGGTTTTGGAGATTGGAAAAGTACCATACAAGTATTATTCATTGGCAATCAAGAAGTAAGAAGGCTAGGAAATTATCCGATTGAATTTTGGTTCGGATTCACTAAGAATTTCTAATTTAGAATTAAATAAAAAGCGAATTAAGATTAACTCTTACTTCGCTTTTTATTGCTCTNNGCTCGAAGCATTACATGCCTGCCGGCCTGCGGATAGTAGAATTTCTCGGTAATCAATTCTTCGACCACAAAGCTGAACGTATACCCATTAGCAGAGTATTTTTCATCAAGTAGATTGTAAACCATTAGCTGCAATAATGCATCTGCTCCATTTATTCTCTTGGCCCAACTAAAACCTAAGTCATTGACAATGTAAGCCGCCAAAACTCTGGATTGTTGTCCAGTATTATCAAGGTTTTGTATACCTACATACTTAGTATTAAGCAAAGCAGAAAATCCAAAATTCATCTTATAATTCAACATACTTGACCATATTGCGGATGGCGAATATGATATATTCGTATCTTCGTATTGATTCTCGATGACGTCAAAACCTGTAGTATAATCATATAGCACTTCTGTAAAGTTTTCAATCTTGTTCTTACTGAGTGTAAAATTAGCATCCCAGGTAAATCTGTCTGATAGTTGCGCACCAAAAATGACTTCTACACCTCTTCTGAAGCTATTATCCACGTTGACTCTCAATCCTGATCCGACATCATTAAGTTGGCCATTGGGCACAAGTTGATTACTATAAATCATATTGTAGACATTGATACCAAATGAATATGCCTTACCACTTATACGATACCCTATTTCAGTATCGTATAAGGTTTCATGCTCTGGTCTAGCTTCCAATGGATTATCCGTAAAATCACTTCTATCTGGTTCTCTATTGGCTACAGCAAATGAACCGTATACTTCTGCATCATTAGATACTTTATAGTTTATTCCAGCCTTAGGATTGAAAAAACTGTAATCGGCAGTAACATCTATTTTAGTCTGATCATTGTCAGTACCTTGAGTCTCATACCCTACTCCCCTAAACTGTAGATCTCCATAGAGACTTAAATTATCAGTTAACTTGTAGTTGGCTTTAACGTATGCATTTATATCATTTTTTGTAGCATCCGAAAAATAATAGTTGAATGCCTTATCTGGCGAAACATTGATCAAAGGAAAGTCAATTACATTACCAAAATGATCCCCTTTGTATTGGCTCAATGCAGCTCCAAACTGTAGACTTAAGGTTGGACTCACTTCTAGGGCATTTGCCCACAATAATCCATAATAATCATTATCTAACCATCTTCTGCGTACGAGATCTGTATTGTCCACCAAGTCATTACCATCAAGAATAGGATCTAATAAATAACCATTGAGATCCTCTTCATCTTTATACTCTTCGAAAAATCCAGACCCTTTGGTATAATGTGCAGAAAGCTTAGTCACCCAATTGTCAGTAGCTTGCAAGCTATAGTGTAACTGATAATGGTCTTGACCATAGTCATCTACTTGATTTTCATATGTATAGAAGTTGAACGTACGGTTAGCATCTGGACCATAAAGTAGGGCCTGTGGTGTACCATACCATGATTGATAAGTCCGCTCATCCCCTGAAAATGTGATAAATCTCAAGCTACTCTTATCAGTAATTCTAGATGCCGAGAGATAGTAAGAGTTAAGATCTGCACTAGCTCTATCTACATATCCATCACTCTTAATATTACTGTAACGCATATCTACTGAGTACTTTTCTGCGATCAATCCAGAGTTAAGTCCAATCGAAAGCTTCTTAGTACCGAATGATCCAATAGTACCATCTAATATTATTCGTGGTTTCACATTTGTCGACATAGTATTGAGAGATAATGTAGCACCGAATGCACCGGCACCGTTGGTCGATGGACCTACTCCTCTTTGCAGCTGTAGATTATCAACCGAACTTGCAAAGTCAGGCATGTTGACCCAAAATACGCCTTGAGATTCTGAGTCATTGAGCGCTATTCCATTGATAGTTACATTGACACGGCTAGGATCGGTACCTCTTACTCTTATGCCTGTGTATCCTATCCCAGTTCCTGCATCTGAAGTAACTACTACTGATGGTGTCATTCGCAGTACGTAGGGTATATCCTTACCCATGTTTTGCTTATCGATTTCTTCTTCAGACATATCCTCATAGCTAAATACAGGATCCTCCCCTACTCGATTAGATATAATTTCGATATCATCTAAATTGTAGATAGATCCTTCGAGATTGATGTTGAGCTCTCTATTACGATCTATCATTATGTTCTGACTTAAAGCATCGTATCCGACATAAGTACATTTGATTATATGCTCTCCCTTAGGTAGTCCAACTAGCTCAAAGTATCCTTTTCCATCAGTAATTGCTCCATGCTCAGTAGATCCTACCACGAATACGCTAGCCAATTCTAGTCCTTCTCCTGCATCATTAGTAACAATGCCATTGACAGTAAACTGAGCGGTAACAGATGAAAAGAGTAATAAAAAGAAAGAAAGTAAAATTCCGTGTCTCATTGATTGTAATGTTATGATTAGTTTATAAATAAAACTTAGGGTGTCATAACACTGGATACATGGGGGTAAATCTTATCAGCGATAAATAGATTTAAGTTACCCATATTGTATATCCCTTACCAGAATTACCTGGCCAGGTTCAGTGGGTATAATCTCAGGCTTCAAGTGCACTTTTTTGTAGAATAAAATATCAAAAAGTACTAGCCACCCCAAATACATTATAAATATAATACATTAAATTAAATTAAATTTATTGGTAGGCTTAATCAAACATTGCGAAAAGAACTTAATGCTCTTCCCCGGGCATCGCACGATTAACATCATATGGTAGAAATAGAATTTTCTACATTCTAGTAAGAAAAATTAAGTCAATGTTTTTGTTAAATTAGTGTTTATAATTGATTACCGTATCTCAAACGAATTCTTCTTCTCCGACATCCAATTTCCCATGGAGCCTTCACTATACATCAACTCTCTCATAACACTCATTGCTTATAAATAAACCTTGTTTCCCGCATCAAACATTTATCTACTATGTTGCTTTCACATAGCTGCTATTTTAATTGAATGTCGCTACTATAAATTCTTTATTGTAAGCACTCCCAAGTTATTTGAAAGTCATTGTATTTCTAGTTACCTTATTTATTTCTAATTTAAAATATTCTCCTTTTAAAAATGCCAAAGTATTCTCCAATCTATTGTCTCCTTCGACAATATGATACTTTATCTCTTCCTCATACATATATTTTCTATATAAGTCAAATATCTCATCTCTGTCCTCTGGGTTTTCTCGTAACTCATCTTCTTCCCAAGGTATATCTGGACTACATAGTAAATGTATCGCATCGCTATTAGTATCCATTTCACTCAGATCATTGGGAAGCGAACCATACTTATATTTATACCATATCTTGATATTGATATTATTGGTATCTATGATCCATAGTCTATCCTCATCCAACTCATCTATTAAATCATATATATCGTGAGCCATAATTAATAAATCTTCTTCATCATACCTTCCATCGGTCATTTCTAAATAGATACGTGGGTATTCTTGGATATATCCAGCATCCAATTTCTTCACTAGATACTCACATAATGTTGTCTTTCCAGAACATTCTGGACCATTAATAATTACCTTTGACATAGGAGTGATTTAAAACATAATTATAAACAGATAAACTCAATTAGATATTTATACGTTTGATAAAGATATAAGATATTACTATGCGTAAACAACTAATCTTTTCACCATCAGGGAAATAATATTTTTTTAGTAAATGCACGATATAGAACCATACTACAAATGGAGAGACCATTACACCTCAGAAAGTGACGATAGATCACCTTTCTATGGTCGTGTCTATAATGAATTTCAATATACTCAAAAAGTCTATAACTATTTTATACATCCTCAGTGGGATGATTTTGGTTCTCAGACTTTATATGCCAAAATAACTTTCGTAGACTACCTTTCAGGTTATGCTATGATAGAGCTGATAGGGGAATGGAACGATTGTCTCCACAATGATATTATGTTTCTCAAGCGAAAATTGATTGACTACATGCTTAAAGAGGATATATATAAGTACATTATTCTCTGTGATAATGTGCTCAACTTCCACCCATCAGATGATAGCTATTATGAAGAGTGGTACGAAGACGTATCTGACGAAGGTGGTTGGATCGCTCTAATAAATACTCAGGAGCATGTACTCAAAGATATGGAGCATATAAGACTTCAAAACTATGTCAATATAGGAATGAATCTAATAGACGTACTCTGGCATGGTAAAAAAGCGCCACTACTCTACAAAGAGATTGAACTAAAACTAGCAAATGGACAAAAACAACTCGGATACTAATCCAGCGGAAAATCACAAATCAGGATTCGTCAATATCATTGGCAATCCCAACGTAGGTAAGTCGACACTCATGAATGCCATGATCGGCGACAAGCTTTCTATTATTACGAGCAAGCCGCAGACGACTAGACACCGTATATTGGGTATCATAAGTGAAGATGACTATCAAGTGGTATTCTCTGATACTCCAGGAATAATCGAACAGCCACATTATGGTATGCATGAGAGCATGAATAAATTTGCTTTCTCTAGTTTCTCCGATGCAGATTTACTACTTCTCGTGATAGATAAGTACGAAGATTATGTGGGTGATGAAAAAGTAATCGAATCTCTTAAGAAAACAAATATCCCAAAATTCTTAGTGATCAATAAAACAGATCTTGCTGAGATTGGAGAAATCGGAGATCTCGTAAATGAGTGGAAAGAAATCTGTGACTTTGATGAAGTGCACACAATCTCTGCACTTAATAAAGAAGGCACAGACAGGCTACTCACCAAAATCGTAGAGCGCCTACCTATTAATCCTCCATATTATCCTAAAGATCAGATGAGTGATCGTAGTGAGAGATTTTTTGTAAGTGAGATTATCCGTGAAAAAATACTAATGATTTATAAACAAGAGATACCGTACAGTTGTGAAGTAATTGTAGATCAGTTTATCAATGAAGAACAAAATGGAGAACATTTCTCAACAATATATGCTTCTATTTATGTAGATCGTAAATCTCAAAAACCTATTTTGATTGGACGTGGAGGATCTCAAATCAAAAAGCTAGGAATCGCTGCTAGGCAAGACATTGAAAATTTCCTAGACAGACATATCTATTTGGAATTAAAAGTGAAGATAAAAGATGGTTGGAGAAATGATGATCGTATACTGAAGCATTTTGGTTATTAATATCGGTCATACAGATAAAATAGAATTAGAAGTAACACTCTAAACCTAGCTAACATGACTTTGGGTATCATCTTAAATCTTTGTATTGATATATGAGATTTATTATTTCCCATGCGCCATCAAGTTTCGATTCAGTATTAATAAGTTATCTTTGAGGTAGAATTTAAAGCTGATAGGCGGATACACTGCTAGGATCAGACCATAAAAATTTCTATTAATGAGCAACGTAATAGCTATAGTTGGAAGACCTAATGTAGGTAAATCCACATTTTTTAATCGTATGATAGGTGAAAGAAAGGCCATTATCGATGATTTGAGCGGTGTCACTCGAGACCGTATATATGGTTTCAGTGATTGGAATGGAAAAAACTTCACAATAGTAGATACAGGAGGATTCGTCAAGAATTCTGATGATGTTTTTGAAGCAGCAATCCGTTCTCAAGTGACTTTAGCTATCGATGAAGCTGAAGCGATCGTATTTATTGTTGACGTAACTACAGGTATCACTGATTTGGATGAAGAAGTAGCACGTATGCTACGTAAGACCAAAAAGCCCGTATTCCTGGCTGTAAATAAAGTGGATAACTCTCAACGTCACCTGCAGGCCAATGAATTTTGGAGTCTTGGATTTGACAATACATACTTTATATCAGCTATCACAGGTGGAGGTACTGGAGAGCTACTAGATGGTGTGGCTGAACTGATACCTGATGCGCCAGAGAGTAATATGGAAAGCGACATCCCTCGTATCGCCATAGTAGGACAGCCGAATGTAGGTAAATCTTCGCTGACCAATGCACTGCTTGGAGAGGAGAGAAATATAGTAACTGACATCCCTGGTACCACTAGAGATGCTATACATACAAGATATACAAAATTCGATAAAGATTTCTATCTAATAGACACCGCAGGTCTCCGTAAGAAAGCTAAAGTACATGAAGACCTAGAATATTACTCAGTGATCAGAGCTGTAAAAGCAATGGACGACACAGATGTATGTGTCCTTATGATCAATGCCGTAGATGGTTTAGAAGCACAAGATTTAGCAATCCTTGGACTAATCCAAAGACGAAAGAAAGGGGTAGTAATTTTAGTTAACAAATGGGATTTAGTAGAAAATAAAGAGACTAACTCAGCGCGTGATTTCGAAATAGAACTGAAGCGTAAGATTGCTCCGTTTAATGATATTCCTGTGCTATTTACATCCGTAACTGAGAAGCAACGTATCTTTCAAGCAGTAGATGCAGCACTAGGAGTATGGCAAAATCGCCAGCAGAAAATTACTACTTCTAAACTGAATGAAATTATGGGTACTATCATAGAGCGTAAGCCACCTCCATCAGTAAAAGGTAGAATTATATCTATCAAGTATATCACTCAGCTACCTCTTTTTTATCCTGCATTTGCATTCTTCTGTAATCACCCTAAGTTGGTGCCTGAATCGTACAAGAATTTCTTAGAAAATCAAATGAGGGAAAGGTTTGATTTTTCAGGAGTGCCCATCAGCATTTATTTTAGAGAAAAGTAAAATCGTATAAATGAAAATTACCACCAGTACTATAGAAGGTGTTTATATCATCGAGCCAAATGTATTTGGAGATGACCGTGGATATTTCATGGAGTCATATAGTAAGTCTTTGTTGACAGAACTAGGCATCGATAATGATTTTGTACAAGATAATGAATCTTTCTCTACTCAAGGTGTTCTTAGGGGATTGCATTATCAATGCGGAGAATGTGCACAAGCAAAACTAGTACGCGTAATACAAGGTGAAGTACTCGATGTAATTGTAGACGTCAGACCAGATAGCAAGACATATGGTGAGCACTTTGGCATAAGACTTAGCGGTGAAAACAAAATGCAAATGCTAGTCCCTCGAGGTATGGCACATGGATATATTGTATTAAGCGATACCGCCATATTTGCATATAAATGTGACAATGAATACAATAAAGCATCAGAAGGTGGGCTATTATTCAATGATCCAAAGCTGAAAATTGATTGGATATTAGATCCTTCTTCATTCTTGGTATCAGAAAAAGATATTGTCTTACCTGTATTTGGAGAACATAAGCCTATCAATCTCTAAATGACTGCATTACAGATCATAGTTACTGGAGCCAATGGGCAACTTGGGATGGAATTTAAAGCTCTAAGCAAAAGTTCGGATCATGACTTCACCTTCCTATCTAGCTCTGATCTTGATATCTCTAGCCGATCTCAAATAATCGATTATTTTAAAGATCACAAAGTGGATGTCATTCTCAACTGTGCTGCTTATACAAAGGTCGATCTTGCAGAGACAAAAAAAACCAAAGCATATGATGTCAATGCTAATGGAGTTAAGAATCTATTGGACGCTATGTCCAACCAATGCTTAATGCTGCACTACTCTACTGACTATGTATACAACGCAGAATTAGATACCGCAATCAAAGAAACTGAGCCCACATATCCGTCAAACGTCTATGCAGCAAGTAAATTATTAGGAGACCAGCATGTTATTCAAACTTATAAGAAGGCTATCGTATTACGTACCTCTTGGGTATACTCTGCATATGGCAATAACTTTGTAAAGACGATGCTCAGATTAGCAGATAAACTACCAGAAATAAAGGTTGTAAATGACCAAATCGGTGCACCTACTTTTGCCAAAGATTTAGCTTCAGTATCTATGTCCATCTTAAACACGATACTTTCATCGGAAGATATTTCATTCTTTAATAAGGTATATCATTACTCAAATAGTGGACAGATATCTTGGTATGACTTTGCTAAGGAGATATTTGCTCAAGCTGATAAAGATATCTTGTTATACCCTATTCCTACCAGCGAATACCCTACACCTGCTAATCGTCCTTTTTGGTCGGTATTGGATTGTAATCTGATCCAAGAAACGTTTGGCATCGAAGTTTTGGATTGGAAAAAGAGTTTGGCCGTTTGTCTTGAGAAACTTGGTTAGATCTCGACAGTTTCTCAGTTCGACTCCTTCAGAGTCTAAAATACATTAAATCACTTCTGAGAATAACTTGTCATGCGAGTGTTTCGATATTGACTTCCAGGACACATTCTCTCAAATTTAATTCGACGATTGACCGGCATTACTTCTTTATCTTGTATCTTGATGATAGAATAGATACTATACATTGAATATCAAATCAAATCACATATTAATTATTCTCTGCAGCCTATGGGCTACTATTGCTTCTGCTACCCACAATAGAGCTGGAGAGATCACCTATAGACAAGTGGCTGACCTCACTATCGAAATGACTGTCACTACATACACCAAGACGAGCAGTTCTACAGCAGATAGAGATACTTTAGAGATATTTTGGGGTGATGGTACAAGCGGATTAGTAAGTAGGACAGAAGAATTATTTCTACCAAATGATGTGAAGGTTAATAAGTACGTTCAGACACATACTTATCCAGGCAGAAGTACCTATACCATATTCTTTGAAGACCCCAATAGAGTGGCTAACATATTAAACGTAAGCCCACCTAATTCCGTAGAAGTACCATTTTTCTTATCTACCACATTTACATTCTTAGATTCACAATTTCAAGGGACTAACAGTAGTACTGTACTACTACAGCCGCCCTTAGATATCGCTTGTGTAGGACAGAGATTTATTCATAATCCTAATGCTTACGATGTAGACGGTGATAGTTTGTCCTATAGCTTGGTTACTCCATTAATGTCAGAGGACATACCTATAGATCCATACTTCTTGCCAAATGAAATTAGTCCAGGAGCCAATAACATCATATCGATGAACAGTGTTACTGGAGAATTTATTTGGGAATCACCACAGATACAAGGAGAATACAATATTGCTATTAGAATAGATGAATATAGAGACGGACTACTTCTAAATAGTATCATCCGTGATATGCAAATACTAGTGCGAGCTTGTAATAGTACACCGCCAATTATCGAAGTCGTTGATGAGATATGCGTTGTAGCCGGCGATTCTATAGATCTAGAAGTAAGAATCGATGACCTAGATATAAATGCGAGAGTATCTTTATTCGCTTCAGGAGGACCATTTGTACAAGATACTTCCTCAGCACAACTTTTAATACCATCCGGATTTTTACAAGTACCATTTACAGCCAGATTTACATGGAATACTACTTGTGAGCATATATCCGATCAGTATTACCAAGTGGTGTTTAGGGCCGCAGATAATTCTTTTGGAGATTCCACAGGTTTAGCCACGCTCAAGGTATTACGAATTAAAGTCGTGGGGCCCCAACCAGAAAATCTTGATGGCAAATCTGAAAATAGTAACATACGATTACAGTGGGATCAACCTTATGTATGCCAAGATGCAAAGAACGAATACTTCAAAGGATTTTCAGTTTGGAAAAGAGAAGGTAGTAATACATTTCCTACAGATACCTGTGAAGCAGGTATGGAAGGAAGAGGTTATCAAAAAATAGTATTTAATACCAATAATAATGATGGCAATAAGTACAATTATATAGATAGCAATGTCGAGAAGGGCAAGACTTATTGCTATAGAGTATTAGGAGAATTTGCAAGGACATCTAACACAGGATTCCCATTTAATAATGTTGGATCTCTGCCCTCTTACGAGATTTGTGTACAAGTAAGTAGAGACCTTCCTCTCATTACCAAAGCTAGTGTAGACAGTACAAATAGCATAACAGGATATGTACATGTGAGATGGACCAAGCCAATATCGGAAGACTTAGATACGATAGCTAACTTTGGCCCATATAGATATGATATACAGCGATCTATTTTGGGTGACAATAACTTTACTACCGTCAATACTCAGACCATACCTTACTTTACATCAGAGATAGATACAAATTACTTTGACCTCAATCTCAATACTGTAGCTAATCAATATACCTATCGAGTGCAACTCAAGACAGGAAATGCTCTAAGTGGATACGGTGTTTCTGCAGAAGCTTCAACCATTTTCTGTTCTGCAACACAAGGAGATCAAAAAGTAGATCTTTTTTGGTCGGCTATAGATCCTTGGGATAACTATCAATATGACCTTTACCGAATAGATGACAATAATGATACTCTGCTGTTAAGCACCTTTACTGGAGAAGATGGTTATAGAGATCTAATGGTCGAAAATAATAGACAGTACTGTTATTACATAGATGCACTCGGATCTTACGGTCTTAATGATATAGAAGATCCCTTAGAAAATAGATCTCAAGATATATGCGTAACTGCAATTGACAACGAACCGCCTTGCGACCAAATTTTAAACGTAAGTAATGTTTGTGATCAATCAGGAGGAAATACTTCTTTAGAGGATTTTATCAATCTATTGCGTTGGACTAACCCTCTAGATCAATGTGAATTTCCAGAAGATCTAATGGGATACAATATTTATTATTCACCTAATTTGAGTGACGAATTAGAATTACTACTTACCGTTGACAATAGTGAACTAGAGATTGAGCACATGCCTGCTAATGGAATCTTAGGTTGCTATAGCGTAACTGCATTGGACTCACTAGGCAATGAATCTATGTTTAGTAATATAGTTTGTGTTGACAATTGTCCTCTCTATGAATTACCTAATGTATTTACTCCTAATGGAGACGATGCAAATGATATTTTAATACCTAGAATCAATAGGTTTATCAATCGAGTAGAATTTAAACTGTTTAATGAATGGGGAAATTTAATTTTCGAAACAGAAGATCCAAATATTAACTGGGATGGCAACCATGAAGGAGGCAATGAAGTGCCTGCAGGAACGTACCTTTACTCTTGCAGAGTAATAGAAAATAGGGTTGATGGAGAACAAGAACAATCTAAGCTCCTTCGAGGTTATATTAATATAATCAGAGGATAATCAATAATTACATGTTTACAGGAATAGTAGAGACGATAGGTACAGTTACTGATATAAAACAAGAAGTTACGAATGTACACTTCACTATCAAGACTGAGCTAGCCACAGAAAGTTATATTGATCAAAGTATCGCCCACAATGGTGTCTGCCTTACTATAGTATCCATACATGAAGATACCTATGTAGTCACTGCTATAAAAGAAACTCTCAAACTTAGTAATTTAGGACTCTTACAAGTCGGTGATGCTATCAATATCGAACGAGCAATGACAGCCGACAAGCGAATGGATGGCCATTTTGTACAAGGACATGTTGATGGAACTGTCAAGTGTCTATCAGTAACAGATGCAAATGGAAGCTGGAACTATCGCTTCACTTTACCTACTGACAAAAAAAATCTTATCGTAAGCAAAGGATCCGTTACACTTAACGGCATAAGTCTCACAGTTGTGGAACCTGATGAAGATTCTTTTGGAGTTTCAATTATACCCTATACATATGAGCATACGACTATGCATAGTGTAATTGCAGGATCAAGTATTAATATTGAATATGATATAATTGCCAAACATATCGTAAAAAATATTGAGCTTTATATGGATGTCCATCTTTCCAAACTGAAATAATTTCTATTAATTACCTTCCGTAGAAAGAGTTGCCGCTAATTAAGTGTCTGAGATAAAGTCAATTGTGTTGGCCAGCAAGGTTTTAAAGAGTAATAAAAATAAAAAGGAGGTCAAAAATGACCTCCTTTCTAATATGGCTCGCTCAAATTAAAAAGTTTTGGGAATATACTACGTATACCATTAACCCACAAAAAAATGGATAGTATCTTACGACACCATCCACTTAATGTTTCTAAGCTTGTTAGTTAATTCTATAACTCAACAGCTTCTTCTGTTATTTCTAAATTCTCTTCTATTATTGGCTTTCTTGTAACGATTAAGTTCTTGAATTCTTTAAGACCAGTACCTGCAGGTATATTCTTACCTACAATTACATTTTCCTTAAGTCCATCAAGGTAATCTCTCTTCGCTCCTATCGCAGCCGTACTTAGTACTTTAGTTGTCTCCTGGAATGATGCAGCAGATATCCAACTGTATACTCCAAGTGATGCTCTAGTAATACCTTGTAGTAGAGTACTTGAAGTTGCTGCTATAGCATCTCTTACTCCGATAGTTTTCAAGTCTTCTCTTCTTAGTAATGAATTCTCTTCTCTGAGTTCTCTAACTGATACA
Organism: Saprospiraceae bacterium UBA1994; assembly: GCA_002335865.1. Classification (GTDB taxonomy): domain Bacteria; phylum Bacteroidota; class Bacteroidia; order Chitinophagales; family Saprospiraceae; genus UBA1994. The sequence goes on from DDCY01000009.1 coordinate 267,877, forward strand.
ATCTGCCCTGTTCTAAATGAGCTAGATTGTCCTGGATCATCTACTACCTTCTTGTCATAAATCCAATCATTCTGCTCAAGGAAATCATGTCTTCCTACAGCCTCACCTTCTAGGAAGGTAGTATCTCCTGGATCTTCAATCAGTACGCGTCTCATCATCTGTCTTACAACAGTCTCGATATGCTTATCGTTAATCGCGATACCCTGAGATCTGTAAACTTCTTGTACACCATTAACTAAATACTGTTGTACTGCGAAAGGTCCCTTGATCTTTAAGATATCCTGTGGAGAAGTTGCTCCATCAGATAACTGCGTTCCAGCTCTTACGAAGTCACCTTCTTGTACAAGGATGTGCTTAGATAAGTTGATTAGGTATTTCTTACGTTGATCAGTTTTCTCATCATCAATAAATACCTCTCTGTTACCTCTTTTGAT
>DDCY01000025.1 GCA_002335865.1 Saprospiraceae bacterium UBA1994
TGAGAACAAAAGGTAAAACATATATCCCTTAAAACAGAAATGTGTTCTATCTTTCTAAAACCAATACAGCTATACAATTTCCATCTGAGTATGCAACTGAGCACTACCTAATAATGCCCTTGCAACTCCAAGATTGAGTTTCTTGACATCATCCAAATTTACATTGAATATTGGTGTAGCATGATCGCCAGATGCCATTATAACTTTAGCATATCCGATCACAGTAGCCCATCCATGGAGGGTCTGTACCATTGGGTCTATTTTACTGATGATACTTCCATCTTGTTGTCCACGTTGTATTTCCTTTACAGTAAGTTTAAAGGGAAGATTTTGTATATCAAGAAGCTTAGTATAATAGATACTCTCTTTAGTAGCTTCTGTGAGCTTAGCAGTGTTCTTACCTGCAGAGGTAGATCTTACCAAAGCGAAGTAATCTAGTAAAGCCTCAGAATACAAATAATTATCACTACAGAAATCCATAAATGTTTCTATTAGTGCGACTACACAATCAATACCTTTGCTGCTCTTATATTGGTCTATAGTCTGATAGTACTTATCATTGAGTAGTTGAAGCCCTCTATAGGTGAGAGCTAAATATAGATTTTCTTTCGATTGAAAATAACTATACAGAGTCACCTTTGTAATACCAGCCTCGGTAGCAATATTCTCCATTTTCGCATTCTTAAAGCCAACTACCGAAAATACCCTCTCAGCTGCATCCACAATCAAGTTTTCTTTAGCGCTTCTCTTCGCATCATTCATACTAAAAGGACTTAAATACTTTCTAATAATAAACTAAAGGTATAGATTTGAATGAATATCAACAGTATTCAAGGATCAAATACTTCAAATAGCATATGAAAGCACTAAAAAACATATTTCTCATCAATGCAATAATAGAAATTATTGGAGGCGTCGTAGTAATGATCAATCCGGCCCTTTTGCTTGATATCCCTAACACTGATAATATGGTACTCAATATCAGTAAAGCACTAGGAATCGCAGCATTTACCATGGGCGTGGTCAGTTATCAGCTTTATAGACACGAGCTTCTCAATATTCGCGGTAGTAAGATGATTGCATTAATTTTTACGCTTTATCATGTTCTCATGACATTTACATTTTACTCAATGTACAATACTGATATAATTCCGCACATAGGGGCTACTGGATTACATCTAGTAGTTTCGATAATATTTGCCATACTTTACTTCCAGACTGTTGGAATAGAACTTAAATCAAAAAATAATATTCCAAGCGACTTTTAATCTCAATATGCACAATATGCTTACTATCTTTATCTTGTTATAGTCAGGTTGGATATGTGGCATTTAACTGCAATTTGGAATCAAATTCTAGTAGATGGATAATGGGGTATGAACCCTCAATATTCGGTATTTTAGTTATTCCACAAATGACAAAAACTAACTCAATAAATACACAAACAATTTATATCTAGTTAAAGGATACTGAAACAATGGTCGGAATCAAACTCAACAAATCACATTATTGAAATATTAAAAAGTATGCCTAAAACAATAAATTTTGAGGAAATTCAAAACATTATTCTATCACATAAAGATACTGCAGTTAAACTCAAGCGTACTACCTATAAAGATCGTATTAAGAAATTAAATTCTATAGTATCCTATCTTCAAGATAGGAATAATGAGCAGCGATTAATGGAAGCTATGAAAATCGATCTTGGCAGACATACAGTCGAAGTATTATTATCAGAGATCGGTGTAATCAACAATGTAGCAAAATACATCAAACGTAATCTCAAAGAGTGGATGAAAAATGAAAGAGTAGCCACCTCTATTTCATTGCTTGGTGCAAGTAGCTATATCATCAAAGAACCAAAAGGAAGTACCTTGATTATCGCTCCATGGAACTATCCACTCCAATTGGGAATAGTACCTCTATGTTATGCCATCGCTGCTGGAAACACTGCAGTGATAAAACCTTCAGAATACTCAACCGCAACATCAGCCTATATGGCTACTATGATTGCTCAAATCTTTGACCCTAAGGAAATAACGGTAGTCCAAGGGGCTGTAGAAGAAACAAAAATACTACTTGATCTACCATGGGATCACATCTACTTTACGGGCAGTACGATGGTCGGCAAGATCATCATGAAAGCGGCGGCAGAGCGTCTCTCATCAGTCACATTAGAACTCGGAGGTAAGAGCCCATGTATAATTGATAAGAGCGCCAATATTGCATCAGTAGCTAAGAAGCTCACTTGGGGAAAATTCCTGAACAATGGTCAAACATGTATTGCTCCTGATTATGTTCTAGTTCCTAATAAAATGAAATCTTCACTAGTAGCTGAACTGAAAAAAGAAGTAAAAACACAACTCGATCCTAAGGGTGTAGGATCACAAGCAAATGAAGACTACGGACATATCGTCAGTGACCGTCATCATTCCAGATGTGTATCACTATTAGAGGACGCTATTCAAAAAGGAGCTATTATAATCACAGGTGGAGAATATGACGCTATTAGCCGCTTTTTTGCTCCGACTGTATTAGATAATGTGACTGACGATATGAAAATAATGCAGGAAGAAATATTTGGTCCAATACTTCCCATTATCGGATATACATCCAAGGAAGAAGTCATAAATATAATTGATAATAAACCCAAGCCTCTTGCGCTGTACATTCAAAGTAAGGACCAAAAATCAATAGCTTTTTTCCTAGAAAACACTACCGCTGGTGGCACAGTGATCAATGACTTTATGATCCATTATGCCAATCCTCATCTTCCTTTTGGCGGAGTGAATAATAGTGGCATTGGCAAATCACATGGTTACTATGGTTTTCAAGAATTTACTAATGAGAGAGCCGTTATGAGACAAAGATTTGGTGCTACTAGCTTACTTCATCCACCGTTTACATCGAGAAGTGAAAAGTTAGCTAGAATATTAGGAAAGTGGTTAAGTTAACTTTATATCACTGCCCTAATCCAATTATTTTGATGGGTGCTTCCAACCTACAAATAGTCTATGCTTTTTGGACTATTCGTAGAGCAGTAAACACCCTCCTAAAAAAACTATAGATCTTTCCAACGGATATCAAACGGTAGATAATCATCGGTACCTATATTGTCAAAGTAATTCACAAAACTACAATTAGATCAAAGGTCTGAATCTACATAATAGCTTCCTTTCTCTCTATCTTAGTTATCAATAATAACACTAGACCAATAACAAAATACAAAGCTAATATTAGTATAGAATATCTCATATCTCGAGTGATGTAGTCTACCATTGCAAACGACCCTGTACCAAGGACAACCGCCAATTTATACACCACATCATAAAAACTGAAATAAGAAGTAGTATCATCCTCTCCTTCGTCTAGTAATTTAGAGTATGTCGATCTAGACATCGACTGAATGCCTCCCATAACCAAACCAACTGTAGCTGCTATTATATAAAATTGTGGCTTAGTAGATACAAAAAATGCTGCCACACAAATAATTATCCAAATCACAATCGAGATAATCAAAGAAGTCTTATTTGTTGTTTGCTTCGAAATATAAGCAAATAAAAATGCTCCAATGATACCGACCAATTGCAACAATAATATAATTGTAATAAGCTCAGTGGATTCAAATGCTAGTTCATCCTTCGCAAAAATTGAAGCTACATATATTACCGTTTGTACTCCTGCGCTACAGAAGAAAAACGATGCCAAGAAACGCTTTATATTAGGTCTATCTTGTAATTCTGCAAATACATTTTTTATTTCTTGATATCCTTTCTGAACAATGTTGTCTTGCTTTTCTTTGTTTAAATCATTTGGTAAACCTTTAAAAGATATAAATCCAAAAAACAGCCACCAAACACCAACAAGTAAGAACCCTATTCTAATTGGTGTTTTCTCTGTAGGAAACCCAAACATATCATGTTTGCTAATCATAAATAGGATTATTATTAAAAGTATTACACTACCTACATAACCATATGCAAATCCTTTAGCGCTTACAAGATCATACTGATCTTCCGTGGCTATCTCCGGTAGATATGCATTATAAAAAACTAACGCTCCTGCGAAACCTATCGTGGCAACAATAAACCCTAGCGTACCTATCCAATAAGTGCCTACTCCATCAAAAAACCATAACGCACTACAAGCCAGTGAACCTACTATTGTGAATATCTTGAGAAAATATTTTTTTCTACCGCTATAATCTGCAATCCCTGATAGTATGGGTGACATAAATGCTATAATAATATAAGAAAATGAAACGGCAAATGTATACAGCGAACTATTGGTAAATTCTAATCCCAGAATATGAACTATCTCAGGTGTATTCGCAGTAAAATAAATAGGGAATATTGCTGTACTTATCACTAAAGCATAAGCAGAATTAGCCCAATCAAACAATGCCCAGGAATTGACGATCTTCTTATCATTCATTATTGGCTTCATACGGCTTATACTTTGTGATTAATGAAGATATAAATATATTGCAGAAGTAACTCTTGTTAGTTATGTATATCATATATATTCTATCCAGTCATGAACATAGGTATTCTTTCAAGAAATGCTACCCTTTATAGTACGCAGAGTATAATAAAAGCTGCTCGCCGAGCCAATCATGAAGTGGTGGTATTAGACCATATGCGATGTGATATCGTAACTGAGTCTGGTGCGCCTACTATATTTTACAATGGAATAGATATAGATGATCTAGATGCAATCATACCTAGGATAGGCACCAGCGCTACTACTTATGGAGCTGCCGTGATCAGACAATTTGAAGCGATGGGTGTGTATACTACTATGGGCTCAGAGCCTTTACTTAGAGCTAGAGATAAGCTGAGTTGCTTACAAATACTAAGTGCACAAAATATAGGTGTACCTAAGACAGTAGTATCTAATAGCTATTATGCTACAGAAGATCTCATGGAAGAGTTAGGTGGATTTCCATTGATCATTAAGCTTATCAATGGTACACATGGTATCGGAGTAATCCTGGCTGAGAACAAAAAAACAGCTCAATCTATCTTAGAAGCATTCTATAAAGGAAATCAAAAAGTAATGTTACAGGAATTTATTGAGGAAGCCGATGGAGCAGATATACGAGTATTTATCGTAGATGATGAGATAGTGGGTATAATGGAACGTAAGGCTGCACCAGGGGAATTTAGGTCAAACCTACATCGAGGAGGTACTTCTAAAGTAATTACTCTTTCAGAACACGAAGCAATGATAGCCAAGAAAGCCGCTAGTGCTATGGGTCTCAAAATAGCAGGTGTAGATATGCTCAGATCTTCAAGAGGACCATTGATATTGGAAGTGAACGCATCTCCTGGCTTAGAAGGTATAGAAACAACTACTGGAGTAGATATCGCTCGAAGAATCATAGAATTAGTGGAAAAGAATGTAATGTAACATACTATGACAGGAAGTTCAGGACCTTTGTCTCGGCGTGAAGTAAAAAATAAATGCAGTGAAGAAAATATATAAATGACAGAATTGATCAAAGTAGATGAAAAAAGATATGCCGAGCCGATTATTCTGGACAACAATATCATATTACCTGGACAGGAAGAGACTGTTCGATTAAGTGCAGGCCGATTACCTTCAGATAATAGACTATATATATATGCTCATGTATATCGTAGTGTCAATCCTGGTCCCACTGTACTGATGATGGGTGGCGTTCATGGTGACGAAATCAATGGTGTTATGATCACTCGAAATATGATCGAAGAAAAAGTATTCGAAAAGCTAAATCGTGGAACAGTGATCTCTGTTCCACTTCTTAATGTATTTGGATTTATTAATTTTAGTAGAGAGGTGCCTGATGGCAAAGATATCAACAGAAGCTTTCCTGGGACTATGGCAGGATCACTGGCTGCAAGAGTGGCAAGAACACTTACAAAAAAATTATTGCCTCTGGTAGATTGCATACTTGATTTCCACACTGGAGGAAGTTCGAGATACAACTACCCGCAAATCAGATATTCTAAAAAAGATCCTATTGCTGAAAAATTAGCAATGGCGTTTGGAGCTCCCTACACGGTACAAAAATCCTTTATTCCAAAGTCACTACGTAAAGTAGCAGCCGACATGGGCCTACCGACCATAGTCTACGAAGCTGGAGAATCTGTAAGGTTAGATGGTTTCTCAATATCAAAAGGAATGCAAGGAGCTAAACAAGTACTCCAATTCTTAGGTATGCTATACTTTTCTAATCTGGTGCGTAGTAACAAGACTTTGCTATTTAGAAAAACTGGTTGGATAAGAGCTAATTTCAGCGGCATCTTTGTCTGGTCAAAACAGTCAGGCCATAAGGTTACTAAAGGTGAACCTATAGGGCAAATCAAAGACCCATTTGGTATGAAGGTGGTAAACGTTCATGCTATACGTGATGGATATATCATTGGACATAATAATGCATCTGTCGTGAATCAAGGCGATGCTCTTTTTCACGTTGGATATAATTATGAAAGTATTGACATCTAAATTTATTGTAATCCTGTATATGCTCGTCGTGAGCACAAGTAATTCTGCGCAATCAGATTTACAAACTCTTATGGATAATCATTTTGAACAATACAGCTATAAGCATGCATCATTGAGTGTCTGTGTCATGGATATGGAAACCAATAAAATTGTTGCTGCAATAAATCCTGAGATTTCATTAATCCCGGCATCTTCACTTAAGTTGATTACTACACTGAGTGCATTGGATATATTGGGCCCAGAATATACTTTCAAAACCAAGATAAGCTATAGTGGAAAGATTGATCCTGATGGAACACTCAATGGCAACATCTACATTGTAGGTTCAGGCGACCCCACATTGGGATCACCTAGAACTTCACTAAAAGGAGAAGTATTATCTTTTAATAAATTGATCGTGGATATTGGAAAATCTATACGTGATCATGGTATTACTTGTATCGATGGTGAAGTTATCGCTGATGAATCCGTTTTTGAAAGCTATCCTATCAGTCCTTCATGGCAGTGGAATGATCTAGGAAATTATTATGCCTCTGGAGCCTGGGGAATCAATGCCAATGAAAACGAATATTACATCTACTTCAAACGTAACCTTAGTATCGGACAATCAACAATTTTACATTCTTACGAACCATATATTCCTAAGCTAGAACTACATAATGAAGTGACTATAGATAGTAGTAATACACCTGATAATGCATACGTATTTGGAGGCCCTTATGACTTCAAAAAGAAAATCTTCGGTACTATTCCTTATGGACAAGGTTTGTATAGAATCAAGGGAAGTATCCCAGATCCACCTACATTTTTTGCATATCATGTATATGATCAACTGAAAAAATATCAAATTTCATCAAGAGGCTACAAATCAAAATACAAAGCGAAGAAGATAAAAATGCAGGACATCAAATCTTACGAATCACCATCACTTGATAAAATTGCCAAGATCACTAACTATCATAGTGTAAATATATACGCAGAATCACTTATGAAAACCATTGGTTCTGAAAAAAACAATCAAGAAAGTGATGGTAACGGTTTAATTGTTTTACAAAAAAACATGCAAGATCTAGAATTAAAACTTACTCCACTTCACATGGAAGATGGTAGTGGTTTATCTGCAAGAAATATTATTAGTAGTAAATTTATGTGTCAGTTTCTTGATAAGATGTATGATGAGATTGATCATAAATTATTACTCAGTACAATACCTCATCCAGGCAGTAATAGTACTGTACGTGGCTTACGCACAGGAACTGAATCTCAATACAACATATGGGTTAAATCTGGTAGTATGGAACGGATTCAAACATTCAGTGGATACATCAGAAGCAAGAAAGGTGAATGGCTCAGCTTCTCCATTATGGCCAATGGACTACATGTAAAAAATAAAAATATAAGAACGCTCATGGCGCAAATGATGCGATCGATATATGAAAAAGCGTAAATCTAATTACAAATTTTTCACCCAACTTTCCACTTGATATTACACCCTGCACTCGGATATTGCTTCTCTGGAGCATCTTCGCCAGCGAGTACATAATCTATAGCAGATCTAATATCAGATCCATTTACAGGATGGTCGTTTCCTGGTCTAGCTTGATCCAATCTTCCTCTATAATAGAGTTTCAGTTCTTCATCAAATAGATAGATATCTGGAGTACATGCTGCATCATATGACTTTGCCACATCCTGAGTTTCATCATATAAATATGGAAATGGATATCTAAGAACTTTAGCTACTATACTCATCTTGTCAGGAGAATCTTCTTTGTAGTTTTCAACATCATTGGAAGAGATAACGACAAACTTTACACCTTGCTCTACATAGTCGTTGGCTACATCTATCATCGTCTGATTGACATGTATGACAAATGGACAATGATTACAAGAAAATACAATTACAGTTGCCTTTTCACCTCTTACATGGTCGAGAGATTTCATCATACCAGAAACGGTATCAAGTAAAATGAAGTCCGGAGCTTTTGTTCCAAGAGGGAGCATATTTGATTCTTTAAGCGACATTTGTTTTTTGTTACTATGCTTGTTATTAGTTATTAGCGTTTCTATGACTTTCATTCAAAAGTATAGAAAACATTTTGTTTACTAAGTAAAAGAATAATAAATCGCAATCGTTTTTTAAATCTAGTCAATAATCAAACCCATAGATACCGTATCTTGAAATTGGCCATGTAGAAAGAAATCTCTTTTGTGACACCCTTCAAATTCAAATCCCATGCGTTCATATAATGCTATCGCTTTTTTATTAGATACATTACATCTTAGGTTTACTTTTCGGATCACAGGATTACCTTTAGCCCACTCTATAAGATAGGTAAGCAATTCAGTAGCAATACCTTTTCCCCAGTGATGCTTTCGTGTAGAGATTCCCAATTCACAAGCATGTCTTAATCTAGACTTTTTACTCGCATGAGCATGTAATTGACCTACCATCTCATCATTTATGAATGCTATAATAAAAATTTGATTTTCTTGCTCATCATGATCTCTGAGTATTGCCTTTTCTTCTTCGATTGTCTCATTAAACTCTGATCCTGAGAAAGTAAGATTATCCGATTCATCACCAACGGCCTTTATAAATTCTATAATTACCTTAGCATGTTCTTCTTTAGCTTCACGCATGGTAAGCGACTGTCCGTTTTCAAGGATTATTGTTTTCATTTATTTCACAAGCTTATTTAGGTAATATTCATTAGGAACATACAAAAAACACAATAAAAGAAAAGAAGAAAATATACCAACTCCTAATGCCGTTTCTAACGTATGTTCTACCATAAATGAAACTAAAAATAGAATATAAAACCCGAGGTAGAAATCATTCCTATAAGACTGTCGATAGAATAAAGGAATAAGAAGTGCGCCCAAAAATAACACAACCCCTAAAATACCAGAACCAGCCAATACAAAAATAAATTGATTGTGTGGCATTAGCGGCCTTTCATATTTAGGATAGTTTGACTCAAATTCAATTGCCACATCACTCCTCAGATTACCTGCACCTACTCCAATTATCGGAGACGTTTTAAATAAATTAGCTCCAACCTTTAAAGAAGTGATACGTCCACTATCACCGTAGTCACTGCCCTGTCCTTCACCATACATTTGTAAATCATATAAGGTATAATGTACTTTCCTATTAAAGCTAGGAATTGTCTTATATGCCACTAAAGGCAACAATATCATAATCGCCAATACAACTACACCTACTTTGTAATTCCTTGTGGTATAAATATGTCTAATAGTAAGAATAAATAATGCCGCATAAAGTCCAACTAATCCAGTCTTCACACTAAGTATATGCAGAGACAAGAATAAAATCACTGTCAATATTTTGACAATGATTCCATTAGCAGTTATTCTACTATTATACTTTGTTTTGATTAGGTACCAACCAGCCAATACCGATAGCGCTACCAACTGACTAAACCGAATATGATTACAGGGAGTTGCCATATGTTGACCTTGTTTGAGAAGAAGATTTACTTCTTCAAAATTAATTGCGTAAATAGCTAACACGCCAATCACATTTATTGCCATCATTGCTATAAAGAAATATAAAATACGTTGAAAGCTATTTATACTCAACTTAGGCAACCCCAGATAGACTAAAGGAATAAGCAAGAAAGGTATTTTGATTCTCAGTCTCTCAAGAAAATAACCACTGTCTCCATCCAATTGCCAAAATGAAAATAATACGATCCAAAAATAAAGTGTCAACACTAAAAAATGGAAATACTTAGAGAATTGTTTGAGTCTTACAAATGGTTGCCATGTCCAACTGATTTTAGTGCCACTTGCAGCTGAATCAAAATTAAGAAACCCAAGAATAACCAAGGCCATCATACACAGTGATTGTACGAATGATGAATAAACCATAGCACATAGTAACAAAGCAAATATTACGCTTACTATCTTCTCTTTTATCTCCAAAAGCTAATACTAAATTTAATGGTTATGAAATGTTTGATCTTTAGTATAATAAAGTTGTTAGCCCTAAAATATATATAACTCCTAGTAATGTAGTTTTATGATGTATCTAGTCCGATTTCTATCGACCTACGTGACTTTTTTTCTGAACATGAGGCTGAAACCTACCCAATTTACAAGATTGCAATTATTAGCTATAAAAATTTAGTGATTCCTAAGTCCACAACTTCATCTAGCGTATTTACCAAAGAATAAAATCCATTTGTCCAATATTTCTTTTCATCCTTTTGACTACTCACTCCTTTGGCAATATTGATGACACCCCTCCTGACCCAATTAAATCGTTTGATCTTGATGCGATCTATATCTATGTTAATTCCTCTATAACCCTTGTTACAGTAAACGTCAGTATTGTTATATTTAGTAGGATGGAAACATCCTATATCGACAAATAACATACTTCTTGGGGCACATTCTTATGATAGCTAAAACTTCTGCCATCTATCCAAAGTAAATCCTTCTAGTTTTGATGAAAAATAACTTTCTAACCAAAAATAGGTATCTGAAAACAAAATTGTTACTATCTAGCTAGGGAGCTGACCATAGCTAAATATCCCAATGCTTCCTATATTTATAATCGATTTGATGTTCTAGGTATTATCCTTTACGGTGTTTCTTTTTATCACTCTTTCTTTTGTCATAGCCATCACCATTATCCGACCTACGCCTAGATTTTATTGGACTGCTACCATCAGATTTTTTTGAGCTATATCTTCCTCCTTTATCATCTGACCTTCTAGAGCTAGATCTATCTCTGTCATCAGATCTCCTTCGGCTATCTCTTCTACTATCTCCGTCGTCTGACTTTTTACGGCGATCTGCAAATCTATCATCTGATCTTCTAGAGTTACTTCTATCTCTATCGTCAGATCTCCTGCGACGATCTACACCACCTCTTCTGTCGCGATCTCTACTACTTCTATCTCTTCCTCTATCTGCTCTACGGCCACCATCTCTTCTTCCTCCACGTCCACGTCCACCGCCGCCACCTCCATCAGATCTTGGTTTTTGTGGGTCTTGATTAAGATCTCGATCGTCACCGAGTTTGAGTTTCTCTAGCTCGAGAGCTAATAATTTTCCAATAATTTCTTCTTTTGATAAATTACCAAATACCATTAGTACCTTTTCCATCAATCTCGAATCTACTTCTTTTGTCGCAGTCTCCAGCAATTTGAATGACCAATTCTTCATACGGATATCTGCTATATCAGAACTACTAGGGATCAAGACATGCTGAAATGATATTCCCAAAGTCTTCTCAAGTCTTGCTAATCTATGTGTCTCTTTAGCACCAATGAATGCAAGAGAGATACCCTTCTTTCCTGCACGAGCAGTACGTCCACTACGGTGAGTATAGTAAGCATCTTCATCAGGAAGACTAAAATGAAACACGTGTGTCAGATCATCTACATCTATACCTCTAGCGGCTACATCAGTTGCTATCAATACCTGCAGCGAATGCTTTTTGAATCTACCCATCACTCTATCTCTTTGCTGCTGGGAAAGATCTCCGTGAAGAGCATCTGCTGCATATCCTTTCTTAAGGAGTGCCTCTGCCAACTCTTGTGTATCTCTACGAGTACGACAAAATACTACACCTCTCATATCTGCATCCATATCTAATAATCTTGTAAGCGCTTCCGTCTTATCATGATTCTTAGTGACTACGAATTGGTGTTTGATATTTACATTGACTTTTTCCTCAGAGTTAATTTTTACCTCTATCGGATCGTCCATGTATTTGCTGACGATACGCTTGATCTCCTTAGCCATAGTTGCTGAGAATAACCAAGTTTGCTTATTCTCAGGAGTATAACTCAATATCTCATCTAGCTCTTCTTTGAAACCCATACTTACCATCTCATCTGCCTCATCTAGCACGAGAAATTTCAATTGATCCAATTTTACTGCCTTACGCTTGATAAGATCTATCAATCTACCTGGTGTAGCTATGATGATATGAGTTGGCTTCTTGAGATCTTTTATCTGATTCATAATCGCCGCACCACCATATACGGGCAATACTTTTAGCCCTTTCACGTATTTACTAAACTTACCTAATTGTTCAGCGATCTGTCTACCTAATTCTCTAGTAGGCGCTAAGACTAAAGCCTGTGTATGCTTTTCCTGAGGATCGATCATCTCTAATAATGGAAGTCCAAAAGCTGCCGTCTTACCAGTACCTGTCTGCGCAAGACCTATAAAGTCTCTGTCGCCACCTATAAGTTGTGGTATTGCTTCTTGTTGGATATCAGTTGGAGAATCAAACTCCATTTCTTCAAGTACCCTCAGTATATCATCTGAAAGGCCTAATTCTTTAAATGTTGACAAATTAATCTTGATTTTAAAAGCGAAGTCTCATTGGTATGCTTCTATGATGTGATCTTTGAACTCGGTCACGCTTCTATCATGATTATAAGTCCGTTTATCACTTAAAGCCGCATCATGCGGATAAATAACGTAGCAAAGGTAATGTTTTTAGCTATAATAAAATTAATGCTCTGAATAAGGCAAATTATTTGAATTACTTATAGTCGTGTATTTGGATTCGAAGACTTTATTCTGATATATGGCTCTATCAGATGCCTACATCACTAGGGCCAAATCCTGTAGGAATTTTATTGGCTTTTACTGAGAGGAGAATAGAAGATGTAGTGTAAAGCTAAATAAGGAGAGAAGCTATTAGAGTGTCAATATTTTTTCTTCTTTTGATGTTAGATTATGCCTTATTGAATAATAGTTTTGAATTCTTCTAATAGGATTGTTCAAAAAAATTGGCTAATTAAAACACATGATTAGCCAATTTAAAATGATAGTCTAATATTACTTTCCACCAACAACATTAACAGTTAAAATATCTTTATCAAATAAATAAAGACCACTCTTATCATCTCCGATTAACTCTAACTTATCATTAAGTGTACGCGCAAGTCCTTCTTCTTCAATCTGCTCAGCTACATACCATTGTAAAAAATTATGCGTAGCGTAATCTTTTTCTTGTAATGCTATATCTACAAGAATATTAATACTGGCAGATACGTGGAGCTCATGCTCTAGTAATGCTCTAAATACATGACTGATAGATGGATAGGTAATTGCCGGCTGCTCTAACGCAGGTATGGTGGCGAATCCTCCTCTATCATTGACAAAATGGATTAATTTCAGCATATGCATACGCTCTTCATCACTATGTAGATAGAAGAATGCTGTGACATTATCTATTCCTGGCTGTATCTCAGCCCATGAAGCCATGGCTAAATACACCTGAGATGATTGGGCTTCTATTTTGATTTGCTCATTGAGAGCAGCTTGCATTGTCTTTGATAGCATTAGATCTGTTTTATTATATTTATTATTACAATTATAATAAAGATACAGTTAAATGTATAAATTGTTCTTCTCTTTGGATTTAGTCTAAATACAAATGTTACTAAAAAATATCCTTATAACATCTCTGTCTATATTCGCTTGCACAGCATTCACTCAAGATTCTAAGAAAGTGCTCATTATCGGCATTGATGGTTGTAGATCTGATGTACTGCAATACGCTAACACACCCAATATTGATGACTTAACAGCTCAAAGTATACACTCATATAGTGGCTTGAATAATGATATAACATATAGTGGACCTGGATGGTCAGCAATGATGACAGGTGTTTGGTCAGAAAAGCATGGGGTAACAGATAATAGTTTTTCTGGAAGTAATTTTGACGAATATCCACATTTTATCAAACGTGTAGAAGATTTCAATTCAGATCTTTACACAGTAAGTATAAGTCAATGGCATCCAATTAACAACTCCATAGTTTTGGATCATGCCGATTATAAATATAATGCGCCTACAGAAGCTGATGTCACAGCAGAAGCATTGGAACAACTTGAAAATGAAAATCCTGATGTCATATTTTTACAATATGACGAAGTCGATCATGCTGGTCATGGATATGGATTTAGTCAAGATATTACAGAATATGTTGCATCTATAGAAAGTGTAGACACTCAAATAGGCTTCGTCCTTAATGGACTTTATGCGAGAGAAAATTATGATAGTGAAAATTGGCTTATAATCTTATCTACAGATCATGGCGGACTTGGTACAAGTCATGGAGGCAATTCTTTACAAGAGGAAATAATCTTTTATATAGCCAGCAATAAAAACATAAGTCAATATGAAATCACCGCAGATACAATTGAAATTATTGACGAAACCGATTGTATTGAAAACAACAAACATTTGACTTTTGATGATGGTGATGACATGGTAGACATACCCCACTTTTCAGAATTAGATTTTGGTGCAGATCAAGATTTTACAATAGAATGTAGAGTCAAAACGAGCATTGCTGAGGATGTTTCTATCATAGGTAACAAAGATTGGGATAATGGTGTTAACGATGGATTTGTATTCTCATTTAAATTTGCCAATGGACCAGAATGGAAAATAAACATCGGTGACGGTACTAACCGAATAGATATAAATGATGGTGGTGCTATCGCTGATAATAAATGGCATCATTTAGCCGCGTCATTTGATAGAGATGGACAAGCAAAAATGTATCAGGATGGAATATTGATATCCAGTATTGACATGTCTTCTATAGGCGATATAGATAATAGTGCGCCACTGCGATTCGGATCAGATATAGATGGTGAATATCATTACAACGGAGCTTTAGAGGAAGTTAGATTATGGAATGGATTAGTTTCAGAATTAGAAATCAATGATTGGCAATGTATATCATTAGATAATACTCATCCTAGCTATTCCAGTTTAATAGGATATTGGCCTCTTAATGAAAATCAGGGGAGTATCGCTTATGATTTATCTGCATTAGAAAACGATGGCACGATTACAAACTCAAATTGGTCATCACTAGATTCTATTATTAGTTATGAAAATACACCTCGAATCAATGATGTAGCAATTACTGCATTAAATTGGTTATGTATCGAAATAGAAGATTCTTGGAACATTGAAGGATTCAATTGGGTAGATTCTCTCGCAATAGTGGAAGAAGTTATTGATGGTGCTCCTGGAAGTTTAAGGTCGGTTATTGACAACTCTTGTTCTGCAGATAGCATTTACTTTGCTCCTGCACTTGATGGACAGGATTTTTTACTAAATAAAGAGATAGAAATTCCTCACAATCTAAATATAATTGGGTCTGGTATTTCGAACACCAGTATTTCTTCTAATTATGCGAATAGAGCATTTTATATTCAACTAGGAGTTAACCTTAGTTTACATAATATGAAAATTCATAAAACACAGGAAGAGTCAAATGGAGGAGCAATATACAATCAAGGAGACCTACTACTTAAAGATGTACTCCTAATCGACAACTATGAGGGGCCCTTATTGAAAGCACTAACTAATGAAGGTAATATTGAAATATTTAATACTGTGAAAGTAAAGAATTAACTCAAACTTGAAAGGTTAAAAGGGAGGCTTCAAATTTTGAATATGTCCATTCATTTCGGCTCTCTTTCTAAGGGTTTTCATTTCATCAGCAATGGGTAGCAACCTCATCAAATGATTAAGCATGTAAGTTTGTCTATCTTCTTCAGTAGAAATTTTTACAAATTCCAACTCTTGGTCTAAGTTGAAACCAACTTTATGAGCCAATTGATGTGTACGAAAAGCTGATGAATCTTTAATATTAACATTGGATATATTCATTATGGAATAGAGCTTATGAATGGCTAAGATCAAATCTGGATTAGACAATCGATCCATTTCATCATTCCAAGGCAAACGGCTCACCTCAGCTCCTGGATATAACCTATTAGGATATTTACTGAGCAATTTGTGAACTTCTAAAGGTGCTATGGCTTCAACTTCTATATCTAATTTGCCGTCATCATATTTTTCAATGATTCTAATAAGTTTCATCTCCGTTCCAACCGTAGTTTTCCTATTCTCGTAATACGGAATTAATGCAAAAGTGGTATTTCTTTCCTCAATCTCACCGAACATTTGACGATATCTAGATTCGAAAATATGCAATTTAATAGTCTCTCCTGGAAAGGCTATAATACTCAGTGGAAATGCAGGAATCATATCCATAAAGAAATGATATTAATAGTTTAATGATTACAATGACATACTTACAAATAACCACAAAATAATAATCATGTTTAATAATATAAACAAAACGCTCAATATTCATTGAAGTATATTGAGCGTATCTATAATATTGATTAAGTAAGTTCAAATAGTTCTAGGCCATAATTCTAGGTGCTGCCTCCATAATAGATTTACTAGCTTGTGCTTCGAATTCTCTAAAGTTTTTCTGAAACAATTCTGCAAGATGCGCAGCCTTCTGGTCATATGCACTCTTATCGGTCCAGGCATCTCTTGGATTTAGAAGAGAGTCTGGAACATTAGGGCATTCTGTTGGTATATGAAATCCAAAAATATCAGTAGTTCTATAAGATACAGAATCCAATTTCCCCTCTAGTGCAGATATAATCATCGCTCTTGTATACTTGAGTGATATTCTATCTGATGTACTAGCTGTACCTCCAGACCATCCAGTATTGATAAGCCAAATATTTGTTTTATGTTTAGTCATTTTATCGCCCAACATATCTGCATATTCAGTCGGATGTAATGGCAAAAATGGTGCTCCAAAACAAGCTGAAAAAGTAGCTTGAGGTTCATCAACACCATCTTCAGTACCCGCTACCTTAGCTGTATATCCCGAAATAAAATGATACATAGCTTGACCAGGCGTTAATTTGCTGATTGGAGGTAATACACCAAATGCATCACATGTAAGAAAGAAGATATTTTTAGGTATACTTCCTTTTGAATCGGGTTTGGCATTATCGATGTGCTCCAATGGATAAGATACTCTTGTATTTTGAGTAATAGATACATCATCGAAATTAGGAACATTAGTTTCACCTTCAAAGCAAATATTTTCCAAAATAGCACCAGGTTTAATGGCGTGAAATATTTCAGGCTCTTTAGCCTCCGATAATCCTATACATTTAGCATAGCATCCTCCTTCGAAATTAAATACTCCATCATCGGCCCATCCATGTTCGTCATCACCAATAAGCGCTCTATTTGGGTCGGCAGATAATGTAGTTTTCCCAGTACCGGATAGTCCAAAAAATACAGCTGTATCTCCATTTTTTCCGATGTTTGCAGAGCAGTGCATAGGCAGTACACCTCTCTCTTTAACCAAAAGGTAGTTAAGTACGGAAAATATCCCTTTTTTTATTTCTCCTGTATAGCCAGTACCTCCAATAATGATGGTCTTAGCTTCAAAATTAATGATAGCAAAGTTAGATGACTTGATACTATCCGCTAATGGATCGGCATGATATCCTGGAGCACACAATATGTGCCATTCTGGAGTAAAATCAAGTATCTGTTCTTCTGATAATCTTCTAAACATATTATGAGCAAACTGGGCACTCCATGGCTTTTCAGCAATCAATCTGATATTCAGTTTATAATCTTCATGCGAACATGCAAAAGCATCTTTCACATATACATTCTTGTCTGATAAGTATTCAAGAACATTTGTTTTTAGGTGATCAAAAACTTCTGTTGACACAGGTTGATTAACATCACCCCAATCTACCGTATTAGCTGTTATGCTATCTTCTACGATATATCTGTCTTTAGGTGATCTTCCTGTAAATCTTCCTGTCTTAATGCATAAAGCTCCAGTACTAGAAAGAGTCCCTTCTTTCTGGTCTAATGCATCTTGAGTAAGAGTCTGAGGATCGAAGTTCCAGTATACATTCTTACTGGTTTGGAATCCTATTTTAGCAAGATCTGCACTAGGATTTCTTTTTCCTTTTTGAATCATTTAGTCTATCTTTTTTAGAATATTCGTTATTCTATCGGTCTATATTAACACTAAAATCTATAACAAAAGTATAAAGGAATATCTATATATAATGGACTTTGCGCCATTTTGAACTAAGCGATTAAAGTATAAGCTAAGTGTACATATTACGTAAAGTGCGTTGGTATTGACTTCCAATAAATATTTCGAAAGAATATTTTTTTAGATATTTCCAAATTAAATTATATCAATTTCTATTTCAATGTATAATTAATAGAAACAAGCAGATTTCTACCTGGTCCACTTACACCACTGGCAAAAGGTCTATAGTGTGTATTGAGGATGTTTTCAATTCCCAATCGAATGTCTATCTGATCTGTTATATGAGCCAATCCGTATAGATTGAACGTAGACCATGCATATGTACCATCTACAGTTGAGAGCTCAGGATTGTCAGTACTTCCTCCATATTCGTCAAGTGGCTTCTCACCATTGAATATATAGCGTGCTTCTATATCCCAATTGTCTTGTAGATATTGTAATTGTATCTTCCCATAAGTCGGTGGTATATGAGCTAGTGGATCAGTGTATTCTTCGTTAGAACTTTGTATACGGCCTTGAATAATATTGATCGATCCTTTAGCTACCCAATGCTTTGTCAACTTCCAATCTGCGTTGAAGGATGCACCGACAATTCTTGCTTTATCTGCATTTACATTAGCTACAACTTGAAGTTGTTCTCCTTCGTCCTCTAGAAATTCTGTGCCATCTGGCAAGACAAAATTTTCTCTAACAATCACATCCGACAATGCCGTATAAAACCCGGTAACACTGAAATTAGCAAATCCTAATTTTCTTGAAATAGATATTTCAGCATTTATAGATTTCTCTGGAGTGACACCTAGATTTGGTACTGAGACTTCATCTGAATTGATACGAACCTTCGCTAGATCATCTACGTTAGGCGAGCGGAAGGCTGACCCTAATAATGCTTGTATTGTCCACTTCTTAAATATATCCTGACGTACACCGAATGACCAAGTGACTGCCTGATTTTCAGTAGTCAATCCATCATAAAATTCCTCTGGCCAAGTAAATGTATCTGCTCTGTCATATCTTACTGAGATTCCATTTGCTGTATATCTTAGTCCTCCAAAAAGCTTAGTACCTATATCATTTTTAAAACTACTATATACATAGGCACCTAAAGCATCTGTGCTACTAACTGCACTAGGATATCTTGTAAACACATTAGTATCCTTATTTCCAGTATTTATATCTTCACCAAACGCTATCGAATTGACATCGTTATGATTATATTCTAATCCATATTTGAGTTCGATCATCTCGTATTTATCTAAGTACTTATTCATATCTAAAGTAAAAGTATAGACATCGACAGTCTCTTCCTGGTGTCTTCTACTTGCAGATTGAAATCTTCTATTAATTCTATCTTCTCCTATATTTTGATAAGCAACGATTACCTTTACTTTATCAAAAAGTGGATTAGGTGATTTCCACTTGGCTTGCAATGTACTGAGGAATCTATTCTGCGGACCGTAATTCCACTCGGCATATCTTGGCAGACCATCTCTTAACTCAGTAAGTGCGTCATACCTAGGTATGTCACTACTTGTAGAATATTGAAAGTTGGCCATTAGATTCAACTTATCATTAACCTCATATACAAGTTTTTGAGTAAAATCATACTGCTGATATCTAGTACCAAGTTGTAGATCTGGATCGTCGTTGATTACTTGTCGGTCTTCCCCATTTAAAGTCTCTACATACCAATCACGACCACCAAATCCTAAATACTTATTTGGCCTATTAATCCCTGATTTTAGGTCGCCAAAATCATTATAAGTTAGACTTGTAAGTGAGCCCAACTTTCGTCCTCCAAGATTAAAATCTAGATGTATCCCTTTCTTAGAATTGGCACTTGCATATGATACCCCAGCATTAGCTAGGAATCTAATGCTACCCTCTTTATCAAAACTTCGTACTGGATCTTTACTTCGAAAGTGAACTACACCACCCAAAGCATCACTTCCATACATAAGCGAACCGGGGCCATAAATAACCTCTATACCTTGTAGCATAGCATTATCTACAGTAATAGCATTTTGAATGTGACCACTTCTATAGATGGCGTTATTCATACGTACCCCATCTAGTACAAGTAATACTTTATTGGCTTCAAATCCGCGAATCACCGGAGAGCCACCACCTGCCTGACTTTTCTGAATAAAAATATCTGCATTTTGACCAAGCGCATCAGCACTATTAGATGATTGCACTCTGAGGATATCTGCTTGCGAGATAGTTTCTACTCTATGAATCATCTCTGAGGCCAATTGATCAGTACGACCTACGATCATTACTTCATCAAGCTTTAGACCTTGACTCATTTTAACATATTGATACATGCCTGATATCTCACTCTTAGTAAATGACATACTTTGATAGCCCACATATTTGAATGTAAATTTTTCATCCTCTCCAACATTAGCTGGAATCATCCAGTTGCCATTGATATCAGATACGCCTGTGTAAGTATAATCATTACTGTATATCTGAACACCTACGAGCGGTACCATCTCCATATCAACTAATGTAACTTGCGTATCACCCTGTGCAGATAAAGAAAAATATAGAATAGATAATAAAAGTATACTAAGTAATCTGAGGGAGCTTAATCGTAAATGTGGTACCTTCATTGAGCTTTGAGCTTTTGACGTATATTTTTCCTTTGTGGTAGTCTTTAATGATACGCTTAGAGAGAGAAAGTCCAAGTCCCCAACCTCTCTGCTTAGTAGAGAATCCTGGTTCGAATACCTTCTTTTTCAAACTAGCTGGCATACCCTTTCCTGTATCACTTAAGTCAATACAAACATAGTTATTTTCATTATAGACTGTAGCAGATATTTTACCCTCTCTATCCATGGCATCAAGTGCGTTTCTAATTAGATTTTCTATCACCCAATCAAAGAGATGCTTATTGATCATAACATATTTGGCTGTAGATCGTTCATCTGGAAAATGGAAGTTAACTCGCTTAGGCGACCTTCTCATCATATAATCTTTACACTCATCTAATTCTTCATAGAGATTTATTATTTCAAGCTCTGGAGTAGATCCAATTTTAGAGAATCTATCTGCTATCAATTCTAATCTCTTCACATCATTACTCAACTCACTTACAATCTCCATTTTATCAGGGCTATCTTCTGATATCAACTTCAGATTTTCTATCCATCCGATTATAGCTGAAATTGGAGTACCAAGTTGGTGAGCAGTCTCTTTCGCCATTCCTGCCCATATTCGGTTTTGCTCAGAGGTACGTGCAGAGCTAAATAAGAAATAACCTAATGCTATGAACAGTCCGACAAGACTTATTTGTGCAATTGGGAATAGTTGTATTTTCTTAAGAAGAGGGGTGTTGAAATAATAGATTTTACTAAAGTAATCTCGCCCTATTTTAGGTTCTTTCCCTTCAGACAAAAATTCAGCCACTTTATTTTTTAAATATACTTGATTTGTGTCCTTCTCTACTCCCCAAAAAGAACCTGATAAGTCACCATTATCAGCCTCGAGAATAACTGGAATCCTTCTATTAATATCTTTTTCTTCGAGATCAAGATCAAGAATTCTATCCTCGACAAGCATATCTCTATCAAGATTGCTTTCATCATTAAAAGACTCAACTGCTAAAGCATGAAGTTCCGCTTGCCAAACCTCCTTTTTTTCTAATTCTGATGCTAAATAGGTACTATAATACATAGTAACTGATAATATCAGCATTCCCAATAATGCCAATATTACTTTCCAACCTGATTTCTGAATATTGATTCCCATCTAAATATAATGATACGTCGTTTGAACCTTCTAAAAGGATGATGATGCTTAAATATTGCATTTTTTAGTGAGAAAATGAAACCGTGGTCATTTTGTAATCCAAAGCGACGATAGATGAAATCTGAAAAGCTAGGTAAATCAATATTTAGATATAAATCATATACCTTTGCATCAATGGAAAAATTGGACATCCGCAAGCTATCATTAGAGCAAATCACTGAACTCATCCAGAGTATGGGTGAATTAGCGTTCCGTGCTAAGCAAATCTATAGCTGGATATGGCAGAAGTCTGCACGCTCAATAGACGAAATGACCAATCTATCCAAGGCACTGAGAGAGAAACTGAACGAAGGCTACGAGATCAGGTGTATCAAAATAGATACTGTCCAATACTCCGATGATGGTACGATCAAGAGTCGATTCCAACTACATGATGGACACATGATAGAGTCAGTACTCATCCCTGTAAAGCGTCAAGATCGCTATACCGTATGTGTATCTTCTCAAGTGGGGTGTAGCTTGAGTTGTACCTTTTGTGCTACGGGTAAGATGAAGCGATTACGAAATCTAGATCCAGGAGAGATCTATGATCAAGTAGTAATGGTCAACGAACAAGCTTTGGAGCGTTTTGAACATCCATTGACTAACATCGTATATATGGGTATGGGTGAACCATTACTCGCATATAAATATGTGCTCGAGAGTATTCACCATATCACAGGCGAGCATGGGCTCCATATGTCACCTCGCCGTATTACGGTAAGTACGGCAGGCATAGCTAAAATGGTGCGTAAGCTAGCTGATGATGATGTAAAATTCAATTTAGCTCTTTCGCTACATGCAGCAGATGACACTAAGCGTAATGAGATAATGCCTATCAATGAACAAAACACGCTTGATATCCTCATGGATGCCATAAAATACTTCCATGATAAAACCGGTAATCGAATCAGCTACGAATACATCGCTTTTGACGGATTTAACGATACTCAGCAAGATGCTATGAATCTGGTAAAGCTTTGTAAGATTTTCCCTGTCAAAGTCAACATCATAGAATACAATCCTGTTGAAGGTGTGACGCTGACCAAATCTGCCGAGGAGCAAACTGATAAATTTGCTGCAACTCTTGAACGTCACGGTGTGACTGTTACGATAAGACGTAGTAGAGGTAAAGATATCGATGCTGCTTGTGGCCAATTGGCTAATAAATAACAGTATTACTAATTACGTTTGAAAACTTAAAATCACGAACATGGGTATGCAAAAAGGGATTTGATCATTAATCAAATCCCTTTTAAAGTCTTATTCTTCTATTGTTTTAGAGATAGCCTACTTCGGTTTACTGAAATGAGTAAACCTATTTTTCTGTTTTTCTTTAGAGAAAGCCAAAAAATAATTAGCGCGGCACACCCATTAGCTTGCGACGCTCAGGTCCTGAAGATATCATGGTTATAGGTACTCTTAAGAGGCTACTCATTGCCGATATATACGATTTCGTCTCAATAGGTAGATCATTGAAGTTGTCACATTTATCAAGTGATGTATTCCATCCTTGATATGACTGCGTAACCATCTCTATCTCACCATCACATAGATCGTAAGGTAGCTCTGTTGTTGCATTAGCTCCATCTACTGAGTAATGTGTTGCTACATCTATAGTTTCGAATTCGTCCAATATATCAAGCTTTGTCATTACTATTTGAGTAACACCATTAAGCATGATAGTATATAATAACTGAGGAATATCTAACCATCCACATCTACGCGGTCGACCTGTAGTAGCTCCAAATTCGCTACCTAATCTTCGTATTTTCTCTCCCATTTCGTTATCAAGTTCTGACGGGAATGGTCCTGAACCTACTCTAGTACAGTATGCCTTTACAATACCGATTACTTCACCTATTGCAGATGGTGCTATACCTAGACCATTACATACTCCTGAAGTAATCGTATTAGATGATGTCACAAATGGATAAGTTCCAAAATCTATATCAAGCATAGATCCTTGCGCTCCTTCAGCTAGTACATTCTTACCATCTTTTATGGCTTTATTTACGAAGTATTCTCCGTTGATGAGATTCATAGTTTTGATAATTTCTATACTATCCATCCATTTTTTCTCTTCTCCAGCTAGATCAAAGTCTACATCAGGATATAACTTAAGCATACCTAAATGCTTCTCTTTTAGCGCCTCATACTTAGCTTTAAAGTTTGGTGATACTAGATCTCCTATTCTCAGTCCATTACGACCAGTCTTATCCATGTAAGTTGGACCTATACCTTTTAGAGTAGAGCCAATCTTAGCTTTACCTTTCGCTGCCTCTGATGCAGCATCGAGATATCTATGAGTAGGAAGTATTAGGTGAGCCTTCATAGCTATGAAAAGTCTATCCTTATATTTGATGCCAGACTTATCTAGCTGATCAAACTCCTTTAGTAAAGTGATAGGGTCTAGTACTACTCCATTACCTATAACATTCTGTATATTCTCTCTAAATACACCAGATGGAACAGTATGCAATACATACTTGTCTGAACCTATTTTAATCGTATGTCCAGCGTTAGGTCCTCCTTGGAATCTACATACAAGATCATAGTCTTTAGCTAGGTAATCCACTATTTTTCCTTTCCCTTCATCACCCCATTGTAATCCTAATATTACATCAACAGCCATTTCTTATTATTTGGTTATTAGTATGAGCAATGCTCAAAATAAAAACAAATTTAACGAAAAGGCTTTGCTATGACTCACATATGCTAGAATTATATATTAAATAAGTCAATACTAATCTATTATAGATCAATCCTTGACACTAAGATATAATAACCAACTGATTACGTATTACAAGAATTAATCAAATGGCATAATGTAAATAAACTAAACTACTTTATTACACAGTAAACTTGCTCCTATCTAACATTTATTCAATTGCTTAATGATAATTTAATAATCAATCTTCTACATATTGTATTACATAATGCCATATAAATAATCAAGTTTAATTCACCTTAGTTTAAGGAGATAAACGGAGACAAAGCAAATGATTTCATTTACTCACTAACAAAAACCCAATAAAATTATAAATCTGGCCGTATTAACGAGGAGTATTTTTAACGGAGAAATTAGATGATCGAGATAAATTATATGCTGTATTAAGTTATACCTTCTATATTAGTCTATTGCGATCATCTTCAATCTCATTTCTCATCTGATAAGTTGTTTTTCTATCAACTTATTTCAGGACGTGACACCGGACTCTTTTTCCGTCAAGTAACTCAACGGTACAATAAAAATTCAAAACAAAGCCTAACATTAAGGCTTTGAGACATCTAATAATGGCGTAAACTATCCAAAAAATTATACGTGTCAATTTTCACTATATCAATGCTTTTGGAGAAAATCCAAGACGAAATAACATGCCTTTCAGCATCAGGATAGGCCACTCTAACTTTCTGATTTTCAGGGGTGGATATCGACTCATAAAAATCAATCATATCTGGCACAGAAACTACATGATCTGACCTTTCTTCGTCTTTAAAATAGTATCCTAAAAAGACTGGTATATCTATCTTATTAAACACCTCTTTTGTCATGGTTTGATTTAACAAATCTCTGACCATAAAAGTACCATGAATATGATATGCATCATTCCAGTATTTGATAGCATTATCATCATATGATATTGTATTATATATACCTCCAAAAACAGTTTTAGCAATTTGCTTTCCCCACGGCTTTAATAATAATTCAGACTTCTGATCATATAAATCTATGTTAGGGCTATACATTACTAATGCATCTATATCATCTCGAATGGAGGCTAAATAAGCACTAAGCGTCCCACCTGTAGAACAACTAATCACGACCAAAGTATCTCCTAGTCTAGACCCTATATCTATCGCTTCGCTAGCACTATCTATTAAATCTTGAGGTGTTATATCTTTAAACGACATACTATCCGATCTACCATGATCGTGCAATCTAGATAGATAAAGATTAGCTTCATATCGCTTCGCTACCTCTCTATGAATAGGATCTCCCTCCTCTTGAGATGCAGAAAACCCATGCAAATATACTACCGATATACCTGTAGATACTCCAATGCTATCATGCCATATAATTCGAGCCTCGTTGTCAGGTTTCATATTTGTTACGAGTGCTTCTCTTACCTCAATAAGTGAATCCATTTCTATCAATGGAGTGCTAAGCCACTTGGAATCTAATGGTTCATGAATTGAATTAAATTCTACTCTAGGTCCAAGTGCATATACCACCACTCCTATTGTGAGTAATGCTAATAATACAGAAACCACCTTTTTGAACATATGCCATTCTTAATCTAAGAAAAAATAGTAATTCATTATGAGGCAACCGTAAATAAAGTCAAAACAAATATTATACTTGTGTTACTTTAAATTATACGCCTCATTAAAATAAAAACAATGGCAAAGATACTAGTAAATGATGGTATGCACCAAACTGGAATAGATATGCTTACAAATGCAGGTCATCAAGTTGATACAAATAATATTCCTCAGGCAGATCTCATGGAAAAACTTGTGGACTATGATGCAATTTGTGTGCGTAGTGCAACCAAAGTGAGAGGGGAATTAATAGACAACTGCCCAAATCTCAAAATTATCGGTAGAGGCGGTGTTGGTTTAGACAATATTGATGTTGATCATGCTAGAGGCAAAGGAATACAGGTACTCAATACCCCAGCGGCATCATCAAGGTCAGTAGCTGAATTAGCGATGGGACATCTCCTTTCGGTAGCAAGATATATATATGATGCCAATCTGCAGATGCCATCTAAAGGATCAACTGACTTCAAATCTTTGAAAAAATCTTATTCCAAAGGATTTGAGATAGAGGGTAAGAAACTTGGTATAATTGGTTTTGGGCGCATAGGTCAAGAAACGGCCCGTATCGCTATTGGATTAGGTATGGAAGTATTAGCAGTAGATCCATATCAAGATACTGTAAGCATTACCATAGGACCAAAATCGCTTAATCTCATAACAGAGATTAAAACTGTCGATATGGAAACAATGCTACCCAATGCAGATGCTATATCGTTACATATACCAAATACAGGTAAGCCAGTATTGTCTGCTGCAGAATTTGATCAAATGAAAGATGGAGTAGTACTTATAAATGCCAGTAGAGGAGGTACAGTAGATGAAGATGCTATGTTGGATGCTCTGAATACCGGTAAGGTACGAGCAGCAGGACTTGATGTATTTGTGGGTGAGCCTAAGCCGAGAAAAGATATACTCTCTCATGCTAATGTATCTTCGACTCCACATATCGGTGCCAGTACTGTGGAAGCTCAAATCAAAATCGGCCAAGAACTAGCACAACAAATAATTGATATATTGTAATATTTTATCTAAATCAATAAGCCTAAAGGATTACCGTTATAGATAGAATCAAAATTATCAATATTAGGAAACAGAGTAAGAAGGTCATCGTTTTCTACTCCAAACCAACTAGCTATATCACCAAAATATTGGTCCGTGGCAATTGTGGGTATTAATACCCCACCTCCAAGCTCCAAATTATTATCTAAGTCTAGATCCGGGTAAGTACCAAATATCTCACCACCATTAACAGCACCTCCCATGATGAATGCATTAGATCCCCAAGCGTGATCCGAACCTTGTCCATTAGAAGTAAGGGTTCGAGCAAACTCCGATAATGAGAAAGTGGTAACCATATCTTGAGTCAATAACTCATCCATAGCAGAATTAAATTCTCCAAGTGCAGTATCTATTTCTGATAATAAACCATCATGAGTTTCTAAGACTTCATCATGCATATCAAATCCACCGAACTCAATGAAAAATATTTGGCGTTTCATGCCTAATATCTCTCTAGCAGCAATTGTTCTCGCCACTAATTTAAATTGTTGAGAAAGTCTATTTTCACTAAACTCTGTAGTAAGCACTTGAGCTTCAATAGCAGTATTGTATTCTTCCGCACCATCTTTTCCAACCTTCATAATATCTACATAAGTTTTCTTGAAGACATCATCATAATACTTATCTATCAAACCATCTATTGTATTTCGATTAGCTGTCGGTACTTCCCATGGTGCACTATATCCATTCAATTCAGTTGCCCCTCCTAAATCATCATTATTTCTTGGTGTATTTAAAGAGAATTCTACTGTATTTTGACCAGTTTGATATACGTTACTTCCTGCAAAAGATAAGTTTAGCGAAATATTTTCATTATCGTTACAAGCATTGAACATATCCGCGATCTTACCACCCCAACCTTGAGCAACTCTCTCTTGTGGGAGTGCAGTTTGCCAATGCATTATTTGGTCGCTGTGAGAATATAAACCGAGGGGTAATTGAGTTGATCCATCATATACCTGTGCTTTAGTTGTGGGTTCAACAAGAGTCCCTACATTAGTCACGAAGGAAAGATTTCCATCTTTAAACATCATCTCCATATTAGACATTGCATGATGAACAGCAAATTCTTTACCTACAGCATCTGTATAATTTAACGATCTCAAATTTTTTGATGCATCATCATCCAAATCTATCTTTGGTAAGGCTAGATTTGATCTTGTTACTGAATATTCAGCATGTGAAACATCATCATAAGGAATCAACATATTGTAAGCGTCATTCCCTCCTCCCATGAGCAAAACCACCATTGCCTTATAATCTGTAAATCCATTTAATGCAGCAGCACTATTTATAAATTTCAAATTAGTCAAGGTATTCATAAGAGTGGTTGTACCAACAGCTGCACAACTCATGTTTCTAAGAAAATTCCTTCTGGATACTAATCGCTTTGCCATAACATTATACTTTATATTTCTCAATTGATTATTAAAAACAAAAAATTACTATCGAATCACTGCAAAATCTGGCGAAACTGTTATTAAGTAAATTGCAGTTCGAACTCTCTCTCTTTCCCACCCGTATTCATACCCATCCCAACTAATGTTTGGCAAGTTATCTCTTAAAGATTGTCTTACTTCATCAGATAGTTGTCCGTGAGTCAATACTTTATCCAATTCATTAATCAATAATTCTGGAGTATCCGCCAAATCAGTATAAGCTTCATAGTCAATATAAGTTTCTCCAAATCCGTACATATCCCATCCTCCAATAGACCCATCATCATTAACTAAGTCTGAATTATAAAAATATCTACCTGAATTTATCAATTCACCCCAATCTCTAGTCCATCTATAAGCTGCATTGAAATAATTGATTGAGCTAGATGTATCATGGATTTTAAACTCTGGAGATACCATTCCAGAATTAGCTATATCTCCGACTGGCTGATGATTGGGTAAAAAGAAATTGAATACGGTAGGTGCAAATAAAATTTGTTGTTTTAAAGAATTATCATAGTCAAAATTATGCCAATACCTACCTCCAGGCTCTTCTACTATTTCCAAACCTTTAGTAATTTGCATGTGTCTTACAAGAGGCTCCCGTAATCTTGATGAATGCTGCTCAAACATATACTCACCATTTCTTGCTTCTTCATCAAGCAAAATTGCTTTAATAATTGCTGCCATATCTCCTCTCACACCATTGCCATTATCAATAAATACATTGGCTATTCTCTCTACATAATTTGGCGTGGGATTAGATTTAACTAATCTTTGAATTAATCGATAGCTTATGAATGGCGGTACATTCTGATGGTTAAATAGAACATTAATTGCTTCATCTATATCATCCAAGCCAAGTTGATTGGCAGGAATAGTATCATTCTTCAAAATAATCTTAATCCCTGGCTCATGAAAATCTTCATACATAGCCATTGGTACTGTCCAATCTATTCCGAATGTACCTAATCCAAAATATGGTTCATCTGTCCACCATACATTTTCGTTGATCCCTCCTGGCCCTAATCCTGTAAATATTTTTGCCATCTCTTTAATATCGGCATTATCATACGTTGGGATTGAGTTACCGTCATTATTAAGTTGATGTGTCCCATCATTATTAAGTTCGTACAATCCAATAGAAAATAACTGCATAATCTCTCTTGCATAGTTTTCATCAGGATGAAGATTTTCTTCAGGCACCGCTTTTGGATTATTAAAATGACTGAGATAGTATCCCATTGCTGCATGTAAAGAGACTTCAGAAAGTATATCTTTATAATTGCCAAAGGCACCTTCCAATAATTTGTCATAATAATGGGCCATTGCTATAGCCTCTCCTCCTAAATCAGAGTTAGAAGATATTACAAACATTTCAGAAAGTGCAAAAGCAACTTTTTGTCTTATTAAATCAGAGGCGACCATATTATTATGCCACCATGCTGACGTCAACTCTGGCATAGCTGGACCAAATGCATCTTGTGGATCTTCATAACCACGGGAGTCTAAAGTATCAAGGTATTCTTCCCATATATCTTCTACCTCACTTTGCAAGTACGTCACTGGCTCAGTAATCTGTTGATCTATCCAGACTCCATAATCCATATTTTTTACAATATTAATCAAATCTAAATCTGCGCCCATTGTAGCTTGACTAAGAAATCTTCCAGTTTCAAATAATCGAGAATTCATACCTGCTCCATCAATAGTTTTAAAGGCTTCAGATCCTACTTCTTCGCTACTACTTATCACTGTAATTCCTTCTGAATGACCTGCACCTATATAGTCAGTATAGTCTTGGGCAGTTACAATAGAAATAGAACTAATTGCGATTAGAAAAGTAAATAAATATTTCATACTATTCTGATTTTATATAAATGGAAATCGCGATGATATCCACATTTATTTTTTGATTGTAATTGAAGCAGATGTTTTAGTATATTAAGTATTTTTCTTATTTGATCAATTGCAATTGCTTGCTTATTGTAAGCGTATCATATTGCAATCTAAAAATGTACGCACCTGCAGTAAAGTTACCCATGTTTAGAGGCAGAGATACCTTCTCTGATGATACATCAATCGATCCGTTTAAAAATTGTTTTCCAGTGATATCCACTACACTATAATTATAAGTACCTAAACGTAAATCTGTAAGTGTAATCATTGTCTCATTGTCAAATGGATTAGGAGATACTTCAATATTATTATCTATTAGCTTTTGCTCTTCAATATCTGTAGATGAAGTAGCGATTGTGGCTTGAAATCTCACTTCTGATAAACCATAACATGTCGCATGACCAAAGTTGGTAAGAGAAGTGATAATGACATACCTAGCATTGATTCCATTAAAATTTGGTCCTTCTTCGCCCTCATAAAATGAAGATGCTGGCGCCTCTGACATCGTATGATAGGCTAACTCTGTCCATTCTTCTCCATCATTAGAGTAATCTATTACAAGCTCTTGTGTTCCTATATCAGTCTGTTCGTAGGCATTTACATTCCATACGGTTGTTCCTTGCAGCTTATATTCATTACCAAAATCATACATAATCCAGTGACTATCCTCTCTTACTTTATTGGGATTCTCAGTTGCTGTACAAGATGTCCAACTATCTGATAAATCTGTACTATGACGATCAGGAAATTGTTGCGCCAAAGCAGTAGATGTTAGAAAAAGAAAAAGAATAATAAATTTCATACTTAATGAATTGATGTTTCAATAAAAGTTTAAAAATAAATATTTGCTTTTGACAACAATAAAGCCAAAAAACCTTATTTACTTTAAAAAAACTCTTTCAATAATGAAATAACTTTATATTAAATATAAGAATAATTCTCGCTTATATTCGCTGATGAATAAAGAATTTAAATCGTATTCTGAATTAGACTCTAGCTTTGACTAAAAGTTTAATTCATAAAACATATTTGCAATAAGGTTAGCTAGATGAATAACAAAATCAGAAGTTTTGCCGTCTTTCATTAAATAAATACAACGAATTCAACTCAAAACGATTTAATAATTAAGAACCTATCTTAAATGAAATATATATTATTTGTCCTCCTTACTGGTCTAACTGCTTATGGTGCAATAGAGGGGTATGGACTTTATAAGGATCAGCAGCAGGTAAGTCAACTGAAAGCTGACCGCGCTGATATCAATAAGATCAACTATGGACTTTTTAACCTAGAGCTCTGGAAGCAAAAAGCTATGACGATTTTTGATAGTAAGATTGGTGAATTTAAAATCAGTCCAAATGTATATAAGCAACTAGAAGATGAGGTGATGATATATCTTGATAATGTATATGAAGAATATATAGGATCTGGTAAGCTAGTAAATGAAATGATTTCTCAAGCGGAAGAATCTGGTTCTGTCAATAAGTTTTTCTTAAAGATGATCAAAGGCAATATTGGTGATCAAATCAAACAACTAAATATTGATAAACAGCTACCTACCATAGCTAAAGCTATCTCAAAAGAGATCAAAGCGAATGAACCTAAAATAAGGTATTATGTAGAAGAAGGAATACAAGACATGTTATTTGCTGGAGCAGAAGAGGTAGAATTTACAGATCCTAGATCAGTAGTATATCAATTGTATGGTGCCGATAATCTAGAAGGTACCAATAAAGCTATACTCGATCAAATCGAAGCCATAGATCCAATAATCGATAAAGCGCTTGAGAGAATCATTATCATTATGGTTATATCAATCCTCTTAGGATTACTTTTATACAACATATTAGGATTTAAACTGTTCGTCAGTCATTGGACCATCGCTTCTGTGTTGTTATTAGTATTGGGTGTGAGTATGCCTATGATTGATTTGGACGCGAGACTCAATTCCTTCCAGATGGATCTGTTAGGTAGCAAGATCGGATTTGACGAGCAGTCACTTTATTATCAAAGCAAATCAATCATAGATGTTACCACTACCCTGATCAAAGAAGGAGCTGTCGACCTCAAAATAGTAGGGTATATGATTTTGATGTTTAGTGTAATCTTCCCTTTTATTAAACTTTTACTCTCCGCTCTTTTCTTATTTAGCTCCAAGGTAGCCAACAGCAAATTAGCCAAAGGAATAATTTTTCACTTTGGAAAATGGAGTATGGCTGACGTATTTGTCGTGGCACTATTTATGGCCTATATAGGATTCCATGGATTGATTACTTCACAACTTGGTGATATATCAAGAAACGAAACTGGATTTGCCATAGAGACACTCAACTATAGTCGATTGGCTCCAGGAGCTCTATTCTTTACTAGCTATTGCTTATTATCCGTTATCATTGGTATCATTATCAATAGACACGACCAAAAAAGCGGTTATTCAGAGACAGTATAGAAGTAAATCTTGAATTCATTGATCTACAACTTTCATAGATTACTGAATTGCAAATTTTTACTCTACTATAATTAATAAATTATGGCTAGTTCTCCTTTTGCAATCCATTAGGCGTTGTTAATCATTACATAGAACCCCTTTGATTCAAAAGATTCTTATCAAGTGTCTCAGGTTTCTACTCTTCTATTAATATCTGTTGCTGGAATTTCGAACCAACTGATAGGATTAGTCATAATGATCGAGATTTATTTCATCTAAAATAGTAAAATGAAGATAGAATGCTTCCCCAACAAAAGGTAATTTAGCTGAAGACTGTTGACTGTTGATTGCGGACTGTAGACTACTTCTTCCGTTTCTTCTTTTTCTTCTTGTTAAATACCAGTTTATCGAGATCTCCTATAATACGATCTATGCTCAAGTTGTCCATATCGCTGAAAGTTTTCACTTCTGTATAGACGTCACCTTTAAGCTCCATCACGTTGATCTTCTTGCCTAGAAACGATTGTATCTCATCTAATAAATCTTTCTCACCAGCACTACAAAATGTATACGCTATTCCTCTCTGATCTCCTCTACCTGTCCGACCTACACGGTGGACATAATTCTCTGTATAGTCGGGTAGGTCGTAATTGACCACAAAGTCTACATTAGGTATATCGATTCCTCTTGCACTTACATCAGTAGCGATAAGCAGTTTGACTTTACCGGTCTTAAAAGCCTCCATAACATTGAGTCGATCCGATTGTGCCTTATCGCCATGCATTGTAATAGATTCTACACCTACCCTATCCATCGCTTTTTTCACTCTTTCCGCTCTTACCTTCGTCCTTACAAAAACTAAAATTTTAGCCTTATCCTCTTCTCTTACTAAACGCTCCAAGAAAAATCGTTTATCATCCATCTCCACATACATCACGTAATGATCTACTTTCTTAGCGACTGGATCTTTAGGAGATATCTCAATTTTTATTGGATTATTAACTATCGAATACGCTAGTTTTTTGATAATAGGATTGATCGTAGCTGAGAAAAATAATGTTTGACGCTTCTTAGGTATGTGGCGCATCATGTCAGTGATGTCTTTTATAAATCCAAGATCCAACATATGATCAGCTTCATCAAGTACGAGTGTATGTATCCTATTAGTTCGAAGATGACCTTGGCTGATCAGATCAAACATACGCCCTGGAGTAGATATCAATATATCAACACCGTCTTGTAATTTCTTGATTTGCTTATCTTGCTCTACACCTCCGTAAAGTGCAAATACTTTTATTTTAGTCTTCTTAGCCAAAGTCTCAAATACCTCTGCCAATTGTATAGCCAACTCTCTAGTAGGGACCATGACTAGACATCTGATTCCATCCCTTCTTCCGGGTATCTTGGCCATCTGTAGACTATGTATAATAGGGATGGCAAATGCTGCTGTCTTACCCGTACCAGTCTGAGCTATTGCCAATACATCATCACCTCTCATTACTACAGAGATGCATCGATATTGAATATCGGTAGGCTTCCGCCAGCCCAACCTTTCGATGTTGTCCTTGATCTCTTTTGATAATGGATACTTGTTAAATTTCACTTTAATTATTACTTATGAAACGGAATATAATAGCAGCTCTAAACGGCATTAATCACACTATAAAAACTGAAACTTGTTGACTAAAATTAATCTTCCGGCCAAATAGGTCTTTCGTTTTTCTTCGGTGCATCTATAAGTTCAATTGGTCCCTCTATGGTTTTCTTTGGCGCTTCCCAGTTTTTCTCTATCTCTTCTTTAGCCTTCTTTGGTGCTTCTACACTTTTCTTTGGCGCCTCCCAATTTTTCTCTGGTGCTTTTCTAGCTTTCTCTGGTGCATCCCAACTTTTCTCTGATGCTTCTTTAGCTTTCTTTGGTGCCTCTAAACTTTTCCCTGGTGCTTCTTTAGCTTTCTTTGGTGCTTCTAAACTAGCTAGTCTTGTGCTATCTTTGTCCAGCACCACAAGTTTTTGCTTATAGAGAAGTCCGAGTGCTTTTTTAAATACTTTTTTGCTCATGCGAAATGTACGAGATATTCTTTCTGGATTACTCTTATCTGTAAACTCCATTGAACCCCCATGCTTCTCTAGATAGTCCAGTATCTTCTGAGATTCATCAGTTACCTTATTGTATCCAAATGGTCGTAGTGATAAATCTATCTTTCCATCCTCTCTTACTCTCTTGATAAATCCATGTTTGATGTCTCCTGGCCATATCTCTTCGTAGATATCATCTTGGTAGACTAAACCTACCATACTTCCATCTATGATCGCTGTATATCCTAGAGAAGTTTCATGCCACATCATTAATTCTACTCCTGCTCCTACTTTAAGTTTGCTAGAGTTTCCGTCCAAATACTTCATGAGTTTAGTAGTACCTACTAGTCTGTGAGTCTCTTCATCAAGATACATATATACTAGTGTCTCATCACCTGGGCTGAGTCTTCTTCCTTGATTTCTAAATGGTATCAATAGATGCTTCTCTACGCCCCACTCCATAAATGCGCCTATCTCATTTACATCAAACACCTCTAACAATGCGATCTCTCCTACCTGTAGCTTAACTTGTTCTGTAGTCGCTACATTCCTTCCTTCACTATCTTTGTAGAGAAAAACTTCGATGTCTACACCAAATTCCATCTCTTCTGTGACAAACTTGTTAGGAAGTAAGACTTCATTACCGATTTCATCCGTAAGGTAGAGTCCGTGAGGAGATTCTCTTTCGATTTCGAGTGTATTCAATTTTCCTAAGTGTAGCATTGATATGGACTTTTAGTCGTTTCAGATTTCAGTATTGAATGGTTCAATAAACTGAGCTTCTGTAAGAAATGCAAAGTTAGTTATTTATAGAGTATTATTATCTTCGACCTTGTAAATACAGTGATATCGAAGGTTATAGAAACCTACGTAGTGGTTTCCATCTAAAACTCGTAAACAAGAAATCTAATCCTATTTTTTATTGCTCCTAATTGACTTGAGCCAATTCACCTTTGAGGTATTCTATGACATCTACTTCGATACTATCTACACCTCTCATATCTGATAGAAACCAGCTGATCCAGTCTCCGAGGTGTACGAAGTACATATTTTTTTCTATCAAGCTTTGCCCTTTCGAGTATGTCTCAACCACTGTATCGCACAGATTACCAATAATCTTACTATTGATATCCATACGTATGGAATTACGCGTATAGTCATCTTTATTCCTAAGAAAAAGTACTGACAATCTCTTATTGTGATCTTTCCAACCAACTAATTCATTATGATTCATCTCTGGAATGACATTATGCCAACAGAGCATCTTAGCATTTTCGTTAATTTGCTGACGCAGTCTTACTGCTACTGACTCCATACGATCTGTTGTATATAGAATTGGAATAGTGCCAAACATATGTTTCGCAATCTTCCGAGCTTCCTCCTTAATGGAGTCCACGTCAAACTTCATTAGATCAATAGATGCTTTCAGCTCTTTTTTAAATCTATCATTGATGAAGCCTAGTTTATTCATGATATACAATTGCTGTACAAATGAGAACCCTAGGCAAGCTCTAGGGCTTGGCCAGTCTCCAGGAACAGTGATATGATCGTAACCTTTCTCTTTGGCAATAGCAATCAACTTACCACCTCCAGATACGATTACTACTTTAGCTCCAGATGCCTCTATTCCTTTAAGAGCCTCTAATGTTTCCTCCGTATTTCCAGAATACGACGATATTATAGCTAGTGTATTTTCATTTAGATATGCAGGAACTTGATAGCTCTTACCTACAAGATATGGAACCTTACAATCATCTTTGATTAATTCCGCTACGAAATCTCCTCCAATACCAGACCCTCCTAATCCAGCGACATAGACCAAGTTGATCTCCTGATCGTAAGGCAGTATAGTTGCGTTCTCACCGATTTCCATTGCCTCGACTAGTTGAGCTGGAAATCTCTCTATTAATTGGTCCATCATATCTTTACCGAATTATTTATCTATTTAAGTGGTTGTTAACCCAAATGCATGGGAATGTATTATACAAGTAGCTATTTACAAAAATATACAGAAAAGCGAGATTACGGAGTTTTACTAATCGTATTTTTGAAACTAAGCAAATGGCAAGACACAATAAAATAGGAGCGATGGCAGAAAATTTAGCCACAGACTATCTATTACGTAAGGGATATAAAATACTCGATCGCAACTGGCGATTTAGTACAGCTGAAGTGGATTTGATCGGTATGGATGGTGAGATATTAGTGTTTGTTGAAGTAAAAAGCCTTGGATATGATACATTTAAGAGACCAGAAGCTAGTGTAACATACTATAAGCAAGGATTGATCATGGATGCTGCTTCTCAGTATATGGAAAATATTGGTCATGAGTGGGAAATTAGATTTGATGTGATATCCATGATACTAAATGAAGGTGAATTCATAGAATTGGTACATTTTGAGGATGCATTTTTTGAGTGATTGTTCCCAGAAGAGTAGAATTAGGTTTAGTAACATACAACTAATCAATCTTGTATATATATTAAGAAATAACATACAACTATAATCGATACTAAATATATCAGGGCCAACCAATTAGAAGTAAAAATTACTGATAAGACTTTCATATTTGAGCATTATATTTTATCTTTGCGCTCTATTTGTAAAAAACACTATGGCTATGTTTGAAGTAATTCAAAACCATGGTAACTAAACAATACTATAATGAAAAAAGGAATACACCCAGAAGCTTACAGAACAGTAGTCTTCAAAGACATATCATGCGATGAGTCATTTTTAACTAAATCATGTGCAGCTTCTAACGAAAATGTAACCTGGGAAGATGGAAATGAATACCCACTAGTAAAAGTGGAAATTTCATCAATGTCTCACCCGTTCTTCACTGGTAAGATGAAATTTGTTGATACAGCAGGGCGTATTGATAAGTTCAACACAAGATTCGCTAAGTATGCCAAGAAAATGGAAAAGCCTGGTTTGGAAGATGAATCAGATAACACATAAAAAAAAAGCCCTTCAAAATATGAAGGGCTTTTTTTTTAATAACCGGTGACCTCCCCAATTTATGTCGCCTCAATAAAAAACTAGACTTTAAAAACATGCGTAACGTAATCTTGTTTGATGATGATAACTGGAACGGCTTACTTCCACTAAGCTTTACAAGACCAGTATGTGAAATCAGAGTAGGAATACTAACTATCAGAGAGAAATGGGAGAAGGTTCTTGATGCCAGATGCTCATATATCACCCAAGATTTTCTATCTGAGAAATATGCCATCCATATTGATGATGACAATATCATCATCAATAGTACTATACTACCAACAGCTAAACTCAAGAGTCTTATCAATAGCCTTGAACCAAATGAAGCCATCCTTATGAAGGATGAGCTAATCGCAGCTCGTTTATATAGAAAACAGTTTGATCAATTGATCGAAGATGATAATATCGATGAGATCAAAGGCATGGATATCTCGGAAGAAGAAGTAGTAGTCAAAAGAATCCTTAGACCTCAAGATGTATTTAATCTTAATGGTGAAGAGATAGAGCAAGACTTTGCGTTGATTACCAAAGGAAGAAAATCGCAAGATCTACATAAATCTAATGTGCTTATAGGAGATGCAAGTAAACTATTTATAGAAGAAGGTGCTGAAATATTTTGTTCTTCTCTCAATACTACTAAAGGATCTATATATGTCGGCAAGAATGCTGAAATCATGGAAGGGTCTAATGTACGAGGTGGACTCGCCATGTGCGAACACTCTGCACTCAAACTAGGTGCAAAAGTATATGGAGCTACTACGCTCGGACCATATACTAAAGTCGGTGGAGAAGTGAATAACGTAGTATTTCTCGGATATTCTAACAAAGGCCATGACGGATTCTTAGGGAATGCTGTTATAGGAGAATGGTGTAATCTAGGTGCAGATACTAACTCTAGTAATCTAAAAAATAATTACACAGAAGTCCGTATCTGGTCTTATTTAAGTAATCGGTTTGAATCTACAGGACTTCAATTTTGTGGTCTAATTATGGGTGACCACTCTAAGTGTGGAATCAATACTATGTTCAACACAGGTACTGTAGTAGGTGTATCCGCTAATATATTTGGTGCAGGATTTCCTCGCAATTTTATACCAAGTTACTCTTGGGGTGGACCTCAAGGATTTAAAACCTACAATATCGATAAGGCTATAAAAGTTGCACATGCAGTCATGGGCCGAAGAAGTTTAGTGTTAAGTCAAGAAGATGAAAAGATATTAAGATATATACACTTGCATACCGCACATCGCAGATCTTCGTAATGAAAACACCT
This sequence comes from Saprospiraceae bacterium UBA1994, assembly GCA_002335865.1. Lineage (GTDB taxonomy): Bacteria > Bacteroidota > Bacteroidia > Chitinophagales > Saprospiraceae > UBA1994. Next base: position 39,706 of record DDCY01000025.1, read on the forward strand.
AAATGGAAATACTTGCTGAGCTATCTCATGGAGGTACATCTCGAGAGCAGTAGTTCTGAGCATAACGAATATCTCCATGTCTCACTCAACAAAGGAAGATTACAACTCTCTACCGCAAATGCAATTTATAGCTATGCCGACAAGTACGAAAACTTCTACAATATTTTTAAGCAAATAAAACTTAATGATTCTATAGAAGATGTGCTCATTCTAGGATTTGGACTAGGTAGTATTCCATATATGTTGGAAGAAAAATTTGGCAAAGAATATTGTTATACCGGCGTAGAAATCGATGAAGAGGTAATCTACTTGGCAAGTAAATATGTACTATCTGATCTCAAGTCCGAAGTCATGCTAATCGAAGCAGATGCTATCAACTACATACATCAATGTACACAGACATTCGATCTGATTTGCATCGATATATTTGTGGATGATCAGATTCCTGATGTCTTCCTTACCTCAAATTTTCTCCATCTCGTAAAAGATAGCCTTACGGATAGTGGCTTAGTTGTATTTAACCACCTAGCGGATAGATCTAGCTACGAAGAGAAGGCAAGAAATTATTTTAAGGATGTTTTTAAAGATGCATTTCCAGATGGACAATATTTACAGGTACGAGGAAATGGGATGATGGTCAGTTCTTGAATGCTCTAGTAGGCAAAGTAACTTACGAAATCTCTACGAACAAATGAATATTCAATCTTAAGACTTGTATTTTTCAACAAAGTCACATTACAACTTTAGTCCAAGCGTTTTCGCAGAAAGCCGCTTTATAAACCTTGATTTTCTTACATTTGCATATACACTAAATTGACATTATGTTTTCTATTAATATATATATAAAGTTTGCGTTGATCGCCATATTTCTATTGGGGGGCATCAGCTTAGCATTAGTCTATGGCCTAGGTTATAGTTGGATTTTGATACTTATTGGATTGATACTCTTAGCTACTTATGTCTTACTGGGTACTGTACAGTCAGCAGCACAGCTAGTCCAAACTTCAGATTTTGAGGCGGCGGAGAAGAGACTTGGGCTTACACTCAGTCCAAAGTTATTATATGTAACAAACAGAGCCTTTTACTATATCATCAAAGGATCTATAGCTATGCAAGCCAATAAGCATGAAGAAGCTGAAACGCTATTCCAACAAGCGAATGGATTAAAACTACCTTCTGATAATGAAAGAGGAATGGTACTGCTACAACTTGCTGGGCTCAATGCTAATAAGCAGAAGTGGACCACCGCTAAAAACTACTACAGGGAAGCTAGCAAGCTTAACATCACAGATTCGCAACTCAAGGAGCAAGTAGATATGTTTGGCAAACAAATGAAGCAAGCTGGAGCTACCAAAGGCGCTCAAGGGATGATGGGAAGGAGCGGAAGTAAAGGGAAGCAAATGATGCCAGGTGGTAAGAGAAGAAGACCTAAAATGAGATAGTAGCTTAACTTATTGTATTACTATTAATCCAATAAAGAATATTAACAACCCAGCGTAAGTGATCACTTTGGATTACTTTTGTTTGGGAGTGAACTTAAACAATAGGGTAAACGAGAAGTGCCAATACAATGCATAATTACCATCCTGTATTTTGGATTTACATAGTATAATTATTGATTAGCGTAAGACGAATTTGGTTGTCATTTGACTAAAGAAAATCTAAACAAAGTAGAGTAGTGAAAATGTATTTGTAAATTTAGTAATAGGTAATTACAAGTAAAATTATTGAACGCTCCAGAAATGAATTCCTTATATCTCTTCGAAGGTATACAAGTACTACGTGGCTCGAGCAATACCCTACTAAATGACGATACACCAAGAAACAAAAAGCCTCTGAAGAAATCTCCAGAGGCCTAAAATCTCTATAAATCAGAATTTAGTTTATACCTTGTTCTTCTCTAATTTTGTTTAAAGCACTACCTGATCTTACCCATTCAATCTGAGCTTGATTGTATGTATGTGCAACTTTGAATTCATCTTTAGTACCATCGTGATGATCGAGCTTAATAGTAAGTGGAGTATCTGGTGTCATCTGATCGAAATCTTTAATAGTTACGATATCATCTTGTCTCACTAAATCATAGTCAGCTTTATCTATGAATGTCAATGCTAACATTCCTTGCTTCTTAAGGTTAGTCTCATGGATACGTGCGAACGACTTGACAATAACAGCATTGACTCCTAAGAATCTTGGCTCCATCGCTGCATGCTCTCGAGATGATCCTTCTCCTAGGTTCTCCTCACCGAAAACTACAGTACCTATCCCCTTAAATTGGTATGCCTTGGCTGAATCAGGTACAGCTACATAATCGTTTGTAATATAGTTAAGTACTGAGTTTGCTTTATCGTTAAAGTAGTTTATCGCTCCTGTATAGCAGTTCTCCGAGATATTCTGTAGGTGACCTCTATATGTCAACCATGGTCCAGCCATAGAGATGTGATCTGTAGTACACTTACCTTTTACCTTGATTAATACTCTCATATCAGTCATATCATCTTTTGTGATAGGCGTAAATGGAGTAAGTACTTGTAATCTATCAGATGTAGGCTCTATTACTACATTGATTCCACTGCCATCCTCTGCAGGTGCATTGAATCCTCTGTCTTCTACGGCGAATCCATTGGGTGGTAATTCGAATCCTGTAGGCTCGTCAAATTTCACTTGCTCCCCTTGATCATTAGTCAAGGTATCAGTTTCTGGATTGAAATCTAATCTACCCGCTATCGCTACTGCTGCTACCATTTCTGGTGACGCTACGAATGCGTGAGTATTAGGATTTCCGTCCGCTCTCTTAGAAAAATTTCTGTTGAAAGAGTGTATGATACTGTTCTTAGGTGCATTCATAGGATCGTTATACCTCGCCCATTGACCGATACATGGTCCACATGCATTGGTAAATATCTTTGCATTGAGATCTTCAAATATCTGAAGTATACCGTCTCTTTCTGTAGTATATCTTACTTGTTCAGATCCTGGATTGATACCAAATTCAGCTTTAGTCGTCAGTCCTTTGTCCACGGCTTGCTTAGCTATAGATGCCGCTCTTGATAGATCTTCGTAAGAAGAGTTAGTACATGAACCAATTAGTCCCCACTCAATATCAAGAGGCCATCCGTTAGATGTAGCTTTATCCGTCATCTCATTACCCGCTGGGGTAGATAAATCTGGTGTGAAAGGTCCATTGATTAATGGCTTAAGTGTAGAAAGATCGATTTCGATTACTTGGTCGAAGTATTTTTCTGGATCAGCATAACATTCAGCATCAGCGGTTAAGTGCTCTCTTACCTCGTTAGCAGCATCTGCAATATCAGCTCTATCAGTAGCTCTTAGGTATCTATCCATACTATCGTCATAACCAAATGTAGAAGTCGTGGCTCCTATCTCCGCTCCCATATTACAGATCGTACCTTTACCGGTACAACTTAGATTAATCGCTCCCTCACCGAAATATTCTACTATTGCACCGGTTCCACCTTTAACAGTAAGAATATCCGCAACTTTGAGTATTACATCTTTAGGAGAAGACCATCCAGAAAGTTTTCCGATTAGTTTGACACCTATCAGCTTAGGATTCTTTAGTTCCCATGGCATTCCTGTCATAACATCTACTGCATCAGCTCCTCCTACACCGATGGCTACCATACCTAGACCACCTGCATTTACAGTATGACTGTCAGTACCTATCATCATTCCACCAGGAAATGCATAATTTTCTAATACTACTTGGTGAATAATACCTGCACCTGGTTTCCAAAAACCGATACCATACTTGTCGGACACCGACTCTAAAAAATTGAAAACTTCGTTACTTGTATTGATTGCATTTTGAAGATCTGCATCTGCACCTATCTTAGCTTGGATCAAGTGATCACAGTGTACTGTGGATGGTACTGCTACTTTGTCCTTACCTGCCATCATAAATTGCAATAATGCCATCTGAGCCGTAGCATCCTGCATCGCAACTCTATCAGGAGCAAAGAAAACGTAATCCTTACCTCTACCATAATCCTTGAGTGGACTTTCGGCATGAAGGTGAGAGTACAATATCTTTTCTGATAATGTAAGTGGTCTATTTAACTTCTCTTTTGCTACGAGGAGTTTCTCGCCTAAAGTCTCATAATGAGCCTTGATCATATCTATGTCAAATGCCATTGTATTTATTTAATTGTTAACAAGTAGTGCAAATTTAAAAAATATAGAGGAATACTATGCTTGAATGCCAATCAAGGCAAGGAATACTAGTATTTAGATCATTTCCTAATAAAATCAATACTGATAAAATATCCTTAAACGACATTCTTTAGCAATTAACTAAGGCGATAAGTTAATAAATACTTGCACTGATGTTAGTTGATCAAATATGGCGGTAGTTGCCGTCACTAACGGTTGCCATTCAATCAAAACAAGATTATCTCCAAAATCAGACAAATAATTAAACCAACTCGAAATAATAGATTTAGCAGTGATTCTACTTACAATTTTTAGAAATTAAAAAAATAAATCGCTTTAATTATTAAGTTCTAAAAATTGCCTAGTTATATGCTTTCGTTCGTAATTAATAAATAATAATTACTCACTTATTTCATTCATTGGGCAATCTCTAAGCATACTAATGCTAAATATTGAATCTGAAGAGAGCTAATTTCTATCCAAAAGCTAGTACCTTATTTTTCTAAATGTATTCCTTCCTGCTAATCCAAGATATCCCAATTGGCTATCGTACATTTGGTTACGCAAAATATATTTAACTCTATAACCAATGAAAGCAAAAGACTACGCAGCAAAACTTAGACAAGCACAAGCAACTAAAATACCTATCTCACCTCTCAGAGATGACATAGGTGAACATAATGAAGAATTGGCTTATGCCATTCAGCAAGTCAATACGAACCATAAGTTAGTAGATGGCGCACGAATTGTAGGGAAGAAAATTGGCCTTACCTCTATCAAAGTACAAGAGCAATTCGGTATCTCTACTCCTGACTTCGGTATATTATTCGATGATATGGAAGTATTGAATGGTTTATCATTACCGATATCAGAAGTGATGCAACCTAAAATAGAAGGTGAATTAGCATTTGTCTTAGGTGGAAGCTTAGACAATGATAAACTTACGATTGTCGATATTATCAATTCCATTGACTATGTACTTCCATCTTTAGAGATAGTAGGTAGCCGTATCGATAACTGGAATATACGCATTGCAGATACTGTAGCGGATAATGCATCTGCGAGTCACTATGTATTAGGTCACACACCAAAAATGTTAGACGACATCGACATAGTAAATTGCAAAATGAATATGACAATCAATGGTGAATTGAAATCTTCTGGAAGTGGCAAAGATTGTCTTGGTTCTCCACTTAATGCTGTTCTTTGGTTAGCACGCAAAATGCAAGCAGTAGGTCAGCCACTACAAGCTGGAGAATTGATATTATCAGGATCGTTAGGACCGATGGTTGTGGTAAATGCTGGTGATCATGTTGATGCTGAATTTGAAGGGCTAGGCAGCGTATCTATCTCATTCACTTAATTGAAATTGCTTTCCTACTTAATTTAATTTCAAATATGACTAAGTTCGAGAAAAGTCAATAATAAATAATAAATGAAAACGAAGGTTGCAATAATAGGCAGTGGCAATATCGGCACAGATCTTATGATCAAAATAATGAGACTTTCTGAGACATTAGAAATGTCTGTTTTTGTTGGTATAGATCCTGAGTCGGATGGACTAGCTAGAGCTCAGCGAATGAGTGTTGCTATTTGTCACACTGGCGTAGATGGTTTGATCCAAATGGGTGTGTGGAAAGATATAAAAATCGTATTCGATGCTACATCTGCAAGGGCACACTTATACAATTGGGATAAGATCAAAGCATTTCCAGATAAAAGGATCATAGATCTGACGCCTGCTGCTATAGGTCCCTTCTTAGTACCACCAGTTAATTTCTCAGATAACATCGATGTACCTAATGTAAATATGGTAACCTGCGGAGGACAAGCCACTATCCCAATTGTAGCGGCAGTCAATCGTGTTGCAAAAGTACATTATGGTGAGATCGTAGCTTCAATAGCCAGTAAGTCTGCAGGTCCTGGAACTAGAGCTAATATTGACGAATTTACAGAGACCACTTCAAAAGCAATAGAAAAAGTAGGCGGTGCAGATCGTGGAAAAGCAATCATTGTTCTTAATCCTGCAGAACCACCCTTGGTGATGCGAGATACTGTATTTACATTATCAGAACAAGCAGACAGAGAAAAGATAAGAAAGAGCATTCACGAAATGGTAGCAGAGGTGCAAAAGTATGTTCCTGGCTATAAGCTACATCAAGAGGTTCAGTTTGATGACATACCAGAATCTGAGCCTGTATTTATAGAAGGTTTGGGGAATAGACATGGACTTAAAACTACAGTACTTCTAAAAGTAGTTGGTGCTGGACATTATTTGCCGAAGTTTGCTGGAAATTTAGATATTATGACTAGTGCTGCGAGAGCTACGGCGGAGCGAATGGTTTCTCTCCACATTCCAAAATAAAGGAAATTTCATATTCCAAAAATATTGAACGAAAATGAATTTAATTTTATCTGTAAGAGCCATGTATGGGATTTGGACTTTTAGATTTTATATATTAGAATTTATTTTTTTAGAAAATTGGATTTGCAAAATTTAAAGGAGAGCACATTGGGACTTGCTATTCTTATAAGACTATTTATGAGTAGATTATCTAAGATTACTTACAATTTTAAAGACACAAAATAAACAACCAAATCATCAAGCTCTCTAGAAGCTAACTATATAAAGGCGAATGAAAAAATAGGACCGAAATATCTTGATTATATTATGAAAATTGCAAAAAACGAAGCTAAATAAAATGTCTATTGATAGAAAGTAATTGTAGGCAACAGTGACTTGGATGAAGATACAATAAAAGAAAACAAATACCTTATTGATGAAGTAAAACAACTACAAAGATTACTATCTGCAATAATCAATAAACTAAAAATTAAATCTACTCTCGAGCCATGTGCAGAGTTTAAAATTTTAAAACTTGGAATTTAAATTATGGATTATAATATCAAAATAGTCGACGTAACACTACGTGATGGAATGCATGCCATTCGCCATCAATATTCTAAAGAAAAAATAAAAGAAATAGCAATCGCTTTGGACCAAGCAGGAGTTGATGCTATTGAAATTTCTCATGGTGATGGATTAGCTGGTGGAAGCTTCAATTATGGGTTCGGAGCACATACCGATTGGGATTGGTTAGAAGAAATTAATGAGGTATTGACATATGCAAAATTGACTACATTAATTCTACCTGGAATTGCAACCATTGACGATCTGAAGAAAGCTCGCGATCTCGGCGTGGAATCTGTGCGGATCGCTACACACTGTACTGAAGCGGATATATCACCACAGCATATTGCAGCAGCGAAAGATCTCGGCATGGATGTCGGAGGATTTCTGATGATGGCACATATGAATAAACCTGCCAAGCTAGCACAACAAGCGAAAATCATGGAAGATGCTGGAGCAGATTGCGTGTATGTAACAGACTCTGCAGGAGCATTACTCATGGATGGAGTAGTTGATAGAATCAAGGCATTCAAAGATGTATTAAAAGACGAAACAGAAATTGGTATTCATTGTCACCATAATCTATCCCTTGGAGTAGCTAATACAGTAGTAGCAATGCAACATGGTGCGACTAGGTTAGATGCATCACTTGCAGGAATGGGTGCAGGTGCTGGTAACGCGCCGATAGAAGTACTCATAGCTGTAATCAATAAAATGGGGGTAAAGCATAATTCTGACGTATACAAACTTATGGATGCTGCAGATGATTTGATACGACCATTGCAAGAAAGACCAGTACGTGTAGATAGAGAGACACTTTCTCTTGGCTACGCGGGAGTCTACTCTAGTTTCTTGCTGCATTCTGAAAGAGCTGCCAAGAAATATGGATTAGACACTAGAGCTATCCTTGAAGAACTAGGACGGAGAAATATGGTGGGTGGTCAAGAGGATATGATCGTGGATGTGGCTTTGGATATGATTTCAAAGAAAAAATAGAACTTATATATACCTAGTTTAGTTGTGAATAAATATGGACATCAAAGACAAATCACTACTCAGAAGTGAAGCCTATATTAATGGAGAATGGATTAAAAAAGAAACTACTTTTTCGGTTTATAATCCATATAATCATGTCAAAATAGCTGAAGTTTCAAACTGCATCCAAGTAGATACTGAATCTGCTATTACTGCAGCCGATCATGCATTCCAGATATGGAGTAACTACACCGCTAACAAGCGAAGTAGAATTCTGCGAAACTGGTATGAGCTCATTATTGAGAATGTAACTGACTTAGCTCATATTTTGACTATCGAACAAGGTAAACCATTACAGGAAGCCATTGGAGAAATCAAGTACGGTGCTTCTTATATAGAATGGTTTGCAGAAGAAGCGAAGCGTGTGTATGGAGATGTAATCCCTGGCCAAAGTCGTAAGAATAGAATAACTGTAATCAAACAACCCGTAGGAATTATTGGAGCTATTACACCTTGGAATTTCCCGAGTGCAATGATTACTCGCAAGGTCGGCCCTGCTTTAGCTGCTGGTTGTACAGTAATAGTAAAGCCCTCTGAATATACTCCCCTCTCTGCTTTAGCATTGGCTGAGTTATCCGATAGAGCAGGATTTCCAAAAGGTGTAATAAATATTGTAACGACAAAAGATGCAGCTGCTATCGGAGAATCATTGACTTCTAATTCCAAAGTAAAAAAGATCTCATTTACTGGATCGACTCCTGTGGGAAAAATAGTCCTAAAACAGTCAGCCGATCAAATTAAAAAAGTCACTCTTGAATTAGGTGGAAATGCGCCTTTCATTGTTTTTGCAGATGCAGATATAGACGCTGCAGTTTCAGGATGTTATGATTCTAAATTTAGAAACGGAGGACAGACTTGTGTGTGTACCAATCGAATATTTCTGCATGAATCTATTCATAACGAGTTTATCGAAAAATTTGCTAATAAAGTCAAATCAATAAAAACTGGATATGGTCTAGACAAAGGTGTCGAAATAGGTCCGATGATCAATGAAAATGCGGTAATCAAAGATATAAATCTGATAAAAGATGCAACTAACAAAGGTGCGAAAGTAATCGCTGGTGGAATGCGAAAAAAAGGTTTGTTTATCGAGCCTACGATTTTATGCAACATAGATTCGAATATGGATATTTTTTCATCAGAGATCTTTGGACCTATTGCAGCGATATACAAATTTAAATCTGAATCCGAAGTAATAGAAATAGCTAACAACACAAAATATGGTCTTGCTTCATACTTTTATGGACGTGACTATAAATTAATATGGAGAGTAGCTGAAGCACTAGAGTTCGGAATGGTCGGAATCAATACTGGCCTAATGTCTACCGTCGCGGCTCCATTTGGAGGTATAAAAGAAAGTGGGTTTGGTAGAGAGGGATCTAAATATGGTATAGACGAATATCTAAATATTAAGTATATGTGTTGGGGAGATGTGGAGTGAGAAAAAGGAAAAAGCTGTTGCACGAATAGCCTATTTAAAATCTTCTTAAGAGCTTAACATTTTGAAACCTCAAGACCATATATTCTATAGACATTAGCACCTCAACAGCCTAGTTTGCTTCAATACATTAAATATCTAACATAAAATTATTCGACCAATTAGCTATGACTGAGACTGGTGATGGATATTTTATAGAATTTCTACCTCCTCCTCAATCTATATAATATTTGGTAAAAACTACGACCTAATACCATAGAGTAGATTGACTAAAGAGATGGATAGCATGTCAAAGTAAATGCCATAAGAGCGGCATACCACAGCAAAAGATGAAATCTTCGAATCTATGGTATTCGACACTAGAACTAATTCACCAAAAGAATCAGATACATCTATCACGGCTGAGAACAGATCCGTCTTTTCTCAGCAAATTGGAGGGTATCTAAGCGATCGGAAAGATAGTATTCTCATAACTTTAGTCCGTTAATACCGCATAGTTAATTATTTAGAGTGCTATATACACTTGAATGTCAATCGTTTAATTTCAACCCAAAATATTATTACATTTTTTATTACATAGATACTTGCAAGAATAGAAAATGATACTATTTTTGCACAGCTATTAACAGCAACGGTCTGGTAGTTCAGCTGGTTAGAATACCTGCCTGTCACGCAGGGGGTCGCGGGTTCGAGTCCCGTCCAGACCGCTCCAATAGAATAAAGGGTTTTCATCGATAGATGAAGACCCTTTTTCTTTTGTGGTGTAAACATAGTGTAAACAAACAAAGAGTCTAGTCCTCATTTGGACTATAATTGATAACTAATGAGCGAATTCAAAAGTTCCTAAAATGACTCTTTGTCAATAGGTTACGTTTAGGAGTTGAACATCCCAAAGCATGTAATCACCTGTTTACAAACTTTTGTCAATCCTGAATACCAACTACTCGTTCTTACTTCGAAAATCTCCTCAAGTGATTCCATACTTGTTTGGTACAATCCAATACTGTCTGTTGTTGTATTAAGTTTTGGATCAACAAGTATTTCAGCAAAATCTTCCTTATATCTTGAAATCTTAAAGCTCAACTCATTTATATCCATCGTTTTTGCACTATTTAACGTTAAGGTGATTCTGAGATTCAAATTATTTAGTGATATCTGTTTCATCTTAATTGCTTTTAATTGATAGAGAATGTGGATTACCTAAGATA
>DDCY01000028.1 GCA_002335865.1 Saprospiraceae bacterium UBA1994
TCCGCAGTTGTTACTATCAATGGGGAGTCTAAGACGACTCCATTCACTATAGAGAAGAATCCTAATTCAGAGCAAACTTCTAGCGATATAGAAGCACAAGTAGCATTTGTTCAATCTATCAATGATAAAGTGACAGAAGCACATCAAGCCATTATAGATATCAAATCCTTACGCAAGCAAATAGGTGCCTATATAAGCAAAACAAAGAACGAGGACCTCACAGCTGAATCTGAAAAAATAGATAGCATCATGACCGTAGTTGAAGAGGCTCTCTATCAAACTAAAAATAAAAGTGGTCAAGATCCATTAAATTTCCCTATTAGACTTACGAATAAACTAGCACACCTCAATTCGCTAACTCAAATGGGTACTAATGACTACCCACCAACTGCAGCTGCACTAGCAGTGAGAGATGAATTAGTAGCATCTATAGATGGTCATTTAATCACCTGGCAAGAAGTGAAGACTAAGATGATTCCAGCTTTTAATCAGATGGTAAGAGAAAAAGCATTGGATGTCATAATAATTGAATGATAACGATGATAGTAGACCTTCGAGGTATAGAAAACTCATAGGCCTTTATATCTTCGGCCACAAATAGAATAAATCATGATAGATGTCTCAGCAGCCATACTCAACCAACTAGTAATCCATAGAGTAGGGAATCAATCCAAGGATGAAGGTTTTTTTATTTCCAATGACATGGCTATCATTGACCAACCATTGTCAGAGTTGTTGTTAGACTACTTCTTGAATTCATTTACTCAAGCTACTGAGACTTATCAGTTCGTTCATAATGTAGATATCAATATGAACGTTGTCTATCACTCCGCTAAGCATGCGTTTGAAGATCCTGCAACAGCGCATGAGCAATCCACTAATATACTTCGCCACTTATATGATCAGTCTAGACATCCGCATATCAAAGCTGGAGATCTATTCGTAGCTACGTTTGATAATATACTTTTACATGATGAATTGGTATCTGCTATAGGAATATTCAAATCGGAAAACAAAGATAGCTTCATCACGCTCAAGGAGAATGATAATCGTATCATGATCAATAAGGAAATGGGAATCGGAACTCGTAGAATAGACAAAGGCTGTCTGATCCTGGAGACAGATATGGCAGAGGGATACCGTCTATTCTCCATAGATCATAATAATTATGATGCGGACTATTGGATGAGACAATTTCTGGGTATTGATTATATCAAGGATGACAACTTTGACACCAAAGCATATTTAGATTTCTGTAAATCATTTTCTGAGGAAGTAGTCAAAGAAAAATTAGATAAAAAAGGACAGATAGATTTCCTCAATCAATCTGTGAGGTACTTAGAGGAATCAGAAACTGTTGATGTTGAAGAGTTTAAGAATACCATCTTTGGAGATGAAGAATTGAAAGAAGATTTCGATGCTTACAAAAAATCTTTTGAAGCTAATAACAACTTAGAAATCAAGGAAAAATTTGAAGTATCTTCTGTTGTACTCAAAAAGCAAAAAAAGAAATTGCAGTCCTTAATACAGCTAGATACTGGAATAAAAATTAAGCTTGATTTTCAAAATACTGAATCTGTAGATCGATTTATCCACAAAGGATATGACATGGAACGAGGCATGCAATTCTATAAAGTCTATTTTAATACTGAAAAGTAGATTTCTAATTACCGAAACTCCTTTTGAGTCCAAACTCCAATCCGTAAAGTTTATAATTTGATCTCAAGGTAGATATCGATTCATGATCTGAGAGTGTCAATCCTCTGAAATTCACCCTAGATGTTATCGACCATTTATCATTGAGATGATAACCTGCAAGCAAAGCAACGCTAAAGGATGGACTTACCCATTTACCACCTACTTTATTTACTGAAGCACTTCCAGATTCTTCTAGTATCACATGAGTATCCGAGAGTTGGTAATTGACATCTACACCAAAGCCAAAACCCCAATGAAACCTGTTGAATATCTTACCAAATGACACTTCTAAAGGGATAGATATCAATCGTTGGCTATTATACTGCTCTGTAGTATACGCAAAAGATTGAGGTATCGAATCATTCACTACCATACTATCAATTACTACAATAGCATCACCAATTAGTCTTGATTCAACATAAGTATATTCCGTGAGACCGCTGTACTCATTTACCATTTGCATTCTATCTGTAATCATAGAGTATCGCACACCAGAATGTAATTGAAAATCCATTACTTTCATCACATCAAATCTTAGTCCTGTACTCCATTGCTCCAGCAATTGCTCAGAACTATCCCTGGCCACAGCATAAGCTAGATTTAAATCGCTCACAGACTTATCACCGAAAGACAAGCCACTATAGAACTCAACTCCTGACATGAAGCTAATTTTACTTCTGTCTCCTTCATAAGGAGAGTCAAAAACAAACTCCTCATAATTTTCAATTTCAATTACTCTAACGTTTATATCTAATCCATCAAAATATAATTGTTCGACTATAGGCATAACCAATAAATCCCTAGTTTCTGTTTCATTGAAGATAATTGCCTCTAAATTCTCCTCTGCAACCTGTGGTTCGACAAAAATATTTGCAATCTCTTTGTCAAATACATCAAGACCAGATTTATGTTTATCTAAGTTCGTAGACACCAAAACAATTTCATTTTTCTTAGCTTCAACAATTTCATTTTTACTATCAGATCCTACTTCATAATCGTATACTATTTGATTGTCGAAAATTAATTCTATGTTTTGTATTTCATCTATTTCTTCATTTTCTATGTCTACCACAATTTCATTAATGACCTCTTCATTTCTTGCTTCTTTACCAAAATTTGATTCCGAATTTAAATTAATCTCACTAACATAATTGTTAAACTTTGATTTTTCCATAGCACCTTCAGAAGACCATACAAAAGCATAAATCAACATAGCCGCGACAAGATTTAATCCGCCAAATATAAAGTATCCAGCAAAACGCCTTTTCTTCTTTTGACCTAACTTACTTTCGATACCACTCCATATCATATCAGGATTGATATCATCTAAATGATTGTCCGCTGTCTGTTTGATAATATTTTTTAAATCTTCTTTCATAATATCTATGTTACTAAAGGACCATCTTATTAGGCCTAATAGATTTTTGTAGTAATACTTTCGCTCGAGAGTATGTAGATCTCGATGTGTTTGTTTGGATGTTGAGTATATTTGCTATCTCCTTGTGCGAGTATCCTTCTATAGCATATAGTCCTATTACACGCTTGTATTTTAGCGGTAAACTATAGATCGCCTTCATCAATTCTTCTGCATCGGAATTAGCAAGGGCCAAAGGTTCTACGGATTTCTCTAAAACGCTATCCAAAGAATACCCTTCTTTAGTATAACTTATCTTTTTATACTTGGCTAGACCAGCATTCATTACTATTTTTTTCATCCATGCTAATAATGCCCTCTCTTCATTTCCTTGGAATTGATCTATGTGCTGATAGATAGATATAAACGCATCTTGCAGGACATCTTTAGCATCTTCTGCATTACGAGTATAGATTCTAGCAACAGTCATCAGCTTTGGTGTATAGGTATACACCAGCTCTCTAAAGGTATCGTGATTATCATTTTTAAGTTTTGCTATGACTGTTGCTAGATTCAAATTATACTCTAACTTTTTATAGTTTTATTGCTGTACTGAATAGCAACGGATTATAAGATGGATCATATAGTGCCGGATCTGTTTCTTCTATATCTGACAATGTCCCTGACGCTATAATGAACTCTTGCCCACCTTGAGATACTTTCTGAATAGTAGCTACTCCACTGGCATTGAACCCGCCCATAGGAACTGGCATCGTTACATTCTGCTGTGTTGTACCTTCCTCATATAGAAGTACATATTCCAAAACTGAATTCGTAGTCCAAGACGACAAAGTAACCGTATATATTACTTTATCTGGATCACCACTTTGGTTAATAACTTGGGCCGTATAAAAGAAAAATGTAGAATCTTGATCACTCATATTATCATTAGAATTAAATATTTGATCTCCATATTCATAATACAAATGTTGAGTTACAGATTCTTCACATAGCTCTAATATTCCAGCATCTACATCACCTTCTATTGTAAAAGTACTATTAGCACTTGCTAATTGGTTAATCGGATCTTCAGCGCCTATTGTAAGTGTAGCGCCTTCTTCGCAATAAAAAACATTGCTGACAAAAGTATTATCATCCTCTACAGCGATTATGCTAGTGAGATCATTTTGTTCTATGACCACGTAAATTGCATCAGAAGGTTCTCCATCACATGATGAAACCGTACCTGAAATAGTTACTTGCAATGCAGTAACTGCCAGATTAAACGGATCTAGTACAACATCCTCTTCATATGGTCCAACTGTAGTGGTATAGATAAGATTTCCACATTGATCGTATACTTCCAAGGTTAGTGTAACTCCTTTAGGAACATAACCACCAAACACACCTAAATTATTAGTATATCCAGTACCATTTGTGTTATTATCTGTATTCGTTATTTTCACTAACAATCCTTGTACAGGTACTCCTATGTTAAAAATAGAACCTGACAAATGAATGAAGTTACTAGGTACATCATAATTCCAAAATGAAAAATGTGATACTTGGCCCACATACTCTCCATTAACTAAAGTGGCTTGTCCTTCTTCTACCCAAGACCCAAGATCTTCATCAAAGTGCCAAAGTGGAATCGTCGCCGGTGCACTATTTAGAATTTCTGAGGGTACTGGCATTACAATATCAGCCTGAGAGCCCTCTTTTATCTGTAACTCATTTCCAGAATCATCTCTTAATTCGACAACCAACATTCCATATGTCGTTAATACCACTCTCTCATCACTCGAGTTCATAGCTGTAAGATCGCCCGGCATTTGATCCAATGTCTCTATCAAAGTAGGATCTAGATACTTAGCGAAGACCTTCACATTACCATCGTAGTCTGATCCGTCCTCTCTCGTGATACTATTGTTTCCAAAAGCGATCTCTACCCCTTCGAATTGTACTTTCTCTCCTGCACTACTTGCAAAACTCACTATCTCAACCATCTGCATAAGTTCGATAGTAACTCTACTTGTGGCATTAGCTACTGGATAGAATTTTCTAGATCCATGGAAATACCCATCTTTCTCGACTTTTATATATGTACCTCCGCTATGCATAGTCTGATCGTTAAATTGGAATACACCAAATTGATCAGTATTTTCTGTTAGATTTCCAAAAGTAACTGTGGCTTCCGAAACCGCCAGACCGTTTTCATCTATTACTATACCCATAACAGATCCTTGGACATTCATCCCAACCTCTGGGGTAGGAGGTATCACCTTTATAATATCGCTATCTTTTCTACATGATTGCATTCCTAAAGTTGCAACCATCAGAAGTATCAATAATTTTATTGTTTTCATCTTTATTCGTTTTTAATATTAATGAAAGTCGAATACAAGTCATTGTCCATCGACTAACAGTATTTTCGTTAAATAGGTTAAGTATATTATTCTAGCTAGTGTAAATTAGAAGGAATCAGAATCGATTACTAACGGCCTTCTAACTACTAGAATGGAATGAATTGGCAAAAAGCTGCACGTCACATCAATAAACTTTAAAATAACTCAAATTATACTTCAACCCAAAGAATGAAGTTCCCCTATATAGGCTATCCGACGATAATAGCTATCTTTGCAACCTATCATAAAAATGATACAATGAAAGCTAAAATAATCTTATA
>DDCY01000003.1 GCA_002335865.1 Saprospiraceae bacterium UBA1994
TTTACTCTATTGTTATTGTCTTTCATTTCTAAAAAATATATTGTGCAAGTGACTAAAATGCCTCCCCTTACGATTTGATTTTAACTAAGATTTACGCCTTCGAGATTCGTACTTTCGAGGGTGTTTTTGTTTTATTGAAAAGTCTCTAATTGATACACTCTTATAGTCAGATGTAGCTGTCTATTTAGATTTTCGATTAGGTACATAACATGATTGTGATATTGGAATGTGAGCTAGTGGTTAGACCGCATTAATTTCGTTTACGTTCTATTAGCTTTAGGAGTGTCCTCACTTCATCAGTCTTAAACCTTGTTGACCTAGATCCTAATTTGTATTTAGTGAGTTTTCCTTTTCTAATCCAGAGATGTACAGTCGCTTTGGTAACGTCGAACAAAGAGCATACTTCTTTGATAGTGCACCATTCTTTATCTAGTATGGGTTGTTTAGATTTTCGATCTAATACGAGCTCAATAGTGGTTTCTATACTATTGTTAATTTGTTCCAGTAAACTTTCGATTGTGGTATCTTGTACCAATATTTGCCTATTCATAACTATTGTGTTATTTGATTTGCGACAAATCTCATCATTGAATTTTGTGGGAACACTATAATTATTCCCACAACTTTGCAAACTATTGATTATCAGCTATTTGTAGCCAAACTTTTCTAATTCGAGTAAAATGCAATTTTCTATACTTGGCATATTTTTAACGTCTTTGTGATCTGTTCCATCCCTACTATCTAATGATCTGAATGTTCCCGATGTTGGAGTAATTTCATTTTCGTAACCTAAAATTATTGAGATAATACTATAAAAGTTTTTCATAGAATTTCTGTAAATTTCTTTTGTTTTTGGATTGGTATTTTTGAGGTAATCCAATACTCCCAATACTTCTAAGAGTGCAAATTTTGACTTTTTTGATTTAAATTTATCAACATCAATATCTACCTCATACCCTAGATAGTCACGTCGTATAATTTCATCGTCGGTTATGTTTTTTATTTGAAGATAGTTATTGTACCAGCCGTGACTAGATAATAAATCTTGTAGTATCATCTCAAAGTCGCGATCTTCTGTGACGTTCAAAGAAGCTATATCCATACACTTCTTTTTTGATTCTCTAATGCTACTATGAACGTATTGAGACAAATCTTCAAGTTCATAATCTTTTAACTCCTTGATGTAAGTAGGTGTCTTTAGTATTTCATTGCACCATTTGAATGTTTTCTCGTTGCTCATGCTTTGACTAGTTTATTTCCTGTGAAATATGGGTTAATAGAAAGACGCTTTGCTGTTTCTACTTTCGATACTTTGATATAGTCTAGTAACTGTTTTTCAGTCTTGTGTCCTGTGATTTTCATTATATCAATGGTCGGTATGTCAGCCAAATACATAAGAGTTGCAGCCGTTCGACGTGCTGTGTGCGTTGTTATTAGTTTGTGCTTAGACACCTGTTTAATAGTCGTCATACCTTTTGTAATAAGCTGTTGTTCGATAGCCATGTTAATTCCAGCCTTCGCAGCTATAGTCTTGATGTTTTGGTTGATCTTTTGTTCGTGGCTCTTAGGTAATGAGTTACTGTATTTTGATAGGATTGCAACTAGTTCTGGTTTCATAGGGATAATAACCCTTTCGTTAGTTTTTAGAGTAATAATGTCAATGACCTTATATGTATCATGTTCTTTTATATGCTCCTTACTTATACGTGAATAGTCAGAGTATCTAAGACCTGTGTAACAGCCACAAAGGAAGATATCTCTTATTCGGTCTAGATGTTCTACCTGCGATAGATCTAGCTTGTATAGAAGTTCTAGCTCATCATTTGTGAGGTATATTTTGTTGCTTTTAGTAGTAATCTTTTTAAATGCTCTCACTTTGTAGCCTTCTTCTCGATGGTGGTTTTCATCCTTGGCTCTATTTAAGATCGCTTTTAGATTCTTTATAGTATTGCCTATACTGTTGGGGTGATAGTCTTTACTAACCGCATATTGAGTATAAGCATTATACCAGTCAATGTTAAAGTCTTTGTAATTAAAAGTTGATTTATTTATATGCTTTTTAAAAGCCTTTAGTCGAAAGTTCAGATTTTCGTAGGCTTTAATTGTTCCTTCCTTGTATCTTCTACCATTAGCAGTTCCAGATTGTATTAATCTATCACCTATGGTAATTTCCTTTATAAAAAGATCTAGGTAGCTCTCAAAAGATAGTTTTGTATCTTTTTTGCTTTTGGTCTTGTTATATCCTAATTCTTTGTCTAGTCTGGTTCTAAAAACTTTGGTATCAATCATATTAGAGCCAATAGAATGCTCTGTGTAGATTTTACTAAAGATCCGTTCAATATTCTCTAAATGTATTTTTATGTTTTGTAGATCTAGATCAATATTTGGGTATTTACTCTTATATCTAGAGATGGCGCTTTTTGTGGTTGTTGGTCTTTGTGTATCAGAATCCCAAAGATCAACGATTATACTTTTACGTGTTCCGTATTGAAACGCTTGACCATTCAAGTGAACGCGCATAAAAATAGAACTCAGAACTTGCTTGTCTTTGGTTGTTTTGAGGTAGAAATTCGATTTTAGCATATTAAATTCGCTTTCCTCAAAAATAGATAAAAACCGTGACTAAATCAATATGGTCACGGTTTGGGTCACACTTTTAATTAACTATTTTATATAAATGGATATATACAAAATACATAAAGTGTTGATTATCAATATATGTATATAAAAAAAGAGAGTCGTGAGACTCCCTTTTGTTGACCTACAAGGACTCGAACCTTGAATAACAGAACCAAAAACTGCCGTGTTACCAATTACACCATAGGTCATTGTGTTAGCGGGGTCAAATTTATAATAATTTTCATTTAAATATAGTCCTACCAGGAATAATTTTTTTGATCATCAATGCGCTCAACCAGGAGTTGGCAAATTATAAATCAAATAAGTTACTTATTTGCCATAATGCTGTATATCGCGCCCAGATTACGTCCTCGACCGTTGTAGTCCAGGCCGTATCCTATCACAAATTTGTTAGGAATCTCAAAGCCTACGTATGCTAGTTCTAGATCGTGCTGGACCGCCTCTGGTTTTAGCAATAATGTACAGACTTTAACGGACTTAGCTCCTTTAGTCTTTAAAGTAGGGAGATATGCGGCCAATGTATTACCAGTATCTACTATATCTTCTACTATTATGATGTGTCTATTGTTCATGTCAGGCTCTGCGTCATGATCTATTTTTACTTTACCTGTTGACTCCATGCCTTTATATGAAGACACTCGTAGCAATTGTAGTTGACATTCAAAATCAAATTGTCGACAAAGGTCTGCCGCAAATATGAATGCCCCATTGAGCAAGGCTATGACTATAGGTGGGTCGTCAGAGGTATAGTCATTGTTGATTTTCGCACCGAGCGCCGCGACCTTATTCGCTATAACCTCTGCAGATAAGTACTCTTGGAATTTATGTTCACCTAGTTTTACGCTTTTCATTGTAGTAATTATTGTAACCCGTATTTGTCTATTAAGTAAATAAGGCTAGTCATGGCTGCAGCGCCAAGTTCTAGTTCTCTTTGATTTACAGCGTCGATTCTATCAATATCAGTATGATGATAGTCGAAGTACCTTTGCGAATCTGGCCTGAGACCGATGAGTAGGCCTTTTTGTGATTTGAGTGGTCCTATGTCAGCTCCTGATCCTCCAGTGCTAAATTGCAGACCATACGACTCAAGTAGAGGAAGCCATTGACTGACATGCTTATAGAATGGCTTCAACACATCTGTGTGGCCCTCAAAACTAAATCCTCTAGGTACAAATCCACCAGAGTCAGACTCTAAGGCGGCCAAGTGGTACTCTCCTTTTTCGTTGCTGATGCGTGCATACTCCCTGCCTCCAGCAAGGCCATTTTCTTCATTCTGAAACATGACGCATCTAATAGTGCGCTTTGGCTTATATCCAAGCTTTAGCATCGTGCGTACCACCTGGAGACTATGTACACATCCTGCGCCATCATCATGAGCGCCAGCTCCTACATCCCAGCTGTCGAGATGCCCTCCTACGAGTATGATTTCGTTAGGAAACTCCGAACCTTTGATTTCGCCTATAACACTATGAGAGGTTCTTTCACCCATTGGTTGAGCGTTGTTTTGTATAGAGACGATTACTTGCTCTTTGAGTAGTAGCTCACTCAGCATATTGGCATCATTGGTCGATATCGATATGGCTGGTATTTGTTTAATTTCCTCGTCGTAAACGCTAGTACCAGTGTGTGGTACATCGTC
This sequence comes from Saprospiraceae bacterium UBA1994, assembly GCA_002335865.1. Classification (GTDB taxonomy): domain Bacteria; phylum Bacteroidota; class Bacteroidia; order Chitinophagales; family Saprospiraceae; genus UBA1994. The sequence continues at coordinate 4,280 of DDCY01000003.1, forward strand.
TTGTCTTGTGGTCATAGATCTTACAAGTACAGCTACAGCACCATATTCGGCTGCTTTGGATGCTCCATATACGCGTTGATCTACAGCTCCTCCATATGCACTGAAGGTACGTATCTGTGTTGGGTCCATTGGTCTATTATAGAATACGATTTTACCTTTTACTTTATCAATTCCAAGTATCTCTACTTCGTCTAATCCTTTTACTTCAATAATTTCTGCCTCTAGTACTTTTCCATCTGTACCTATCATATTGCCAAGAGAGAGAGCATTGAGTCTTTGTGATCTTGGTGATGTCATGTATACTTTCTCTTCCTCACCCCGGTCCCAGTAGTTGACTTTGCATTCTTGAGTCCATACTTTATCGAAGCCTATTGAATTCATTTTAAGTTCCATGAACTCTACAGCTTTTATTGACCCTGGAGACCCTGCTAGCCTAGCGCCTACATCAGTGGTTAGCTCAGTGAGCCAATCGTAACATTCTCCATCAGTCAGGATTTGATTGTGAATATCCTTGATAAATTTAGCATCTGTATTTTGCTGATTAGTGTCATCTTGAGCAATTAGTATTGGTCCGAAGAGACAAAAAATAGTACATAATATGAGGTGATAAGTGGATTTAGCCATCGAAATTTGTTTGTAATATACTGTCCTTGTTATTTGATTCATTTTGAGAGCCATTTGCTTTTATTTAATTGGCTATTGGTTTTTATACTCAAACTCTCTGTATGAAAATGTAATAATACAATTTCCAAAATAGTTATTAGTACTCTTCTAATGTATTGTATTTCGAGAAATACTACTACTCCATTCAAAACTCATTACCTTTACAACATGAATACTACAGCACGACTTAGCGCTAAATTAATATCCATCATCATGCATCCAATGTTTATGATGACATATGTGCTATTGGTATTGTTCAAGTTCAATCCATATTTATTCGGATTGGCTGGGGATAAAGGTCAAGAGTTGTTTTTGATTACTGTGGTGATCTTATCTGTTTTTTTTCCATTAATAGCCGTACTCATGATGAAAGCGCTCAATATCATCGAGTCGCTTGAGATGAAGAGCAAAGAAGAGAGGGTAGGGCCACTGATCGTCACAGGTATATTTTATTTATGGCTATTTATGAATATCAAGGACAATACTAACATATCAGAAGTGTTCTCGTTCTTCGTATTAGGGTCTACGATAGCCTTATTTATAAGTTTTTTTGTGAACAACTTCTCTAAGATTAGTCTTCATTCAGTGGGTATGGGAGGACTCTTGATGGGTATATTTTTTATAAGACAATATTTTACTTATGGGCACGCACTGATTTCATTAGGAAGTCTTGGTGTTTATAATATTCATATCAATCTGATACTAGGTGTAGTGATATTGCTTTGTGGCTTAGTCGCCACTAGCAGATTGATTTTAGAGGCACATGATACTAGAGATATTACAGGAGGTTTTTTGGTGGGTGTAGTAGCTCAGATTATTGCTTTTAATATCTTTTTTTAGCAAGCATCATATTGCGAGGATATACCGTTAATTATATCTTCTAAAACTGATTTAAAGACAAAATAGATTGACACATAAATGATAGAGTTATTATAGATCTATATCCACGAGTAATCGCGTAAGGTTGTAGTGAAAGAGTGATTTTTATTGAAGAAAAAAACATGCGAAATCTAATTAACCTTTATCTTACTTTTTATGAAAATAAACAAGGGTCTTTAGGCTGTAGTATTAAAGGAAATACGGTTATAAAAAGCGGCTTATTATAAACGATTAAACTTGTTTTTTCATTCAAATTTATAATATTTAATTACGAATTTCAGATAGACTACATTCGTTTTCTAATTATGAAACATACGATTTTACTTTTATTAATTACCATCACAGGAAGTATGTCTGCGCAGATGCAATCCAAAGACAACTGGAATACTCTAGGTATGGTATCTATATCTACAGAGTATGACGAATCGCTTGGTATGGAAATTCAAAAACCAACAGTAAGTATAATCGCAAAACAATTGGACGGCAAGGAAGTAGAGCTTTCAGGATTTATCATACCGCTGACTGGAAAGCGGGCTCAAAGCCATTTTATGTTGTCAAGATATCCACAGAGCATGTGTTTTTTTTGTGGTAAGGCTGGCCCAGAAACGGCAGCACAAGTGTTTATGAATGGTGAGAAAAAGGTAGAGTTTACAGAAGATAAAGTAACGATAAAAGGCATACTGAGAATTAATGCTACAGACATGAATAATCTACTTTATACTTTGGATGACGCCGAGATGATCTTTTAAAACTACATTATACATTAATATGAAATATATAGCTACACTCTTATTAGCAATGACAATAATGGTTGGATCTGCACAAGTGGAGAGTCCATCAAAAGGTACATGGAAAACACTAGGCAAGATTACATTTAAAAAAGTATACGACGAACTCATGGGTTTCAAAGTCGATATGCCAGTATTTTCAGATCAGATTGTTGCGCTCGAAGGCAAGGAGATTACAGTCAAAGGTTACATAGTACCTACGGAGGGTTATAAGTCTCATAAGGAATTTATTTTGTCTGCTTTTCCATACAATATGTGTTTCTTCTGTGGAGGTGCTGGTCCAGAGACTGTGATGGAGGTAGTATCGTTAGAAGGCGTTGAATTTTCTGCTGATCCGATTGTTCTCAAAGGCATACTTCGGCTCAATGATAATGATATTAACCATCTAATGTATAAGGTGGAAGAAGCAGTTATCATCGAAGAGGACTGATAAAAACTATAGGGCAAGATCATTAAATGGTTAGATAACCGTCTAGTAAAAGACGTGATATTTCAACTTTCGGATCAATTTCATACATCTACAGAAAATAAAAATATTTTTGATTGCACCATTAATTTAAAGATTCGGTTTGGAGATTTTTAGATACTTATTAGAAGTAAAACAATTAGTCTCTTTATGAACTAATCTCTAACTATATTCATATTCAGACGTTACTATTTTTAATATCTTTGATACTATGATAAATACTCAAAACTTATCTTTTCAATATGACAATGAAGAGCTGATGTCTTTTCCTGATGTCAATTGTGATGCAGGTGAGATGATGCTTGTGTTAGGGCAGTCTGGAGTAGGAAAAACAACCTTACTTCATTTGCTATCAGGTATTATCAGAGCGAAGGGAGGATCTGTATCTATAGCGGGCCAGAACCTATCAGAACTATCGGATAAAAAGCTGGATCATTTTAGAGGTCAATATATTGGTGTGATCTTTCAAAAGTTTCATTTTATTAAGTCGCTAAATGTGCTTGAGAATCTCACGATAGCACAAAAACTAGCAGGGAAGCAGATAGATAAAAATCGATGTAAGGAGTTACTAGAAAATTTACAAATAGGTCATAAAATCAATAGTAAAATCAATGAATTGTCACAGGGCGAGATTCAACGAGTCGCTATAGCTAGAGCATTGGTCAATAACCCTGCAGTCATCCTAGCGGATGAGCCTACTTCTGCATTAGATGATTCCAATTGTCAGGCAGTTTTAGACTTACTATCGACTCAGGCCAAACAATCTGGAGCAGCTCTTGTAATAGTGACACATGATACTAGACTTAAGGATATGATAGATAATAAAATAACGATATCATGAGCGTATTAAAGTTAGCTTGGAAAAATATCGTGTCTAATCCTCTGAATCTTATTCTGAGTATAATTTTATTTGGATTAGGGATTGGTCTGATTTCATTTTTGATGTTGTTGAATACGCAGCTCTCAGAAAATTTTGAAAAAAATCTAGCGGATATTGATCTTGTAATAGGAGCGAAGGGTAGCCCACTCCAAATGATACTTTGTAGTATGTATCATATCGATAATCCTACTGGAAATATCACAGTTGATGAGGCGAAAGCCTTTCTTAATTCTGGCCATCCTCTACTAGAGATATCTGTTCCTCTTAGCCTTGGAGATAGTTATAAAAGACACCGGATAGTAGGGACTAACGATGGTATCCTTGAATTGTATAATGCTCAGCTTGATCAGGGCAAAATATGGGCACAAGATCTAGATGTAACTATAGGAGCAGGAGTGGCAAGGTCCACAGGACTCAAGATAGGAGATAGCTTTAAGAGTTCTCATGGATTTGATGATGATGCAGATTTGGCTCATGATCATAGCGCATTTAATGTAGTAGGAATACTCAAACCAAGTGGCTCTGTTGTAGATCAATTAATATTGACTAATCCATCTACAGTATGGGCGGTACACGATCACGCTGCTGAAGATCATGCAGGCCACGATCATGTGCATCACACTCCTCCAGTAAGATCTAATGAAGAATTACTACAGCATCCAGATAAAGATATTACATCTCTATTAATTAAGTATAAAGACAAAACGAATTATCGCACACTTAGTCTTCCAAGGGCTATAAATGAACATACAGATATGCAAGCCGCGTCGCCGCCATACGAAATAAATAAACTGTACTCCCTAATCGGAGTAGGTACAGATGCGATCCGATGGTTGGCTATTCTTATAGCATTCGTTTCAGCAATTAGTATTTTCATATCGCTGTATAAGTCAATGAAAGAGCGTAAGTATGAGTTATCTTTAATTAGAGTAATGGGAGGAAGCAGAGCAATACTCTTTATGTTGATTGTTATAGAAGGCATCATTCTATCTTTCATAGGATTTGTAGTCGGTATGATCATCAGTCACGGAGGTATGGAAATCATGTCCAAGTTTCTTCAGGCGAGTTATAGGTACGATTTTACAGGATGGAGAGTGATATCGGGCGATGCTTGGTTGTTTGTAGGATCTATAGCTCTAGGAATAGTTGCTGCATTGATACCTGCTTACCAGGCTAGTTATACTGATATACACAAGGCGCTTTCGGAAAAGAATTAAAAACAAATTCTAGAAAGGAGGAAGTCTAAGACACTAAAAGTATTTCTAGCTCTTCAGCCAGTGATAGAAGTTAGATAGCAATCTATATTAATGAAAGATGTTATAATATTTGCATTGTGTAAGATTCTTACTATCGTCTTCTAATTTGACCTGACGATTACCTTAGCTACATTACACTTCAAATATGCGGTTTAATTTTTAGAAGAATTCAAAAAAAGAACCGCATCCAGCAAAACGAAAATACTTATTAACAAAGTCACTCTCGAGATTGGTTTATTGTCTGCTGGATAACGGCCTATTTAAAACGCCTTGAGAAAGCGCAAAAATTATTTTTAGATTTTATGTGTTGAAAAGCATAAAAGTCTAATGTGTTTTTTAATTCAATTTATATTTTATATAAGATGTTATTTTTTTGGTGAATCACCTTTTATTACTGCCCTGTAAGGATTATCTGAGTGATCGTATTGGGTCAAATTGTATTTTTCTATTTTAGAAATCAGCTTCTTACTGTAATTGATGTCAGTAGCATATCCACACTCTTTAAGTCCGTATGCCCAACCTTTATAATCAGTTTTATCTAAGTTAAATAGCTTACCATAGTGAGAAGAATACATTAAAAAGTTTGAATGGTCTACATAACTTTCTACAGGATTATTATAAGCCCGAAAGCAAGACTCTATTAGTTCACCTTTTCTATTGTAATCATCATCTTCATGATAATATTTTTGTCCTTTCCAGTAAGATTTACATTTGATACCAAAGTGGTTATTGGCCCTAGTTGCTAAATCGCTCTGTCCGTAATTGGATTCATGTAGCCCTTGAGCCAATGTAATACTAGCAGGTACTCCAGATCGATACATTTCTATCACGGCTAATTCTGCGTAGGTATTTATATAGTTACTTACAAGTCTTTCTGTGGCATTATACCATGTAAAAGAGGTTAATGGTATTAGACATGCTATACAGATAATTGTTTTAATTGACTTCATCATTACTATTATGGGATGTTTTTGATGATTATTTGATTTAAAAAGTGGTATTCAATTTTGTTTTACTGATATAATTACTTTAGAAACAAGTTTTATGCCAAAACGATCTATTAAATCAACAATTTTAACATAAAGTGTTGACTTACAGTCTAATACGAGTATAATAATTATATAATATTTATTCTTTTTTTTTGGGACAATATTTGCAGTATAATCTTATGCTATACATTAAATTGAAATTTAATAGATGAATAGATACATACATATCATAAGTTGGCTATTGATGGCTCTGATGATTACAATAAATTCTTGTGTGCCTCCGAGCAATGAAATCATTACAGATATTAATAATGCTAACAGTGATCTAGTATATCAAGGAATATACAATCATCAGGATAAGCAAAACATCGATAGTGTTCTACTTTATTTTAATCATTCTAATCCTGGTTATAGATTGGCCGCAGTGAATGCTATGGCTAGTATTCAAAGCGAATTATCAATTGATTCTTTGGTGGAAATACTAGGAGATCCTATTATAGAAGTAAGAACTGCTGCTGCATATGCACTAGGTCAAATTGGCAATTTAGAGACTGTAGATCCACTTATGAATGCATTTGTGAACAAAGACACTAGCGATGTGGATAACGTATTTAATTCTACCATTTTAGAAGCCATAGGCAAGACTGGTAATAAATCATTACTTGACGTATTGGCATCGGTAGAGTCTTACAGAATAACTGACACTCTGTTGCTTCTTGGACAATCTAGAGCAATATATAGATATGCTAACAGAGGTATCAATACTCAGAAAGGAACGAATCGAATGGTAGAGCTAGCAAGTAATCAAGCTTACCCTAATGAAGTGAGAGTAATAGCAGCCAACTATTTAGCTCGAGCTAAAGACATTGATATCAGTAAAAGTCAATTTAGGATTGCTGAAGCTCTGATTGGAGCTAGTGATCCGAACGTACGTATGGCTATTGCGTTAGCACTACGAAAAGTAACTGAACCAGATATATTGAAAATTCTTCAATCGCAATTCATAGTAGAGAAAGACTACCGAGTCAAGGTGAACATACTTAAAGCGTTTGGTAGTTATAAATATATAGATAATATAGATTTGATTTTAGATCATCTTGATGATGAAAATATACATGTAGCGAATGCAGCGGCACAATATTTAGTGGATCATGGAAAAAGAGATCATGTTGAGATTTATAAAACATTTGCCAAAAAGAATTTGGACCATACGGTAAGGGCGAAGATATATGCATCAGTACTTAAGCATCTGCCATCGTATTATATAGAGAGTAGGGCAATTATACGGTCATCTCTTCTCAGATACATAAAAGAATTGAAAGGTAAACCGTATGTAGCAAAACACTATGTAGCGGCACTCGGACAAGATCCATATAGTTATGCCTATCTCAAAGAAGCAGCGATAGACAGTGGAGTAGTGACTATTCGGACTGCGGGTATGGAAGCTTTATCTAAGATCGTATCGGGAAAGTCATTCGTAAATACTTTTAGATTTAGAAGTGACAGAGTGAAAATAGAAATACTAGATATCATTAAAGAACAGTTTGCTAAAGGTGACGTAGGGACTATGGCAATAGGAGCAGGAATACTTAGTAATGAGAAAATTGGATATCGAAATCTAATTCAAAATGATAGTTTTCTGATTGCTGCCGCGGCTAAGTTATCATTACCACGAGAGATAGAAACGTATAATGAGATAAAGAAAGCTTTGGCCTATATCAATAACGTAAAATACAAAGCAGAAAAAAACAGTTATAACCATCCTATTAACTGGAAGACTTTAGCTACGGTATCCGACTCTACCATAGCAGTAGTGAGGACAAACAAGGGGAATTTTACTATTAAGCTATTTGGTAATACCACTCCTGGTTCTGTTGCTAACTTTATAGATTTGGCCAATGATGATTTCTTTGATAATAAAGTTTATCATCGAGTTGTCTCTAATTTTGTCATACAAGGTGGTTGTCCGCGTGGCGATGGATATGGATCGTTAGATTATTCTATTAGATCAGAATTGCCGCAGCTGTACTATGATGATGAAGGATATGTAGGTATGGCATCAGCAGGATTAAATACTGAAGGGACACAGTGGTTTGTGACTCATTCTCCTACACCACATCTAGATGGTAAATATACTATCTTCGGTAAAGTGACAGAAGGTATGGATGTCGTCCATCAAATCGTCGAAGGAGACAAGATCATTGATGTGATCATTTCCTTACAGAGATAAGGCTAAAGTTAAATAATAGCCTTGTATTCGGTTAGAAGCTTATTTTTGCACACACTTAATAAATTTTCAAAATTAGATTTAACGATATGAATTTTATTACTATAAATAAATCAATGTTAGCAATAGCCGCAATTGGAATTTTCACTATGTGTAAATCTGATGTAAAATCAGCTGAGACAACCAATGCGACCAAGTCTGAAAAGGTTGTAAGTATCGATGTTGCCGTAGATTCTTCAATGGTAGACTTTACACGTACTATCGATCTACAATATGTAAGTCTACCACAGATGTATAGGTGGAGTGTAATCTCGAAGTCTTTACTTAAGCTTAATAACAATCCTAGCGGATATGTAGTTACAGATACAATTTCTTGGATTCATCCTAGTGGTAAGAGTTATATGTCTATGTCTCATTATACAAAGACGAATGAAGAGACTATAGATTACAAAATGTTTTACGAAAAGGTAAAGTCATCATATTCATATAATGAGTATAGTTATACAAAATACAGAGTAGGCGAATTGTCTATGCATGAGATCAAACTATCCAATGACAAAACGCATAACTATAAACTAGTAATACCTAAAGGCAATGAAATAGTTTCTATCGATCTACAATCGTATGATGATGGATATAATGAGGAAATAGAAAAATTTATTCAACAGATTCCTGGATTGGTTATGGTTCATTAGCAATTTGACTTAGAACTTTTTATGCAGGTGGATTTTATTCATCTAAGTATTGTTGAAATAACTTTACAAAAACACCTACATGGTACCCGTCTACTAAAGCGTGGTTCACACTAATAGCAACATTCATACTCTTCTTATTGTCAGTAGTTACAACTCCACTAAAAGACAGTTCGGGTATAGATTCCATCTTACCTGATACAGGTTCTTTTTGACTAGTAAAGTTAAACCAAGGCATTACGGAGCAATGAATACAGTTATCTCCATTGATTGGAGGATAGAGTTCGTGATGTGTTTGTACTCTAACTTTTTCTTCTAAAAAATTTTCGTAGAAAATGTCATAGCTAAAGTCGAATGGAACCCATGAAAATCCAAAAGTGTTATCCTCTCTCATAATAGTAGCGGAGGCGTCTACCTTTCCTACATCAAATACTCGTCCTTCTCTGATTCGGTATCGCATGTTTTCGACTTTGTTGATAGCCTTCATACAGTCGTGTAAGTATCTTACAAAAAAGCTTTTACCGCTTTTTTTGCTCTTTTTATATGCATTGGTAACATCAACAGGTACAGTTACAGCAAAGAAAGGATTTTTCAATGCTACAAAGTGATAGAAGTGTTGTTTCCTATTCCAAGTGTCAATATTTATTTCTTTCAATGAAATGGAATGTTAAAGGTGATCTAATAATTTTTGTACACTATCTAGAGTGAGGTATTGATTACTATCTAGTTTGTTTGAATCTACTTTTTCATGCTGCCATGTAGTATGGAATGGGATATGTATCGCTTGAGATCCTATGTCTATAAGTGGAAGGATATCTGACTTTAACGAATTTCCGACCATCAGAAACTCTCTAGGTGCAATATCTAAATGTGATAAAACTTTAGTATAGTCTTCTTTTTTCTTTTCGCTCATGACTTCTACATGATGAAAATATTGAGTGAGGTTTGATTTTTTTAGTTTTCGTTCTTGGTCCAATAAATCACCTTTGGTACAGAGTATGAGGCGGTACTTTGTAGAAAGATTTTGTAATACTTCTTCTATTCCATCAAGTAGCTCGACAGGCTTATTCAACATGTCTTTACCTATAGATAATATTTGTTTTATCGATTGATTCGATATGTTACCGTTTGATATTTCTATGGCAGATTCTATCATAGATAACATAAACCCTTTGATTCCATATCCGTATAACGTTAAGTTATCCATTTCTTTTTTAAATAACTCTTGGTCGATCTTATTAATAGTCTCATAGGGGGAGAGCAAATTCGCGAATTGCTGTTCAGCTTCTCTGAAGAAAGTCTCGTTGACCCATAGGGTGTCGTCAGCGTCAAATCCTATAACTTTAATATCAGAATATGCCATTCGTGTAGTATTCATGAGAGGCTAAATATACGAAGTCGTTTTTAATTGTAATTAATAGTATTACCTTGGATATTAGAATTATGGGAACTTCAAACAAATGAAAAAATCAATATATATATCCATATTATTTATTGCGGTAATGATGAGTGCCTGTAAAGAGCGTATTCCAGAGCGTATATTATCAACAGTTGACAAGTCTTTTGAGAAGCTTCATGTTAGCCAAACAAAGGTTGATTTCAATAATGAGGTCAATGAGACAGATGAATTCAATCATTTTACTTGGATATCGATATATAATGGAGGAGGAGTGAGTATCATGGATATTAATAATGACGGGTTGCAGGATGTTTTCTTCACAGCTACAGTTGGAAATGACGCTTTATATCTCAATAAAGGGAATATGGTATTTGAGGATATAACTAAATCTGCAGGGGTTCAGAAAATGCAAGGTACCGTATCTTCTGGTATCTCATACGGAGACGTCAATCAAGATGGCTATTTAGATATCTATGTAAGTACATTTGGTTATTCGTCATTGGAGGACGAAAAAAGGAATAGACTTTATATTAACAATGGTGATTTGACATTTACAGAATCGGCAAAAGCCTATGGAGTAGATAATGGAGGATATACAGTTCAGTCGGCATTTTTTGATTATGACAATGATAATGACTTAGATCTATTTGTGATGAATCAACCTTCTAACGTAAGGCTAGGTAAGACAACATTTGTTCATCAAGATTTAATATCTAAAGAGACGTCAGATTTACTATTTAGAAATGACGGAAATAAATTTACTGATGTAAGCTCATCAGCGGGTATCGAATCTGCAGCATACGGTCTTGGTCTTTGTATAAGTGACATTAATCAAGATGGTTATCAAGACATCTATATTGCCAATGATTATGAAAAGCCTGATTGTATGTATCTTAATAATGGTAACGGAACATTTACAAATACAATAGATAAGGCAGTGAATCATATGTCTAATTTTTCTATGGGCATGGACATAGCAGATATAAATAATGATGGATTACTAGATATAGGAGTAGTAGATATGGCCGGAGCAAATCATTTGAGATCTAAGACTAACATGCCATCGATGTCTCCTGAAGCATTTTATAGATTTGTAGATAAAGGTTACCACTACCAGTATATGCATAATACCCTGCAGCTGAATAATGGGGACAATACATTTAGTGATATATCACATATGGCAGATATAGCTAAGACTGACTGGAGCTGGAGTTTACTCATGGCAGACTTTGATAATGATACGCACAAAGACATTTATATCAGCAATGGTGTTAAGCGCGATTTTAGAAATAATGATTACATACAGGGTTTAAAAGAAAGTCAAACCTCTGGAGTTAGATCGTCAATATTGGAGATTATTAACAAGATACCTAGCACACCAATGAGTAATTATATGTTTCATAATGATGGCAATTATCATTTTGAAAATGTAGCTGGTGACTGGGGTCTAGGAGACAAGAGCTTTTCTCAAGGCGCGGCATATGGTGATCTAGATAATGATGGTGACTTAGATCTAATAGTTAATAATATGAATGCACTTGCATCCATATATGAAAATAAAGCTGGAGATCACGGCAGCTTTATAAGATTCAAATTGGTAAGTGATAGTTACAAACCTATGCAAGGAAGTAGTATAAAAATAACAACTGCTGGTGGCGAACAATATGCTCAACTAAATACGGTGAAAGGGTTCCTTTCTTCTTCTGAAAATGTCATTCATTTTGGCCTGGGTGATAATAGTATAATCAAAAGGGTAGAAATAACATGGCCCAACAATACTAAAACAATATTAACAGATGTAGCCGCCAACAAAGAGTACACTATGTCATTCGAAGAATCTGATAAGAACGATGAGGTAAAACAAAGTGAAAAATCATATTTTTCGGAAATCGAAAGTCATGTTCCATATGTACACCAAGAAAATAATTATGATGACTACGCTAGTCAAAGTTTACTGCCTTATAAACTATCAGAGCAAGGACCATTTATGAGTACCGCTGATGTAGATGGAGATGGTGATGATGATTTGTATATAGGTGGATCTGCAGAGTATAGTGGACAGTTATTTATTTATAATAATGGAAAATATATTAAGAAGGCCACTGCAGTTTTTGAATCTGATAAGCTTCATGAAGATATGCGCAGCATATTCTTTGATTACGATAATGATGGCGATCAAGACCTCTATGTATGCAGTGGTGGTAATGAATATAAAGTTGGGAGTGCCAAATTGCAGGATCGACTTTATATCAATGATGGTAAAGGGTCTTACACGAAATCGAAAGCTCTTCCAAGAGTAAAAGAAAGTAGTTCAACGGCAATTGCTATTGATGTAGATGCAGATGGCGATCAAGACCTTGTAGTATTTAGTAGATTAGTGCCCGGTAAATATCCTCAATCTCCTAGTTCACATATATTAATGAATAAAGGGGGGCAATATATAGACCAGACAGAAGAGAGAGCAAGTTTTCTAAATAAATATGGAATGGTTACTGATGCTATCGTTAGTGACTACGACGGAGATGGTGACAAAGATATACTTACTGTAGGTGAATGGATGTCTCCTCAGGTAATGATCAATAATGGTGGCACCTTTTCATTAACTACAACGAACATTGAACCAGGACTATACTTTAGTATAGCTGCAGCTGACATGGATGCAGATGGCGATGACGATTATCTATTTGGCAATATTGGTACTAACAATAAGTACAAAGCCTCTAAAGAAAGACCATTTAGATTGTATTCAGACGACTTTGATAATAATGGCAAGTATGACGTAGTACTAGCAAGTTACTTCGACGGTAAAATAGTCCCAGTCAGAGGAAAGGAATGCTCTACACAGCAAGTGCCATATGTTAGCGACAAGTTTAAGAAATATGAAGATTACGCCAATGCATCTATAGATGAAATATATGATTTAGAAGATGCACAATCTCTTATGGCTACATCTCTAAAAAGCGTGATAGCATTAAATTTTGGAGGCAAATTGGAAAGTAAGTCTTTACCAATAAAAGCACAGATGTCACCGATTAATGGATTCGTAGTGAAAGACGTAAATGGGGATAATCACTTAGACATTATAAGTGTTGGCAATCTATATTCTACCGAAGTAGAGACAACGAGATATGATGCAGGTACAGGTACAATACTTATCAATGACGGTAAAGGTAACTACAAGGCATTATCTTCCAAAAAAAGTGGAATGAATGCCAATGCAGACGCCAAGGATATCATATTATCAAATGGCATTTTAATAGTTAGTAACAATAGCGAGAAAGTACAATCTTGGAAATAAGTTATTGATACCCTTCCGCTTGTAGTTCGAATAATTCGGAGTATAGGTTACCATTTTCCATTAATTCTTCATGAGTTCCAAGTTCTAGTACTTCACCATTATTAAGTACAAGTATACGATCTGCCATACGCACTGTGGAAAACCGGTGTGAGATGATGATACTAGTACGACCTTTGGTCAAACCTATAAATCTTTGAAAGACTTCGTACTCGGCTCTAGCGTCTAAGGCAGATGTAGGTTCGTCCAGAATAATTATGGGAGCCTCTGACATATAAGCTCTGGCCAGAGCTATTTTTTGCCATTGTCCACCTGATAATTCTGCTCCTTTTTTAAATCTCTTTCCTAGCTCTTGGTCATATCCATTGAGTAGATCTTTCACCACTTCGTCAGCAAGACTTAGTTCTGCGGCTTCTTCAATTTTTTTATCGTTACCTACATTCTCGATATTACCAACTGCTATATTGATTCGTGTAGTGAGATAATATTTTACATAGTCTTGAAATATAGCACCAAATAATTTTTGATACTCTTCTTTTTCGTAATGTCGAATATCTACACCATCCAATAGTATGCATCCACTAGTTGGTTCGTAGAGTCTGAGAAGTAATTTTATTAATGTAGTTTTTCCACTTCCGTTTTCACCTACGAGTGCTAATTTTTCGCCTTTGCGTAGGTCGAATGAAAGACCATTAAAAACTGGGATGTGGCCATTGGGATAACTAAATGTTACATTCTGAAATTTTATACCAGTAACAATTTCAGCAGGTACAGGTAATTGCTGAAAATCAGATTGATCATTGAACTCCATATCTATAAATTCGAAATAGTCATGTAGATACAGGGCACTTTCTGTTATATTACTAAATCTAGTAAACATCACTTGTAATTGATTTCGCAATTTATTAAATGACCCAGCAAGAAATGTTAACTCTCCTATAGTGACTAGACTCACAACGGCCTTGAGAACAATAAAGACAAATGCTCCGTAGTAGGCAATGACACCAATAATATTAAATGTAGCGCCCCAAACAGAACGTTTGATTGTAAGCTTTTTGATCGATTGATAATACTTGTTAGCAGTAGTGGAGAATGTCCTACTTATAAAATCTGCCAGTCCAAATAACTTTACCTCTTTGGCAGTCACATCGCTTGCGCCTATAACTCTCATATAATCTAATTGCCTTCTCTCAGGTGCCATACGAGATGTAAGTTTATAATTAGAACTAGAAAATTTAAGTTCGTTGAGTAGGGTGGGTATGATAGAAATAACTAATAGGAATATCAGTATGGGATAGAAGTATATCAATGCTGAGATAAGAGATACAATCGTAATAAAATCTTGCGCTTGCGCAAGAGAATTCGACATAAGATTTACTCTACCTACGGTCTGTCTGCGTGCACGTTCTAGTTTATCGTAAAATTCTGAATCTTCGAGATACTGTAGGTCTACTCGAGCTGTTTTTTGTATGAGTTCCACTGATGAATCATTGGAATATAGGCTGCCGATCAGCGTATCCGTAGCACCAATCAATCTATTGAAAACATCACTAAAAATAGCAATTCCAAATTCGATAGCGATTAAGAGATATAACTTATTTAGCTCTTGAGATTCTCTAGTATTGACAATAGCTATTACTTCATCTATAATCTCCTTTCCCACCCAGAGTAGAACAACTGGAAATATAGATTTGATTAGTCTTAGAATTACGTTGAGGGAGAACATCTTTGGGCTAGACTTATATACAGCCTTAAAGAATCTAGGCAAATATTTCAGCGCTATAAAATTCTGTAGATATGATGCTTTTTGAGTTGTCATGTATTAAAGACGAATGATCGTATGGTTTGGTTCAATATATTTCATCAAGTATTAATAAAAGTAGTTTTTAAAAATTTAATCTACTTTTTATAAAGAAAGCTTTGTCACCAATCTCGTTGAAACTATATTCGAGCTGAAAAGAAAAGGTGTTATAGAGAAGTACGTCTAGTGCAGGACCATATCCAAATAGCCATTGATTGTTTAATAGATTACCTTCTGTTGAATGCCTTTCGTTGACATATCCGTAATCTATATTCCAACGTAACCACGCTTTAATAGATACTTTCTTGTACTGTCTAAGTATCATTTTATCCCACCGTTTTGTGATGTCTAATATTGATAGCTTAAGTGCATTTTTATGAATGATGTAATCTGTGCCATCAATGACATAAAGCTCATATCCTGTAATGATATTTCCACCATATCCAAGACCAGTATTGTTGGAAAAGGGGATACGGTCTCTAATAAGATTGGTTTTTCCTCTGAGCCTAGTCTCGATGATGAGCGCCTCCCAAAGTTTCCAATATTTTTCTATTGAGCCGACAATTGAAAGGTTATTGTATTCACTTTCAAAACCAAAGCCATCCTTTTTGATATTAACTTTTAATCGATATCCTCCCTCAGGATATATGGTGAAGACACGCTTGTCATAATCTGCATCATATTCTAATTGTAAAAATTTAAGATTAGTGTTATTAGATAAAAAATAATTTGAATTTAAGTTCTGTACTACGAAATCATCAACTTCATTTTGGTGATATGAGAACCTAATTACTTGAAAGAATCTTAAACCTATACGTTTACTTAAAGAGGTACTAGCTCTAAATCTTTTGAGTAGTATACGTTCATCTTCTAGTTGTTCGAAAAGTGTTTTATTACCTCTGGTTATATAGCCTATTTCTTTTTGTTCAGAGTAAACGATATTTGTTGATAGGCCCCACCCACCTTTGAGATAAGGAAATGCATATTTGAGCTCATATTTACGTACATAGCCAAATTGTAGCTTGAGTTTTAGTCTATCTTTGTTACCCGTAAGATTGAGGTGATCTATACGGGCGCCAAAATTTACTCTTTTTAGACTTCTTTTTTGTTCTTTCCACCAGACGTTAAAACTTCTATCTGCAAGTTCAAATATTGGGGCTGGATATATATACCAATTTTCTTGAAGGTTAACCTCGAGATCAAGTCTATTAGAGATTTGGTCCCAGTTTTTAATATTAATTTTTACAAATGTAAACAGTCTTGTATTGAGTATTCTTTTTTCTTCTAGTATAATTATTTTATTGAGTGCTTTAAGCGTAAGCGTGTCACCTTTTTCGATGGCCATTTCGTATTTAACGACACGATCAGTTGTTTTTTTATTGCCTTTAAAAGTTATATTGTTAACTATTATGAAGTCTGTTTGCCCAGATAAATTATTAGCACTAATTATAATTGTTAGGCACAAGAAAAAACGCTTAATAAAAGTAAGACTGAGCATGTGAATGCAGAATTTGTTATCAACAAAAATTCTATACATTGAGATAGCTCATAAGTGAATCATATCTATTCTTGAGTATATCTTCGTATTTATTTTCAGTAAATGCTCCATTAATATTATAATCAAACCTCTCAAGAGAGGCCACTATTCGTCCTACACTCATTTGATTTAATTTGAGCGTAATCTGTACCTTGGTACTGTCTTCCATGCGAGTAAGGAAGGCCGCTAAAATAGAACCACCTTCTCCTTCGACAATACGAGCTATTTCTGCTAGGGAATAGTTTATTTTATCAGTTTCTATTACAAGGATAGATCCAGACTCAGCAAACGAAAAACTAATCGCAAAGAAAGCAATCAGATCTTCTTGAGTGATAAGGCCTAGATATTTATTACCATTGTCTACTACTGGTATCACTGTGAGTTTGTTTTCAGCCATTAGTTTCATCACTTCAAATAAGTGATCATTCTGATGGGCATAAGGTTTTAACATGCTAAGCCTATATGAGCCTATAGCTTCGTTCATGTTCTTGTCTAGTATATCTTCTTCGGATATCATACCGAGAAATTGTTCATTATTGACAATAGGAAGATGTTTGACATGGTATATACCCATCATCGCTATTGTTTCTTCTCCTGTATCAGAAGTGCGAAGTGAGTCTATAGTTTGTGATATGAGTTCTTTAGCGATCAAGGTATAATTTTTATTTATTTAACGTTTAAGAAGCACCTTACGTTCCGTGATAAATTTATGTTTTGACAATAATTTTTTGAGTTTTACATTTTATTAACTGAGAAAATAATATATCGGCTGTAACTCTTACTAAAGTAATTATATAAACATTTGCGAATAATCAGAATAACGTATTTGTCTTCTCGGAGGAGTTTTTTCTGTAACTTGATCTGTTAGATCGTCTATTCTTTTGATTATGCGTGTCTTGATTTTTATTTTTATTTGCCCCATTTAAAATATTTTACATGTCAAGACAGCAATGTCATCGTTAAACTTTTGTTCTCCTCGGAAATTATCAATCTCTGCTATCAATTTATCATTAAACGTTTCTGGATCGTCCATGCCATTCAATTCTACAAAATTTCTTATCATTTCATCGCCAAAGTATTCCATTTTATCGTTTTGTAATTCCACTAAACCGTCGGTAAAGCTAAGAATCAATGCATCTTCGGACAATTCTATTATCTCTTCATTAATTTCTGGCAACTTATCGAAAGCACCGATTACTGTACATCCTTGATTAAGTTCTCTGATTTTACCGTCCATATAGAGTAGGGGTGGATAGTGACCAGCATTGATATACTTCATGGTTCGCTTCTCCGAATCTATCTCAGCTATAAAAAACGTAATGAATTTATCTGCCTTTGTAATTCGATGAACGGACTGATTGAGTGCAAACACAAACGTCTCTAGGTCTCTGTATTGAAATATTAGACTTTGTATCATGGCTTGGAAGTTGGCCATTAGTAATGCAGCCGCAACTCCCTTACCAGAGATATCAGCAATACACATCGCAAACTTACGTTCACTGAATTGAATATAATCAAGATAATCACCTCCAACATTGAAGTGAGGTCGATATATACTAGATAATTGAAAGTATTTACTTTTAGGCATTTCCTCAGGAATTAGCATATGTTGCACATCACTTGCTAACTCCATTTCACGGTTGTATCTCTCTTGCTTTAGTTGCCGCTTAAATAGGCGCTTATTTTCTATTGCTACTGCTATAATGTTGGTGATCGTTGTAATGAATTGTATGCGGTTATAGAGATCTTCCTTCTCTTTGATACCGCCGATTATAGCATAGGCGATGGGTGTATCTTTATGAAATACGGGTATGACAATGTCGAAGTCATGCATCTTCATATCATCGTCCTCTTTTATGGTATGTAGCCTACTGTGTTCTAATAACAGAGGTATAAGTTCATTTTGCCTGACAGTATCAAATCCTATTGAAGTAGCACAATGCCACCCTTCATCTTCTATTACGAATAGTGCCATTTTGTTGATAGCCATTTCCCAACTAAGAAACGATTTGTACATATTAAACAGCCCTTCTCCAGATACATTATCGTTGATCGCTTGCGTTATAGTTAGAAGCGATTTGATTTGTAGTTTTTTGAGACTAAGGTCTTTCTCTAGTTTTTCTAATAATTCTAGTTCTCTATTCATGTATGGGTTTGTCAGCCACTAAGATATAGAAATGGTTTTGTTTCGTTAGCTCTGTTTATATCTAAAGAATAATGATTTGTCTAATTTTAATAATTAAGTAGTTTAGTCTTGCTGTTGAAATTAAGTGATCTAACAATCTGTTGTTTAGATACTTGATGAAGTTTGTAAATAGAACATCGACTAAAAAACAAAGTCTCTAGTAAGAAGTTATACCTTTGATACCACATAATATTCGAAAAACAATCAAAGCGAAGACATGGCTACTGGATCTATCAACTACCAACTTTCATCCTTATCATCAACACAGCAAAGTGTTGCTTGGCGTAGTCCATCCAATATAGCTATCGTTAAGTATTGGGGAAAACACGGAATACAACTTCCTCGTAACCCATCGGTAAGTTTTACTTTGGATGCTGCACATACAGATACTAAGGTGAGTTTCACGGAAAAAATTGAAAAAGATGGTGAAGTGAGTATAGATTTCTACTTCGAAGGAGCACCAAACGAAGCATTTGCTAACAAAATTATTGCGTTTCTGCAGAGCTTACACATAGAATTTAGCTTTTTGCTTGATTATGACTTTAAGATCGAGAGCAGTAATTCTTTTCCACACTCATCTGGTATTGCCTCATCTGCGTCAGCAATGTCTGCTTTAGCGTTGTGTTTTTGTAGTATCGAGAAAATATTGACAGGCTGGCCTACAGATGCTTCAGACTTCTTGAATAAAGCATCTCATATCGCTAGATTGGGCAGTGGAAGTGCGGCAAGGTCTGTTTTTCCTGAGGTCGCTATTTGGGGAACACATAGTGATATAGAAGACTCTACCGACCTTCAAGCAATACCTTTTGATAGTCAACTTCACAAATCATTTAAAAGATTCCATGATGATATATTAATTGTGAGTGCTGAAGAAAAGTCGGTATCCTCAAGAGCTGGACACTCATTAATGGAAGTAAACCCATACGCTACTGTAAGATACGAGCAAGCAAATAAGAATATGATGGCAACGCTAGAGGCGCTCAAGACAGGTGATATACTTAGCTTTGGCAAGATACTCGAAGAGGAAGCAATGACATTGCATGCACTCATGATGTGCTCTGACCCAAGCTACGTACTGATGAAAGCCGGAACATTAGCGGTAGTCGAAAAAGTAAGGGCTTTCCGTGAAGAGACATCACTTCCATTGTATTTTACGCTAGATGCAGGACCTAATGTACACCTGCTATATCCTGATGAGGTGGAGGATCAGATATGGCCATTTATTGAAAGAGAATTGGTCCCTCATTGTGTAGATGGTAAAGTAATTCGTGATCGAGTGGGTTCAGGACCTAGACTGATTTAGTTTTAAGTCAAGAGTTTCTAGTCAGTAATCTTAAGTTGACCGTGAATAGCGGAAAACTAAGTAAATGAATCAAGCATTTGATTTTATATAAACGATTACATTTTTTCACATTTTTAGTGATTGTTGTACCTACGGCAATCATTTATGGATTTGCACTGGCATTACTTCTAGAGCATTGTATTCCCAAGTATTATTTATTTGTTGCCTGAGTTTAGTAGTAAGGTTGCCTTGCTCTTCTATTACTTTGAGGACATATTCTTTTCGCTTGGTAAGATCTTGTATACTTTGATAAGTCTTCTGTATATCGGCAATTTGATTTTCGTCTAATGACCCAGTTCGCTCTTTTCTGTATCGTGCTATAAATAGTATAGTTGCACCTTCTTTTAGAAGCGCCACAGTATTTTGCACAGAAACAAGAGGAAGCTTAGTTTTTTGAAGTAAATTTATGAGCATGGACATACATTGTTAATTGGGTACAATAATACGGTTTTTGGCTTGGTCTATAGCCTATGTATATCTAGCTTTTTGGGTTATGATTTATTTATTGCGTAAGGATTAATACCGATAATTATTTTGGTTACTATCCTAAGTCTATTGCTACTTTTTGTTTATAATTTAGCAATCTATTTTTTTGGAATGCAAGCTATATAATACTACTCCTGCGTATTCGATTTCCAAATACTTTAAAAAATAACGCCTGCCCTTGGGTAGGGCAGGCGCATCAAAACAAAACGAAAAACCAACTTTTATTTTTCAGATTATCTTATTGTAATCCTAAGCATAAGTAACATCTGTAGGTGTGATATTATTACATAGACTTTCTTAATTTTAACTTAATTGTCTTCTTGGTACCATTTCGTACTACATTTAGTTTTACGGTGTCGCCTACTTTATTAAATTTCATAACACGTTTAATGTCTTCTAGTTCATTGATTCGCTGACCATTTACTCTTTTGATGATATCTCCCGGCAATAACCCACCGAACTGAGCGGCACTACCTATATAAACATCTTCAACATAGAAACCGTTGTTTTCGGATAAATTAAAATCTTCTTTTATGTCTTTTACATCATATCCTTCGATACCCAGATTTACTCTTTCGATGTCTCCATTTTCTATAATATCTTTGATGATAACTTTTGCAAGGTTAGATGGAATTGCGAATGAATATCCAGCATATACTCCGGTTGGGGTAGCTATGGCTGAGTTAATACCGACTAGATTACCTTGATCATTGACTAATGCTCCACCACTATTTCCTGGGTTAACTACAGCATCCGTCTGGATAAATTCTTCTATCGTTTTTTCTCCCTCAATAATATCTAGATCTCTGCCTATTGCACTTATGATACCTGCGGTTACCGTAGACTTAAGATATCCAAATGGACTTCCTACAGCTAATACCCATTCACCTACCTGTACTTGATCGCTGTCAGCATATTCTAGCTTTGGGAAAGATTCACTTACACCTTCTATTTTGATTACGGCGAGGTCTGTAGATGGATCAGTACCGATTTTTGTGGCTTTCATTACTCTACCATCGTTGAGAGTCACATTGATTACATCGGCAAACCCCACGACATGATTATTAGTAACTATGTACCCGTCCGACGATATGATTACTCCCGACCCTGAACCACTTTTGGGTCGATGGAAATTGTTGCCAAAGAAGTCTCCTCCACCAAAGAAATTATCGAAGGCTGAGCCTCTTCTATTACGCCTAGATTCTTCTTGTCGTTGCATGGCTAATGTTCTACTTTCCTGCGCGTTTATATGTACTACAGCGTCAGTAGCTACTGCTGATGCATGAACAAAATCTGTGTTGACTCCTGTATTTATTATGTTAGATGCTTTTATGACTTGTGCTGCATTTGATTCTATGATATATGGGGACTCTGTAAATTTAAGCCCAGCAATTACTACAAGACCTCCAATGATTCCTGCTACTGTAAATGATATTATTTGCTTCATTTAATTGTGATTTAAAAATTTAGTATTCCTAAATTCGAAAATTATCGTTAACTAATAAACGGTATATAAGAGGGTTATTATTACTAGGATTGTGAGTTTAACATAGTGTTAACTGAGAGAGTGATTTTTATAAGTATTTTGTAAGCATATTATAGCATTTATTGCCGTTTACATAATCCAGTTTATGTTGTCTTAGTTTAAGACGAAAAACGCAAGCGTGGCGCTGATCGTGAAGAGTAATTTAACGTAGAAAAAATATGATTCAAATAAATTATATGCAGCATAAAGTTGTATAATCTAGTTTACATTAAGTAGCGTATCGTTTTAGTGCCACTAGTAAGTGAATGTTATTTGACTTTAATGTTTATTAATGCTGAAAGAAATTTAGGTTTTCTGTCACAAGCGTTTCTTAAAATTTATATCTAGTTACTCACCCTTTGTTTCTTGTCGATCTTTAAGTATGACGCTGGCTCTGATGGGATAGTGATCTGAATATTCATTCTTGATGAGATTATACTTGAGTACGTCAAAGGATTGGTCAGACATAATATAGTCAATGCGAAGGAACGGAATACGTCCGCCGTATGTACTGGATATACCTAGCCCTTTTTCACAAAAAGCATCTGACATAGATTCACTTAATGTGCTATAAGTAAACGAACTTGGAGGATCATTAAAATCTCCAACGATAATTACAGGATAGGGTGATTTTGACATATGATATCTCACTTTTTTGGCCTGTTCACTACGTTTGATATTAGCCTTTTTATACTTGTTTAATATGCCACCGATTCCTGACCAAGTTTCTTTTTCGTTGAGATTTGCATTGTCTATAACTTCTGCCGCATCTCGAGAAATATTATTTGAATAGAGGTGGATACTATATACTCTAATAGTGTCTGCAGGAAATATTATATCAGCCCAGACGCAAGAGTTGGTATTTGTTCCAAAGTCAATTTGTCCTTGAGTACCCATTGGATATTTACTCCATAGAGTCGCTCCTTTGTTCTCTAGCTTGTGCTTATAAATATCTTTGAATCCTTTTTCTATTATTTCTCGTCCAAAGAAACCCGTCTCCTGTGTACAGAGCACATCTACATCATTGTGCATTTTTAAAAAATTAATAAATTCTGCTGATTTAATATTTCTCTTTTCTTTATTCCGTGAATAAGCCCATCTTGCATTTTGAATGTTATAACTCATTACGTTTATTACATGCGGGGAGTTGTTACTAGTCGACGAACTAAAATTGGCAAAGCTTATCAATTGATTCCATCCGATGAGAATACTCACTATACTTAACCAACTCCTACTAGGTTTTCTGATCAACCAATAAACGAGAAGAATTAAATTGATAATAAGGAATACAGGATAGAATAATCCGAAAAATGAAAGTAGCCAAAACTTCGTAGGATCTACAAGTGGAGATATATACGATAATAACAGCACTACAGCGACGACTACGTTTAGAGACCAGATTGTTTTTGCGAATAATTTCAATTACAGATTATATTGAGTTGTTTTAGATTAAAGAGTTTTATTTTTTACTTGCGGTAAACAATATCTCTTTTTCTTCATCTGTAAGACTGTCGTAGCCGTTTACTTTTATTTTATCGAGTATGACATCTACTTGTTTTTGTAAACCTGTAGAATTCGTAGAGGTAAGTTGCTTTTTTATTGAACTCTTTTTTGCCGCTACATGGGTAACCTTAAGAGATGTTTTTTCCTTTTTGGGTATACCATTATATTTGTCAGCTATCCAATTGATGCTGTCCTGCATGGGCTCTGTGATGTCTGATCCCTTTCGAAGCTGCCATACGTAATAAGCACCAAATGCTAAACCACCTAAGTGGCCCCAAGCACCCCCTGTATTTATATTTCCTTGTGTAGCTAGGACATTGACAAATATTACGGCCGCGGCGATCCACTTAATTTTTACATCACCTAGAAATAGTAATCTAACCGTATAATTCGGCGATGTCCATGCTGCTGCTGCTACGATACAAAGTACGGCCGCAGACGCTCCGTGCGCATTCCCTCCAGTTACACCTGCGAAATTGGTAACTAAAAAATAGGCAACTGCTCCCGCAAATCCTCCAAGTAAATATAGTGGTAGTACTCGTCTATCATTTAATAAATCCCCTACAATACGGCCAAACCAATATAATATCAGCATATTAAAAGCCATATGCCACATGCCTAGATGTGCAAACATATGCGTCAATATGGTCCAAGGTCTAGTGAGTAATTTGATTGGGCTGGAGGGGATATATATCCAGTTGCTAAATGAAGTGTAAACACTTGGTAAAAAGGCATTAAATAATGCCAAAAACATAAATACAGCAATATTCACTATGATAAGGCGAGTGATCATATTTCCAGAGTCAAAACTTCGTTTTATATCTTCAATAATAGAATTCATCATATGCCTGCGTCTATCTTAAGCTTTGTAGTTTCCATATAAATCTAATCATTATAAATCCTACTATCGCTCCTCCAAGGTGACCCCAGTGTGCTACACCTTGTTGAAATCCTGTCACACCAGAGAAAAGACCTAAAGCAATGAGCCCTGCGGCAAGATATTTAGCTTTAATTGGTATGGGAGGGAACAGTAACATGAGTTTCATGTTAGGAAATAATGTTGCGAAAGCAATAAGCACTCCGTATACTGCTCCTGACGCTCCAAGAATACTTCCATTTAGAATATAATTAAGTTCTCCAAGTTCTCCTCTATAGTTTCTTCCACTATTGAGAATGGACAAGCCTTCATTTGCCACGGCACTTATCTCAGATGGGTCTAATCCTGCAATAATACCTTGATATTCAAACCACTTGATTCCCATATGTAAAACCACGGCACCTAGACCACTTAAAAAATATAATTGTAAAAACCTTTTAGTGCCTAAAGCTTGTTCTACTAATGGCCCTAAGAAAAATAAAGTCATCATGTTGAATAATAAATGCTGAAAGTCAGCATGCATAAACATGTTAGTGAGAATCTGGTAAGGTTGAAAGTTTTCGGATAATGGAAAGTACATGTTTCCCATACTTTTGATTCTTTCGGGCAAAGCCTGTGTACCAAAGAATACGATTACATTAATGATCAATAAATTTTTAACTGC
The DNA here is from genome assembly GCA_002335865.1 of Saprospiraceae bacterium UBA1994. Lineage (GTDB taxonomy): Bacteria > Bacteroidota > Bacteroidia > Chitinophagales > Saprospiraceae > UBA1994. The sequence goes on from DDCY01000003.1 coordinate 29,734, forward strand.
GTCTGTTATTCTTCCCATATTATGTGGTAAAACGTTTTAGTAAGTCATCTAATTCCATGGTGATAAAACATTTTCGACCATTGGGGCTTTTGTATGGAACAGTACAGGCAAACAATTGATCAACTAATTCGTGCATTTCGTCGGCTTGTAGTAATTTACCACGTTTAATACATGCTGCATTCGCCATAGAGCGAGCGAGGTTACGGTCGATTCCTAGCTGTAATTCTATATTGGAATGATACTGCTGAAGAAGCGTTTCGAGCAATTTTTCAGGTGATTGATTATCTATTCCTACCGGTAGCCCATGTATAATGAAGCTATTCTTACCAAAGTGTTCTATCTCAAAGCCAATAGCATTTACCTTATGTAATATGTTATGTAGAAGGGTCGCATCTGCAGGAGTGAGATCCACAGATATTGGAAAAAGCTGCTTTTGCGTCATACCCACATGCTGATTGAGCTGTTCTATGTAGCCTTCGTATAAGATACGCTCATGTGCTGCTTGCTGATCTATCAGTAGAAAGCCAGATTTGATCTGATTAACTATGTAGGTATTATGTATCTGGTAAGGGTCTTTACGTGATTTACTGGCCATTATTACCGGTTGATCATTGCCTTGATTCATGAGATCACTTTCTACAGTGATAGCTTGACTTTGATTAGTATTGGCTTGAAGGTCTTGGTAAAGATCTTCCCAAGAATTGATATTATCTCTTTGTTGCTGTGTTAATTTCGGTCCACTGGAGATATCGCCACTTTGCTCTCTTTCTACACCATCGCTACGCATATCGTGAGTCATACGGCTAGAGAAATTGGAATCCATACCAAAGTCTAAAGTAGGCGTAACAGTATAGGCACCTAGTGCATGCTTAACCGATACTTTTATGAAGTTGTATATGAGTCGTTCTTCTTCGAACTTGATTTCAGTTTTAGTGGGATGAACATTGATGTCGATCATCGACGGCGAGAGCTCTAAGAATACAACGTAGAAGGCATAATTATCCTTAGGAATTAACTCATCATAAGCCACTCTTATCGCATGATTGAGATAATTGCTTTTAATAAATCTCTTATTGATAAATATGTATTGGTCGCCTTTCTTTTTCTTGGTCGCTTCTGGTTTAGATATATAGCCTGAGAGTTTTAGAATGTCAGTGTCTTCGCTTACCGGTATGAGCTTGTCATTAGTATTTTTACCAAATATGCCTACTATACGCTGACGTAAATTACCTGGAGGGAGATGGTATACTTCGTTACCATTATGATACATTGTGAAGAAAATATCAGGATTCGCCAATGCTAACCTATTAAACTGGTCAATTATATGACGAAGCTCTACTGGATCTGATTTTAGAAACTTGCGTCGAGCAGGTACATTATAGAATAGATTTTTCACAGAGAAGTTAGTTCCTACATTAGTTTCTATTGGTTCTTGTTTCTTTACTTTCGATCCTTCTATGAGTATGCGTGTGCCTAGTTCGTCATCTTTGGGCTTAGTTAGCATCTCTACTTTAGCAATGGCTGCAATTGAAGCCAAGGCCTCTCCTCTAAAACCCAAAGAACTGATGCTGAACAGATCGTTAGCCTCACGTATTTTGGAAGTAGCATGTCTCTCAAAGCTCATACGAGCGTCAGTAGCGGTCATACCTTTACCATTATCTAGTACTTGTATGAGTGTTTTGCCTGCTTCTTTTATGATGAGTTTGATCTCTTTGGCACTAGCATCTAGAGCGTTTTCCATTAGCTCTTTTACTACAGAAGCCGGCCGCTGGATTACCTCTCCGGCAGCGATCTGATTAGCAATTGAATCTGGAAGGAGCTGAATGATATCAGCCATATATCAGTCTTGTTCTTAAGTTTATAAAATATGATGAATGTTGGAGTGCGTTTTTTGGTAAAAAACGACAAAATAATAGTCATTCGTCATTTGTAATAGCCGCAAGATACATCAGTCGATAGGGATATACTAAAGATTTGGTCGAAGGTATTCGACATTGTATCCACAATTTGCTCTCGTCGGGGCAATAAGTGTCACATCAAATTATTTCTCATATAATATTCTTACATATATAAAATAAGGCTAATTTCGTAGATTAATCCAATTCTATGCATTATCCAGAACGTTACCTAGTTACCGCAGCACTTCCATATGCTAATGGCCCTCTTCATATCGGTCACTTGGCTGGAGCATATATTCCTTCGGATATCTATGTAAGGTTTCAAAGGATGATGGGTAAAGACGTCGTATATATCTGTGGATCAGACGAAAACGGTGCAGCTATAACACTGAGAGCACTTAAGGAAGGAAAGAAACCGAAAGAGATTGTAGATGAGTATGATGCTAGTTTTCGTAAGTCATTTAAAGGAATGGGCATCTCTTTTGACATGTTTCATAGAACGTCAGACTCTCTGCACCATGAAACTGCTCAAGAGTTTTTCAAGACCTTATATGACCAGGGAGAGTTTAAAGAAGAAGTTTCTGAACAATACTATGATGATGAAGCTAAGCAATTCTTAGCAGATAGATATATTAAAGGAACGTGCCCTAAGTGTGGCCATGATTCTGCATATGGCGACCAATGTGAAAACTGTGGATCGACACTAAGCCCAATAGAATTAATAGATCCTATGTCCACAATCACTGGTACGTCTCCAATACTTAAGGCGACTAAGCATTGGTATCTACCATTAGACAAGTATGAAGGATGGCTCAGAGAGTGGATCACTGATGGTATAGTCGATGGAGAACAATTACATGACACTCAAAAATGGAAAAATCATGTTCTCGGTCAATGTAAGTCATGGCTAGATGGTGGTCTCCAACCAAGGTCTATGACTAGAGATCTAGATTGGGGTGTAGATGTTCCGCAAAGCATAGAGGGCGCAGAAGGTAAGAAGCTATATGTATGGATGGATGCACCTATAGGCTATATTTCTGCTACCATAGAATGGGCTAAGCAAAATGGTAAAAACTGGGAAGACTATTGGAAAGATGACAAGAGTGAATTAATTCATTTTATAGGTAAGGACAATATCGTATTCCACTGCCTTATATTCCCTTCTATACTAAAAGCGCACGGAGGATATATCCTTCCTAAGAATGTACCGGCTAACCAATTTATGAATCTTGAGGGTGACAAGATCTCGACATCTCGCAACTGGGCAGTATGGGTTCATGAATACCTAGAAGATTTCAAGGGACAACAAGACGAACTCAGATATTACCTCATTAAGAATATGCCTGAGCTAAAGGATAGCGAATTTACTTGGGCAGGATTCCAAGAGATGAATAATAATGAGCTAGTAAACAACCTTGCCAATTTCGTCAATCGAGTTGTCGTCCTTTCTAATAAATATTATGACGGTATCGTCCCTGACTTCGATCCAGATCTAATGATCATAGGACCGGATGGTGAAGCGGAAACTGCATTTCATGATAGTGAAATTCTCAGATTATTTGATGGTGTACATGTATTGTGTCAACATATCAGAGACTATGACTTCCGAGCAGCTTTAAGCCAGCTGATGTTGATATCCACCAAGGGTAATCAGATCCTTCAATTTAATGAGCCATGGAAACTTCAAAAGACCGATCCTGAGACTGTGAAAGTCGTAATGAATCTTGCGTTACATTATGTAGCTGTTTTAAGCACAGTGATGAGACCATTCCTTCCGTTTACATCGGATAAATTACAGGGAATACTCAATTTAGATGCGATCAAGGAAGAAGATGAAATGGTATCTATGTTAGATATACTAGCTGCAGGAGAACCGCTATTAAATGCAGGACATAAGATTGGTCAACCAGTACACTTATTCAGTAGAATAGATGATGCTGTAATCGAAGCACAAAAAGCCAAACTTGTAAAAACTGTAGAGGAAGCACTAGTAACTGCGAGAGCAGTTACTATAGAAACAACACCAATAAAAGAAGAAATCGCTTTTGATGATTTCATGAAATTGGATATACGTACGGCTACTATTCTTACTGCGGAGAAAGTAAAGAAAGCAGATAAATTGCTCAAACTTGAAGTAGATATGGGATCTGAGCAACGCACAGTTGTTTCAGGAATCGCAGAGCATTATACTCCAGAAGAAGTGATCGGAAAACGAGTATCTATCCTTGCTAATCTTGCATCTCGAAAAATCAGAGGTGTAGAGTCAAAAGGAATGATCCTCATGGCTGAAGATGCTGATGGAAAACTTAGTTTTGTGAGTCCAGAAGATGGATGGCAAAATGGTGCTACTGTTTGTTAATTTTAAAGCGTAGTGCGTATTTCAGTATTAAGGAAGAACATTATCAGAAATTCAAAAATCCGCTCTTTACGAATTTGCAATTGCAATTGTATACATTGATATTTTTACACCAGGATAAACTTTCATCAAAGCTAAAGCACAAGCTTCTAGTGTAGCTCCAGTCGTAACTACATCATCAACTATTAGTATGTGTTTGTTATTAAGATCAACTTTTGTTGTCACGAAGAATGATTTTTCGACATTTTCTATTCGTTGAATACGAGACTTTTTTGTCTGTGAAGATGTGTTTTTGATTTTTAGCAAGATGTCTACACTACATGGAATATTCGAATATTCCGAAAGGCCTTGAGCGAAAGCTTCACATTGATTATATCCTCTTATGCTCTTTTTTACTTTATGTAAGGGCACAGGTATAATGATATCAATATCTTTAAAGTAATCTACTTTTTCTACTAATTCAGCTGCCATATTGCCTAAGAAGACACCGATAAAAAATTTGCCTCCGTACTTGAATTTGTGCATTAGCTCTTGTACCGCACCTTCTTTTCGGAAGTGTAGATATGCAGCTCCTTTCTCTATATTGACTCGACCGAGAAAGTGATTTGTAAAACTATTGTTTGATATCATATGATGATCTGTAATAGGAAGATCATACATGCAATCAGTACAAAGTAGATTTTCATGACTCAAGCGAATATTACATCCTACACAGGCCTCTGGAAAGAGGTGCTTGATTATTTTTTTGATAGCTGTTTTTACATTCATGCGTATAAGGTAGGAAGATTTAGTAAGATCATCAAATGAAGAGATTGCTATACTATACTGTCCAACAGGATTCTGATTAGATGAATTACAGAACTTCTAATACTCTGTGTAATATTCGATCAATAAAGGCTCCAAATCAACCAATTCCGATTATCTTTGTTATCTACATTAAGTCTAAATAAGACAAATAAGATAATGACAGTCTACGATTTACAAGAGGGTCAATCAGCATTAATCAAGAGTATACTTACAGATAGTTATACCTGTAAGTTAATGACATTGGGCTTGTTACCTAAATCAAAGGTGACATATGTTAGATCAGCACCATTAGGAGGAGCTAGATATCTTAAGATAGACGATCATTATATCGCCATTAGAGAAGATGAGGCTAAAACGATTCTGATAGAAGAAGTATTGTAAACTATGGCCGATAAGAGACTTTCAGTTGCCCTCATAGGTAACCCCAACGCTGGCAAATCCACCATATTCAATCTATTGACGGGTCTGCGTCAGCATGTTTCTAATTTTCCTGGAATTACGGTAGACAAAAAGATAGGTGTATTCCAAATAGGCAGCGGTGAGAAAGTAGACCTTATCGATCTTCCAGGGATATATAGTCTATTTCCTAATAGTAAAGACGAAAAACTAGTCGTTGACATCATCACGGATCCTACTAATAGCAACTATCCTGACTTAGTATTGTATGTAGCTGATGTTAATAATTTAGAGAGACATTTATTATTATCTACGCAGTTACTCGATTTAAAGATACCGATGATTATCGTGCTAAACATGATAGATATCGCAGAAGCAAATGAGCAATCTATAGACGCTGACGCACTGCAAAAAGAATTAGAAGTACCAGTACTAACCATGAGTGGTAAGACTGGTTATCAAGTTGAGGAACTCAAAAATAAAGTTGAAAAATTTATTTCGGAGGGCAAAGATGCATTCGTAAAAGAAGAGCCGTTCTATTGCATGACGGCTGGTGAAAAAGTGCTTACAGATAATGTAAATGCAGCAATGAATTCTGACCAATCTTATAGAAGTAAAATATTGGCTCACCATCATGAGTGGTTATCACATCTTAATGCAGCAGATCGCATACAGATTAAAAGTATAGCCGGAGAAGCTGGATTTGACAATATAAAAGGTCAGATCAGCGAGACGATGAACCGATACAATAAGTTTGGCTACCTTATAAAATCTACTCTAAATAAACCCAACCTATCGAGTCAGTCATTTACTGAGAAGATAGATAATATCATAACTCATAAGATTGTTGGTCCTATTATTTTCTTTGCGATCATGCTACTGATGTTTCAGTCCATTTATTCTTGGGCGAGTTTCCCTATGGATCTGATAGATGGATTTTTTGGTACTGCAGGCTCTTTTGTGAGAAGTATCCTGCCGGAAGGATGGTTTACAAATTTGATTGTGGATGGAATCATTGCTGGATTGGGCGGTATCTTGATCTTTATACCACAGATCACGATATTGTTCTTATTGATAGCGGTGTTGGAAGAGTCTGGATATATGTCTAGAGCTGTATTTATGTTTGATGGACTTATGCAGAGATTCGGTCTCAATGGTAGAAGTATAGTAGCTCTAGTATCGAGTGGCGCTTGCGCAATACCAGCCATAATGAGCACTCGTACTATAAGTAATCGTAAAGAGCGACTTATTACGATCATGGTGAGTCCATTAATCAGCTGTAGTGCGCGTATACCTGTATATACTGTACTTATTGGTTTTGTAGTTGCACCTGGATCGTTAGGTATTTTTAATACTCAAGGCTTGGCATTTATGGGACTGTACATGTTGGGTATTATCGCTTCATTATTAGTCGCGCTAGTATTTAAGACTTTATTGCCAAGTGACGAAGAGGGATCATATCTTATGATGGAACTCCCACAATACAAGCGTCCAATTTGGAAAAATGTACTACTTACGGTAAAAGAAAAAGTACAGGCATTTGTAGTGGAAGCAGGTAAAGTGATTTTGGTAATATCAGTAGTATTGTGGTTTTTAGCGAGTTATGGTCCAGGTACTCAAGTACAAGATGCAGAATTGGAAGCTATTTCGATGTCTACTCAGCAAGGATTAGAAGATACAGAGAAAGAAAACCTAATTGCAGCAAAGCGAATCGAAGCATCATATGCTGGCCATCTAGGTAAATTTATAGAGCCAGCCATTGCACCATTGGGCTTTGATTGGAAGATAGGTATAGCATTGCTCACTTCGTTTGCCGCAAGAGAAGTATTTGTGGGGACGATGGCCACTATATATAGTATAGGAAGTAGTGATGATGAGACTTCTGTCACTGGACAGATGTTAAAGGAACGTAGGCCGGATGGTCGAGTGGTCTATGACTTTGCTACGTCGTTATCATTATTAATTTTCTATGTATTCGCCTTACAATGCATGAGTACAATAGCGGTGACAAAGAGAGAGACCAACTCATGGAAGTGGCCGATTATTCAGTTTGTCTATATGGGATTGATGGCATACTTGGGCAGCTTGATGGTGTATCAGATATTTTCTTAAGTAGGCGCCCTCCACTACAGATTTTGGTAGGTAAGCTCAGTTTAATTGTCGTTATTTGTTACTCAAATTAATTCATTTTCATTGCCAAGTATAAAGGATAATATTGTCAGCTTATTTATGATGAAAGTGAAATTCGCTATGTCATCATCTTTAGCGACATTAGTAGACTATGTTTTATATCAGGTATTAGTTAGATACTTCTTTTCGCCAGTAGTATCTAATTTGATATCAGCTACTGTGGGTATGGTGATTAATTTTTTTTTGCAGAAAAAATATATATTCAAACTCAAACGATCTGTAAAGATTGCATTCATTATATCTTTATTTGTCTCAGTAGGAGGCATAGGTATAAGTACAAGTATTATTCATTTTTTGAATAAAAGTGAAATGCTAGCGGGCAATCAGTATATTATCAAAGCGATAGCTACAGGGACAGTGTTTTTTTATAATTTTTATATGAAGAGATTTGCATTCGAAAAACGATTTATATAAATAAAGAATTACTTCAAATTATATGGATAAAAAAATACAACTCGAAATTATTTGGTGGACAATTACAGCAATAGTCATTGTTCTGGTAATGTTTCCTATTTGGTCAGAGGTAGGTACAGATTTCAGGTATCATAACTCTAATATCATGGCGGTATTCATTTTCATGGTTTACACAAGGCTGTTATTTGTACTTAGACATACATACATTGCTAAAAATTCGTTGATGAAAATTATTTTTGTCATAATGAGCATTCCGTTATTTATTTATTTTATGGATCGCATCAATGAATTTCAGACTTTCATAGATGATAATGGAGATACATCTTTATTAACTCAGTATAGTGATCGTGTTGCAAATCTTACAAAGTATATTAGATATGAATATTTATTTTTTGCAGTGGCAGCATTGATAACCGTGGCTATGATGCCTTTTCGTATGATACTTTCTTTATGGCGTACTCGTAACAGGGGAACGGTATAGTACCTTTTATTTAACTGTCTTTAAACAACATAGAAATATTACATCTGTCTAAATGATCAATCCAGGAAAAATATCGCTTTCGACTATTGGATGGTCTTTACTTTTTATGTTGGTTCTATATTTTCCTACGATTCATTACATAAACCATCTTCCGATTAGGTGGTGGGATGAATCCTTATTTGGACTCAGGGCATTACATATTTATAAGACAGGTGATTATTTATCTAACTTTCAGCTGTATGATGGATTGATGGACCATCGTAATACTAAGCTTCCTTTCACTACTTGGATACAGGTGTTATTTATGAAAGTTTTGGGAGTAAAAGTGTTAGCGCTTAGGTTGCCGGTGATTATGATTTTTTTGGCAACGGTAGCTTTCACATTAAGATTTGCTAAGAAGAATTTATCTGCTATCTCTATTGGTGTAATTTTTACATTAGTGATGATATGTAGTCCAGGTATTGTACGTGACCATATCCTTCGTACAGGAGATCACGACATGGCTTTTCTCTGTTATTTATTTGTGATGGTAATTTCTTATTTCCAATATTTAGAATGTAACAGCAAGAAGTACTTGGGTTTGTTCGCAATATCACTTATAGCCGCATTGCTCACTAAAAATTTATTGGCTGGGGCATTCTTACCAGGACTCTTGCTCTACACTATTTATTCTAAAAAAATTATTGGAGTACTCACTGACAAGTTTATTTGGATTATTATTCTATCAGTTGTAGGTATTTTTTCTGGTTCCGTTTTTTATCTCAATGAGACTTATCCAGGTTTTGTAGATCGTATGTGGGGGTATGAATTGATGGGTAGATATACAGATGCTAAAGATGGACACAAAGGTGGGCTTGGATTCTTCTTGAATGATTTAGCTGTTACATCCTTTAAAATTTATTTTTGGATGGTCCCTTTATCCTTATTAGTACTGTTTACGAAAAAGTTGTCTGGTATTTCATCTAGACTTTTGATCTGTTTAGGAATTGTTTATTTTTCATATATATTGATTATTAGTTTTGCAGAAACTAAGCTATTTTGGTATGGTACACCTATCATTCCCGTCGGAGCTATGATGATCGGTATTGCCTTAAATCATATTTATAATGTTTATCTTTTAAATAAGAAAAAATATTTACGGTATTTAATTTTAAGTGTTTTTGCAATAATAGTATTTGTGATTCCTTACAAGGGAATCGTAGAAAGTATTATTCAAGATCAAATTATGCACGGAGAGGAAAGGTTTGGTTTATTTATAAAAAAAATATCGATGGATCACCCTAGTATTATATCATTTACATTAGCAGATAAGGACTTTGGTACGGCAGCTATGTGGTACAAAGAGCAGTATAATATTGAAAATGAGTATAATATAAATTATAAAAGCAATAACACATTTGGATTAGGCGAAACAGTAATGACTTGTCTCTACGATGTTACGCCCAATATTTTGAAACAATATGAGGTGGAGGTAATACAAATTTGGAATAATTGTCAATTGATTAAAATAATAAGGGAGAAATAGTTGTATCAGTATTATAGTAATGATTAATCTTTGACATGAATCTGTTTTGGTAGTGACATTCAAGATACTATTTCTGAAGAATCAGTCGGGATTAGGAAACACTTTGGAGACCCTATAAAAACTCTTCTTACTATTTTGCTCTACTTTGTTTAGAGTTATTACAATAAATTACTCTTCAACTAAAAATAAATCAGAAGCGATCCCATCCGCTAGTAATTTTCCTTTGGGTGTCAATCTATAATGATTGTCTTCTAGAAGGACATGTTGCGATTTGATATACTTCGCGATATTTTTATGGACATTATTTAATTCTGATGAAAATCTATTATTTAATTCGTTAAGATCTACTCCCCACATAGTTCGTAGTCGAGTCATTATGTATTCATTGAATTGATCTGCGTATTTGGTTTGTTCTCTTTCTGAAGGAATGATACCTTTAGAAATACTTTTTATGTATTTGGCATTATTATTAATGTTCCATTGTCGAAAAGTAGGTTGATAAGAATGGGCACTTGGGCCTAGACCAAGGTAAGGTACAGACATCCAATAATTGGTGTTGTGAACGGCATATTTACTGGGTTTGGCGAAGTTTGAAATTTCATAATGATCATATCCTGCTGTAGTAAGAGAATGTATCAACTGAAGATATTGTTTATTTACTTCCATTTCTTTAGGCAAAAGGATTCCCCCTTTTTTTACCATATGATTCAGGAAAGTTTTTGGTTCTACAGTCAGGGCATAGCTTGATATATGATCTACATCAAGTTCCAATGCTTTATCGATATTATACTGCCACGAATCTTGAGTTGAACTAGGCATACCATATATGATATCAATACTGAGATTATCTATGCCAGCATCTTGACATATTTGTACTGCTTTTAGACTTTCATCAGAATTGTGTGCCCTATTAGATGCTAATAATTCACTATCTATAAATGATTGTATGCCTATACTTAGTCTATTGACACCTCCAGCTCTCAGTTTCGATATTTTTTCAGTAGTGATATCGTCAGGATTAGCCTCTAGAGTTATTTCTATATTGTTTTCCCAGCTATAATTCTTAGAAAGACGTTCCAATATTTGATTGATTTCGGATGTTTCTAGTAATGAGGGTGTGCCACCACCAAAATATATTGTTGTTAGATTTTTGTTTGTGAGGAAATCTTTCTGAAGATCTATCTCTTTACAAATGGCAGTAACCATCTCGTCTCTATGTCGTAGACTTGTACTAAAGTGAAAATTACAGTAGTGGCAGGCTTGTTTGCAGAAAGGGATATGTATATAAATACCAGCCATTGTTTATCTTCGTTAGAGAGTGTGTAAATAGAGATGACAAACATAGTTGAAATACTGCAGAGAAATAGAATGAGGCTTGCGTTGATCCGCAAGGCTTTAAAGATATGTCTATGTATATGCTTTTCGACAGCGATGTATGCTCAGCAACATCAGCTAATACTTGAGATTACAAAAGATGAGACTAAGCAGAATTTAACGGTATCATTAGACTCATCTAGAGTTATATCCTATAGTGATAGTCTAGTAAATGTCTGGAGGTCAGATGGTTATCTTAATGCTGAAGTAGACAATATTAGAGCAGATTCACTTATATCTAAGGCTATTATTTACCAAGGATATCGCTATGAAGAATTTCAATTAGATATAGATCTCCAAACCAACATTCTGTTGCAAGAGGCTGGAATGGCGAACATTCGATGGATAGGAAATACCTATAGCCATGAGCGTGTGCGTGATGTTATGGATAGAATTCTAATTTATTTGGAGAATAACGGATATCCATTTGCTACGGTGAAGCTTGATAGTACAGGGATAAATAAAGGATCGATTACTGCTAAACTAGTCGTAGATAGGAAAAAACTAGTGCTGATGGATACGTTGGCAATTACTGGAGATGCCAATGTTTCTGATCTTTTTATCAGGAGGTATCTAGATATCAAGGCTGGAGATCCATATAGCCTTGAGAAGATATTAGTTACCAAGAAGAAAATTAGTGATCTCCCATACTGTAGATTGAAGAGTGACCCTATTGTTTCATTTGTCAATAGAAAGGCAGTATTGAAATTCGAACTTTTAAAGCAGCAGGCGAGTGCGTTTGATTTTATCATAGGTGTGCTACCTAGCAATATGAATGGGCAGCGAGAATTTATAATCACTGGCGAGTTTAAAGGTGATCTACATAATGAGCTAGGCTATGGAGAACGCATCTATGCAAAGTTTGAGAGACTGAAGCCTGAGACACAAGAGCTCGAATTAAAATTTAATTTGCCTTATTTGGGTAATCTACCTTTTGGTATAGATACTGATTTCGGACTGTATAGGGGAAGCACAAATTTTTTAGAATTGAAGTCGAAACTTGGATTGCAGTATTTGTTTTCTGGATTGGACTATATCGATGCTTCTTGGTATTTTAATTCTTTACGGCTAATAGAAATAGATAC
>DDCY01000019.1 GCA_002335865.1 Saprospiraceae bacterium UBA1994
GGTGCGGTTTTGAGAGAATGGAATGGCAATGCAAACCAAGCCAACGAAACCAATTAGAATTTGTAAAATAGATGTAATAGTCATGGCTTAGTATAACTTAATTGCTTTCAGTCTTTCCTCTAAGAAATCATGAGCGCTAATGCTCTCAAGGGAATCATCAACAATAGAATGAAGCTCTACATTTGGAGATGGATGAAGAAAAAAAGGCATGCTATATCTAGAGGATCCACTTGCGTTGTGATCAACTACTCTGTGAGAAGTGCTTTTTAATTGCTGCCTTGTAACCAGCTGCATCATGTCTCCTATATTACAAACAATTGATTTGCTTTTTGCATCAATTGGGATCCAATCACCGTCTGGATTCTTAACTTCTAAACCTGATTCCTCTGCACCAACCAATAAAGTAATTAAATTGATATCAGCATGCGCCCTTGCTCTATAGATGTTTGAAGTATCAGAGACTGGAGGATAATGGAGAAGTCGAAGCAATGAATTTCCTTTGCTAACCCAGTCATCAAAAAAATTGGGTTCTTTGTGCAATATCACTGCTATAGCACTCAAGACCTTCATCCCAAGTAGATTTAAATCATTGAATAAGCCATCAAATTGAGAATTAAATTCAGGCAGTTCAGCAACGTTTATATTTGAAGTAATTCTTGCATCAAAGGAGTCATCCGTGATCGGACCGTGATGCCAGAATTCTTTCATGTCAGGAGTAGTTTCACCTAATGCAGTTTCTTTGCCAAATGGTGTGTATCCCCTAGCGCCTCCCATCTCAGGGTGAGCGTAAGTATTCTTTGTAGCTTCTTCTAATTCAAAGAATTTCTTGCTCATAGAATAGCTTGCAGACAATAGATCATCATCAATACCATGGTCAGTAATTGTAAAAAATCCATGGGTTGTTAAAGCATTTTTAAGGGCTTTAATAGTATCGGGATCCCGATCATTGATTAGGGAAAAAGAAAATTCAGGTATTGAATTGAAAGACATGTTTTATTTTAACAAAAAAAAGGGCGGTGAATACCGCCCTTTTTAAAATTAGCCTCTCTTAGAATGAGAATTTATAAGTAAAGCCTAGTTGCGCTCTCCAAATACTATTCACAGCTGATTTTCTGATTCCTTTTGGATTGCTTGAATTGTATCCATAAGCGTAGTCAGGATAACCTCTGCCTCTATAATTAGGATATATGTACTTAGTAAAGTCTTCGTTCATGTACATATCTAATACAGCCATTTTACCGTTATAAGGACCATACTTAGCTTCACCTTTATCTGAATCAATTAGATTAAGTAGATTCATAATTCCTAAGCTAATAACAAACTCATCTTCTGCTCTAAAGCCAGGGAGAATTTGAGTAATTTTAAGATCTAAAGATGTTCTCCATGGATATTCATACACTCCATTAGGAACTATCTGACCAGCATAACCTTGTAAGCCTAACTTGTTATAAAGAGTGTCTAAAACTTGAGCTGCAATCGCTAGATCAGGAGCTGCACATGAACCCCAACATACGTTAGGATCAGAGACACCAGATGGGACGTATAAGAGATGTGAGCTATCATCATTAAGATTCTTTTCATATCCGAAAGCTTCTCGTTGATATGCAGTGCCACCATAATTTCTTGAGGTATAAGTATCCCAAGAATATGTTCCTGGTAATCCAGACTTTCTTTCAAAATATAGATTAAAAGTAGTTGGCTTGTCAGCACCTAAGAAGTAATGTGTAGAAGATGCTGTTGCAAAGAATCTGTGCTCTGTCTCATAGATAGAACGTTGTGCTGTTCTATTGTTGTAATCAGAAGCAGCATATTTACCGTAACTAGAGTTAGCAGTTGTAGAAGCCATTCCACTTAATTCTTGGATATCCTGGTGGGTATAACCCATTGAGAATGAGCCATCACCATCATTAAAGTATCTTGAGAAAGCTACTGACCAAACATCTCTCTCGCCACCACTCTCAGTATAAAGACCACCTTTATAGGTACCTCTTCCTGTTTGATTGTAGATAGGTCTTCCATCGGGAGCTTTTAATGTTGGAGTTAAAGGTTGATCACCATTTAAAGGTGAGCCATCAATAATTTTATACAAAGCTTCTTCTTGATCAGAATGTAGATAGGTAGCAGTCATTAACCAATCACCCATCTGTCTGTCATAAGTCAAATTAAGGGTTTTAGTTTCAGGCCATGTAAAACTTGGTGCAATAAAGTTAATTACAGCATCAGTTAACGGTGCATTTTGAATGGCAGTGTTTACACAAGCAGGAAGTGTAGAGGTAACACCACTTGTAGGATCACATCCAGGAGCATTGCTGCCATTGTATGCGGCTATTCTAACCCCATCATTGGTATAAGCATTTGAAATCCATACCGTTGGAAGTTTAGAAGAGAACGTTCCATACAAACCTTTCAATGAACTAACGTCATCAATCTCGTACTCAAAACTAAGTCTGTAGTTTAAAAGATCTGTTCCAGCAATGCCGCCATTTGCAAAACCGTAAGTATCTTTAAAACCTTGGTTTAATGAAGGAGCATCGTCTGAGTCAAATTCGTCGTATCTTAATCCTAAGAGTACATTTAATTTATCTGATACTTCAATCTCGTCTTGGAGATACAAAGAAGTAAGATTGTATGTAAATAC
>DDCY01000016.1 GCA_002335865.1 Saprospiraceae bacterium UBA1994
TCATAGATATGCCATTGAGTAATCGGTTTACTGCCGTAAATAGATGGAAGTTTTTATTCAGAGATAATTGGGTAGGTCAAGCAGGAGTAAAAATAACTACCTCAATACAAGAAGGTGGACAGATAGGGCATGAAGAACATAATATTGTAACACACATAAGCAATCCTTGGTTGAATACTGTAGATATCAATAGACAAGAAGGATGGGTCAAATCTGGTATGTTATTCAATGAGAACAAATCGAGTATAGCCCTTCAACTATCCGCAAGCAAGCATTCGCATGAGTCGGCTTTTGGTGATAGAATATATAATGCTGAGCAACAGACATTTTATGCGAATTTCTTACTCCAACATATTTTAGATGATAATGGAAGCTACGCTATAGTAGGTACTAGTTTCACTGGTGATCATGTAGATGAGCATCTAGATAATGAAATATATGACAGAATTGAAAAAGTGCCTGGCGTATGGGCTGAGTATAATTACCTCAAAGGAGAAAAGCTTACCATAGTACCTGGATTAAGGCTTGATCATCATAATATATACGGATGGTTTACTACCCCAAGGCTACATCTCAGATACGCCCCGACAGAATCTACAGTACTTAGATTAGCTGCAGGTAGAGGTCAAAAGACTGCAAGTATCATAGCCGAAAACATAGGAATGCTCGCAAGCAATCGTACAGTAGTAGTAGAAGGAAACCAAGCAGACTTGCCATATGGAGGATTAGAAGCTGAAGTGGCCTGGAATTATGGTGTCAACTTGGTAAAGGACTTTGTGGTAGCGGATAGAGATCTTTCTTTACAATTAGATGGATACTTCACAGATTTTAAAAATCAGATCATAATTGATTATGATGATGATCCTCGGTTTGTCAAATTCTATAACCTAGATGGTAAATCTACATCTCTAAGTTTGCAAGCACTAGTAGGATTTAACCCAATGGATGGTCTTGATATTAAGCTAGCATATAGATATAATGATGTAAAAGCGGACTACCAATCAGGAGCATTGCAAAAACCATTGATCGCTGCACATCGTACATTTGCTAATGTTGGGTATGAAAGTAAGTCAGGATGGAAGTTTGACTATACCGTAAATAGAATTGGAAGTAAGAGACTCGCTTCTACATCCAAGAATCCTGAAAATCTAAAACGACTTAAAAAATCCCCTGCATTTTTTCTAAGTAATGCTCAGATCTCTAAGGTATGGAATGACAAATTTGAAATCTATATAGGTGGCGAAAATATATTCAACTACAGGCAAGAGGACCCAATAACAAGTGCCGACGATACTAGTAGCCCATTTTTTGACGCTAGTCAAGTCTGGGGGCCTATTTTTGGAGCTAACATTTATGTTGGATTTAGGCATAAATTGTTCAACGAATAATGCATCTTAGCGTCGGATAATTAAAGACTCATGATGTTACTTCGAAATTTAACAATGTACTTTTCTTTGCTTCTGTTTTTTAGCAGTTGCAGTAATATTACATCTCCAAGTATAAAAAATATCAAGAATGCAAAACTTACAGGACTCAATACAAAGACTTTAGACTTCGATTTGGACCTTGAATTATTCAATCCAAATAATAAAGCCCTACAAGTAAAAAGTCTGAAGTTAATGGCCTTAATTGAAGGTGTAGAATTGGATGCCGTAGATCAAAATTACAATACCAAGATGCTCGGCAAGAGCACATTTTTACTGCCTATGAATGTAGGCTTATCTCTAAAGGAATTGGCCAAAAAAGATAGTACCGACATTATGTCCAAAGGTCTTAGGATATATAACAGTGGAGCGATCGACCTTACACTCCATGGTGTCCTCACTTTATCTGATGGTGTATCTGAAAAAGTCGTAAATATTGATCATACTCAGAATATCAGCTTTTCTAAGAATATCAAATAGTCGTATTTAAATCTGCGTGAGAGATGTAATATTAACCTCTCAAGACTCTTTATTTTTTCGATGTGGTTTTCGAATTATTATTTTCTTCTGCTTCTAAAGTTAGACAAAGACCTAAGATTTGAAAGATTTAAACTCTTATTATCAATTCAAGAGCACATGACTTTTTCACAACAAAATCAGTTATCGTTGCAGA
Source organism: Saprospiraceae bacterium UBA1994 (assembly GCA_002335865.1). GTDB lineage: Bacteria > Bacteroidota > Bacteroidia > Chitinophagales > Saprospiraceae > UBA1994. The sequence continues at coordinate 2,098 of DDCY01000016.1, forward strand.
TGCAACAATAATTGATTTTTGAAGTAAATCATCGCGAGTAAATTCTTACCTTAGTGTTGTAATGCCATACTCAGATAATTGACGAAGAGATCTAATCAGTATTGGCCCTAATCGAAAAAGAATAAATATGCCATTATACCACAAGTTAGGACAGATACCAAAGAAGCGACATGTACAATTTCGCAAACCAAATGGAGAACTTTACTATGAACAACTCTTTGGTACCATAGGATTTGAAGGTATGTCTTCATTACTTTATCATACTCACAGACCGACTATGGTATCTGACATTAAGGCGCCTATAGATATCATGCCAAAGATTGCACAATCGAAGCATATTACTGCACGTAAGCTTATGAGTTACGATGTTGCACCTCAAGATGACTTTCTAGATAGTAGAGTCA
>DDCY01000023.1:0-193 GCA_002335865.1 Saprospiraceae bacterium UBA1994
GGGTAACTGTGAGAGTTGAAGGTAAATATGTAGCAGGTATAGTATGTCCAGCAGATGTAACATTAGCATGTGATATGGATTATACAGATCCAAATATGATCGGAACTGCAACAACACAATCATTATGTGGAAGTGAGTCAGTAACTACATCATTTACACCACAGCTTAATGCATGTGGAGTAGGATTTGTAAT
>DDCY01000023.1:280-127931 GCA_002335865.1 Saprospiraceae bacterium UBA1994
GACGATATCACATATGATCCACCAACATGGACAGCAGGACCTTGTGATTTCATAGGATACTCTGAATCTGTAGACACATTCTTTATTGAAGAAGGTTCAGGAGACAGTGATGCATGTTTCAAAATATTAAGATCATTCACAGTAATTGACTGGTGTGTATATGATGAGACAAATGGAGCAGAAGGATTAACACTTGGATCACAAACTATCAAGATCACAGACAAAGAGGCTCCGGTACTTTTAGCATGTGAAGATGCAACATATGATGTAGATGCTGACTGTGTACGTACAAGTACAGTATTGACTAATATGGCAGAAGACAATGGAGATTGTGCAAGTGATTGGTTGAAGTGGCAAGTATTCGTTGATACATGGGCTGATGGTGTAGTAGATTATGAGTATAGCTCATTCCTACCATCAAACGATTCAAATATCAACAACGATACGAACGGAAACGGAATCAACGACAGATACTTAGCTCCAACATCAAGTGGAGAAGAAGTAGCAGTTGACGTAACGGAAGTACTTGAGTCAAGCATGACTAATCATGTAGTATCTTGGAAGGTAACAGACGGATGTGGAAACGTAGCATCATGTGAGACTACATTTATGGTAGTTGATCAGAAAGCACCAACACCATACTGTGTATCTATCAGTACAGCATTAATGGCTAACGGTGGAGTTGAATTATGGGCTATAGATTTCGATCTAGGAGCATTTGACAACTGTACTGCACAAGAGGATCTAAGATTCACGTTCTCATCTACAGCACCAGAAAATGATAGTAGCTATGACGCTGCACTAAGATCATCATCAATGGAGTTCAACACTGCGGGAGTAATCTCAGTAGATGTATATGTATGGGATGAGTTAGGAAACTCTGATTTCTGTACTGTTACATTAACAGTAATTGATAACAACGGATCTGGATCAAGAGCGGCGGGTATTACTGCAACTGAGCTAGGAAACGGAGTTTCTGAAGCAGAGGTATTAATCGAAGCTAACATTAGTGAGTATCCATTAACTGTAGCAACATCAGCGACAGGTGATTATGCTTTCGATTCAAATCCAAATGGAATTGATTACGAAATCACAGTTAACAAGAATGATGATCACACTAATGGAGTAAGTACACTTGATTTAGTACTTATCCAGAGACATATCGTTGGATTTACAAATCTTGATAGCCCTTATAAAGTAATCGCAGCAGATATAAACGCTGATGATAAAGTAAGTTCTATTGATATTGTAGAGTTAAGAAAGCTTATTCTTGGAGTACAAGACGAGTTTAATAACAATACATCATGGAGATTTGTAGACGGAACACAAACTTTCGCTGACATAACTTCACCATTCCCAGTAGATGAGTCAAGAGTAATCTCTAACTTAACTGTTGACATGAATGAAGAGAACTTTGTAGCAGTAAAAGTAGGTGATGTAAATGCAACAGCTACACACAATGTAGCAGGAGCCACTACAGAAGTAAGAAGTGGAACTTCAATGTTATTGGAAGTATCAGACAGAGCAGTAGTAGCAGGTGAGCAGGTAGAAATATCTGTAAGCAGTGCAGACTTCAATGCTGTATCAGGTCTTCAAATGACTGTAGAGTTCAACGGACTTACATTCAACGATGTATCAGGAAAAGCAATCGCAGTAGGTGCGAGCAACGTAGGAGTAATCTCAGACAATGTAATCACAATGTCTTGGAACTCAAACACAGCAGTAACTACTACAGATGAGTTATTCGTAATCACAGCAGTGGCTACACAGAATAGTAACATCAGCGAGATGATCAAAGTAACAGACAGAGTAATTACTCCAGAAGTATACGTAGGATCAAGCTTAGAAACATTGAATGTTGAATTAGGAATCAGAGGTAGTAACGGATTAGCACTTGCTAACGAGTTAATGCAAAATGAGCCTAACCCATTCAAACAATCTACAGCAATTAGCTTCAACCTTGCAACTGCAGGTAAAGCATCTCTTACAATAAGAGACGTAGCAGGTAAAGTAATCAGAACAGTGAACGGTGAGTATGCAGCAGGAATGAACACTATCTCTATCGAGAAGAGTGATATCAATACTGTAGGTGTATTATACTACACTATCGAGTCTGGTGACTTCAGTGAGACTAAGAAAATGATTATAATAGAATAATCATTTCTTTATGAAATACTCAAATCGATGAGTTAAAACAAAATCGGTTTTTGGGATGGCCTCTCTCTATTAATTTAGAGGGGGGCTTTTTTTATATACTTTTTTGTATGATATTATTTTTAGTTAGTGATTACTATTTGTACTATAATTATTCGCTATTCTTTTTCTGTGTTTTATCCGTGAGCAATAAAATGAAGCTTACTTATTATAAGTTTATATTTTATAGCTTGATACTTGTTAGAAAATATTTTATTTAAGAATATACTACATATTATATATTTTTTATATATTTGTGTCAGTGCAGAGAATTAACCTAAACTTCTGCCTCCAAGTTTGTGAACCTACAAACTTGTTTTTCAACCATATAATAGATAATAGGACTTACTATTAGTGTTACCATTTATGGTATTGCTAAGTAACAACCTACCACGTTTGATTTTAGATCCACCGAGCATGCTTGGCCAAGAAGGCTATGGCAGTTTAATTCATTTTGGGCATTTAAGTTTCCTAAAGGCTTATTTCCCATGAAACAGTAAATTATTTAAACTCAAAATTGGATCTTATGAAAAGGACAAATTTCACTAATTACCAAAGCCTTATTAAAAAACTATCAATGTTTATGGTAATGCTTTTTATTTCCTTCAATGGAATTAATCTTAATGCACAATGTGCACTTCTTTGTAACGAATCAACTAATATTTCGCTTGACCAAATGGGAGAAGCATTAATTACAGTTGAAATGGTAGCTGATGTAACTCAGTGTCCTGGGGGCGTCTTTTCGGTTGCTATACAGGAGGAGAATGAAACTCCTGTGAATAATCCAGTAACATGCGATTATCTCGGAGAAACTCTTGTCGTAATGGTTACTGACGAGATATCCGGAAATTTTGCTTGGGGCTATCTTCAAATAGAAGATAAAATGGCACCTGAACTTTTGTGTGTATCACCCGTAACAGGTGCAAATTGTTTTGATATACCAGAAAGCGCTAGTGCATTAGGTATATCTGATAACTGTACACCAGATGATGAAATTGATTTACAGGTTTTAACAGAAACTATAGACCTTAACTCAGATTGTGCCAATCCAGAATTAGTTAAAACTATAACTAGAACTTATGTTGCTGTTGATAATTCAGGAAATGTATCTGAAGAATGTGAAACAATAATTGAAGTAAATACAGTTGAAAGTACTAGTTCTTCGGGACTTACTGATGAAATTCCAAATCTTCCAAATTTTGTTGGGTTAGACGCTTTCGATTGTAGTGATCCATCGATTCCAGAAGGTGAAATTCCACCAACATCTTTAACTGGTGGTGTTCCAACATATAATGGTACTCCTTTATATCCAAATACGCCTAACAGCTGTCTAGTAGTAACAAAGGAAGATGAACTATTATCTTCATCTGGACCAGGACATCCTGTTACCAAGTATATGAGAACATGGGAAATTTATGAGTGGAGTATTTGTGGAAATGCTGAACCTATTAGAACTGTAGTACAAATGATTGATGTTTCGGATCAGACAGGACCTATAATTACAGATACGCCTAATGATTTCTTTGCCTCTACAAATAATTATGAGTGTAGTGGTATGGTATTTATGCCATCAATCACTGCTGTTGATGATTGCGGCCAAGTAGAAAGTGTGACAGTATCTTATCCTGGTGGACCGATTCTCGAAGCGAATGGTGGATTAATAGAATTACCTATCGGAGTAAATGAAGTTATTTACACAGCTTATGATAATGCATATAACTCAACTTCTGTAACTGTTACAGTTACTGTTGAAGATCTAACACCTCCTGTTTCAATATGTAATCAGTATACTACAGTTGGATTGACTAATGATGGTTTTGCACATGTACCAGCTACAGTATTTGATGATGGTAGTTATGATGAGTGTGATTTAGAAAGAATGCTTGTAAGAAGAATGAATCCAAATCCCGATTGTGGTGATTGTGGAGCTCCAGAGTTTAGTGATTTCACTTCATTAGGAAAGTTTAATGGTCATTACTATTATTTATCTGATAATCCTTTATCTGCAAGATCAGCTGAGAAGCATGCAGTGGCAATGGGCGGATATGGTGTATCAATTGAGACTGAGGAAGAAGATGACTGGTTAGAGGCAGAATTGCCAGGAGAAATAGATGTCTGGATCGGACTCAGTACAAATGGTGGTAATGATTACAGTTGGGCAAGTGGGTCTGATCTTGAATATACAAATTGGTTTGATGAAACATCTAATGAATCACCTTATGTAGCAAAGTCTGCATCATTTAGTCTTGGTCAATCTAAATGGATAGCATTTTCTTCTTTTCCAGATGAAGCTAGATATGTAATTGAAGTAGCAGAGGAATGTTCATATAGCGAGTACACGGCATTTTGTTGTGATGACATCGGTACGGAATCTAACATGGTAATATTTAGAGTAATAGATGAAGCAGGTAATTATAACGAATGCATGGTTAATGTTGAAGTACAAGATAAAATCGGACCTGTAGTAATAGCTCCAGCTGACGTCACATTTAGTTGTGAAGATCAAATATCAGAAGAGGATTTGTTAGCTTATGAGGATGACTTACAAGTGTTCGATAACTGTGGTTATACTACGGAAGTTGTTATTGACACTACTAATCTTGATAACTGTGATGTAGAATATACTATTACATATACTGTGACAGATGACGGAGATAGGACTTCTACTGATAGTCAAACAGTATTAAGTGATTATGATTACGATATCACTGAATCTGATTTCGATGTTTCAGCGATTGCTGATGCAGAATATGCGGATGGATGTGAAATGCCTGATCCAGCTGATTATGGAACGGATGTTACTGGTACAGTAGTTTTCCCGTCTGGAGTTTGTAATCAATTAGCAATGAGTATTACTGACGATGTATATTATTTTGGACAAGAGCAATCAGGTACTTGTTTTAAAATATTAAGAACATTTAGAATAATTAATTGGTGTGAAACTAGTACATCTACTGGTACGAATGACATATATACGTTTACACAAACGATTAAAGTGTCTAGTGATATATCACCAACTTTAGATTGTGGAGATAAGCTAGTATTTGAGTCGCTAGATAATACTTGTCAGTCTGGAGAAGTAACTATAACACAGTCTGCAATTGATAATTGTGAGGCAGGAAATGCTATGAACTACTCATACAGTGTTGACGGTGGAGTTGCAGTATTTGGAACTGGTACAGATGCTACTGTGTCAGGAACATTTGATGTTGGAGATCATGAGATCCAATGGACTTTCACTAATGCTTGTGGAAATTCTAGTACTTGTGTTCAAGAATTTGAAGTTCTAAGTATTGTACCACCTAGTCCGATCTGTTTATCTTCAATAACAGTTGCTGTAGATACTGATGATGTGGAATTATTGGTTTCTGAATATGACGTAGACACACAACACCCTTGTGCTGGTTATACTTACATAACTTCATTCTCTGCTGTTGATCTTACAGATAATATTATGACATTTAATTGTGATGATGAAGGGACTATAGATTTAAGTGTATACTACACTGCAGTTGATGGGAGTGGAGAAGTTGTACTTGATGGTAATGGCGATTTTGTACAAGATTTTTGTAATGTACAAGTTGTAGTTCAATGTAATAGTAATAGTGGTAGTAAACCAGTAGTAGAAGGACATATATCTACAGCACAATCAGATATGATAGATGATGTAAGAGTTGATCTATTAGGAGATGACATAATGTATGAGATGACGGATGACGGAGCATACGCTTTCCCAGAAATGCCAAATGGTGGAGACTATGTTATTGACCCTATTAAAACTGATGGTGTGAACAATGGTGTATCTACTCTTGACTTAGTATTGATTCAGCGTCACATTGTTGGATTAGGAGATCTAGAAGGTGTTTATAATTTAATTGCTGCGGATATCAATAATGATGACAAAATTTCATCAGTTGATATCGTTGATCTTAGAAAGGTAATATTAGGCATAAATGATACATTCACTAATAACGATTCATGGAGATTTGTAGATGCTAATCATCCATTTGTTGACCCAACAGATCCTTGGTTTACTGAAATTCCAGAGTCATACAATATCAATAACCTTAATGGAGATATGATAATAGACTTTACAGCGATTAAAGTCGGTGATGTAAACAATAGTGTAGAATTACCAAATGCTGTGTCTACAAGTACTGAAGTGAGATCTAATAGTATTTTAAGCATGGTTGCTGATATGACACAGACTGAAGATGGATCATTATCTACGATACCAGTAATTACTGAAGAGGTAATCGATCTAGCAGGTTTACAAATGACAATTAATCTAGGTGCTGATGTAACCTTTGCTTCCATAGATGCAGGAGCAATGGATATTACTGATGCTAATATAGGATTAAGGTATGCTGATAGAGGAATAATTACATTGTCCTGGGATAACACTAATGGTGTAGTTCTAAAAGCTGGTGATGTACTATTCAATGTAGTAGTAGAAGCTGCTAAATATAATAAAAGTACTATCGCAGTGACTTCTGATATTACAAGAGCAGAAGCATTCAACATTGATAATGAAGTAATGAATGTGGAATTATCCGTGAGAGATAATGCCAATGAAGGTTTTGCACTAATGCAAAATACACCAAATCCATTTAATGAATTTACTGTGATATCATTCAACCTTCCTAAGGCTATGAATGCGACACTTACAGTATATGATATGAATGGTAAAACACTGAAAACTATATCATCAACATATGATGAGGGAATTAATAACATTCGATTAAATGATTCTGAGCTTGGTGCGAGCGGAATATTATATTATCAACTACAAGCTGGAAACTTCACAGCGAATAGAAAGATGGTAGTATTTAACTAGTCAAGTTGAATTATATAATTTAAGAATTACTGTTTTTGGGATGGGCCCTCTCTATCAATAGATAGAGGGGGTCTTTTTGTATATATAAGTTAGTTGAATTATGAATAGATATTTTTTTACGGTTATATCTGTTCAAAATGTTATCGCATTGTTTTTTTATTAGTGAGTCGAATTATCTGTCTATATACGCAGTTCTAGATAATGGTATTAGTATTTTTGTGTGACATATGGCTAGAATATTATCAATAGACTATGGTAGAAAGAGATGCGGTATTGCGGCTACTGATCCTTTGCAGATTATTGTGACAGCTATAGATACAATAGCTACACACAATCTATTTGATTATTTAGTACAGTATATGTCAGATGAAGAGGTAGAGAAGATAGTTTTTGGGAAACCAACTCATGCTGATGGAAATGAGACATTCTTGATGGAAGATATAAGATTGTTTATAAAGAAGCTTCTAAAAATAACTCCTGATTTAGAAACTGATTTTCAGGATGAGTCTTTTACTTCTATAGAAGCTAAGCATATAATAATGCTGAGTGGGGCTAAGAAAAAGAAGAGACAAGACAAGGCTTTAGTAGATAAAATAAGTGCAGTTATAATTTTACAGAAATATTTAAATCATATATAGAGAGATGGTATTACCAATATATGCATTCGGACATCCAATACTCAAGAAAGTAGGAGAAGATATCAATACTGATTATGAAGGGCTAAGTGATCTACTAGATAACATGTGGGAAACAATGTATCATGCTGATGGGGTAGGCCTAGCAGCTCCTCAAATAGGTAGAGCTATTAGGATTTTTCTAGTAGATACAGTACAAACCATGAAAGAAGGTGAAGAAGATAAAGGAATCAAAATAGCTTTCATCAATGCTCATATAGTAGATGAATCAGGAGAGCCTTGGTCTTACGAGGAGGGTTGTCTTAGTATTCCTAATATCCGTGGTGAAGTATCACGACCTGAATCTGTTACAATTACATGGGTAGACGAGAATTGGAAAGAGCAGAAAGAAACGTTCAAAGGTATCAATGCTAGAGTGATTCAACACGAGTATGATCATATAGAAGGCCATCTCTTTACAGAAAAACTCAAACCACTAAAGAAAAAATTGATCAGCCGTAAACTAGAGGCAATTAAGAAGGGGAATGTCAAAATACATTATAGGATGAAATTCCCTAAATAGAATTGAGAAACAAATTTTGGTATTACTTGCGTCCAAAATCAGCTGGGATTTCTCCCCAAGATTTTGTTTCCCATTTTATAATAGGGTTTCTGTAGGTATTGGTTTTTAGCCATTTGATTCCACGATCTATGAGTTCAAACAGATTATCATTTTTCGCTGTTTTTTTGAGCATCGTTTTGACTTTCTTATTGCGCACCCAAGCCATAGCTGTCCTGCTATCAGTATATATAGTGGTAGTAGAATCTTTTTTTTGTTTTAGCCACGCCAGACCATGAATAATCGCTAAAAACTCCCCTATATTATTAGTCCCTTGAGGAAAAGGACCTTGTTTGAAATGCTCAACTTGGGAATATGTATCTACACCTCGGTATTCCATAATTCCAGGATTACCACTACATGCGGCGTCAACCGATATGCTATTTTTAATGATCACAGATTGATCCCATGAGGTCATCTTTTTTGAGGACTTAATCCCTGTTTTGTAGTGTTCGCTATAGTTGTCGCCATATGCGTTTTCTGCTTCAACTAATGATTTGAAGGATTTGTATTTGGCCCCAGGAAATCCCTTTATCTGTAATTGGCATTTTGTCCAGCTGTTGTAAATACCTGGATTATTCCCTTCCCAAACCACATAGAACTTTTTAGCTTTACCCATCCTTTTACTTATTATTCCAATATACATCAAATATAATATGATAATAGATACACATGCTCATGTCTACTTAGAAGATTTTGACGAAGATGCAAGTTTGATTATCGAGCGAGCAGCGACTGAAAATGTAGAACAGATATTATTGCCGAATATAGATATGAGTTCTGTCGATAGATTACTTGGTCTATGCGATAAACATTCTCAGATATATAAACCTATGATAGGTTTGCATCCATGCTATGTAAAAGAGGATTACAATGATCAGTTAGCACAATTAAAAAAATATTTAGATCGAGAAGATATAGTGGCTGTAGGAGAAATCGGTATAGATTTGTATTGGGATAAGACTTTCGAAAAAGAACAAATACAAGCTTACAAGACTCAGATTGAATGGTCTAAAGAAAAGTCGTTGCCATTCGTTATTCACTCTAGAGAATCTTTAGATCTAACTATATCTATCGTAGAGAAAATGCAAGATGGCCATCTGAAAGGTGTATTTCATTGTTTCAATGGTACATCAGAGCAGGCTCAAAGAATCATGGATGTAGGTTTCTATATGGGAATAGGTGGAGTAGTGACATTTAAAAATGCAGGAGTAGATAAAACTGTCGCTAAGTTACCTATGGAATATCTAGTAGTAGAGACAGATGCGCCATACCTCAGTCCTGTACCGTATCGAGGTTTGAGAAATGAACCATCGTATGTTTCGAAAGTGGTTGACAAGATCGCAGAAGTGAAAGAAATGGATAGGGCTGAGGTATGTAAATTAACTACCGAGAATGCCCGAAAATTATTCTCACTATAATGTAGATTGAAAATCATGTGCATTACAGATAAAATTACCACATTTGTCTTACGAATACGGAGAGTTGGCCGAGTGGTTTAAGGCGCTCGCCTGGAAAGCGTGTATACTCCAAAAGGGTATCAAGGGTTCGAATCCCTTACTCTCCGCAACAAATGTTTCTGATCAGTCGTCGTAATTGCCTAATTATATTGATGATAGTTCTATATTAGAAACGTTAATGATACTGCCTCTTTAAGGCAATGAATAGAAAGATCATTTCATTGAGCTTGCTCGCTCTAAAGATTTGATCTTTTTTCATTTTAATGTGATGCGAAATATTTTTCTAATATTACTACTCTTCAAAACGGTAGAATGACTGAAATGCAAGATAGCAACATTTTTTGCCCTGATTGTATCATAAATTTAACTTAGGGTTAATATTAAATCATTCCAAAATACAATCTGGATTTACAGTACATTATGATTATTTTATATATATAAAATATATGGTATACAATGTTTTATGTAGGTATCAAGTTAAATTTAGCTAAGTGTCAAGGAATAGCAAAATGTATGCGTACAATTATGTCAAATTAAAAAAACATATCAGTGTGCTATACTTTATTAAAGTTTTCTAATTTTAAACCTATTTTAAACAATTTCGACCAATTAAATATAAATTATACAGATCATGCGAAAGTTATTAGTACTATTTGGAGCCATTATGTTTGCAGCGAGCGATGTCTCAGCACAAGGTGAAGGGTTTGGATTCCAGACTTTAAAGGAGAAATTTATTGAAGGCGACTGGTTCTTTATGAGCTTTGTACTTATATGTTTGATCTTAGGATTAGCATTCTGTATTGAGCGTATAATAACATTAAATATAGCAACTACTAATACAGACGCACTTCTCAGTAGAATCGACGAAAAATTAGCTGATGGAGATACAGAAGGAGCAAAAGAAGTATGTCGAGCGACACCTGGTCCAACAGCCAGTGTGCTTTTAGAAGGATTAAATAACTCAGGTGGAGGACCAGAAGCTGTAGAGAAGGCAATCGTATCATACGGATCTGTACAGATGGGCCTTTTAGAGAAAGGTCTAGTATGGATTTCTCTATTCATTGCGATTGCACCGATGCTTGGTTTCATGGGTACGGTAATCGGTATGATTCAAGCATTTGATATGATTGAAGCGGTAGGGGATCTTTCTCCGGCGGTAGTTGCAGGTGGTATTAAGGTTGCCCTACTTACTACAGTATTCGGTCTTATTACTGCGATTATTCTTCAAGTATTATATAATTACATAGTATCTAAGGTAGATGGTATCGTTAACAAGATGGAAGATGCGTCTATCGGTCTTGTAGAGATGATGAATAGAAACAATACTTTCGGAAGATCGTAAGTGCTAACCCTTAAATACAATTACAATTATGTATAAGTTATTAACAAAATACGGTCAAACCGGAGCACTGTTACTAGGGATAGCTGTAACAGCCATATTCCTTATTACAGTGATGTCAGGACTTAGTTCTTCTGGGTATGATATGGGTACTGATCTAAACGCATTAGACGACGAGGCTAAAGCAGCAATAGGATTCTTTAATCCTGGACTATGGCTAACGATCATACTTGCAGTAATCGCAATAGTGTTAGCTTTCGTGGTATTCGGTATTTGGGATCTTATTAAATATCCTAAATCTGCAATCAAATTCCTTATTGGGTTTGTAGTGCTATTAGTTATCTTTTTTGCACTCTATGCTTCAGCTAATCCAGAAGTTGTAGGATTTGAAGACAAGATGATGCAGAACGACATAACTGATGGTATAAGTAAATTTATTAGTGCAGGAATTTGGACTACTATTGGTCTACTGACAGTTGCATTCTTAGCGATGATTCTATCTGAAATTAGAAACGCATTTAAGTAATCCTAAAAACCTTACTCAAATGGGAAAAACAAATTCAAGAGATAGAATAAAAAATGAAATCAATGCAGGGTCTATGGCCGACATTGCTTTCTTACTGCTTATTTTCTTTCTAGTAACTACTACGATCGCTGAAGATAGAGGTGTACTAGTAAAGTTGCCACCTTGGTCAAATGAGCCACCTGATACACAGAAGATGAATACACGAAACGTGTACTCAGTGTTGGTGAATGCAGATAATCAGTTGCTCGTAAGAGGAGAGCCTGTAGATATAGAGGATTTAAGAGAAAATACTAAGGTATTCATTATGAATCCACAGAGGCTAGATAATATGGCAGAGAAGCCTACTAAGGCAATCATCTCGCTAAAAAACGATAGAGGAACTGAATATACTACTTATCTACAAGTATACAATGAGCTTAAGGCAGCTTATAATGAGCTTAGAGATGAAGAGGCAGAGAAGACGCACGGAATAAAATTCGAGTTTTTAGACAGTGATCAGAGAAAGGCTATCAGAGCTAAGATTCCTTTAGTAATATCTGAAGCGGAGCCAACTAACTTCGGTGAAGAAAATTAATTTTCTGAGTTACTTAAAAATATAATAATGGCAAAGTTTAATAAAAAAAGAAGTAAAGCAGAACCGGAAGTATCGACGGCATCATTGCCTGATATTATTTTCATGTTACTTTTCTTCTTCATGGTAGTAACTGTACTAAGAGATAGTGAAAGAAAGGTAGATGTAGTTACTCCTAATGCAAGTGAGTTAACTAAGTTGGTGAAGAAATCTTTGGTTAACTATGTATATATCGGAAGACCCAAAGATGCTTATAAAACAACATATGGTACGAAGCCAAGAATACAGTTAGGAGATAAGATTGCTGATTTATCTGACATTCCACTTTTCTTAGAAAAACATAAGGCCAAGCTAGCAGAGAATGAGAAAGAACAAATTACCTCCTCCCTCAGAATAGACGGTTCGGTTACTATGGGAATTGTATCAGATGTTAAGTTAGCATTAAGGAAAGCTAATCAGTTAAAAATTAACTATTCTGCTAAGCCTCCAGTTAAATAGCATTAACAAATAGTAAAACAGTATTTGAAACAATATTAAAACTCTTTGCGATTCGTTCGCAAGGAGTTTTTTGTTTTAACAACTTCTTGATAATCATATTTTAAATTTCGAAGAGTATATACAATACCATCTAATTGTTTAGCTTCCATTTAACGTTTCTGATACACGGTTTTCATTTCAATTTTTGAATTGTGACAACCAAAATCACAAATACATTATACCCAAAACAGGGCAGTTAGGAATAAAGAGCTCTATTGTTATTTAGCTCAATGTTCATCATAATCATTCACAACTACGCATAAAATTTCTTATCTTGAACCAAAGATAATATTGAGTATATGAAGGTGAAATTTTGTGTAGCTGCGAAATAAGTTGAAGTTAGCGCGCACTTAGTTACATTTGATATTGGATATACGATACTAGTAGATTTTGGTATGTTTTATGGTTCTGATAAGGATCTTTGAGAATGGCATAACACATGGCATTTGATCCGTACAAAGTAGATTTGTTGTTATTGTCACATGCACATATAGACCATACTGGTCGTGTATCTCAACTTGATAAGCACGGTGCTGAAGAGAATATTCATTGTTCAATATACAACTTGAGTTTTAGAAATAGTTTAAAAATTTTGGACTTGGAGATGTGATTATATCAGAAAAAGGACAAGAATTCGATTTGAAAAAGAGTTAAGTAGACGATATATCTAGATATCTACTAGATGTTGCAGCGTTTCGTAAGTGTCTATTATTTATATAGTGATCATACAATACCATACTATGACGAGATTTATATGCTTATATATATATGCCATGATGATAATTATATTATCATCTTGCTCAGATGTAGAAGATATTAGTGATGCTGATTTTGTTTCTGATGTAAGCGTGGCTATTTCTTTGATCAATACACAATTGACATTAGATTCTGTTTCGGAAAGATTAAATGGCCTTACTTCAATAGTAATAGCTCCTAATGGCCAAGTAACAATCAAGTATAGAAGTGAAGTTATAAGACAAGATGCAGATGATATTTTTCCTGTCTTCCCTGTTATTATTGATGTTCCAATAGTTGGCCCTAACTCTATATGGAGTTTGGAGTCTTTGGCTTCCCTTACTGATGCTTTTGCAGATAACGAGATAAGGAAGGCTATTTTTCAAGATAATAATGTATTCTTTAAGTTACAACATGCATCAGATGATGATGTAATATTTACGATAACTATACCTGAATTTACATTAGGAGGAGAACCATTTACTAGAACTTATACGGTGCCACCGAGACTCGATGAAGCCGATGTCTACAATACTGTATCAGTATCATTGGATGACTACCTTTTCTTACCAGTAGACAATGCATTAAGTTTTATATATACTGCAGTGGATAGCGAAGGAAATACTATAGATATGACTGCTACTGCTATGAAGTTGGATTTTCTTAATTTTGAATATGTTGAAGGATACTTTGGCGAGCGTATTTTTGATATTCAAGGTGATATTATAGAGGTAGGTCTATTTGATAAGTGGATTAGTGGTGGACTAGAGTTTGAAGATCCTAAAGTAAGTGTTCGTGTAGAAAATTCTTTCGGTTTTCCAGTGAAAACTGAATTTCAAAAATTACAGTTCAAAACCATTAATGGTACAATATACGATATAGAGAGTGGCCTCATAGAAGAAGGTGTCGCATTTGATTATCCTAGTCTGGATGAAGTTGGTGAAGTCAAAGAAACGAGTTTTGACTTCAATAAAAGCAATTCCAATATTCAGCAGATATTTATTGACAAAGTAGCTTCAGTAAATTATGATATCGATGCGTTAGCTAATCCAGATGCTGACCCAACGATAAGTGGCTTTCTCAATAAAGAGAGTTACTTTCGAATAGATGTATCTGTAGATCTTCCGCTCAATGGTATTGTCAATGAGTTAGTAATTTCTGATACTTTGGATTTTGATCTCAATGAAGTGGAAGATGTAAATAGTGCAGAATTCAAATTTGTAGTGAGAAATGATTTTCCGTCTACGGTGAATGTACAGGCGGTAATACTTAACGCTCAAAATAACCCAATAGATGTGATTTTTGAAGGAGATGGTATAATACTAGATGCTGCTATGCTTGGAGCCGATGGGAGGACCGTCAATGGAGAAACTACTATTGAGTATGTAAACTTACCAAAGGATAGAATTAATACCATTAAAGAGGGGAAACGTATTGTTCTTGTTGCTTATATTGATAGTAAGAACGTATCTGACGACTATTTATGGTTCTATAGTGATTATGAAATAGACTTTAAGCTCGGAGCTATATTAAATTTGGAAAACTAGAATAGAAGTATATTGATGTATAGAGTAATATCGACAATAATAGTAATTGTACTTGTTCGGTTTTCGGCGATTGGTCAGGATATTTCTATTCACATGATGGATAGTGTTTACGCGCGTACCGATGTCAATCCAGCTTTTCGTTTTAGTAATAATTTAGTATTCGACTTACCCGGAATTTCTGCTGGTGCTTTCACTAATGGGGTCGCTATTGGAGATCTGTTAATAGAAAATGGAGGACTTAATGAACTGAAACTTAAAGAAGGGATGGAGGATGTTAACGACATCAATTACGTTACAGGAAATATGGCTGTCAATTTTATCGGAGTAGGTTTGAATATGGGTAAATGGCAGTTATCTACAGGTTACAATTGGTATTATCAAGGATCAATAAATTATACCAAGGATATCTTCTTACTAGCAGCTAATGGTAATGCGCCTTACATCGGGGAGACACTTGACGTCGGACCTGAGCTACTATTGCAATCATACCACGAAGTCTATATAGGAGCGTCATACCAAATGAGTAATATAACATTGGGAGCAAGGATTAAATTACTGTCAGGTATTAATGATATCTCGACTGATAATGCGTCTATTAAGTTAACTACGGAAGAGGAAATATATCAACTAAGAGTAGAGAGTGACTATGTCTTGAATACAACGGGTATTTTAGATTACAACGGAATAAAGGATGTTGATATTGATGCGGATAAGCTTTTAGATGAGCTATTCTCTAATTTCTTGGGAGACAATATTGGATTGGCTTTTGACTTTGGTTTGGATTGGAAAGTAAATGATAAATTTAATATATCTGCTAGTATACTAGACTTGGGAAAAATATCTTGGAACAAAGAAGTGATCAACTATAAAAGCAAAGGTGACAATACTTTTGAAGGAGTGGATATACTAGACTACATAGATGATGATCAAGAAGTAGTGCTTGAGGACAGCCTCTATAATCTTTTAGATTTTGAAGAAAGTAATGAAGGGTACTCCACATCTGTAGGCGCTAGGATACAGCTCAGCACAAGATATCAAATGAGTCCAAAACTTACACTAGGTACAAATTATTATAGGGCAAGCAATACTATAAATAGTCGTTATTTATTATCAGTCAACTGCCAATACAAAACACTGCCTTGGTTTTCAATCGGTACAGGATATGGTATATCATCTAATAGTCCAATACTTATTCCACTCAATACTATGTTTCATATAGGATTTGTGGACTTTTACATGAGTACTGAAAACATTTTATCGGGTTTTTCTATTACCACAACTAATGTATCTAGTGTAAAGGTAGGTTTGCAGCTAGGGTTTTAAACAATCATTGCTATAATACTATCTATATTGCTTCAAAGTAAAGTACTATGATTATATTACATTGAATATACTTAGTCTTATTAATTGACGAATTATAGAGGCCTTTAGGTTTGTATCATTAGTTTTTATATTTAACTATTAGACATTAGAAGCATTTTAAAACGTAATTTGTATAAATACGTCCATGATCTAATTTTATTCAGCTTATCTAAATACAGTGTTATTCTAAATTAAAATATTATGAAATTGAATCATCTTTTTACGTTAGTCGCAACATTATTAATGTTTTCTTGTGCAGAAGATCCAATGGTGGCTCCTCAGGACATGGAGCAAGAGCCTGAGATAGAAACAATCTGTGATACTGAAAGATATATATCTCCAATATTCGAAGAGTTAGATAGCATGACTGTCATGTATGCAGAGAAAAACCAACAGACTGCTCATCCTAACGATCTATTCATGGATGTATATATGCCTGCTGTAGGGACTGATACACTTAATAAAAGACCAGTAATGATATGGGCATTTGGTGGAGCATTTATCGCAGGTGATAGAGAGCAAACACATTTTTTAGCTAGAAAAAGTGCTAAGCTCGGTTATGTATCAGCGTCTATTGACTATAGGATATTAGCTTCTATTTTCCCATTGCCTGATTCAACTATCATGATAAATACAGCTGTGAAAGCTGCGGCTGATATGAAAGCAGCGATTAGACACTTCAAGATGAGTGCTGATCTAGGTAATGATATGAATATTGACCCAGATCAGATTTACATTGGCGGCCTTTCTGCAGGGGCATTAACAGCATTAATGGCTGGCGCAGTTGATGACTCTGATATTGATAACGATTTTCTTAGAAGTGTGATTGATAATAATGGAGGAATTGCAGGTAATACAGGAAGCACAGAGAATCAATCTTATGACTATACAGTAAAAGGTATAGTAAATCTCTCAGGGGCAGTGTATAAATTGGATTTTTTAGATCCTACAGATCCACCAATATTTAGTGTTCACGGTGATGCCGATGAGGTAGTGCAGTATACAGTAGGTATGCCTAATGTACTTATCCCTATAAATTTCGATCTTTATGGAAGTAAAGCTATATTCGATAGATGCCAAGAAATAGGGCTTAAGAATGATCTAGTAACTGTTGAGGGTGGGGGTCATACAAATATTTATAGTAGTGCTGAATACGCCCAAACTCGTGAAGAGTTTTTTGCACAAGCATATCAATTCCTCAAAGAACAAATCTGTAAATAAATTCAATGAATATAGCGACTTTCACATTCAATCCATTTAGTGAGAATACATATGTGTTGTATGATGAGACAAAGGACTGTATCATTGTAGATCCGGGTTGTTATACAGAAGAAGAGCAAACGCAGCTCACAGATTTTATTGCTCAGCACGCGCTTGTGCCAGTGCACTTATTGAATACACACTGTCATATAGATCATGTATTGGGTAATAAGTTCGTTTCTGATCGTTATGGTTTATCTTTGTCTAGCCACGCTGGAGAACAGATCGTGTTAGATGCCCAACCTACAGTGAGTCAGATGTATGGTATATCTTATTTGCGTTCTCCAGATATTAAGATATTTTTAGCTCAAGATGATATCCTTACCTTTGGAAATACGTCGCTAAAAGTACTTTTTACTCCTGGTCATTCTCCAGCGAGTATATCACTTTACAATCATGAGTCTATGCAGCTTATTGCTGGAGACGTACTCTTCGATGGAAGCATAGGTCGTACGGATCTCCCCGGTGGAGATTTCAAAACGCTTATAGATTCCATTACGACACAGTTATTAAAAC
Source organism: Saprospiraceae bacterium UBA1994 (assembly GCA_002335865.1). Classification (GTDB taxonomy): domain Bacteria; phylum Bacteroidota; class Bacteroidia; order Chitinophagales; family Saprospiraceae; genus UBA1994. The sequence goes on from DDCY01000023.1 coordinate 18,397, forward strand.
TTGATGATAAAGTTGTGGTCTATTCTGGGCATGGAGAGATTACGACAATTGGGAAAGAGCGTAGAAGTAATCCGTTTCTCACATAGGCGCGGAGTTTCTAGATTTCGAACTTTGAGGGAATAGATTTTTAGAGTAGACTTATTTTAAATTGCTATCTACATAACTTGTAGTTTTCCTAGTGTGTTACAATTTCTATGAGGACCGTTTAAGCTCTCTAAATCTCTAAATAGCGACTCTATAAGTCTTATTTTTTCTTTAGAAGGGGAGATTTTTCTTGATCAGGATACAATCTAAAACTTTTACGATGGTAAATACAAGCACCATTCTCATGTATTGCAGTTCTGTGCGCTTTAGTAGGGTAGCCCTTGTTACGATCCCAAGCGTAATGTGGAAATTTTTTGTGTAGCTTTTCCATGTATTCATCACGATAGGTTTTAGCTAAGATCGATGCAGCAGCGATACTTGCATATATACTATCCCCTTTGATGATGCAATGGTGTGGTATATTAGCGTTATCTATAAATCTATTGCCATCAATAAGTAATCTTGTAGGCCTTGTATCTAGAGATTTTACAGCTTTGTACATTGCTTTTAATGATGCATTGAGGATGTTGTATCTATCTATTTCTTTGTGAGTAAGTCGAGCGATAGAGTACGAGATTGCTTTTTTTTCTATTACTGTGCGTAATTCTAGCCTTTGTGCGTGTGTGAGCTTCTTAGAGTCGTCTAGTAGCTTGTGTTTAAATTTTTTGGGCAAGATCACAGCTGCGGCATATACAGGGCCAGCAAGACATCCCCTGCCAGCCTCATCACAGCCAGCTTCTATGCCATCTTTTTGAAAATATGATTTCAAGTATTTTGTTTCCATAATCTCTTGAGTAAAGGTACAACATCTGCTACGGTCGCTGTCACTTGCCAAAGCGTACGATCGGATTGATTCATAAATTTTTCGTCTATACATCTATTCAGCATCTCAATGAATGGATCAAAATATCCATTAAGGTTGACAATTATCATCGGCATAGTCATCCGTTTTAATCGTAATAGGCTGATAGCCTCAACTACTTCTTCTATAGTACCTACACCTCCAGGAAGTGCTACTAGTCCATCACTGATATCCCAGAATGTCTGCTTGCGAGTAGCCATGCTTTCAGTGGTACGCATATCTTCTACGGACTTATGATCCCATTCTACTTCTTTCATGAATTCTGGAATGACACCAATCACTTCGCCACCTTTGTCAAGCATCGAATCAGCTATGGCACCCATGAGACCCGCACTACCGCCACCATATACCAGAGTAATTTCTTCTTCGCAAAATATGTGACCTAGCTCCGTGGCTGAGTTGAGATATTTAGCATCTACCCTAGAGGAAGAGGCACAGAATACAGATACTTTTTGCATAGTGAATAGTTTAATAATATTCAAAAAAACGAATGTAGCACTAAAAAGTTAGTATGAAAAAGTACATTATAAATATTGTTAGTTTTCTGCTAGTGAGCCTTGCTACCAAAGGACAAGATACAAAGGTGATAAAGAAGTATAAGCAACTATTGAGTAATAGCTGTATATCTGATATAGATATCGAATTATAAACGGCTAAGTACTGGTAGCTGAGATCAGACTTTGAAATGCATTTTATAGATACTTAGTATTTGACCTGAGTATATTGACTAATGATGGCATTGGAGAATGGGATAACGCAAGGTTTGCCTACTAATATGCTGGATATAATCTACCTGCGTACTCTTATGATCTATATGTAGGTCGTTGATGTGAGTTTTGAAAGTGTAAATTAAACTGACAAACCGGTACATTCTAACATAGGTTATTTCAGTCCTACCACGTAAGTATCTTGTTCTTCTTTAGTTTATTCATTCCCAAAATGTTTCCAACCTTGAGCTTTTAATGGATGTATATTGCCACCACTACTATGAAGCGTAATGCCATCTTTCTTAGCCGCCATTTCACCGATGATAAATACGTCCGGCATATACCTAACTTTCTCTAAATCTTCTTCACTTATTGTAAATAACAATTCGTAGTCTTCACCACCGCTGAGAGCACAAGTGATAGGATCCATGTTGAACTTGATGGCCATCTCTTCTGTACTTGGGTGCAGAGGTACTTTTGATTCTTCGATAAATGCGCCTAATCCAGACTCTTTGCAGAGGTGAAATACTTCAGAAGCTAATCCATCTGAGACGTCGATCATAGCAGTGGGTATTAAATTGTTTTTTGCCATATAATCGATTACATCTTTACGAGCCTCTGGTTTGAGTTGACGTTCGATTAGATATGGTTGTTCTTCTAGATCTGGTTGAACTTCCGGTGATTCTTGATAGATTTGTTTTTCACGCTCCAATATTTGCAGGCCTAAATATGCAGAACCAAGATCACCAGTTACACATAGTATATCACCTTTCTTAGCGCCAGATCTATAAACGATTTTATCTGCTTGAGCAGAACCTATAGCGGTGATACTTATTACTAGTCCTGTAGGTGATGATGTCATATCTCCACCTACGAGATCTACATCATATAGCTCACATGCTTTGTGTATACCGGCGTACAACTCTTCCATTGCCTCTACAGAAAATCTGTTCGATATAGCAATAGATACAGTTATCTGACTAGGTATTGCATTCATGGCATATATATCCGAAAGATTGACCATGATAGATTTATACCCAAGATGCTTCAAGGGTGTATAAGCAAGATCAAAATGAATGCCTTCAACAAGCATATCTGTAGATATCACTGTTTGAAGATTACCGAATTCCATCACTGCAGCATCATCACCAACACCTTTTTTAGTACTCTTTTGTGTACTCTTAAATGTCTTAGTAAGATGATCAATTAAGCCAAATTCTCCAAGTGAATTTACGTCTGTTCTTTTCGCTTCCATTGTTGTAAGTATAGGTGATATGTGATTGAGAAATTAGGAGTTTAAGAGAGTTCTTTATTTCAATATGTCTCCAGCCAATTTCCAGATAGTATCATTATCAGGTAGGGGTGATGTATAATGTTCCATCTTGCCATGCACTGGATGATCTAATGCTATTTTCCAGGCGTGTAATCCGATAGATCGATCTTTGTTGGCTCTGCGTGCACCATATTTGACATCACCTTTGACTCGACATCCAAGGTGAGAGAGCATTACTCGTATCTGATGAAATCTACCAGAGTGCAATTCAATCTCTACTAACTGATATTTATCAAAAGTATGTATTAGCTTATAGCTCATTTCAGCCTTTCGATAGCCTTCTTTTTCTACTTCGCTGAGGTAAGCTTTGTTTGTTTTTCCTTTGGTAAGGTATGCCACGATTGTATCGTTCTCTTTAGGCAGTGAAGGTTCTACTATGGCGAGATAAGTTTTGACTATCTTTTTTGAGTTGCTGAGATGTACTGTTGCATTTTTAGATTTCGCTAAAATTACACATCCACTTACAGGTCTATCTAGTCTATTGATCAATTTAAGATCAGACTTGGCGTACGCTTGAGTAGCAGTTAGAAGATCTGCATCATTGGTTTTATCTGATTGTGTAGGTATTCCTGCAGGCTTATTGAGTACAAGATACTGATGATTACGTTCGATGATCCAATCTGAGATATTTTCTTTCATATTTAGAGGTTGTCTTTCGCTCAATATTGTATAAAGTAATGGCAGTGTTAGACCTTGAAAAGCCTTGGATAATAATGTCTAGTCTACTTCTTCGTAGTCAATATAATCATCTTGATCACCCTTTTTCTTGATTTTAGATTTCGTAGGTGCTTGTTTGATCTTTGGCGAGTTACTTATTATTCTAAAAAAGTAAAACACCAAGGCTCCAATGAGTAGCGCTTTTAATAACATGTTTTGTCTAATAGTATTAAGGTGTAAAGATAAGATTTAGTTTTTGGTAAGGTTGAAAGTTTGACGTATATGTTAATAGGTAGTGAGATGATTTGGATAATTCTCAATTTAATGAACTGGGTTTATATTAAACGGTAATTTTGGTGTGAAAGCTGATAAGTGGGCGACAGTTTGAAGGTAAGGCCCATATGGCAGCTTGGAGATTTGCTCCACATTGGGCTTCTAGTCCCCTTTTATCTTAAAGATGTCTCTCATTAAAAAGTATTTCTTTAAGAATACACTTAATAATAGGCCTATCATTCACGATTTATAGATAAGATGGTTGCATTGAGTTACATTTCTTAACAGAGGAGTAATGAAGTGGTAATTCTGTCATGATCATCGCATTAGTAAGAAGGAATTAGTTTCTAGGAGCACTATTTCATGTCTAGTTCAGTATATTGAAATCATCGTTAACGTTCATGAAAATGGGTTTTATCCTAACTATTGAATAATAAGACAATCCTGAACGTTTTTGATATATTTGCAAGGTAATGACAACAGCATATTATCAATAATAATTAAGTATAGTTTTCATTCTTATAATAATTACATATTTATAAAATGAATATGGGTAATACGCTATTTTACAATGATGTATTGGTTATGATTGTTGTTTGTGATACACAGATAGATAGAAAGAATAAAATATGAATTCATTAAAAAGATTATCCAACATTACAGGGCTAGTAGTATTAGCTGTGGCTATGGTGGTTTATTTCATGTCTGTAGAGCGCGTAGGTAGCTTGTGGGATTGTGGAGAGTTTATTTTAGGAGCGTACAAACTACAGGTGGTTCACCCTCCAGGTGCACCGTTATATGTATTGATCGGAAGGATATTTACTTGGTTAGCGGAGATTCTCTCTGATGACCCTGCTGATATCGCATTTGCAGTCAATCTTATGTCTGGATTATGTACAGCACTTGCTGCGATGATGATCTGCTGGGTTACCATCATGCTCACTAAGCTTTCTTGGAAGGGTAGAGAAGGAGAAACTACAGACGGAGAGAATCTAGCTATCGCTGCTGGAGGACTAGTAGCTGGACTTTCTACAGCATTCGCATCTTCTATTTGGTTTTCAGCAGTAGAAGGTGAAGTATATGCAATGTCGACATTCTTTACAGCTCTTACTTTATGGTCTGCGGTCAAGTGGTACTACCTTAGTGACGATTTAGATAATGATAGGTGGTTAGTGCTTTCACTCTTTTGCGGTGGTTTATCAATCGGAGTTCACCTATTGAGCCTACTGACTTTTCCGGCTATTGGATTATTATATTATTTCAAAAAATACAAAGAACCTAATATCAAAGGTGGCATTCTCAGTATACTAGCTGGGGTGTTCATGATTGGATTTATTCAGAAAATTGTTATCGTGGGTATTCCAACGATATGGGCTAATATGGAGTTATTTACTGTCAACAGTATGGGCATGGGAGTTCACAGTGGTTTGATCCCTACTATATTGATATTAGCAGCTTTATCGTTTGGTGCATTTTGCTTAGCTAGACGTATGGGAAGTCACCTTCTACATATATTAAGTTTCTCAGCGGTACTTATTATGATTGCATTCTCTACGATAGGAGTTGTGGTTATAAGAGCCAATGCAGATACACCTGTTAATATGAATGTACCTAGTGATGCCATGAGATTATTACCGTATCTCAACAGAGAACAATACGGTGAAAGAGCTTTAGTAAAAGGACCGCACTTTGATGCCAGGCCTATTAAAGTTAATAAATCGCCACGGTATGGTCTAGTAGGAGATAAGTATGAAGTGGTGGACGAAAAGTATGAATATGAATATGCTAGTAAAGATCAGATAACATTCCCTCGAATAGGACACACAGAATCTAGTAGACCAACGCTACACCGTAGATGGAAGAAATATCTTACTGGAAATGATAAAGGCAAGCCGACAAGTGGAATGTATAATATGAAATATATGTTTTCATACCAGTTTAACTGGATGTACTGGAGATATTTCATGTGGAATTTCGTAGGTAAGCAAAACGGTTCTCAAGGATACGAGCCATGGGATCTGAAAGCAGGACATTGGGAATCAGGACTATCTGCATTTGATGAAAGTAGTTTATTGCGTAAGGTTCTTCCAGGATCTGGTGAAGGATACTACGAGCAAGATGCCATTACTGATGTTATGAAAAATAATGAATCTAAAAATCACTATTTCTTCTTACCCTTGATATTTGGGCTGTTCGGATTACTGTTCCATGCAAGAAATAGTCCCAAAGAATTTATGGCTATCATGATGCTTTTTTTAATGACAGGATTGGGTATTATTATCTACTCCAATCAACCGCCAAACGAACCACGAGAAAGAGATTATGTATTAGTGGGTTCTTTCATGACTTTCTGTATTTGGATAGGAATGGCAGTACCAGCATTATATTCTATATTCAAAGAACGACTATCATTGCCAAGTCTAGGTGCGGCTGGAATGGCAGCAATACTTGTGTTGTCTGCACCTGTTATTATGGGGTTCCAAAACTTTGATGATCACAGTAGAGCACATCATACTGCCTCTAGAGATTACGCATCGAATTTCCTCAACAGTGTTGATGAAAATGCTGTCATATTTACCTATGGAGATAATGATACTTATCCGCTTTGGTACGCGCAAGAGGTAGAAGGTATTCGTAGAGATGTGAGAGTAGTTAATCTTAGTTTGATCGCAGTAGATTGGTATATTAATAAGCTGAGAAACAAAGTGAACGACTCACCGGCATTAAAGCTGACAATACCAGCTGAAGGTTATAGAGGTAAGAATAAAAATCAAGTATATTTCGCAACTCCAGCGGGGATAGAGAATAACCCTGAAGCGCCTATAGAAGCTATATTAAACTATATGAATGATTCGCGTAGTATTAGAGATGATGGAGCAGGAAATAGGTTTAATACATTACCCACACGTAATATATTCATACCAGCTAATAGGGATAAGCTTATCGCTAATGGCCTATTAAGCGCATCAGATACTATCAATAGAATAGGTAAGATTCCAATTAAATTCTCGGACAGTAAAGGGTATTTGCTTAAGGATGAAGTAGCTATTTTGGATGTAATTGGATCTAACTTTGCGGATAGAGCTATTTATTTTGCGGTGACTTGTAAAAACGAAAAACTATTAGGTCTGAATGACTATATGCAGATGGAAGGACTTGGTCTGAGATTAGTGCCATTCGATAGTGGATCTGATCGAAATCTTCCTGGATTATATGGTAGTGGACGATTAGATATAGATAAGACATTCGATAATGTTATGACCAAGTGGAAGTGGGGTAACTTTGATACTGTTGATACCTATGTAAATGGTAGTTATGGTGCAGAGGTAACCGCAATGAAGGTGATTATGCTTAGGTTATCATCTAAATTAACAGAGATGAGAGATAACGAAAGAGCAGCTTTAGTAGCTAACAAGTACTTTGAATCTTTTCCCCACAATAACTTCACCTATGATGCGAGTATTATACCATTTATTAATGTGCTTGTGAGGGCTAAGAAGTATGATGATGCTAAGAAGCATATAAGAATATTAGCGATAGCAACTAATCAAAACATGACATTCTATGAGTCTCTTGATGGCGAAGTGTTAGCAAGTTCTTGGAGAGATGATATGAGGTATGACCTGAGATCAGTAAATGATCTGTTGTCTATATCTTCACAAATGGAAGATACTGATTTCCTAAAAGAGATGGAAGGATTATTGAAGGAATATATGCCTTCGCAAACACCTGTTAAAAACTAGAGTAGATTCATTTTAACCCAAATAATAAGACAACAGAAATGAAAATATCAATCGGCTGTGATCATGCAGGATACGAATATAAGGACAACATAGTCAAGTATCTAGAGAAGCTAGGACACAAGGTTACAGATCACGGAACAAATGGGCCAGAATCAGTTGATTATCCGGACTTTGTACATCCTGTGGCAGAGGATATTGAGAGTAGAAAAGCTAAGTTTGGCATCTTGATATGCGGTAGTGGTAATGGAGTTTCTATGACTGCTAATAAGCATCAGAAAGTACGAGCTGCACTTTGCTGGACTACAGAAATAGCTAAGTTGGCTCGGCAACATAATAATGCAAATGCGATTTCTATTCCTGCGAGATATGTCAGTAAGAGATTAGCGACTAATATGGTAAAAATATTTTTAGAAACGGAATTTGAAGGAGGGAGGCATAAGAGAAGAGTAAACAAAATGAGGTGCTAAGTTTAAAATTGAATACAATCAATATTTTGGAAAGATTGGCTTGAGTAATATCAGTCAATCTTTTCCCATTATAATACAATGAATACCATGAGAATAGCAAAAGTACTATCAATAGCTGCAGCCTTACTTTTTGCGCTACATTTGAAGGCTCAGTATGTGAGTGGAGTAAATACCCCTGACTCTAGTGCCGTTTATAATACAGATACTAGCGATGTATCTGTATTACTCGCTAATACGATTTCAGCAGAAGATATGAGAGAGCATCTTACTATTTTAGCTTCAGATGAATTTGGTGGTAGAGAAACTGGCCATCCTGGTAATGACATAGCCGCGGAGTACATAGCTGGTCATTTGAATTCTTTAGGGGTCCCTAAGATAATGGATGGAAATTACTACCAAGATGTTGCATTCACTTATACTACTTGGGAAGCTAATACAGTGACTATTAATGGCAACGATTATAAAGGAGCGAAGGATTTTATCGCGTTTCCAGATAAGACGGGTAATGCTTCATTTCAAGCAAAAGAAGTACTGTATTTAGGTTATGGAATAGATGATCCTGAGTATAGCGATTACAAAAAAGTAAAAGTGAGAGATAAGGTAATCCTGATAAATAAAGGTGAGCCAATGAAGAAAGATAGCAGCTACTGGCTGACAGGTACTAGCGAACCGTCGAGCTGGACAGGAGATATTGACAGAAAACTAAAAGCAGCTAAAAAGTATGGTGTGCGAATGGTCCTTATAATAGAAGATGGCTTGAGAGAAATGGTAGGCAAAAATCGAAGAAAATTATTAGGTCCTACAGTTACACTTACCAATGGACTAAAAGATAATACCGAACTTGCCAATCACCTTTATATTTCTACTACGATGGCAAAGGATATCATCGGAGACAAAGACAAAAAAGTAATCAAGTCTAGAAAGTACATTACTAAAAAAGGTAAGAACTGCGATGCGCAACTGAAACCAACATTTGCTGTAAATCAGCTAAGAAAATCTACCATTCTTTTAGGTAGAAACATACTCGGATTTTTTGAAGGTACTGACCTCAAAGATGAGATCGTAGTGGTGTCTGCTCATTATGATCATATCGGTAAGAAAGGAGACGTAATCTATAATGGTGCTGACGATAATGGATCAGGAACTACTACTGTTCTTGAGATCGCAGAAGCATTAGCTATCTCAAAAAATATGGGACAGTCACCTCGAAGAAGTGTGCTTTGTCTATTGGTCACTGGAGAGGAAAAAGGATTGTTAGGATCATACTACTATTCGGAGAATCCAGTGTTTGATTTAGATAAAACGGTAGCTGATGTCAATATCGATATGGTAGGAAGAGTAGATAAAAAGTACGAAGACAATCCAAATTATATCTACGTAATAGGATCTGATAGATTAAGTACTGACTTACATAAGATCAATGAAAACGCTAACAATACATACGCAGGCCTTACGCTCGATTATAAATACAATGATGAGAAAGATCCAAATAGATATTACTTCAGATCAGATCATTATAATTTTGCAAGATTAGGGATTCCGTCTATATTTTTCTTCAATGGTGTTCATGAGGATTATCACCAACCAGGAGATACTGTAGATAAGATCAACTTTGATAAAATGCAAAATGTGGGTCGATTAATATTCCATACAATATGGGACCTCGCAAATAGAAACGATAGGATAGTAGTAGACGGAAAAGTGAAGGCTGGCAGGTAAAAATAGAATTTGGATTTAATTGTTTGGCCTAAGTCAATCAATTGGATTTTGAGAATTTTTTTACAACCACTTCTGACTATAAGTGTAGAGTAAGCCCAGAATCGCTGCAATCATCTAGATATTACCTATCTTTAGCATATGAATCCAAATTTAGATCCTACTGCATCACAGTTTACTCCAGAGGAGCAACAAGTGGACAGGGCATTACGCCCTAAAGGTCTCATTGATTTCAGTGGTCAACAAAAGATAGTGAATAATCTCGAGATATTCATCAAAGCAGCTAAGATGCGTGAGGAAGCTCTAGATCATGTGTTGCTTCACGGACCTCCAGGGCTCGGTAAGACTACGCTTTCACTTATTATTGCGTCAGAGATGGGTGCTAATATGAAGATGACCTCTGGCCCTGTACTTGAGAAGGCAGGAGACTTAGCTGGACTACTTACTAATCTGGAAGAAGGAGATGTACTATTTATAGATGAGATACATAGGCTTAATAATGTGGTCGAAGAGTATCTTTACTCTGCGATGGAAGATTATCGAATAGATATCATGATCGATACAGGACCGAATGCTCGAAGTATTCAAATCGAACTGAGTCCATTTACATTGGTAGGAGCTACAACTCGAATGGGACTATTGACTGCTCCAATGAGGGCAAGATTTGGTATCAATTTTCATTTGGATTACTATGATATACCTACATTAAAGAAGATAATCAAGCGTAGTGCTAAAATATTAGAAGTACCTATAGATGATAATGGAGCGGCAGAGATAGCTGGTCGTAGTAGAGGTACGCCTCGTATTGCCAATTCACTACTTCGTAGGATTAGAGATTTCGCGATGATCAAAGGGGATGGAAAAATCGATTTGGAGATCAGTAGATATGGTCTAGAAGCACTAAACGTGGATGAATACGGATTAGATGAAATGGACAATAAAATATTATCCGCGATCATTCAGAAGTTTAAAGGAGGACCTGTAGGCTTGACAACTATTGCTACTGCAGTAGGTGAAGAAGGCGGAACTATTGAAGAAGTGCATGAGCCATTTTTGATTATGGAAGGTTTTATTCAAAGGACATCTAGAGGTAGAGAAGCTACAGATAAAGCTTATGACCATCTTGGTCTAACAAGGATTCATGATACAGGCAGTTTATTCTAGCTTAGTGAAATGACAACTTTTTGAGCGGTAAAGCATTTATATTAAAATTGAAATAAAGTCCATCATGGCAGAAGAAAATAAAAAGAAAGGAAATCAAATCAATATCGAATTGTCAGAAGAAATTTCTGAGGGTACATATTCTAACCTAGCGATTATCTCGCATTCTAATTCTGAGTTTGTATTAGATTTCGTCCGCATTGTACCGAATGTACAGAAAGCAAAAGTTAAATCAAGAATCATACTTAGCCCAGAACATGCTAAAAGATTGCACAAGGCTTTAGCTGATAATATCAATAAATATGAAGCTCAAAATGGAAAAATACGTGAGAGTAGTCAGCCTCCTTTTCCACCTATGAACTTTACACCCACTGCGAAAGCATAAGGACTAGTTAGGTTCATTGACAAGCGTATGATGGCAAAGTATAAATACGAATTTTGATGGTATCATAGTTCGTATTTTTTGAAAAATATTATCAAGTTTAAAACTTTAACTCAAGCTGTTCAGTACTTTTCTCTATCTTCCAATAGATGGGCTCTATCCTGTTTTCAATTAAGTAAGAATTCGTTTTACTAAAGTGTCCATTGCCTTGAAATGCTTTGCCTGCTAATGGAGAAGGATGTGCAGACTCCAATATCAAATGTTTGTTTTCATCTATTAGGGCTTTCTTGCCTTTTGCAAAATTTCCCCAAAGTAGAAAAACGACATTTTCTTTTTTTTGGCTTATTAAGGATATTACAGCATCAGTAAATTGTTGCCAACCGATCTTACGATGAGAACCTGCATCATTTTTCCTTACCGTCAGCACGGCATTTAGTAGTAATACACCTTGATCTGCCCAAGGGCTAATGTCTCCGTGTATTGGTATTTCGTATCCTAGATCTCGATTTAGTTCTTTGTATATATTGAGTAAGGAAGGTGGACGCTTAATGGTCTTAGGTACTGAAAAACAGAGGCCCATGGCTTGTTTAGGATTATGATATGGGTCTTGTCCGATGATAACCGCCTTTAAATCATCCAACGGAGTACGCTTAAAGGCATGGAATATCTTATCTCTTGGAGGATAAACGGTATTGCCATTTTCTTTTTCGTTCAGAAGTTCATCAATTAAATCAATGAAGTATGGTTTGGTGAATTCTTCACTCAAAGCCGCTTTCCAGCTTGATTCTATTTTTATTTTTTTCGGATTCATTTTTTCATATTAACCATGACAACATAAATGTAGGTATATTGATAATACAACATGTGAAAATATAATAGGATTAAATTGCTAGGGTAGTTCGACTATTCTATTGATATTGGGATATGAAAAAGCATTTAGGGTTAATTTTTGCCATTCTCTTCATTCTATTTGCGGTGGTGCAATATAATGATCCAGATCCATGGATATGGATAGTTATATATGGAGTAGTAGCTATGGTATCTTTTTTTCAATGGATGAAAAAAATATCAGACAAAGTATTACTCTTGCTTTCAGTTGCCCTTTTTGTAGCGACTTTGAGCTACGTTCCAGAGATAGTAGGATGGGCAGAAAATGGGTTTCCTAATATCGCAGGTGAAATGAAAACTGAAAATCCACATATCGAATTAGTCCGTGAGACCCTAGGGCTTGCAATCGCTTGTGTTTCATTATTCTATCTTTATCTTACAAGTAGGCCTAAATTATAATTTTATGAATTTTCGATTTATTTATTTTTTATAGGTATTATCGATTTCTGTATCTACTCGAAAGCAATCAGGTTTTTTTGATATTGAAATTTAAAACTCTATTTTTCTAGACTAACTCACAACCATCCCCAACCCCTTAAGATAGTGACCTTCTGTATGAAAGATATTTATAGCATGATCAGGTCCTTGATCTAACTGATATATTACTTGTACACTTCGTCCGGACTCCATTGCCGCAGCTACAAGAGTATCATAGAAGAGTTGTCGTCCCACCACTTGAGAACATGAAAATGCGAATAACATTCCTCCGGGCTTGACATGTTGCATAGCCATTGCATTCATCCTTTTATAAGCTTGTACAGCAGAATGTCTCTTCTTCAGACTCTTGGCAAATGCTGGAGGGTCAGTTATCACAATATCATACATTTCTGGATCGTCAGTAGCAAGATATTTCTTTACATCAGCGACTACTGACTCATGACGATCATCATTGCAGTCATTGAGATCTAATAATACTTCCAACTGTTCGATAGCTTTTATAGAAATATCTACTGAACTTACTTTAGTAGCGCCTCCTTGCAATGCACACAACGAAAATCCACCTGTATAACAATAATTATTCATCACAGTCTTTCCTTCCGATAATGATCCAATTAGCTTTCTATTATCTCTTTGATCAAGAAAGAACCCGGTCTTCTGAGCTAATTCAAGATTGGATTCATATAAGATACCATGTTCTCTAAACTTAACTACCTCAGGCCCTTCATCTCTAATATATCCACTTACCACATCTTCATATCTTTCTTTGAGCGTACGTACAGGTTTGGTATAGAGATAATTGATAACACCTTCACCAAATCGCTTGATACTAGCAGCTATATGATCGAGTTCTCTATGCATGGCATAAGTATGACATTGTATCACTGCAGTGTCTCCATATACATCTACGATCAGTCCGGAGGCATGATCCCCTTCACCATTGATAAGACGATAAGCATCAGTTTTATCATTAGGAAATCCAAGAGAATCTCTCAAGTGTATGGCTCTTCCAATCGTATCATCCCAATAGGCTTGGACATCTAAATTTATATCTTCTGTAAGTATACGTAACATAATACTAGAGTCGTGATAATGACCCTGACACCTATCTATGCCTCTGTGATCACTCACTATCACACGATCGCCTTCTTCTATGGGCTCTATTATTTTTACTGCTCTACTGAATATCCATGGGTGTTGACGCTGTATGGATATATCTCTGCCTTTGTGAAGTTGTACTCTTTTCATGCGGCGAAGATCGTTAAAATATTATGGATCATCACACTAATGATTGTCAGGCGTGTATCTTATCGTCGAAACTTAATAATTCTGCTTTTGTCTTATAATGAAAGTAGCTCATTTTACAGAATGGCAATTACTCAGTCTAAAATTATTAACATTGAAATATATTATTTTGACTCACTTAGCCCTTAACGGAAATACTGTGGTATTGGCTGAGAAATAGGAATACTCCAAAAGAGATCTAAAAACTTTATTTTGCTGGATATCTTAAATAATCATTACTTGCTATAAAGAATGGCACAGATGGTACTGTCCTTGTAGGGTTTGTTGTGAATAAGAATGGAAATATTACTAATATAAAGATAGGAAGAGATATAGGAGCAACAGCAAAGAAATCGGGAACAAATATGGGGTAAAAAATCTATGGATATTTGGAGTGAAAGGGAATAAAAATGTAAAAGTAAAGTATACGAAACCTATTACATTCAAATTTTTAAAGTAGCAGTTTGGTGCCAATTATAGAATATTGATTTGACGATTTATTTTAGCGACTCATTTATAATGATTGTGTCACTTTCGTTTTAATGCTATTTAAATTGTGTAGTTTAATTAGAATCATTTTGATTCGTTTCATTTTTAAAAGTAGTGCACAAGTATTTTGTTTAATTTTATGGCTGAAAAACTAATCATTTTTTTTGATGTTTAAAAATATATGCAAAAAGCAATTGTAATAGGGGCAGGAATAGCTGGGATAGCCACGAGTATTCGGTTGGCTAGGCAAGGGTATGAGGTCAAAGTATATGAGGCTAATTCATATCCTGGCGGAAAATTAACCACTTTGCAACATGGAGACTATAGATTTGACGCTGGACCTTCACTATTTACATTACCTAAGCTTGTAGAAGATCTATTCTTACTGTGTGGTGAAAAACCTAAAGATCATTTTACGTATCAGATCAAAGATTCGATTTGCAATTACTTTTGGAACGATGGGAAGACTTATCAAATGCCTGCAGGAGTTGATAATATTGTTGATTCTTTAGTAGATAATTTTGATGCAAATAGGACTTCTGTGGAGCGCTATCTTAAACGTAGCAAATTGAAGTACGAAAAAACAGCTCCTGTCTTTATCGAGAGATCTCTTCATAAAATTTCGAGTTTTATTAATAAAGAAACTATTATGGCTATGGCTAGTATACCTAAATTAGGTATTAATACTAGCATGCATAAAATTAATGCCAAGGCATTTAGAAATCCTAAATTAGTACAGATTTTCGATAGGTTTGCGACTTATAATGGTTCTTCTCCTTATCAGACTCCAGGTATAATGTCGATGATTCCTCATTTGGAGATGGGTATAGGCACTTATTTTCCTAATGGAGGAATGGTTAATATTACCAACAGTTTAGTGGCTTTAGCAGAGCGTCATGGCGTTTCATTTGTTTACGGTACTAAAGTCCAAAGGATAATAAAAGCTAATGGAGCTGCTATAGGAGTAGATGTTGAAAATGAGAAATTACTTGCCGATATAGTTGTTTCAAATATGGATGTATTTTCGACATACAAACATCTATTGCCTGAAAAGGATTGGCCTTTGAAAACATTGGCGCAAGAGCAAAGTAGTTCGGCATTAATTTTTTACTGGGGCATATCAAAGTCATTTCCCAATCTTTCATTACATAATATTTTGTTTGCTGATGATTATAAAGGCGAATTTGAAAAAATATTTAAATCTAAAACAATAGTAGAAGATCCTACTATTTATATAAATATATCGTCAAAAGCTAACCCTAGCGATGCACCTCGAGACAGTGAAAATTGGTTTGTAATGATTAATACTCCTGGCAACTTTGGCCAAGACTGGGATGCTCTGATAGCTGAGGCCAGGAGAAACATAATTATTAAGATCAATAAAATTCTAAAAGTAGATATAGAATCATTAATAGTTATAGAAGACGTACTCGATCCTAGGCTTATAGAATCTAGAACACAGTCTCATAGAGGGGCATTATATGGAACTGCGAGCAACAATAAGTTATCTGCATTTCTACGTCATGCAAATTTCAATAAGAAAATTAAAAATCTCTACTTCTGTGGTGGATCAGTTCATCCTGGTGGTGGTATACCATTATGCCTTCAGAGTGCTGCGATAGTATCTGATCTGATATCTCGAGATAGACCTTTAGCTAAATAATTCAAGACGAAAGAACATGAATATCAAAAGTCCAATGCTTGATAAATTTAAACATAAAATTAATATATCGGTCGCTTCAATATTGGTGATTTGGTTATTTGTAATATCAGCATTGATTGGTATATCACTAGGGTTTGAAGATTGGTTTATACCTAAGACACCACTCAATTTACTTATAGGTTTTGGACTACTTATCATTAATCTTGATTTCAGTTCTTCAAAGGCTAAATTTACTTTTGTAATTGCATTTGTATTAGGCATGGGAGTAGAGATACTAGGTGTGGCAACGGGGGAAATATTCGGTGTGTATTACTACGGTGACAATATGGGATTAAAGCTTTTAGGAGTTCCATATATGATTGGTTTGTACTGGGCTGTTTTAGTATCTGCGACTTCAATGATAGTGCGCAATATTTTTAATAGTATATTTTTGACTGCAGTTGCGGGAGCAATGGCTATGGTAATCTTAGATATCTTTATGGAAGTGATGGCTGGAAGATTAGATTTTTGGCATTTTGAAAAAAATATTGTTCCAATGCAAAATTATATTGTTTGGTTTATCGTAGCATTCATTTTACATCTTATAAGCTACAATTGGATTCCACTTAAAGGAGTCAAATATAGTTTGCACCTTTACTTTACTCAATTGACTTTTTTTATTGTGACTTATTTAATTCTTTCTTAATATGCTTCGATTAGAAAAAGTCTGCTGTCCAACTTGTGGAATGGATGACCCAACAAGTTTTCAGAAGACGCATACAATGATGGCTTCTCAAGTAGAGATTTGGAATTTTGACAAATGTAATTATTGCTCAATGGTCTATCTGAATCCAAGAGTAGAAGAGCAAGATATAGAACGTTATTATAGAGAAGATTACTTGTCTTATAGAGGAGGATCTGCATGGGGGAAATATAAGAAATTGGTAGATACTGACCAGCTCAAAGTTGATAAGCGTAGAGTAGCGACTTTAAAAAAATATTCTTCTTCAAATCTAAAATCTGTTTTAGATGTAGGCTGTGGTAAACCTACTTTTCTTAAAGAAGTACAAAAAGAATTATCAATCGAATGTACTGGAATAGATTTCTCAGATCATGGATGGAGTGATGAGACAGAAAAATATAAAAGCATAAACCTAGAAGTTGGTGAATTATTAAATATACCGGAAGAGAAAAAATATGATGCCATAACGATGTGGCAATATATGGAGCACGACTATCATCCACATGTGACTTTAACCAAACTACTGAAGCATAGCCATAATGAGACACGAATTATTGTTGAGATACCTTGTATTGACTCAGATACTCGTAAACTGCACGGTGCTCATTGGGCTGGCTATCACAGTCCAAGGCATACAGGCCTTTTCACTCCAGAGACTTTGAAGATTCTTATGGATAGGAGTGGGTGGCATATGGAAGAAGCATACACTTATGGCACTTTAGATGCGTATATATTAGACTGGATGAGTCGCATGGAAAAGCAAAATATTGATTGGACAGAATCAATGGAATCAAGATTTGTGACATTTGTTTTGGGTAAAATTGTTAGACCGAGTTATTTTTGGCAAAAGCGCAGTTCTAAGGGGTTTATGACGGCTATTGCAAGACCAAAGTGATGTGAACTAAATGATTTTTGAAGACAATTAATGTTTGTTATAACTTATTGATATCAGTCTAAATAGATTTGGACTTTAATGAATAGTGATTTAAAATCAGTGATTTAAAGAGTTTCTAAAATTACCTAAAAAGTTGATTAATTTAATAGCAAATTAATTGATTCCAAGCCATCCCAATTTCCAGTCATCTTATAAGGTCGAAATCTGGAAAACAATTCTTCATTATACCACTTTAGATCTCTAGTCATTTTTACAGCCTTAGTATGTTCATGACTTTTATATGCAAATGCGTTTATAGCTTCTTTATTTTTCCAAACACTAAAAGTAGCCATCTGAATAATAGGTACCTCTCCGATTCCCTTTGTATATATTAGGTCAGTATTATTTTCTAAAGGTTTGCTCGATGTAGGTACATACTTCCAAAATTTGCGCAATTTAGACATCTTGATAGTTGCTCTTGTTATAACACATATTAATTCTGTATCTAACTTTATATCAGTTGCAGCTCTAAATGGATTTCTACCAGTCCACAATCCATGTGCTTTAGTATTGTACATGTAGATGTTGCAGACATTTTTGGCCTTTTGAGTGTATTTTTTGAAGAGATCTCCTTCATTGATAAATGCATCCGCTGCAGCTTTATTTTTCCATATAGTTAGTACGGCATAAGTGGACCAATCAGGCCATGGATTGAAGCCAGTTCCTTTACCACTGCCCATTAGTTTGTAAAATTCTAGTCCATTAACCTTGGTAAAATGCTTATGTGCAAACTGCATCATACCAAAGCCCCATATTTTAGTAGATAAACTAGAATATTTTATAAGTGTAAGACAAGTAACTTGATTCATACTTTAAAGTTGGTAAAAAAGTGATAAATAGTTTTAATCACAAGAAAATTCGTTTTCTTAGGCCAGTGATTTGTTCATTTAAGAGGCCTATTCCTACATTTAATGATTTCTTTAAGAGAATTTTGTGCTTTGGAAAACTAACAAACTTAGATATACTTATGAGATGAAATTTGAAAAAACAGGTAAGACTAAAAAGATAACTGGATACAAATTCGGTAATTGTAGGACAGAATATGTGGAGACTACGACTACGTCTTATGTAGCTCAGTAATTTCTAGTTTCATTAATAAAATAGAATTTGGTCTATACCTAAACCAAACGCCGTCTTCCACTTAGCTTTAACAGATATGTAAGATGATCTAAGGTATGCTTCTTGGTTCATAGTTCATAATAAAAGCCAAGAATAAGAAATCGAAATTTGAATTAAAGAATATAATCGATTCATCTCTAACCAACGAAAGGTTACGAAAGTTATCTAAGAGTAACAATTAGGATATGATCCAATTTAAATATTTACCTCAAGGTACTCAGAATATCACAATTCCATTATAATACGCTATCTACAAGCGACCAATACGGTAATGTATTGCATCTGTCGGGCCTTCATATTTGAAAAGTCGCCCATATGTTTGCTTTGTAAACCACGCTACACTTTTCTACGAGTTTGTTACGAATATATATGCTTATTTGGGTTCCATTGTCCTACTACTAATCTCTGCACCAAAGAATACAGCATTGTAAAACTGTTTAGTTCCACCATACCAATATCCTCTAAAATTTGGATTATCTTGAAAGGCGATCACTCTACCACTGCCTAGTTTGTGTACTGTCAAGGCAGCTTGATTGGCAATCTTGGTATCAAATCCTCTAGGAATATATCCTGACAATATTGGTGAGGCTGTATATTTTAGGGGAGTCGCATATGGATTGTTGGTCGTGTGGTAGATATTTGTTCCTCTGTGGAAGACGGGTAGGATGTCATCATCGTAACCATAACTAAGTGGGTGCGTTAGATCCATTTTGGTCTCAAATATAGCTCCACCTATCACACCAGCACCTCGTCTTACAGGATGCACTTCATAAGGTTGGTATTCATCTTCTTTGTCTTTACCAGCCTGACCTTTGTATCGCTTCAGGTTAATTAGGTCTTTTTTAGCGGCCCAGTCTGTACCACCTCTTACCGTGATGAGAGTATTTCCTTGTCTTATCCAATTGGATATATCTTCCACCTGATCTTTATCTAGCGAACCGTACCAGCCATGAGCCATTACGATAGTATTGTATCTTTTTAGTGATGTTGAAGAGATATCTCTAGTTTCCATTTTAGTAAGAGGATATCCCAGTTTCTGATCCATAGTATGCCAAATCTCTCCAGCATCGTAACTACTAGTACCATCGCCTACGATAACCATTACATTTGGTCTGTAAAGTGTTGCTACATCAGGATTACCAAGTGTCATATTGGACTTTGTAATACCAGTAGATAGAGCGAATATATTTAGGTCATTTTCTTGGGCTAACTGAGAAAGTATGTTTTGAATTTCATTTCCAGTTTTATTCTGATTCTGCAGAGGAACTATGATAGATCCTCGACCGAAGTGCATATTCTGTTTTTCGCCTTTTTTTGTTACATCTACATCTATTTCTTTGTGTATCATTTTAGTGATGAGTCCAGCATCTTGGATAGCTAGAAGTGCATTGGCGGATTTATATTGATTCCAATCGAATATATAAGCATAAGTTTTATCTTCTGGATATAACTTCCCTTTTAAACTCTGAGCGTCGATCATTCGCTTTCCGAGCTCGAGTCTTGATTTATCTCCCTTATTAACTTCTGAGTATTGTAGGTCAAATGCTAAAGGCATGGTCCAAGCGGACACATCATAGAATAGACTATCAGGAAATGTTCTTACTTTTTCGAATATTGTCTTAGCCATCTTAGACTGTATCTGCTCCATAGGTATGAAGTAGCTTTCGTTTGCCTTATATAGCTTACCATTGGATCTCATATCCTTAGTGATAGGGTATACTTCGAGCTGATGAGCAAGCATTATCTCGTTATATCTCTTGAGTTTATATGCATCTACATCGGTATATAGCCATCCTCTTATAATGCTATTTTTACCATCCTTGATATTGTTCTTATAGAATGTTCTTTGATAGTCAAGCATTTCCTTACGCTTACTGATCGCTGCATCTTGAGTCGATAGAGATGTGACCACTTGGTTTCTTATTGTGAATGGAAATGAAAGTAGACCATTGACAGATTCTTGTAAGTGTCCTCTAGAGCTAGCTTGTTCAAATAAGATTCCTACACAGGCATTGGCATCAGGATAAGTAGAGCCTTTGCCGTAATAATAGTCATCAAAGCTAGATTTAGTGTAGTAAAGAGAATTGATACTATCTAGGGCATGTGCGTGAAAGTGTCCAATTTCTTCAGTTAAATCTTGATTACGCTGTGGTGTATTAGGGTTGGTCCTACTTGGTATACCTGGCTGAAAAAAGAAAGTACTATTAGTATTCATCTCATGATGATCAGTAAGGATATTAGGTTTCCAATCGTGAAATACTTTGATACGACCCTGAGATTCAGGATGTGAGAGTAGTAGCCAATCTCTATTAAGGTCAAACCAATAGTGATTGGTCCTTCCTCTAGGATATGCTTCGGTATATTCTCTATCTGCCGGATCGCTCACTAGATGTTTACTTTTATGGCTATTGACCCAACTTGCAAATCTATTGATACCATCAGGATTGTAGGCTGGATCTATAATGAATATGCCATTCTCTAGCTTGTTGAGTACCTCAGGTGATTGGCCAGCTGCTAGATAATAGGCTACGAGCATACTCGCATTGACTCCGCTAGACTCATTGCCATGGATAGAGTAGCCTTGGTACACTACTATAGGTTCGTCGGCAGTATTTACTTGATCTGCTTCATTAGGAGTACATAATTTTCTATGTATATCCTTGATTTCATCTATACGAGCAAGATTTTTTGGAGCAGTAATGATGAGATTGAGAAGTGGCCTATTTTCATGTGACCTGGCATATTCTTGTATAATGATTCGATCACTTGATGCTGCCAGTTTTTCCATGTATTGCACTAATTTATCATGGCTGATGTGCCATTCGCCTACTTGATGACCTATTACTGACTTAGGTGTAGGTATAGCTGGATCGTATTCGATATCTGGTAGATAGTAGGTAATATCGACCTGAGCCACGAGATTTGTGGAAAAAACGCTGATAATCAACATTATAGCTAAATGTAGATACATAGATTTCAATGCTAGTATTTGTGAAATTGGTTTACTTTTGCCTTTCAATGTAGCAAGAATGTTTGAAATACTAGTATCAGTCATCATAGGGTTATTCATAGCCATGTTATTTGTCAATGTTTACTTCAGAGTTAAAGTAATGAAGTCTTACAAGGTACTCGTACGAAATAGGATAGAATTCGAAACTAAGCACTTACTTAATCCTCAGAAGATGAAGAATGAAGTACTGCCTAAATATCCTAAATTTAGAAAAGAAATAGAGACTTTCTCTAATCATATCAGATATAGTATCAAGATGGCTACAGTATTAATTGTACTAATAACATTATTTGGTGCGGTTCTGATGTATTTTAGATAATAGATCAATAAATTTTAGTAGAACTGATTTATTTCGAAGGTGACAATAATAATCATCATTTACCAACACAATTGCTATTGTAAATCGTTTTATTAATACTTCATTATAATTTAAAATTGGAGAACTGTGCGAGAAATGAGCAAAACGTTTGATATGTTCATTTGTGATTTGATATTTAATATGAAAAGCTTGAGACTATTAACCTATTTATGCATAGCGATGCAATTAAGCTCTTGTTCGCTATTTGATAATGAAAATCCGATACCAGGTTTCTTGGTATTTGATAATCCTACTTTGATTACAAATGGAGAACAGGGTGCACCTACTCATAATATTAAAGATGTTTGGGTATTCGATGGACCTGATTTTCTAGGTATATTCCCTCTTCCAGCTAAAGTACCAGTGATAATCACAGGTGAAGAAAAGCAATTTTCAATTTTCGCAGGCGTAAGAAATAACGGAGGAGTAGGTAATGCGCTTAGATATCCATTTTTCAAACAAATAGAAGCTTCTGCTACATTAGAAGCAAGAGAGGAGAAGACCATTCCGCTTAATTTTGAATATTCGGATAATGTAAAATTTGATTTTATCGAAGAATTTGAAGGAAATCATATATTTGTTGAAGATCCTAATGATACAGACGGTGAAGGTTTAGATATCATTATTCAGTCCGAAGTTGTGCTATCAGGAAACAGCTCAGCACAGATACTATTTGAGTCTGACACAAGTTCGTTTGAAAGAACTACTCTAGCCACATATGATAGACAGAACAACTTAGGATCAGCAACATTCATTGAGATAGACTACAAATGCGAAATCCCATTCTTAGCTGGATGGATTACGTATCGAGACAACTTTGTACAGAGAGATTACACGGTTTTGGTAGCACCTAGTGAAGAGTGGAATAAGATTTATATAGATATTTCAGAGTTTGTTGGTAATGTTGAGATTGATAGATACACGATAGCGTTGGCTTCAGCTATAACAGCTGGTAATGAATTACCGTCCAATGTTTACTTAGACAATATAAAATTAGTACACTTCTAGACCGTTGATGAAGTATAGGAAACATAGACAAATGAGCCTTACCGTATATAGACTATCAGACTATCTGATGTCTATGATTGCGTGGTTCTGTTTCTTTACTTTTCGCAAGAAGATAGAAGAACCAGGGATCACTTGGGAAAATATATTCGCTGACCAAAAGCTTTATTATGGTTTAGTGCTCATTCCCATTATCTGGCAAATGCTGTACACCATATTTGATAAATATAGTGACGTATACAGATACTCAAGATTAGCCACTTTTCAGCGAACACTTTGGATTTCATTCTTTGGAGTGCTAATATTATTTTTCACTGTAATGATGGATGATTCAGTATTACAGTATACTTCATATTTCAATTCAGTCGCAAGATTATTTTTACTACACTTTGGACTGACAGTAGTTTCTAGGATGATCATTCTTACATATACTAAGCGTCGACTCAAAGCTGGAAAAGTTTATTACAATACGTTGATCATCGGTGGAGATAGGAATGCTGTTGAACTATACGAGGAAGTGAAAAGTCGGCCATATAGTATGGGGCACGAATTCGTTGGTTTTATCGATAGTAATGGGAAATCGAAGAATGTTATTGAAGATCTACTACCCAATCTTGGTAAGATTCCTGATATTAAAGATGTACTCGAAAAATACCAGATCAGCGATGTAATTGTAGCTGTAGAGACTTCGGAACACGATAGAATGCAAGATATTTTTGATATTCTATTCGATGCATCTGATGATCTACTGATTAAAGTAATTCCAGATATGTATGATATCATGCTTGGTACAGTAAAGATGAATCATTTATTCGGATCGGTACTGATAGAAGTGCAGCGAGAACTAATGCCGAGATGGCAAATGATTATCAAAAGATTAATCGATCTTGCAGTGAGTGCCGTGGCGTTGATCATACTACTTCCGTTGATTATCTATATCGGCATAAGAGTGAGATTTTCTTCTGATGGACCTATTTTATATCAACAAGATAGAGTAGGGATCAATGGAGAGACTTTTAAGATATTGAAGTTTAGATCAATGTATACAAATGCAGAAGATGCTGGACCACAACTTTCTCACGATTCCGATAGTCGTATTACTAAGTGGGGCAAGGTGATGCGAGTTTGGAGACTCGATGAGATACCGCAGTTTTGGAATGTACTGAGAGGTGATATGTCTTTGGTAGGTCCGCGTCCAGAACGTCAGCATTTTATAGATTTGATTATGGAACGCTCTTCGAATTATAAGCACCTACTCAAAGTAAGACCCGGCATCACATCTTGGGGACAAGTGAAATACGGTTATGCGTCTAATGTAGATCAGATGATGCAGAGGCTTAAGTTCGATATCCTTTATATAGAAAATATGTCATTGAGTTTAGATGTTAAAATTATGTTTTACACACTGCTAGTACTCATACAAGGAAAAGGAAAGTAGTGGATAAGATCAGAAAATATGGATTGATAGGATACCCACTTACGTATTCATTTTCACCAAGTTACTTTGCTGTCAAATTTGAAGAAAAAGGAATAATTGATGCTGAGTACATCTCTTATCCATTGGAGCGGATTGAGGGAATAAAAGGACTGATAGATAGTGGTATTTTAGGATTCAATGTTACAATACCTTACAAAGAACAAATCATACCATACTTAGATGAACTATCAGATGCCGCCAGAACTGTAGGTGCTGTCAATACTGTACAAGTTGTAGATGGTAAACTTATAGGCTACAATACTGATGTGTATGGATTAGAAAATTCACTCTATAGATTACTTGATAGAGCCTATGTAGATAAGGCGCTAATTCTCGGTACAGGTGGGGCCTCTAAAGCTTGCCAGTATGTATTAGATCAGATGGGGATAGAGTACAAACTAGTATCTCGCAATTCGAAGTATCTTACTTATGATCAGCTTGATACTGAAATCTTGGCAGATCATAAATTAATCGTTAATACTACACCTCTAGGTACAAGCCCTAATGTTGATAAATGTCCTGATATTCCTTATAAGTCATTTGGTGCATCGCATTTCGCATTTGACCTTGTATATAATCCGGAAAAATCTTTATTTTTGACTCGAGCAGAGAAGCGAGGTGCGGCCATTATGAACGGTCTTTCAATGCTATACGATCAAGCTGATGAGTCGTGGAAAATCTGGAATAGAATTTCATGATAATGGATAAGTTTCCCGCTTAGTGAGAGTCAGGTAATACAAAAAAGAAAGTTAAAATTTGCTAAATTTCATTTGTATATAATAATATCAAAAACTTTATTACTTATTCTCAAGCTAACCATCTAATAATCAACAAATGGCTAAACCGGTTCCGAAGACCTTTATTAACTTCGATAATACAGAAATAGCATTCGCTAATAAATCTAATAAAGAGCTCATAAGGACCTCTAGACTATTCAAGCTCATGAGTAATAGTATGCTCACTAAGTTGCTATCATCTGTAGGACTACTAGCTGTTAAGTTCAATCTGCCTTTTGCTAGATTTGCAGTCAAGCAGACTATATACGAACAGTTCTGTGGTGGTGAGACATTATTGGACTGTCAGGCAGCCATAGATAAGTTATACGAAAACAATGCATTCACGATACTTGATTATGGAGCAGAAGCTAAATCCACTCCCGAGGAACATGACGAAGTAAAAGAACAGATTGCCCAATCTATCAAAATTGCAGCCGCTAATAATTCTGTACCAGTAGTAGTATGTAAGCTATCTGGACTGGCTGATAATGAGCTCTTGGAAAGATTGCAAAATTCAGATGCAATATCAGATGCAGATCAGAATGCATATCAAAAGTTATATGATAGAGTAGATCAGATTTGCCAGAAAGGAAATGAATTCGGTGTATGTATTTTTATTGATGCTGAGGAAAGTTGGATGCAGGTCACTATAGATCGTATTGCTATAGAGATGATGAGTAAGTATAATCGCGAGAAGGTAATAGTATATAATACCTATCAGTTATACAGACATGATAAGCTCGCGCAGCTCAAATCAGACTACCGAAAATCTCAGGAGGAAGGCTACTTATTTGGAGTTAAATTTGTCAGAGGTGCATATATGGATAAAGAGCGAAGCAGAGCGGAAGAGATGGGCTACGAATCGCCAATCCAAAAAGATAAATCATCTACAGATGAAGACTATGACGAAGCAATCAAATTCTGCATTGAAAACTATAAAACCATAGGTTCATGCTGTGCCACCCACAACGAAAAGAGTAGCCTTTATCAAGCAGAGCTTATTGATCAACTTGGATTAGATAAGAAGCACCCTCACCTTAATTTTAGCCAACTATATGGTATGAGCGATCAGATAACGTTTAACTTAGCTGAAGTAGGATACAACGTTGCTAAATATGTAGTTTATGGTCCTGTGAAAGAAGTAATACCATATCTAATTAGACGAGCACAAGAGAATACTTCTGTGACAGGAGAGATGGGCAGAGAGTTGAAATTTATTCAGAGAGAGATTAAGAGGAGGAAGCTGTAAATTGAATATGAAATAAATATTAAATTTTGGCTGCACTTAATAAGTGTCGACCATTCTGTTTTTACGTATTATACATTGTTGGATAGAAGAGATTACCATTATTGTCATAGATAATGTATTGGTCACGAATTTGCTTAAATAAGAAGGTCAATAATTCTACTGCCGTTTGGCGGGTTTATAAAGTGACTTCTTTATAAACCTAGTATGTGAGTAGAACAGTTATAACTTTCTTAACAATTCGTCACGTTATACAGACGTAAAACGAAAATAATCTTGGTAGGGTAATATTATAAGAGGCTGAAAAGTAAAAACCCTAGTAAGAAACCTCCAAAAAAATATTAAGAAGGAGATATAACACATGTAGAAATAAGTCATCTTAAAAAGATAGAGCTCGTTAGACCTTGTTCGAGACGCTAACTCAGAATAATTATCACTTACAAACTATGATCGACTGAAAGGCCAACATACTCATCTCAGTTCATGCTATCATTTCATCTATATTACTTTGTACATCATTAATGAAGATTAAATCCGGGATGAGTAGTAATTTGCACGTGATCATATTACTTTCGTCGTCTGCCTTATCTTTTATTAGATTCATTAGTGGCAATTAAACCATTTCTTATTGGTTCATGGGATAAGTCTGGGCGATGGAGCGGCTTGTTGAGTTTTGAAACTTCTCGTAAACTTGATTTTCACAATTATAAGTCATTAGTAAAGGCTACTACTAAAAAGGAAAACAAGGATAAAGCTTGGTTGAGTTATTTTTATGGCCTAATTTATCTTCATAAATTTTATAGATTGGAAGCCTGTATTTAACAAATATAGATCAGCTGGCAGTGCGGATAGATCAATGATTTGATCTTGGCCTGAAAGAACACCGCTTTTCAGTTCTTGCCCAGTACTATTTAGTATTCTGTAGGGCATTGCCTTTTCAACAAAGCCTCTTACCTGAATAGTAGAAGATGCTGGATTAGGAAAAACACTTAGTTTATTTATTTCAAGCTCTTTTGTACTTGTGGTGATAATAGGATTAAATCCATTTATATCATAACGAGAAAAGAATTTCCAAATCTCATCTGAAGCATTGAAGTCTTGGTTAGTTCCTGCAAAGTTAAAGGGTGCACCCGGCCAAGTGTGTCCTCCATCATAAATCTTAAAGTGCTCTGTTGTCATTTCAGTATCTGGATTTGTATAGATGAAATGGTCCGCAGTACAATTGTCATTTGGGCTTATATCTGGAACTTCATTAATTTGTGGTGCGGCATCACAATTGTTGAAATTTATCCAATACGTCATGACATCTTCTATAGATTTAGACCACAAAACTCCCCCATCGTAGGGGACTACGGCATCTGTAGTGCCGTGGATTTGCATCATAGGCATGGCGTGTTGCGGATTACAGGCAAAAAGTGTTTCTGGTGTCATAGAGCCAGTTACAGATGCTATAGCTGCAATTCGATTACTCAATTCACAAGCCAGTCGGAAACTAAAGTATCCACCATTTGACATACCTGTAGAATAAATTCTTTCTGCATTGATGTTGTAGTTAGCCGAAATCGTATCGATCATAGCATTTGTAAATCCAACATCATCTGTCGTGCTTCCAGCGGTGAAACCGCCAACATTCCAATGGGCACTTCCACTGATTAGAGTTCCTTCAGGGTGTATAAGAATGAATCCTGCAGTATCTGCTATTGATCTAAAATCTCCATAAAAGGTTTGTTCGAATCCATTACTTCCAAATCCATGAAAGTTAAACAGTAGGGGAACAGCATCGTCGCCTGTGTAAGAATCAGGAATATAGACCGCATAATCCCTACTGATCCCATCATGTTCAAGGGATAGGTTCAAGGTAGTTTGAGCATGAATGCCTATAGAGAGCCATCCTAAAAATAATGTGTAAAAAAATGATTTCATAGATAAGTGCGTTTTTTTTAAAACGTATTATTGTGTTAGATAGTTTAAAATCTGTATTGTAAATAACTACAAATCATGTTATTACGAAACAATAAAAATGATAGTGCTCATTGAGCTTAAAAAGTAACTAATAAAGTTTTTTTTGTCGGTAAAGACTTAGATCGAAAGCCCAGATTTCTGAATGCCTCTTCATTGATAATTGCTTTATTTTTCTTTCTAGTGTAATCATCATATCTGCTATGTAAGGATAGTCTATTGCTTTTTGGCCAATTTGTCAGTCAACATCTTAAATCTATAACTAAGAAATATAGCGGATATAGTCAAACCTAAAATAAGTCCTATCCATACACCTATTGGCCCCCACTCCAAAGTAATGGCTAGAATATAGCTACAAGGTATACCTAAGAGCCAGTAACTTAAGAAGGTAATGAATGTCGGTACTTTGACATCTTGCAATCCTCTCAGTGCCGAAAGGGTAACTACTTGTATACCATCTGGAATTTGAAAGATAGCTGCTGCGAGCAGCAAATAAGCGGCGATTGATATTACTTCTGCATTATCCATGTATATAGTTGGTAATAGATGTCTTGCAAGTACAAATCCGATAGCAGCAACTATCATAAATATTGTGATTTGGATCATCGCAGAGTAGCCAGCATCTTTCACTTTTGATATATTGCCTTTTCCAAGTTGATTGCCTACTCGGATAGTTGACGCCATAGCTAATCCAGTAGCAATCATAAACGTTATCGACGCTAGATTGATCGCGATTTGATGCGATGCTTGCTCAATCTTACCGATAAATCCCATAATGATGGCTGCAGCAGAAAAAGCAGTCAATTCAAAGGTCATCTGAAACGAAGAGGGTATACCAAGACTCAGTATCTTTTTGAAGTAAGATGATTTGTACATATTGAATCTCACTTCACTAAGGTAGATCCATAGATTTTTCCAATGTCTGAATATTATAAGGATACCGAATACCATGAAGACTCTAGATATAAGACTACTCAATGCTGCACCAGCTGCGCCCATCTCAGGTAATCCCCAATGCCCAAAAATCAATAGATAATTAAGAATGACATTGAGCAGATTACCTAGGATGATTATTATCATAGAGGGTAATGTTTCGGAGAGTCCATCGCTATAACATCTCAATGTTTGAAATATCATAAAAGGAATCATACCTAATGCCGAATAGTACATATAGTCAGCAGCATGAGGTATTATCTCAGGATCTTGACCAAGGTATTTCATAAAAGGAATGAAAGCAATCAAAAGTATCATACTAAACACTCCAAATGCGAGGTTTACTATCAAGCTATGTTTAAAGTAAGACGAGATACGTCTGTCATCAACTGCTCCCTGTGCCTCTGAGATCAATGGAGGTAGCGCAAAGCTAATACCTATACCAAAAACTAGGCAAATTGCATACAGTGCATTAGCAAAAGAGACACCAGCAAGAGCCGCTGGTCCCAGTTTAGCTACCATAATATTGTCTACGAAATTAACTACTACTTGCCCTAGTTGGCTTGCCATCAAGGGAAGCGCCAATTTGAGATTAAGACGAAAGTCCTTCTTATATTTAGTAATAAAATTTTGCAAGGTTTAAGATATGTAAAATGATGTTGGAGATAATACTAGATTGATATTTTTAATTGCCTTTCATAGAAATAATGCCAAATATCATGTTTAATTATTTTGTATTAAATTGATCCTTTGATTAAAACAGTAGCTCAGTAACTCCGTTAGTGTATTTACTGTTTTTAGTTTGCCGGAATGGGATGTAATCCATTATATCTCTTGCTCGTTCAGCATATTCAGCTTCATATTTTAATTCTACTATAATAGGGTAGCGACTTAAATCAAGAGCATCCATATTGGAGAATGGTAACTTGAACGACTGCTCACTGTCAATAGTTAATCGAAAGAGTCCATCGCTAGATATGTAATATTTTCTATAATATGAGTTATGTAAAATAGGAGTCAAAGTATCCAGTCTAACGGGTTGCTCTGCGATAGCACTGAGCAATTCTTCTTTGGTATCTATCGATCTATTAGAAATCTTAAAGCTATCTTTCCACCCCAGTTCTGCATTTTTATTTTTAATCTCTAGGACGGAATTATTTTGAGGATAATCCATTTTTCCATACCAGCGCAGTCTCATTTTTTGTCTTCTAGGAACGCCCTCTATATTCTGATAGAAGCAATGAAGATTAGGTGTGTCTAGATATATATTATTGACTTGCCTATCTGGAAATGAAGTTGAGAACGACGCTGGATGCATAAGTATGACGGCCTCTATTGAAGCTAAACCCAATAATTCTATTCTATACTTGATTTCATATCTCATTTTCAATTCTCTTTTTGAGGTAGAAATATTCTTGATTCGTCATCATTCTGAGTGAGTCTCTCGACATTTGTAGCTGTATAGCTATTAACGTTGATGATTCCTCCACCAAATTCAGGTTTTTTGCGATACGCTGCTAACCCTTGAATGCAATTATGCAAATCTAAATCAGTCACTGTTACACTTGATAGATCTTTGGAGGCGATTCCAATTAAAGCTCCATCGATATAGACATTGTTTGCTTTTATGGTAGCTTGTTCACCGGCGCTGATTCCTTTATCGCCAATATTTTCTAATCTCAGATTAGAAATGTCAACTACACTCCCTGAGTAATCTACGGCATCATTTCCAGTATGATGAAAGTAGGAATCCGTAAGACTGCCTTTGCAAAAGTCACTATCGAAACCATCGGCAAACGTATGATTGATATTAAGTTTGCTGATATTGAATTTTGATCTTATAATATTCAATGCGTCCTCACAATGGTTATGTCTGATAGTTACATTTACCATATCTACATCGGACTCATAGAAAGTTATGGCTCCAGTCAGTTGCCATTCATTTTCTTCTAGAGTATTGAGATTTTCAATAGTTGTATAGGCTAAAACTGATTTCTTATCCGCCTGTATTAAAGTAACTCCCTGAGCTGATTGATCGCTAGATGTTATTGTGATAGTGGATTCAGCATGACCTATCGATCGTAACGCTCCATATACAAGCATATAGGATTTGTTTCTTAGGTCTATCTCTGTTCCTTCACTCAGTATGAGTGTGTATCCCTTTGGAAGTATAAGAGGAGAATCTATAATATACTTACCAGATTTTATAACCAATTGATTATCTGTCAGAGAATAATCCTTTTCTTGAAAAGGTATAACCGGCTTTTGGTATGGTTCATATCGGCTTATCAAATTTTCAGGGTGCCTCCATTTTCTTATTGTCGAGTAAAAAATATCGTCACTTCCAGCTAATCTATAATGTATAAATCGATGTGAAGCATCCACATCAATAGTTGTATATTGAGGAGGTTGATTTCTTGCATTACTATTTACAAATGTTATTATTGCGTCACTATTTATCGCTTCTTTATCATTACTGCTACCAATAATTTCGATTGGAATAGGATGATAATTAGATACATCAATCGTTGCCGAGTTTTTTGAATCGCGATATGCTTTAATGGATATTTCGTCTCTAGGTTGGATATTTTTATTGATAAGTCTTGCACGCTTTCTTATTTTGGACTTATCGAGGCTATAATTTGTAGCAGTATAATTTGAGATCAATTTTTCATATTTCGTTACCTCTTCCGCCTTCTCTTGTAAAAGTTCGTTAATAAATAAATCTCCACTGTATTTATTGAGTGCAGGGACATAATATTTATTAAATTCTGGATCTTTGTAAATATAGTTATAGAAAGCGCTCCAATTATTGTTGGCTATTCCTGATTTGAATTCTCCAAAAAACAAATTGTTATACACTTTGAATGCTCCATTTTCAGTGAAGCCATCAAAACCTATTGGCTCTAGCTTTCGAGTTATGGCATTATAATAGAAGCGCATATTGTGCCATACAAATGCATGGCCACCATCGAATATATCTGTTATCGCAAAGTATTTAGCTAAGAGTTTCATGTCAAATACTTCCGCTGCCTTTGCTTTTCTTTCCTTGAAGGCATTCAGTAAGTCTTGTGCATGTACAAACTGTTCTTTAAGTTTTGGATTATTTAGTGTTTTCTTTACTCCAAATGGCAGTATATCTGAATTGGTGACCGATGTTTCGAATACATCTGGATTCTCTTCTTGCTTATTCAACATTCTTTGGCTCCATAGATATTCGTCGCTTAGCTTTAAAATTACTCCTTCACGTCTATTACGATATTCAGCTATTTGTTTTTCGAAGTGTTCTTCATAAGCATATAGTACGGGCTTTTTGTCATTCTGAATAAGACGAACAAACCCATACCTTGGAGTAATGACATCTACCTTATCCAAAGCCATATGGTAGATCCATTCATCTAAGTATGATCTAGTACTAGGATCTTGTAATGAAAATGTCTGCATTCTATTCCATGTCTTATCGCTTGGCATTTTTATTCTGTAAGACCAATAATCTCCTCTGAGGTGATCTGTCCAATCTCCTTTTAGCCTTAATTTGACGTCTACGCCATAATTGTCATCTTCAGTTAATTTAGC
This sequence comes from Saprospiraceae bacterium UBA1994, assembly GCA_002335865.1. Lineage (GTDB taxonomy): Bacteria > Bacteroidota > Bacteroidia > Chitinophagales > Saprospiraceae > UBA1994. The sequence goes on from DDCY01000023.1 coordinate 51,658, forward strand.
TTTGACCCAGTCATCATCGGCTGATACTAGTAATCCTTCACTAAGTGCTTTATTTCTTTTATTGTTAAGTTTATTAAGTGCCTTATGATCTAAGTATAAATGTAATTGAGTATGATTTAAATCTCTATATGGTGTAAGAGGATTTATCGTTATCGTCAAATCATCAAAGTAGGCGACGCTTTTATCATTTATGAGATAAGGAAAAATAGAAACTTTGTTGACGTGAGTAAGGTCATCAATTATGAATTCTAGTTCTAGTGTTTCCCATCCATTTTTATCGATATGAGTTGGAGTGCTGCTCTGTTTGTATCCCGCACTAATTGGATCCAGATTTATAGCAAGAGCAGAATGCACACTATTTTTAGACTTTCTTTTGATTTTCACATGATATCGAGTTCCAGGGGTAGGTGATTCTACCACATAGCTCATACCATACTGATGTTTAGAGTCTAGTTTACTGGAGTAATTACCAGAGTAGCTTTCTTCACTACTTTGTGTAGCTGAATTAGAGAATTTATTTCCACTATTTACGAATTGTTTATCTAAAGTATTTTCTGCATCACACACAATGGACTCTTGTGGATGTTGTTTGTCCCGATCTCTAGAGTTGATAAAATATATCAGACCTATTATTCCTAAAAATCCAAAAAGCCATGTATAAGGTATTTGGATTTTTTTTAAGTTATTTCCTTTTAGAATCATAATAATAAGTCAGGCTGCTCTACGAATGAGATTTTTGCTTTGATATCGATTGCTTTGACAGTATCTAAAATATTTTGAAGCTGTCCTGGGTGATCTATAATGCAATAGTAGCTGGCATGTATTCCATTTGGATTACTATCGACACGTTTGATTTCAAGATATGAGGTTAGTGGTTCTATAGCTTTATTTAGGACCGAAATATCAGTCAATTCGGTATTGATATTGAGAAATGATTTGTTCGTTACGGTTCCTTTGTTCTGAGCTAAACGTGAGTTGAGAAATAAAATAGGTAAGATCAATAAATAACTAACTACTGCCATTAATGGTTTATTAGCTCCACCCATTAATCCAAGACCTATTATTAAAAATAACATGGTTAGTTCTTCAGGATCTTTGATGGCAGATCGAAATCTTACTATAGACAATGCACCTACTAAACCAAGTGAAAGAGCTATAGATGATTTGATTACTGCGATAATTAGTAAGGTTCCCACCGCTAGTGGGATGAAATTGTTTGCAAATTTTCTTCTGTCTGAAATAGCTCTTCCATACCTAATGTAAAACAGTTTTATCGTATACGCTATGACGGTTACGATTATGAGATTAAGTATAAATTCCCAAATATTGATAGTACTGTTAAAATCTGATAGGTACTTTTCGAAATGAAGCATAATGTTTGAAAGTTTTGCTCAAAGCTAAGTATTGCATCTAATTTGTTTGTGATATAATAGATAATCTTTGAGTGGCACCTAAATGATAGGAGGTATTAGAACAATTTTAGCTTAAGATTAGTGATCTAAACTAGAAATGGCCACCTCTCGGTAGCCATTTCAATATTCTTCTGCTCGTAGAATCTCGAATTACTTCTTCTTTCTTCTTGCAGTAGTCTTTCTTTTAGCTGTAGCTTTTTTTGCTGTAGTTTTCTTAGCAGGTGTTTTTTTAGCTGTAGCTTTCTTAGCGGGTGCTTTCTTAGCGGGTGCTTTTTTAGCTGTGGCTTTCTTAGCAGGTGTTTTTTTAGCTGTAGCTTTCTTAGCGGGTGTTTTTTTAGCTGTAGCTTTCTTTGCTGCAGTTTTCTTTGCTGCAGTTTTTTTAGCTGTAGCTTTCTTTGCTGCAGTTTTCTTTGCTGTAGCTTTCTTAGCGGGTGCTTTTTTAACTGTAGCTTTCTTTGCTGTAGTTTTCTTAGCAGCAGCAGCAGCAGCTTTTTTCGCTTTAGCAGCTTCTCTCTTTTTAGCGGTAGCAGCCTTTTTCTTAGCAGCTTTAGCAGCTTTTCTCGCTTTAGCAGATTCTCTTTTCTTGGCCCTGGCAGCAGCTTTTCTCGCTTTAGCAGCTTCTCTTTTCTTGGCCCTGACAGCAGCTTTTCTCGCTTTAGCAGCTTCTTTTTTAGCAGCAGCGTCAGCTATTTTCTTAGCAGCGGCAGCAGCTTTTTTGTCAGCAGCAGCTTTTGCTCTAGCAGCAGCAGCTTTAATTCTTTCAGCAGCAGCTTTTTTCTTAGCGGCAGCAGCAACTCTCAGTTCACTTTTTAATCGTGATTCTAGCTTTCTTAGAGAAGCTTTAGTTTTTCTGATACGTTCTCTTAATTTAGTAGTACTCATCATAATAGTAATAATGTTAATTTTACTCCAGTGACTTTTTAAACTGGATTGTTCAATATTGAAATTAAAATTGGAATTTAAAGATTATTGATTATTCTACTGCAATTTTGATTCCAAAAATCAAAAATAGGCCAAAATCAATTTACTTTAAACTCATTTTCTGATTATGATGTAAAATTAATTGAATAAAGTTAATAATTCGAATAATTTTTAATCTCGTTTTTTGAAACCATCTATGTGACATATTTCATATAATATGTCACATAAAAATGAGAAAGAATAAATTAAATTCTGTTATTTTTTAGATAATTAAGTTCACTTGTAATATTTGTTAAAAAATAACGACTTTGGTCATTAGTCTCTAGTTTATATTGTATTTGCAAATTAATTAAGATACTATATTTACTTGTATTCATTTTACTAATTCTCATTTATTGAATTTTTTATATAAACAAAGGCAATTCATGTGGTGATAAGTAATTCTTTGATAATGATGATTAACTTAATTTTATCTTAATTTGGATTAGAGATTTTACTTTCATTGATTTACTATCTTTACGTCTCAATCTTATAGCAAATTTGTCAGATCTACTTCTTGTTACACCACCGTTTACACAGCTGAATACACCATACCCAGCCACAGCATACCTAAAGGGATTTTTAAAGACAAAGGAAATATCAAACTTTCAAGTTGATCTTGGTATCGAAGTGATACTTTCATTGTTCAGTAGTGTTGGTTTGCGACAGATATTTGACTTTGCAATTGAGCGAGAGTCTATATTGAGCGAAAATGCACTTCGGATCTATACACTGAGAGAGGATTACATTCAAACTATTGATGAGGTTGTGCTTTTTCTTCAAGGTAATAATCAAACGTTTGCACGACAGATTTGTACTGATAATTTTTTGCCTCAAGCTAATAGATTACTAAGTATTCAAAACACCGATTGGGCATTTGGTTCGATGGGAATACAAGATCATGCAAAACATATTGCGACATTATATTTAGAAGATCTATCAGACTTCATCGTAGAATGTGTAGATGATCAATTTGGGTTTAGTAGATATGCCGAAAGATTAGGACGAAGTGCCAATAGTTTTGACGAATTATACGATGCGTTGAAAGAAAAAAATTCATTTATTGATGACATTACGTTGGAAATTCTCAAATCACATTTGAATGCAACGCAACCTAAACTTATTTGTTTCTCAGTTCCTTTTCCTGGTAATCTTTATAGTGCTTTCAGATGTGCGAAATATATCCAATCCAATTATCCAGATATAAAAGTTGCAATGGGTGGTGGATTTCCTAATACTGAATTGAGAAGTGTTAGTGATGTAAGAGTGTTTGAGTTTTTCGATTTTATAACTTTAGATGATGGTGAGCTGCCTATAGAATTACTTGCTTCTAATGTGCTAGATCCAACTGATAGTAATTCTAATATTGGATTTTTTAAAAGGACATTCCTAATAAAAAATGGAGAAGTGATATATAATAACTTCTCTATCAGACAGGATTACAAACAAGTAGATCTAGGGACACCTGATTATAGTGATTTGCTTCTCGATAAGTATATTTCAGTAATCGAAGTCGCAAATCCAATGCATAGCCTTTGGAGCGATGGTAGATGGAACAAATTGACTATGGCACATGGATGCTATTGGGGCAAATGTACTTTCTGTGATGTTTCATTGGATTATATAGGTAAATACGAACCAGTAACTGCTAGTATGCTCGTAGATCGCATGGAAGAAATGATCGAACAGACTGGCGAAAATGGATTTCATTTTGTGGATGAAGCTGCTCCGCCTGCTCTTATGCGTGCAGTTGCTATCGAGATTGTTAGACGTAAACTTACATTGACATGGTGGACAAATATTCGTTTCGAAAAAAGTTTCAATAGAGATCTTTGTCTATTGTTGAAAGCATCTGGATGTATTGCAGTGTCTGGAGGATTAGAAGTAGCATCTGAGAGACTGTTAGATCTGATCCAAAAAGGAGTTACAGTAGAACAAGTTGCTCAGGTTACCTGTAATTTTACCGAAGCAGGAGTTATGGTACATGCATATCTGATGTATGGATATCCGACACAAACTATTCAAGAAACTGTCGATAGTTTGGAAATAGTAAGACAATTAATCGAAAATGGTGTGATCCAATCTGGATTCTGGCACCAGTTTGCCCTTACAGCTCATAGTCCAGTAGGATTGTCTCCAAAAGACTATGGTATAGAACCTCATTACGCTGATATCACATTTGCGAATAATGATGTGGCGTTTACCGATAGCACAGGTATCGATCATGAGATATTCAGCGAAGGCTTGCGAAAGTCATTGTTTAATTATATGCACGGTATCTGTTTTGAATATGATCTTCAAGAGTGGTTTGATTTTGAAATTCCTCAGACCAGTATAGCTCATGATTATATTATTAATTGTATCGAATCTGAACCGTTTCCTCAAGTTAAGTCCTCGTCTAAGATTGTATGGTTGGGTAATATGCCGACGGTATATATATATCAAGGAGAAAGCAAGGGATTACAAGTTGAGTTTATGCAAATGACATTTCATGATAAACGTTCATCACATGAAATATCTATGGTCTCGGATAAAGGCCAATGGCTAATCGATAATCTAGAAGACCTTAAAATAGATGAGGGTTCTATTATGACTTTTGGACAATTGAAATCGAGTTATGAAGAAAGCTTAGATGATTTCACTTTGTTTTGGTTTGGAGATTCGATGACCGCCATTAGAGAGATTGGATTGTTGGTATTGTAAAAAGTAATTTAAAATTGTAAAGTTACTCTACATTTGTAGAATTGAATTATTTATTAACAATCAATAATTAATGAATTTCCTACCTTCGCCGCTCATTATCCAAAAGTAGCGAAACATGATATCTGTAGACGGAATAGCTGTAGAATTTAGCGGGCATACACTCTTCAAAAATGTATCATTTGTCATCAATGAAAATGACAAGATCGCTCTTATGGGCAAGAATGGTGCAGGGAAGTCTACTATGATGAAAATAATCGCTGGTGTACAGACTGCTAATCGAGGTAAAATTATTAAATCAGAGCACATCAAGATAGGCTATTTACCACAGCATCTACTGACTGAAGATGACTGTACAGTATCCGAGGAAGCGTCAAAAGCCTATAAGGAGTACTTTACTCTCAAGAAGCAACTCGACGACCTCAATGAGCAAATGATGATACGTAAAGACTACGAATCTGACGAATACATGAAACTTATAGAGCAATCTTCAGATATCGGAGAACGATTTTACAATCTAGAAGAAGTCAATCACGAAGCGGAAGTAGAAAAAGCACTCAAGGGATTAGGATTTAAGCAAGAGGATATGAATCGTCAAACCAGCGAATTTTCTGGTGGTTGGAGAATGCGGATAGAACTAGTCAAGATACTGTTACAGAGGCCAAATCTTATTCTCTTAGATGAGCCTACCAATCATATCGATATAGAATCGGTACTCTGGCTAGAGGATTTCTTAGTCAATAAGGCTAACGCAGTAATGGTGATATCGCACGATAGAGCATTTATTGATAATATTACGAATCGTACTATTGAAGTGACAATGGGCCGTATATATGATTATAAGGCTAGCTATTCACATTACATCGAACTCAGAAAGGAGAGAAGAGAGACTCAATTGAAAGCTTTTAAAGAACAGAAGAAATTTATAGCAGAGCAAGAGCGATTTGTAGAGCGATTCAAAGGGACGTATTCTAAGACCAATCAAGTATCCTCAGTAGAGCGAATGCTAGAGAAACTAGAGATCGTAGAGATAGATGAAGTGGATAGCGCATCACTAAGATTGCGATTTCCTCCCGCTCCAAGATCTGGTGATTACCCTGTGATTGTCGAAGATCTGACTAAGAAATATGGTGATTATACCGTATTTGAGCAAGCGAGTATGACTATTGAGCGTGGTGAAAAAATAGCTTTTGTAGGTCGTAATGGTGAAGGAAAGTCTACAATGATCAAGGCCATTATGCAAGAGATAGAAGTAGAAGGTAAATGCCAAATAGGTCACAATATTGAGATTGGGTATTTTGCGCAAAATCAAGCTTCATTATTAGATCCTAAGTTGTCTGTGTTTGAGACTGTAGATGAAGTTGCCAAAGGTGAAATACGTACGCAGATCAAACACCTCTTGGGAGGATTTATGTTTTCTGGAGAGGATATAGATAAAAAAGTAAGCATACTATCTGGAGGAGAAAAGACAAGGCTAGCGATGGTAAAGTTATTGTTAGAGCCGAACAATTTATTGATTCTGGATGAGCCTACTAATCACCTTGACCTCAGATCCAAGGATGTACTCAAGGATGCTTTATTAGCATTTGATGGTACTTTGATACTAGTTTCTCACGATAGAGATTTCTTAAAAGGGATTGCAGAGAAAGTTTTCGAATTTAAAGATAAACGAGTAAGAGAGCATTTTGAAACAATAGATGCCTTCTTAGAGAGAAATAAAGCTGAGAGTATGCGTGATATGAATTTGTAATCGGAGAGTTGTATATTGAGTTTCATACAACATCAAATATCAACCACCATGTCTATCACTTCACCAAAAGGCACATTTGGAATTGCATCACTTTTTATACTTTGCCTTATAGGCTCATTATATTTTGCCTATGATAAGTCGGCAGCATACGATGAATTGCAGGAGTCATATCAAAATACCCAGGTTGCCGTAGATAGTTCAGCAAGTATTATTACAAATACCATTACTGAAGAGGAAACTAGGACTGCAAAAGGCTTGATCCAAGGATCATTTGATGATCTTTGGGGAGGAATGGATTCTACCAAAATATTAGATTATTACACGAAAGATTTCTACATACTCGAGCACGGTGAAATCTGGAATAATGATCGTATAAAGCTATTCATGAAAACATCTCTTGACCGAGAAAGTTTACCCAAGAGAGTCAACCGTATGGAGTACCATATCATTGAGAAATACGGTGATGTTATCAACATCGCTTATGATAATTATGGAGACTTCTATCAAGGTGACAGTTTGGTCTGGGAAGGGCATTGGTTAGAGAGTGCACTCATAATCCCTACTGAAACAGGCTGGAGATTACGTATGATGCATAGTACAAGGATCTCGGTAGAGCAGACTAAGTAATGTTGAAAAACATTATTGCCAAATGCCATCATCCATGTAGTCCTTTCAAAGGGACACAAACATGATGTGGCTAACGCTTACTTATAAAAGATTAAAACTCCGCCTCCACGCTCAATGTAACTTCCTCTCCAGTCACAGGATGTGTGAACGTAATCGACTCCGCATGTAAATGTAAGCGATCGCCTTTCACTCCATACAAATCATCACCTACAATAGGAGCATTTAATCCATCAACATGTGCAGCATGAACTCTCAATTGATGCGTACGTCCAGTGACAGGGTAGAAGTAGATTTTAGTTTTTCCAGCTTTTCTTTCTATTACTTCAAAGCGCGTTCGAGCAGATTTCCCAAACTCATACTCAACCTTTTGGTAAGGCCTATTATTGATATCAAGTTGCAAGGGTAAATCTATATATCCTTCGTCATTCGTTACTACGCCGTCGAGTAAGGCTATGTATCTTTTTTTGACCGTTCGTTTGACGAATTGTAATTGTAGTTGAGTATATATTTCCTTTGTCTTACCGATCACTAGCAATCCAGACGTTGACATGTCTAACCTATGTACGATCAAAGGCCCAGTTGATTCTGGATATTTGTCTTTCATACGTTCTTGTACAGAGTCTGTGACATATTTACCAGGACCAGATAGAAATTCTGTAGGCTTGTTGATCACACAGATATACTCATCTTCATAGATGGTTTCTAGTATCTTTCCTAGTGCTTGATTAGTGAGAAAAGGATTCGGATCTACATCAATACCTTGGAGCATATGTCCGAGTACGGGTTCACACTTACCTCTGCATGCAGAATAGAAGTTGCCATGTTTTCTGACCTCAGAATTAGGGGATTTCCCCCACCAAAATTCTGCCATAGCTACAGGATTCAAGCCATTAGAAAATGCATATTGTAACATTTTTGGTGCTGCGCAATCTCCAGTACCTGATGGGGGAACATCTACCACTCTATTGCGAAAGATATCAATCACATTACGTTTTTCTCCAGATATGTTGAGGAAGTTATATTGATCAAAAAGCCATTGCTGTAGTGCGTTCGATTTCGATTTTCGTTTTTGCTTAAGAGCGTCCAATTTAATAGATGATGTTAAATACTTTACTTTGGCAAGCGCTAATTCTTGGTCGATGTATTCTCCATATGATTGTAGAAGAAATTGAGCATTCAGACTTTCTTGCTTATGACGTGTCAGTAAAAATTTGTACTCCTCTTCTGGAATGTTGTTTTGTTTTTCCTCTCGTATCAGTTTTCGAGCTCTCTTATCTGATTTGTGTTTCGCTTTCTGCTCTTTGAACTTTTGATAATAGTTGGATTCTATTAGTTCATACTGAGTTTTCATACTTTGGCGCGAAGGATCGATTTGTAAAGATTGGATTGCTTCGGTAAGGAGTGCAAGTACTCTCGTTTTTTTCTGAAAGTAGCTCTCAGGGTCAAGTATGTCATACACTGGTGGAGCAAACCCATTCACTACAGTTTGACTAGACATCATTCCAGAGAATGCTTGGATGTAGCCCAATTCATTTTCCGCATTTCTAACTATCAATACACCAAACATCTTCCCCACACCAACGCCATCAATTCCAAAATCGTGAGTAAAGTCAGTCTGTACAGACAGGTAATCTTGTAATTCTTTCGCTGCCACTAGGGCTAATGGATGTGGATCATAGTAAAATGGAAACGTAAATCTCTCAGGAAGAGAAATACTACTCACATCAGTTTGAAAATATTTGAATATAGAAATGGACATGGGCCGCAAATGTAAGATATAGCTGTTGAAGTTATCTAATAGAGCTATATTAAAAAGTATTAGATGATAAACTAATAGTACTCATCCAGATGGATCAAGTTATATAGTGAAGCACTATGCAATCAAAAAGGAGACTCATTTTTAAATGAATCTCCTTTCCAAAAATATATTCTCAATTCTTTATTTAAACCACTCAAGCCAAATCTAGTTTGTTAAACTTGAACTTGAACTTGAACTTGAACTTGAACTTGACACTTGAACTTGACACTTGGACTTGAACTTTATAATTAAGCTCCGCTGAATTATGCGAGCATCATCAACGGACTCTGCAGCATACCCTTCACAGTCGCAAGGAAATTAGCTCCAGTCACACCATCTACGACTCTATGGTCACAAGAAAGTGTTACTTTCATCATATTACCCACTACGATTTCACCATCTTTTACAATTGGTTTTTGCATTATAGATCCTACTGCTAGAATACATGCATCTGGAGGATTGATGATCGCTGTAAATTCTTCAATACCGAAATTTCCTAAATTAGAGATCGTGAAAGTATTTCCAGTCATCTCTTCAGTAGATAGTTTTTTATTTCTTGCTTTTCCTGCTAGATCTTTTACTTCAGCATTGATCTGAGTCAATGACTTGAGGTCTGTATCACGTACCACGGGTACCATAAGGCCATCAGGAATAGCTACAGCCACACCGATATTGATCTCTTCATGGTAAGTAATCTTATCTCCATGCCATGAAGAATTGATCGCCGGATGCTTTCTTAGTGCTATTGCACAAGCTTTTATGATGATATCATTAAATGATATTTTGATATCTGGATGAGCATTAACCTGCTTACGAGCAGCCATTGCATTACCCATATCGATCTCTACTGTGAGATAGAAATGAGGTGCTCCAAACTTGCTCTCGCTGAGTCTACGTGCGATTACCTTACGCATCTGTGATACCGGAGCATCACCATATTGTATATCTGCTACTAATGCTCTTGTTGCTTGCTTTCCATTACTTACTGCTAACGATTCAGATGGAATATATGTCTCTACATCTCTTTTGACAATACGTCCACCTTCTCCAGAACCTGAAATTTGTTCAAGATTGTATCCCTTCTCGGCAGCCAAGCTACGCGCAAGAGGACTAGCGAGAACTCTATCAGTAATATAATTAGCCTCTACAACTTCTATTGGAGCAGAAGCAATTTTGGCCGTTGGTGCGGGAGTCGCTGGTGCTTCAGTTTGAGCAGGAGCCGCCTCTACTTTTGCAGCCGCTGGAAGTGCACTTTCTGCCTCTGCAAGCATTTTTTTATAATCAAATCCTTTTTTACCGATAATGGCAATGATACCATCTACAGGTACGGGCCCTTCTTTCACACCTATATATAAGAGAACACCTTCATTAAAGCTTTCAAGTTCCATGGTAGCTTTGTCGGTCTCCACTTCTGCTAGTATATCTCCAGGTGATACTTTATCTCCTTCTTTTACGAGCCATGACACAATGTTACCTTCTTCCATGGTATCACTTAGTCTTGGCATTCTTATGATCTCAGCCATATTATATTGTTGTTTCTATATTTCAATTTTGTTTCGAAGCCCTCTAAAGGACGAATCAGATTCCAAAATTAACTTTTCAGCGCTAATACACCAGCTTTTTTTTGCAATAATCTAACCTTTGTGAATGGTATTACTTTAATATGATGTATTGCCAATAGTTCTTTGGAGACATTGTTTTAACGGTCTATGTGTAATATTTACACTTTCGCTAATTCATTCTTCGTTACTTATTAGAGATAGCCGCTCTAATGTCATAAGCAAAATGCCTATTTTTACGTTGAAATATATTAGTCATGTTTTCACCAATCTTTAAAGAAATTTGAATCTTTCCTCCAAACTCCTGCAAGATACAGTTAATGCCCTCAGTAGCCTACCTAGTATAGGTAAAAAATCTGCACTCAGACTTGCGCTGCATTTGATCGATGATGAGACGAACAAAGCCAAGAAGATTGCGAATGTATTAGGTATACTCAAGGAGCAAATCAAATATTGTGTACATTGTCATAATATCTCAGATCTAGACGAATGTGAGATCTGTATTAATCCTGTACGTAATAGGAAAGTACTCTGTATTGTAGAAAGTATCAGAGATGTAATTGCCATTGAGGAAACTCAAGAATTTAGTGGATTATATCATGTTTTGGGCGGAGTGATATCGCCGATGGATGGAATCGGTCCAGATCAGCTTAATATAGATCAATTAGTGCAACGAGTTAAAGAGCAAGAGATAGATGAACTCATTATGGCACTTAGTCCTACGATAGAAGGAGAAACCACGATTTATTACATCACTAAGCTTATAGATCTAGATAAACTTAAGGTGACTACGATCGCTAGAGGTGTGGCGTTCGGTGGAGAGTTAGAATATGCAGACGAAGTTACTCTGGGACGTAGTATCAGATCACGATTACCCTATAGTGTAGGACATTAAATATGATAGGTCTCAGCGTCATCATAGTAAATTATAATGTTCGGCAGTTTGTACTGCAGACGTTGCATTCTATATATCAGTCTCAATTAGATGGATTGTCGATAGAAGTGGTTGTTGTAGATAATAATTCTTCAGATGGAAGTGTAGAAGCGATCCGAGATCATTTTCCACAGACTACAATCATTGCCAATAAAAATAACCCAGGCTTCTCTAAAGGTAATAATCAAGGGATAGGGATAAGTAAAGGAGAGTTTGTATTGCTGCTCAATCCTGATACTGTATTAGAAGAATATACTCTTGCTATGTCTGTCGCCAGGATGAAAGCAGAATCAGATATAGGTGCATTAGGTGTCAAAATGATAGATGGCACAGGTACTTTCCTGCCAGAGAGCAAGCGTAGCTTTCCAACACCATGGAATAGTTTGATGAAGTTGTTGGGTTTGTCCTCAATGTTCCCTAGTAGTAAAATTTTGGGAGGATATAATCTTACTTATCTCAATGAAAATAAAACACATGATATAGATGTGCTCTGTGGTGCATTTATGTTGATGCGAAGATCTGCTTTAGATAACTCAGGATTGCTAGATGAATCGTTTTTTATGTATGGAGAAGATATAGACCTATCATATAGAATCAAGCAATCGGGTTATAGGATATTGTATTATCCAGAGACACAGATAATTCATTATAAAGGAGAAAGCACAAAGAAATCTAGCGTCAACTACGTTAAGGTATTCTACAATGCTATGATTATCTATGTCAAAAAACATTATAGTGGTCGAACCGCATCATTCTTTGTATTAATGCTTTCCATGGCCATATATTTTATAGCAGGGATCAGCTTAGTACGGAGGCTTTGGGATCGGCTAAAATATCCAATTGTAGATGCAGGGTTAATTTTAGCGAATCTTCATGGAGCGAAATGGCTATGGGGTAGATACTATTATAATGATGTAGAATATTACGAGGGTACTCCAATGTATGCCAATCTGGTTGTCTATACTCTGATATGGGTACTCTGTTTAGCCATCTACGGTCATTATTCCAAAGTGAGTAATGCCAAGTCATTATTGCGAGGTGTTAGTATAGGGACTATATTGATATTAGTAATATATGCTCTGTTGCCATTGGCTTATCGGAGTAGTAGAGCAGTACTTCTGATTGGCGCTGCTGCAACTTTAATTATCTGTTGGATTACTACCTTATTATGGAATAGATCTATTCGTCGTAAATGGACTTTAAGTCGTAATCCAAAACTCAATGTACTTATCGCAGCATCGGAATTAAGTACAGCGTATATCAAGGAGATGATTTTAAAGTCTAGTGGTAATTTGCAGCTCATAGGCAATGTATCGATAAATGAAAAATTGCAATCTGAAAAGACTGTAGGTTCGATAGATAACCTAGTTCAAATCGCTCAGGAATATGAGGTTGATGAAATTGTATTTAGCTCCAAGGATATGAATTATCATGATATCATGTCATTTATGAATGCGTTAGGAGATAGATATCAATACAAAATAGGAGGCGATCAATACATAGGTGTGATTGGAAGCAATAGTAAAAATCATAGTGGAGAATACTATTCCGCAGATCTTCAGTATCGATTAGATCAACCTTATAGCAAAAGACAGAAAAGAGTATTTGATATTTGGAGTAGTTTATTAATATTACTGCTGTCTCCATTAATCTTAATTCTTAATAGATTTCGTTGGAAAAGTATATCTCATACTTGGCAAGTATTCATAGGTAAAATGACTTGGGTGTCCTATATTCCCAGCAAAGGCACTTATGAAAATATGCCAAACATTACGTCAGCCGTAATTTCTTTAGATAGTAATATAAAATTGCCTCTTACCAATGAGCAACAGCGCAATACTAATCAAGATTATGCTCGATATTATGAAGTGTGGGACGATCAAGTATTACTCCTAAGAAATCTTAATCGATTACATATTAGATATTAGAATGTCAATTTAAAAATATGAATAAGATCACTCTCTAGATCAATTTACTTATAAAATATGTACTACCTCTATTTCTATCTTAATCTATTTCTATCTTAATCTATTTTGATGAGTTACTTAATGAATAATTAATCTTACCATTTAATAAGACTAAGCTTATCAAAAATACTATCTGAATCCACAGAATATGGATTATACTCTTGTGAGATCATATCCTTTTATTTTCCGGAAAATAAATTTGTTGTTAATAAAAAATTTCGTAAAATTTTCTCTCACGTCACTAAATATTCTATGCCGCAATTCAAGTTCTTGGTCTACACTTAAATTAGGTATTAAAAAACATAGGGTAGAGTCATATTTTACAGCAAATTTCTATAGATGGAATATAGAGATTCCATCTATATTTCTTTTGTCAAATGCTATACAATTCATTTTACGGTTGAGCAGAAAGAATAGTAGAACTAAAATGACCAGAATGAAACTTATTTATTTTTATAAAGATTTTTCTTCCTCTTGCGATATATTATTTGGTTAGATATACAGGCTTTCATTTGTGTCTGATACTTTTAAATAGACGACCATCTAAATGGGATATGTTTGTAATAAAATCTTTAAGCAGATCAATATTATTAAGGCGAGAGTTGATCTTTTTTGCTCGCGTCCTTCACAATACTTTGAATTATAAGACATGCTTGCACCACAGTTTGGACAAGATAGGCTAGAGTTCGATTCCAAGGGAATGAATTTCGTACATTTGTTATTACTTAACATAAATCAGTATCGAGGTAAAAATCTGACATAGTAATGTTTATTATATTGTCTCTAAATCTTAAAATTAAAAATAAGAATTCATGGATATCCTTCAAGAAATAAAAGATTTAGCGGCAGAATATAAAGCTGAGATCATCAAGCATCGTAGGCACTTACATATGTACCCTGAACTCTCATTCGAAGAGGAAAACACAGGTAAGTATATTGCTAAATATCTATCAGATTTAGGAATACCTCATACAACTGGTTGGGTTGAACACGGTGTTGTAGCAACTATAGAAGGAGGGCAAGAAGGACCCACTATCGCTCTTCGAGGAGATATAGATGCACTTCCTATACAAGAAGCCAACGATGTGGCTTACAAGTCTACCAATGAGGGAAAGATGCATGCTTGTGGTCACGATGTGCATACTGCCAGTCTCATGGGTGTAGCTAAGATCTTATGGGAATTGAAAGATGGTATCAAAGGCACAGTAAGATTAATATTCCAACCTGGGGAAGAGAAATTGCCAGGCGGGGCTTCAATTATGATCAAAGAAGGAGTATTGTCAGATCCTAAGCCCATATCAATTTACGGTCAACATGTACACCCTCCGCTAGATGTTGGCAAGGTAGGATATAGATCAGGAATGTATATGGCGTCTGCGGATGAGATATATCTTAAAGTCACTGGTCTTGGAGGTCACGGAGCACTTCCACATAATTGTATAGACACCGTTTTACTTTCAGCGCGTATACTAGAGGCCTTACAAGCTGTCGTGTCTAGACATTGTAACCCTAATATACCATCGGTACTGTCATTTGGAAAGATCAACAGTGATGGTGGAGCGACTAATGTGATTCCAGATATAGTGCGTATTGAAGGTACATTTCGAACAATGAATGAAGAGTGGCGTTACCAAGCGCATGAACATATAAAAAAGATAGCTCAACATACTGCTCAGTCCATGGGTGGATCCTGCGATGTAGATATACAAATAGGATATCCATGTTTGATTAATCATGCCGCAGAGACGGATTTTGTACACCAAGTTATGATCGATTATCTCGGTGAAGAAAACGTAGTCGAACTTCCGATGAGATTGACAGCTGAGGACTTCTCATATTTCTCTCAAGTAAGTGATGCTTGCTTTTACAGATTAGGTACGGGTAATTCAGCGAAAGGAATAACCTCTCCAGTTCATACACCTAATTTTGATATAGACGAAGATGCATTGGAGATAGGGATGGGATTAATGGCATTTTTGGCAGTATTGAGACTAGAGAAAGTAAAATAAAATATTGGGTGTATGGACTAAGTAATTAACATGAATGCCAATTGTGCCTTTACAATTTCAATAATTAGAGTGAAAGCAGTGTTATTTTAGCTTAACTAGATTGGACAGATAAAAAATCTTTCAGAAAATAAATGGAGAGTATCAGTAATGCTCTAGCATTATTGTAAAGGTTCCTAATTATTTATGTTGGTAGTATAGTTAATACTATTTATTCTTATTGAAGATTAGTCAAATGACTGATTCTCTACAGTTGCTTTTTCTATTAGTTCTTTATATTCTTCTGGGGATAGACCATCTAGACAGTAATCTATTGGATTGACAGCCTTACCATTAATACGTACTTCGTAATGAAGGTGGGGCGCTGTTGAAGTACCCGTAGATCCTACGGTTCCTATTTTTTGACCTTTAGATACTCTCTGCCCTTTCTTAACATTTACTGTCTTCATGTGGGCATATAAAGATGTGAAGCCATAGCCATGATCTATAATCACATTAGTGCCATACCCACTTCTTCTTTTCTCTACTCTGATAACTTTACCATTACCAGTAGATTGGATTGCAGTTCCCTTTGGAGCAGTAAAGTCAATTCCTTTATGGAATTTCTTTACTTTGTGTACAGGGTGAAGTCTGATTCCATAACCAGACAAGTGTTTTACTTTTCGTGTGAGTTTATTTTCTTGGATAGGCTTTATAGACGGAATTGAAGCCAATCTCTCTTCTTTTGACTTCGCGAGGATAAACAGCGAATCAAGAGAATTGCTCTGGATACTTATTTTTCTTTTAAGCTTTTCGACATTAGAAAGAGATTCAGTTATCATCTCTCCAGTTTTTTCAAAATCTTCTAGGTGATTGTATCTTTTACTACCTCCGATACCACCATTCCATATCGCATCATCGATAGGCTCCATTCCGAAGATCATTCGGTGCACATCTTTGTCTTTCTGCTGAAGTCTTTCTACATCGGCTGCGATATCTTGAAAGTCAGAGGAAAGATTAGAGTAATGATACTCCATCTCAGTGAGTTCTCTATCTAGAGCTTTCTCCAACGGAGTTGGAAAATATTTATATCCCAATGAGAACACGCCTACTGATACAAAAATGATTGAACAGCAAATTCCAGCAAAGCGAAAAATTTTTTCCCTTAATGTCAGCCTCAGCTTTTCAAACTGAAGTGTCTGTTGGTTATAGACGTATTTTTCCTTTCTCATTGTCTCCTATCTAAAGGTAATAACTTCGAATAAAAACCTAGATTTACCTATGCAATTTGAAGAATTGATTATCGTTTTTAAAAAGAATTAATGTGAGTGTTTGTAGTCTCAATTCTGGGGAATAAACAGCGATAATTCCTCTATTGTAATTGGTGTCAGGCTTAATTATTATTTAATATTTAGCTACTTTTGTATTAATAGAAAATCCTTATGTTCGATTTATAACGTTGATCAAAAGTAACCCTTGACATCCGATTTTCCAAAACATTGTAAAATTAAAAATATACTTATCATATATAAATATGCTATATCTCTAAATTATTGATCTTTATCAAGTTATCAAAAAATTATAGAACATATTAGTTTTAGTTATATGTGACATTAATAAAATAATGGAGTGTTAAACCACTTCTAAAGCATTTTAAGCAGCATGAGTAGTAATATGACATCCAATCAAATTCGTCAAACATTTTTTGACTTCTTCAAAGGTAAAGGACACAAGATTGTGCCTTCTGCCCCTATAGTAGTAAAGAATGACCCTACTTTGATGTTTACCAATGCGGGTATGAATCAATTTAAAGATTACTTTTTGGGCAACAAAGATGCTGCAATAAAACGTGTAGCCGATACACAAAAGTGTCTAAGGGTCTCAGGGAAACATAATGATTTAGAAGAAGTAGGTCGTGATTCTTATCATCATACTATGTTCGAAATGCTAGGAAATTGGTCTTTTGGTGATTATTTCAAGACTGAGGCGATTTCTTGGGCCTGGGAATTACTCACTGAGGTGTACAAGTTGGATCCTAGTCGTATTTATGCAACTGTCTTCGGTGGAGATGATAATGAAGGACTTGGACGTGATGAAGAGTCTGCAGGATTGTGGGGACAATTCCTACCAAAAGATAGAATTTTATATTGTGGAAAGGAAGATAACTTTTGGGAAATGGGTGAAACTGGACCGTGTGGACCTTGTTCAGAGCTACATGTTGATCTAAGATCAGATGAAGAAAGAGCTAAAGTGCCAGGAAGAGATCTAGTAAACATAGATGATCCAATGGTGATCGAAATATGGAATCTAGTTTTTATTCAATTCAATAGAAATTCGGATAGGTCACTGGAAAATTTACCTGCAAAACATATTGATACAGGAATGGGTTTCGAAAGATTGTGTCTAGCTATGCAAGCTAAGACGTCTAACTATGAGACGGATATCTTCTTACCGATGATTCAATATATAGAAAAAGAGTCAGGTATTGCATATACTAATAAGTATGCTGAAGATGAAAAGACAGACATTGCGATGAGAGTAATTGTGGATCACGTCAGAGCAGTATCATTTAGCATTGCAGATGGCCAACTTCCAAGTAATACTGGAGCTGGATATGTTATTCGTCGTATTTTACGAAGAGCTGTAAGATATTACTACTCTTTTTTAAATATGAATGAGCCGTTTCTCAATAAGTTAGTGCCGATGCTCGCGGAACAATTCAAGGATGTATTCCCTGAGTTAGAAGCACAAAGAGGATTCGTAGAGAAAGTAGTGTTGGAAGAGGAAAAATCATTTCTAAGAACATTAGCTGGAGGACTTCGTCGTATCGAAAATCTTGATGTAGAGAATAATAAAATGACTGGAAAGCAAGCATTTGAATTGTATGATACCTACGGATTTCCTATCGATTTAACTCGTATGATTGCAGAAGAGCATAGATGGCAAATAGACGATATAGGATTTGAAGTAGCACTAGAAGAGCAAAGAGTAAGAGGTCGTGATGATGGTAAAAGAGAGACTGGAGATTGGGTTCCAGTGCACGATACCGAAGAAGTAAAATTTTATGGATATGATGAGCAAGAGGTAAAAAACGCGAAGATTAATAAATACAGAACGCTCAAAGAAAAAGGTAAGCCTGTCTATCAAGTGGTTCTTGATAAAACACCTTTCTATGCAGAGGGAGGAGGACAAGTAGGAGATAAGGGAGAAATTATAGCAGGAGACCAAAAGATAATAGTCTATGATACGAAAAAAGAGAATGACCTTATCATTCACTTTGTAAACGAATTACCTACAGATGCGTCTACATTAGTAGATGCTAAAATAAATGCTACAAGAAGAGCACTGACCGAAAATAATCACTCTGCGACGCACCTATTACATGCAGCACTAAGACAAGTTTTGGGTATACATGTTCAACAAAAAGGATCGTTAGTAAAAGATGAATATCTCAGATTTGATTTCTCGCATTTTGAGAAAGTATCAAAGGAGCAACTCAAAGAGGTAGAGCAATTAGTAAATGCAAAAATTAGAGAAAATATATCTCTGATCGAAAATAGAAATATATCTGTACAAGATGCTAAGGAAGCAGGAGCAATGATGCTCTTCGGTGAGAAATACGGAGAGTTTGTACGTATGATCACATTCGACGAAGACTTTAGCCGTGAGCTTTGTGGAGGCTGTCACGTAGATGCTACTGGACAGATAGGATTGATGAAGATTACATCCGAAAGCGCCATATCGGCAGGGGTAAGGCGTATCGAAGCGATTACAGCAGAAGCAGCGGAGAAATTTGTATCAGACGCAATCGGTCAACTCACAGAAGTGAAAGAATTATTTAAGAATCCTAAAGATTTGACTGCGGGAATACAAGATCTACAAGAAGAGAACAAAGTATTGAAAAAAGAGATTGAGAAATTAATGGCTGCCCAGGCTGGAAACATGAAAGAAGATTTGATTAAGTCAGCAGAAGACATTAATGGTGTAAAAGTAATACGTACCATTCTTAAAGGACTCGATAGTAAATCTGCTAAATCACTAGCTGGGAGTATCGAGCAAATTATAGGCGATTGTGTCATCCTATTTGGTATTGATGGAGAGAAGCCACAACTACAACTATCAGTAAGTAGGGCGCTCACAGAAAAAGGTCTACACGCAGGCAACATGGTCAGCGAGCTGGCAAAAAACATCAAAGGTGGCGGAGGTGGTCAACCGTTTTATGCAAGTGCTGGAGGTAGTGATGCAAGTGGGTTGCAGGCTGCTGTGGACCAGCTAGGGGGTATGTTTGGTTAAGGAAAATTCACCATTATATTAGTTTATTATTATTAAATAAACAGAAATTTAATTTAAAAAAGCAAGTGGAATAATCCCGCTTGTTTTTTGATTCTAGATGAAATGTAAAATTATTATTAAAAGTTGTAGAAAAGAAAATTTCATAATCCCTATAATTCCTTCAATGGTAGATATTTAGGACATGAAGTGAACCAATATTAATAAAATGATAGAAAAATCAATTAATGAAACTGAAGCTATTTTTATTCATTAGCCCTTGCATGATTGGCATATCTGTTCCTTTGAAGAGGCTGCAGGTGTGATCATATAAATGCAAAATTTTAATAGCTCAATTAATTAGAAAACTATATTACGCCTGAAAATTCAAGATCGAGTTACGACCTTAAGGAAATAGTCATTGGGAATTATTTCTCATTTCCCAATCCACCTAAGCACATTATCATTCCAAATTTCCTTGCGATCAGATGCGGTAATCACTCCACTTTCTACTACTTCATCGATTACTTTTCCTGGATAGCCATCCGTGATACCATCCATTTCTCCAAGTGGATATGGATCATCTAATCCAGCGACTATTTGTGATACACCATGTCTACGGATAAGCATCTCAAGGGATAGTGGATCATGTACCAATGTATCAAAGAATATATTAGGATGTCCGATGGCGTTATCAGGATGTGTCTTTCCTTTAAAGAGATCAGGTCGACCGTCAAATCCTTGTCGTCTTCGGCCTTGATTCATTATGGCATATTGATTACCGTGAGCGTAGCATACTCGGATATTTGGAAATCTATTGTGATGATTGCTAAGCGTATAATCATGATAATGATCAGCTGTCTGTGCGCACATCCATACCAAGTGAAATCTCCAAGTCTTATCTTCGAGGGAAATAATCTTCTGACCATCATATGGATGTACTTCTACTGCTAAACCGAGTTCGTTGGCTAGCTCCCATATCTCATCTACAGACTCGTGTGCAGTATTGCGCCATTGTCCATCTTGATCTTGATAGTGTGTAGGTAGGCAGAGTACTTTTAGTTTTAATTTGGTGACGCAACGTTCTATTTCTTTGAGTGCTTGGCCCATGTATGCTGGCTGTATAACCATGCCACATGTCAGTCTATCATTATGTTGAGCTTGCAGTAGTCCTTGATAATCATTGTACCAAGAGTGCATATCTTTTGCAGCTTGTTTTGGTAATCCGTTAGCATATAGCTGTGAAAGGGTGATGACTACCATATGATCGATATGCTGATCGTCCATCCACTGTAGCTTTTCATCTAAGAAGAAACTCGGTGCTGTGATAGGTCTTTTCCAATTGCCCTGGCACATGTAGGACCTGTCATTCTCTATCCAGAAGTAACCTTTATCCTTCATGAATTGAGGTATCTGCTCCGGATTAGGTAGTAGATGACCGTGTACATTGATTTTTTTATATTGTTTTTCGGGCATTATATTCTTTGATTTTTTTGACGGCAAATTCATAGCCTTTCTGACACCATGCTTTCATTTGCTTAGGATCAAAGTAGAAAGAATTCTCGGAAAGTAGTCTAGCTATAAAGAAAAATCTCACGTTGACTTGATCGCTATAAATATAATATAGAAACTTAAGATTTTATTACTCAATTGAGATTCCCCTAATCGAATAAAAAATATTTAATACCTTGATTTGTTGTATTAGGCTATTTCCAGTTCCTTCTTGACCCTATTGTATCTAATACCCTTGGATGATAATCCTCGGGATTGACAATATTCAATTACTCTTGGAAGTACTTCTTTCAAAGTAACAAATGATTTGATATTATCATGGAAAACAATTATTGATCCAGGTTTTAAATTTTGGATCACATTCTGATAGCATTGTTCTGCTGTGATATTCTGATCAAAATCTCCACTGAGTACATCCCACATTACTATCTGATATTGATCTCTGATCGCTTCAGCTTGTAGCGGTTTAAGCCTACCATATGGTGGTCTATATAGGTCTGATTGTACAAACGAGCTGCATAGCTCTACATCATCCAAGTATTTCTCAACATCACTTCCCCAACCAGATTTATGAGAGTAGCTATGGTTACCTACACTATGGCCTTCAGCAATTAATCTATTGTATATCTTGCTATGTTTGCGTACGTTATCTCCTACACAGAAGAAGGTACCGTGCATATCATACGATTTTAAAGTATCAAGAACCCAAGGTGTGACTTTTGGTATCGGCCCATCATCGAAAGTGAAATAGACATAAGGCTTCTTTCTAGATTTATTCCACAAATAGTTAGGAAACAGCTTTCGTATGACCTTCGGAGTCTTAATTATGTACATCTAGGTATTTGATATTATCCTTTAAATAGGATTACTTTACATCTCAATAACGGCAAGAACAGAAGAAATGTGACTTTTTGATGAATATTTTTTGTGTAAACCATATAAAATTAGGAAAATAGGCCTCGAATTGGATGTATTTCGGTGATAATTGAATTTAGATTGTCAATAGGCTGGATATTAGTTCTATTAAAATTTCATGATTGAATATAGCATTATGAGTGATGTAAGAGTAAGATTTGCACCGAGTCCAACAGGGCCATTACATATTGGAGGCGTACGTACAGCATTGTACAATTATCTGTTTGCAAAGCATGCAGGCGGTACATTTATATTAAGAGTAGAAGATACTGATCAAAATAGATATGTACCTGGAGCAGAAGATTACATAGTAGAGGCTTTGAATTGGTTTGGATTGACTCCCGATGAAGGTCCAGGATTTGGTGGAGATTATGGTCCTTATCGTCAATCTGAGCGTAAGGACTTTTATGCTAAATATGCTATTCAAATGGTGGAGCAAGGTAATGCCTATTATGCTTGGGATACGCCTGCGGATTTAGATTTGATGCGAACTCAAGATGTCAATGCGAAATATGACGCTAAGACTCGTGTTAAAATGAAAAATGGTCTCACCTTATCTGCTGATGAATTAAAATTAAAACTGGAAAGTGGTGTCAAATATGTGATTCGACTTAAGATGCCTGCGAACGAAGATGTAATGATCACTGATTTAGTAAGAGGAGAAGTAACTTTCAATACTCAAGACTTAGATGATAAAGTGATACTCAAGGGTGACGGAATGCCTACTTATCATTTAGCGAATATCGTAGACGATCATCTTATGAAAATCTCTCACGTTATCCGAGGAGAGGAGTGGCTCAGTAGTACTGCACATCACGTATTGATGTATAGGTTTATGGGTTGGGAAGCACCACAGTTTTCTCATCTACCTTTGATACTCAAGCCCACAGGTAAAGGTAAGTTGAGTAAGCGTGATGGAGCTAAGTTTGGGCTTCCTGTATTTCCATTAGAGTGGAATCCAGGTAACGAAGAAGAGTTATATTCCGGATTTAGAGAATTTGGCTTTTTACCAGATGCAGTGATCAATTTCTTAGCATTCCTGGGATGGAATCCTGGTACGGAACAAGAAATATTTTCATTAGATGAATTAGTAAATTCATTTAGCATCAAGCGTATTGTGAAGAGCGGCGCAAGATTCGATTATGATAAAGCTAAATGGTACAATCAGCAATATATCATCAAAACTGCAAATGAAGTCCTAGCGGCCATGATCAGATCAGAAGTGAGCGCCGATTATAACGACGAATATCTAGCGAAGGCATGTGGATTGATGAAAGAAAGGGTAGAAACCATAGGCGACATTCCTAAAGTGGGAGACTTTCTATTTGGATCGCCTTCAGAATATGATGCCAAGATGATTCGTAAAAAGTACAAAGAAGATAATGATCCGCATTTTATAGCTCTCACAGGGACACTTGGTACATTAGAAATATTTGACGCAGAAAGTACTCAAAGTGCTATTAAGGGCTACATCGGTGACAACGAATTGTCATTTGGAGCAATCTTGCCGGTACTCAGATTGGCAACATCAGGAACCATGAAAGGTCCAGATCTTTTCGAAATGATGGAACTGCTAGGTCGTGATGAAGTGTTAGTTAGAATGAGAGATGGATTGAATGAGATTAAGAAGATCATATCTGCCGCTCAAGCTTAACACAATACAACGCATCTATGCCAAAGAAAATGAAAAAACAAGGAAAACCAAACGTCCACAATGAACTCAAAGGTTTCGATATCAAAATCAATGAATTTGGTGAAATGCAATCTAGTTTTAATATCGATAAACTCAATGATTTTCTCAATGATAACGTAGAAGATAAGAAGTTGGGAAATGAAGTGCAGGAGGAAGAGTAGAATAAAATACATCCTGCGAAATGCCCAAGGTTGATTTGTAATTAATTAAACCAACTCAGCCAATCGCAAAACTTCTTCTCTCATAGTTTGACAAGTTTTACTCATCAATGTATAGTCTTTACAAATGACTTCAAAGCAAGAATCTTTCATTGGAATTATGATATGCTGGTATTCATCCCAAGTGGCGTCATTATGAAAAGGTTCAAGAGCACTCAATTCTCTAAGATTTTCAATCCAATCAGATCCTAAGATTTTTTGAAAGCAAAATTGTTCTAATCCTAAATCAGCATAAGAATATCCCTCTATTGTTTCATCATTAGGATTTCCAAATCGATATTTCGCATATTTATTGAATCGGATAGAAGTAATCTGATCTACAGGTACTTTGTTGAAAGGGCTGTTCTCAGCATCATGAACAGAGTTATCTTCTATAAAGAAAATCAAATAAACATAATGTTCATTAGCCAATACCTTTGGGGTAGGAGCTGCTGCACTACATATGATATTCTTTAGAATAGATTTAATCTCCATAGCGCTAAGATTTTTTATTAGTTGTCGACTCCTATATCATTCCGAATTTGTAATTCGACATTCGTAATTAGTTCTACCTCAATCTATCCATACTCTTCACCAACTTATCATCTTTACCAATAGCTCTTCCTGCCAATACTGCAAAGATCAAAGCCACGAGAGGAGGGAATATTCCTAAGTCGTAATTAATAGTGCTTAAAGCATCACCGGTGCGTTCATTATAAATAAGTAAGAATGCAATAAGAGGCAGTAGGATAGCCATCACTACACCCAAGTAAGAGAGTCTTTTTTGTAGAGGTCTATTATTGAATAAAAAGATAGCGCTAAGTGTTACTAAACCACCGATAATTGTTAATCCTATTAATACTGGGCTATCGTGTATATTATATACCAAGTCATTCATTACGCCTTGACTAGCTACATCGGTAGTAGCAAATGGTAAGGCGAATTCTGTCCAAAAAGCAGCGCTTGAGAGCAACAAGAAAAGGCTTTGTATTCTTTGTATCACGAGGATTGATTTTTATGTCTATTCAATGTTAGTGTGTTTTCAAGGTATATAACTATCTTGATACTTGAAAGCAAAGATATGGAAAATTGAATCTATCGTATTGGGAAGAGAAGTACTATTTTGAAGATAATGATTTAGTCGTTATAGGTGCAGGTATAGTCGGCCTGTCGACAGCAATAGCGGTAAAGAAATTCAGGCCAGATCTTAAGGTATTGGTATTAGAAAGATCTACTATACCTTCAGGTGCGAGTACTAAAAATGCTGGATTTGCATGTTTTGGAAGTGTCACTGAGTTGATTTCTGATAGTGTACATATGAAATACGAAGATCAGATCGCTTTGCTTAAAATGCGATGGGCTGGTTTGAAATTACTGCAATCTAATGTAACTCTAGAAGATATGTCTTATAGATCTAGAGGTGGAGTAGAAGTATTGGAGGTAGATGACGTTTCGCAGATAACAGCACTAAACGACATTAATAAGTATAATGAAATGGTAAGTGATGCTATCGGCCTTAAAGATTGCTTTTCAATAGTTGATCAATATCTTTCTGATTCATTTCATAGCAAAGCTATATATAATCAATACGAAGGGGAACTTAACCCTATGCATATGATGTCTAGCTTAGAACGAAAGGCATTAAAACTAGGTGTCAATATACTAAATGGTGTGGATGTACAATCTGTATACTCAGGGGTAGTCAACTTAGTCACTAGAGAAATAGAATCACCGAAAATCGCTGTTTGTACTAATGGCTTATCTCGAGTATTACTCCCTCAATTAGCATTGCAAGCAGTTCGTAATCAAGTATTTGTGACTGAGCTTCTAGTAAATAATCCGTTGCAATCTTGCTATCACTTTGATCAAGGCTATGTCTATTTCCGAGAAATTGATAATCGAATATTGATCGGAGGTGCACGTAATCTATATTCAGAACAAGAGAATACTGACCAATTTGGACAGACGGATAACTTAAAGGCTTATCTTAAGTCGTTTGTAGAAGAGAGAATCACTAAGCGTCCTATTCAATTTGAATATGAATGGAGTGGAATTTTGGGAGTTGGAGAAACTAAAGAACCTATTATCGAGGAAGTAGACAAAGGTCTATATGTTGGCGTTAGACTAGGAGGGATGGGAGTTGCCATTGGCTGTGGTGTAGGACAGTCTCTGGCTGAGATGGTATTGTCTTAGAAGAAACTACTTTAATCTTAACAAGAAATTATCTTTGTCGGAGGAGTCAAATACATGGGTCCTGACGTTTATAATTACGAAACAAGGAATAAGTTATCAATATCTATAAATCTATATTAGCTATAGTAGCCATGATGCTGAGTGTTGGAACGTATGCCCAACAGGAAGAAGCACAGGATATGTCAAAGACTGATCGACTAATTGTGAAGTTTGCTGAGACGCGTATCACTGATCTATCACGTGAAGAACCAGAACAAATATTCTCTGGAGATGTGAAATTGTACAAGGATAGCCTTTTTATGTTTTGTGATACAGCAAGAGTCATAGGGAATAACCTTTGGGCTAAGGGCAATGTAATCTTCATACAGAATGATACTATTAGGACCTTCGCCGATAGCCTTTATTTCCATGGAGACTCTTCTATAGCCTATCTATATAATGATGTTGTTTTAGAGAATGGCAGTAATAAGCTATACAGCGATCTATTGATCTATGATACAAGGACTAAGGTCGCTTCATACAAAGATACAGCGATAATGGTCCAGGAAAAGAGTAGCCTTCAATCTGTAAGAGGGTATTACGATGTAGATAATGATCAAGCATTCTTTTATGATGAAGTATATATCGAAGGAGAGGACATGAAGATGAGGGCTGATTCTATGAGTTTCCTTACGGATGAACAACGAGCTATCTTTATGGGACCTACTAGGATCCAGCAGATAAGTAGAGATATCTATTGCGAAAGCGGATTCTATGATATGGATGACGAAGTAGCTTTATTTGAGGAGAATGCACAGTTTGAAGAAATAGATGTTGAGGCTAGTGCTCAGAGCATTGAATATACCAAGTTAACGGGAGAAATCCGTTTGGAAGGTGATGCCTATTATCGGAACAAGGAAGATATTGGTAGAGGAGATATTATTGTCTATAATGAAACGACGGAGTCTGCTGAGCTTATAGGAAATGCGACTTTCGAAAATGCTAATAGTAAAGTAAAAGGTCAACGTATCGATTACGATAAGACGACAGAGGCGTTTAAAGTGAAAGGGCAATCTGTGATTTCAGATCCACCTTATATAATATCTGCAGAATCTGTCGATTATGACAAAGAATCGAATACGGCTTATGCTGTTGGTGATGTGATTTGGCAAGATACGTCAGCAGGAATTTCCATTTTCTCAGATTACCTTGACTATCAAGAATCTACTGGATACGTCAAAGCGACTAACGACGGAGGTCGACCATTGATGCAAAATGTTTCTGGTAATGATACACTCTATATCTCATCAGATATACTGAAATCGTACAGCGAGTATATGACAGATACTTTAGGTATAGTAGATACAATTAACTATCTAATAGCTGATGATAATGTACAGATCATGCGATCTAGTTTGCAAGCAGTATGCGATTCACTAGTATACCAAGATAGTGATTCGTTATTTTTGCTACTGGATGATCCTGTGGTATGGTCAGATAGTTCGCAGATCACTGGAGATACAATAAAGATTTACTTAGCGAATGATGATTTAGACAAGATGGAAGTCTATCCAAAAGCATTTATGACTAATAGTGCGGACCTCACCTATTATAATCAGATCTCTGGTAAACGTATCATTACTTCATTTGAAGATGGAAAACTGAAGACAATGGACGTCATCGGTAATGCTAGATCACTGTATTATATGTTGGATGAATTCAAAGCATACATTGGTGTTAACTCTACAGAGTGCAGTAGTATTAGATTTACTTTTTCTGAGAATGATATTAAAAGCATTAAATTTTTTACGAGTCCTAGATCGCAGATATTACCTATGCGAGGGACTAATCATGAAGACATCAATTTAGATGGATTCAATTGGAGGTTCTCTGAAAGGCCAATGACTCTAGCGGATCTCCAGAGTAGCCTTACAAGAGACCTTAAACTGCAATAATTTAAAATAGTTTTTCGAACCATTTTATAATGAGTGTGTCGAACGAGTTTACTAATTTTGATTCATAATAATATTAATGTATATAATGATACGATTTTCATTTCTATTCATTGTTTTGATTTCTGCTTTGCAATTCGGATCAGCGCAGCAGAACAATCAAATATTGCAAGAGGCAATGACAAATGCCAAATCAGGTGATAATCAAAAAGCCATAGAGAAATTCGAAGCATTAGAATCTCACAGTTCTGCAGATATTTATTACAATATAGGTCGATTATACCACGAAAATAACGATGTAGCAAATGCCGCGCTCAATTATGAAAGGGCATTAAAAATAGACGGTGCTCACAATCAAGCCAACAATAATTTATCAAT
This sequence comes from Saprospiraceae bacterium UBA1994, assembly GCA_002335865.1. GTDB lineage: Bacteria > Bacteroidota > Bacteroidia > Chitinophagales > Saprospiraceae > UBA1994. The sequence goes on from DDCY01000023.1 coordinate 80,438, forward strand.
CATTAGAGAAGAAACTGACTTTGATATTATACCAGTTGAGAAGATGTTTTTGATTCATTGGTGGAATTTACTGGCGGGCTCTATGAGTGCAAATATTTGGATGATATTGAGTTTGCTAGCCGCTATTGGATTGATAGCAGCCGTGTATTTTTGGTGGATAGCTGATCGATCTGAACTGAAGAAGAAAGCGTTTTTTGCTACAGTGATTACCCCTGTATTATTGGGAATTTTATTAGCGTTAGGAAGTACTTCGAAGTTGCTAGCGACTAATAACGATTATGCTATCATAATGAATAAAGACTATGATATGCATGAAGGAGCTGATGATCGCAGCCCAATTATAAAAGATATAGAGGTAGGTACTAAAGTAGAGATCGTAGATCAAATTGACGAATGGATCAAAGTCGTTACGGTGGATACCGAGAGCGGATGGATCAAAGAGAGCGAAATAGTTAGGATTTGACTTTTTATCCTATCATTATTTCCAAATAAGCACTTTTTTTCGCAATCCATAATCCTAAATAGCTAAGCAATATATTAAGGTGGTTAAGCCTTTCGGAAGATGTATTATATTTACAAAAGATAAATACATCACATGAAATATATATTCATACTATTCACATTATTAGCATACATTACTCTCACAGCCCAGACTGACGACAAGAAATGGGATGTCAATCATCCACCAGGAGATTCGTCAATGACTGTTATCAAGACTAACGAAGGTACATGGATGAGTATCGATGTTAGTCCAGATGGAGAAAATATTGTCTTCGATATGTTAGGAGATATATTCATGATGCCTATCGAAGGTGGTAAAGCTAAAGCGATAAGATCAGGTCTAGCTTGGGAAGTGCAACCAAGATTTAGTCCAAATGGTAAGCATATATCTTTCACTTCTGATGCAGGTGGTGGAGATAACATCTGGTTTATGAAAGCAGATGGCTCTGACGCCAAGCAAATCACTAAAGAATCATTCAGGTTACTAAACAATGCTACATGGCATCCTAATGGTCAATATCTCGTAGCACGTAAGCACTTTACATCGAGTAGGTCGCTAGGAGCAGGAGAGATGTGGCAATATCATATCACTGGGGGCGAGGGTATGCAGATCACTAAGCGTAAAAATGATCAGCAAGATGTCAACGAACCAGTATTTTCTCCTGACGGAAAATATCTATACTACAGTGAAGATCTATATCCTGGGGGATTCTTTCAATATAATAAAGATCCTAATGATCAGATATTTGTAGTGAAGCGATATGATATGAATTCAGGTAAGACTAAGAAAATCACTGGTGGTCCTGGTGGCGCATGTCGCCCACAGATATCTAATGATGGAAAGAAGCTGGCATATGTTCGTAGAGTGAGGACCAAGTCAGTACTATTTGTACATGATCTTGCTACGGGTAGAGACTATCCAATTTTTGATGGATTGAGCAAAGATCAGCAAGAAGCGTGGACGGTATTTGGTATTTATACCGGATTCGATTGGATGCCTGACGACAAGAATATCGTTATTTGGGCCCAAGGGAAGATTCATAAAGTAAATACAATGAATGGTGATGCGTTAGAGATTCCATTCGAAGTGGAAGTAGAGCACAAGATGATGAAGACATTAGAATTTCAAAATGCGGTAGACAGTGATCGAATGACAGCGAAAGTGCTAAGAGATCTGCGTACCTCACCTGATGGAAAGACGGTAGTATTCAATGCATTAGGAAGTATTTGGAAGGCAGGTAAAAAAGGAAATTCATGGGGTAAGCCTAAGAAACTCACTAATAGCAATGATATAGAAGCGGAACCTAGTTTTTCTCCAGATGGGAAAAATATAGTATTTGTAAGTTGGAACGATGAGTCTTTAGGAGCGGTAAAGAAAGTAGGGCTTGGAGGTGGAAATCCAGTTAGTCTTACTTCAGATAAAGGAATGTATCGTACCCCATCCTATTCTCTAGACGGATCAAAAGTGATCTATAAGAAAGAAGGAGGGAATGGACATATGGGCTACACATTCGCTACGGATCCAGGTATATACGAAGTGGCGTCTAGTGGGGGGAAGAGTACATTGATCACTACAGAGGGTGATTTTCCAATGTATACTTCTGATGGTATGGGCGTATATCTTACTAAGGGAGGTCATGTGTTTGGATCGATCAAAAAATCATTCCATAGATATGATCTAGAGAAGAAAGAAATGCAGACGATTTTCAATACTAGTTATACGACCCAGTTTACTCCGAGTCCAGATAATAAATGGATCGCATTTTCAGAATTATATAAAGTATATATCGCTCCTATGCCAAGTATTGGTCAGCCTATCGGACTTTCAGCTAAGACGAAGATGGTACCAGTATCACAAGTAGCAAGAGATGCAGGAATTAATCTGCATTGGTCTGTGGATAGCAAAGAATTGCATTGGACTTTGGGAAATGAATATTTCACGGCTCCATTGAGAGAGCGATTTTTACACTTGGACGGTGCTGTAGATAGCATACCACCAATCGACTCGGTAGGGCAAGTAATAGAGTTAGTGACAGATGTGGACAAACCACAAGGCACAGTTGTATTTACTAATGCGCGTATCATTACAATGGACGGGGATAAAGTCATAGAGAATGGATCTGTAGTAGTGACTGATAATAAGATTACATATGTGGGTGAAGGTACTCTTGCTATAAAGTTACCGAAAGGAGCAACAACAATCGATCTAGAAGGCAAAACAATCATGCCTGGATTAATAGATGTACACGCACACCTAGGGGCTTTCCGTGGAGGTGTCAGCCCACAGAAGCATTGGCAATATTATACTAATCTGGCGTATGGAGTTACCACGACTCATGATCCATCAGTGAATAGCGAAATAACATTCGCACAATCTGAGATGGTAAGATCAGGAAAAATGATAGGGCCAAGAATCTACTCTACAGGTACAATACTTTATGGTGCAGACGGAGACTTCAAAGCAGTGATAAACAATCTAGAAGATGCGAGGTCTGCACTGAGAAGAACAAAAGCTTATGGAGCATTTTCGGTAAAATCTTATAATCAACCAAGAAGAGAGCAACGTCAGCAAATAGTGCAAGCTGCAAGAGAAATGGGTATAAGAGTTGTACCAGAAGGTGGATCGTTTTTTCATCATAACCTAACTATGGTTGCAGATGGTCATACGAGTGTAGAACATAATATTCCAGTAGCACCTTTATATGATGATGTCATCCAATTTTGGTCATCTACTAATACGAGTAACACTCCCACACTCATAGTTAACTATGCAGGTGTCAATGGAGAATTCTATTGGTATCAGAAAACGAATGTTTGGGAGAAAGAAAGATTACTCACATTTACTCCAAGAGCGATATTAGACAGTAGATCTCGTCACCGTATGATGATTCCTGATGAAGAATATGAAAATGGACATATCCTCACATCAAAGTCTTGTACTAAATTGCAAAATGCTGGAGTAAATATCAATCTAGGTGCGCATGGCCAGTTACAGGGTTTAGGCGCACACTGGGAACTTTGGATGCTAGAGCAAGGTGGCATGACTAATATGCAAGCCTTAAGAGCAGCAACAATGAATGGTGCAGAATATTTGGGTATGGAGACAGAAATAGGATCTATCAAAGAAGGCAAACTAGCTGATCTAATCATCATTGATGGTAACCCTCTAAAAAATATACAAGACACCGAAAATGTGACCCACACCATGATCAACGGAAGACTGTATGACGCACCGACAATGAATGAAATTGGAAATAAAGAGACGAAGAGAACCAAGTTTTTCTGGGAACTAGAAGGAAGTGGTAATGCTTATCCATTCTATCAGCAGACACAGAGTTTTATGAGACCTGTATGTCATTGTAGAATGTAGGAAGATTTGAAATCATTAAAAAAAACAAACATATGAATAACTCTCAGCTAAAGACATTTCTCGGATGGTGCGCTGTTATCAATATGGGATTATTACTTCTTAATAGTTTGATGTACATTATTTTTAAAGGATTTATCACAGATATTTGGATAAGCCTTTTCGGTAGTTCTGAGGAGCAATTTACACTGATGTATACCTTGGCTATTGCATTCTGGAAAATATTGATTTTTACATTTTTCATAATTCCTTACTTTGTTTTGAGAATAATGCAAAAGCAAAAGGCATAATATTCTAAAAACTTATATCAGCTAAGAAAGTTGGAGTGTTGATATGGTAGAGTTGATTGCATAGTTTAAATTTGAGATAGTTATATGTCAATTAGATCGATAGTTGTAGTGCTGTTATGTGCAAGCGGAAGTATGTTAGTGCACGCGCAAGGCTATATGTCTTCACCAGGCTTTAGCGGTAAGCATGCACAGTTCAAATTTTCGAGTAATCAGTTTTATGATGTATTTGAGATAGCTCCAGGTTATACCTATGGTGGGCGATTTACAGGAGCTTGGGGATTCGGATATGCAACTTATGGAAGTGGATTGTCAGGACCTTCGTTTAGCCAGAGATTAAGTGCACTTATACTAAAGCAAAGTGCTGATATGCCCATTAGTTTGGGAATTAATATTGACGTTCAGAAGAGCTTTGTCAATTCTGCTATAATAGGAGAAGATTTTCCAACGTCACACTTTTCTCTAAGTGTACATTACGCCTATCGATCTATTGCTAAAATGCAATTTGTACCCAATGTAGAAGTAGGAACGAGACAGGATACTCAATTTTCTGAAGACCAATATATAAATCATAGCGATTATTTCACTTCCTTTTCATTGACAATCGCTTACACATATTTCTATGTTGAACCCAAGTTGTTGTTACATAACGAGCAGAAGTTTTTTCAGTTGAGTGTTGGAGTATTCATTCCTTGATTTTATATGTAGAATCAATTGTAGATCAACGTTTCACTCTCGTAAGTCACATAAGTGCTTTACAGCTATAGAATAGCATGATGTACAAGCAAAAGGAGCAGAGTCAATCATAGATTCCTTTGGTAATTAGATCAATACTAAGTATAATACACTGATCAATATACTGATGATTAAATTTGGGATGGAGTTTAAATAATTTTCATTTGGCAGTATTTTTTCTGCAGTTTTTGTCTTAGCGGCTCAATGCCTAGAAATACCTCGAACAGAAACCTTCCTTTGGTGTTCATTAAATATAACCTTACATTATCTTTGCTAAATAGAAGCTAGTTACAAAAAGCGATCACTTCCAACGGAATAATAATATGACCACATTCAAACAAGAAATAGAGAAAGGAATTCCTTCGATCTTACCACCAAAGAGAATTTTTCAAGTAGATTCTAATCCAGCACCTAAACGAAAGGAGATTTTAACGCCCGAAGACAGAATACTTGCGCTCCGTAATGCTCTGAGGTATTTTCCTGTGGAGTGGCACGCTGAATTAGTCGTAGAGTTTGCAGCAGAACTCAAGGAATATGGACGTATCTATATGCATAGGTTTAAACCAGAATACAATATATATGCACGACCTATAGAGGAGTATCCTTATGTGACAAAGCAGGCAGCGGCGATCATGCTTATGATTCAGAATAATTTGGATCCGGCTGTAGCTCAGCATCCAGACGAACTAATTACCTATGGAGGTAATGGCTCAGTATTCCAAAACTGGGCACAATATCTACTCACGATGCAATATCTATCTAAAATGACTGAATTGCAGACATTACATATGTATTCTGGTCATCCAATGGGGTTGTTTCCATCTTCAAAAGATGCGCCGAGAGTAGTAGTCACAAATGGAATGGTGATACCTAATTATTCTAGCCCTGATGATCTAGAACGATTTAATGCTATGGGAGTGAGTCAATATGGACAAATGACGGCAGGATCTTTTATGTATATTGGACCTCAAGGAATAGTACATGGTACTACAATTACAGTGATGAATGCTTTTCGAAAAGTATTGGCAAAAGGAGAATCTCCTGCAGGAAAAATATTTCTTACTGCCGGGTTAGGAGGAATGAGTGGTGCGCAACCTAAAGCTGGAAATATCGCAGGATGTATTACCATCTGTGCGGAGGTCAATCCTAATGCAGCAACTAAGAGACATGAGCAAGGATGGGTAGATGTACTCATTGACAATATGGACGATCTTATCGCTCGCGTGCGCAAAGCAAAAGAGCAATCTGAGGTAGTTTCAATTGCGTATATTGGTAATGTAGTGGAGATATGGGAGCGATTTTTTGAAGAAGATATTTATATCCACTTAGGTTCAGATCAGACATCATTACATAACCCTTGGTCTGGTGGTTATTATCCTATCGACCTTTCTTATGATGATTCCAATACGCTACTAAGAGACGATCCTAACGCTTTTAAAGACGAAGTACAGAAGACATTAAGAAGGCATGCTACTGCAGTGAATAAACATAATGCTAGTGGTACCTATTTCTTCGATTATGGAAATGCATTCTTGTTAGAGTGCTCTCGAGCAGGAGCTGATGTTATGGCAGACAACGGGATAGATTTCAAATATCAATCTTATGTACAAGATATCTTAGGACCTATGTGCTTCGATTATGGATTTGGTCCTTTCCGTTGGGTATGTGCCTCTGGTAAGACCGATGATCTCGACAAGACCGATGAGATAGCGGTAGAAGTCCTGCAGACTATTATGGAGAATAGTCCTAAAGAGATTCAACTACAAATGCAAGACAATATCACTTGGATCAAAGATGCAAAACAAAACAAACTCGTAGTGGGCTCTCAAGCTAGGATACTTTATGCAGATGCGGAAGGGCGTATGAAGATCGCTCAAGCGTTTAATGATGCAGTAGCTGAAGGACATATAGGTCCTGTCATACTAGGTCGTGATCATCATGATGTAAGTGGTACGGATAGCCCTTATCGTGAGACTTCTAATATATATGACGGTAGTAAGTTTACGGCAGATATGGCGATACATAATGTGATCGGCGATAGTTTTAGAGGAGCCACTTGGGTCTCTATTCATAATGGCGGTGGAGTAGGCTGGGGAGAAGTGATCAACGGCGGATTTGGGATGCTTCTAGATGGTAGTGCTGAAGCAGAATCGAAACTTAATAATATGTTATTCTATGATGTAAATAATGGAATAGCTAGAAGAAGTTGGGCAAGAAATGAAGAAGCAATATTTGCTATCAAACGTGAAATGGAAAGAACACCAGGCCTCAAAGTAACATTAGCTAATATTGTAGATGATAATATCTTAGAAAATATTTAAACTAACTACATTAATATAAATCACGCTTGCAATTGACGCTTGATCTTCAAAAAAAGACTGGTTAAATACGTGGAGCGATTGAGTTGTTTTAATTTTTTTTTTTTGTTTCTTTTAGCAGATGATAGGCCATTAAAATATGTATTGTTAGTGAATTCATAATTTGCTATGATTTCCAATAACGAAAACCCGTATTAGAGATATGATACTTGTATGTTTATTGTAATCCTTCAAAATTGAATAAAATAAAACTTAACATTCACTTAATCTGTACTTTACATTAAAATTATGGATGTTGCATAACTTGTTTTTAATAATAATAATAAATTAAATGTCAGATAGTATCAAAATACTCATCGTAGATGATGAAGAGGATATCAGAGAGTTACTTAGATATAATTTAGGTAAGGAAGGTTACTTAATCGAGACTGCTGAGAATGGCTTAGAAGCTATCGAAAAAGCAAGATCTTTTGGTCCACATCTAATCGTGTTAGATATCATGATGGAAGGAATGGATGGTATCGAAGTATGTGAAAAAATCAGAGAAGACGAATCTTTTAATCAGGCACTAATTGTATTCTTGACGGCAAGAGGAGAGTCTTTTACTCAGATCTCGGCCTTAGAGACTGGAGGAGATGATTTCATAAGTAAACCAATTAAACCTAGCGTATTCAAGTCACGTATCAAAGCGATACTTAGGCGTCATCCTAGTCTAGGTTCTGCTCAGTCCGAATCCATATCTACATATGGAGATCTTACTATTGATAGAGAAAAGTTCACTCTTCTCGTGGGAGAAAAGGACATCTCTTTGGCTAAGAAGGAATTTGAATTACTAGAACTATTACTTTCAAAGCCAGGTAAAGTATTCAAAAGATTAGAGATTCTAAGAGAAGTATGGGGTAGGGAAGTGATTGTAGGTGATCGTACTATAGATGTACACATACGTAAGCTTAGAGAAAAGATTGGCATTGATTATATTCAAACTATGAAAGGTGTGGGATATAAATTTAACTTTTAATTCCTGTACAAAATCTGTTAATTTAATTTAAAAGATATAAGTGACCTCGTTTAAAAATCTATCCATCAAGCAAATTGTTAATTACACTACCATATTAGTTTGGTTAGTGCAGATGGCTATTATGTTTAGTCTTTGGTTTTTCTTTCTTTTGGATGTGAGGCTTTCTTGGTTGTTGCTAATAGCAGTAGGAACGTTTGCGATTTTCTATTTCACTATTTCCTATATACTAGAGCATCTGATTTTTCGTAAGATCAAATTAATTTATAAGTTTATCTCAGATACTAAAGCAGATCCTGAAAAGGCTAAGATTAAAAACATACCTACACTATCTATAGATAATGTAAATGAAGATGTAGTAGACTGGGCAGAACGCAAAGAAAAAGAATTAGAGGCGATGAAGTTGCTTGAAACTTATCGAAAGAATTTTGTTGGCAATATATCACATGAGTTAAAGACTCCTTTGTTCTCCATACAGGGATACTTACATACCTTACTTGATGGTGCGATTTACGAAGAAGGTATCAATATTGATTATTTGCGAAGAGCTGCAAATAATGCAGAACGCCTAGGTAATATTGTTGATGATCTTGAGCAAATCAATAAGTTAGAGAATGAATCATTTGTAATAGAAAAATCATCTTTTAGTGTAAAGGTGTTGACAAAGGAGGTATTTGGTGATCTCAAAAAAATGGCTGAAAAGAAGAAGATTAATCTAAAATATAAAGATGGTGCTGCACTGCAATCTGTAGTATTGGCAGACAAAGAAGCCATCAGAAAAGTATTGAGTAATTTGATTGTAAATGCCATCAAATACGGAAGTGAAAATGGGGAAGTTGTTTTGAGTTTTTATGAAGTAGAAACTAAGATATTAATCGAAGTGTCGGACACTGGTATAGGTGTCGAAGAGAAACATCTCAAGCACTTGTTTGATAGATTTTATAGAGTCGATGGCAGTCGCTCTAGAGCTGAAGGAGGCAGTGGTTTGGGCCTGTCTATAGTAAAGCATGCTATAGAAGCCCATGGTGAGAAAATATTCGTTAGATCTACTCCTAATGTGGGGACTACGTTTGGTTTTACTTTACCTAAGGATAAGTAATAAATAAATTATTTGATAGTTTTTTTAGAGATGTTATCTGAATTTTAATTAGTAGCGAAAGTATTTTATCCTCTAATAGTTATAACCACGGACTACGAAGTAGAGATAGGATCGTGATTACACATTAGAATTATTATTCATTTTGATTTTTAATTGTAATCTACTATTCTAAAATGAAGTATGGATATCAAGGAAAACCATATTATGATCAATTACAAGATAGAGGTAAAAGGAAAAGTATATTAAGTAGGATATAGGTATACTGCATATCAGAAAATCAATACTCTCGTAATTAAAGGGAATGTGCAAAATCTAAAAGATGTATCGGTGGTGATCAATGTATTTGCACAACCAACAAAAATGGAACCATCTGACAATTGATGACAAGTATATCCAGATGTTGTATGGATTTCTAAAATCAAAATACTGTGATAAATATGTTCTACTCACAGAATAATTTAACTTGTGTCTTCTAGACAGTGATTAGAGGGGATTTTTTTAATTATTGTATTTGATAACAACTTACCATCATAGAAGAACCAATACATATCCTTGATAGTCTTATAGAAAGAGACACGATGGTGCACAGAGCTTCCGTGCGTAAGATGGTATGGTCTAAAATTCTGATGAGTATTGGACTATCAATATTAGGCTGGATTTTGCCCCTTATTGTTAAGATTCATTATATTCTATATTTGGGTATTTCATTGAAGCTTACAGCGTTGATATTGATGATTCAGGGATTTCGTACTTTGAGAGCATATGCTAAAGTTAATAAAGCAGTGGTGCCAAAGACTAACTATGACAGATCTGATATATCTGTATTACAACATTTAGTGAAAAGTCAGATTGATCAAAATACCATAGAGCAGAAGCTATCATTAGCAGGGTTGATTATTGCTGTGATAGTGAGCGTTTTTAGCGTACTTTTTCAAGAATATAGTCTTATTGCGGCATCATTTATACCTATTGCTTTGATTTTAGCTATTGAATTTTGCTTTACACTAGTATTGCTCCATGTACAGCATCTTTTCAAAAGGAAATTGGATAGGATAGAGGTATAGATTCTTCAAAGCAAGTATTAAATTTACATTCTATAAGAAATACTTATATGAAGTACGAAAAAATCATGCAAGACCTTAAAGCTGGAATATACCATCCAGTCTACCTCTTGCATGGTGCAGAATCGTTTTTCATAGATAGTGTTACCGGCTACATTGAGAATAATGCACTCATTGAGGGTGAAAGATCGTTCAATCAAGAAATTTTGTACGGAAAAGAGACTGATTTCAAAACTGTAGTCGATAATGCACGCCAATTTCCAATGATGGCGGAGAGACGAGTTGTTATAGTTCGGGAGGCGCAAGCTATGCGCACGCTCAAAAGCTTGCAATCATATATAGAGAAGCCTTCACCCCAAACGGTGTTAGTACTCGCACATAAAAACAAGCCACTTGACAAACGTACTAAGTTTGGTAAATCAGTAAGTAAAAGTGCTGTAATTCTAGACTCTAAGAAGCTTTATGATAATCAAGTGCCAGCATGGATATCTACCTATTTAAGATCACAAAAACTAAACATAGACCCTCAGGCATCACAATTGCTTACTGAGTACCTTGGACAAGATCTAAGTAAAATTGTCAATGAGATCGATAAAATTAAGATTAATCTTAAAGTTGGGGAAAAAATAACAGCAAAATTGGTCCAAGATGTTGTCGGTATCAGCAGAGAATACAATGTATTCGAGCTTAATAAAGCTTTATCGATATGGGATTATCCTAAGATCATGCGCATCATTTACTACTTCGAAGAGAATCCAAAAGCCAATCCATTAGTTATGGTTATATCTAATCTTTTTGGGTACTTCACTAAAGTAGCTATCACTCAACAAAATATCAAAGCCAGCGACGCTGAACTTGCCAGAAAGACAGGAGTCAATCCATTCTTTGTTAAAGATTACCGTTTAGCTGCAAGAACCTTTAGTACAACTCAAATAAAGCAAGCTTTCCTTAGCTTACATAGAGCAGATCGTCACTCTAAAGGTTTGGGAATGAAGTCTGCAACTCCACTAGGTATCATGCAACAATTGATATTTGAGATCCAGTCGGTGTAACGGGAAGCTGAGTCTTCAGTTTGTAAATAATTTAATATCGTACCTATTATATCCTCAAACAGATACATGTAGGTCATGGCAATAACTATATATAGCACTAAGATTTATTATTTGGATTGTGTGACGTGAATATGTCCCTTCGAAGGAATTACAGGGATGATGTAATAATTAATCTTTAAATTCAATTGTTTTTAAATACGTTCTAAATTAGAAAGCAAATCAATCCATATACCCTATTAATATCTGACAATATCATATATATCTTTCTTACATTTGAGCTACTCAACAGATTAATCAACGCAAGTGGCGATAGCACACATACACATAGGAACTAATCAAGGCGATCTGGCTAACAATCTACGGACTGCTATAGATAAGCTTCGATCTAAAGGCAACATACTTGATAAGTCTCATTTATATGAGACAGAGGCTTGGGGGAAAGTGGACCAACCCAACTACTACAATATGGCGGTTACCTATGAGACAAAGCTAGATCCATACGCATTATTACAGTTAGTGAATGAGATAGAAGATGAATTAGGTAGAGTTAGAAAAGAAAAGTGGGGTGAAAGGATTATAGATTTAGATGTCATAACATATGATGATAAAGTGATATCTGATGAAAAGCTAACTATACCACATAAACATATGGCAGAGCGCAATTTTGTACTCGTACCAATGATAGAGATTGCTGGTGAATGGATACATCCAGTAAAGGATAAGACCATAGATGAGCTATATATAGAATGTCTTGATACTTGCGATGTAATACTGATTGACAAAACTATTTGATAAGAAATTGAACGACACAGATTTTCCATATAATTATATCTGCATCGAGGGCAATATCGGCTCTGGAAAGACATCTCTATGTAATATGATAGAGCGTGACTACAATTGTAGACTCATGTTGGAAGAGTTTGATGATAATCCATTTCTACCTTATTTCTATGATGATCCGGAGCGATATGGTTTTACAGTAGAGCTCTTCTTCATGACAGAGCGATACAAGCAAATGCAGCGGACACTCATGCATCAGGATCTCTTCCGTCAGTTTACAGTATCCGATTATGCATTTGTCAAGACGCTACTATTCGCTAATAAGAATCTTCCAGAAGAAGAGTTTCGTCTTTTTCATAAGATGTATGAACCGCTGAGTAAGAGTTTTCCACAACCAGACTTGCTTGTATATATCCACCGCAGCGTAGATTGGCTATTAGTCAGTATAGAGAAGAGAGGTAGAGGTTACGAGAAGAATATAAAAGCTGAGTATCTCCTTAATATTCAGAATGCTTACTTCGAATATCTTAGGCACATTAGCTCTATTCCAGTATTGATATTAGATCTTAATACGATTGATTTTGTAGCTAACGAAGAACATTATGAAGAAATCACTAATCTTCTTAAGAAACAATATCGTCCGGGTGTACACAGAGTGAGCCTTATGGTTTAGTCCAAACGTTCTTGAAAATCAAATAAGAGTCTAGTTGTAAGGATAGTTCCTAGATCAAGCACGTTCACAATAGAATTGCATAACACTTAAGGTAAGTGTGCGTGTTCTGAGAGGAAATGTGGTTTTTTGAAAACTAAAATTTCATGATAGTCTTCAAATCTCATTAACAGGGATAAAGATATTTTACAATGAACGTTAACGATAATAAAAATATCTTAACTCAAGAAAACAAATGGACTCCTATATGTCAATTGGAATCTGTTATAATCCGTCAGATTTGTGGTTTATTGAGGAATCAATTTATACTCCTACAAGGTTAGTAACCACATAGACATTTAAAGCCCAATCCATATTATCTATAATCAAGGTTATTATTAGCTTTGAAGCCGAACTTCACCTTATTGTATAACTTCATAATACTCAGATGACAAAATATATTACAAGCTTACTTGTGATGATGTTAATTATTACCACAGCTAGCGTTACTGCTCAAAAGGAAATATCTTTGGAAGATATCTGGACTAACTATACATTCTCACCTAAAAGAGTGCCTGGTTTCAATTTTCTGAATGACGGTAGACATTATACTCGTAAGCAAAGTAACGTGATCAAGAAGTATGATCTGACAACTGGAGATTTTGTAGAAGATATACTTGATGGAGCTACTCTAGGTACAGATTTTACAATAGGTAGTTATTCATTTAATAGTGATGAGAGTAAGATTGTTATCATGAATAATAGAGAGTCTATCTACCGTAGATCTTTCAAGGCTAACTACTATGTATATGATCGCGCAACTAAGCAGCTGTCGGAAGTATTCGATGGTGATAAAATCAGTTATGGAACATTATCTCCAGACGATAAACAAATCGCATTCGTTTACAACAATAACCTGTATTTTAAAGATTTAACATCGAACGTAATTACCGCGATCACTACTGATGGAGAATATAATAAGATTATTAATGGAGCTGCAGATTGGGTTTATGAAGAGGAATTTGCTTTTGCCAAAGCTTTTTTTTGGTCACCAGATAGCAAGAAAATAGCCTTCATTAGATTTGATGAGACAGAGGTGAAGGAGTTCACTATGCAGATGTATAATGATGAGATGTATCCAGAGAATGTCGTATATAAATATCCTAAAGTAGGGGAGGATAATGCTAAAGTATCGGCACATATTTATCACATAGGAGCTAAAGGGAAAACTATTGAAGTAGATCTAGGGAATCTAGATGATATGTACATTCCAAGACTCAAATGGACAACTGATGATAACGAATTATGTGCATTTAAAATGAACCGCCATCAGAATCACCTAGAGCTATATCTAGTAGATGCTAAAAATGGATTCTCGACAGTAATGCTAGACGAAAAAAGCAAATATTACATCGATATCCACGACAATCTTACTTTTTTAGATAATGGAAAAGAATTTATTTGGACAAGCGAGAAAGATGGATATAATCACATCTATCTATATGGTATGGATGGTAAGGAAAAAAGAGCATTGACTAAAGGTAATTATGATGTGACTGTATTTTATGGTGTAGACGAAAAGAATAAGAAAGTATACTATCAAGCGGCAGATCGTACGCCGATGGAGAAGCGTGCATTTGAGATTGGATACAAAGGCAAAAAACCAAGAGTTCTAGATATGAGATCTGGAACTAGTAATGCTACATTCAGTAGTACTTACGATTATTATATACTATCTAATAGTACTCTCAATACTCCGGCAACATACAATGTATATACTCGTAGAGGAGAATTAGTAAGAGCATTAGAAGACAATAAAATACTAGTAGGAAAGCAGAAAGAATATGGAGCTGTGCCGGCGAATTTTTTTGAGTTCACAACTAGTGAAGATGTGAAGCTCAATGGATGGATGATGCAACCACAAAATATGCAGAAAGGAAGAAAATATCCTGTGCTCGTAACTCAGTATAGTGGTCCTAATAGCCAAAGCGTCAAAGATTCATGGGGAGGAGCCAATTACTGGTGGTATCAACATCTATCGCAGCAAGGGTTCATCATCGTTTGTGTCGATCCAAGAGGTACTGGCGCTAGAGGTGAGGAGTTTCGCAAGCAGACTTATCTAGAGCTAGGAAAGCTCGAAACTTTAGATATGATAGAGACTGCTAAGTGGTTAGGAAAACTACCAAATGTAGATGCGGACAACATCGGAATATTTGGATGGTCGTATGGTGGATATATGTCATCACTAGCAATACTTAAAGGTAATGATGTATACCAAGCGGCAATAGCTGTTGCGCCAGTGACGAGTTGGAAATGGTATGATACTATCTATACAGAGAGATATATGCGGACACTTGCTGAGAACGAAAGTGGATATAGCGATAATTCACCGATATACTTTGCGGACAAACTTAAAGGTGACTATCTGTTGATTCATGGCGGTGGAGATGACAATGTACATTTTCAGCATTCTGCAGAGATGACAAGAGCGCTAATTGAGGCTAATAAGCAGTTTGATCAGTACTATTATACTAATCGTAATCATGGTATATACGGAGATAATGCGCGCATACATCTATATACGAAAATGACTAACTTTCTCACAGAAAGCTTGCAGTCTAAGGATGCAAGTAATAATGATCCAATAAGACCATAGATGGCTAAACAAACAGATACTCCAGTTATAGTAAATAGGAAGGCGAAGTACGAGTACACTCTTGTAGACGAATTTGAAGCAGGGATAATGCTCAAGGGAACAGAGGTGAAAGCCATGAGATCAGGAAATGCTAATCTTAGTGATGCGTATTGCATATTTGATAATGGCAATCTGATTATCAAGAGTATGTTTATTGCAGAGTACGATCATGGAAATGTGAACAATCACGAGACTCGTGCAGATCGTAGACTCTTGCTACGCAAGTCAGAATTGAAGAAAATCAAACGCAAGCTAGACGAAAAAGGATTGACACTTGTGCCATATAAAATCTACTTTACTGAGAGAGGATTTGTCAAGCTCAACATTTGGTTGGCTCAAGGAAAGAAGTCGTTTGACAAACGTAATAGCATTAAGGAGAAAGATGTGAAGCGTGAGCTAGATCGTGAGATGAAGAAATTTAAATAATGCGAAGTTGATAGTCAATTCAAATTAGATTGTCGAAGAAGTTAAAGATCAATCATCGCCTAATTTATACCTTGATATTGCGCCCAAATAGAGTAAAGTTGAAGATTGAACGCCCAAGACATAGCCTAGAATTAGAATTGAGAATAAGTCACTTCGGTTAGAATAAAAAGTACGTATTATCTATAATTGATAACATTATTTTATCATCTTAGACTACATAACTTGCACTAAATGCCAATATAGCGTCAATTAAAAATTCCGCATAATCCCATATTGACAGCATCTTTTACTGGTGTGATAATATAGTTACTATTCCAAGTATATTTGCTAAAACTAATAGGTTCACAAGATATTCAGGGTAATCAAACAATTCGAAAAGCTTGTTCTTATTTCTGGATTAAGCAAATACATCTGAGCTGAAAAGGCAAACAAACCTCACATTACTGAGTTATTACAAAATATACGATTCTAGAGGTATTGTCATTCATAATGTGCTTAATTTATCGGATTTAATAATTTTAATAAATTAGTACAAAAAAAATAAAATTACAAAGCTTAGCTAAATTGCTAGATTTCTATTGAACAATGATTCTATATGGATTAAGCAGACACCTTAAGTATCTGACATTTAATTGTTTTTATATATACTATAATCACAATATGTTTATCTTTGCCCTTTTAGTTTTGATACTGTACTCAGAACGGTAAAATGTAAATGTTGATTCTAGCCTTTTCGACCATAACATATTCGACTGTAGCCCTTTATTTATATACATTTGCGCATTTATTATCACACTTTGTAAAACAGCAGTTTTGATAGCATATCTCAAAGGAAAGATCACCTTCAAGAAGCCAACTTACATCTATGTCGAATGTGGGGGAGTTGGATATCATGTCAATATCAGCCTCAACACTTATCAAGCGATAGAGGATAAGGAGGATATTAAGATACTTACATACTTGCAAGTCAAGGAAGATAGTCAGGCGCTGTACGGGTTTTATGATGAGAGAGAAAGGAATCTGTTTGTGCTTTTGATTTCAGTATCTGGAGTAGGAGTAAATACTGCTAGAGTTATGCTCTCTGGAATGAGTGTTGACGATATGAGATCAGCCATTATCCATGAGCAAGTAGCAACGCTCAACAAGATTAAAGGCATCGGCCCTAAAACGGCAAAGAGGATTATTCTTGATCTAAAAGATAAAGTATTGAAAGATGGTGCCGTTGCGGACTCATTGTCACCATCGATTAGCAATACTATGGCAGATGAGGCGTTATCTGCTATGATTGCTTTAGGCTTTCCTAGAAATACAGTTAATAAACAATTAAATGCGATCATGGCAAATCAGACGAATATTACACAGGTAGAAGACTTGATCAAGGCGGCTCTAAAACAGTTGTCCTAATCAAGGCTTTTTAAACTTCTTTTAATTTGATATACTGAATTGTTTTGGAGTATCGTTCTTAATGAATGTTTTGGTGTAAGGTCTCAGTTTTCAGGAGCGAACACCTTATTGACTTTTAAATTATATATGAAATTTTTAAAATACTTAAGCTCAGTCGTGTTTCTATCTATTGCTATGGTGCAAATAAGTACCGCAGAACATGGAGGCTTTAGACTACCAGACCCATACTCAGAAGATATTGCAATGGTGATACCTGTGGCTGTTGCTGTAAGTGATACGATACCTATCAAGGATAGAGAGGGTTCTTGGATAGATGACGATTATTACAACCCATTTGATATTATACCATCTATCGTGACTCAAGAGGTAGAATATGATCCTGCTACTGGCGACTATATCATACTAGAAAAAATAGGAGACGAATACTACCGTACACCTAGCTACATGACATTTGCAGAGTACATGGAGTGGAATAAGAAGAAGCAGGAACGCGATTATTTCAGCGAACTCGCAGGACTTAATACAGGAAAGGATAAAGGGGACAAGCTTATAGTGGATCCAATGGATAGGATCGACATAGGTAGCAGTTTGATAGATAGGCTATTTGGTGGTACAGAGGTCAATATTCAGCCACAGGGAAATGTAGATTTATCTTTTGGCTTTGATTATCAAAATAGTAATGACGAGACCATCACACAGGCGCAAAGACGAAGAATAGGATTTGATTTTGATATGGCTATCCGTATGAATGTAGATGGAAGTATAGGAGAAAAACTGAATCTTGGATTTAATTATGATACGCAATCAACCTTTGACTTTGATAGAAAAATAAAACTTGAATATGATAGCGCAGCCTTTTCGGATGACGATATCATCAAAAAAATTGAGGCAGGTAATGTATCTATGCCACTTAGAAGCACACTAATTCAGGGAGCTCAATCTCTTTTTGGACTAAAGACAGAGTTGCAATTTGGTCATCTTAAAGTGACTGCATTAGCTTCTCAGCAGAAGAGTAAGCAAAACAACCTTAGAATAGAAAACGGAGCCAGCATACAAGAGTTTGAAGTAAGGCCAGCGGAGTACGATGAGAATAGGCACTTTTTCCTTTCTCACTACCATAGAGATAGTTTCGAAGATGCATTGGATAATCTTCCTTTTATCAATTCTTCATTCCGTATATCTAACATCGAAGTATGGATTTCTACAGAAGGCCAATCCAATGGCGGCGGAAGCAGGAATAATGATTTTACTCAGATTGCGGCCATAGCCGATCTTGCAGAGCCAATTGATACTTTGTTTTCTAACCCTAATCCACTTATAGGACTCGGACCTAAGTCTGATCCAGAGCTTATCGGATTTAGAGATCTCAATCAAAGAATATTGCCGGACAACAGAGTTAATGGAATTTACGATAAGATTTTGGCGGATGATTTGGTGAAACAACAAGATCTTACAGCATCAGTATTGCGTAATGATTACGGAATGAGTGTTACTCGTGATTTTGAAAAATTTCAAGCAAGAAAATTGTCATCTAGTGAATTTACTTATCACGAACAGCTTGGTATGATATCACTTAATATCAGACTGAGACCAGATCAGAAACTAGGTGTAGCATATGATTACTTTTATACGGCGATATGTGATTCAGTATTTCACGTAGGTGAATTGGCTAATGAAGGTAGTGAATCCACTAGTTATGGAGATCTTAATGATCCGAATCCTCCACAAGATACTACAGTAGAAGCTCCAAAGTTATTTTTCGTAAAACTATTGAAGTCTTCTAACCCGAGTACACTATCTCCTATGTGGGATCTGATGATGAAAAACGTATATTCTCTAAGGACTAACCAGTTAAACAGAGAAGATTTTGAGTTTGATATTTTCTATGACGATCCTACTGATGGAGCACCCAAGAAATTTTTGCCAGAAAACGGGTATAGGGATAGAACACTCCTCGAGATGTTTGGCCTGGATAGGCTCAATGAATATAACGATCCGCAACAAGATGGCATTTTCGATTTCGTAGAGGGTGTTACCGTCAATCCTCGTAACGGTACAATTATATTTCCAGTATTAGAGCCTTTTGGTAATTCTTTAAAAGAGGTTTTTACAGATCCAGATACAGGTCTGAATCAAGACCTATTTGATCAATATGCTTACCAAGAGATGTATGATACATCGGCGACTATTGCTAAATATAACTCTGGAGCTCAGAATAGATTTATCATGAAAGGAAAGGTAAAATCTGCTGTTAGTGGTGAGATATCATTAGGCCCTTTCGTACCGGAAGGATCTGTAAGAGTATCTGCAGGTGGGGTAAGATTAGAAGAAGGTAGAGATTATGAAATCGATTATTCTTTAGGTCGTCTAAGGATAATCAATGAAGCGTACCTTTCTCAAGGAACACCTATCAATGTTTCTTTTGAAGATAATACGGTATTTAGCTTGCAACAGAAAACTATGCTAGGTCTCAGAGCGGAGTATGAATTTAGCGACAATTTTAATGTCGGAGCCACTTATCTAAGACTTTTTGAACGTCCATTTACTCAAAAAATAAATGTCGGTAATGATCCGATAAACAATAGAGTCTTTGGTATAGATATGGAATATTCTAATGAAGCACCATGGTTGACTAGCTTGGTAGATAAATTGCCATTCTTCTCTACAAAGGAGCCATCCAATATCAATTTTGCCCTAGAAGGTGCTGTATTAAAACCTGGACATTCGGATGCTATCAATCTTAATAATGATGACGATAGTGGAGTAGCGAGTATCGATGATTTTGAAGGTGCTGTATCTGGATTTCTGATTGGTAGTTTTAATACTAATGTATGGAAGTTAGCAAGTACACCAATTACTAGACCTGAAGCATTAGAAACAGAAAGTAGATTATCCAGTGTCAATAGAGCCCAACTGGCTTGGTATTCATTAGATCAATCTCAAACTAATCAGGCTAATGCGTATACTAGATTAGTACAACAAAAAGAACTTTTCGCCAGAGATGTAAATACTGGACAAGGAAACCTCAATACTTTCGATTTAAGTTTTTATCCATCGGATAGAGGACCATATAATTACGATACTCCTGGTGGTGAAAGTTTTGCAGGAGGAATGTCATCAGGTGTAGAAGTTAATGAAGCAGGTGACGGATTGGCTCTCAAAAATCCTGAAGACAGATGGGGAGGCGTAATGCGAAATTTCAGAAATACCGATTTTGAGGCGTCTAACTATCAATTCATAGAATTTTGGATGCTAAATCCGTATATGGATAGATTAGATGGCGAACAACATGATTTTGATGAAGAAGGGGTCATCGAGTTTCATTTTGGTAATGTATCAGAAGATATTTTGGCAGATAATCTCCAGTTTTTTGAAAATGCGCTTCCTGTACCAGGAGAATCTATTCCCGTAAAACCTACTGCTTATGGTCAGGCACCACTTATTACGCCTGTTACTCAAGGTTTCGATAGACAAAGTGGGTTCCTTCAAGATGTAGGATTTGATGGTATTGGAGATTCTTTAGAAGGAGTTAAGCATAAAGACTACATAGATTTACTCAATGGGGCATTTGGAAGTAATACTCCATCTTCTGTATTGAACGATCCTGCTGGAGATAATTTTGTAGCTTCAAACGATATTGATATTCAAAGCCAAGATCTACTGACTAGATTCAAAAATTCTAGTAACCCAGAAGGCAACTTACCAGATAATTCTACTACTTCGAATGGAGTAGGATTTGTAAGAGGAAATAGATTACCGGATACGGAAGATATGAATGGTAATAATTCATTGGATCAGGGGGAAGGATATTGGAATTACAAACTTAAAATTGAGCCTGGAGGAAATGGATTGGACTGGAAATCAAATCCATACATTAAGCAAGAACTTCCAGTAACTAATTCTAGCAATCCCAGCGCACCGCAGGAAATGTGGTATCGAGTACAGATTCCCCTCATCGCCGATGAGGATAATAAAGTGGGAGATATCAATGGTTTTAGATCGATACAATTTATGCGAATGTATATGACTGGTTTCAAATCTGCAAAGACTTTCCGTTTGGCGGAGATGGAGCTAGTTCGAAATATTTGGAGAACTCAACCAGCAATTTGTAGACAACCAGGTTTGGATGGAGGAATAAGTCCATCTCCAGCAGTATTCAGTGTTGATGATGTAGGTATAGAAGAAAATAGTGCAGATACACCAATAAACTATGTGACTCCACCCAATATCAAGCAAGAAGAATTATTTAATACATTCTCAGCCTTGAGACAGGATGAAAAAAGTTTAGAAATGTCTTTTTCTGAACTAGGGCCAGATTGTGAAATAGCGATTAATAAATTGGCGAATATTAATTTGACATTCTATGAAAAGTTACAAATGTTTACTCATATACAAGGAGATAGTGAGCAATCTTTTGATGATCAAGTAAAGAATGGAGAAGCGTCTGTGTTTATAAGATTGGGTGATGATTCTGAAAGCAATTATTATGAATATAAAGTACCATTAACAGTGTCAACTGCTCCTTCAGGTCAAATGTCAACGAATGACAAATCTATAATATGGCCAGATGAGAATTTTATTGATTTAGCGTTAGAGGAATTAACAAATCTTAAAATCGAAAGGAATCAAGCTGGTCATCCGTTTACACAATTATATCCAGTTGATCCGGATGCTAAAATCCATATTATTGGGAATCCATCTCTTGCTTATGTTCGAGAAATAGAAGTAGGACTGACTAATTCTTCGGACATCGATGGTATGAAGGATATCAAAGGTAAAGTTTGGATTAATGAACTTCGAGTAGCAGGATTCAAAGAGCAGGCAGGATATGCGGCTACTGCAAGACTCCAGATGCAGATGGCAGACCTAGGAGAGCTCAATTTTGCAACGACTTACACTGGTGAAGGTTGGGGAGGGTTGGATCAAAAGCTTGAGCAGCGGAATCAGTTTGCACAATTGGACTATGATGCTTCTACAAGTTTGGAGCTAAGTAAATTATTGCCAGCAGGAGGAATGGGTCTTACGATTCCTTTCTTTGCTCAGTACAGCAAATCAGTAAAATCGCCAAAGTTCGAAGCGTACTCTGAAGATCTTACATTTGACGAAGCAGTGGCAGGAGGAGCAGATCGAAAAGATGTAGAATCGAGGTCGCAAGAGACGTCTACGATCAAGACACTTAACTTTACCAATGTTAAGAAAGCTAAAAGCAAAGATAAGAAGACGAGTTATCCTTGGGATATATCTAATCTGAGCGCGTCATATGCATATACACAGACTAAGATTACGGATCCAATTATTGAAGAAGATAAGATCACTGAACATACAGGTGGTATAGATTATAACTATAGCCGAAAGGGTGGGCATATCAAGCCATTCAGTTTTATAAAGAATAAGAAGTTAAAACTGATTAGTGAATTTAATTTCAATTTAATACCCAATTCGCTTACATTCGGTACGACGCTTAATCGTAAAAAATCTATACGTACTTATAGATTACCAGATACACCAATATTTACATTTGATGACCAGAGGTTTATCTGGGAACGAAGGTATGGGTTGAACTGGGATTTAACTAAGGCACTTAAGTTTACTTATAAAGCTAATGCGTCTGCAGTAGTAGATGAGCTTCGTCAAGTAGGAGTGAAAACAAACCCCGCAGATAGAGATTGGGTAACTGAGAGTGGTGAAGATGTTACTACTGAAGTAGGAGATAATCCTAATTTTGTGAGCGAATATAGAAATAGAAATTTACGAGATTTAGGCCGTAGTAAAAACTATAATCACAATATCACAGCAACGTATACACTTCCATTTAAGCTTATTCCGGGCATGGATTGGATTAATGCTAAGGCAGATTATAGAGCAGGATACCAATGGGAAGGTGGAGCATTGATCACTATAGATGAAATAGGTACGCCATTAGGTAATTCAATATCTAATAATCAGGCGAGATCTGGAAATGTGACTTTCTCTTTTGATAAGTTGTATAGTAAAGTACCATATTTCAAGGCAATAGATAAAGGTAAGGCAGGAAGAAAAAGAACTGGTCGTAGTAGAAGAAAAAGTAAATCGAAAGATAGCCTAGGTGCTGTTGGTAATGACAAAAAAGACAAAAAGAAAAAGAAAGAAGATTCTGGCCCATCTAAGATAGAGAGGATACTAATAAGACCTTTGTTGGCTCTTAGAGATATAAAGTTTTCTTATAAAGAAGATCTCTCGACATTCCTGCCCGGATTTATGCCTCAGTCCAATTTATTGGGTATGAGTAGTGGATTTTCGGCTCCAGGATGGGAATTTATTGGAGGCCTGCAACCTAACATCGATACGAAAGATCCTAATAATTATTTGCTTAGTAATGTAGCTAATAATTATTTCAATCCTTCACAAAATTTCAGTGATGAAATAGTTCAGACACGAAGACATAATTTTGATGTGAAGATTGGTGTTGAGCCATTCAAAGACTTTGATATTGATGTTAACTTCCGAAAGGATTATCAAGAGACTCATACAGAAGTATTTAAGAATAAATCAGATCCTGGGGAAGATATTCAGTTTATACAAAATGCAGGTTATGACTTTGGATCATACGAATCGACTTATTCTGGATTGAGTACGCTGTTTAAAGACAATGGAGA
Organism: Saprospiraceae bacterium UBA1994; assembly: GCA_002335865.1. GTDB lineage: Bacteria > Bacteroidota > Bacteroidia > Chitinophagales > Saprospiraceae > UBA1994. The sequence goes on from DDCY01000023.1 coordinate 104,462, forward strand.
TCTTTATAAAACTTTCATTGCGCTGCGAGAGCAAGTGAGTAATAGGTTACCTAATGAACCTAATGCTGGACAGTTTAATGAAGACTTTCCTAATTATGCCGAAGGATATGGACCTGACAATAGCCAAGTATTAATTCCGGCATTTTTAGCTGCATATACCAACAAAACTATAGATCAGATAGATATCAATGAATCCCTTAATGAAACTATAAAATCTTATAACTATATACCTAAGCCTAACTGGACACTTAAGTATGATGGTCTTTCGAAATTAAGTATGTTTAAAGATGTATTGAGCAATTTTTCAATTACTCATGGATATAAGTCAAGTATCAGAGTCAATAGATTTAGTTCTCAACCAGAATACGACGATGAATTAACTGATTATGAACAAGATAAAAAGACCAATGATAATTACTACTCACGTGTAGAAGTTCCGACTATATCTATAGATGAACAGTTTGCTCCGGTCCTTGGTATCTCGCTAAAGACGAAGACGGATGTTCAGTTAGACTTTGAGTACCGTAAAAGCAGGAGATTGGATTTAGGTATCGCTGCTGGTAACCTTACAGAGGTACTAGGAACAGAGTATATCGCAGGTTTTGCTTATACGATTAAGGATTTCAAAGGCTTCGGTAAAAAGAATAAAAGCAAGCGTAAGAAAAAGGACCAGGAAGGAGACGATAAGTCAGATCCATTTACCAACAATAAGAGTAAAAATAATAAGAAAAGAGGAAGAGGAGGAAATGTAAATAGTTCTAGAGGTAGAAATATTACTATGAATTTCGATTTTTCTTATAGCGATGATGTAACTTGGATATATAGATTTAGAGAGGAGTTGGGAGCACAGCCGCAGAGAGGGCAAGTAAGAATATTTATTAATCCATATGTAGATTACGAGATGAATGAAAATCTGAACCTGCGTTTCTTCTTCGAATATTCTAAGACGAAGCCATATAGTCGTACATCATTTGATAGAACCAATATGGAAGGAGGAATCACAGTACAATTTAAATTGAATTAAGCTCCGATTTAAATTGTACTGTAAAGTTCTCCAGCAAGTTTCATCTTTAAGTTCAAAAAAAGAGGTTTGTGGCTTGCGCTCGCATAGAATTTGATTTTAAATCTAGATAGTGGTAAGTATTAGATTCAATCGAGAGGGACTTTAGGATTGCGCAGATTGAAATGGAATATATAGAACTATGTAAAATAAATTTGACTTAGAGGATCGATTAGTTGATTTTGCAACCTTGGTGATAAAGTTTGTAGCAAACTTGCCTAATGATCATGTAAGACTCTAATAACTGCAAGTAGATTATAAGATCAAATGGTAGCCCTACGATGATCTTTAAAGAAGCTCAAGGAACGTATACAACAAAGGATTACACAATGAAAGGTTGATTTTGGAGATAATCAAATAATTTATAAGTTCCTAGATGAAGGGGAACAATTGATTCCAAAAATAGCTACCATAATAAGAACCAAACAAAGTAAAGAGTAATATTATGTAAGGCTTGAGCCTAGTCGCTCATGTTTGAACTTACATTTTACACTTGATCTTTAATTTTAGAGGCAAAGCGACGTGGGAAAAAAATCAATTTGGATAATAGTAATACTTATGAGCACAGCGCTTATCGGCTTGTCTATTATCCAGTTTGTATGGATCAAATGGTCTATAGATCTTTCTGAGAGGAATTTCAACGACAAGGTTTTAATTGCGATATCTCGAACTAAGGATAAAATACAAGCAGATGTCAAAGACCCTTCAATCATAACTTATGCTAATCGCTCCAAGGAAAAATTTATCAGTGAAGAACAGCTAAACCTCAGGTCAAAAAAATATAGCGGGACTAGTGATTGGGAACGTCAAAGTTTTGACCTCACTATGGGTAGTAAATACGGTTCTTTGGGTTATTCTTCGTCCTTGGATCAAATAGACAATAAGAAACTCGACGACTACATTAAGCATGCCTTAGACGAACAGGGAATAAGGTTGGATTACGATTATGGTATATTTTCTAGTAAATTGAATAGCTTTTTGATCATCAATGGTAATCATGCAGTCTCAATAGGAGACAGTCCAGTAAGTAATGTAGAGAGTAACAAAAGTCTTTATAAGTCTGATTATCAGACACCTTTGTTTGAGAATGGAGACAAAGTATCAGGATATCTCAAGGTATATTTTCCCGATAAGGGCCAGTATTTAATCAACTCAGTATTGAAAAATATATTGAGTTCTATTCTTTTTACGGGATTGATATTATTCTGTTTTGTATACACAATCAATGTTATTGTAAGGCAAAAGAAAGTGTCTGAGATGAAAAATGATTTCATCAATAATATGACTCACGAATTTAAGACACCCATTGCCACGATATCATTAGCATCGGATTCTATTCTTAATTCCAATATTATAGGAAGCAAAGAAAAGATCAAGCGATTTTTGGGCATCATTAAGCAAGAGAATAAAAGAATGCTTTCACAAGTGGAGAAAGTATTGCAGATGGCAGTGTTGGATCAGAAAGATTTTACGCTCAATAAAACTGTTGTCAATATGATTGAGGTTGTCAATCGGGCCGCGACACATACTCGTCTACTGGTAGAAAGTAGAGAAGGGATAGTGAGGACTCATATCAGATCGGACAACTCAAATGTCATGGCTGACCATACGCATCTATCTAACCTAGTACATAATCTTCTAGACAATGCATATAAATATTCTCCAGAGAAGCCTGAAATCGATGTCACCTTAGAAGATATAGCAAAGGGAGTGAAGATAACTGTAAAGGATAATGGTATAGGGATGACAGCTGAAAATAAAAAAAACATATTTGATAAATTTTATAGAGTTCACACAGGTAACCTCCACGACGTTAAGGGTTTTGGTCTAGGATTAAGCTATGTGAAAGCCATAGTGGATGCCCATGGAGGAACTATCTCAGTACAGAGTGAGCTTGGCAAAGGGAGTAGTTTCATGGTCTTTTTACCTAAAGAATCAAATCGAAAAGGAAATTAAATAGCTGAATGAAATCATATATATAAGTTAAAAAGTATATGTCTAATTAAGATTTTCGTATTTTTAATAAAGAGATGAAGTAATGAATACTGTATCACGTCAAAGCATAAATTGAAAAACATGGGTCAAAAAATATTATTAGTTGAGGACGATCAGAATTTTGGAGATGTATTGAAATCATACTTAGAAATGAATGATTTTGATATCACACTTGCTACAGACGGAGAGATGGGGTTTCAGAAATTTTTAGAAGGTGATTTTGACATATGTATTTTTGATGTCATGATGCCTAAAAAGGATGGATTTACTCTAGCTAAAGAGGTTAGAGAAAAGGATAAAGATGTGCCTATCATATTTTTAACAGCTAAGACACTCAAAGAAGATGTTTTGCAAGGATTTAAAATCGGTGCGGATGACTATATCACCAAGCCATTCAACTCTGAAGAACTATTATTAAGATTACAAGCGATCCTGCGTAGATCGCAAGCATCTCCAGATCCTAAAGAGGATGAAGCAGAATTTGTAGTGGGGAAATATACTTTCAATTATCCACTTCGTATTCTTAGTTATAACGGTGATGAGCCAGGTCATGAAACACTGTCACCTAAAGAAGCTCATCTATTACGTATGTTCTGCATTAAGATGAATGAAGTGCTTTCAAGATCGGAAGCATTAGAGAAGATATGGGGTGAAGATAATTACTTTACGGCAAGGTCGATGGATGTTTTCGTTACTAAGCTCCGGAAGTATCTAGCTAAAGATAAGTTTATAGAAATAGTAAATATCCACGGAAATGGATTTAGACTAATAGATAAAAGCACTGATACACTTTATTAATTATGAAGTATAGAAAGTAATATATGACCAATCAAAACATCAGTCTTGATTGGTTTTTTTGATTGTTCAATGTTTTTATTTTCATGAGTTTCGTAAATAATATCAGAACTATAAGTATCATACAAACTTATCATAGATAGTAAATTGCAAAGAACTAAAGAATCAATATCTAACAGGCCAAAGATAATTTCGACTGCGCTCATAATGACCACGAATACAGATGTTTTTAGACCTCTATCGAGAGGTCACAATTGTTATTTCAGTTATTCGTTACTATTATTTGGAAACATTTAATTTTTAAAATCGTTATTTTAGTTGAATGTATATTTATATAGCAATATCATTTTTCTTGATGTTATCTACAAGCGTAGATAACAAGACAGATTATAGTTATCCTTCTGATGCTTTCAAAGATATGATGCTTTCTGAAGTTAATAATCTAAGAGCAGAAGGTTGTTACTGCGGAGTCAAATATATGGTGCCTGCACGTAAGGTAGTTTGGGATGATGTCTTGTATAAATCTGCATTGTCGCATGCTACAGAAATGAAGCGTAAAAATTTCTTTTCACACTTTAGTGCAAATGGACTAGACATCGGCGATAGGCTTGACAGATTTGGCTATATATGGCAAGTTGCAGGCGAAAATCTTGGTGAAGGACAAAGATCATTCATAGAAGTATTTCGCGATTGGATTGATAGTCCAAGCCACTGTCGCATGATTATGAATCCCAAGGTGGAAGAAATGGGTGTGGCTAGATACTCAAGATATTGGGTGCAACATTTAGGTAAGAAGTTGCCTGAAGGCACTAGACGATCTAAGAGAAAGTAGCACTCGAGAAAAAATAGCACTTAAGATATTAAGTTATTTAAGAAAATTAGCTTAACAGTTTATCCTCATAATATCTTAACACTTCAATTGCTCTTATTTCTAATACTGTCCAGTATTCAACATTACTAAGGTACAGGCTTCCAAGACATCTATTCCTTGGGCTTTGGCTCGATTATACAGTGATTTATTTTCTGCGCCTGGATTAAATATAATACGTTTAGGCTGTAGACCGAGCAAGTAATTTTCATGTTCCACTTGACGCGCTTTCCCCATATACATGGTAATAGTATGAATGCCTTCTATTTCGGGATGGCCTATTAGTATTTGGACTCCATGGACCTCCACTTCACGACCACCAATGGCCGTAATCTTATGACTATAAAATTTGAGGCGCTCTATGGCAAGGTAAGAGTATCTTAAAGGATTGGTACTAGCTCCGAATACAAGAGTTTTCATATTATCAATTGTAATTAGTGTCGCGTTATAAATACTTAAACACTCTATAATGATAAGGGTTCCGACTTTCATTCATATATTTGAGGGCGCTTTAATTAAAGGTGGATTGCGTAAGCAATATGCTTTTACAAATTAGCGTTTTACTGTATTCTAATTATATTAATAATTTTCTTATATATTAGAGTTTTCATATATATATTAAATGCGAACCCGACTACTGAAATTCCTTTTCTTGATTTTGTTTCTGCCATTTGCAATGGTTGCACAAGATTGTTTTGAAGATCAGCCTCCAGCAGGTAGTACTTGTGGTTCTGCGAAATTTCTTTGTGGAAACGTATTTCAAGATTATGTTGATATTCTTAGTAGTGATCCACCAGAAGATCCTCAACCAGAAGATCTCTGTAATAGCTCAGGGGATGTCGATAATATAGAATGGTATTCTTTCATACCATGTGAGACTGAAGTGGAATTGCTTATTACACCTATATCATGTACTGCAGGCTTATCAAGTCAATTTGGGTTGCAGGCAGGAGTATATGAAGATTGCACTTTTTCAGATGCATTGTTTTGCTATTCTGCACCAGGTATTACTCCAATTTCAATTACGCTAACTGATATTGTGCCAGGTACTATTTACTATCTATTTGTAGATGGGTATGCAGGTTCTATCTGTGAGTATAAATTCAATGTAATTAGTGGGATAGATATTTCTGTACCAGAGCAGCCAGAAGATGTAGTAGTAGATATTGTAGCATCAAACGAATCTATTTGCGAGGGCGATCAAGTTAAAGTTTCTTTTTCTGTACCTGAGTTAAATATAGGAGGATTTTCTTGTGGAGATATTACGACAGAAGATTTGAGCTATGTTGCCTGTTTTGATTGGGAAGTAACTGGAGTTCCAGTAGATCCAGCCATTAGTCTTGAGGATGCATACGACTTAGTAAGCGGTGAGTATACCGCTTGCGCAGAGATTGTTTTTTACAATTCTGGTACTTATCAAATTACTACTAATGCAGAGTTTAATCCTGCAGTATTTGATGGTCTTGGAGCGTGTACAGTAGCAGATATTACATTCGACACTATCACAGTAGTCGTAATGCCGCAGGTGCTTCAAGTTGAGCAAGAGATAGTATTATGCCAAGGACAAGACTATGAATATTGTGATTCGATATATACTGCAAATGCGGTTGTTCAGTGTGAGGTAGGTTGTACTACATTTGTACAATCAATAGTATTTAATCCAAGTACCATTACGGATCTGGGAAGTTTCTTTATTTGTAATTCTGAGTGTTTTGAGTTTCAGAGTGTTCAATACTGTGATGCAGGATTTTTTGAAGTAGAAGACGAAAATGACTGTACTTTGAAATTTTCTTTCACTATTTCTAATCTCAATGCTTCTATAGATTACGGAGGAGAAGATGAGGTCAATTGTGATACAGAAGCAATCATACTTAATCCTATTTATACATTGAATAATAATTCGATCCTCAACTACCAATGGGCGGATGAAAGCAATACTCCACTTGGGAATAATTCAACATTAGAAATAAATTCAGCTGGAACTTACACAGTAGTTGTAACTGCAGATGATATAGTAGCAGAATGTCTGCTCACACATTCAATATTAATTACTGAGAATAGCGATGTTCCTCAACTTACAATTTTACCGCCTATTATTACTTGCAGTAATCCTGTAGGTACTATTTCCGTATTGAGTGATATAGCGGTGCAATCTGCCAGTTGGACAGGTCTAGGAATATTAGAACCCAATGTGACTTCACCGATGGTTAACGAAATAGGGATGTATACCGTGACGATCACAGGAATAAACGGTTGTGTTACAATAGAAGATGTAGATGTCGCTGGCGATTTAAATGAGCCAACTGTATTACTCGAGTATAGAGATATTGATTGTAATATCTTAGTAGTAGATGCTTCTTATACTGCCGATGTAGGCATTATTACTCAGCAATGGTCAGGTCCAGGTATTGCATCTAATGAGGCTTCGATTACTATTACTCAAGCTGGCAATTATTCTCTTACCGTTATAGGATTTAATGGGTGTATGACTACTGAAACTTTCGTAGTCAACAATACAATGGATTGGCCAGTAGTAGATGCAGGTCCAGATTTGTTGTGGAACTGTAATACACAATCTCTTCAGATCGTAGCTAGCGTTCCTATAGGCAGTGAGTTTCAGTACGAATGGAATCTCATAAATGGAGATCCGTTTACCGCTATGGGAGATGATCGCATCGAGGCTAATTCTGTAGGTGAATATGAGATAGTAGTTACTAATACCAATCTTGGTTGTGTGACAAGAGATACTGTCGCTATCACTGAGAATAAGGATGTACCTACTGCATTTGTTGGAGAAGTAGTAGATCCTGTATGCTTCTATACTGATAATGGGTTTATCATGATAGAGTCGATTACTGGCGGAGCTGCACCATATACTTTGACTATAGATAATAATCCTGTAATATTATTTGAGGAACTAAACGACCTCTCATCTGGTACTTACGATCTGTCTGTCACAGATGATAATGGATGTAACTATTCGGAAGAGATTATATTGACGAAGCCCTTGGAAATCATTCTAGATGCGCCATTAGCAGTTGAGATAAAATATTACGAAACGGGATCACTTATGATAGAATACTCAGTGGATGACGGCGATATAGCTGAAATCAACTGGTACAATGGACAAGGTGAGCTAATTGGCCAAGGTGAATCCATAGAATTTAATGAACAACGAAATTCAATTTATACTGTGGAATTGATTACTAATGATGAATGTAATGTAAGTCAGAAAATCGAAATACGTGTAGATACTTTAGCAGATGTATATGTACCCAATATATTTTCTCCTAACGGGGATGGATCTAATGATTTATTTTGGATACATGGCGAAGATAATGATATCATGATCGAAAGCCTGCTTATCTATGATAGATGGGGAAGTCTGGTATATGAAGCAGAGGATATGCCAGTAGGTGAATCTTCAAGAGGGTGGGATGGTACTTTCAATGGCCAAGATGTCAATCTTGGCGTTTATATCTATGTGCTTGAGATTAGGACTGCAACTGACGAGTTATTAGTCAAGTCAGGAGATATTACCGTAGTAAGGTAGTTTGGCTATATTCAATCGCGATTCCAACACATTTATTTAGTATTGTTTTTGTCTATTTAAGTCATAATCAATTCTTATTAAGCATCTAATATCATCATAAATGTCATGATTTTAGTGACTTAGAATGCATTGTAATCAAATGGTAAATTTATCTAATATATAAATTTATTTGTTAGTTTTGTAACTCTGCAATAATTAATTATACTTGAGCATCGTTCATGATGCTGTGTATTACTTTATTGGATGACTGATTTGAATATAATATATCCAGTTTGAATACCAAAATTCTTTTATAGGCTTACAAATAAAAAACGCTAATGTTTCATTTAGGATTTTTCTTATTCCAAGCACCAGATACTGAAGAAGTAAGTGCAGCTCAGAATATTATTGATATCATTATTGACGGTGGTATATTGAGTATGTCTATATTCGGTGTATTGCTGATACTATCTGTTATTTCTGTGTATATATTCTTTGAAAGGTATATGACCATCAAAAGAGCAGGAAGGATAGATGAGAACTTTATGAATAACATCAGATCTGCTGTAGCAGCAGGTAACATAGAAGGAGCTAAGGCCGCTTGTGCGAGCACAGATAGTCCAATGGCTCGTATGGTTGAGAAAGGTTTGCAGCGTATCGGTAAACCATTGAGAGATATCGATGCAGCTATTGAGAACATAGGAAATTTGGAAGTATTCAAACTAGAGAAGAATCTATCTACTCTTGCAAGTATCGCTGGTGCAGCACCGATGATCGGTTTCTTCGGTACAGTGACAGGTATGATCTTGGCTTTCCAGACAATGGCTACAGAAGAAAACGTAGGACCTGCACAATTAGCAGAAGGTATATACCAAGCATTATTGACAACAGCATTTGGTCTGATGATAGGTATTATAGCATTCGTAGGGTATAATTTATTAGTTGCTAATGTAGAGAAGGTAATATTCAAGATGGAGCGTGTAACTACGGATTTTATGGATTTACTACAAGAGCCTTCAGCATAGTACTAAAGATTATTCAACAATTATAAGGCTTATTTACGGTTATAGTATCTACTAAGATTAGGATATGAAAAAGAGAAACAAAGTCAGTGCAGAATTTAGTATGTCGTCTCTTACGGACATTATATTTCTGTTATTGATATTCTTTATGTTGACATCATCTATGGTGCAAATCAATATGCCTCTACCTGAATCTGATAGTGTAACTGTAGCACCAACAGATTTATCTGTGATGCTTTTCAAGGATGGAGAGGTGACTGTAAAAGGTAGAAGAAGCAGTATGCGTAATCTTGAAAGAGACATTGCGGAAGCAGTAAGAGCGTCAGAGAATAAAGATAATGCTACGTTGAGTATAATATCAGAATCTGGGACAAACTGGGAGAAAGTACACAAGGTGATACAAATCGCCAGTGGACTAAAAATAAAAGCGATCATCGCTACAGAGCCAAGAGGATAGAGACTATGGGATTTAAGAAAAAATCAAAAGTAAGCGCAGAGTTCAGTATGTCCTCATTGACGGATATTATCTTTTTACTATTGATATTCTTCATGCTGACATCCTCTCTAGTGACACCCAATGCACTCAATTTAAAATTACCGGGAAAAAATAGCAAACCAAGTACAAGTACGCCCTCTAGTATTAGCTCTATTTCAATTGCTAAAAATGGAACATTTTATTTAAATGGAGCAAGAATAAATTATGCCAAATTAAAGACTAAAATGAGAAGTCTTAAGCAGGCAAGAGGCAAAGACGCGACTGTAAAAATCAGTCCTAATGCTAAATCAAGTAATGATAAAGTAGTAGCCGTTCTAGACCTAGCTTATCAATATGGTATCAAGACAGTATTAGAAGATCCCAAAAAATAATCGAGTAAGTCATTTGCTATTAAGCACATGATTTACAAAGAGACATAATGAAGTGATATGAATAAGCAGATTATAACTCTGCTTCATTATAGAATGATTCGACTTCAGAAATTCCAACCCATATGAGTATTTCACGATGAGCTATGCGCAGTAAGCAATGTGATAAAGAGTCCTATCGTAATGTAAAAAAAATAGAAAGTAAATATTTAAATGGAAAAAAACGTTGTCATATTAGCTAATGAAGAGCAAAATAGAAAGAAAGGATTGCTGATGAGCATAGTCTTACACTTGCTATTGATTTTCTTGTGCTTTATGACATTTTTTAATGATCATAAAAAACCTACTGATCAAATTAGTGGCATCATAGTACAGTTAGGTTTTATAGAAAGTGGCAATAGTGTAGAAGAGGCACTATCTGAAGCTACACCATCCGAGTCGCTAGAGAATGTTTTAGCTGCCGCTGCAGCACCTATCGAAGAGGATAAGGAAACTGTTAAAGAAGTTGTCCCGGAGAAAGAAGAAAGCGTGAAAGAAAGCAGTCCTAAAACATCAACAGAATCGCAGACTCTACAAGAGCAATCTGATATATTAGCTAAGAAAGAGAAGGAAAAAGCAAACAAGTCGGCTCAAAAGAAAAAGGCAGCGGAAGCCAAGAGAGCCGCTAAAGAGAAAGCTAAAAAGGAAGCTGTTCGCAAAGCAGCCGAAGAAGCAAAAAGAAAATCAGTGGACGAGGAAGCCAAAAAGAAAGCTGAATACGAAGCGAAAAAAAGTAAATATGGCAGTCTGCTATCGGGAGGAAATGGCAATAATGATAATAGTGGCAATCAAGGTGATCCAGATGGCGATCCTAATAGCAAAGCTCTAGAGAATCTTGCTACAGGTTCAGGATCCATTGGAGAAGGATTGAGCGATCGTGTAGTGGAGTCCAAGCCAGTAATTATTGACAACTCTCAGACGACAGGAATAGTAGTAGTGGACATATGTATCAATACTGCGGGTAAGGTGATTAGCGCCAAATACACTCAAAAGGGGTCGACATCTAATGATAAAGAACTTATTGAAGTAGCAGAAAAGGGAGTATTGAAATATCGTTTTTCAGCTAGTAATGCAGCCAAGCAATGCGGCAGTGTCATTATTGATTTTAAACTAAAGTAATCTATCAATAGTCAGCAGCCAATATTCTTCAGCATACAAACTGTATACTGTCCAATTTTCTACTGAAACATTTTCAACAAAATTCCTTAATATTACAATTATGGAATTAAGCAATCATTTAAATATCAATGCCCATAAAGATTTTGTAGCTTCCTATTTACGAAGAAGTGAATATTATGCTCAGTACATTTAAGGATTTGGATGGTGATAAGACTATCTATTCCAGACAAGTCAAATATATAGCGCTGAAAGGTTGGATAATTAAGATTATGGCTAAATTATTTTCTGAAAAATTTAAAAAAGGTCCTGAAAAGTGGATGCAGCAATTCAAATCTTTCGTAGAATCGGAATGGCAACGAAATGAAGGCCAAATATGAGTAGATCATCGACACTCCAATGGCCAATAGCCACTTTCGTTAATATGCTTGCCGTTGCAGTCGGAAGTATATTAGGATTATTATTACAGTCAGTCTTTAACGAAGATATACAGGGCATAGTTTTTCAAGCAGTAGGCTTAGGTACGATCCTTATTGGTCTCAAGATGGCTCTAAGGCTTCCAGATGGATATATGTTAATATTTATTTTCGCGTTGATTCTCGGTGGTATCCTTGGAGAAGTAATAGGTTTAGCAGAATGGATGTCTAGTTTGTCTGATCAGTTAAAGTTATTTGTAGGAGCTTCAGATAGTAATTTTACAGAAGGTTTGATCACTGCATTTTTACTTTTCTGTATTGGCAGTATGACCATAGTCGGAGCGTTAGAAGAAGGGCTAAGTAAGAACAGAAGTTTGATTTATGTAAAGTCTACTTTAGATGGCTTTACTGCGATAGCTCTTACCGCTTCGTTTGGTATTGGAGTTTTGTTCTCTATTATTCCAATGCTTATTTTTCAGGGCGGTATTACGGTGCTAGCTGTAAAACTCAAACCGATATTTGATCAGAAAACGCTTGATCTAGTAAGTGCGGTAGGTGGAATTTTGATCATTGGTATCTCCATCAATATGTTACAATTGGGTGAGATAACTTTGGAAAATCTATTGCCTTCCTTATTGGTAGCCATTATTTTCAGTAAGACTTATCAGAGTTTTAAAGGAAATAGTAAATAGATACTTCTCCTAATGATAGATCTAAAATTCACAGATTATGTGTAGTTTTTTTGTTTTCGTGTTTATGCGATAGTAATTTGTATTACGCTATATTCTCAAGCAAATAATTCAATTGTTAGGCAGTATTAAACGTTTATATTTTTATCAAGTGGAATCTTCATTTACGATTATTTTATGTATTAGAAACTTGTGGTTTGATATTTATTAATACCAGTAGGCTATTAGTTTTGTATTAATATATTTGTGTCGCTATTAGTGTTAATTCGCTCTATTGCAATATTGCAAACATTGATTATCATTGAGTTGGAGATAAATTGGATATTGATTGGTAAAGTCAGCTCTGTTAACGTTGGGGACCAGAAAAAAATAGAATAGATGAAAACGATATTAACGATTGTTGTTGGGATGCTAGTTTTTAGTGTATTTGCTCAGAAAGATACACTGTATGGTGGTTTCTCTGAAATCGTAATCCATGAACAGAGATTAGGTATTCCCTTTAAGCAATCAAGCAGAAGTATCGATATAGTGACTGCAGAGGTGATGGCAGCATCTTCAGCCGATAATGTAGCCGAATTGCTCAACGATGTGGCAGGAGTGGATGTAAGGCAGAGAGGTCCTCATGGTGTCCAATCAGATGTGGGCATCAGAGGGGGAAATTTTGATCAAACATTAATCTTGATCAATGGTATCAAGCTATCCGATCCGCAGACAGGCCACCACAATATGAACATTCCTGTGGCTATAGAAGATATCGAGCGTATAGAAGTTCTCAAAGGACCTGCAGCTCGCATTTATGGTGCTAATGGATTTTCTGGAGCAATTAATATAGTTACCAAAAAGCCAAATGAAAATAGTATTTCGGTAGGAGTGCACACAGGTGATTACCAATTGTTAGATATGAGAATAGGCATATCTAATACTTTCGGAAAGTATGGACAATCGGCATCATACAGTCGCAATGCATCAGATGGATATAAGTACAATACAGATTACGAAATCGAACACTATACATATCAAGGTTCGCTAGGGTCTAATGGTAATCAATTGAATCTTTTGGCGTCTCACAGTTCACGAAAGTTTGGAGCCAATGGCTTCTATGCAAGTCCTGATTTTATGGATCAATACGAAGAGACACATACGAGTTTTGTATCATTAGATTATAGTAAATTGATAGGTGGATGGTATATCAATCCTAAGGTAAGTTATCGTCGTAATAAGGATGACTATGTTTTTCTACGAGAGAATCCTTCGTTCTTCAATAATGTACATATAAGTGAAGTGCTCAATGGAGAGTTACAAGCAAGATCGAGTAATCCTCTAGGGATATTCCAAATAGGAGCGGAGTACAATATGATGAATCTTGAAAGTAATAATCTAGGAGTGAGAGAAAGAAATACTGCATCAATCAATGCAGAGCAGAGAATTCTCCTAATTAATGAAAAACTAGATATTACTCCAGGAGTATCATATTCTTATTTCTCAGATCTGGATGCTAAGATTTTCCCAGGATTGGATATAGGATATAGAATCAATAAAGAATTGAAAGTATTTGGTAATGCTGGATATACTTTTCGGGTACCTACATATACAGATCTTTATTATGAAAGTAGTGTCGAAATAGGTAATGAAGATTTACAGGCAGAAGAAGCACTCTCTATAGAAGTGGGAGCAAAATATGATAAAAGTAATTTTACTGTACAGATTGCATTATTTTCAAGACAAGGGAATGATCTAATAGATTGGTCAAAGTCAGACTCTACATCAAAGTGGCAACCAATTAATATTGGAGACCTTACTACCAACGGTATTGAGTTTTCTGCGCAATGGAGATTTCATGCGGCAGGAAGATTTGGCTTATCTAATATAGGGGTCAATTATACTTTACTAGACACTGATCAGAGTGATGTAGATGCGTTATTAAGTCGATATACTTTAGAGCATGTCAAGCATCAGTTGGCCGCAAGGTTTGCATATCATATTGGAAATATACACCACAACATACAACTAAGATATGTCGATAGAGTAAACCTTGAGGATTATACTGTGGTAGATAGTAAACTATATTACGACACTAAGGAAGTCAGATTTTCATTGAATGTCAATAATCTATTTGATGAAATATACAGAGAAACTAATCTAGTAGAGTTGCCTGGAAGATGGGTGAGTGTGGGCGCAGATATTAAGATTGGATATTAAGAAAAATGTTGTTGGTCCTTCATTGTTTCCTAATTAATGGGTGAGGTTTAGGATCAAGAACATTCACGATAAAATTTGATAAGTGTCAAGGAAAATAACGTTATTGATCAGTCATTGATTCTTATTTGTTGGGAAGAGGTTATTGATCAAGAACAGTCACGATAATTTTCTTTAATAACTAGAGTTAAGTTTATTTTTTGGAAAATGATCTTCTTTTAGCACAGTTGCTGCGAAAGCGACTGCTCAGGTTTCTTGCGCTTCGAAGTTTTTTTTAGTTGATTATATTTACAATATTAAATTTAGAATATGAAAAATAGAATTGGATTACTCTTGTGGATACTGTTGATGATAGCAGTTTATGCTTGTAAATCTGATAAGGAGACGTCGGCTAAATCTAGTACTAGAATAGAGTCACCAATAATGGAAGTGGACGAAACTCCAGATAATAATGAATCTATAACCGCTAATAAGACAGGTACTAAGGTTGATGATAAAAAAAACTCGTCGACGATGTTTGGAAAGAAGGGTAGTATGAAGGGAGGACTTCCTTCGAAGACTTATAGAGTAAAAGGTGGTATGGTAAATACTGTGAAAGCGGGTATGGTGATAGTAGATCAAAAGAAACATCTAGTCCGTGGGTATATTGACTTAGGCGAGGGGCGATTATCAGTGCATAAATTGTTAGATGACAAAGGTGGTTCTTTAGGATATGTCATTCCTAGATTAGGTAATAATTCTCTCGTCGGAGATATTACTATTACGTCGAATAAAGTATTGACAGAACATGGAATCAGAATAGGAGATACTTATAGTAAGTTGAAAGAAGCTAATAACAATCTAGAAGTAGATGGATCAGATTCTGAAGGAAGGACCTATGTTACTGCTGATGGTGTAGTATATAGATTAGGGACTTCTGCACTAAATTCACAAACTACAATTACTGAAATTGTGATTAAAGATATTTTGGTGAAGTAATATCTACTTCGCATCGAGACACTCATAAATTTAATTTTTTTCTCTAGAACAGAATGTGGTAGCCAATTCTCACACACCAATTCTACTGTAAAAAAGCTCTAATTATTATGGTGTTACACTCGTAAACTAGACATGCCACCATCTACATGTAGTACCTGTCCAGATATCCAACTGGCTTTGTCTGATAATAGAAACGCAGCCATCTCAGCTACATTATTTGCTGTGCCTATTTTTTTCAATGGATGACGATCAGCATTAGCTTGTTTCTTTTCCTCTGTACTAAGTAGCTTTGAGGCAAGGGGAGTGTCTGTGAGCGATGGAGCTACACAGTTGACTCTGATCTTAGGTGCAAATTCTGCAGCGAGAGATTTGGATAGTCCTTCGATTGCACCTTTCGAAGTGGCTACTTGAGTATGAAAGTTATATCCCGTTGATACAGCGACCGTTGAAAACAAAACGATTGAGGGATCTTTACTTGACTTCATCCGATCACTTAATCCCTGTATTACTTTTATAGCACCGACTACTTGTAAATTAAAATCATCGACAAACGCGGAAGGTTTTATTCTCTTGAAAGGTTTCAGATTGATAGAACCTGGACAGTAGACTAATCCATCTATTGTGTCAGGTACAAAATTTAGATTTAGTTCATCTTCCAAAACATTAAGCTGACGATATACCACGCCTGCTGTAACAGTGAAATTTTCTGTCTTGTTGAACGTAGTATACACCTTATTGCCTTGGGAAGCTAATATCTTTGTAAGAGCCGCACCTATGCCGCTAGATCCTCCTATAATTACATAATTTTTCATGTACTATAAATAAAGTAAAGCATGGTATTGTTTAGCTAATAGCTACTTGATTATAGTAGAAAATTGAAAATAGAGGTAAAGTTCTATTTGAGAAACTCATTTGTGTAATGAATTCGATCTTTTTCTCTTAAAACTTGTCAACATTGTACTTTTGAGATTAACCTCGAGTTATAGATACTGATAGCCAAGCCCTATCAGTATGCAGCTTATCTATAAATACAATTTGGCCAATATGATAAGGGTAATTTACTAGTTGCCTGTTGATAGCTTCTATGATCATATAGCCTTGATTACCTATGTATATTATCTCTTATAGATAATCATTTGTTATTGATTTCAACGCGTTGAATAGGTAGTCCCATCTTTTTTCTCAGTAGGCTATGAGCTCTGTAATGGTTTTGATATCACCTATAAATTCTGATTTTTGATTGTGCCATTCTTTTTCTCCATCAGTAGTACTGAAGTCCGATTATCGACTCTGAGTATTGTCAGCAATATATTTGATGATCATCACAATGGAATTACTTTCATTGTTGTTCTTCTAGGAAATGTTGTTGTTCTGACAATTGGGAAATCGTCTTGTCATCTAGAGATTTGTAGTATTGGAATTGTTTGATGGTAGGGTGGATGTAATTTGTATAATTGAGACGTGGCTCAAATGTATTTTATTCCTAAATCTTTAAAAGTAAGAAGCGTAAAATATATTTTAGACTCATTCACAAATTGGGAGTGCAATTTTTATTTTTGAGTTTGATCGCGCTGGATAGTAAAAAGTTAAATTTCTAGAAATTCGTCATTATTGTGTTATTCGAAATACTATTATTCTTTTTCTGCCAGTATCCCATACACCATTGGTAGTTTATCGTCCATCGTTTTGAATCGATATTTTCGATCAGCAACCTTTACTGTAGTTTTTCCGAAGCAGTCGTAAGGTGAATAATCGTATTCAGTTACAGATCTAATTTTGAGATCTTGATCGATCAGACTATTGATGATTTCTCCTAGTCCGTGGTTCCAAGATATACATTGACTATTTATAACTTCGTCACCATCGGTGTATGTTCCTTCCTCTTCTATGATGGGTTCACTATTGAAATAGCGATGTGTAACTTTGGTGAATTTGTCATCAAACATCCATAATGCTGGATGGAAATCTACAATCAAGAATTTGCCGCTAGCCTTTAGAAAGTGATTGACTACTGAAGCCCATTTGTTGATGTCAGGCAGCCAACCAATCGTTCCATAGCTAGTGAAGACTATATCGTATTGGCCTTCGTGATTAGAAGGGAGATCGTATATGTCTGAGCATACGAATTCCGCATTAGAATTACATAGTGTAGATAGTTCTTTAGCACGTGCCACTGCTTTGTCAGATAGGTCCACTCCAGTCGCTTTAATGCATCCTTGTCTTGTCCACTGTATCGTGTCCTGTCCAAAATGACATTGAAGATGTAGAATGGATTTTCCAGTAACATCACCTAATAGTTCTAATTCGATATTATTAAGTGAATTCTTACCAGCTATAAATGATTTATTATCATAAAATTCTGAGTCATAATGCACTTCAGTACGTTGATTCCAAGTTTCTTTATTTATCGCTTTGTAATCTATGTTGGTTTTCATTGAATCTAATATCTAGTTATTTGTCAAATCTTGTTATATATTTTTGGATTATACTTATCTTATTAGTTTGGATAACATGCGGGAAATAATAGGGATTTTACAAATATCAATATTTTTATTGTTTGAATTTTGGCTTATTAGCTTCAAGTTTCTGAGCGAGTCAAGTTATACCAATACGTATTGGATTACAAGAGTAGCAGATACATTGCTTGGTGTTTTGCTCTGAACGGCAGGTAACAAATATGAATGGTTTTTGAATATTTGAAGTAGTTTATATTCATGTTTAGAACTTTGCACCAAATACAAAAGTCAATTCTGAGAACCAAAAGCTTTGACTTGCTTTATCTATAGATTCTGCCGTCGTTCGTATATTTGGCATGTTGATGTGCCCTCCTTTTACTTCAGTCTTGAGAAAAATTAGATCGAAAAATTTGATATCAATTGCCACAAGTGCATTGAGTCCTATACCAGCTATATTGAAATCATCATGACGTGCACGCCCTAAAATCTGAGCGTTTGTCTTAGGTAGTAAGAATCCTATGCCGCCGCCAATATCACTTACAAAAGAAAGATGTCCGATTGCGAAGAGATCATGTGATAGTCTTGCATCAGAATGGATATAATTTAAACCATCAGTATGCTCGTATTGTAAGAAGTCTTCTGTGATTATTATGGGTTCGTTACTAAATGTGAAAGTCTCTATAGAGTTTAAATTTTTCGTAGTACCCGTTATGTTTACATATTGGCCGTTGGTAACAACATACTTCATATGATCTACGCCAAAAGAGATAATGATACGGTCGGTTACGAAATATCCAATTCGGAAATTGTATTGTGGCACCGAAAATGTCTTTGGATTGAAATACAAATTTGCCCTATACTTAGAAGGGCGATCTTTTGCCACTACGTCATATAAAGTAAAATCATAGTCTTCACCACTGAAACTGATATCTGAATTACCATAGATGCTTGTATTCCAGCCATAATATATATAAAAGTCACCTTTGCTTCCTTTTTTAGGAATTTTTATAATCTCTTGACTATATAAAAGGCTTAGGCTAGTAATTAGCAATAGGAAAGGAGTGAAAATAATTCTAATTTGAGAGATTGTCATACCATACGTTTACTAATTGTAAATATACAAATAGAGATTAATCAATATTAGTAACGACTTTTATTTGAATTGTTGTGAAAGTATGGAAGAGAGAGTAAATGTTGTGTTAATTAGATTTATTTCAATAATAATTTGACCATGTGTTGAGCATGGATATTGGGAGTATTATATCTCGCGTTGCTGGAGGAATTGTAATAGCCGTTATGGGAATGATCAAAAAAATGATATCAAATTAGAATACATCAAATAACAATAGAAAGTTAATGAAGAGAGTCCTGCTTACACAAGTCTCTCTTTATTAACTCTAATTTTAGTTTGTACTTAGATTTCACTATCAAGCAGATCAGTCACTACATGATATCTTGGATCATCGATCGAATCTTCTATGACATCGGCAAATTTCGGGTTAGCCTTCATTAGTAAAGTCTTACATTCAGGACTCAGGTGAGTGAATTTGACATTCTTACCTAACTCTAAGTATTTATTTGCAATTCCTTTCATCGCCTCTATACCTGAGTGGTCACTCACTTTAGATTCTATAAAATCTATCTCGACATTATCTGGATCGTTACGAGGATCAAATTTTTCATTGAAATTTTGGATTGACCCAAAAAATAGTGGCCCCCAAATCTCATATACTTTGGTATTTTCATTTTTCATACGCTTGCGCGCACGAATCATAGTTGCATTCTTCCATGCGAATACAAGTGCTGAGATTATTACACCTGCGATTACGGCTACAGCAAGATCTACATATACAGTGATGGCAGACACTGCGATCAAGACAAAGGCATCGGCCAATGGAATCTTGTTCATGATCCGAAAACTTGACCAAGCGAATGTACCTACGACTACCATAAACATTACTCCAACAAGTGCAGCAATTGGAATTTGCTCGATTAAGGGAGCTGCAAATAAGACGAATACTAGTAGTGCTACAGCAGCTATTACTCCAGATAGCCTTCCACGTCCACCACTCTCGACATTGATGATAGATTGGCCGATCATCGCGCAGCCACCCATTCCTCCAAATAGTCCATTGAGGATGTTAGCACTACCTTGAGCTACACATTCTCTATTTCCGCTTCCTCTCGTCTCTGTAAGGTCATCTACTAGGTTAAGTGTCATTAGAGACTCTATAAGACCTACAGCTGCCAATATAAAGGCAGTAGAGATTATCAATGGCCAATGTTCGCCTATAGTTGATAACATAGAAAATACCTGAAACTGGAATGTAGGCAACCCACCTTGTAGACCTTGTCCTCCACCATCTCTAATAAATGAACCTACAGTGCTTACTTCTAAACCACCAAATATCGTAATTGCGGCTACGATCATTATTGCAACCAAAGCTGAAGGTATTTTCTCAGTAAGTTTTGGTAGTCCCCACATGATAACCATTGTAAGAGTGACTAAACCGAGCATTATATTTAATGAAGATCCTGTCATCCACTCCATAGTTCCATTTATGTTTTCTTTGAATAACCCAAGTTGGGCTAAGAATATTACGATGGCTAATCCATTGACAAATCCCATCATTACGGGGTGGGGGATAAGTCTAACAAACTTACCTAATCGAAACACTCCAGCTAATATCTGTATACCACCTACCATAAGTAAAGTAATGAATAGCCACTGAAGTCCAAGATTGCTGATAGGAACAGTGAGTGCGTCCCCCACTTCGTTACCTTTTGCAATCATATGTACCATCACTACTGCCATAGCTCCAGTTGCCCCAGATATCATACCTGGTCTTCCACCAAATAAGGCAGTGACAATTCCCATCATAAAAGCACCATACAAGCCCACTAAAGGATCGATACCAGCTACAAAAGCAAATGCTACTGCTTCTGGAACTAGTGCCAACGCAACGGTAAGTCCAGATAGTATATCGTTCTTCGGGTTTTCAGTGAAGCTGTTGAATATTCTTCTTGTCATTATGGTTGATGTTAGATCGTTTACTTTGGCTCTTCGCTAATTTGTAATGTAGACTACCGAAGATTATGTTAAAAGGGCGCAAAGATAAACTTTCTGCCGAGAGTATTTAATGGATTATATATTTTGAAAATGACCATGTGTTGGGTTTACAAGGTATCCTGTATCGACATTTTCGATGAAATTACAGCTTGGATTTTCCCAAGCTTTGAAGGCCTAACATTCCAGAACAAAAACTCTACTCCAAAATATATTGAAGAAGCTCTGTGATTGAAACTACTGGGATAAGTATCAACAGCCCTACTCGACTGAAGTTGATTTTGTGCTGAAATAAGTGCCACTAAAATAATAGAACCTCCGAGCTCATTGATAGTTTTGTCCAATCAGAAATCTTATATTCTTGACCTAGTTATTTTTTAAATTTTTGCCTTCCTCTAATGAGTTGTTAGGTGAATTAATTATATAATGATATTTTCTGAAATTCGGAGTCGCATATACCTGCATTTTATTTTTGAATTAAATATGACTATAATCAATACTTCAATGGAAGAACCATAAGATTCTTCAAATTGTAAATGATTTTGTTATTGGTCAATAACAGATCAAGTCCAAGTATTTAATTCTTAGTCAGTAGAAACTCAACCCAAGGATTAATAATATATGTGCTGATTTCAGAAGTACTATTAGTAGATAGAAGAATTGTGACATTGATTAAAATTTGTGGGCTACGGTTCTCGAATTATGAAAACTTACTTATCCATCAATATAGAATCATTTATCGCTTATTTTCGAAGATTTATTCACTGAATTGAGGTTGTCAGAAACAGTATTCCATAGAAAGTATTAATACATTTAGAATCAAGCATTTCATAAATATTACAGATTGATTATCTGTCTAATGTTGTATTTATTAGAAAAAATACGTAGTTATTAAAATTTCAACTTTTCGTTTTTATCCCACAGACCCCAGTAAGCGCCTACATCACCTTCAGTACCCACTTTCCAGGATTCATCAAAAGAGGAGAAATAAAACAAATCTATAGCTGCATTTTCAGACCATTTTTGGATATTTATAAAATAGCGCATTGCATTTTCTTTAGATGAAAATGCTCCTTTTAAGCTACCGCCTTCACTCGGCCAACCAGATTCAGTAACAATAACTTTTTTTCCTTTTGCAGCGTCAGTAGCCTCACCAAACATTTGTTGTGCACGGTACAAAGAATCTTCAATACTACATCCTTCCCAGTATGGGTAACAGTTTACTGGCGAAATGTCGCATGCTTCAATAAGCTTTGGACGTTCAATAAATTGGTAGTAGGCATCAACGTAACCCAGAGGAATTTCTGGTAATGCACGTTTGATACGGTTAATGTACGCTATCAATTGTTGTTCTGTTTATTCCTCGCGCACAAGAGTTTCGTTTCCGACAACCGTAATATCAATCAATCCAGACTCCCCCAGTTTTATGAGTGACGTAATTTCTTTTTCATTTTGAGCTTTATCATCTCCCAACCAAGCACTAAAAAGTGTTTTTAATCCATACTCTTTGGCTAATTTAGGAATCAAATCATTTTCCTCAGTACATGAAAAACTAAGTATCCACTTGATGTAAGGGGCTATAATTTCAAGTCGTCTTCGAATTTGAGCCTCCGTTATCAAATCGCCAGGCCTTTGCCCTTCCCCATAAGGACTAAAACACAAACCATGCATACCATTTTCAAGAAACGTACTGGAAATATTTTGAAGTTTCTCAGATTTATACTCTGAATAATTTACACCTATTAAAGATTGTTTTTTCTTTTCTGAATGACATTAATTACTCTTTAAAATAGTTGTTTCTTTTTTTGTTTCACTTCTCCTTTTGGCTAAAATAGCCGAAATTTCTTTAGATTTTTCCTCAGTAATGCTGTAATTGCGCATTACAAACATTGCCAAGATGGTCCCTCCCATTGGAAAAAAGCAGAAAAACGCATGCAAGCCTTCTACTGCAGATTGCTGATCTATGGTAGATAGATCAGGGTTAAAACCTACTACGGATATAATCACTCCACTAAGGGCACCTGCAATACCAAAACCTACCTTTACCATCCACCAGTAGATAGCTCCAAAAATACCTTCTCTTCGTTTTCCTGTATTAATTTCATCAATATCAATCACATCTGCTGTCATAGACATCATAATGGTAAATAAACTTCCAATTCCAAAAGAGAAGAACGGCAAGGCTATAATATACATCCATGGTTTTCCTGGAATAAATAAAAAGTATAACAATATGTATCCTATCAAAGATATAGACTGAGATATCATAAAAGCTTTTTTCTTACCCAATGTTTTTGACATCCAAGCCACCGTAGGTATCACAATAAATGTGGTGCCTAAAGCGCCCAAACATCCAAACATAGATACCCAAATACCA
>DDCY01000007.1 GCA_002335865.1 Saprospiraceae bacterium UBA1994
TTGCAGATATAGTTGCAGATAACGGCGTTGTACACGTAATCGATGCTGTACTTCTTCCACCAACTATAACAATTACAGATATAGTAGTAAATAGTCCAGTACACGAAACTCTTGAGGCGGCAGTAATTGCAGCTGATTTAGCAGAAACTCTTGCAGGCGAGGGTCCGTTTACGTTATTTGCTCCAACAGACGCGGCGTTTGCAGCATTACCAGAAGGAACAGTAGAATCATTGCTTGAAGATCCATCTGGTGCACTTACAGATATTTTATTATACCATGTTGCTGCAGGAACAGCTCTGAGTACAGACTTATCAGATGGTATGATGGTAACAACATTAAATGGAAAAAGTGTTACGGTAACAATTAATGACGATGGGGTTTTCATCAATGACGCTCAAGTAACCTTTGCAGATATAGTTGCAGATAACGGCGTTGTACACGTAATCGATGCTGTACTTCTTCCACCAACTATAACAATTACAGATATAGTAGTAAATAGTCCAGTACACGAAACTCTTGAGGCGGCAGTAATTGCAGCTGATTTAGCAGAAACTCTTGCAGGCGAAGGTCCGTTTACGTTATTTGCTCCAACAGACGCGGCGTTTGCAGCATTACCAGAAGGAACAGTAGAATCATTGCTTGAAGATCCATCTGGTAAGCTCACAGATATACTATTATATCATGTAGCTGCGGGAACAGCACTTAGTACCGACTTGTCAGATGGAATGATGGTACCTACACTAAATGGGAAAAATGTAACGGTAACAATCAATGATGATGGAGTATTTATTGATGATGCTCAGGTAATTTTTGCGGATATAGTTGCAGATAACGGCGTTGTGCATGTAATTGATGCTGTACTTCTTCCACCAAGTAATACAATTACTGATATAGTAGTAAACAGCCCAGTACACGAAACTCTTGAAGCGGCAGTAATTGCGGCTGACTTAGCAGAAACTCTTAAGGGAGAAGGTCCGTTTACGTTATTCGCTCCAACAGACGCTGCATTTGCAGCCTTACCAGAAGGAACAGTAGAATCATTGCTAGAAGATCCATCCGGTGCACTTACAGATATTTTGTTATATCACGTAGCTGCTGGAAAAGCACTGAGTACAGATTTGTCCGATGGTATGATGGTACCTACACTAAATGGTGAAAGTGTGACGGTAACAATCAATGATGATGGGGTTTTTATCAATGATGCTCAAGTAACGATTGCAGATATTACTGCGGATAATGGTGTGGTACACGTAATTGATGCCGTGCTTTTACCTGGTGTTGTATCTACAGCAGATCTAGCACAATTTGCTTCAGTAACATTATACCCTAATCCTGCAGTATCTAGTGTGACCATAGACATGAGTAATATGAATGCAGAGATTCTGAGGTTTGATATATATGATATTTCAGGAAGTGTCATTAATACCTACAGATTCAATTCAGTTAAGCAATCTTTAGATATTAGCACTCTTAATTCAGGTATGTATTACCTAAATATAGTAATGGATGACATAACTTATTCCAAAAGGTTCTTTGTTTTAAAATAGTAATAATATGAATTGGGGTTTTCAATTCATTTTCATAAAAAGTAAATTGGGGCATATTTGTTTAACAAATATGCCCCAATTATTAAACAATATTGTCTTAGGTATGTTAGAGAAGTAAATAATCAAATTCTAAGACGCTGTGCAGACTTACAAGACAGACATAAATCTTATTAATGAGATCCTTAAGGGTAACCAAACTGCTTTTAGAGATCTATATGATAGACATTCAAAAGGTCATATGCTAACATGCCTACGATACGTAAAAAATAGGTCAGAAGCTGAGGATGTGCTACAAGAATCATATATTATGATCTACAAAAATCTAGAGAAATATGACCCAAGCAAAGCACAGTTTAATACTTGGTCTAACCGCGTAGTAATAAATACTTGTCTTATGAATCTTCGAAAGAGAAATGTATTTAGAGATTTTGATAACATTATAGATATCAGCAGTAAACTTACTGTCAATGCCGATGCCATTGATAATCTTAGTCTTCAAGATTTGACTAATTTTATAACTAATCTGCCCAAAGGATATAGAACAGTATTCAATATGTATGTTATTGACGGATATAAACATAGCGAGATAGCAGAATATCTTAAAATTTCTGTGAGTACTTCCAAGACACAGCTAATGAAAGCTAAACAAATGTTGCAAGGAATGATTATTTCAAATGATTACTCTCAATCAATCAACTATGTCCTTATATAATAAAATAAAAAATACATTTAATCCACCTCCCTCCTTAAAGGGTGAGGATTGGTTATTGCCTTCGGACGATTTGTTTGATTCAATAGAATCTTCTATTCAAAATGATCAGAAGATGAAAAATAGGGGTATTTGGGTATGGTTGCTATCATTACTTTTCATCAGTGGGACTTTATCTTATTTATTAACTAATAATAATACTAATTTAGGCGGTATTATACTTACTAATAAAGGCAATACTGAATATCATACATCATCCAAAAGCTCTGTTGTTAATGTCAACGATATAAATAAATTGAATAGTAAAAATTTATTCTTTAAAGTCGCTTCCGATAATAAAGAGATAGTAACATCCAAAATTGACTATAACGTTGAAAAGAGTATTACTAGTGTACCAATTCCATTGATCTCATCAACGTCTGACAAATCTACAAGCGTTTCGGTATTAGAGAAATCTTTTAATTTAAACACCAGAACTGATAGAAGAAATAGAAATTTAGAAAGTTTAGATTTTACATCTGTTGTTGGGTGTAAAAATTCTAATATCGAAGAACTCGTAACAATTAAAACAAAAAGAACAAGTTACAATTTAACTAGAATAGCGGGTATAAATTGCTCTCTTTTCCGGGAAAAAGTTCCTCCTTTTTTTCACGAATTTTCTCACCTCCCTAAGAAGGATTTAAGCCACGCATCTGAGTGGAGATTGAAATTTTCGTCTGGTACTAGTAATTGGAATTTCAGTTTAAATAATAATTATATAACAACTTTAGATCCTGCAGACTTTAGGTTTTCTAAAGGGGTGGGTTATTTTATAGAGCTAAGCATTGAAAAAATGTTAAGCCAAAGGTTAAGTCTGGGTATATCAGGATTATTAGAAAGTAGTAGTTTCAGTTCTGGGCATAACTCAATTGTCGATTACGATATCAGTAATGAGACTGAAGATCAATTGAATCAATTTGATGTTATTATGGCTTCACCAATTGGTTTTTTAGAATCTAATATTGTCGTTGCTAGAAGTACAGATGCTAATGAGCACACAGATTTGACCATAGACTTAAATAATAGTCATTCCATCACTAATATAGATTTTGGGTTGTATGCACAGATTGAGCTTTTACAATATCGTAACTTCAGTTTTGGTAGTCAATTAGGATTTGGTTTTAATTATCTATCAAATATCTCAAATTCTCTTGACTACTTTAGTACATCAGAAACTGGGTTTATTTCTCATAGCTCAGAGATATTAAAAAATCAATCACATCTAAACCTTTTAAGGTCGTATATTAATTTTGGTATTAATCTTGAATACAATTTTTCAGGAAGTACATCCTTTGGAGTGAATCATCACTTTAGGCAGGATTTTAATCCAATTTACAGTGATGGTGACTTCAATACTTTAATTAGCAGACAATTATCGGGATTTTATGTAAAGAAGTCTTTTTAAGAATAAAATAGTTGTTTAACGATTTAATATATGTCAATTCTTGTTTTATTTTCAAGAGGCTTCTGTAAGTTATCCTTTGTCAAAAGTTTTTGAAGCTGTTTATTTGGCTACTATTATGCGTTTCCTTAATAATCTCGTTTTAGTTACTTTATTATAAACAATCAAACACTCTAGGCTATCTAGATCAAATCTTTTAGACAAATTTCATTCGTTATTATACTTTTTACTATCTATATTTTTTCTGCTCTTTGGGTTATTATGATTGGATAAGTCCGAGTTTTTTCTTTGCAAATACAGAATCGAGGCCCTCTTTAAATGCCGAATATCAAGATTTCCAATAGATATTATCATTCAGATATTGACTATATTAGTTCATAAGCTCTTCTGCTTAATTTTTTTAATATTTTTTTATTCGAAGTACCAATATTCTTATTCCAATTGAATTTTATCTCATGTCTTAGCATCTATAAATGATGTCGCAAAAGCGTTTTTTAGATATTTCATAAAAAATTAGAATTCATATTCTTTTCATAATGATTTCACTACAGGTTTGTATATTTACTTTAAATGCGAAATGAAGTATATTTTTAATGATTAAAAAATATAGAGATACAGGAGCTTGTGGTGCATTACTAGATGAATATGAAAAGGCGCTTGATGAACTCAAAGGTTTAGTTTCTGAAATTACTCCTGAGAGACTTATATATATCGTCGACCGTATTACTATAGATAATGACTGTAGGTCAATACAGACGATACTTACTCATGTAATATCATCCGGATATAATTATGTCATAACAATCAGAAATCATTTAGGTGAGTCGATAGAATTTAAAGATAATGTGATTCTTGACGAACCTGAAGACTACAACAATGCCTTATCAGATATTTTGAATTACACAATCCAATTGATAGATGATTATCCAAAAATGAATTTAGAAGAGTCCGATAATATAAAGAAACTAACTACTCAATGGGGACAAATGTACAATATCGAACAACTTCTAGAGCATGCTATAGTTCATGTTTTAAGACATCGTAGGCAAATAGAAAGATTCTTACTTCAAATGAATAATAAATTTCAATGATGTATCCAACTAATACATAAATAAATTAATATTCATCAAACTTTTGAAAACCTTAACCCCCTAAAAATTAAGTTAGATCACTTACACCCCATTTATTTTGTGTCTTATAATTTAACAAAAACAAATTCTAACTTCTTCAAATCGGTCATTTAAAATAGTAACAAATAAATAAAATTTAGATCTATAATTTCATAAATTATATATTAATTCGTGATAGTATTCTAGTTTAATATTTCATGATCTTCCAAATTATTCACTCCCCAATTTTCTATTTCATCTTCGGACCAAAGGTCTGGAAAGAATATACGTCTTTGATATCTCGGATGCATATACTTCCTCCAATCACTTCCCCCAGTTGCCGGCACCTCAGAATCACCGCTATTTAAGTATTTTGCGGCAGCATTTAGATGGGCCATTACCCATAATACATTTACTGTATGATCGTAATGTCTCATAGCATTGACCAACTTTACATCTTTTTGATCTTCAATAGGTAATGACTTAAATTTTGTCCAAAGATTACATGTATTGTAAGTTTCCATAAACACTATAAAGTCATCCATATATCTGTCTTCAAATAATTGTAGAAGCGTATTTTTTTCACCTGTTGCATAATTTTTACCTGCAGCCTGCCAATATAGATGATCAAATGCATGACTAAATGGTGTGTCACGATCAATCGTAGATCTAAAACGAATGTCAATCAAATTAATTAGTTCAGTAGAAGCAAATTCAATCTTTCGATATTGAGCACTCTGAAATCCACTTGCTGGAGTGAGTGTATCTCTAAATTTCATATATTGATCAACTTCCATACCATCACCCATAATTTCAAAAGAGGAAGAGAGCATATCGAAATAGCGACTAATACGATTCAACCGATCAGCAAAAAAGTGAGTTTTAAGATCTATATTTGTAGCGATCTGTTCGATTTCCCAAAGAATCATTTTAAATAATAATTCATTGATCTGATGATACATAATAAATACCATTTCATCAGGTAAATTGGTACGTTGTACTTGTAGATTCAATAAGGCCTCCGGTTGAATGTAATCCCAATAGGTTATTGGTTTTGAGTGCAACAAACCACTAAGATGAGTATTTACATCTTGCCCAATAGCATCGTATTTTGTCTTTAAATCTTCAAATATTTTATCTCGTTTCATGTCTTCTTCAAATGAGTTTGTAACTTAAATCTATCTTGATACAACTAATAAGTATGTATACATCAAAAATACTGTAAATACAGGCTATTTTATCTATACAAACCATAAAGTGTAAGCTAATGATTATATATGATCAATGGAAAAATATGATACAACATTTGGTCTTCATTATTTCAATATTACTAGTTTACAGCAGATGTTCAACCAATGAAAGATATGAAATTCTAATAAAGTGACATTTGGTCACTTTTACAGGGTCTACTAATACAATTAATGTTTAAATTAAATTTGAAAAATATACACCTTCTTGATTCATAAAAGTGCCATTTTTTTTGTTTAAGTCTAATCTTTCTCCTTTAAAATTTGTCGAAGGCAAACCTAATTCTTGATATATACATGCAGTAGCTGCATAGTCCCAGATGCTTCCTCCACCTCTTTCTTTTTTTGGAAATTTTAGCATACAAGCAGGACCGTTTTCTAAAACAAAGATGGCATTCAATACTGCACCTGCTCCAGATATTTCTTTAAACGAATTCAAACTCATTTTATTTATATTATCATTTAAAAGAATCTCTATTTCGGCTGCACGAGATGTATTCTTTAGCTTTCGATCTGTCACATAAGTAAGATGATCATTAGATCGTTTGATTTTCCAAGGAACACTATTTTTGTAAACTCCAATTCCTTTTATTACATGGTAAAGGATATTCCTACTAGGGTCGAAGACTACTCCAATGTGTGGTGTTCCATCTTTTGAGACTAATGCAATCGATACAGAAAAGCCTGGTTGTTTATTAATAAAAGCAAGCGTTCCATCCAATGGATCAATGCACCAAAAATAATCTTTTTGGAATCGGCTGCCATTATCTTCTGTCTCTTCTGATAAAAGGGCTAAATTAAATTCGTCACAAGTAGGAAGCAAATGAGTAAGGATCGCTATTTCACATTCTTTGTCTACTGAGGTGACTACTTGTGAGGCATAGCTAGCTCCTCCCTTCTTCTTCTCTACTAGAACGTTTTCATTCATATACTTCTGAATGACCTTTCCGGCAGCGAGGGCCGCTTTAATGGCTATATTGTTAAGTATCGCTAGATCCATTTCTAAAGTCTTTTGATCACTTCTGATATAACACGTTCACTATAACTATTAATCTTCCAATGATCAGGATTCCATCCTTTTAGAAAGCGATGAAAATCTGCCCAAGCTAATCGGTACATAGACCGCCATTCAACTTCCAACTCTTCATTTCTTTCTTTCATCGCAATTTGTAAATAGTCAAAATAGGTATCCAAAATTTGGTTTTCCAAATATTCACAATCCCTTTCGTTTAGACAACTGCCAATAAAATAGGCTACATCTTTCATTCCACATCCACCACCCACATACTGAAAATCTACTCCAGCAACTTGACCGTCTTTAGCAAAACAGAAGTTTGCCAGTTTGGCATCACCATGAACAAACGTTTTGAACTTGCAATCATTTAATTTATTATCAATCGTAATAGCGGCCTCCCTTAATCTTAAATTATCTATTGCTGCCAGTTCTTGAGGTCTCGTTTCTAAATGCCAATATGTTCCTATATCCCAAAGTCCAGCTGGAATTTGACCTAAGTAACTTGCATGAAATTGAGCCAACCATGCCAAACAAGAAGATATTTCTTCCCATGTGACAACTCGCTTACGTAATGGATAACCCGATTCATCCAAATCCTCCAATACCATAATCACCTGATCATCTTGCGTCTCAATAGCTAAACATTTCGGCAAGCGGGCAGCGCTGTTTTTGCTATATCTATCATACCATGCCGCTTCTACTTTGTATGACCTGACCTTTCGTTGATGACCGATATCAGTGTTCCATCCGTGGGGGTGTTTGTTATATATGGGCAAGTGAACGTGCTTTACTACTACACTTTCGACAGAAGCATTCTCTAATCTGACTCGCATGATTTTTCCGTACCCACTCCATAATTCCTGAATCATCTCTTTTCCTATCAATGAAGATGCTCCTGTACTCTGCAGAATGATCGATCTAAAATATTCATTCATAAGAACACAAAGATAACTAAATGTCATTTGGAAGTTAAGCCCATGATTATTCCAAAATAATAACTTGCTTTTGACATCACGACTATAATATTGGCAAGAATGTTCGTTTTGTATTGATATCAGTAGGATGATATAATCAGATCAAGAAGTACTAATTAATCGTATTTTAAGATATCGTACTTTTGCAATCAAACATTCAATTACCAATGTTAGAGATTGTGTGTTCATATTTTTAAATGAGGGACATATTTCCTTTCTTTTTTTTTAGTATTTGTATTTATTAATAAAGTAAGATCGAATAAAATGATCATCAAAGGCCAATTAGTTGACTTACATAGTCGATCTATATATCCAGTATCTGTGACCATATCAGAAGGAAAAATAGTATCTATAGAACGGATAGATACTGCACCACAGCATTATATCATTCCTGGATTCGTAGATGCTCATATACATATAGAGAGTTCGATGCTGATACCATCACAGTTTGCAAGATTGGCAGTGATGCATGGTACTGTGGCAACCGTCTCCGACCCTCATGAGATAGCTAATGTATTGGGTATGCCAGGTGTAAATTTTATGATTGAAGATGCTGCTAAGACGCCACTTAAGTTCTTCTTTGGTGCGCCATCTTGTGTACCGCCTACTACTTTTGAGACTAGTGGAGCAATACTCGATGCTGATGATATTAAGACTCTATTAGCTAGAGATGACATTAAGTATCTCGCAGAGATGATGAACTATCCAGGCGTATTATACCAAGATGAAGAAGTAATGCAAAAACTCCAACACGCCAAAGACGCAGGTAAACCTATTGATGGACACGCTCCGGGGTTGCTAGGTGAGCAAGCTCATCAATATATCGATGCCGGGATTTCTACAGATCACGAATGCTATACATACGAAGAGGCAAAGCATAAGCTAGATCATGGTATGAAGATATTGATCAGAGAAGGTAGTGCTGCCAAAAACTATCTAGCCTTATCACCACTGTTTGATTATAGACCTGACAGATTGATGTTTTGCTCCGATGACAAACATCCTGATGACCTTATTGAGGGTCATATCAATTTACTTGTACGTAGAGCTATCTCTGACGGTTACGATCTATATGATGTATTGAGAGCTGCCTGTATAAATCCCATAGATCATTATGATCTGGGAGTTGGACAGTTGAGAGTCGGAGATGCGGCAGATTTTGTAATCGTTGAAGATCTTAAAAATTTCAATGTGATATCAACATATATCAATGGAACACAAGTATCTGATTCTACTCATTGTCTCTTTTCAAAAGTAACTGCAGTGCCTATCAATCAATTTAATTGTACAACCAAGCAAGCGAAAGATTTTGAAATACAGACCAATGCCAATCATGCAAGGGTAATCCATGCCTTAGACGGTGAGATCATCACCAAAGAACTCATCACCCATATTACTACAGAAAAGGGTAGACTTTTAGCAGATACAAAGAGAGATATACTGACTATTACAGTTATAAATAGATATGAAGATGCACCACCTGTATCAGCATTAATTCATGGATTTGGTTTGTCACATGGAGCGATTGCAAGTTGCGTAGGTCATGATACTCACAACATCATTGCAGTAGGCTGTGATACTAATAGTTTAGCCAAAGCAGTCAATATAATCATAGAGAATAGGGGTGGAATTTCAGCCGTAGGCAATGACCGCGAGATATTTTTGCCTTTGCCTTTTGCAGGTATTATGAGTGGCGATGAGGGTTCATTGGTAGGAAAGCAATACGCAGAATTGGATAGGTTTACCAAAGATGTATTAGGGAGTTGTTTGGGCGCTCCTTATATGACATTATCATTTATGGCTCTTTTAGTAATTCCTGATCTTAAATTAAGTGATAAAGGGCTTTTCAGTGGAAAGGAATTCAGGTTTGTCGATTCATTTATTTAACAATCAATATTAATGAGGCTTGTTACCGAGTTCTAAATCTTTTGATTGTTGATCCTTTTTTAATTGAGGTGATACGAATTAAAAAAATGGGAGTGGTTATTCTCTTTTTCAACCTAGTATAAACTATTGCTAGGGATTAAGTCCAAATTTCAATCTATTTACCAGGCTTAAAGTATAAGAAACAAAAATGAACAAAGCACTCGCACATACTACAAGAGCTTTGTATTATTCTTTTCATTGATTACAGATTAGATTAGCTAGATTTTATTTCTGTAATCTAGTGTAGGAGTAAGTATCACAGATCTAAGGTAATAAAGTACTCTATCAACGAATCTATGAGGAGAAGGCTGACGATTTGTCACTAAATAAACACATTGCACTAGTGTTTTACGTATACTTTGTCAGTTTCCACCTTACATCTTGTCAGATATTCCCCATGGCACATATATTGAATAATAGATTATGTAATACAATAAAAGTAATACGATAATTTGATTTACCAAAACAATAAATAACACATAATATGGGTAAAATAATCGGAATAGACTTAGGAACTACCAACTCTTGCGTTGCAGTAATGGAAGGTAACGAGCCTGTTGTGATCCCTAACGAAGAGGGTAAAAGAACGACTCCATCAGTAGTAGCATTCTTAGACAATGGAGAACGTAAAATCGGAGACCCTGCAAAACGTCAGGCCATCACTAATCCAACACGTACAATCTCAAGTATAAAAAGATTTATGGGTAACAGGTTTTCAGAGGTTGGAACTGAAGTAGGTCGTGTACCTTACAAAGCTATTAAAGGAGATAACGATACTGTGAGAATAGAAATCGATGGTCGAAAATATACTCCACAGGAGATATCTGCTATGGTACTCCAAAAGATGAAAAAGACAGCTGAAGACTTTCTAGGTACTGAAGTAACTGAAGCTGTAGTAACTGTGCCTGCGTACTTCAATGATAGTCAGCGTCAAGCGACTAAAGAAGCGGGCGAAATTGCGGGACTAAAGATTAGCCGTATTGTAAACGAACCTACTGCAGCTGCACTCGCATACGGACTTGATAAGAAAGGATTGGATCAAACGATTGCAGTATTTGACCTTGGTGGAGGTACTTTCGATATATCTATACTAGAGTTAGGAGACGGTGTTTTCGAGGTAAAGTCTACTAACGGAGATACGCACTTGGGTGGAGATGATTTTGATCAAGTATTGATTGACTTTTTAGCGGAAACATTCCAAGCTCAAGAGAATATGGATCTACGAAAGGACCCTATGGCGTTACAGAGACTTAAGGATGCTGCTGAGAAAGCTAAAATAGAATTATCATCTTCTACAGAAACTGAGGTAAATTTACCATATGTAACTGCTGTAGATGGTGTGCCTAAGCACCTTGTAGTGAAAATATCTAGAGCTAAATTTGAGTCGTTAGCGGCTGAATTAGTAGAGAGATCTCTCACGCCATGCGCAGAAGCGTTAAAAGACGCGGGACTTGACAAATCTGAAATCGATGAAATTATTCTAGTCGGAGGATCTACTCGAATCCCTAAGATTCAAGAAGTGGTAGAAAAGTTTTTCGGTAAGAAGGCTAATAAGTCAGTAAATCCTGATGAAGTAGTAGCACTTGGTGCTGCGATCCAAGGTGGTGTATTAAGTGGTGATGTACAAGATGTACTTCTACTGGATGTAACACCACTATCACTAGGTATTGAGGTAATGGGTGGAGTTTATGATGTTGTAATAGAAGCTAACTCTACAATACCTACTAACAAGCAGAAGACATACTCTACAGCCGCAGACAATCAACCAAGTGTAGAGATACACGTTCTACAAGGTGAGCGTCCAATGGCTAAGGATAATAGACCTATCGGAAAGTTCGTTTTAAGTGATATACCTCCAGCGCCGAGAGGTACTCCTCAGATCGAAGTAACATTCGATATTGATGCTAACGGTATCTTAAGCGTATCTGCAAAAGATAAGGGGACTAACAAGGAACAATCTATACGTATAGAGGCATCAACAGGTCTTTCTGAAGAAGAGATCGCAAGAATGAAAGCAGAAGCAGAAGCTAATGCTGATTCTGATAAATTGGCTAAAGAAAGAGTAGAGAAACTTAATGCGGCAGATTCATTAGTATTCCAAACTGAGAAGCAAATCGTTGAATACGGTGATAAGATTCCAGCAGAGAAAAAGGAAGCTATTGAAAAAGCAGTTGTGGATCTTAAAGAAGCACATAAAACTGAAGACATGTCTGCAATAGATACTCATACAGAGACTCTAAACACAGCATGGCAAGCAGCAAGTCAAGATATCTACGCGGCAACCCAAGAGGCTGGGGGTGCAGAAGGAGCTGAATCAGATACAGGCGCGAATGCAGGTAGCAGCGAAGATGAAGATGTACAAGATGTTGAATTTGAAGAAGTAGACGAGAAAGGGTAGTACTCATTTGAATCTTAGAGAATAGCGAAAGCCGAATCCGTATGGGGTTCGGCTTTTTTATTGGATAATTGCAAATATTGTAGTAAAGAAATTATCCTAAAATATCAATCCAATACTAAATCAAAATTGAGACAGAAAATTGAAAAGACTTCAAAAAATAGATATACTAAACGTAATCAAACTTTGATCAACATAAAAATACAAGACTCTTCAATACCTATAGGGTAAAATCTTATCACAAACAACATTAAATATTCAAATCGAAATGTTCCTGTTTAAAAGATTTTTCTGCCAATTTTACATTTTATCCAAAGCTTGCTCTAGATCTTCAATCAAGTAATCTGCATCTTCTAACCCAATATATAATCTAACATATGTCCAAGGAATAGGAGAGTCTGGAATACCAGGCATATCATGAAATATAATACTTGGAATCATTAGAGATTCGTAACCGCCCCAAGATACTGCCATCAAAAAATTATTGATTGCGTCTATAAAACGTAATACGGCTGGTTTGTCTTGCACCTCGAGTACGATAGTAATCAATCCGCCACAGCCAGTCATTTGTGTCTTAGCTAATTCGTATTGTGAGAAATCTGGATCTAAAGGAAATATTACTTTTTCAATTTTATCATGAGACTTAAGAAAGCTTACAACTTTGTGTGCAGTCTCATCTGATCGATTCATTCTTAGTTCTAAAGTACGTAGACCTCTGATGACTAGATTGGCGTCATGCGGAGAGATGTTAATTCCAAGCGTCATATACTCATTGACGAATATTTGATTGATAATCTCCTTACTACTCGCTATTACTCCTACGACAACATCACTATGACCATTTAGGTACTTGGTAGCAGAGTGAACTACAATATCAATTCCCATTTCTATAGGGCGTTGAAAGATAGGCGAGCAATGACTGTTATCAATAATACTGATCAATCCATTGTCCTTTGCCAATGCTGAACAAGCTCTTAAATCAGAAATTTCGAAGGTCAATGAATTAGGGCATTCAAGATACAACACACTAGTATTTGGTTGTATAGCTGCTCTCATTTCAACTACTGATGTAGCATCTACATAGGTAACTTCTACACCAAATTTAGAAAGTAGATTACTCAACAATTTATACGTCCAGCTATAAGGTTTATTGACACAGATCACATGATCGCCAGCTTTCACTTGACTCATAACAGATGCTGCGATGGCAGCCGCTCCTGAGCTAGTGACAAGAGCATCTTCAGCTGACTCGAGAGCTGCCATTTTCTTTCTTAAGATTTCTACTGTAGGATTATTTCCTCTTGTATAAATATGATGACTCAACTCGTCACCTACAGCATCTCTAAATTCTTGGACAGTATCAAAAACAAAATTAGAAGATTGTATAACTGGAGGTGAAACAGCATTAAAATATTGCTTTCTATTTTCTCCAAAGTGAGTGAGTACGTCGGTAAGGTTTATCATTTCGATTATGTGTGATTAAGAATATATGATAATGCGATACAGTAATTAATTATACCGATCGCATGATCACATTATCATTGATTCTCACAATCGTTCGTATTTTCTCTTAAACAAAAATTAGCATAAACTTATTCTTTTTTCCATTCTCAAGCATGATATATTTATCATGAATAAGATCCGTAAAAGTTAACATATGTTCGTCACTTGTAATCTTTACTTTGTTGATTGAGATAGCATTGTTTTTTACGGCTCTCTTGGCTTCAGATCTGGACTTAAGTACTTCTGTTCGATTAGATAGTAAATCAGTTATTTTGATACCATTAGAAAGATCAGATTTCGAAATACAATAAGATTTAATTTCTTTAGAGATAGTCTCTAAGTCCGATTCAGCTAATCCTTTTAATGAATCTTCAGTAGCTGTTCGTCCAAAAAGTATTTCAGATACGTTCATCACAGATTCGTATGCTTGATCTGAATGTACTCTTCTTGTGAGCTCTTCTGCTAATATCTCTTTTAGTTTACGTGGATTATCTGCATGTTCAACTTCCAAAGATTCTACATCAGATTGAGTCTTTAAAGTGAAGTATCTGATAAATGTAGGAATATCTGCATCGTCTGCATTAATCCAAAATTGGTAAAACTTGTATGGTGTTGTCATCTTAGGATCCAACCATAAGTTACCTTCTTCTGATTTACCAAATTTCTTGCCATCTGACTTTGTCAATAGTGGTGTAGTCACAGCATAAGCCTTTCCAGATACATTTCTTCGGATAAATTCTGTTCCAGAAGTGATATTTCCCCATTGATCAGATCCTCCCATTTGTATGCGGCAGTTCTGATCAGTATATAATTTCTGGAAATCATAGGCTTGCATGAGTTGGTAACTAAACTCTGTAAACGACAATCCAGATTCTAGTCTGTTTTTTACACTATCCTTACTCATCATGTAACTGACAGTGAGCGTCTTTCCTACATCTCTAAGAAAATTCAAAACATTCATCTCTTTATAGAAATCAAGGTTGTTGACTACGATAGCCGCATTTTCACCTTCGAAACTTAGAAACTTCTTCGCTTGATCTAATTGAAAATTAAGATTACTATCTAACTCCTCAAATGATTTAAGCTGACGTTCCTTGTCTTTTCCAGAAGGGTCACCGATACGACCAGTAGCGCCACCCATAAGGATAATAGGCGTATGACCACTCAATTGAAATAAACGTAATATCATCAATTGCACATAGTTACCTATGGTCATACTGGGTGCTGTAGGATCAAAACCGATATAACCTTTAGTGGGCCCTTCGTTCAAAAATGCTTCTGCTCCTGGTGTACTATCCTGTAGCATTCCTCTCCAGCTTAGTTCTTTTATAAAATTCATAAAGTTATGTTCAGTGTATTGATCTGCAAAAGTATGAATTTAGACACTTATATACTTAATAGAATGGATAACTATATATTTACTTGCTACGTTATTAAATTACTACTTTTGATTGGCTTATAGAATAACGATTGTTCATCTAGAATTTAATATTAGAGTCAATAGTCATTAAACATTTATATAGAACTCAATATACTGAATTTACCATATTTCATAGCGCGAAGACTAGCTTTTTCAAAGGAGCCATCATTTACTAGGGTCATAGTAAGGATAGCTATTGTGGCAATAGCTATAAGTCTTGCTGTAATGATAATCACCACAGCAATGATCACTGGATTCAAGAAAGAGATTACGAATAAGATCTTTGGCTTCTGGGGACATATCCATATTACAGATTCTAGTAATAGCACTAATTTTGATCAGAGACCTATAGATCGAAACGATGAGTACTACCATACTTTACAAGATATAGAGACTATAGAATATCAAAGTCCTGACAATGTGATGGGCCAAGAAGTTGAAGATCACTATACTACGGAAATGACCTCTGGCGGAGTGAAATATGTCCAGGTATATGCTATGATACCAGGTATCATTACTGCTAAGGCTAGAAATTTCGAAGGCATTATGTTCAAAGGGGTAGGCGATGATTACCATTGGGAGGTGATGAAAGACTTCTTAGTAGATGGTAGAGTAATAGATACCCAATCTGATTCTGTATCAAACGATATTATGATCTCCAAGGTAACTAGTAAGCGGCTAAAAATGAATGTTGGAGACCTTATGATTGTCAGCTTTTTTAAAGATAGAAAACAGTTACGGAAACGGATGGAAGTAGTCGGCATTTATAATTCTGGATTGGACGAATACGATCGTAAGTTCGCTATGACTGACATCCGTAAGCTACAAGATGTTATGGGCTGGCAGTCAAACCAAGTGGGAGGGATAGAGGTATTTGTAGATAATCTAGAAGACTTAGATTTAGTTTCGGACTATATCTATTACGATCATCTACCACCTAGTATATATTCACAGACAATCAGAGAGAAATTTTCAAGTATATTTGATTGGCTCGAGCTTCAGGATATCAATGAGCTAGTCATACTAGGTCTGATGATAATAGTAGCTATTATCAATATGATCACCGCGTTACTCATTCTTATTCTTGACCGTACCAAAATGATAGGGACGCTCAAGGCTTTGGGTGCTAGCAATTGGGCAGTGCGGAAGATATTCCTTTATTACGCGGCCTATATCGTCCTATGGGGAATACTTTTAGGAAATGTATTAGGCTTGTCTATATGTTGGTTACAAAAAAAGTTTGGAATCATCGAATTGGATGAAGCAAGTTACTATATCTCTGTAGCTCCGATCGACGTGCAGGGGAGTAATCTACTTCTGATTAATGTAGCTTGCTTTGTAATAACTCTCATTTTCTTAGTACTACCTACATATCTTGTAACTAGGATCACTCCAATAAAAGCACTTAGGTTTGGCTAATCTGTTATTCAAAACTGGATCAACTGTTTTACGTCTTTCTAGTTGGATCACGTCTATTCCCAAACTTAGTTATAGGTTGCTCAGGCACATGAGTTATTTCATTCCAGTAATTTCTTATCAGCTGCCTTGTAGACCAAAAAGCTTATTATTAGCCATAGGCGAAACAATGATGTATTTACTCGAAATCTTAGGTATCACTACTATGTATGATGCCATATCGGAATGGATCAAACCTACAACAAGACCTCTCTCGG
The DNA here is from genome assembly GCA_002335865.1 of Saprospiraceae bacterium UBA1994. Taxonomy (GTDB): domain Bacteria; phylum Bacteroidota; class Bacteroidia; order Chitinophagales; family Saprospiraceae; genus UBA1994. Next base: position 16,960 of record DDCY01000007.1, read on the forward strand.
ATGCTGAAATATCACTATCTAAAACATACTTTAAAGATACAATCAACTACGATCTAGTAAGAATACATCCATCCGCCCATATAATTGCTAATAAATCCATATTGGCCTATGTTTCGTTTAATACTATTAATCATTGGCGACCCATCCCAAAAGATGTATTCATTCATGAAATGATGCATATCTGGCAATATCAAAACTTGGGGGCAGTATACGCTATTAAAGCTTTACATGCCCAGTCTAAAGGTAACGCATACGATTATGATGGCTTCGAAGGATTATATTACGCTATGCTTCAAGGTAGGGATCTACTATCATATAACTTCGAACAACAAGCAGAAATTATACAAGACTATTATAAACTTCATGAGTTGAATGCACTCAACCCATTGGCGCGAAGTGTCTACAGTCATTTTACTAATCAGGTATTAAACATATCTAATATCTAGGTATTTTATAAAATTAAGGTAAACTTAATTAATAGTATATTTCCCTGATCACCTCAATTGATTTCTCAGCCATAATTACTTGGCCACTAGCATTAGGATGGATGCCATCTTCCAAGAAATGATTGCGTTGCAGTCCATAACTAAAATCGATACTAGCACATTGATCAATTTGAATAAATTCCTTTAATCGAGCTTGAAGACCTTTTAGTCTTAATACAAATTCATCTACATTAATCTCATATAAATTGGCATCGCTACTAGGATAATAGGTACTAGGCACTCCTATAATATATTGAATACCCAAGTGCCTAGCCTGTCGAGTCATCGTTTTGATATTACTGATAATAAGGCTATCGGACAATCCAAAGCTTAAATCATTAGTACCACCCATAATGAATACATATTTAGGCTGTTCGCTTCTTAGCATATAATCAAATCTACCTACCATACCTCCAGTAGTATCACCTGATACGCCATGATTGCTCACTTCTATATCGAGCCTACTGGCCAATAAACTAGTCCAGCGGAGCTTAGAATCTAATCCATGTCCGTTGGTTATACTGTCACCCATGCACGATAGTTTCATATGTATATAATTAGTAATTACATGAATGTTAAAATAATAAAATTGACCGAGCAAATCATTTTAACCTATTGTAACCTACACAAGTGATTCACTTTCGCTACGATAACTCAATCTTAGACTACGAAATATTGAATATCAATATATTGACTTTATGTTAAAAGGACGTTTGATTTATATATTAGTAATTGGATAAAACTCATAACACAATGAAGAATCCAATTCAGGTACTTACAACAATTTTGATTCTCCTATCTCATGTAGTAGCGATAATTGAGTATTTCTTTAGATAAGTTTCATTGGCAACCACAAAAGATAATTCATATAAATAAATATGGAAACAAGATGACAGCAGTTAAAGCTATAAGTATATCTAAGGTGATGAATATATTGCAAAGGGTAGAATTACAATCAATTAACTTGATTATGTTTAGTTATTTCATCCATCATTCCTTTAAATATAAAACCATGAAATGGTAGGACAGAGTACCAATACATTCTACCCAATATACCATGTGGTCTAAAAGTGGCCGTTTGAATAAGTACATTATCTTTAATCTTGAACTCGAGCCAAGCTTCTCCTGGAAGTTTCATTTCGGCAAACAAGAGTAACCGACCTTCTACTTTATTAGCATATAAGACTCTCCACAAGTCTAATGCATCTCCAGATTCCAATGATGCAGAATTTGTTCTTCCTCGCCTCAATCCAACACCGCCGAATAATTTATCTATGAACCCCCTAAACTTCCATAAAGAATTAGCATAATACCATCCATTAGTTCCACCTATACTCCATACTTTATCAATTGCTAGTTTGGATGAGACAATTTCCCTTTGAGTAATATCTCGGAAACATCCAAAAATTGGGACATCAATAAAGTCAGAAATATTGAAATTTTTAACGCCACTCACTTGAGAATCTTTCCAGCTAGAAACAATTTGATTACCATCAATTTTCAGAAACGCTCTTTGTAAAGCTACGGTATAATTCTCAGGCTCAATGTTAAGAATTTTATTAATTTTTGCGTTTCTACAAACTACTTCTATCTTCATACTTGACACAAGTGAGGTTGCTAGGTTGTATGAGGTAGAAGTTACAAAATAGAGCCAATATGAAGATAGTTTTGGTGTCATTATGGGAACTGTGTGTATTGTACGTTTAAGTTTTCTAAACTTAGCAAACTTTAGTAACATATTTTTGTAAGTCAATATATCTGGCCCACCAATATCAAAATTCTGGTTATAAACTTTTTCGTTTAATAATGACTTTTCCAAAAACGATATAACATCTCTAATACCTATCGGCTGGCATTTAGTATTCAACCATTTTGGCGCTATCATATAGGGTAACTTCTCAACGAGATCTCTTATTATTTCGAAAGATGCGCTTCCAGAACCAATTATTATTCCTGCTCTTAATGTTGTAAGGTTAAATGCACTGTCCTCCAATATATTCTCAACATTCTTCCTTGATTTTAAATGCTTAGATAAACCATCTTTATTTACAATACCGCTTAAATATATTACATGCCTTACTGATGATCCTTCCAATGATCTATTAAAATTTTGGGCTGATAATTGTTCAAGTTTTTCATATTCATTCGAAGTAGACATGGAATGAATTAAATAATAAGCCGCATCTATATCCTTAGGTATATTTTTGAGTGTATCCTCTTCTAAGAAATCTACTTCCACAATTTCAATAAACGACATAATTGATTCAGGAGGGCTAAATCTATTGACATCTCTCACACAGCATACTACATGATGACCATTCTTTACTAAAACAGGTAATAATCTTTTACCTATGTACCCAGTTGCTCCTGTTAATAATATCCTCATTCAGTCTTTTTTTTTACGGATAAATAATTATGCGTTTTTTATTAACAAATGGAGTTAAAATAATGCTAAATAGTCAACTAAAACTTAAACATCTTTTCAGTCACAATTCCTTTTATGGTAGTCAATTGAATAAGATATATACCGCTATTCCATTCTGTCGCATTAATCGTATTCTCCTTGTCAATATTATTAGATTTAAAAACAACTTCCCCCATAACATCCGTGATGATAATAGATGAAATTTCGGTTTTGCTATCTATGTGTAATAGATTTGTAGTAGGATTAGGAAATACTCTAGTATTTATATCTTCTAAAGTTAGGTCTCGTTGTCTATTAGGCTCAATAATTTCAAAATCCGTAATCACAGGTAAGTGATCTGACGCACTACGTGAATCATTTCTATTAAGACCCAAGACCTCAAGATCAGCATCTTCCATATCATTGGTATTAAGACAGAAAGTATTAGTGAGATCAAGTGTATGATCAGAATAGAATGTATAATCTAGTCTACCTGGAAAGAAACTACTATTAGGATTGATCCAAGTAACAGCTTGTGGTAATCCACTCGCAAAAGGTAAAGCTGCAGTCAGAGGAGTACCATCCCAGTCTGGACTAGCGTCTGGACCGTACGCATTGTTATTGATAATATCTCCAGTAGTGAGTGTTTCTCTTTGCCTCTTATTTCCATAAAGATTCATATCACCAGTGATTAGAATAGGAGCATTTGTAGCTAATTGAAATTCATTTAGACCAAGTTTGGCATCTCTTATAAATGCGGCGATTTTATCTACTTCTGCTTGACGAGATTCGTCGTTACTTCCTGCCGGTAAGTGAGCTACTATAATAAGCATATCATTGCCCTCATAGTCAAGTATATATGCTCCATTGCCATCTATATTAGTATGGTCTTTGATTGGGTATTTACTGACGACATGAGTATCAGATCCCTCAGAGGCATGATCCCAGTCAGTGTATCCAGTTTCATCTTCTATTATATCGACGATCGATCCAGAGTTAAAATCATATATTTCTACAAATGTATAAATATCCGCATCCATAGCCTTGATCATTCTTCGTTGTTGTTGAGACTGTCCAAATTCAAATAGTCCATCAAATAACGAATTGTACGTCATCATGCGAAAGCCATTACCTACCTTGAGGAAATCAAATTTTGGTAGTGTAGGATTATTATTATCTACTAAAGTATAAAGCCTATCAGTCGCACTATTGGGAATAATATCTCCACCAGATCTATTATCTTTACAAGCTACCGCTATTGTACCATCTATAAATTGTGTTCCTCCAGCAAAATAGGTGCGAGATAGTGCAAATTCGAATATTTTAGAACTCAACGAAGGCAATACCGTAATGCCAATATCATTATGAAATATAGTGTTGGTAGCATTACCATTACGGATAAATCCTCTTCGATCGCCAAATTCAAATCCTATCTCAGCTCCAATACCTGCTTGTATTGTACCTGTATTAGCATTGTTGTCCGTATCTATATAGATATTGATTCTATTATCCTCTTGCAGTAATATCTCATCTCTCAATTCTATTCGAAAGTAGAGATATTCGTCATCATTAGTCACTTGAAAAGCAGTAAAGTCGTCACCAAAATTACTTCCATCACCAATAGGATCGTTGTATAATACCACATCATTCCAATCGTCATAGCTTTCATCTATAAGTATTTGACTGTGACTAACCACATTAAGAAGGGCAACAACAATTACTACAAGATACATTTTCATCATGAACACAAAGCTAATCTATACTACTTTACAAATGTGACTAAATGATGAGATATTGAGTTGCGAGGAAGACTTACCAGTGAAATATCTAGTATTCCATCTTGTCGAACTGTTACAAATACACTTTCTAGCTCTACAAACCCAAAAACAGCCACTCCAGATGTATCTGTTTTTTGCAATTTTAATCCCTTCTTGAAATCCCATAGCCTTATCTTTGTATTGGTGTATGTTAACAATTTTACCTTACAGAGGCTGACAATCATTGGACGCACAAAGCTCAACAATGACGGTAAGTATTGAATTTCGTTATGGTTCTGATATCTCTAGGCCATATAAACCATCTTCACCACAACTCATTATTATTACATTGAGAACAGAAAAAGTACGATTTTGATGAATTTCATAATTTATCAGTTGTTGCTTAAGGATAAAAATCGCTCACAATTTTAAATTCCATCTTTATAATAAGATAGCTCTAAAGTACTTAATACTCTAGCATATTCAGAAGAATGGCTTGCATTCATAGTAATGCCAAAGGGATCAGGAAGCCTTAACTCTCGGGCATGCAGCATAATCGTCATCATTTTCCATCGATCTCTAAATAGTTTGTTTTGCTTATTGCAACCATGTGGTCTATCTCCAATAATCGGATGTCTAAGGTGTGCCATATGTTTACGTAACTGATGCATACGACCTGTCAACGGCTTGAGTAATACTAATGAATATCGCTGCGTGCTATACTTACCCAATGCTACATCGATTTCTGATCTATCTAAAGTAATCAATTCAGTAACTGCATCTTGTATAACGCCATTATCATTGGTAAGTGCATAGTCAATATGTGTTTGATCATCTGTCCAGCCGCGCACGATCGCTATGTACTCTTTATCTATTTTTCGCTCTTGAAACAATGCATTCACCGTTGCCTGTGTCTCTTTGTCTTTGGCAAATAAAAGTACTCCCGAAGTTTTGCGATCTAGTCGGTGACATGGATACACATATCGATCAATCTGATTTCGCAACATCTGTATCGCGAATTCAATAACATCCTTTGCTATTGGGCTACGATGGACTAGTAAGCCATGTGGCTTATTGATCGCAACTAAGTAATCATCTTGGTATAGTATCTCCAACATAAATTCGATAGACTCATTAAAATCAAAGGAAAATAAGTTCAAAAAAGAAATAAATTTAAAATTCCATAAATCCTACTCGTTCGAGTAATGTCTAGATTTGGAATTTGGAATTTCTTCCTCATTATTAGAATTCTCAGTAATTGAATTTCTGATTTTGTTCGAATGAAGCAATATAACTCTTATACCAATATTAGTGTAGTAAAAAGATGCTATATTGGCTGTACAATAGATTAGCACTTATGTTACGAACAAGAATAAAGTCGATAGCACACTATGTACCAGAGCAAATAGTAACAAATGATTATCTTACTAAGTATATGGACACTTCAGACGAATGGATCCGAGAGCGTACTGGAATAGAAGAGAGAAGGTATGCTGATAAGCACAATGAGACGACCTCCACAATGGGGGCTAGAGCAGCAGAAAAAGCTATAGCGGAGGCGGGAATAACAAAAGAAGATGTCGATTTTATAATATTTGCCACATTAAGTCCAGATTATTATTTTCCAGGTTGTGGTGTATTACTTCAAAGAGAACTAGGTATCACTGAGATGGAAGTTGGAGCGCTGGATATACGTAATCAGTGCTCAGGATTTGTCTATGGACTATCTATAGCCGATAAATTCATTAGGACTGGTACATATAAAAACATATTGCTTGTCGGAGCAGAAATGCACTCCATGGGCCTAGATTTCAGTACAGAAGGTAGAGGTGTAACGGTCATATTTGGTGATGGTGCTGGTGCTTGCATACTACAACCAACAGAAGATGAAAATAGAGGAATCCTAACTACTCATCTACATGCCAATGGCACACATGCTGAAGAGTTGGCGATGATCAATCCAGGATCTCATGGGGGCTATTATTTAGGAAAAGAGAAATATGGATACCCCGACGAATCTGTTCCTGGAGGAATATTTGTAACTCAGAAGATGGTAGATGATAACCTTCTTGCCGGTAATATGACTGGCCAATTAGTTTTCAAAACTGCAGTAACCAAATTTCCAGCTGTAATCAAAGAAGCATTAAAAGCCACTGGATACAAATCTTCGGATATTGATTTATTAATTCCGCATCAAGCCAATTTGAGAATCAGTGCATTTGTACAAAAACGACTAGAACTGAGAGATGATCAAGTATTCAGCAATATACAAAAGTATGGAAATACCACTGCTGCTTCAATACCGATTGCTATGTCGGAAGCATTTGAGCAAGGCAAGATCAAAGATAGAGACTTGATTTGTATAGCTGCATTTGGCAGTGGATTTACATGGGGCTCTGCCCTCATTAGGTGGTAATCACGCAGGCGAATTTTGTGAAAGCTTGGCTTACTCAACAAACACAAATGCAAAACTCCACGCAAAAAGTATTAGGCACTAGTAATATGAAAGTGATTTCAAAGTAAAACCGTGTAATGCGCCATAACTAAACTGAATTTACAAAGATTACTACGTTTCAAATCAGAAGAACTTAAAATTTAATTTTCCATCTTCATTAATGGAAAAACAAATTACAACTTGATATTGTTACTGTAATGTGAAAACGTTACAATAAATAAATTGTGAACCAACCTATTAGGTTACAATAAATAATAAAAAAATAATAATTGTTATGAAAATAGATATTCTAGCTTTTGGAGCACATCCGGATGATATAGAGTTATCATGTTGTGGCACTTTGATAAAGCACATGGAAGCGGGATATACAGTAGGTATCATAGATCTTACACAAGGGGAATTAGGCAGTAGAGGTAGCGGAGAATTAAGATTAATAGAAGCCGAAAATTCGCGTAAAATCATGGGTGCTGTAGTTAGAGAAAATCTAGGTTTGCCAGATGGATTTTTTAGCCATAATAAAGAGAATTTGTTGGCCGTAGCAAAGGTGATCAGGAAATATAAGCCTGAGATTGTATTGGCTAACTCAATAAATGATAGACATCCAGATCATAGCAAAGGAGCAAAGCTTGTATCAGACGCATGCTTTCATTCAGGATTGGTTAAAATTGACATCGATGGACTAGAACCATGGAGACCAAGAGCCGTGTATCACTATATACAAGATAAGAATTTAGAGCCAGACTTCGTCGTCGATATTACTCCATACATGGACAAGAAATTAGAGTGTATCCAAGCTTTTAATTCACAATTTTATACTGAAACAGAAGAAGAGAAAAGTTGGCCATCAACACCGATTTCTTCTAAAAATTTCTTTGAATATATTAAGGCTAAGGACAAGACAAATGCTAGGTCGATTAGAGTAGATTTTGCTGAAGCATTCAATGTAGGAAGGAGCCCAGGAGTAAGGAATCTTTTTGACCTACTGTAGTCAATACTGAAAGAACAAAATCACTCACAAATTAAAAATTTTTTAATAGCAATCTTGTAAAAATATACTATTGGTCCTAGCCTAGCTTCCCTGCTATAAATGCCGTAGTCCAAGCTGCTTGAAAATTATACCCCCCCGTAATTCCATCTATATTCATCACTTCACCAGCGAAATATAAATTTGGCACGTGTCGACTCTGCATCGTATTTATATCAATGCTCTCTAAACTTACTCCACCGCAAGTGACAAACTCCTCTTTGAATGTTGTTTTCCCTTTCACATTATATATATCATTGGTAAGGTGAGTAACTAATTTGTTGATTTGTTTTTTGCCTATATCTCCCCAAGATTTTTCTAGAGGGATTTCACACTTTCTCAGTATATAATCCCAAAGTCTAGTAGGTAATCCGAATGGCTTAATATTAGATATATGCTTCTTGCTATGTTTAGCTGCAAGTACTCTCAACGCCTCAGAAACATCTTCATTATTACTTGTACTTATCCAGTTTACTTGAGCTACAAAAGAATATTGCCTATCACTCAATATGCGTGCACCATATGCAGAGAGCTTTAGTATTGCCGGGCCGCTCATACCCCAATGGGTTATCAGTAATGGACCTGATGATCTCAACTTGGTGCCCTGTACATTAACTGTCGCATTGGAAGCAACTACACCCATAAGTTCTGTAATCGACTCATTAGGCATGTTAAATGAAAAAAGTGAGGGTACAGGGTTTTCTATTTTATGTCCCAATGACTCCAACCAATATAAACCGCTTTTCTTAGGCGAACCTCCACAAGCTACGATCACTTTATCAAAAATTAATTCCTCGCTTTTGATAGTAAGAACTAAAGTATTAGCTCCTTCAGTGATCGCTGTAACTCTAGCATTCTCTATGATAGTAATACCTAATCTACTAATCTCATTTTGCAAACAATCGATGATAGACTGAGAATTATTTGATGTAGGAAACACTCGATTATCTAGCTCTTTTTTAAGTGTCACTCCTCTAGATTCGTACCATAGCCAAGTATCTTTATTGTCAAATACTTGGAACGCTTTTTTTAGTTGCTTTGCGCCTCTAGGATATCCAGCAGTGAGTTGTTTTATATTTTCGCAGCCATTAGTTACGTTACATCTACCTCCTCCAGATATTCTTACTTTACTAAGTAGTTTATTAGTCTTCTCGAGTAGATGAACATCAGATTTTGGATGATGTTCTTTTACCGATATCGCAGCGAAAAATCCTGCTGCACCTCCTCCTATAACTGCTATTTTCATATTGCGAATTTAATTAATAGAAATCTATTGATTTTGCATTCAATAATTTACTTATCCTAATACTTCTTTTTGTAAGATTCCTGCTCTACTTACTCTTGCAATAGAATATTCATGGACAGCTTAAATTTCGTAGGTAATATAATCCTTTTGTCTAAATTCATCATAAAAACTTCGAAGTGCAAATGTGCACCTGAGGCCCAACCTACATTACCACTTGAAGCAATATATTGTACTTGTGTTACATGATCCCGTTTTCTAACTTTTGAGCTGGCTTTAGATAGGTGTGTATATTCTGCGGATATATTAAAATCCAAAGCATACTGACGCGCATGAGAATAATATCCACTGCAAACCTAAATAACTGTATAAGTAACTCCAGATTCATAGGGCAGATCATAAGGGTATTCATAGTCATAATCAGTTTGAGTATGATCTCCAATTCCAGCTAAAGTATTGACATGAAAATTACTGCTCTTTCTATTATCTAAAATATTTACTCTATTAATTTCGTAATTATTTACTTTAAGTAGAATCACAAATACTTTATGATTCCCTTTAGAAGATTACATGTTCTTGAGGTCAATATCCACCTTTACAGATACTGCGTATAGCTCATTATTGTCCGCATAGATTACGTATCCATCAGTTATCTTGTAAAAATCAACAATAAACTAATCCTCGCAGAAAGCTGCTGAAATAATTAATATCGTAAAAAACACAGAAAAAGTAAACTTCATAAAAGAATGATTGTTTAAGAATTATTAAAGTTAAAATTTGAAAAGCTTTGAATATGTCGTAGACAGATAGAGTACAAAAATGACATGTGTAAAAGCTTTAAAATTTGATTTATAAAGTACAATTTAAGTATTGCAGACTATAATCGATTTTAATTTATAATGTGGTACCTTCTAATGCAATTTTGTATTTCAAGCTGAAAAAATTAGGCTTACAGCCAATTTTTTTACCTTTCAAGCCAATTTAGAAGCTTATCAAGTATATTTTGAAAGTATTGAAACATTATATGCCGTAGCCAATAGTGATGATGAGGCAGGTAGATTCTAGTTGAATTACAGATCAGTTTTCCGAAAATAGAGCGTGATTAATGCTCCGAGGTTAACTCTCATTTTTTATGATTCATGCTTGATATAATAAGCCATGAATTTATAATGTAATTCTTAGTAAGTAGATCAGGTTTATGTAACATTGGTAACATATATTTTAGAAAGTATATTATATATTTGAATTATGGAAAAATACATAGACATATTTCTCAATGGATACGGTGGTTATGCAAGCTACCTTTGGAATGATATTACTAACCCGACATGGAAATCTTATTTCTGGTGGTTGATCATAGTTTCCTTCTTTTTCCTTGTTTTAGAAGTAATCATTCCTTGGCGTAAGAAACAAGTAGTACTGCGTAAAGATTTTTGGTTGGATGGTTTCTATATGTTTTTCAACTTTTTCATCTTCTCTCTTATTATCTATAATGCAGCATCTGACGTAATAGTCAATCTATTCAACGATAGTATTATTGCTATCAGTGGATTTAATTTACAAGCGAGTAACCCTATGAATGGTTGGCCCTTATGGTTAATATTGGTGATCGGCTTCTTTGTACGAGATTTTGTTCAGTGGTGGGTACATCGATTATTACATAGATCAGATCGTTTATGGGAATTCCATAAAGTACATCACTCTGTGGCGGAAATGGGATTTGCTGCGCATTTGAGATATCACTGGATGGAGAATATTATATATCGAACGTTAGAGTATTTACCACTTGCCTTGCTAGGTATTGGGTTACATGATTTTTTTATTATCCATATCTTTACTTTAGCTTGGGGTCATTTCAATCATAGCAATATCACAGTAAGTGGTAGAATAACAGGTGGTATCTTAGGCGCATTGATCGGCATCGTGGTCGCTGGTGGTTTATTTGATGTTAACCTCGTACTAGAACCAAGTATTATTTTACAAAGCACAATTATTCTAGGACTTGCGGCAGTAAGTTCGGTAGCCATGGGTCCTTTCATGCGAAAAGTTTTCAATAGTCCTGAAATGCACATTTGGCATCATACACAAGATCTCCCATCAGAGAGATACTATGGAGTTAATTTTGGATTAACCTTGGCTTGTTGGGATTATATCTTTGGTACCGCTTATGTGCCGCAAGAGGGTAGAAACAACAAACTTGGTTTTACCGGTATAGATGAATTTCCAAAAACATTTACTGGTCATAACCTTAATGGATTTAAATAAACGAAAACAATATCTAGACGGAAGGCAAATTGATAGTCACATCCAACAATAGTTCTGTTTCTCAATCACTATAGAGTTATATCAAATTTAAATATCGCATAAATTAAATAGCTCATTAACGAAAGTTAATGAGCTATTTTACTTAAACAAATAACCAAATCTAAATAAATCTCGAATACTAAATGGCTATAAACTCGTAAAATGGGAAGGGTTAACTTACATCTTACGATTAATAATTTTTATAAATAAAATATAACACTATTTATAATCGCAAATCAAATCATTAAGTAAATAATCCAAATTATATTCTTAAAAAGACACATAGCTAACATTTGCATAACTAAATCTAGCAATTATCGTACTGCCTTATAGCCAAGCGCTTCATATACGTACTATATTGTAATTGTAAAAGCATAATATCACTCGACTCTTTAGTTAAATACAGAATATCTAATTCAACGTTAAATAATGTATTATAAGATTAATGTTATTTAATTTTGTGCAAGAAATGCTCATCAAGATTTTCAAAAGAAAGGCGCCTTTAGAGTATAATAATCTTATAAGTACTCGATCTATTGCCATCGGTGACATTGACAAGGTACAATCCGCTAGAAAGTTGCGTAGCATCCAAAGTATGATTAGTATTTCCTGCAGAAGTAATCCATGTTTCAGATAGTACTAGCTTGCCATCAATCATATACACTCCAGCTCTAAGTTCAATAGATGACTCACTAATGATATCAAAATTGATAGCCTCAACAATGGGATTACTTACAAGAGATATCTCTAAACCATCTAATAAATTATTCGTCGAATTGATATTAGTTACCTCAACACAGTAATCTTCAACTTCACCAAATCTAAATGCAGTAGTTCCAGGACCGCAAGGACCTTGTTTCGTATCAAAATTCATAATCACACGCATTCGAGTACTCCCTAGATTAGCAGTCTCTGGAACGAAAAGCGTACCATTAATCTCTTGACTAGAAGGTTCTGTTGATTCGAAGGCTAACTCGGTCTCCTCATCAAACATCTCATCATTGTTCCAATCTATCCATACCGTGAAGTATTCATCATACACAGTAGATGTAAATCCAGGCACTAATGTCAAAGGCACTAAACTCCCTCGGAGCAAACTAGTACTTGGTCCTCCTAGATAGTTACCATATGCATTCTCATCTTTTCCGCTTTTAAACATTATGTCGCCTATCGCTATACTATCCAACCACTCTGATCCATTATCAAGCACATCTTCCAATGAGCAATATCCAGATCCAGTACATGATCCACACTCCGTGGTTAAGACGATGATATCACTTATTTCAGATTCAGAATTGAAGTCAACACACATGGAGATTAGTCTTGCTTCATATGAAATACAAGGTGTCACCTCAGTCAATACATAGTTATTTTCTGTTAATGTCTCTGAGATCCACTCTTCTGAACCAAGCAATCTATACTCAAACAAGTAAGTAGATACGAATTCGTCTTCACTCCACGTAAAAAAGACATTATCTCCTTCACTATCCGCCGATATTAATTCTGGCAATTCACAACAACCCGTAGTCAATACATTTTGAGCAAAGCCAAAATCACTATTGCCAGATGTACAATTTGATTTTAATCCCACTTCATAAGTACTGCAGGCTAGTAAGCTACCTAATGAATATGATGGAAAAACACTAGAAATCTCTTCCCAATTAGAAGCCCCTTTTTCTCTATACCTAAGATCATAACTACTCGCTCCATCTACAACTGACCAATTAATTTCAGCAGAAAAGGGCGTCGTATTATCTACTGTAAATGCAATCGGAGGCGGACAGTCACTACAAGCGTTCACTCCTAATTGTAATGTGTTGGCAGCATTCAATTTACCTTCACTAGTAGTTATTCCTAGCAAAGACTCATTTGGTACAACTCCATCAAGTATATAATTTTTGACAGCTAAAGCCGCTCCGGATGGATTGTTCTTAGCTTCAGTTATCAGTTCATCACAATCCATAGAGTAGAGTAGAGCTGCGACTCCAGTTACATGAGGAGTAGCGGCAGATGTTCCACCAAATGAGCTACTATAGCTTTTATTTCTATACGTTGTAAATACATTTTGACCATAAGCACCAAGATCTACGCTACTTGCTCCATATCCAGCTGCATTCCTTTTTTCATCATCCCATGTCATATTTGTCACTACAATAAGGTAGTCACTAGTACAATTAGATGGCACATCACCGGTTACGTCTACATCTACCCCTGAGTTGCTTGTCGCTCCAGCACTTACAATACCTTCTTCACCCATTACATTGTAGAAGTCGCACCAAATAGGGGTATCCTCCGCTGAAACTCCTAGACCAAATGAAGAATTTGCTGCAACTACGAAAGCACCTTCTAAACCATTAGTGTCATTATATCTTTTCCGCTGTGTCCATATATATGAGTAGGCAGCTACCACACCTGATTCTGGGGCAGGAATAGCATTGATCGTCATAATCTTCACGTTCCAATTTACCCCAGCTACACCAATACCATTATTTCCTTTGGCTCCTATGATTCCTGAAACACTCGTACCGTGATCGTCATTGTCTATATTATCATTGTCTTCAATACTGTTCCAACCTAGATAGTCGTCTATGTATCCATTGTTATCATCATCGATTCCATTATTAGGAATCTCCGCATAGTTTTTCCAGAGATTATCCTTGAGGTCTTCGTGATTAGGATCGATACCGTCATCTATTACTGCTACTACGATAGTATCACCTTGTGCTGTCAGACCTCCCGTGGCTATATCCCATGCTAAGTCCATATCTAAATCAGCTCCCTCTGTTCCAGTATTTGCACCTGTATTGATATACTGCCATTGCTCGTTGAATCTTGAATCATTCGGCGTATTCCTTAACTTGATAACATGATTATATTGAGCATGATTCACTCCTGACAGAGACTTCACTTTTTGTAGTAGACGAATTTCATTTATCGTGTTATGGTCAAATTTCAGTAACCAAACATTAAGAGGTACAGAAGCTACTTGCTCAAAATCGAGATATAATTCCATACCCATAGATCTAGACAACTGATACGTGAGATAATTAGGTGTAGCTTCTAAATCAATAGAAATCATAATATTACCCTGTACATGATTTAATGACTGCGCACATAAAGGACCAGCAATACATATAGCAATTAGAATCTTAGCTAGCAGTTGTATTTGAATGAATGTCTTCATAAGTATATTCTAATATGTGTTCTGTATATAGGGCAAGATAATGAATTATATCTAGCCATAAACAATATCAGATTTTCTGCTTAATTTCATATTTTATAAAAAATTTGCTTTAAACAAATATCTAAAATCGCTCTTGTAGCACGAGAATCTAATTTAGATTACCTATTATGATACTAACATATGTAAATAATTTAACATATATAGTTACCTAGTATTTAATAGTTTTCATATCTTTGAATATGTTAATAAACATGACATATATCAGATAAGTAACTAAGATAGAACTACTTATCTTCATAATCAATTAAATGACTCATGATTACTAGAAAACTACAACTATTGCTTTTATTCTTAATGTTTAGTCTTTCAACGACAGTTACTGCTCAGAAGATTATCAAAAAGGCTAATAAGCAATTTGAGCTTAAAGCCTACGACGAAGCATACGATACCTATGTTAAAGCTTTAGAGAAGTATCCAGAAAGAAATGTACTTAAGCTTCAAATCGCAGAGTGTCTGCGTCGAACTAATAGGGTACTAGAATCAAAAGAATGGTACGAAATAGCAATGACAAGTACAGATGTACCAGTCGTGTACAACTTATACTTCGGTCACTTATTGAAAAATATTGCTGAATATCATAGAGCATCTTTATATTATAGTAAGTATAAAGACGTGAATACAGACATAGCAGAGCACTTTATACTTAGCTGTGATTTTGCTCTCAACCTAATGAGAGAACAGTCTCAATATGAGTTAATACTAGATGAATGCAATAGTAAGCAATCAGATATCGCTATGAAGTTTTATGGCGATGATATGGTGTTCACATCTTTTAGAGACAATGATCCTGAGGCAGGGGTAGATGGATGTAGATTATATATCAAAAAGGAAGGTGTAGAAAGTATACCATTAAGGTCTGCGCTTAAAACACAACATGGAGTTGGTTTCATCAGCTATGCTATAGAAGAAGAATTATGTGCTTTCACAACTTCTAATGTAATTAATAATCATAAACCTTTAGCTGATAAAGACGAAGACTATACGATTTACTTTGCTCAAGTTATAGACAGTGGTGACTTTATCAATGAAGTGCCATTTAAGTATAATGAAGTGAATAGTTCTTCGGCTTTTCCCCATTTAGCATTTGATGGAAATGTTTTATATTTCTCATCTAATAGACAAGGTGGATTCGGTGGATATGATTTATATGTATCTTATAACAAAAAAGGAGATTGGACTGAACCAGAAAATCTAGGCGCAGAAGTGAATTCAGCAGGTAATGAAATTACTCCTTTTTACGATGGTGCTAATCTTTACTTTGCATCTGACTATCACGCAGGAATGGGAGGATATGATTTATTCATAACTGATATGGTTAAGGGAGAATGGACTTATCCATTAAATCTTGGAAACGGAATCAATTCGCCTGGCGATGATTACTATCCTTCGTTAAAGCAAGGAAAAAATTTTTTGTACTTTTCATCTAATAGGTTAGGTGGTCGAGGAAGTGATGATATATACTTTGGTGTACCCACTAAAGAAGAGATACTCTATAGTATTAATAACATTTATAATAGTGTTGAGGTCCCTAAAGCCATTGAATTAGAAGGCAAACATGCTCCTTCGTCAAACGAATTAGCTAAAGTTAATAATCAATCTTCATTACATCTGGTTGCTGATAATGAAATAACTAATATCAAAATAATATCTGCAAAAAATCCTGAAGCGATAGCAAGAAAAAGTTTTGTCGCTAGTAAAGTAGATCCTACTGATGTTTCTACAGAGATATTATCTATCGTAGGAGAGAAAAAGTTAAATGACAATCATCTAGATATGATTGAAACTACTGACTTAATAGAAGATTCAGAAAATCGAAACGATAGAGTAACAACTACAGCAGTTGAAGAGCAAGAAGTAGGGGTTTCTATCATGGTAGCTGATAACGAAGAATTAAGTAGAATATTAGCTGTTCCATACAATAGAGAAACTGTAACTAAAATAGATAAGACTTCCGAAAATAAATTGCCAGCTAAGGACGAAATGGTAATTAATCAAGAGGAAGTGACTAATGTAAAAATTAATAAACTTTTGTCAAATGAAGTGATTACAGAAATTTCAGTATCTAAATCTTTGATATCTGATTTCAGTATAAATGGTGCTAAAAGAGTATCTTATGGTGATCTTCTGCCCGCAGCAAGTACTGCTTATTTCATTCAGCTCGCATCATTATCTAAGAGTAAAGGAAATGTTGATGACTATAAAAGTTTGATTAAGTATGGCAATATCTACAAGATTTATAGTCAATCGTATACTAAGATAAAGCTAGGTTACTTTACAGATAAACACGAGGCGAAAAAAGTTTTAAGTAATATAAAAGCACAAGGATATACTGATGCATTTATAACCTCTGAGTCACTAGAGTCAGCAGATATAGAACTGTTTATAGCCGGTAAAGAATATAACTACAATGGTTCTAACTACTCTTCAACAAAGAAACAAGGAACACAATACAAAGTTAGATTAGCTTCATACGAAGATCCTATTTGGTTTGACATCAAAACTGCTAAACAATTAGGTGAAATCGAACAATGGACAAAAGGGAAATGGACGATATTTATTTTGAGTGGATTTCAAGATATAGAAGGAGCTCAATCTGCTAAAATTAGAGCCATCAATAGAGGATTTGCTGATGCCGAAGTAGTAATAGATAATGGTGGAATCCTAGAAAGAATTAGAACTCAATAGTCAAATTATGGGAAGTAAAGTATTGCATGCTTTCGAAGGAGTCTATCTAATCCAGATAGACTCTTTCTTTTTTATAAGATGTCAAATTTTAAAACAAAAAATTAAAATCTAGAATTAAATAGTTTTCTTCACAGATTAAAATTTGCTAGAAGATAAGCTACTAGTTGAGAATGACAAGTATGATAGTAAAAACAATCTAGATATCTACTATATTTTGGAAGTATGCTATTCTTGAAGGGGTATATATTACAAAGTATTTCATTTTTAATATTTACGAATTATAGTCAAACTTAGAAATTGTTTGAATGAAAAAGTTCTTAATTTCGAAACTAGATATATTACATTAATCATTTACCTTGTTCACTCATGATACAATCAGCTCTATGTTAAATCAATATATAGATCACACTAATCTAAAATCTACAGCCACGTTAGAGGATATCACCAAACTATGTCAAGAAGCCATAAAACATAACTTTTATGCAGTTTGCATCAACGGTAATTATTTGCATCATGCTTTGGCATTATTGGGCCATACAGAGGTTAAGATAGCCGTAGTGGCAGGATTTCCATTAGGTAGTAGCACCTTGAATGCTAAGCTTAATGAAATTAGTCTCCTAGTAGATGCAGGAGCTGACGAGATAGATATGGTGCTCAATGTAGGGTATATTAAATCAGGACTCATTAAAGACATCGAGGCAGAACTAGCCATGTCAAGAGTGATTGCAGAAGACGTATGCCTCAAGCTAATATTAGAAACTTGTTATCTATCTGATAAAGAAATAGTCCAAGCCTGTAATATTGCCATGAGAGAAGGATTTGATTATATCAAAACTTCAACTGGCTTTGGAGCCGCTGGAGCTTGCTTACATCATGTTCATCTAATGAAGAATATCGTTGGTGATCAAGTCAAAATAAAAGCCTCAGGAGGAATCAAAGACAAACATACTGCGCAGACCTACGTAGATTTAGGTGTTAGTAGGATAGGGACAAGTAATGGGATAAAAATAGTTTCTTAACTACCTTAACTTAATCCAATCTATCTCCAATTCAAATTCTTCATACCTCTTATTTCCGATAAGGATCGCAAACTCATCTAGCACTGCTTTGGGATAGTTTGGCATATCCATTTCATAGCCTCTAAATGCGGGATACATCATAGCCATGTCCACTTCGATTTCTTGCCAATCTTCTGAGACATTTATATATTCTATGTAGGAATGTCTTTCCCTTCTTGAAGACTTTGCTCTTACTTGGTATGTATTTGCCGGACCTTTACAGCGTATTACCAATTTAGAATAACCCTTCACATCGATGGTGCGAGGGTTGTATCTTACAGATGCAAAGCCTCCGTTATAGTCTAGTGATACTTTACCAGAGAAAAGGGCATTCCCATTAGCATTGATTGTCAAATCACTCTGAGATATACCGCCCATAACACCATCATTGACGATAGTCCAATCTGACAAATCTGAATCTTTACTGAAATCGAACAAAATATGAGATGAATTCAATAATGTCATAAAAGAAAGAAGTATTAAATATTTCATACTTATTAAACTGAAACTAGAGCATTTAGTTTCAAAATTCTAAATTGAATTAATAATTAATCTTATTCCGATATTTCATATCTATTTTAACTTCGAAATATTATTCAATGTCTAAAAGAAAATATTTAGAGAAATAGAGAGAAAGAACCAATTGTTCATTTTTTAATTTTATTAAAATTAAATTTTAACATTTAAATCAAATCTAACACGTTGTCCTGTTTCTTTAAATTCTCCAGTTGGTATAATTTGCTTTATGTTATAATATTTAGCAATAACATTTATCTTCTTTGTAATATAATAACCGATGACAATCTCTATGCCTTTGAAATTTGTTAATCTTCCATCTGGTGAATTAAACGCCGAGTAGTCCCATCTTGCCCAATCATTTTGTGCCATATAATCTAAGGCTGCATATTTTTCTAATTTCGCATAAGTTATTTTGAACTTTAAGTCCTTCGTCTGTTTAAATGATCCAAATTGAATTCCAATTGAATAACCGGTTTTCTCCTCTGAGAATGCATCAGAAATATTTTCGTTTGATCTATAATCCTCAATATTTTGATAAAAGTCGAAATCAACAAATAGATTTTTAGATTTTAATGCTTTAAGTTTTGCACCTATATGAATTATTGAATAATCTAATTCAAATGAATGATTTCCATCTGGTATGTTTGGAATATTCCTTAAATTATAAATTCCAGGAAACATTTTAAATCTTTCGTCTTTAAATATAATAGAGGATTGAAATCCTTGAAAGTAGGCATCTTTAGAAAATGATTTGCCATTTGAGGATAGAATATAATGACTTCCTCTCAATATAATGTTTTCGAATATTAGATCTGATAGTTTGAGATTATGTTCCAAGAAAACACCTTCAGGAAAAACATTATCACTCCAAAATAACTCGTTATTTTTTTCAAATGAATACGAATTCTTTCCTAACCAATATTTCAAACCTCCATGAATTCCTTGAAAGAATATTTTTTCAAATCCAAGAGGTAGTGTACCAAACTCTTCAAACCCTTTCCCTATTGTTAATTGAGGGTCTTGTTGCCTGTTTTGATCTCCTGTTCTAATTCTAAACCCTAAGGAATACCATTCATTTTTAAAAGTTACGCCAGTTCTTAATCTATATCTTAATCTTGTTCGATCTTCTCTTAAGTTTCCATCAGACTTTTTAGAACTCCAATCTTGTTCAGTTCTAAATCTAAAATCTAATTCATAGGATACTTTTGAGAGCAATAAATCGGTTTGAGCTTCAATTTTATAGTTTAATAAAATCAGTAAAATTATTGAATATAAAACCTGTTTTTTCATTCTTGTTTTGTTTCTAATATTGTTTTTAAGTAGTTATGCTACATTGTAAAACATCGGCATAGCTGACGTAATTAGTGCAATGGAACATGTGATACTTTGCTTTATTTTGAGCATTTTGTAAATTTCCAAAAATATTCTAACACTTTCAATTTGGTAACAAACCTTGTTTTTGTTAATCTCATTTATATAAACGAGAAATAAATACCATTCAAATTGGGACAGATGTTTAAAGTATTCATTTAATGATAAGGTTTTTTACTTAATCATAATCGTCTGCTCACTTATCATTCCTTCACCATTAGTCAATTTGATTATATACTCACCTTTCTGCAAATATACCTTGTCATTGTCTGCACGTTCGATTTTCACCTCTTCATCCTTAGACTTTCCATCATTAAGATACTTTTCTAGGTCCTTAGATTTTTTAGCATCTATGGACATATCATATTCGTAGGATGCAAGACCTTTCTTTAGGTCTATAGATTTCTGTAGCAGTGCTTTTCCTTTAGCTGTAGATAATTCTAATTCAACTACACTTGCATTTGGGCTGTATACATCATAGATAATCTTTCGCTCATAGGCATCTCTGTACTTCGAACGTTGACTACCTTGTCTTGAACTATACTTTACATCATCGATGGCAAATATCTTCAGAGAGTTGTCGTGATCTTTCAACGCACGTAGATTAGTGACATTGGCTTTATATATAGATCTTCCATGTGTACCTACCAGTAGATCATTGGCCACTGGCTGTATCACTAAATCGTGTACCGGCGTCTGTGGCATATCATCAAGTATACGACTCCACTTCATTCCATCATCATAGCTTACATATACTCCATGATCAGTACCGACATAGAGTAATCCTGCCATTGCTGGATCTTCCTTGATTACATTCACTGGCTCCACAGGTAGATTATTTCCTATCTCAATCCATGTCACTCCATAGTCTACAGACTTATAGACATAAGAATTGAAATCATCGAACCTATAAGCGTTCAATGATAGATATACCTTAGCCTTATCATGAGAAGATGCTTGGATACGGCTCACCCATAGATTAGAGGGAAGTCCCATATTTATGTTCTCCCAAGTATATCCACCATTTTTAGTAACATTGACTTGACCATCATCACTCCCTGTATATATAAGTCCAAACTCTAGATCGGACTCATGTACAGAAGTAAGCGTGCCATACGCCACATCACCTTTCCTTCCACCGTTGGTCAAGTCTCCTGAGATCTCTATAAAATCTTCACCTTGGTTCATCGATCTATGCAATTTGTTAGATCCCATGTATAAGATATCTTGATTATGCTTTGACAAATAGATAGGGGATTGCCAGTTCCATCTATATGGCCTATCACCTAACTCATGCTTAGGAGTGATATAAGCCCTTTTACCTTTTTCTTTATTGATTCTAAAATAGTTGCCAAACTGATATCCCGTATAGACTGTATTGTTATCTCTATTATCAATCTGTACTTGCATGCCGTCACCACCCATTATAGATTTATAAGGATATTGTCCATAGGCATGCCAGCTTGTACCTTCACGATAGTTATGACTTCCTACCCATACACCGTTATCTTGGGTTCCTCCATATACATTATACGGTGTATCCATATCTGCATTGATATAGTAGAATTGTCCAACTGCAGGACTATTACATTTACTCCAATTTTCACCAGCATCGTAACTGATATTGATACCTCCATCGTTACCATTGATAATATGGCCAGGTCTTTTAGGATTGAGCCATAGCGCATGATGATCGGCATGAACATTATCTCCTCCAGCATTAGTCCAATTGACTCCTCCATCATCTGACCTCAAAATCGGTACTCCCATGATATAAAGCTGATTAGGGTTGTCTGGTGCTACTTCTATCATGCCGAAGTAATATCCATATGAATTAAACACTCCATCAAGATATCCATCATGTGTCTTAGTCCATTTACTACCACCATCAACGCTGACATATACTTCGGCTCCGATCACTGGAGTATCAAAAAGTAACGAATTAGCCGTTTCTAGATATTCTACTAATGCTATCGGTTTTAGATTTTCTGCCTTCACTTGAGTTTTAACGCTTTCAGCAGTATGTTTATCAGGAAATTCATTATCTCTAAGGAAACGCTCTAATTTATCGTTATCTAACGAGCCGAATTGCTTCGATGACATTACTCTAAGTTTGTCCTTATCTAGTTTAGAATTATCTTTCTTTTTATCTAAAGATCTTCTATTGTAATTATCTACGATAGCGAATACTTTATTTTGGCCGTCTATCTCGGCTATAGTAAGACCGATACGTCCCGTACCTTCACCATCAGGAAACCCACTATCTAAAGCAGACACCTTGATCCATGTATCTCCCCCATCTAATGATTTGTGTATACCTGAGCCTTTACCAGCCTCCTGAAAATCCCATGCATACCTGATTCGATCCCAAGACGCTGCATATAGTATATTTGGATCACTAGGATCCATAATTAGATCTATCGCTCCACTATTATCATCTACATATAATATTTTACTCCATGTACTCCCACCATCCATAGACTTGTAGACCCCACGCTCAGGGTTAGTAGAATAGAGGTGACCCAATACACCTACATATACAATATTACTATCATTAGGATCTACTAGTACTCTAGATATATGATGACTCTCAGGGAGACCTTTCCATGTCCATGTCACTCCCCAGTCAGTACTCTTGTATATACCAGTACCAGCATATGACGACCTACTACTATTCACTTCTCCAGTTCCTACCCATATTGTTCCACTCGTCCAATCTGCATAGATATCACCTATAGTCATGCTCGCCTGATCATCAAACAATGGCGTAAATGAGCTACCATTGTTTTCAGTCTTCCATAACCCACCAGATGCGTAGGCTACTAAAAATACACTTGCATCGTTTGGATTAACATCTATATCAGTTACCCGGCCACTAAATATGGTAGGTCCTATATTTTCAACTGATAGATTAGCCGCTCTAGAATCAGCGGTCAGCGACGATCTCAATTCAGCCTTGATATCTCTATCAATGTGTGATGTTGACATTGGATTTTGCTGAGCATTGATCTCAATACAAAAAAGAATAATAGTGAGTAGAGTTAAAATTTTATTCATACTTGGGTAGTTTAATAGTTAATTCAAATGTAATTAAATTTTCAATCTGCCTAATGTATAGTAGAAATTGATCTAAAATATTAAGAAAATATACGAATTTCAAGTCCTTTTATCCTGAGTTAATAGCTATAAATACTAGAATTAAAAAAATATTACTTTTGCAGAGCTTTACCCTTACAATATGAGCAATTATGTATCTTTTAAACCATAGTAACTAATGAAGAAAAGAGACTTATTTATATTTTTTGGAATGTGCCTTCTTTACTGTTCTTGTAACACTGAAAAAAGTGCAATTACTAACCCAACGATTACTGTGAATTATCCATCTACGACTAAGCAATTAGATACTACTGAAAATTATCATGGTACAGATATATCTGATCCATATAGATGGTTAGAAGATGATAACTCTGACGAAACCATTGCTTGGGTGACTGAGCAGAATAAAATTACTTCTGGTTATTTATCACAAATTCCATTTAGAGAAGACATTTCTAAGCGACTAGAGAAACTTTGGAATTATGAAAAATATTCTTCACCATTCAAAGAGGGAGGAAAATATTATTATTTCAAAAATGATGGACTACAGAATCAAAGTGTATTGTATTCGTCTGGTGATATAAAGTCGGAAGGAAATGTAGCATTAGACCCTAATAAGTTTTCTGATGACGGAACAGCATCTCTTGGTGCTATATCATTTGACAACTCTGGAAAATATTTGGCTTATGCAGTATCTGAAGGTGGATCTGATTGGAGAACTGCATATATTAAAGACATGACTACGGGAAATTTGTTAGATGATAAAGTAGAATGGATCAAATTCTCAGGTTTATCTTGGTACAAGGATGGATTTTTCTATAGTAAATATCCTACGCCAAAAGATGGCAACGAATTATCTGCTAAGAACGAATATCATAAAGTGTATTACCATAAACTGAATACACTTCAATCGGAAGATCTATTAATATTTGAAAGTCCTGATGCGCCTCAACGTAATGCATATGCAGGAACTACAGATGATGAAAAATATTTAATTATATCTACTAGTGAATCTACAAGTGGTAATGGAATGCATATTGTGGATTTAGATAAGTCGATGACCACAGTAATTCCTGTCGTGACTACTTTTGATAATGATTATTCCCTCATCGATAATGATGGGTCAAATTTATTAGTGTTGACTAATGAGGAGGCACCTAAGAAAAAGATAATTTCTATCGATGCAAATGATCCAAGTAAATCAAATTGGAAAACTATAGTTGCCGAAAGTGACGATGCTTTACGCAGCGCATCAATAGTAGGAGGAAAGATGTTTTGCAGTTATATGCATAATGCAAGTTCTTTAATCAAAGTATACCAACCCAATGGAAAATACATTTCTGATCTAGCATTGCCAGGCATTGGAAGTTGTGGTGGTGTCGGTGGTAAGAAATTGGATAAACAAGGATTTTATTCTTTTACTTCATTTACAAGACCTTCCACTATTTATTCTTTAGATACAGAGAGTATGGAATCAGAAATATTCCGTCAGCCGAAAGTTGATTTTGACAGTGACTTTTATGAGACACGTCAAGAATGGTTTACATCAAAAGATGGAACAAAAGTACCTATATTCATCACAATGAAAAAAGGGTTGGAAATAGATGGTACTAATCCAACACTTCTATACGGATACGGAGGATTCAATATTCCATTATTACCCTCATTCAGTATTAGCAGATTGCCTTTACTTGAGAATGGCGGGATATATGTTGTAGCTAATATTAGGGGTGGTGGAGAATTTGGAAGTGACTGGCACAAAGCGGGCACTTTAGATAGAAAACAAAATGTGTTTGACGATTTCATCGGTGCTGCAGAATATCTCATCGAAAACAAATATACTAGCTCTAATAAGCTCGCGATACAAGGTGGATCTAATGGAGGTCTATTAGTTGGTGCGTGTATGACTCAGAGACCCGACTTATTTGCAGTGGCTTTCCCTGCAGTAGGTGTTTTAGATATGTTGCGATATCACAAGTTCACTATCGGATGGGCATGGGCAACTGACTATGGTAGATCTGATGATCCAGAAGCATTTAAATATCTAAAAGAATACTCACCACTACATAATGTAAAACCAGTAGCTTATCCTTCGACAATGGTAACTACAGCAGATCATGACGATAGAGTAGTGCCTGCGCATTCATTCAAATTCATATCGGAAGTCCAAGATAAACATACTGGAGAAAATCCCGTCTTGATCAGAATAGAGACCAGTGCAGGCCATGGTGCAGGAAAGCCCACCAGCAAACAGATCGAAGAGGCTGCGGATATTCTAAGCTTCATGTTATATAATACTGGAGATTCTTTTAAGCCACCACTAAAAAGATAAGAGTTTGAATTTATTCTTAATGAAAACAATAAAGAAGTATTTAAATCAAATAATATAAAATGGGGGAAATTCAGAACTACATTAAAAAGAACAGGAAGAAATTCTTGAATGAGTTATTAGATCTTTTAAGAATACCATCAGTAAGTGCTGATCCCGCATTTGCAGGTGACGTAAAGAAAACTGCACAGTCAGTAGCAAAATCATTAAAAGCTGCAGGTTGCAAAAATGTAATAATCAATAAAACGAAAGGCCACCCAATCGTAACTGGTGAGCTTATCGTAAATAAAAAATTGCCTACCGTTCTAGTATATGGTCACTATGATGTTCAACCTGCTGATCCAATCGAGTTATGGGATAACCCACCTTTCGAACCAGTCATCAAAAAGGTAAAAGGTCATAAAGAAGGTGCAATATTCGCTAGAGGAGCATGTGATGACAAAGGTCAAATGTATATGCATGTTAAAGCTCTCGAGGCGATGACCAAAACGAAAAATGTTCCTTGCAATATCAAATTTATGATAGAGGGTGAAGAAGAAGTAGGGTCAGTTAATCTGGAAAGCTTCATTAGAAAAAATAAAAAAACACTCGCATGTGATGTTGTTTTAGTTTCTGATACATCTATTATCTCTAATGAGGTGCCAAGTATTACTACAGGATTGAGAGGATTAAGCTATGTAGAAGTAGAAGTATCTGGAGCGAATAGAGATCTTCACTCAGGAGTGTATGGCGGCGCTGTAGCAAATCCACTGAATGTACTTGCAGATATGATATCATCTCTCAAAGGAAAAAATGGTAAAATACGAATACCAAATTTCTATGATGATGTACTAGAAGTGTCAAAGAAAGAACGAGCTGCAATGAATAAGGCACCATTTGATATCAAAGAGTATAAGAGCGAGCTGAAGATCAATGCTACAATGGGTGAGAAAGGATACACTGTACTAGAGCAAACATCGATCCGACCAACCCTTGATGTCAACGGTATGTGGGGTGGCTATATTGGTGAAGGTGCTAAGACTGTTCTTCCAGCAAAGGCATTCGCAAAGATTAGTATGAGACTAGTGCCACATCAAGATCCTAACAAAATCACTAAATTATTCTCTAAACACTTCAATGCTTTAGCACCAAAGGGTGTGAGAGTAAAAGTAACACCCCATCATGGCGGAGAGCCAGCAGTAACTCCGACAGATACTTTAGAATACAAAGCTGCCTCTCTAGCAATGGAGAAAACTTATGGTTTAGAACCAATTCCACAACGAAGCGGCGGAAGTATTCCAATAGTATCATTATTTGAAAATATACTAAAGGTCAAAACGGTCCTTCTGGGATTCGGATTAAACACAGATGATATTCATTCACCAAATGAGCATTTTGGAGTCGAAAACTATTTCAAAGGGATATCAACAATTCCTTATTTCTACGAGTACTATGCAGCACTTAAATCTGGCAAGAAAATAAGACTTGGGAGTGAAAAGGAGACTAAGAGCAAGACTAAAAAAGTACAAAAAAAATTAAACGTCGCAAAAAGTAAATTGACAACCAAACCTTTTGTCAAAAAATTATAGCCTAGGAAGGTAACGATCCCTACAAAACCTGTAACAGCCAAAAGAAAAGTACATGAAAAGGTAACCACTATAAAACAGTAAGCCCCGAGATAATAAGAAATAGACCTAAAAAGGCCTCATAAATCAGAGCTTGTAAGCCGTCGACTGTCGGCAAAGGCAGATTTCAAAAAGTCATACTAACCACAAAGAATTCTTTAGCCCTTTTTATAGGTTAGGGTCGAAGCTATAAGGTCGATAACTGGCTTGAGATGATCAATAATTCTATAACACCGAGCTCATTTCTTGACCACAAGCGTTTATAGTGTTACTTTCGCATTTTAATTTTTATAACACAAATACGATATGGATTATAAATCTCAATTACAGATACTTATATTTTGCTTATTTATGTTTTTCAGCTCACTTGTGATAGCTCAAGATCTTACTAACAAGTTAGACAGTGTCTCATACAGCCTAGGCTTGATGTTGGGTAATAATATTAAGAAAGATGGTATCAAAGAAGTTAATCAGAAGTTAGTTGCGAAGGCTATTGAAGATGTTATGCAAGATGATGGTGACTACAAGATCACCAGACAAGCGGCGAAAATCTATTATACTAATTATATGACTGCTCTGAAAAAAGAGAAAACCAAATTAGCGAGAGCTGATGGTGAAGCTTATTTATTAAAGAATGCTACAAAAAAGGGTGTAATTACAACTGCTAGTGGACTTCAGTATGAAGTTATGAAAAAAGGAGTTGGGCCAATGCCTACAGCAAAAGATAAAGTGGAAGTGCACTACCACGGTACGCTTATTGATGGAACAGTCTTCGACAGCTCTGTAGATAGAGGCAAGACAATCTCGTTCCCAGTGATGGGCGTTATCAAAGGGTGGCAAGAAGCATTACAACTTATGCATGTAGGTGATAAATTGAAATTAACTATCCCACAGTCACTAGCATATGGTAAGAGAGGGGCTGGGGCTAATATTCCTCCATATTCTACTTTAGTATTTGAAGTAGAACTATTCGGTATAAAGTAACTAATGCGCATAGACATCATTTCCGTAAAGCCTGAATTACTCACAGGCCCTTTTGATCATAGCATCATAGCTAGAGCCAAAGAAAAAGGCTTATTGGAAATATATGTCCATAATCTTCGTGACTATGGTATTGGTAAACATAAAGTAATAGATGATTACCAATATGGTGGAGGAGCTGGTATGGTAATGATGTGCGGCCCTCTAGACGACATCATTACAGATCTAAAGTGTGAAAGAAAATATTCGGATATCATTTATCTAACACCTGATGGTATACAATACAATCAAGGTGTAGCTAATCATCTTTCATTAGGTACTAATATAATGATGATTTGTGGTCACTATAAAGGCATAGACGAACGAATCCGAGAGATGCACGTAACAAAAGAGATATCTATAGGCGACTATGTATTGTCTGGTGGAGAGTTAGCAGCTGCAGTGATGGCAGATAGTATTGGAAGGCTTTTACCAGGCGTACTTGGAGATGAAACTTCTGCGCTTTTTGATTCTCACCAAGATGGTTTATTGGCTCCTCCGGTATACACACGCCCAGAAGACTTTAAAGGTAATATCGTACCGAGTATACTACTCTCTGGTAACAATAAGGCTATTGACGATTGGCGTAATGACCAAGCAGAAAAACGAACAGAGAAACGCAGACCTGATATGATGTAGGTTTTAATTTGCTCCCAAAGGACAAACTAAAAAATTATACCAACAAATAGTAATCTCACTATACTACTTCCCTCCAGGGCGACTAGGTCTCACTTCGATCTTACTCGGCAATGTTCTGGGATTCATATTTAATATATTCATTGTTAGTTCAGCAATATCCTCTGGCTGTATCTTCCACGCATCAGCATCGTTAGGCGTATGATCATTGAAATATGTAGATACCGAACCAGGCATAATGGTACTTACCTTAACACCATACTTACGCAAATCGAGCATTATTGCTTGAGTAAATCCTACAAGACCAAACTTACTTGCATTATACGCTGAACCTTGGGCAAAGAAGTTCGTCCCTGCTAACGAGGCAATGGTTATAATGTATCCTTCTGACTTTTTGATTGATTCCACTGAAGCTTTTACCGTATTGAAAACTCCTGTAAGATTGATATCAATAATGTCATTCCATTGCTCATGTGTCATTACGTCTATGGGAGCAAAATGCCCAATTCCTGCATTAGCGATAACAACATTTAGGCAGCCAAATTTAGCTACTAATTCGCTTACTGCATTTTGCTGTGCAGTATAATCTCTCACATCTGATTCGAAGGATACTATCTTATCTCCATATTGCGCTTTCAATTCGTCCGTTACCAAGTTGAGGCTATTTATAGATCTTCCTGTAATACCTACATTCATACCTGCCTGGAGCATTTGCTCTGCAATTGCCCTTCCTATACCTTTAGATCCACCTGTGATCAATGCCGTTTTTCCTTGTAATTCCATTATACGTTATACCTCATACATTAATTAAAAACTACTAAGAGAATGTAATAGAAAATATCTGATCTCCTCCTTCTATAGCATTAACAACATCTTGATCTTCATCAGATTTTACCTTTCCGAATACAGAATGCTTACCGTCTAACCATGGAGTAGCTATATGTGTAATAAAAAACTGTGATCCATTAGTACCTGGACCTGCATTCGCCATAGATAGTACGCCAGGTGTATCGTGGACTAGTTCTGAATGAAACTCATCTTCAAACTTATACCCTGGACCACCTGAGCCAAGTCCTAAAGGACAACCGCCTTGGATCATGAAATCAGGAATCACTCTATGAAAAAATAGATTATCATAAAATCCTTTTTCAGCCAACTTAGTGAAGTTCGCAACTGTCATAGGACATTTCTCAGCGAATAAAGTAAGATTGATCTTACCTTTTGTAGTGTCAATAATCACATCTATATCTTTATCAAAACTTGCTGATTTGATAAGTTCTAACATCTCTTGAGCATCAATATCTTGCATTTTTGTTCTTATATTTTATTTGTTTATAATAATTAATTGCAAAAGTAGGATTTGAAGTATAATATCTACTAATGTATTGTCTCTTTATTAAGCTCCATAAGTCATTATAATGCCTATTCGAGACATTATAAGGTTATTTATCACTTAATTAATTGACAAGCAGCTATATATTTTGATTTGTAAAATATGATTACGACATTCATAATACGGAAAAATAACTTTTAACATGAATAGGGTATTAGGTTTACTATTTATTTTACTTATGCTGTCAAGCATAGTATCAGCACAATCTTGGACTTCTAAATCAGAATCAAAATTGAATCTTTCAGGCATCCAGGATTTCCTTCCTATTAAATCGGTAGTTGCCAAAGTTTCTGATATTGACATTAAAAACATCCTTTGGTCAGCTCCTTACGAATATCAATCAAGAGCAATAGATAGTCCTGCAAGACTAAGAATGATGATGGCCGATGGTACTAGCTTGCTATTTGGAATCGTGAGGTATGATATGCAAGAGCCTCTTTTGGCAGCAAAATTTAATAATATCAGAACCTTTAAAGGAATATGTCTATCGGATAAGAAAATAAGAGCTAGATTGGATTATACAGTACACGGATTGAGAGCTGTCATCAATGCTCCTAATCAACATATCTATATAGAGCACTATAAGCGTGGAAATAAAGATTACAAAATTATATACGACCGTAAGGATTATATATCCCACGAAGTATTCACCTGCGGAGTAACCGAGCAGAAGATTGACTACTCAAGAGACCCTAAGCAAGCTGATATAAGACAAGGTACTTGTGAATTTAATACATTACGTTTAGCTAATGCCACGACAGCGGAATATTCAGATTTCCACATTTCAGATACTAGTATTCCTGATGAAGAAGAGGTTCATTCTGCAGTAGTAACTACTATCAATAGAGTGAATGAAGTATACGAACAGGATTTTGGTGTTCGTATGGTTCTGATAGACAACAATGAAGAGATTTACTATTATGATAGTGCAACTGACCCATATACTAATGGTAGTGGAGGAGCAATGCTAAGTGAAAACCAAGAAAATTTAGATGATGTAATTGGAAATGACAATTATGATATAGGTCACGTGTTCAGTACAGGTGGTGGTGGTGTAGCCTATCTTTCATCGGTATGTAACGACAATAATAAAGCGGGTGGAGTCACTGGTCAAAATTCACCTATAGGAGATCCTTTTGATATCGATTATGTAGCTCACGAGATGGGCCATCAAATGGGCGCCAATCATACACAGAACAATCCCTGTAATAGCGTCTCAGCGACAAGAATGGAGCCAGGAAGTGCTTCTACAATTATGGGGTACGCTGGTATTTGCGCGCCTAATGTTCAGTCCAATAGCGATCCATATTTTCATGCAATTAGCGTCGAAGAGGTTATGAATGATGCTTCGGTATTTAGCTGTGCGGAAGAGATTATAGATTTTGGTAATACTAGTCCTGAAGTGACTTTAGATGCTACTACTTATGATATACCTAAATCAACTACTTTTATTCTAGAAGCTAATGGTAGTGATCCCGATGGCGATGAAATTACCTATTGCTGGGAGCAAATGGACAACCAATCTGCGACTATGCCACCTGCTAGCACTAATACTGGAGGACCTGCATTTAGAACTTTTGAGCCTGTTTCGAACTCCAAGAGATACTTTCCTTCCCTACCTGATATTATTGCTGAGAATAACCCGACATGGGAAGTATTACCATCAGTAAGTAGGGATATGAATTTTCGTGTGACTGTAAGAGATTGGCACATTGGGCCTGATCAAACAGATGGTACTGAAATAGCCGGAGGATGCACCGCAGAGGCTGATGTTGTAATTTCTGTTGATGGAAATTCTGGACCTTTCATAGTGAATAGTCAAGCAACTAATGTAACATGGAATGCAACTGAAAACGAGACTATAGAATGGGATGTCGCAGGAACAGATAATACACCGATTAGTTGTTCCAATGTAGAAATTTGGTTTTCTGAAGATGATACATTTGATGCACCTACATTAGTACTTACGACGAACAATGATGGTTCGGCAGATATTATTGTACCTAATATTATCACAACTACTGGACGAATTATGGTCAAAGGAGAAGACAATATTTTCTTCGATATCAATCAAGGTGAAATCACGATTGAAGAAACAATTCCGACATTTACTTTGGTTATTGATCCACCTAATCAAAGTTTTTGCAATGATGTCAATGGTTCACAATCTAGTGTGAATTCTACTTCAATCTTAGGTTATGCCACGCCTATCACCTTGAGCATACTGAGTGGTCTTCCTTCTGGAACAACAGCAACATTTAGCACTAACCCAATTGATCCAGGAGACTTTGCAATTTTACAGCTTAGTGGATTCGCAGGTGAGGTGGGCGATTATGATATTATTGTCCAGGGGCAATCTGGTGCTATCACCAAGTCTGAGATTTATCAATTATCCTTATCACCGCCGGCCATTTCTCCAGTAGCAATATCACCAATTGATGGAGCTGATGGTGTGAGTCTTGAACCGACTTTACAATGGGAGAATCTGACAGGTACTAATAGCTATGATTACGAGCTCTCGACTGAGCCTAATGGTATGGGTCTAATACAATCTGGAAATATTACTCAAAATGAAGTAAGTGTTTCAAGTCCATTGGATGAATCTACATCTTATCATTGGAGAATAAGGACTAATAATAATTGTGGAATCTCTGACTGGTCGGAAGATTATATTTTTACTACCATAGTTTGTCAAACTTTTGGTAGCACTGATATTCCTGTAGATATTCCAGACGATGCTGCAATCGCCATTACTAGTGATTTAAATATTTATGACAGAGGAGTTGTAAGCGATTTGGACATTGTAGATTTGATAGGAACTCATACTTGGATGAATGATCTTAATTTCTCAATGACTTCTCCTGATAATACCAAGATGGAGTTTTGGGATCAGCCTTGCGGAAATCAAAATAATTTTGATATTAATTTCGATGATGAGGCTTCAAATGGTAATTTCCCTTGTCCTCCTACCGATGGAGGCACATATATACCTGACAATGTATTATCTGTTTTCGATACAAAAAATATTTTAGGATTATGGCAATTAGAAATTTATGACGACTTCAATCAAGATGGAGGTGAATTAGAAAGTTGGGGATTAAAAATATGCATAGAAGATTACTGTGATCTTACTGTATCCAATACTGACGTATCAGGATTAGGAAGTTTCTTAGGAGCCATAAATTGTGCAGAACCAGGAGATACAGTTAGGTTGATGTCTGATTTAGCTAACCAAAGTATAAATCTTACTAATATCATAACTCTTAACCAAGATGTTAATATTCTTGCTGATTCAACAGACAATATTATTCTTAATTTCAGCATCAGTAATTCTGGATTAATCATTGCCCCAGGCGTTAATGTAAGCTTTGAGGGATTCACTATCCAAGCTATTGGAACTCAACCTTCGTTGACAAATAATGGATCAATTAAAATTACCAATATGGATATTATACAACCTTTGGATAATCAATTAATAAACAGCGCTACAGGCTCAATAGAAATATTTGGGTCATGCAATATCAAAGAGTAATTATCTGCTTATTACTACTTACCATATTAGTAGCCTAAAGAGACTATAAAAGAATTACTAACGTATGAAATTAGAGCCGCAATATTATGCGGATCAATGATGTCTATTGGTTATTCATGCCATATAATCTAAAAGACAGTGGTCTAACTTTAAACTATATTGCTAAAAACATCCCAAAATACCGCAACGGTGTACTTTCAATTACAAATACCACTTTTTAAATCGAACAAAGAATATCATGTCCAAATCAATTTACATATTATATTTACTCATAGCTATCGCTTCAATGGCTTGTAGCCCAAAACAATCTAAAAATATAACCAACGGCACTTATATTTCTGCTATCCAAGAAGGTGTCATCAAAGATAAGGATGGAGAAAAATTTATAATAGATATTAGTGAAGGTGATAAAATCTATTACCTAATAAGACATGCCGAAAAGGACACGGTGCCAGTTGACAATCCAAAACTTACTAAGATCGGAATTGAAAGAGCCAACTTTCTTGCTAACATGATGAAAGGCACACGAATAGATGGCATTTATTCAACAATGTATACACGTACATTATTTACAATAGATTCACTTGCCTCACGAAAAGGTCTTAAGATTTTACCTTACAAACCTAGTGCTCTCAAACTTTTACACAAGACGATCTCACAGGATACCACTCAATCGGCAGTGATCGTCGTTGGTCACTCTAATACTACTCCAGCTCTTGCCAATGTCATATTAGGCAAGCAAGAATTTACCACAGGATTTGATGAAAGTGATTATGATAATATTCTTATTTTAATAGATCGTAAAGAAGAAGAAAACACTGTGTACAAATTAAGATTTAATTCAAAAATGTAAAATCTATAAATAAAAAAGGACATACCCTTTTCTAAAAAACTATAAAATATTAAAATCCTAGTTTTCTATTAATATTTTATTTATTAAGATATTTCGTGCGTATATAATCATGGGATTTTGATAGTAACTCTAAAAATATTTCTGTTGTTTATCATTGAATCGAAATCTGATCACTAGCCCGTTACAACAATTATTTTATTTTGGATATTAACAAAGTTACTTCATGTTTAGATTATCTTCTCTAAGATAAGTCATTTCAGTAATTGATCTTTAGTCTAAGTTATTTTTTAATGCAACCTAAAATATTTTTTTATACGCTGTTTATTGATCCCACAACTCACAAGATTTATCAGATTTAGTTAATACCACTTTGAAGATTTCATAAACAGACTAATCACCATATTTATTCGAGTGGATTGAATACTTTATCAATATTAATTCTTAAGAAATCTTATACTTAAGATGTTCTCAATATTAGAGTTTATAATTGTATTATAGAATTGTTTGTATGTATAATACAAAGTACGTCTAACATGTTATTAACGTAGAAAAAGAATAGTCTTTAATCCATAAATTATATAATAGTAACCAAAACAAATGATCTATATTATAATCATACACTTATTTAAATATAATAGATTGGACATACGTATTTTCCATACAAAAGTAATTCCCATAAGTTGAACCAAGAAGAACATTAAAAAATGTAAAATCAAGCTACTATCACAACTATTTGAGATAAAGTGATCAAGTTGATTTTTATCACTAAGATTAGTTAATTTAAAGCGCTCACATCCTTCATTTCAATACAGTTAATATTAACTTTGTCATGTTATTACAGAAACTAAGATTATATGTCATTAAGTGCAAGATTTGAGCCGGCAGCGGCAGAAGGGAAATGGTACCAATATTGGATGGATAAGGGATACTTTCATTCTACACCAGATGAAAGAGAAGCTTACTCCATAGTGATCCCTCCACCTAATGTCACAGGTGTCCTACATATGGGTCACATGCTCAATAATACGATTCAAGATGTACTAATCCGTAAGGCGAGGCTAGATGGCAAGAATGCATGTTGGGTACCAGGTACCGATCATGCTTCTATAGCGACAGAGGCCAAAGTGGTTAAGATGCTTAGAGAGAAGGGCATCAAGAAATCTGATCTTACTAGGGAACAATTTTTAGAACATGCTCACGCTTGGAAAGATCAGTATGGTGGCATCATACTCAAACAATTACAGAAACTCGGCGCATCATGCGATTGGGAACGTACCGCGTTCACTATGGATGAAAGTCGCTCAGAGCATGTAATCAAGGCATTCGTAGATTTATATAATAAAGATAAACTATACCGTGGACTTCGCATGGTCAACTGGGATCCGCAAGCGCAGACGGTCTTATCTAACGAAGAAGTACTCTATGAAGATGAGATGACACAGCTCTACCATGTGAGGTATAAAATTGAGGGTACGCAGGAGTATGTGACTATAGCCACGACTAGACCAGAGACCATTATGGGTGATTCGGCAATAGCGGTACATCCAGATGATCCAAGATATACGCACCTCAAAGGAAAGAGAGCCATTGTACCTATGATTGGAAGATCTGTTCCGATCATATTTGACGATTACGTAGATATAGAATTTGGAACTGGAGCGCTCAAAGTGACTCCAGCACACGACATCAATGATTACGAACTAGGTAAGAAGCATGATTTAGAAACGATAGATGTACTAAATGATGATGGTACACTGAGTGAAGCAGCTCAGATATTTATAGGAAGAGATAGAGAGGAAGTCAGAATAGATATCAAGATCAAACTTAAAGAGGAAAATGCACTGGTTGAGATAGAGAACTATAATCATAGCGTAGGTAGATCAGAGCGTACACAAGCGATCGTTGAGCCAAAGCTATCTCTGCAATGGTATGTGGATATGAAGTCACTCGCTAAACCAGCACTCGACGCTGTGATGACTGATGAAGTTGAGTTTTTTCCTAAAAACCAAAAAAACCTATATAAGCATTGGATGGAAGGCATACGTGATTGGTGTATATCACGTCAGCTATGGTGGGGACATAGGATTCCGGCTTACTACTACAATGATGAAATATTTGTAGCCGCTACAGATGAGGAAGCACTACTCCAAGCAAAAGTTAAATTTGGTGAAGATGTTATTATGAGTGATCTTAGGCAAGATGAAGATGCACTCGATACTTGGTTTAGCTCATGGTTATGGCCTATATCAGTATTTGATGGATGGAACAATAAAGAAGAGCTAGAATACTACTATCCTACATCAGTTCTTGTGACTGGTTGGGACATAATATTCCTCTGGGTTGCACGTATGGTTATGGCTGGATATGAGTGGGAAGGAAAGAGACCATTTGACCATGTATACTTCACAGGAATGGTACGTGACAAGCAGCGCCGGAAGATGAGTAAATCCCTCGGCAACTCTCCTGATGCTCTTGGACTGATAGAAAAATTTGGTGCAGATGGTGTCAGAGTCGGTATGTTGATGAGCTCTCCTGCTGGTGGTGATCTACTTTTCGATGAGAAGCTATGTGACCAAGGAAGTAAGTTCTGCAATAAGATATGGAATGCACTGAAACTGATCAAAGGCTTTGATACTGAAAAAAGACCAGCGTCAGCAACTGATCAGCTAGCTAATGACTGGATCACGGCTAGACTGCATCAAGTAATAGATCAACAAGAAAGCAACTTCAAGGAATATCGCCTTTCTGAGGCATTAATGGGACTATATACATTTGTATGGTCTGATTTCTGCTCGTGGTACTTAGAAATGATTAAACCGGAATATGGAGGAACAATCAGTACTGAGACACAAGATATGGCTATCGATTTATTAGAACAAATATCAACAATCTTACATCCATTTATGCCTTTCATCACGGAAGAGATATGGCATTCGATTAGAGAAAGAGCAGATAGAGATGACTGTATAATAAGCACATATCCAACAAAAGTATCGTATGACAAAAGCTTGATCAAAGATATAGACCAACTCAAAGACATA
The DNA here is from genome assembly GCA_002335865.1 of Saprospiraceae bacterium UBA1994. Classification (GTDB taxonomy): domain Bacteria; phylum Bacteroidota; class Bacteroidia; order Chitinophagales; family Saprospiraceae; genus UBA1994. The sequence goes on from DDCY01000007.1 coordinate 55,013, forward strand.
GTGTCAAATACTCGTGACATCCGTAACAAGAACGGCATCAAGATGACAGACTCTATCCCATTGTATGCAGTAAAGTCTGAAAAGATGGATAGACTACTTAGAATTGACGGTCTAAAGGATCTAGCCGCAAAGATGGGCCACCTCGAAGCAATTCATTTAAGCGATGACAACAAAGTTAGTGGGGTAGGATTCATCAGCGGTACCGAGTCTTTCGTATTTGGTGTTTCTCTCGAGATTGATGTAGAAGCAGAGGTTTTAGAAATCGAATCAGAGATAAAACGACTAACGGGTTTCATTGGAGGCATAGAGAAGAAATTGTCTAATGAAAGATTTGTAAGTGGAGCACCTGAAACTGTCGTTAATTCGGAAAAAAAGAAGCTTAGAGATGGAAAAGAGAAAATCGCTAATTTGCAAAGTAATGTAAAGAGATTAAGAGGATTATAAATATTAAAAAAACTCTAACACTTTGAAATGAAAAAGCTGTTGAGATCAAAATATGTTGAAGATCCTTGTAAGGATAACAGTAATAGCCAAAGAAAGTACGACTAAATTATCTAGTAGCAATTTTTAATTTTCATTATTTCTATTTTCTTAGACTACGTGTAATCTTCCTTTCTTAGCCAATAGCTCTTCTTCTGTCTCTACGCGATCATCATCAGGTACACAACAATCTACTGGGCATACTGCAGCACATTGAGGTTCTTCATGGAACCCGACACACTCTGTACACTTATCTGCTACTATGAAGTAATAATCATCTTCTACTGGCTCTTGCTTATCATTTACATCCACCTCGTTACCGCCTTCTAAAGTATACATTCCAGTCACAGTATTACCTTCAGATATTGTCCACTCTACCGCACCCTCATAGATTGCATTGTTCGGACATTCTGGCTCACAGGCGCCACAATTGATACATTCATCTGTTATTATTATCGCCATTATTCTATTATTATTTATTATTAGCTTTGATAGAACTAACATTCTACGCTAAATAATAGTTTAAATTCTCTAAAGATATATATAAAACCTTAATATGAATATATTTCAATATAAAAGACAGCTATTTTAAAGTACTGAATCTATTGCTTAAGATGGAGAGGAAAATATAGTTTAAAGCACATAGTGAGAATGCCAAATTAACATCTAATAAAGCAAAGGCAACCATACTAAGTAAAAAGATCAATTGTGCCTTATTTTGAGATATACCCTTATTGATGTTCTTGAATGAAAACATTTTAATTTTACTAAGCATCATTGCGGCAAAAAAGAATGGAATTCCAAAGTATATAATTGAATTATTCAGCAGATTAACAATATCTAAGTTACCATCACTATGAGCAAGGAATATACCTATAAGAAAGAGCGCCGTAGCTGGTGTAGGTAATCCTGAAAATGAATCTGAGGATGGCTTAGTATTAAATATAGCTAATCTTAATGCAGATGAAGCTACTAAAATACATGGGGGAATAAATCCAACCCAAGTATCTATAGGTGATAAAAGATAGTACAAGTATGCAGGTGCGATACCAAAGCTTACCAAATCTGCCAAAGAGTCTAATTCTTTACCAATTTCGCTTTGAGCATTGAGTGCTCTTGCGGCAAGACCATCCATGACATCAAATCCAACTGCAAATAGCAATAATAATGACCCAACATAATGATCCCCTATAATCAAAGCTATAAAGCCACAGATTAGATTAATAGATGTGAAAATTGAGGGTATAAACTTTGTCATCGCTTCTGTTAAGATAATGATTTGAGGAATTACTCGTTTCATCAATCAATGATACAAGGATAGTCTAACATCTACAATATATTCCCCTGTTATTATACGTTTTATGTCGTTTAAAGTATTAGAAAATAGATTTAATATTTGTTTCAATCATTTTGAATCGTCATTACTATCTAGGACTTTGATAAAATATTTGCAGTAAATTAAACTATAAAGCCATAACTATCAAAATCATTAAAGAAAGTAGAATAATTCGCTTAATGGAGTTTGAGAGTCGTTTAATACTAAACATTCTATAATAAATTGCTCAAGTTTACTTAATCGTAAAATCTAGAAGCACAAATCACTAAAATGAGTTAATTAGATTTTTTATAGATTAGAACATACAACTGAAAATGGATCTCAAAATTCAATAATTGCTATCAAAAATATTTATCTAACTTTGCTTAATAACATAATTGTATGAAGTCTATAAAAATAATCTTTTTTTTCACAGCGGCTATTGCTTTAGGTGTCTCATGCAAGAATGATAAAACATCGCAAAGCGAAATAAAAGCATCTCCTCCTTTCAAAGAAGTAAAAACAAATCCAAATAATTCAATAACTGCCGTTGAGAAATTATATAAGAGCAATGAAGTAGATACTCCCGCACTTTTTTCAACTAGCTGTCAGCAAAATGAGAATAAATTTAAATGTTCACAAAATTTACTTCAAGAATATATTAAAAATAATATAGTAAAACCTAATAAGATTATAGACAAAAGGCGAAGAGAAGTCATATCATTCACTATCCTAGCTGACGGAAATATCGGTAAAAACATAAGATCTATTTCAAAAAAAGAAGTATGTTCCGGTTGTAAAGCTGCTGCAATTACAGTATTATCTAACATGCCTAAATGGATTCCAGCTATGAAAGAAGGCAGGACTGTAGCTATGTCTATGACCGTACCAGTCACTTTCTAGATAAGCACTCACCACATATATTCGAAATTCGAATGAAAAGTTTTAAATGTAGTAATGCAAATCGATGTAGTGAGAATATAGCTTTAGCAATTCTAACTTTCACTACAGAATTCATAGGTCATTAATAAGAATAAAGCATATCAATTTTCCAGTATATAAAAAAGAATAACACTTGGGCTCTGATATTTTACAAAACATAAATCTAGCACGCATAAAATAACTTATATAACACGCCGCTACTAAATCTATTTAAAATCTATACTTTCAAATATTTTTTTCAACCGAGAAGTAGGGAGATGAGTAGTAGATACACTTAGTTTGTTTTTCTTTCTATTCCTTGTTGGTTTACCCAGTGGTGCAATGAATACTCCAGAACATTTACCTTCCTTGGATATATATACCTTTTTATAGTAGTCACTTATAATAGTCCGATCAATATCAAACTTCCTTTGATTCATAACTACTTTATCATTCACTATAAATGGATATAAAAAGGTAATATCGTTAAATTTGAGATAGGCAGTAGCATTACAATCTTTACAATTTATGATATACTTTTCATCGACTATTTGATTATCAACCTTCATAATTTGTACCGAATCTTTAAATGTTTCTATCATTCTTTTATCAATAAATATGGCATCAAAAAACTTACTATGATGATATGCATAAAATGATTTAGAAAACGACTCAATCATGGACTCCGGTTTACTATTACTGTATAATCCATAATCATATGAAAATATTATATCATCACAAACAATAGTTCCTATTTGTGAATCTACTCCATCTCCAATTAAGTGAGTAAGCTTGTCACAATTGATTTTAAACGGAATTTCCTTTAAACCATTCCCTCGCTGTATCTTTCGGTTACACGATGAGCTAATTATTAGAATCAACGCAAACAAGACTATTCTATTCATCAAAGTCAATAGCATTTATTACAGATTGAATCAGTCCATTGAAATCAAAATCAGAATTAAGTCCAAGTCTCACTATTACCAAATCTTTGCTAGGTATTATGATTGTCTTCTGTCCATTATATCCATTGGCCGAATAAGTATCAAATGGTGCGTCACTAAATGCTACACCACGCTTATTGAGCCAAAAATGAGCACCATACTTCCCATCACTGCTCGGTACTTCTGTAGTAGAATAGTCAACCCATCCATGAGGTAAAATTCTTTCGCCGTTCCAAATTCCGTCATGTAGGTAAAGTAATCCGAATCTAGCCCAATCCTTGGTACTTCCATATCCATACGATGAGCCAATATAATTTCCACTTTCGTCTATCTCCATAAAACTTTGGCTCATTCCCAATTTGTTAAACATAGCAGTATAGGGATAATCCAAATAATCTTCGACGGTATCAAACTCCGCTCTCAACAATCCAGATATCATATTAGATGTACCTGACGAATAATACCAATGTGATCCTGGTGGATATTTGATTGGATTGTCATTAGCCGCGCTTACAATATCTTCAGACATATATAACATTTCGGTAGCATCGGATATATTACTATAATCTTCTTGCCAATCAATACCAGAGGTCATGGTAAGCAAATGATGCAAAGTAATCTTCGATCTATCATCTGTCCAATGGTCAAATAGCTGATCATTAATAATATCCATTTGTTCATCCAAGACTTTCATTCCTACAAGAGTATTCATCCAACTCTTAGTCATCGACCAGCCCAACTGAGGCGTATCATAGGTAAATCCATCTTGATTGACATCAAGAATTATAGTATCTTTATATACGATGAGTAAAGATCTCGTTTTCAATTTAATCATCTCTTTCCCTTTATCAAAAGCTTTCTTAGCTACAGCAGCTAGTTTTACGGAATTTACATTACTGGGAATTGTAGATGGTATCCGATTGCCATATGGAAAATCTATAGTATCGTTCAATACTATATCAATGGTATCAAAAAGTTTGATGTGATGATCATCCTTTCCTTGAAGCAATTGACATCCTAGCCCTTGTTTATAAATAGCGGTACGGCTTCTCATGCCCAAAACTGATGACGTAATCGACTTTTCTTTATCATCTATAGATAATCTAACTATCCTTAGTAGTAATAGATCAAAATCATCAGAAGCTATATCATCTAGAGGTCTACCATTTTCAAAATATTGGGTACAAACACATTTTGCCGTATATCCTGAGATTACTGGACTCCTCACAAATAAATAATAAAAACCAGAAAGGAATATCGCTAAAAGGATGTATAAAGTATATTTCACAATCAATGTATTGAATAAACAAATATAGTTTTTAACTAAGCTATCCAAGTTATTTATAGATGTATTGTTATTTCAATTAACTAGTACATACCTTATGCCAATACTTCTCCTGCCAGTCTCCAACATATTTTTACAAAAGTTTCTATTCACTTCCTCGTTATATGGAACTAGTGATCAATAAATGAGATTGATATTATTTTCGAAGTTCTATTCAGAATAGAATACTTTTACACACACATTTATAACACTTACGTCTTGAATAGAATATATCAATACCATAACTCAGCCTTAAGAATAGCATTGTGGTCAATCATGACACTACTCATGCTTATACAGATAAATGCACAGAGAAGACCAAAGTATAATGATGGTCCCTATATCGGCAGTAATGATACTTCTGCAAGGATCATGTGGATACAAGAAGGTGAGAAGCATGATACTGTAGTATCTATTGCTGAAAATTTTCTATTTAAGAAAAAAGGATTGCCACAGGTTGATATTGGAGACCTAGATTTTGAGCCAGACGAATTTCGCAGATATGAGAATGTATCTAAGTTTATTGCCATTAGTGACATACATGGTCAACATGACCTTTTCCAAGTATTAATGAAAGCACATAATGTAATTGACGAAGAGGAGAACTGGATCTATGGTGATGGTCACTTGGTGATTGTTGGAGACGTATTCGATAGGGGAGACAAAGTAACAGAAACCTTATGGGCATTATTTAAATTAGAAAAACAAGCCAAGACTGCTGGTGGTAAAGTACATCTATTACTTGGCAATCATGAATTCATGATATTACATGGTGATATCCGTTACATCAATCCTAAATATCGATTTACTACAGGCTCTTTTGGTATAGAATATCCAAAACTATACGATCAGCATACTGTGATGGGAAGATGGCTTAGAAGCAAAAACATATCTACAGTTATTAATGGAATCGGATTTGTTCATGGAGGGTACTCACAAGAATTGCTCAATAAAGAAAGCTCATTGAAGGTACTTAATAATACATTTAAAGAGCAAGTGATCTATAGTGTAGATCTAGATGAAAATAATGACGATTTACTTTCTATGTTATACTTCGATAATGGGCCTCTTTGGTTTCGTGGATATGCCAATCCCGTTGGATTTGATTTGGAACAAGCAGAAGTAATATTAGACATCCTAGGACTCAAACGTATAGTAGTAGGCCATACTTCTATGCCACGTATAGTACCTGTGCACAATGGTCGAGTAATACTTATAGACAGCAGTATTAAATTTGGAAAGACAGGTGAAGTTTTGGTCTATGAAATGGATTCACTTTATAGAGGTATGATCAATGGACATAAGACATCACTAGATACTCATGATAAGGATCGAAGTCCATTTAAATATGTCCATGATTTTAAAGATAAAGAGTTAACAATAATACTCGATACCGATATAGGAGGCTTAATCAAGAATAAAGAAGAGGAGAAATATCAGAAATCAAAACTTACTGCTATCCATGATAATGAATTCAATAGAAGTTGGGATGTACGAATCAGAGCACGTGGCAATATGCGAAAGAAAATTTGTCATCTTCCTCCTTTAAAAATTGATTTTCCTAAGAAAACACTAAACTACTTAGGATTTACAAATCATGACAAACTTAAAATAGTATTACCTTGTAACTCTGGAGATGAATATCAACAAGGGTTATACAAAGAATACGTCGTGTATCAATTATATAAAGCGATTGACAGCTTTGGTTTTAACACTAGGTTAGTAAATTTCATTTTAGCTGATAAAGCAAAGAAGAGATATAATCTTACTGGATTTATTATAGAAGACGATAAAGATTATTCACTTCGAACAAATGCCATTTTAGTAAAAGATGGTATTGTAAACGATCAAGCCTTTGAACGTGAATCGTATATCAAAATGCATTTTTTTCAGTACATGATTATTAATAACGATTATGCGATATACAATAAGCATAATCTAGAAATTATTTTTCCTGAAGGTGCTAAAAAACCTAGAGCCATTCCGTATGACTTCGATTACGCTGGTATAGTTGACCAAGATTATGCTGTACCACCATCTATACTTCCCATTGATAATGTACGTCAACCATTCTTCAGAGGAAAAGATATAACTACAGAAGAAATCGTGACCACCTCATTATTTTTTTTAGAGAGAGAGAAAGAAATGCTCAGCATTGTAGATAATGCTGACTATCTCAATAAAGACAACAAAAAATTAATTACTAGGGATCTAAAGCGATTCTTCAAGTTGCTCAAAAATTTAGATAGAACGAAAAAAGCATTTATTAAAGAGAAGAAAAAATAGACTTTCTAACTTCCTAAAATGTGTACTAGCCCTAAAGTAATTTATCTCGTTCTGAAAAATAAATGGTATTACTTAAAAGAACTTAAGTACTTTTTTATCCTACCTATTGCGTCTGTTAGATTTTCCTCAGATGCGGCGTACGACAATCTAAAACAGTTGCCGTTACCAAATGCTATACCAGGAACTAAAGCTACATGAGTATTTTCTAATATAGCTTCACAAAAATCTTCACTACTGTTTATAGTGATATGTCCATCAGATTTCCCAAAATACTCACTGATATCTGGGAACACATAAAACGCACCTTTAGGGTCATTACATTTGATCCCTGGAATGTTTTTAAAAAGATTAATAACTAGTTCCCTTCTTATTGCAAAAGCCTCTTTCATTTTCATCGTTGGTCCAAGATCTGCTAACAGAGCTTGCGACGCTGCTTTCTGACCAAATGCATTAGCCCCACTAGTTACTTGACCCTGTAATTTAGCACATGCTTTTACTAACCAAGCAGGTCCTCCCATATAGCCTAATCTCCACCCTGTCATGGCGAAACCTTTTGCCATACCATTGACAGTAGCAACTCTTCCTGCTAGACTATCGATTGCTCCAATGCTAAAATGCTTTTTTCCAAAATTAATATATTCATATATTTCATCCGCAATCACCAAAATATTTTTATGCATTGAGATTACTCTTGCTAAATCTTCTAACTCTTCTTTGGTAAATACTGATCCTGATGGATTACAAGGTGACGAAAATAATATCGCTTTAGTTCTAGGTGTAATTGCCTTTTCTAATTGCTCTGCTGTCACTTTGAAATCTTGCTCAATATCCGCTTTTATAGGTACCATTACTCCTCCGGCCAAACCTACAATATCACTGTAGCTGACCCAGTAAGGAGAAAATACGATCACCTCATCGCCTTCCTGTACAATAGCTTGACAGATATTAGATATGGATTGTTTAGCACCGTTACTAACAATGATTTCATCCATACCATACTCTAAGTCATTATCTCTTTTGAACTTCGTTTGTATCGCCTTTCTATATTCTACTAAACCTGTTACTGGAGTATACTTCGTATAACCGTCAGCAAGGGCTTGTACTGCAAATGCTTTTATATGCTCAGGAGTATCAAAATCTGGCTCTCCTAAACTAAGGCTAATTACATCATCAAATTTCGTTTTGAGTTCACGAGCTTTGGCCGACATCTTGAGAGTAGCCGACTCTTCCATAGATTGCACTCTATTAGTGAGCATATGAGATACGTTCATCAGGTGGTGATTTTATATTTAATGACAAACATACTGAATTGCATTTATCTACAATTTAATATGATGGTTTTTTTTAATTTCACACGAAATATTAATAAAGAACTCTATGCAGGATTTAATTCAAGTATTCGTTACCGGTGGTACGTTTGATAAAATGTATAACTATATCACTGGTGAATTATATTTTAAGGATACGCATCTCAATGAAATGTTTGAAAGGGGCAGATGCACGTTGGATATAGACGTACGTACCTTGATGATGCTTGATAGCTTGGAGATGACAGAAGAAGATAAAGAAATCATCATACACAATTGCAAGAGATCTAAAACGAAAAGGATCATTATCACACATGGAACAGATAGAATAGTCTCCACTGCCGAGACGTTAGCTGCTGCCAATATCGAAGGGAAGACAATTGTCCTTACAGGTGCCATGGTGCCTTATGCTTTTGGTACCTCATCAGATGGATTTTTTAATCTCGGTAGTGCATTAGCTTTCGTCCAGGTACTGAACCCTGGCGTGTATGTAGCAATGAATGGTAGATACTATAATTGGGATGAGGTAAAGAAAAATAGAAAGACAGGGTATTTCGAAGAAAAATAATGTTAAAATGAATATTGAATACATAAGAGAATACTGCCTATCAAAGAATGGTACCAATAAGTCTTTTCCTTTTGATGAATCGACGCTCGTTTTTAAAGTACTTGACAAGATGTTTGCACTCACTGGTCTAGATTGTTTACCTACTCAGATCAATCTAAAATGTATTCCTAAATATACCCTAGAATTAAGAGATCAACATGGTGATATCACCGGAGGCTATCATATGAATAAAAGCATTGGAATACTGTGATAGTAGAAGGTGACTTAGAAGATCAAATGGTATTATCACTTATCGATCATTCTTACGACTTAGTTGTAAGTTCGTTTAGCAGGAAAAAGGCCAAAGAGTTAGATAGTCTTTAGATTAAAGAAAAGTATGGATAGAAAAATAGATTATCTCATAGTGGGACAAGGTATAGCAGGAACAATCCTATCCTATAAACTTATAAAAAAAGGCTATCTCGTAAAAGTTATAGATGATGGTCATCGAACTGCTAGTAGCACTAAAGCTGCAGGAATTGTTAATCCTATCACAGGTAGATCATATGTAAAATCTTGGATGATTGACAAATTGATTCCAGAGGCAATAAGAACCTATAGATCTTTGGAAAACGAACTAAAAGGTAAATACTATCACGAACATACTATAGTACGTGTACTAGGTAGTATCTACGAAGAAAACAAATGGTCAAGTAGACTCTTGGATGGTGCCTATAGCAAGTACATCATCGAAGATTATGACACCTCTGCATTGGATGAACATTTCAAAGATGTAGAGAGTTGTGCCATCATTAAAGGTGGGCGTGTAAATTTGAGATCATTATTGACAGAATATAGAAATTGGCTCATCGAACAAGAAGCTTTAATAGAGAGTACTTTTAAATCTAAACATCTCAGAGTACTACCTCGAACCATGTATTATGATGATATAGAAGTTGGGAAGATCGTTTTTGCGGAAGGAGTACAATCCATAGATAATCAGTATTTTCCAAACCTTCCATTTCAGCCCAACAAAGGACAAGTATTGATTGTGGAAATGCCTGACTATAAGATTAAAGACATAGTGAAGCATGGCATTTTTATATGTCCCATCGAAAGCAATAGATATTGGGTAGGATCTGGCTACGAAAGAGATTTCGAAGACAACCTCCCCACTAAAGAGGGTAAAAATAAGCTGAAAGAACAACTCGCTAACATACTCAAGTCTACAGAGTACAAGATAATACAACATATCTCTGGCATCAGACCTAGTGTTAAAGGTCGTAAGCCGTTATTAGGAAAATCTAATAAATATTCATCTATGTATTTGTTTGGTGGCTTAGGTACTAAAGGAAGCTCTCTGGCACCTTACTGGGCAGAGCATCTAATCAGTTATATTGAAGGCAAAATTGACATCCATCCAGAAGTAGATTTTAATAGATTTTAAAGTAATAAATATCAGATTCATTCCGAGCTACATCTAGGACTTCAAATCCTCCACCTTCACCACCACAGTCTTCTATAAAATCAAAAGTACTACAGTCTCTCGGCAACCCAGTAAATATCAATGTGAAATAGCATTTTGTACCAAAGGTTACTTCTTGCCACATCGGCGCTTGTACTATGTTTTCACAATGTACCAGTTCACTTATATGTGCAGAACCTTTATCATATAAATAGCTAGATGGCCATATACGGATCTTACTACCTATCCAAAAATCTTCATTCTGATAAACAAAATGAATCACCACTTGCCCAGCTTCGTATACCTGTGTCTTGATCTCATCAAGAATACTTGGAGAGATCTCCACTTTGGGTTTCGTTATCTGTATAGTACTCATGATATTATACTCGCTCAATTATAAAAATGGAAATCAACTGCTATGATCGACAACGAAAATATGGTTTGTCTAGTTTTCAAAAAAAGCCAGACCAACTATTACGCTGATCTGGCTATATTATTAGTTATAATTCTCCTTTAAGAGTATTAGTTCTTAACAAATCTAGCTGAAGTGAATCCTTCTTCAGTTCTGATATTGATTACGTAAACACCTATATTCAGGTTAGCTACGTTTAATTGTAATTTATCCGTCTTCACGTTAGTAAAGTTTTGAGTCATTACAACTCTACCTTGGATATCTACAACCTGTAGGTTTACATTATCTGAAACATTCTCTAAAGCAAGATCAACAAATACATTGTTTGATGCTGGATTAGGGAATACAGAAACTGCGATATCTTCATTGATATCTTCTGTACCTGTTAAACTAGAAATATGCATTTCACATAAAGCTGCAAAGTTATTTACTTGAAATAATCTACGAGTATCATTATCATCAGCAGTACCAGTACCACCAATAGTACCAATTCTGGACATGTTTAATGGATTATCTGTGATAGTTCCTAAAGAACCATCTGGTAAGTTTCCATCAACACTTCCTTGACCGAATGCAAATGCAGTCGCAGAAAAGTTATAATCAGGATTAGCACCAGAATCAGCAGCCATAAATCTATACTGGTCTGTAGCAGCAAGAGGTAAACCATGCATTACTACTATATAGTTTTGATTGTCCTTAAGTGCAACTCTGTCTGCACCAAGCTCAATTATATAATCTTCTAGACCAGTGTCTGGTCCAAATACTAGAATTGAAGTTTCGTATACCTTTACTCTTTCTGGTATACCTACTCCATCATCCGCATCTACATCAGCATTGATATTAAGGTCATTCCACTCATATACAGATACGTTTACAGATCCTGATACTGCATCCGCAGCATTACCAGAGATTCCTAATCTTAGTTTTTCTATATATAATTGAGTACCAGCAGCAGTTGTTCCATTTACAACATGGTAACCCGCTCCAAGAGAGAAGTACTGTTGATCAGGGAAAGCGATTCTAGCCGTTGCATCAGAAGCTTCACACTTCGAGAATACATTATCTCCAACTTTGAAATTAGATGTATAACTATTATTTAATGGCTCTTCATCTTCTTCCCAATTTAGTGTATATACTAATCTGTACGAACCGATATCAGTTGGCATAGTAAATGTTTCATCAAACAACCTATTCTGATCTACAAATCCCGGAGTGATCAAACCATAATCTAATGATGCTTCATCAAGTGTAACTCCTGCTTCATTAAGCAGTGTAGCTGTTAAGCTTACACCTTCAGCATCTAAGTTTCCAATATTTTCAACATCTACTAATAAAGGAATTATATCAGCTTGTGAAGATGGAGTCTCCCAGTTAGCCGCATGAGATGCAAAGAAGTTTCCTGCATCAGTATTGAGACGTACGTCACCAATTTGTCTGTTTACAAGAAAGAAATCATCCACAGCCCAATAATAATAATATCCTCTATACCATAATCTAAATTGTAATTGATCATCTGGACTAATATTAAGAAGTGGAACACTTACAATTTCTTGAATGTGATTTGAATTCGTCTCAAAACCTGAATTAATTGCAATAGTATCTTCAAATGTAGCACCACCATCTTTACTGACGAGTAAATAATATTCTGAGTTGAATTGTCTTAAAGCTTGGAAAAACTGTAAAAATAATCCATCAAAAGTCGTGGTAGAAAGATCAATAACTGGCGAAGTAAGTCTTGTCTCACAAAAAATATTGTTATCAGCCGGACAATTTCCACTTAAGAAGTTTCCTGGCTCCCCCGCATTGTCTCCAAAAGATGAATCTGCAACAACTGCACCATTACACAATGTTGGTGAACCAATTTGATTTACAGTACTGTTATAAGCACCTCTATCCAACTTACCCTTGACATCATATCTGAAACCATTATCATTATCGATAGTCCAGTCACCCAAACCACCATCAAACTCGCCCTCTCCATTTGCACCCCAAATCACACCCTCAGGTAACATTACGTCACATTCTGGAACCAATAATTCTAAAGTAGCTTCAGTTCCGGCGCTCACTTTAAGGTCTGCACAATCAGCACCCATAGCAAATACCCCCAAATTAAGATTACTTCCAGCAACTACAGAGCCATTAGCATCTGTTTCGAAACCAATGCTGTTGTCAGTTGTGCCACAGATAATTACTGCAATTGCCCCAGCATCATTTGCAAATTCTGCTGTACGTGCTGCCGAACATCCATTATCTAAATCAGCAATTACAATACTACCATTAGAATTAGTCATTGCACTACAACTTGAAGAGGCAAGTTCTATTGTTGCAGCTGTTGCTACTCCTTCAAATTGTCCTGGATCACCGATAAAAATAGGATACTGTGTACCATCAGTAGTAGTTATTGTGTATTGTGCATCAACACTTTGAACACATACAACTCCTAATAATAGGGTCAGTACACCTGTAAAAAAATGAGTATAAGTTTTTTTCATAATAAAATGTTTAATTGATTTTAATCCTTGATTAGTATTAGTACATATAACTAAAGATAAAAGTAATAAAAAATACGTTATTGAAATGTCTTCTTTAGCATAGTATATTTATAAAATTCATATCCACTTATTCTCTTCTAAAGAGGGTAAAATCTTTTCAGTAGCGCCACTGTGCGTTCTTATATATTGATTTTGTGTCTTCTTTCTCTCATTATTTGACTCCATTAGCATATTCTTTGCTTCTATACATGCTAAAGTAGCAGTATCAATTGCCTTGATCGCATCTTCAGTTATGAGGTCTACCGCTTCTGGAAACTTGTGATAATTGGATCCAATTAGTATCGGGATTAGCTGGACTAAAGGCTCTAATATGTTGTGAATTCCTTTTCCGAATCCACCTCCAATGTAAACTAAATCTGCCGTGTTATAAATATGACGTAAAACTCCCAATTTGTCCAAAATCACCATAGATGAATCTTCTAGTCCTGATTGACTATAAATCATCGATGCTGGCAATTGAGATTGAAATGCTGTAATATTGGCTGAATCAATATCGTGAGGCACAATCAGATGCTTTGCATTTATTGAACTCATCTCTTTGATTATCTCCATATCCGACAAATGTACACTACCATAGATTATACATTTTCCATTACTTTTCCAATTCAATATTTCTTTTTGAATTGGAACATCATTCACTTCTTCAAACAATATACTATCTAATCGACTATCTCCTGTAACTGTAGTATTTACTATTCCGATAGATTGTAACAGATCTGCACTTTTTTGTGTCTGCACATAATAATGATCTACAGAAGATAATATTGATCGTATACTACCAAGCTTATGTTTTATAAAATACTGATCAGACCTTATCATCGTAGATATAAATACTGTCGGAATTGATTTAGATTGTAAAGCATTGAGATGATTCCACCAAAAGTCATACTTGATAAATATAGCGAGATGTGGAGAAAGCGTATCTATCAACTTATTAGCATTGTATGCAGTATCTAGCGGCATATAGAATACCATATCCACATTCTGACAATTTTGTTGTGGTTCATATCCACTAGGTGAATAAAAACTAAGTGCAATCTTATATTGGGAATAGTCAGCTGATATGCGATCTATTAGATATCTTCCTTGCTCAAATTCTCCTAAAGATGCAGCATGTATCCAAATCCACTTAGAATCTGGATATTTCAATTTTATTGACTTGACAACACTAATAGATTGTTCGCGACCTCTAATGAGCAATTTGGCCTTGGGATGAAAGAGTGAAGCAAATTGCAGTATCACTCCGTAGATGTATGTACCTAGACTATATAAGTATAACATATATTAATAATATATCTGCTCGCCCTTACTACCAGAATAAAGCGGAATTAGCCATGTCACCTTGAATCCTGATAAAAAATCTTTTCTGCCAGTAGGAGAGAGCTCATTGGTCGTAAAGTCCACCAATCTAACACCAGATGTAAATGCTTGATTGAACTCAAAGCCAATATTGAAATTGAGATTCCCGTCCGTGCTAAGGTATTGGTAACCTATATATTCTGTAATCGAAAAACCACGCGTGAGTCGATCATACGCATTTTTATATTGGCCAAAAATTTGATTAATAGCTTGATTTTCGTCTTGTACACGTATATAATGACTCAAGATACCAGCTCCGATATCTAGACGTATCCCTGACTGTGGTGATTTGGTATGAAGTCCAATGACCTTACCGATACCTATCTTCAAAGACGCACCTCTACTTCTTAGAAAAGCATCGGCTGGCAATCCGTCAGTTGCAAGAAATTGATCTGTAGGCAGTCTAAATCCTGCCAATACATCCTCTCTTACATCAGATCCAAATCTGTACGTAAAGTCCGTAGAAATAATCCAATTGCTAACGCTTAATCGTTCAAAACCCATATGGAAATTGATATTTCCTCCAAATCTATCTGCTAAATCAGCCATTGGTTTATCATAGCCCATTCCTACTTTAACTAATATCTTGGTAGATGCCTCTAGCTTACTATCCCTAGCTAACTGACCACTGACAGTTATAGAAGATAAAAATATAACTCCTATCAGTAAGCCTTTAATAATATTGAATAAAATCGAATGTATCATAAGCGTAAAAGTATATAATTATATACGCTAGACCTCACCATTATGTTATTATAGAATCAACAACTTCCTATTGATATTGATAACAAGCACAAATCAAGATGAGAATCTAACAATAATGTATGGAAATATTCACCTTAGAATCATTAGAATTCTCATTATATCCATATGCTACTCGAAAAGGTAAAATAGCTACAATTGTACTATTGTGTTCAACAACTAATGTGTTTTGCTTTGACCATTTGTCTAATTTAGCATTAGTAAGAAAGTCCTTCAGCTTTTGAGTGGCACCTTGCATTCCTGATGGGCAGAAACTGTCACCCGCACGTTTGTGCCTTACTGTAAATGGAAATTGTAGCCCGTTAACCACTAAACCTTCTTGAGAAAAATCCTTATTCACATGAAGCTGAGTATCACTATCAATTTGATATACTCCGAAATCACTTACTTCTAACTCTAAAGATTTGAATTTGTTTTTTCTTCTTAAAATTATATTGCCTCTATCTATTAATAAGTCGTGAGTCTCTGAGTGAAATTCTGAGCCTACTTTGGCAGTTAGGCATTTCTTGCAATTATCCTCTGTAAACCCATATCCACTTAAATATTGATATAACAACTGAGACATATCTATATTATAGTTATTAATTAGTTCATCTAGTCTAATTAACTGATAACCAATTTTATTTATTACAGAATTTTTACTAATAATATCTAGCACTAAGCTATTTAACAAAGCTTGCTCTTTAGTTAGATTAGCGATACTCTTAGAAATTGCTTTCTCTATATTTGGATCACTAGATCTAAGAAAAGGTATCCATTTATTTCTAATCTCATTCCTTTTATAATTACTTTCCTTATTACTATTATCTTCTCGATAACCTATATGATGCAAATCAGCATATGCCAAGACCTGATTTTTGGTAAAACCAGATAATGGCCTAAGTATATTTTGATTAACTGAAGGAATACTAGACAAGCCTCTGATTCCTGAACCTCTAGTCAAATTCAATAGGAATGTCTCTACGCTATCAGTACTATGATGGGCCGTAAGGATATAGCTATATCCTTCAACATCACATAACTCGTTCCACCATCGATACCTTACATCCCTCGCTCTTCCTTGAAAGTTTTTTGATGATTTTTCATCCGCATTTAAACTGTATGAATGAAATACAATACCATAATCGGCACAAATATCTCTCACCAATATTTCATCAGCATCAGAATCGGAGCCTCTCATACCATGATTGACATGAGCTACTGCTATAGATAGATTAGCTTTGATACTTAGATCGAGCATTACCATAGAATCGACACCACCACTAACTGCAAGTAGCAGTTTTTGGTCTCTATTGTCACTAATCTGTTGATTAATAAAGTCTTTGTATCTATCAAGCATTATATTTGCCTTCTTTATAAACAGTAAAAGTAATCTAATGAATAGAATCATACTGCTAGTATGCACAATAGTAATAGGTTTAACTCTATTTAGCTGCAAGAATGATGGAAAGATACCATCTACAACAGAACCAAATGTCTCTACTAAGGCAGTCACGCCGCAAATGACAAAATTAAGAGAAAATGCTAAGGCGGTTTTTGACTACAGAATAAAGAATGGTGAGTTTAGCACTGCTCAAATACTTGATAACGGTGTATGGGAATACAAATTCACTTTCGCTGATGGTGCCATGAGTGAACTAGGTGCTCTAGCAGGGAAGTGGATCGACTTTGCTGATAATAACACATATCAATATGGCAACTATGACGTCACAAAGGGTAGTGGCATCTATCATTACAATCCGATATCGACTATCATACTAATGATAGACAATGATCCAGCCACTAAGCCTCAAGAATTCGAAATGAAACTCGTCATGGACGCATTAGTAATGGTAGGACAAAAGACCTATAACGACAATTCTACGCAATCTAAACTCGATAAAAGAGAGGTTCGTCCTACAAAAGGGTAAACTTTTAAAGTATCTTGGTATTCTAATTAAAGAAAATGAGCACATTACTACACTATGAAACTTATGGACTCAAGCCGTCGGCGGACTGGATCGTAATGATTCACGGTGCTGGTGGTAGTACACGTACTTGGTATAGGCAAAAGGAGGAATTGGAGAAAAACTTCAATTTAATAATGGTTGACCTTCCTGGGCATGGACAATCAAAAGAAAGTGGAAAAGGACATTCTGAATATACCTTTGAACTTATGAGTGACAAAGTTTGGAGTGTCGTAGATCATCTCAAACTCCAAAAAGTGCATCTTATGGGTGTTTCACTTGGATCGATCATAGCTCTACAAATGGAACAACTCAAGCCGGCTAGAGTATTGTCGATTACTATGGCAGGAGCAATCGTAGAATTAAAACGAAAACTAAGAATCATAGCGAATTGCAGTTTAGCACTAGCTAAAGTTATAGGATTCAGGGCATTCTATCAATTGGCCGCCTGGATTGCTTTACCTCGAAACAATCATAAAAAGAGTAGGAAGATATTCATTCGTGAAAGTAAAGCACTTAGTATGGATGAATTTAAAAAATGGACCACTATGTATGATCAATGTCTAGATAAGACATTGAAAAAACTGTACAACTCTGCATATAATTCTCCAATACTAGTAGTGATGGGAGACCAAGACCACCTATTTTTAGAATCTGCAAAGAAATTTGTGCTAAGTCGGGCTAATACAAGCATAGAAATTTTCCAGAAATGTGGACATTTGGTAAGTTTGGAGAAATCTAAAATGTACAATCAAGTGTGCGACAAATTTCTACAAGGAGTAGAACAAATGAAAGATATCATGGACAGTATCGAACCTGTGAAAAAGAAGTAATTTAGATATTCTTACTTCCATCTTTCATTACTATTTCAATCTCTTTTTTAGTGTCTAAATCTTTCACGCTACCTATAACTACTCCATCTTGCTTAATAATACTAAAGCCGCGTTTAAGAGTCTTGATCGGGTCAACGATACCAATGAGTGATTCTGTATTATCCAAATACTGCAGATTATGCTGAATGATATTCTTCGCAGATAGTTTCAGTGAGTTGAACAAATGATTCATATCATATTTTTCAGTTTGTAATCTATTCAATGCACTTTGCTTGATCATATAATCTATGTGTTCCACCTCAGCTCTTCGCTCACGCACAGTCTCTTGGCAATTTTCTTGTATCTCAAATCCTAAGCCCAAAATATCAGTCTCGTACTTCATATTTCGATCTATAATATAACCAGCTACTGCTGTAGGTGTCTTGAGTGAAACTTGCGCTACAAGATCCGTCACCGTGCTATCAATCTCATGGCCAATACCTATAATTACTGGTAGTCTACACATTGCTATGGCGTGCCCAATATTATAATTATCAAAACCCGCTAAGTCTAGTTTAGATCCTCCACCTCTTACAATTGTTACAGCGTCATAATGCTTGCCATTAGCCTGTATTTCACTAAAAGCCTCAACCACATCGCTTTCTACATTTCTGCCCTGTACAGCTACTTGAAATAGCTCTGCATGTATCTCGTAACCATAAATGTTATTCTCAAGCTGAGCCATAAAGTCTGCATATCCGGCTGCTGTTTCTGAGCTAATCACCGCTACGGATTGGAGCACTGGAGACATGTTTCTTTGTCCATTAAGTTCTAATAATCTTTCTTTCTTTAAACGCTCTATGATTCTCTGCCTAGCCATTTCAGCTTGGCCAAGTGTATAGGTTGGATCTATATCTTCTATGACTAATTTAAATCCGTATCGCTCATTAAAATCTACCTTGACTTTGATCAGCACTTCACTTCCAGCCTCCAGGATATAGGGTAGTAGTTCTTTAAGTTTATTCTGCAGGAATATGTAGCTACGTGGCCATATTACCGCACTCGCTTGTGCTTTTATCTCTTCTGTTCCCTCCTCTAACTCTACTATATTAAGATATACAGATCCACGGCTATGTGATGCCTGAGACACTTCACATCTGACCCAAATAGCCTCCTGAAAATTGAGGGCCATCACTCGTTTGATATATTCGTTCAGTTCGTATAGTGAGTAGTTTGTAGCCATAAATTTTAATTTATATTAAATATAAGTACTCCGTCAGCAATTTTTCAGTCAGCAGTCTTCAGTCTAATGTCCATTCTGCAACAGAAAACCATTAAGTTATTTTACTTTATGGTTTTTACTAAAAATTAAGAAACCCGGCGACCATTATATATTGATGAGTTAAATAACATTAGAGCATTTTTTCAATATTAGACAATATTTCAGTATGAAATTATCTTAAAAGTATAAAAAATGCCTTGACCAGAATCAACTAGCCAAGACATCAAAGTTTTCCTTTTAAAAATACTCGTCTAAGAGATAACCTCTTTTACTTTATCTGCAGCTTCTTGTAATAGGATAGCTGATTGCACTTCTAGTCCACTATTATCGATGATCGTCTTTGCGATATCAGCATTAGTTCCTTGTAATCTTACGATGATAGGCACCGTAATATTTCCCATGTTTTTGTATGCATCTACTATTCCTTGAGCCACTCTATCACATCTTACTATACCTCCGAAGATATTAATAAGAATAGCCTTTACATTATCATCTTTAAGGATGATACGGAAAGCTTGCTCTACTCTTGCTGCATCTGCAGTACCTCCTACATCAAGGAAATTTGCTGGTGATCCACCACTAAGTTTAATGATATCCATAGTTGCCATAGCCAAACCAGCTCCATTTACCATACATCCTACATTACCATCAAGATTTACATAGTTAAGACCATATGATTGTGCTTCTACCTCTGTAGGGTCTTCCTCAGTAGTATCCCGCATAGCTGCAAGATCTGGATGACGGAAGAGTGCATTTTCGTCTAAAGAGACTTTAGCATCTACAGCTAAAATTCTGTCATCCGCAGTGTGTAGACAAGGATTGATTTCGAATAATGATGCATCTGATCCTACGAATGCTGAATATAACTTACTAATGAACTTTGTCATCTCTTTAAACGCTTGTCCGCTAAGTCCTAGATTGAAAGCAATCTTACGAGATTGAAACCCTAAAAGTCCCATATGTGGATCTATATACTCCTTATGCAATAGTTCTGGTGTATCTTCGGCTACTGCTTCGATATCCATTCCACCTTCAGTAGAGTAGATGATTACATTTTTCTTCTTTGTACGATCCATAAGAATAGATACGTAGTACTCCTTACATGCGTCAAAATCTGGTGCATATGTGTCTTCCGCAACTAGTACCTTTCTCACTAACTTACCAGTTCCTTCCATCCCGCCGGGTGTTTGCGGAGTTTTGAGCATCATACCTAGTATGTTAGCAGCATGCTCTTTTAGTTCGTCCATGTTTTTGGCAAGTTTTACTCCACCACCTTTACCACGACCACCAGCGTGTATCTGAGCTTTTACTACCACAGCCTCTGTTCCTGTCTCTACTTGCAACTCTTTAAATGCAGTCACTGCTTCTTCCACAGTATTGGCTACCTTTCCTCTCTGTATAGCTACTCCGTAAGATGCCAATACTTCTTTACCTTGATATTCGTGTAAGTTCATATATAATTATATTGTAAAGTGTCTATATAATAATTAAGTGTGCAAAAGTATCATATTTTGAACATAAGACGGCAACTAATTAATAATAAGTTACTTGGTATAAGACATAGAAATCTTACCAAAACAAAAGCGACTCACCAAAATGATGAGTCGCATAAAATATCTTAAAAAAGGTCATGAAGTATATACTTCAATACTTATCTCATTTATTGTATTACAATCTTTCTTGTTACATTTCCTTGTACTGTAGAAAGTTTCAAGAAGTATATACCACTTTGGATATCACCACTCTGATTTGTTACTAACTGTTGCGTTCCATTAGATATCTGTATCGCTTGATGCTTGATTACTTTTCCAGCTAAATCAGATATTGATAAAGTTGCATTACCGCTCCACTCACTCATCATATCTACAATGATATCTTGGTTGGTATGAGATGGATTAGGATAGACAACGAAATCACTTACGAACGAAGGATCGTTTAAAGAAGTTTCAACATCTCCAGTTAGAAATGGAAGGCCTACTTCTGGGTAACATGTGTAAGCATCATTATAAGGCTTAACATTTAAGAAGTAAACCTTATTTGGTTCAAGGTCAGTGATAAAGAGAGCCTCGTTAGGTGTTGTGTATTCATAAAAGTCGGCAGGATCAGCAAAATTAACGATCTCTACTAAATATAAATCAGCATCTTGAACCCCTTCCCAAGAAACTTCGACACCATTATATGTCTCTACAGTCTCTTGAAATCCTGGAGAAATTATAGCTAAATCTCCTGTAATTTCTGTTTCATTAGGGGTATGAGTATTAAGCAGGAAATCTCTTCCTGGACTAGCAATATTTAACTTTGCTCTATCGATTTGCTGTGGTGAAAACACGTACTTCGGGCAGTTATTGAAATACCCCATACTTAAAGTTTCATCGCTTTCTAAAGCATCACCATTAGGATCAAACACACCAAAATTATCAAAACAAGACTGAGTAGTAAAACCTAATAAATAATCTGGAGCAGTATCACATATTTTGTCACCTGAATCTTCACAATTCGAGCCATCCATTAATTCAATAAGAGCACCGGTACCAGGCACTGTATTAAAAGGTACTGAATTACCGTAAGTTTCTATATCATACGGTTGATCCCATCCTGAATGTGGATGTCTCAACGAAAAGTAATGACCTACTTCGTGACTCATAGTCCCTGAACTATCAGCCATTTCCTTTTTACGGATGATGATATAATCACCACCTGGAGAATAAAACCCAAGCGTAGTACCAAGACTACTTCCTGTATCAGCGTTTTCAGTAATGAAGATATCCACTGCAGCCCCATCTTTAAATGTTTGCACCAAATCACCATTCATACTTACATTAGAAAATATGTTTGAATTATCTAACTCATTAAATCCACCGTCTTTTAAATAATATACTACTCCATGCTCAGCATAATCATTATTCATTCTACACAAAGACTTTAGTATATCTTTTCTCTTTACTCTTCCTTCTCCAACTGAATTCGCGACAGTGTGAAACATAACAGGAATATTAATCGAAGCAAATCGTTCAGGGTTCGCTTCTTTGAACAGTTGTACATCTTTTTTAGAGTAAACAGGTAATTGCTGTTCCATCTCGTATGTTACACCACATTCTCCTCGGTGTTGATGTTGTGCACTTACTGTTACGATTGTAGTCGCTACAAATAGAGCTAGAATTAATAATCTGGGCTTAATATTCATGTTATCTAATTTAATTTATCGTTATAAACATCTAAGGTAAAATATAATCTCAATTACCATTGTTATTACTCAATTAGATATATTCGAAAAGACATATAAGTCTAGATTCTCATCATTAATATATAAGAATAGTTTAATATCTTTTCATTCCTTACATTTGCACAAAATGTAGATTTTCTAACTCATTAGGTAATTAAAATTTCTAGAGTAAATTAAAAATTTTACGCACTTTGAAATAGGTTTTTTGGATAACAATATCTTGACATTTTAAGTTTTACAAATTAATTATTCTTTTAAATCAAAATAGTAAATAACAATTCAGTATGAGTAAAGTAACTGTAGTAGGAGCAGGTAATGTAGGAGCCACTGTGGCCAACGTACTTGCGCACAAAGACATCGTGAAAGAAATCGTTCTTCTTGATATCAAAGGAAACTTCGCTAAAGGTAAAGCCTTGGATAGTTGGCAACAAGCACCTATCGACTATTACAGCACAAGTATCACTGGCACTGACAAGTATAAAGATACTGCTAACTCTGACATAGTTGTGATTACTGCTGGCATACCGCGTAAGCCGGGCATGAGTAGAGATGATCTTATCGCTACCAACGCTAAAATAGTAGTCTCTGTAGTAAAGTCTATCATGGAACACTCAGCTGATCCAATCATTATCATCGTATCTAATCCACTAGATGTAATGACTCACGCGGCATTCAAAGCGTCAGGTCTTAAATCTAGCAAAGTATTCGGCATGGCTGGCATCTTAGATACAGCAAGATATAGAGCTTTCTTAGCGACTGAATTAAAAGTATCTCCAAAAGATATTCAAGCAGTACTAATGGGTGGTCATGGCGATACCATGGTGCCGCTACCAAGATATACTACAGTAGGAGGTATCCCAGTTACTGAACTAATAGATCGAAAAAAGTTAACTGCTATCGTAAACCGTACTAAGAAAGGTGGGGGAGAGCTAGTAGGGCTAATGGGGACATCTGCATGGTATGCTCCTGGAGCTGCTGCAGCTCAGATGGTCGAGTCTATCGTAAAGGATGAAAATAGAATATTCCCCGTTTGTGTAAGACTGACTGGCCAGTATGGACTGAAGAACATGTATCTAGGTGCTCCAGTGCAACTGGGTAAAAACGGTGTCACTAAGATCATAGAACTTAAGCTTAATGCTAGCGAAAAGAAATTATTACACAAATCTGCGGATGCAGTAAAATCTGTAATGGCTACTTTCACAAAAATGAAAATTAAGTAATCGAGTACCTCGAAATTAGAAGCAGAACAGGGCATTTATTTAATAATTGAATGAAGAGAAGGTTAATATATACCTGATAATAAAGTGTAAATGATCAATTCAGAAATAATAGAAAACGCAGTAACTCAAAATGGGGACTCACTTTTGAAGTTATCGCATAAAGGCCCTGTTCTGCTTACTTTTTTACGTCATTTCGGCTGTATCTTTTGTAGAGAAGCGTTACATGATTTGGCTGATCGAAAAGAAAAAATATTACAGGCTAATATCACTTTGGTATTAGTCCACATGTCGGATATAAACTTAGCTGAACAATATTTCGTAGAGTTCGAGCTTCCAGGAGTAGATCACATTAGTGACCCCTCTTGTGAATTATATTCGTCCTTTGGATTAGCCAAAGGTGGTCCTAGTCAATTACTTGGTCTTAAGAATTTAATTAGAGGTTTTGATATTAGTATGAACACTAAGTCTTTACCTTCTCTAAGATTTATAGGTGATGGCTTCCAAATGCCTGGCATTTTTATTTTAGATAAGGGTAACATAGTAGATAGATTCATTCACCTATCTGCCGCAGACAGACCGAATTACGATGAAATGATACAGAAAGTTAGTTCTTAATCTTCTGAAATAATTGTGATAGTGCTGCAATCATTGGATTAGATATTGCGTTACTCCATATATATCAAATAGATTTAAATATTATGTCTAGAATTCTATTATCGCTAGCGATGTCATTCGCCATGACTACTACTGTATCATCCCAAGTTGACTTAGCTGCTTTAGAGGAAAATTTGGCTTATCATGCAGACATAATGGTAAATACAACTGTAGCAAGCCATAGATTCAAGGCTGCTAATCTGTTTAAAGAGCAATTTGAAACAATGCTCAATACACCAGGATCATACGACCATCCATTCGAGTCTTTGAAGTGGATCTCTAAATTAACCTCGGAGAATGATAAATTTAGAATCTTCAGCTGGATCGTAGCTGATGATGACGTTGTAAGCAAAACATATGGGTATATCCAATTTGCAGATGGAAAGGTGATCACTCTTAATGATTCTGGAGAAATTACATCCGATCTAGAATATGAGCAATTAGGAGCTCAAGATTGGTTTGGAGCATTATATTATCATATTATGCCATTCACTAGCGCTGGCAAGACAGATTATATTTTATTTGGGTATAGACAATTTGCAAAGTTTGACAAAGTTAAAGTTCTTGATGTCATGTCTATTAAAGAAGATGAAGTGAAATTCGGTAAAGAGCTGTTTGTCAGAAAGATAGAAGGTGAGCGAGATGAGATAAAAACGAGATTACTCCTCACATACAGTGCTGATGCCAGTGTTACTCTGAATTACAATGCTAATATGGGTATGATCGTCTATGATAATCTAATTACTAGAATGGGAAGAATAGAAGGTCAAGGACCAACACAACTTCCAGATGGCAGTTTCGTCGGCTATAAACAAGAGATTGATAGTTGGGTATACGTTGATAAAATCTTCAATCAAACGTCTGACGATGCTCCACGACCTATGCCTGTATTAGGATCTGATGCAAAAAAGGACATTTTTGGTAAGAGTAAAATCAAAGAAAAGAAAAAGAGGAATTAGAAATAATATCCCTAATTAGGCCCATAGTCAATTCAAATTCTTCCCACAAAATCAAATTCCCTTTCTCTGGATATAATTTAAGGGCTAAATAGTTGTTATCATCTATTCGCTTGCTATATTCAGTATTATAGACTCGGGGCAGCGGGGCCATGTAGGCATTTATCTTGTGTTGGCCGTTTAAGTAGCTCCCAATATGGTTCTATAACCTACAAGGCCTATGCACATTCAAACTTTTCAGTCAAAGAAACTCTAAGTTCATCAGTCAACAGCCATCTTTTCATGCGCCATTTAGCGAAATAGGAAAACCAGAATATAGGCTCATGTTCAGTATCTAACAAAGGGGCGATCATTATAGCCTTATCAATTAATTCTGGATGAACAGCAATAGTATATCCAACTATAACATTACAACATAATTAGTAGGGCACTTATTTATTATGTTAAGTAGGATATTGAATTACTTCACTATACTGGGCATAGGGGAAGAGGAAAACCCGTCATATCCTAAACTATTATCCGTCAAGAAGTTGTAGACTTAAAACTACTATCTCTTAATAGGCTAAAAACGTACAAACTTCATAAAGCTCAATTTTCGACTACTAGCAAAGTATCAGATTAATTGTCAAGGTAGAAAGTTATAACTTTTGTGTTCTCATATAATTCGATAGCAATCGTAACAACAAGAATTACTACATTAATATAATTTGTACTGTAGTTAATGTATACAAATTCAACATGTATCCTATGCTATCAAGGCAATGCATAGAACTAATACAAGCCATAGATTTATTCTTACTCATTTCATTTATATATGAGCGATATATTCAATTAGTTATTTAATTGTTTCAGAGTAAAGATTTTAATAGTAATAGGGCATAAAGAAAACTATCTTAGCAATACAATAGCAATAGTTCTCGCTATACTCTACTTAACATAATATTAATTATAGGAAAATATTAGGTGGGTACCAGAGTATTGATGATCTGTATGATATAGTAAATGAATAAAGTAAATAATACTATCTAGTAAATGTTAAACGCTCACCACATCCTTGACGGAAAAGTTGAGTCTTATAATCATAGACGATTTTTCCATTCACAATGGTATTGACATTCTTTCCTTTGAATGTTTTTCCTTCTAGTGGAGACCAACCACATTTATAAGCAATATTATCTGGCGCTACCGTAAATTCTAAATCAGGATCTATGATAGCAATATCCGCTTTGTAACCTTCATCTATATATCCACGATTTCCTATCTGAAAACAAATGGCTGGTGTATGACACATCTTCTCAACGATCTGCTCTAGAGTAAATAAACCATCTTGATACATGTCTAACATTATGTTAAGTGCGTGTTGGACTAATGGTAATCCAGCTGGCGCATGGCTATAAGGTCTTTCTTTCTCTTCTAAAGTATGTGGCGCGTGATCCGTAGCGATAATGTCTATGGTGCCATCTATTACAGCTGCGCGTATCGCGTCTCTATTATGCGCTGCTTTTATTGCTGGATTACATTTAATCTTATTACCCAATCTAGAATAATCATCCGCAGTAAAGTACATATGATGAACACATGCTTCACTAGTAATAAGTTTTTCAGCTAGTGGGATCTTGTTTGTAAATAGTGCTATCTCCTCCGCTGTACTTATATGTAGGATGTGAAGTCTTGTATTGTGCTTCTTTGCTAGAGTTGATGCAAGAGTTGATGATATGAGGCATCCTTCCGTATTTCGAATCAATGGATGATGTGTAGCACTCAGATTATCACCATATTTTTCTTGAAATGCAGCCATATTGGTTCTTATCGTAGCTTCATCTTCACAATGTGTAGCGATCAACATATCTACATTGGAAAATATATTGTTAAGGACTTTCTCATTATCCACAAGCATATTACCCGTACTAGAACCCATAAACACCTTTACACCGCAGACATTCTGTGGATTAGTCTTGAGTACATCTTCAATATTTTCATTAGATGCACCCATAAAGAAGCTATAATTGCTGTAAGCAGATCTATATGCCATATCATACTTATCTTGAAGCAGCTCTTGCGTCAGAGCTGATGGCCTAGTATTAGGCATTTCCATGAATGTAGTAACACCACCAGCAATAGCTGCACGAGATTCGCTCGCGATATCCGCCTTATACGTCATTCCTGGCTCTCTGAAATGCACTTGATCATCAATGATCCCTGGAATCACCCATTTTCCTGTAGCATCGATTACGGTATCTGCCTCTATGTCAATTGTAGAAGCTATTTTCTCAATACGATCATTCTTGATGAAAATATCACCGGAAGAAACGACTCCCCTATTTATGATTTGGCCATTTTTGATTAATAATGTTGAACTAGGCATAGCTAAATATTGTTTTAAGATTTTGGCAATTATGCGAAAAATACAAACTGATGTTTGGAATTCCGCAGAAAATTAAATAACAGACTAATTCAATTTAGTTAATTTATTTTTTGCAAGTTTTTTTAATTTTTTCCCTACGGCTAGTTCCGAAAAAAATGCAAGACATTGAGAGTCGTTAGTTTTCTTAATTATATTAAGAAGCAATCGATTGTCTTTATATTTTACTTTATAATCATAGCATAATTTAAATAGAGCTGGAGACATTCTCTCGCGATTCACTCTTCTGGTTAAAACCTCTCTTGTTATTAATTTTTCAGTCCATTCACCAAATTGAGGTAATTTAAGTTTTATAATTTCAAACTGTTCATCTGATATCTTGTCGGAAACAAATAGATCTTTGATTGCTGATCCAGACATACGATCATTTTTATCATCCGTACATAACAGTATAAAGTTATTTACCTCTTCATTGTTAAGCGCTTCCCTTCCTTTTAGCCAGTTCACAAATGAATTATATCGATAATGTTCAACTGGTTTACCACCTTCTTTTTCAAACTCAGCAATCTGCTTAGACAGAATCTCCTCAGTTAAAAAACCGTAGTCAATCCATTTTTTTGTATATCCTAGTTTCAATATATCCATATAGTATAAGTTGTTGTTACTCTACTGAAATGTAAGCTAACCGGAAAGATAGTATATTATTCGATATAGAGATAAGTCTTATTGTCATCCAATCAGTGCAAAAAGCAATGAATCAAATCTGATTAAAAAATATTTTATCTCAGTTGACACCATACAGTGATATTCTATTTTTTACAGCTTAGATGCTTTAATTTTCATTCAATATCAATTTACAATATTCTTTTGAACAACTTTATTTTATACTCTGATAATATTCGCATTGTTTTTTTAGATACGGATCTGTATTTTGTCTTAGAAGTATGATTAAGGATAACAAAAAATATGTACGCCATTTATCTCGTAATAACTATTTTAAAAAATTGGGCAATAATTTTTTTTTAGCCTTACTTTATTAAATTAATTTCTCTGTGATTTTAAATGGATACATGGAATTATCTGATGTGTGGCCTTACAGATTTTAATTTTTCCTCAAGCATGAGTCCTAGCTTCATGTGGAGTGCGATGACCTATTATCGTTTTCCAGAACTAATTATCTCAGTCCTAAAAGACAAATACTCGCATTTAAAGTTATCCAAATAATCTATTAGATTACAGGTACTAAACATATCTTTGCATTACAAAAGATTAAACATAGAATATAACTCTTGAGCTATACAAATCAAAAAATAGGTGTCCTCGGTGGAGGTCAATTAGGTAAAATGCTAGGCCAATCCGCATCTATGATGGGTCTACATATGCATGTACTAGATACTGACAAGTCATTTCCTGCTGCTGCATCCTGTATGACATTTACAGAAGGATCTTTCAAAGACTATGATACTATCATGGCTTTTGCTGCAGATAAAGACATCATAACTGTAGAAATCGAATTGGTAAATACTGATGCTTTGTACGATTTAGAAAAGCAGGGCAAAAAGGTATATCCACAGCCACACCTACTCGATATGATCAAGGATAAAGGTTTGCAAAAGCAATTTTATCAAGAACGATGCTTGGTGACTTCCGATTTTGTATTGGCTGCCGACGCTAGTGAGATCAAGCAATGGGTGTTAGATGGTAAACTTGCTATACCATTTGTGCAAAAAGCGAGAACGGATGGCTACGATGGTCGAGGTGTACATATCGTAAGGAGTTTATCCGATTTACAAGACTTGTTAGATGTCAAATCAATCATAGAACCCTTAGTAGATATCGACAGAGAGATCGCTGTAATCGTTGCTCGAAATCCGCAAGGTGACATATCGTCATTTCCTGTGGTGGATATGGAATTTCACCCTACTGCTAACTTAGTAGAGTATTTATTTTCACCATCAAGAGTAAGCGAAGAAATCCAAACAAAGGCTATCTTTTTGGCAGAGTCGATAGCCAAAGAGATGAAGATAATCGGACTATTAGCTGTAGAATTGTTTCTCACTAAGGATAATGAATTACTGATCAACGAAGTAGCTCCTCGTCCTCACAATAGTGGCCACCATACGATAGAAGCCAATATCACCTCTCAATATGAGCAACATCTCAGAGCGATATTAAGTATGCCTCTTGGCGATACTGCACTGATACAATCTGCGGCAATGGTCAACCTATTAGGTGCTCCAGAACATACTGGAGAAGCACATTACGAAAACATCGATGAGTGCCTTGCTACCTCAGGAGCACACATACATCTATATGGCAAAAGTACAACGAAACCTTTCCGTAAGATGGGGCATGCAACTATCGTAGACAAAGATCTAGATAAGGCAATTGAAAAAGCTACATTTGTGAAAGATACTCTTAAAATCATCGCTAAAATATAATTCATGAGTAAAGCAAAAGTCGGAATCATAATGGGGTCAGACTCTGATCTACCCGTAATGCAACCAGCAGCTGAGTTCTTATCAAAGTTGGGTATCGATTTTGAGATGACCGTAGTATCTGCTCATCGAACGCCAGACCGCATGTTTGAATATGCGAGAGCGGCAAGAGCTAATGGAATCAATGTAATAATAGCCGGAGCTGGAGGAGCAGCACATCTACCTGGCATGGTAGCATCACTTACTACCCTACCAGTAATCGGTGTACCTATCAAGTCCTCTAATAGTATCGATGGTTGGGATAGTATTTTATCCATACTACAAATGCCAAATGGTATTCCTGTAGCAACGGTAGCCCTTAATGGCGCTAAGAATGCAGGCATATTATCAGCTTCAATAATTGGGGCTTTTGATGAAGATGTCGCCCAAAATATGGAGCGCTATAAAAATGATATGGTGAAGACTGTGTTAATCAAAGCCAAGAACGTAGAAGAAAATAATGGCTAGTCGTTACTAATTTATAATATTAAATTTCTTTCTAAGGCGAAGTATTTAGATACCAAAGTCTTCGACTTCAAGATGTATCTCGTAACAAAGAATGGAAAATCATACACGTAGATATCAAAGTAAAGCAAAACAATATCGATGAAATAAAAGTACTTACAAGGGCTAACTACAAAGAAAATGTAGTTTTTATCGACAATCTGAAAGTATCTATAATCGAATAGTGTTTAGAACTAGTAAGTTATGCTTGAAGCTCCTCGATTTGCTTGGCAACTTCTTCCGCTTCTGCCCTTTTAGCATCACTTGCGCTTCTATCTGTAGTAGATAGGCGAAATGATTCTTCCATTAGCTTTTTGTATTCAGCTTGAAGCTTGTCTATTGGTGATTTCTTTTTGAATAGTCCGAACATAGTTTTATAAGTTGTATGTAGTAAACCACAACTGAATAGAATGGTTTAATAAAAAACGATATCAATTAAAACTAGTTAAATCATATTCTGCACAGATATAATCAAGACCTTTTCTTAACACTCCATATAATAACTAACTATCCTACGACCACACCATCAAACATCCTTCCGATAGTTCTCATATTGATGATTTGAGGCTCACCAGTTCGTTCTGCATCATTGATTGCATTTTGGGTCTTATGCCCATCTTCATAAGTATAAGTAATAGCACTTATTGCTTTTTTAGTAAACTTAGCATTGAAGTCAATCACTAACATGCTCTAGCTACCTCTACCTCTATGCATGGCATCCAACATGAGACCAGTTGAGATCTCCCCCACGCCACATTGTGGGGCAAAATAAATAGATTTGACTAGATTCTGTGTAGACCATCTATGTGGTACGTAAATCTCACATCGTTCAGAGTCAATTGCTATTACTTTATCTCTCTAAAAAAGTATAAAAAAACTTTTTGAACATAGCAAACTTAAACTTCAAAGGATTCAATACTTCATTATCATATTGTTGTCCTAAATGCGTAAATGTCATATGTAGCGAGATTATATTAGAGATATACTAATAATAACACAAAATTAAACTCAAGCTCTAATTTTTTAGCTATCTCTAAAGACAAGAAAAGTTATCTTTGTACCCAATACTAAAATGTAATATGGATTATAAAAACAACATCCTTGAAACTATAGGAAACACACCGTTAGTAAAACTTGAAAAGACCGTCTCAGACGTAAATGCCTTAGTACTTGCTAAAGTTGAAACATTCAACCCTGGACATTCCACTAAGGATAGAATGGCGCTCAAAATGTTAGAAGTAGCCGAAGCTGAAGGTAAAATTAAGCCAGGTGGTACAATAATCGAATGCACTTCCGGTAATACAGGAATGGGATTAGCTCTTGCGGCATGTGTCAAAGGGTATAAAACGATACTTACAACGAGCGATAAACAATCTCAAGAGAAATTTGATATACTAAGAGCGGTAGGAGCAGAAGTAATAGTATGCCCGACTAACGTTGCTCCAGACGATCCGAAATCTTATTATTCTGTAGCAGAAAAACTAAGTAAAGAAATACCTAATTCGGTATGGCTCAATCAATATGACAATCTCGCCAACAGGCAGGCGCATTACGAAAGTACTGGACCAGAAATCTGGAAGCAGACAGATGGTAAAATTACCCACTTTGTAGTTGGTGTAGGTACTGGAGGAACTATATCTGGTGTAGGTAAATATCTCAAAGAACAGAATCCTAATATTAAGATTTGGGGAATAGATACTTACGGATCAGTATTCAAAAAATATCATGAAACTGGTGAATTTGATGAAAAGGAAATCTATTCTTATATCACAGAAGGAATAGGAGAAGATATACTACCGAAGAATGTTGACTTCGACCTTATCGATCATTTTGAAAAAGTATCAGACAAAGATGGAGCTGTACTAGCTAGAAGATTAGCCAAAGAAGAAGGATTATTACTGGGTTATAGTGCAGGCTCAGCATTGGGTGGAATACTCCAGATGAAAGATCAACTCTCTGAGGATGATGTAGTAGTTGTATTATTTCACGATCACGGAAGTAGGTATATTGGTAAAATCTACAACGATGATTGGATGAAAGAGCGTGGATGGTTAGAAGTGGATCTTACTGTTAAGAATTTGATCAATGGAAAGCATTCAGATAATTTCATATCTATAGATCGTACAGAGAAAGCAAGAGCAGTACTCACGCTGATGAAGGAGCATGATTTATCTCAGCTTCCTGTAGTGGAAGGTGATGAGGTGCACGGATCTATCACTCAGAGTGCACTACTGGAGTTTATACTAAGCAACCCTATGAAGAATAGCAATAAAGCGATATCCGAAATTATGGGTAATGCATTCCCTATTGTAGATGCAGATATGAGTGTCAAAGAATTGAACAAATATATATCTAAAAGTAATCCTGCCGTAATAACAAAGGATGAATCTGGTAAGATGCATATAATTACGCAGTACGATATTATACAAGCGTTGTAAATACTTGTCAAGATTATCAAAGGATAAATAAAAATGCCCTCAAAATTTTAAACTTGAAGGCATTTTTTAGGATAATTAATTGTTGCCGTAATGGTACGCACACATACTTAGAACAAAGTTTACTTCTGACCTTGATCTTATTTAAGTTGTCGCCTTATTTGTCTTTACTTGATCTTGATTCTTGAACATGAACTTTCTAAAATATCCCTTTCACACTTATACTTGGTATGATAGGTAGTTGATCTTGTCTCTCGTACTCTACTCTATCGAAGAAGAATATATTATCTCTATTGTAAGCATTCGTTACAGCAGCGGTTATCTCTAATCCAAATAAATTAGAAATTTCTAACTTCTTTTTAACTGATAAATCTAGTCTATGATAAAATGGAAGTCTCCCACCATTACGCTCTTCTGAGTATATGATACCAACATCATCAGGATTAGCTGTAACCACATCTGTATCCACACCTCCAAGAAGGTTTATGAAATTGTAAAATCCTTGCGTCTGTGTAAAAGGAAATCCAGAACCTAGATTCCATCTTGCACTAAATTGCCAAGTACCTGCTTCGTTTACATCAATAGTAGCTAGTAAATTAGAGTTATGCCTTCTGTCAAACACAGTCGGATACTCTTGTTCACCATCAAATCTATTTACATATCCGTGCGAATATGTAGCATAGAAGTATGCCCTAGGCAATGTATACTTAGCGGTAAAATCAATGCCATAAGCATCTCCAGTTTCTACCGCATAGTTAGGATCCGTATTAGATGTTTTATTTCTATTCAATACGATTAGCTGAGGAAAGTCTTTGAAGTAACCTTCTATATTTATTTCAAAATTATCCGTAAAGTTATATTCAAATCCAGCAATCAGGTGACTACTCTTCTGTAATTTATCTTCTAGCTTCTTACCGTCAAATCCAAACACTTGAGACTCAGGACCTGTCAAGAATCCCGAGAATAGATTTACAACATCACGCTCATTAGATGTAGAAAGTATATTCTGAGTA
Organism: Saprospiraceae bacterium UBA1994; assembly: GCA_002335865.1. Taxonomy (GTDB): domain Bacteria; phylum Bacteroidota; class Bacteroidia; order Chitinophagales; family Saprospiraceae; genus UBA1994. The sequence goes on from DDCY01000007.1 coordinate 89,571, forward strand.
TATACTCCAGCGGCAGCTTTGAATCTTAGATCGTCTGTAATATTATATTTTAAACCTAATCTAGGCTCTATACTCAAGTTACTCTGAGAGGCATAATAGTGGAATCTAACAGAAGGTTGAAATATTACTTTGTTAGAGAAGTTCTGTTTAAACTTAAAATATGTCGCTAGCTCAGTTGTATTCTGTGTATTATCAATTTTTATATTAAATGGATTAGTGAATTCAAATTCTGTACGTACCGATCTAATCTCAATACCATAATTAAATTCACTACTAGACCCATAGAAAGTAAAATCGAAGGCTCCTAATATCTCTCTGATATCTGAAGTACGTGGATCATTATCTTCGATTAAACTGATGCCATAATTAGATACGCCTAGAGTACCTCCCATTACTAAATTACTCTTAGCAGGAATCAGTCTAAAATTTAATCCTCCACCATTATTAGTCCAGCTTATATTGGCTAAAGCTGGATTATTGTAATCATCAGTAAAGTTAAATCCAAAAAAATTGAAATTACTTCCTGTACTAGTATTTATAGATACCTTTCCATAAGTATCTCTGAAGTCAAAAGGAAAACCTTGCTCAGGATCATCCAGTGCATATTCATATAGAGTTGGAGATGTATTATTGATAAGTGATTTTTTCGATGTCAATATAAATGAAGCACTATTACCACTGTCTTCATCAAACGTGGCCAATGGTCCTTCTAATACTACTTTAGCAAGGAATGGGCTCAATGATACAGAGCCACCTAGTTCTTTTTTATTACCATCTCTTGTCTGTATATCCACTACAGCCGACACACGTCCGCCATGCTCTGCACTGAAACCTCCAGAAAGAACATCTACATTTTTGATGATGTCTGTTTCGAATATTGAAAAGAAACCTATTGAGTGAAATGGATTGTAAATAGTCAATCCATCGAGTAAGATTTTGTTCTGTACAGGAGATCCTCCTCTGATATATATCTGACCTCCTTGATCACCCGTAGATACGACTCCAGGCAATATCTGAAGATATTGTGCGATATCAGGCTCTCCACCTGCTGAAGGCAGCGCTTTGATCTCCCTCGGTGATATGCTGACTGTACTTACTTGCACTTCAGATCTTGACCTTTCTCTTCGAGCACTGATGTTTACAGATTGGAGCCTTACAGAGTTCTCTGACATAAATAGATTCTTATTCTCTATTCTATTATTTTTGATAATTACCTCTGATCGGACTGTATCAAATCCAATAAATGAAGCTACCAAAATATACTCCCCCACAGCTACATCTGTCAAAGTGAAAAATCCATTAACATCTGAATTCGTACCTGTAGTAGTACCGTCTAAGTACACATTGGCATAGATTACGGGCTCACCAGTATCCTTGTCAAATATATTTCCTCTCACAGTTCCCTTCTGTGCTGATACAGTGGCTAAGAATAAAAAACTACAAACTATAGAATATAAAAATTTCATATTTTTCTCTTATCGAAATGGCTCAATTGCCTTTATGTATTATTTAATGTTAATGGTCTGCAAATGTAAGTATCTAGTCTCTCACAATTTGTCGTCGTTAGTATCAGTATGCAGTTCTCAGTCTTCAATCAATAACTGGCCACTGCCGACTACCAACTACTCACTGCCGACTGCTTACTGCCTAATGCTAACTACTTTTTCTGTTTCTTGTTATAAGAATCCTTCAAGCTCACGGTCAAATTAAATATCTGCTTATCACTCGTACTATCACGATCTACTGTGTAGTATCCCTTACGCATAAACTGAAACTTGCTTTCGTCATTCGCATTTTTCAATGCTGGTTCCATCAACGCTTTGTCATTGATCACCAATGATTCTTTATTGTAAAACTCTAAGAAGTCCTTATCTTCATGAGATGTAGGCGTTGGGTCTGTATACAAGTGACCGTAATTTCTCACTTCACATGATATCGCTTTATCAGCTGATACCCAATGAATTGTACCTTTTGACTTGATGCCAGAATTATCTTCTCCACTCTTAGTATTGTCATAGTAGCTAGCGTATACCGTCTCTATATTGCCATCAGCATCATATTCTGCCCTTTCACAGTTGACTATATAAGCAAACTTCAATCTTACATTACGACCGGGACTCAGTCTATAGAATTTCTTTGGGGCATCCTCCATAAAATCATCACGTTCGATATATAACTTTCTACCAAACGGCATCTCTCTATATCTTGGCTCTTCATCCTCAGGGTTGTTAAGTGCTCTGAGAGACTCAATTTGTGCTTCTGGATAGTTAGTGATCACTAGTTTGATAGGATCTAAAACTACCATTACTCTATCCGCAACTTTATTGAGTTCATCTCTTACGCATGACTCTAGTAAATTAATTTCTATAAGGTTATCCCTCTTAGCGACTCCTACTTTATCACAGAACATTCTGACCGCAGCTGCAGGATAGCCTTTACGACGTAAGGCTGATAAAGTACTCATTCTTGGATCATCCCATCCAGTAACGAGCTTCTCTTCAACTAATCGCTTTAGTCTACGCTTACTTGTGATCATATACTCTACATTCATACGAGCGAACTCTATCTGTCTACTTGGAAAAATCTCAAGTTTATCGATCATCCAATCGTATAATGGTCTGTGGTGTATAAACTCTAAACTACAGAGTGAATGAGTTATTTTCTCGATGCTATCTGACTGCCCATGAGCGAAATCATACATCGGATAGATACACCAATCATCTCCGGTTCTATGGTGAGTGGCATGCTTGATACGATAGATTACAGGATCACGCATATGCATGTTAGAGCTACTCATATCTACTTTAGCTCTGAGTACTCTTGCGCCATCTTCAAATTCTCCAGCCTTCATCTTAGTGAATAATTCAAGATTCTCCTCTACGCTTCTTTCCCTAAATGGACTATTGATTCCCGGCTTAGTTGGTACACCTTTTTGCTCAGAGATCTCTTCCACAGTTGAGTCATCTATATAAGCGTTTCCATCCTGGATCAACTTTATCGCGTAGCCATATAAGGTATCGAAATAATCTGATGTATAGTACGCTTCATTATCCCATTCGTATCCCAACCAAGAGATATCTCTTTTGATTGCATCTACGTACTCTGTTTTTTCATTTGTAGGATTAGTATCATCAAATCTAAGATTTGCCTTACCACCATATTTCTTAGCCATCTCAAAATTAATGCAAATCGCTTTAGCATGACCTATATGAAGATAACCATTAGGCTCAGGAGGAAATCTAGTATGTACCGTTCCCTGATGCTTACCAGATTTGATATCCCCTTCGATGATCTCCTCTATGAAGTTTAATGCTTCGTATTTTTCTTCACTCATTATTGTTAAGTTCAAATTCAAGAATCAAGTTCAAGTTCAAAATACCTTGACTTACTCTCTAGTTATTTTAAATTCATTTTGGCAAGAAGAGGCTCTCGCTTACATCCGCTCTGGCATTTCTATTCCCAGCATTTCCATTGCATCTCTTAAAACTAGAGCTACTGTTCTAGATAGTTGCAGTCGGAAGCATTTTGCAGCTTCGCTCTCAGCTTTAAGTATACGTACATCATGATAGAACTTATGATAATCTTTACCCAAGTCATACGCATAGTTAGCAATCATTGAAGGATCAAGGTTTTCTGCAGCTACAGCTAGTATGTCTTTAAATTCTCCTAATGATCTCATCAAACTCTTTTCCATAGGCTCTAGAGTACTATAGGTAGAATAGTCACTTTCTGTATAGTCCGCAGACTTACGTAAGATAGATTGAATCCGAACATATGCATTTTGGATATAAGGTCCAGTTTGTCCTTGCATGTCTACCGACTCTGCAGGATTAAATGTCATACGCTTTTGTGGATTCACCTTGACAATGAAATACTTCAAGGCTGACATCCCAATTTTTCGAAGTGTATCAGCTTGCTCTTCGGCAGATAATTCATCTATTTCACCTCGCTCATCATTGGCTTTCTTCGCTTCTGCGATTACTTCTTGTACAAGATCATCAGCATCTACAACTGTTCCTTCACGTGATTTCATCCTACCCTCTGGCAAATCTACCATACCATATGATAAATGATGAAGGTTATCCGCATATGGCTCACCTAACATTCCTAATATTGTAAATAATACTTTGAAGTGGTAATTCTGTTCATCGCCTACGACATATACCATCTTATCGATACCAAAGTCCGCATACCGTTGCATAGCAGTACCAATGTCCTGCGTCATATACACTGCTGTACCATCACTACGAAGTACGATTTTCTCATCCATCTTATGTGCTTCGAGATCTACCCAAGCACTACCATCATTTTTTTTGAAGAATACACCAGACTCTAACCCTTTCTCAACCACCTCTTTACCAAGTAGATAAGTATCAGATTCGTAATATAACTTATTGAATGATACTCCCAGGGCTTTGTATGTAGATTCAAATCCGTCATAGACCCAGTCATTCATCTGTTTCCAAAGTGCTACTGTATCAGTATCTCCACCTTCCCACTGACGAAGCATCTCTTTGGCATCTCTACCTAAGACTGAGTATTCGTTGAAATAGTCATTCTTATATTTTGAGTAGAAGTCATCAGCTGATTGTCCCTCCTTAGTTTTGTCAGCTAGGACAGTTGCTGCATCTCTAGTGGATTGCCATGTTGCATATTCTGCTTTGAGTTCCTTATCGAAACGTACATAATACTGACCTACAAAATGATCGCCTTTGATTCCACTACTTTCTGGAGTAGCACCTTCGCCATATCTCTGCCAAGCCAACATACTTTTACATACAGCAATACCTCTGTCATTGATAATTTGCGTATTGATCACTTCGTAACCTGCAGCCTTGAGGATCTGGCTACTAGACCATCCGAGTAGAATATTTCGAATATGCCCTAGGTGTAGCGGCTTATTAGTATTTGGAGAAGAGAACTCAACCATCACCTTTTTACCATTAGCTGGCAATGATGTAAGCGTTTCATCAATAGCATAGGCACTAAGCGTTCGCTTCCATTTCTCATCTGCTATAGACAAATTGACAAATCCAGCAACTACATTAAATGCAGATATCTCATCCATCTCATCGACAATTGCTTGACCAAGCTCCGCGCCAAGATCAGCAGGACTCATCTTAAGCCTCTTTACAAATGGGAATATAACTACAGTATAATCACCCTCAAACTCTTTCTTGGTAAGGTTTAGAAGGATATCTGACCCAGCCACTTCGATCTCGTACTTAGAACTGATGATTTTAGCTACAGTCTTCTTGATTTGTTCTTTAATGTGTTTACTCATTGACCTTCTTAAATATTCTTCTACAATTAAGGCGCAAAGTTAACTTTTTCAGTGGGAGTATTAGAAATTGTTACATATCTGATTTAATACAATTTTCAATCAACGGAAGAATTATAAAGAGTGAAAATTAGCGCACAACATGGGTTTGAATTGCATGAGATGGAATTTTTAACTTCACAGCATCTGATCCTACGTATAACTTGTACTCTATTTCTTGATCACTTTGATTCATAATAACAGTAACTAGGCTGCTATCTTCATTTTGGAAAGATGTACTGAGCAGATGACTTCTGCTGCTTGTAGTACTTACACGCTTAGCATTAGGTCTAATAAACTTTGAAAAGTGACCTATATAGAAATACGTTGGCGTATAAATTAATTCTCCGCTATCAGTATCTCCGTGTATTGGAGAGAAACAGAAATTACCAACATGATTAGGTCCACCTCTTTGATCAAGTAATAAATTCCAATCTGTCCATCCTACAGTGCCTTGATTGAAATCATTGATGATTGATTTCCCATAGCGCTCTGCATGTTTCCAATATTGGTATTTCTCAGGATCAAAGCCTTCTTGACAACCTTCTGTGAACAGTATCTTTTTATCAGGATACGACTCTTGTATATTATCTAAGTTATCGAACATAGACTCTCCACCAGTCCATGTCTCATACCAGTGTAGTCCTATACCCCAGGCATACTTTGATGCTTCTGGATCTTCGAAAATAGTATTTGCTCTATGGCTGATGAGGTCACGGTTATGATCCCATACGACAATCTTTTTATCACCTAATCCTTCTTGGTGCATTGTAGGTCCTAAGTGATTCTTGAGAAAATCTCTCTCTTCTTCTGCCGTGTAGATACACGATTCCCAACGCTGAGTAGCCATAGGCTCATTTTGGATAGTGATTCCCCATATAGGCATGTCTTCCGCTTCGTACGCTTTGATAAATTTAGTGTAGTACAATGCCCATGCATCATAATATTCTGGCAGTAATTTTCCACCTTGAAGTACATTATTATTATCCTTCATAAATGCTGGAGGACTCCATGGACTTGCATACAGCATCAATTTTCCACCAGCAGCTGCGATTGCTTTTTTGATCATTGGTATCTTATACTTACGATCATGATCTATGTTAAAAGTCTTTAGTTCCTTATCTCCCTCTTCTATGTAGGTATAACTTTCACTGCTAAAATCACAACTGTGTATTGGCGTACGACATAGGGAATAGCCAATACCCACTTCTACATCGTAATAGGCTTTTAAAAACTCATCTTGCTTAGCCTTAGGCAACTTAGCGAACACTTCCGCTGAAGCATCAGTTACAGATCCACCGATACCGATAAATGTTTGAAAAGTCTTCTTTGGATTTACGAATACACTTACCTCATATTCAAAAGGTTGTCTTTCTGTTTTGTACTCCAAAGATGCCGTATTCTCTAATCTCAAATCAGTATCACTAGCTGTTGTATATACCACTGACTTTTTCCCTTGTACTGAAAAATCATTATTGGCAGAAGCCGTAGGAATTGAATTAGCATTATTATCATTCATTACTTGACCACATGCCACTAGCAACGCACACAACATGAATAGATAGTAAACTTTTTTCATTGGAATTCGAAATTAGAAATTTAGGAAATACTTATATTTTAATAAGCTTTTTTACTACTCCGTCTATCTCAAGCAAATAGATATTTGACTTTAAAGAAGCTATGTCGACAGTAATTGATTTAGAGTTTATAATACCTTCTAGAAGTAATCGACCTTGAGTATCGAATATTTTATAAACTTGCCCTAACTCTGAGGTAGATTCGATTACAAACTGATTCTCTACAGGATTGGGCGTAATCTGCCAATGAGAATTTAGATTTTCGTTGATTGATGAAAGTGGACTACAATTATCGGAGAAGAAATTCCATATAATTCTATTGGGACTAATCCCTTCTATGTCTTCACTAAACCAAACATGGTCACCTGGTTGATCATACTCTTCGTTAACCGTATAGAGGTGTATACAACTATTATCTACATCAGCATTGTATTCATCTTTAATTACTTTGCCGTCATTCAATTCGGCGGAAGAAAGACTATTAGCATCTATTCCATTCTGATCTAACCAAAAACTAATAACATCAGAAACAGATTGATAGTATTCATTGCCATCAAACGGTAGCACTTCATCGCCGATACCATGAAAAGTAATAACCGGAACAGCGCTTTGAGCTTGACAATTTTCCTCTAGCATAGTCCCAGACATGATGCCAATGCCAGCAAAAAGATTGCCCCTATTGCATGCAAGACTGTAACACATCATACCACCATTGGAGTATCCTATGGCATATATTCTATCTAGATCTACATTATGACTCTCACTAATAGCCAATATAAGCTGTTCGAAAAAATAAATGTCATTCTCAAAAATATCCATCTCCCCATTATCACCTGGCTCCCAGTACGTGTCTTCTTTATCAGGTCGATAAGCGCCTTGAGGATATGCAACTAATATATTTTCTTGATTAGCTAATTCATCAAAAGCGTAAAAACTTCCCACTGTCTCAGAAAAATCCGAAGCGCAATCACCAAAACCATGTAAATTTAGAACTAAGGGCGAAGCCACTTCTTCATCATAACCAGTGGGTACATTGAGAACATATTCTCTCATAATCGTACCTGTAGATGACTCTTGAACTATGGATTTTAGTCCAGGATGGTTTACATTTTGGGGACACGTTTGGGTCTGACCAAAAACAGTGATTACCATTACAATAAACAACAATAAATTAATTGCTTTCAACATTATATTTCTATTTTTCGTAACCAAATTTAGGAACGATTACAGTTTTACAACTCTTCTACTAACCATAGATCCATCTTCCATTCTCAATTGTAATATGTAGACACCTTGATACCTATTGTCCATTGTGATCATTTTACTTATTTCTGTTGCATCTTTAATGTATTCATGAAGTATAACTCTACCGTCAAGATCAAGAAGTATTAATTCTACATTCTGCTTTTTTGATAGCACTGACCTAACCGTTATATCTTCTAAACTAGGATTAGGGTATACATCAAAAGATAATATATCGGAAGAAAGATCAATCGCAGAAGTAGACATTTTGAAATTCATCCAATTCATATTAAATGGAGATTGCACTATTAATACTCTTAGGATAAATCTTCCAGCTAAAGGTATATTTATAGAGGCACTTGTGGTAGTCCAAGTTTGCCATCCGCCTGTAGAAGTAAATGGCACAGAACTTAATTCCAAGATATCACCGCCATCATCTATAAGCTGAAGATTAACTCTTCCGCTTCCAAATTCTGCAGCTGTACGGAAGTCTACTTCATAAGTTCCAGCAGATGTAACATTAACATCGTAATCCAAATAATCTCCAGGATCTAAAAATCCAATATTCATTCCACCACCAATATCAGTACAGTCCTCTAACTCTACTCCAGTTTGAAAAAAGTAATCTTCCGCTTCTACTTTCCCAGGTAACTGATGTACAAATTTCAATGTATTTTTAACTTCTTCTAAATCAAAATTAAGCAGCGCAGAACCATCGTTAGCTACAATGTGCTGACCTGTGTATGAAACCTTAATTTCATCCGTAGAATTCATAAGATGATCCACTCGAAGATTTAAAAGTCTGCTATTATTCGGATCTACAGTTACATTAGTAACAGACACTACTTCTCCATCTATTTCTACTTCAAAACTACTGAATGGTGTTAGCGTCATATTTCCTATTGACTTATTGAAACTCACTTGAATAGTCATTTCATCTTTAGTTTCTGCAGATATGAACACATTGAAAAGATCTTCGCTATTGAGATTAGTCTTCACAAATTCAAAACTCGCTAAATTATATCCTGCGATATCAGTATGAAATCTCAATTTTTGATTCCCCTCATTTAATATCACATTAGGTACAATGACAGTTTGCCAATTTTGCCAGCCACCTGTAGGTCCTGCAAATGTTCGGTCCATTAAGTCAGCTCCATCCATAGCGAAATGAAATAGACCTCCAGAGCCTCCAGAAGATGTTCTTACATGAACTTCATATACTCCTGCTTCTTCTACATTTACTTCGTATTGCATCCATTCGCCAGCATCCATAAAACCAACATTATATCCATTAGAATTAAGCGTGTTAGTAGTTACTTCAATATCTACACCATCATTTCTATATTGCCACCCATCATTCCAAGAAGTAAATTCTCCAGTAGAGACTTGATAGTTTCCAGTCTGGATATCATAGTATGCTTCACCTATTACCCCTAAATCATAATCTGTTGCATGTATTACACCTGGAATGCTATGACTTTTGAAAGGAAGTGTTTCATTTGATTGTACTTGTCTAAACATGGCATCGATTACATCTTTTTGATAGATACAATTTTCAGTTTTAAGTTTCTCAGTTAGATCCATCAAAGTAGCTCTAGCAAATTCTGCAGTAGGCTGAGGTCCATTGCCATTCCAATAATCTAAAAGTGATTGATACTCTGGCGTTTTTATTATGGATAGCGGCCCAGAGATAGATTCTACTTTCTTCATCGGCCACCACGCCCAACCTATATCCAATCCTTCTAATAAATGAATAGCATCTCTAAACCAAACATTAGAATTTTCTCCACTTTCGCCTAAGTATAGAGGCACATTATGTGCATTACGCAAATCGATCACCCACTGCATAGTAGCTTCATCATTAGTCGACCAATACTTATGTGGTGAATAAACAAGGTTATCATCCCACGGTGGTGTCAGTCCAGTAAAGTCATTAGCGAACCAATTTCCTTCTAAGAAAACAATATGATTTGGATCTACTTCTCTTATACTAGAAGTTATATTTTGATAGATAGTCCTAAGTGCATTTCCACCAGGTAGATCCCAATTTGTTTCATTCAATAAGTCATATCCAGCGATCCATTCTTCATCTGCATAATGCTCTGCGATCCTTGTCCATAGCGCAACTAATTTTCTTCTATTCTCAGCACTTTCCCACAGAGATGGTTTCGTAGCATCGTAATCAGAAATCGCAGCATCATATCCTTGTCCACCCGGAGCAGCATGCATATCCAATATAACATACATCTCGTTGACTTTGCACCATTCTACGAGTTGATCCGTAAGCTCAAATCCTTTGTCTAACCAAGTATCTTCACCTTCTACCGGCTCATCTTCGATAGGTAACGTAAATAGATTATAATGCATAGGAAGTCTCACAGAATTAAATCCCCAAGACTTCAATGAATCTATATCAGATTTGCGTACATGATTATTTAACCATGCTTCGTAGAACACTTCAGTATCAGCCTCTCCTATCAAATCTTGAATAGTAGCTCTTATCTCATGCTGAGGACTTGCAAACGAAGCCGTCTGTAGCATATAGCCTTCTTGCACCATCCACCCACCTAAACCCATACCACGCAATAAAATGGTATCTTGATTTTCATTTACTATAGCTCGACCATTAGTGCTTAGTAAGTTCTGAGCACTACTTTGTTGAATAAATAAAAAAATAACAAACCCTACAAAGTAATATCTTGAATTCAACATGTTGATTATTAAAAAATGAAAGTAAAATACCTTTATAATTTTTTTTCAAATAAGGTCAAATCATGAAGAAGTATTCATAAAACAATGACTAATAATAGCTTCAGCCAATGATTACATAATAAGACTGATTCTACTCCTTGAATACAGTTACAAGGAGGTCTCAAATATTAATCAACATCTTATTGTACTATGAATTTTCTTGCGTACACCCCATTTTGGGTTTGCACATTTACAATATATATTCCAGCAGAAAAATTTTCTGTATTAAGTCTATAAGGATCATCACCTGTATGGCTTACAATTAACATGGCGTTACCAGAAATATCATTAACAGTAATTGACTTTTGCACACCCATAGCAGATTGGCCAAAACGGATCTCAGCATAATCAACGACTACTTTAGGGATGATATCAAATATAGTTTGATCTAAATAAATATCATCTGCGCTCAAAGAGATACATGTGCCATCACTTACACAATTTCCAAAGCACGATAAAATAGTTTGATTCTCAGTCACCGCCGCCAAAAATCTATCATTAAAAGCATTAGGATCCGCACATATCAGACCTACCAAATCCTCTTTACATGACCAATCTGGGCAGTTACCATTTAAGAATGTATAATGGCTTTGGAATCCAACCGGTCTTGTTGTAGTATAAGTATATATACCATCTCCATCAGGGTCTATCATTGGATTATCTCCTGGATTTCCAAAATTACCACCACCTGCAATAAATATTCCTGCAGGATCCACGTCGATAGTTTCAGTATTAAGTTCGAAAACTAACTCAATAGAATCAGTGACCACAGTACAACTACCATCATTATCGCAGGTGCCGAAACATGCTTTTATAGTAGTATTTACTGTTGTCGAAGGTAAGAATCTATCATTGAAGTTTGCTGGATCTCCACAAGGTAATCCTGCAATATTTTCTTTACAACTATAATCAGGACATGCTCCATTAGTAAATGTATAAAAACTTGAAAAACCCGCAGGTTTTACTATTGTAGCGGTATAAATACCGTCTCCATCTGGATCTAATAATGGATTATCTCCAGGGTTACCAAATGAACCACCTCCAGCTATAAATATACCCTCAGGATCGACGTCTATTAGCGCGGTATTTAATTCAAATGTTAATTCTATATCTTCTACATCATAGTCGCACGTGCCATCATCTGCACAATTGCCATAACATGCTTTGATCAATACGTTTCCTGATACTTCAGGCAAAAATCTATCATTGAAAGATGATGGATCACCACATGGCAAACCGCCTAAATCTTCCTTGCAACTCCAGTCACCACAATTACCATTTAAGAAAGTATAATGACTAGAAAAACCTAACTCTCTTTCTAAAGTAATCGTATATATACCATCACCGTCGTCATCTGTCATTAAATTATCTCCAGGAAAACCAAAACCTTCTCCTCCTGCAATGTATATTCCAGTTGGATCAATATTTTCGATATTTTCAGTATTTAATTCGAAAGTCACATTAAATTGTGCAATCAACTGTCCAACACTAATTGTGAAGACGGCCATCAATAGTAAAAGTCTTTTCATGATATGATATTTAATATAGTTAAGTGAGTTATTTTATATTTTTTGTACTATAATGATCTAATTGCAATATTATCTACAGTAACACCTTCTCCTAGATCGTTACCTCCACTTTTAATTACAAAGAATGCGGTACCATCCATAGGCCATGATAATGATCCGCCATCACCAACACACGCAACATCTGTAAGTTGTCCAGAAAACAATTCTGAACCGCATCCTTCCCAAGTATTGATACCCATTAAAATACCACCATCAGAATAATCTACACCTTCTTGTGGCTGTACCGTCCCCACAAACACTTCAAACCAGCAATCTGACATTGCTCCACCCGATACATCCATATTGATTTGGTATTCTTTATTTGCTTCGAATTCGATTTGCTGCCATAGACCAGCATTACCCCAACCGCCGCCAGACCATTTAGCTACTCCTGCTGCTAATTCTACTTCCACACCTCCACTAATCTGAAATATATTCCAATCATTAGCTGAATCTAAAGATCCATTAGATATCAAATCAGGTCCTTGAAAATCATCTACTATAGATATTCTTTGAATAACAGAGGCGGAACCTCCCTCTGTAAATATTTTGAATCTCACATCGTATTCTCCTTTCTTAAAAAATACTTTACTCGTCTCTAATTGCTCATCGCCAGTATTGTCACCAAAATTCCAATGGTAATACCATGTATCCACAATGGTCTGACCGACAAAATGAATAATATTCGGATTTTCAGAATCCACAGTATATGTAAAACTGAGATCATCGCTAGAAGGAGGAATCAGTAATACTTCTTCACTATCTAAACAGCCTGTAGTTGTAAATAATAGAGTTAGAACAAATAGTTTGATTGCGTCTATCAGTGAGTTGAATCTTATATTTTTCATCATCTTTAATTTAATTAAATATTAAATCTAGTAACCTGGATTTTCTAATAGTTTCGAATTATTATTGACTCTGTCTTGACCAATAGGTAGTACATAATGATTCGGTTCAAATTTCATTTTTTCGTTTTCTGCAAATATCACATCATAAATAAAAGAAACATCACCAATATTGCTAATATTCCTAAGCGATCTCAGACCAAAAGTTTGTACGCTTAATGCTTCTTCCGCAATCCTCCACCTTCTTACATCCCAATATCTATGGTCTTCGAATGCTAATTCTATTTTTCTCTCATTACGTAATCTATCTCTGAGATCCATTCCACTGAGATTATCTAATCGTAAATCCATTGTTAATCCAGCTCTCGATCTGACCGGTTCGATGTAGTCTCTTGCTTCTACTTCACGTCCTAATTCGAAAGCAGCTTCTGCGGCATTGAGATATATTTCGCCTAATCTGAAAAGGATGCAATCTTGTCCAGAATAATATTGTTGAATTAATAAGGGGGAGGATCCATCATTCAGATATTTTCTTACATATGCTCCTGTCTTAGTCGCATCAGGATGAATTCCCAAACCATCTTTTCCTTTTCCTGTTCCAGGTTCTGCATCTATCTCTCCATCTTTTAAAGTAGCATACCAAGTCTCTATTGCCGACCCTTGAAACATATCACCATTAGTCAATAGTGTTCCTTTGAATCTTGGATCTCTATTATCAAAAGGTAGCGATGGATTGAATCCTGATCCACTATCATTTGGAAGTTTCCCAGTACTAAGTATCTCGTAACTATCCATCAAACCTTTAGTAGGTGACATACTAGATCCCCAATCTACTCGATAACTATAAGGTGTATTGTAGAGATCGTACGAATGTCCTTTTTCGTATGGTAACCACACCTTTACAAAAATCGATTCGTCATCAGTTTCGTCCACAAAAAGATGATAATAATTTTCTGCTGGATCAGGATATGCGTTAAAAAGTGTATATCCACCTTCATTGATTAATTCTCTAGACGCATCGAACGATACTTGGTAATATGCATTCGCAGTGGAAGCTGGTATACCTACTAATCCATCCAATTGCACTTCGCCATACTTAGCGATACTTGCTGCGTATAATGCAGCTCTAGATTCCAATGCTTTGGCTGCCCATCTTGGAGCCCTTCCCTTAAATGCAGTCCATCTGTGCGGAAGTAAATCAAAAGCCAATTGTGCATCAGTTAATACTTGGTTGTAAACTTCTTCCTCTGTATTTCTTTCTGGAAAATACTCTTCTTCAGGAGTAGTTTCAGGATCTTGTGGCTCTAATATAATAGGTACACCGCCATATCTCTTAACCATAGCAAAATATGCATAGGCACGCATGAAGTACATCTCACCTAGTCGATTATCTCTTTCCTCTGTAGACAATACATCTTCGCCTAAATCCTGTAGATTTTCTATAGAGTAATTAATTTTCCATAAATTAAAATATCCCCACCAATCCAATGGCCAACTATTATTGACCGTTCCCCACTTTCCGGGTCTCAATGTATTATTTGCCGGAGTCCAAGAATAAGTACTCATAGCTAAATCAGATAAGGCATCTCTATGTGCCCCATAGCCTGCACCACCACCAAAATCTTTGAGATAATCCCAAGGCATATTTTCATAAATCTGATAAATATATGTATCCATCAAATCTTTATCACTCCAAACATCACTTTCTGTGATTCTATCTAAAGGTGGCTCATTCAAAAAGTCGTTACAAGAAATCGTAACAAATGCCAATACCACTAATATTATTTTACAATGTTTCATTTGTCTTTTTTTGAATGTCTACAGTGATATATTTATTCCAAATGTATATGATTTCGTCTGTGGGTAATACCATCCTGTAGACGATTGCATTTGTGGATCAAAGTCTTCATCGTACCCTTTAAGCACAAATAAATTATGTCCAGTAATTACCAACTTAGCATCTTCCAATCCGACTTTATTCATCAGCGTCTTAGGCAATGCATATCTTAAGAAAACATTCTTTACCCTCAAGTGCTTTGCATCTCTTTTCCAAAAATCCGAATACCTATAATTGTTATCGTTAAAACCACCATCTGTGATTCTTGGAAATTGCGCACCTGTGTTTTCTGGTGTCCAATAATCCAACTGATAATCATATCCATTGAATCCATTTCGCAATGGGCTCTGCGCTTCACCATCTATATAAATATCATACCCAGCGGCACCTGTCAATAAAACAGAAAACTCAAGACTTTTATATGTTGCCCCAAAATTAAGTGAGTAGTTATATGCTGGTTTGTCACCATTGCCAAATACTTTTTGATCTCTTACATCTATGATATTGTCACCATTGAGATCTACATATTTAACATCTCCAGGTTGCAAACTAGCATTAGTGCCTCCATCTTGTATCGCAGCTTGTTCTATTTCTTCTAAAGTTTGGAATAGGCCATCTGAAATATATCCTCTTCGTAATCCAGTATAGTTACCTGTCTGTGTTAAATTCTCTCTCATAAATTCATCTTCGATTATTGCTTCATCAATGAACTCTGCGGTTTCTCTTGATCGAGAGAAATTTAACCCTAAACTATAAGTGAGGTCTTTATTTAATTTTTTATTGTAGTTCAATGTTATTTCATATCCTTGATTAGAATATCTTTGAATATTTTGAGCTGCTAAGCTTACACCTAAAGTACTAGGTACACTTCCAGATGCAAATGCAAGCACCCCATTTTTTTCTCTATAGAAGTAATCAGCAGATATCGTAAGATCCTTATTAAATAATGACATGTCTACACCTACATTTTTGGTAGTAATAGTTTCCCATGTAAGATCAAGATTAGCTAAAGCTGTATTATCTATAGTAGGGATCGCAGTATCATTGATACCAAAGAAAAAGTTGTACGTAAAGCCAGACAACCATTGATATCCAGCAGTACCATCATTACCAGCAGTTCCTATAGATCCTCTAAATTTGAGATCTTGAATGGTAGATCTTAGAGCTTGAAAAAATGGCTCTTCTGAAACTCTCCATCCTGCAGAGACTGAAGGAAAGAAACCCCATTCGTTGCCTGGTGCAAATTTGGAAGATCCATCGTACCTAAAACTCGTTTCTAAGAAGTATTTCAGTTTATAATCATAAGCCAATCTACTAATCAATCCCAAACGGTTCTCGCGATATTCTCCACCATTAGCATCCTTGTTTTCATTTGATCCTGCAAATAATTGATCTATAAGATTAGATTGAAAATCTTGTCTTCGACCGAAGAAATTTTGACCAGAACGTTTTTGTAATTCTCCGAGTGCCAATACCGAAACAGAGTGACCACTGAATTGACGATCATAATTAACCGATTCTTGGAGTACATAATCGTTTCCAAAACCTAGAGACTGTGTCAAGACCGTTTCACTAAATGATCCTTCTGGACTTGCAATGAACACATCGTAATTTCCACTATTACGATTAAGTGTAAATAGCTCGTAACTCTTCCCCCATTCTTTTTGATAATTGGTATTGTAAACGAGAGATGCATAGGATTTCAAACTCAAGCCTTCTACTTGTTTTACATCGTACTGAAGCGATAATTTAGCATCGAGGTTATTGTTATTCGCTCTGTAATATCCTGCATTGAAATCTTTGATCCCTTCCAATATATGATTAGGACTAAAACTTGGTCTTGCTGGTGTACCATCAGGGTAATAAGCAATATTAGTAGGTAGAGCTCTACTCAATTCTCTAAAGATATTATAGGCTGAATATCCTGGTGCTTCATTAACTCTCCTACGTCCAGCGAGGTTCAATCTCAATGTAAGTTGGTCACTTAAGCTGGCCTCTATATTCGATCTTATATTATATTGTTGGTAGCTCAATACATCTTCTGTATAATTAGATCCTTGATCCAAAAATCCAGCAGAAACGAAATATCTAATTTTTTCATTTCCTCCAGCGATGTTAAGATTATGCCTTTGTTGAAAAGATTGATCTCTGAATAATAGATTCTTCCAGTCTTCATTAGGAAAATTTACTGGATCAGAACCAGAACGATACGATTCGACTTGCTCCTCACTGTAGAATGGATCTCTTCCTGCATTTCTAAGACCTTCATTGAGTACCGTAGCATATTGTTCAGAATTTAGAACATCTGGGTATGCTGTGAAAGAGGCAAAAGTATATTGATTGCTATAACTTAACTTAGGTTTTCCTATTGTACCATTTCTTGTCGTGACTAAGACTACACCATTCCCTCCTTGAACACCGTATATGGCTGCAGATGCTGCATCTTTAAGTATAGATATACTTTCTATTTCTTGAGCATCCAATTCATCTAAACTACCAGGTGCTCCATCTACTATTACCAAGGCATTTCCAAAATTACGGACCTCGAAGGATGATCCACTAAATCCTGGCTCCCCACTACCTTGCCTTACGAATAATCCAGCAGCTAATCCCTCTAGACCATTACTTACATTAGCCACAGGTAGTTTTTTCAAGGCCTTTTCGTCTACTGTAGAGACAGCCGAAGTCAATTTCGTCCTTGATTGCTTGCCATAGCCTACTACGACTACTTCGTCCAAAAACTCTCCTTGAACCATACTGATATCTATCAATACTCGAGTATTGATATTCAAAACTTGACTTTTGTAGCCTACATATGTGATGGTAAGGGTACGAGATTCACTATCAATCGCTAAACTATACTTTCCATCAACATCAGTAACTGTTCCTAAATTTGTATTATCA
>DDCY01000020.1 GCA_002335865.1 Saprospiraceae bacterium UBA1994
AGATGCAGTTAATAATGGAGAGGCTTGTATTGTCGAACTCCTCAATTACAAAAAAGATGGCATTCCATTTTGGAACAGGCTATCCATTACTCCAATAAAAGACGAATACAATAAAGTAACTCATTATGTAGGTGTTCAGTCTGATATTACAGATCTAACTGAAACTAGAAATAGATTAATCGAAGCGAATAATAAACTGAAGATATTTCAAAATCGCATTCTAGAGGATCTAGAACAAGCAAAAATTGCGCAGCAATTTCTATTGCCATCAAATCTTCCCAAATCATCTAAAGTTCTTTTTACTTCTTTATTTGAGCCCATGGAGGAAGTCGGAGGAGATGTATATGATGTAACTAATTTACCAAATGAAAATTATGGTTTATTGGTTGCCGATGTTACTGGTCATGGAATTAATGCAGCTTTATTGACATTTATGTTGTCATCTACTTTTAAAAATGCCGCAGATACACTGAGGTCACCTTCCGAAATAATTACGCTGACCAACGAACAGTTATTTGAAAAAATGCCAGGAGATGCTTTTGTAACCATGTTCTATGCACAGTATGATTCTGTGACTGGTATCTTGACTTATTTGTCAGCGGGTCATCCTGATGCTTATATCTTGCGAAAAGGGGCTAAAAACTCCATATCATTATCTACTCAAGGAACTATTATAGGGGCTTTTTCCAAAGATGAGATCTCATTTGAGGAGAAGGAGATACAATTAGAGCTTGGTGATAAAGTAATTATATATACCGATGCAATAATAGATGTTATTGATAATTCTGAGAATCCGGAGAAGGATGAACTTCCTGTATTTCTTGAAAAAAATGCAGAACTTGATATAGACGAACTTTTTAAATCCATTTATCAATATGGATTGTCATGCTCTAGCTCAGGCGCGTATTCTGATGATTTTACCTTATTGGGAATGGAGGTTATCAGTACCGATTAAGACTAGAATCCATTCACTGAGAAAACACATTGTAGATCACATTTAGTTTATGTATTTTTGTTTCTTTAGCATTTAAAAACTTCTAAGTAGTGAAAAGTATTTCTAACCTAACGCCGGAATTATTCTTTACTAAATCCAATATTTTTAGGAATTGTCGCAATTAAAACAATAAAAAATGAATGCAACAGAATTAGTTGACTATATCAGTATCATACTCAAGATCATTGTAGGTATAAGTATTTTGAATGTTTGGTTAATTCGACCTACCAAGGCTACAAAATGGAGAGGTGGTGCTGCTAAGACTATTTTAGAAGAATTTATGGTTTACGGATTATCGAAGCAGTTTTGTTATTTCATAGGATTTCTGAAAGTAACATTGGCAGTAATCTTATTAGCGTCTATTCAATTTGAGGATATTACTATGACAGGAAGTATTGGTCTGGCTGTTCTACTTTTAGGTTCAATAAGCATGCATTTGAAGGTAGGTGATAAATTTATTAAATCATTTCCAGCACTTCTATTTTTAGTACTTAATCTAGCAATTACATTGATTAGTATAACCTAGTTCTTAAAGTAAATCATAAAGGTCTTTAATGCTATATATAGATTCAGAACAGCGAACGAAAATGATGGGAGGCACTTGAAGAAATTATCATTGATGTTAATTCTTACGATAAATCCACAAATCATTAAAACACCTAACCCTACAGAAGAAAACAATAATATTCTAGAGTCAAAATAAAGACCAATGAGTAGGCCCGCAGCTCCAAGTATTTGGAAAATACCAGTTATAATCCTGAATTTCTCTAGCCCATAGCGAACGAATTCTGAGACAATGAATTCTGAAATTAGACATCCTATCCCAAAATAGATAAAAAATAGGCCTGATAACCAAGATAGTACGGTAAGTAATTTCATAAAAAAGACTAATTCGAATTAATTTTGTTAATATAGTTTATTAACAATGTAAAATTGAATATGTTGCCAATATAGCAGATTACCAATCTAACTAAATTTATCAGTCCTTTGTATTAATGAAATAACCGCTTTCTGGTCATTTTTTGAGTTAGAAAGCGAAGATAAAAGTGAACCTAAAAATATGATTTTGTTAGTTCTTAATTTTATCTCGATAGCCAAGCATATACCTTCTACATATCAACTCGCAATTTCAACTTCGAATGATCACTATATAACACTAAGCTACCTATACATTTCTAAGAACTTCTAGCGGACTTCTCTTTATTACATCTCTACTATTCCATAATCCTATGGCTACAGTCAATGCTATAATAAAAACAAAGATCCCTAGTATAGGCCACCAGCTGAGATTGAAATCTAATTCGAAAACAAACGTTGCTAATAAATAGCTGCCTACAACTGCCAATAAGATACCAGTAAGTGCTGACAAAAGACCTAGAGCAGTATATTCTACGGCATTGATTCTATAGATTTTCTTTTCTGATGCACCTAATGTTCTTAGCAATACGCTTTCACGTATTCGCTGAAATTTAGAAAGGAAGAGAGAACTGATTAATACAATAAGACCTATAAGAATACTGAATCCAGCCATAAATTTGATCACATAGCTGACCTTGGTTATTATATCATTCAATGTGACCAGTATGCTTCCTAGATCTATCACAGAGGCATTGGGCATAAATTTCACTACTGCATTTCGAAAATCAGCGGTCACTTGCTTATTAGGTGATTTAGAAACTAATATCCTAAACTGTGGAGCTGCTTCTAGCACACCTACAGGGAAAAGGATGAAAAACCTAGATTTCATTTTTCTGAAGTTAATCTTACGAATACTTCCTACATAAGTCTTGATAATGGCACCTTGTACATTCCATATAAGTTCATCACCCATTTCTACATCCAATCCATCAGCATACCTTTGATCCAAAGAAACCATTATTGAATCTCCGTCATTATACACACCAGTATAGGTACCTTCTATTAGTTCATCATCTTCAGACATTTCTTCACGATAGCTTACCCTTGCCTCTCTATTAATTGCCCATCTTGAAGCCGTTCGGGTAGTATCTTGCATCCACTCCTTCTTTGTCTTTCCTTGCCATGCTGCAAGTTCCATGGTTACAACAGGTACATTTTGAATGACAGGCATATCAAATGACTTAGTAATAGATTCCATTTCTTCATTTTGATCCGCTTCGATACCAAAAACGATCATATTTGGCTGATTACCCGCACCCATATCTTCTACATTCCCTAAGATCAACCCTTGCAAGATAAATAGTAAAGTCAATATTCCAGTCCCTAATCCTATAGAGACAATCAATGTTTGAGTTTGATTATTAGGTCGGTAGAGGTTTGACAATCCCTGCCTAAGTACGAAGCTTGAATTCTTAGGAAAATACTTCCTCACACACCAGGTAACTAATTTTGCTACACCAAATAGAATCAAAAAGGCTGCTAAAATTCCAAGAGTAAGTATCCCAGAATTTAATAATGAACCAGTCAATGAATATAGAAAACCGGAAATAGATAAAATAATCAATCCATAGATTAACCAACGCAGTGGATCTGCTTTCACTGGATCATCGCTGATTCTTAATGTCTTTAATGGTGTAATATTTCTTACGCTGAGTAATGGCCCTAAAGCAAATAAAGTAGTACTAATTATACCCATTAAGAATCCCTTGATAATTGCACTTGAGGAAATAGTCATATTTACTTCATAAGGAAGGAAGCCCTTGAGGACTATTGGCAAAATAATTTGAATAATGCTACCTATGGCAATACCAACAATTACACTCAAGACTCCTAAGACAAATATTTGTAAGAAGTAAACCATAAACGCTTCTGCTCCCTTCATCCCAAGGCATCGCAATATGGCAATACTTTGCACCTTTGATTTCACATAGATCAATACGCTACTAGCCACACCTATGCAGGCTAATAGCAATGAAATAAGTGCAACAATATTTAGAAAATTATTCAGATTAGAAAATGCTTCTTGAAGGTTTTCTCTTTGATCTTCTACGGTGGTAACGCGTATTGATTCATTTCTAAATCTTTGTCTTCTTTCTTTCTTCCACTCATCTAGGTCTGTACTCATGTCTACTTTATAGTAGTTTTTATAATTAACTAAACTTCCAGGCTGAATCAGTTTCGTGGCCGAAACCTGCTCTCCAGAAATATATACAGATGGAGCAAATGAACTACCCATATCCAAATTGCCAAAGACACTCATCAATCTACCGTGAATTGGAAATGTGATTTCGCCTAGCTTAATAGAATCTCCAACTTCAAGGTTATACTGCAACATCATACCATCGTCTACAAGGGCATATTTTCCTGTTTTGAATGAAGTTGCTGCCGACGTTGGTTCAGTTAGGAAATTTCCATAATATGGGAATTTTCCAGTCAGGCCTTTGAGCTTAACAAATTGACTTTTTTGTTTCGAAGGAAGATAAGACATCGAAAATAACTCTACTTCAGATGATTGCTCTGAGGAAAGAGAGTCCAGAGAGGCTATAAGTGATTCAGGTATAGGCTTATTGCCTCCAACTGTCATATCTGCTCCTAGGAGAGACTTAGATTGGGTCTCGATATCTCTGACAAGGTTATCATTGAAAGAGTTGATGGCTACCAAGGCGGCCACTCCCAATATGATGGAAGACATAAAAAGCAAGAGCTTTGATCTGTCCTTCCTACTGTCTCGTATTGCTGTTTTTACTATAAGCTGCCAATTCATAAGTTCGCAGCGGTTTTTATACATTCATCACTTACGATTTTTCCACCTTTAAGTTTTATGATTCGATCTGTCTTATTTGCTAATTCTAAATCATGGGTAACGATGACTAATGTCGTTTGCTTTTCTCTATTTAAATCAAAAAGTAAATTTTCAACGATAAGACCAGACTCTTCATCTAGATTACCAGTTGGCTCATCTGCAAAAAGGATTTCAGGGTCATTGCTGAATGCTCGAGCCAAGGATACTCTCTGTTTTTCTCCTCCAGACAACTGACTTGGATAGTGATCGTGTCGCCCACCCAAGCCTACTCTTTTGAGAAGTTCTATAGCTTTCGCTCTGGCGCCAATTGATCTTCCTTGAAGCTCCATAGGAATCATTACATTTTCGAGTGCTGTTAGCGTTGGTAATAATTGGAAATTTTGGAAAATGAAACCAACCTTCCGGTTTCTGATTTCTGCTTTTTCATTCTCAGTCAATTGACTTATGGGCTCTCCAGCGAGTTTAATTATTCCGCTTGACTGATTATCAAGACCTGCACATAAACCTAATAAAGTCGTTTTTCCTGAGCCTGACGGTCCTACTATCGATAAAATCTCTCCCTTCGTAACTTGAAAGTTGATATTATCTAATACAGTCAGTTCCTTGTTGACCCCTTTATATATTTTAAAAATCTCCTTCGCTTCGAGAATCATAGTTGTATTTTATATTTAAGTGATTTAAGAACTAGTGTCTAAATGAGTTGTAAGTGCTTGATTTTCAATAAGAATTACTTTTTGAAATTCATAAACATAGCTATGAGTTCATAGAATGTTGAAATATTGAGAAACAAT
Source organism: Saprospiraceae bacterium UBA1994 (assembly GCA_002335865.1). Lineage (GTDB taxonomy): Bacteria > Bacteroidota > Bacteroidia > Chitinophagales > Saprospiraceae > UBA1994. The sequence continues at coordinate 5,507 of DDCY01000020.1, forward strand.
GACTTGTAAATGATTTATCAATACGATTTTAAAACATTTCATTACTAGAACTAATTTTCATACCACTTAAAACTATTTAAAAGTAATTTCGTTCTTAGAAACATCAAATTGTTATACAAATGTTCGATAATCACAGACTCAAACTTGAAAAGCTACTCATTGGCAATGTCAATGGCCAATACCCAAGGAACACCATAAGTAGGGATAGTAGACGAATGCTGAAAATCAATAATTGGCTTGGCTTTTATCTATTGGTTATTTGTATCGCATCTTCTGCATGCAAAGATGAAAAGTCTAAGCCAAATCAATTACAATCAAACGTTAAAGAAGTGATTTTAAGCGTGGATAAAAAAATGACTGATCACAAGGTCATCCTTTTCTACGGAAATAGCCTTACAGCTGGATACGGATTAGATGAAAACGAATCTTTCCCCTCTCTTATAGAAGATAGAATAGATTCGCTAGGTTTAAAATATTCAGTTATAAATGCTGGGCTTAGTGGTGAGACTACCTCTGGTGGACTCAAGCGAATTGATTGGGTGATGAAACAGAAGGTGGATATATTCTTCTTAGAACTCGGGGCCAATGATATGCTCAGAGGATTGCCTGTAGACCAAACTCGTAAAAATTTATCTGAAATAATATCGATTGTAAAGGCTAAAAATCCAGACGTAAAAATAGGGCTGTGCGAAATGATGGCCCCACCAAACATGGGAGAAGAATATGTAACCGAATTCACCAAAATTTATACTGAATTAGCTTCCTCTTCTGAAATAGAATTTATCCCATTTTTTCTAGAAGGTGTTGCTGGGCATGAAAATTTATTATTGAAAGATGGTAAGCATCCAAATGCAGAAGGGCAATTAATCGTGGCAGAAAATATTTGGAAATCTTTAGAGATGATGTTGTAATAAACAGTTTTAGATGTTTCTATTTTTGCTTCTTTTTATGCAATGTAAGTTTAGAAGAAATTCTGCAACTAGTTGAATCATATCTTTACAAATAGGAGAACACTTCAAGGTATATAAGGCACTACATCTATTTATGTACTTATGTAGCATCCCTAATTACAAGAAAATATTATCTTAGCAGAACTTAAAGAGATGGATCTACATTCTAATTATAGAAAATAATCATTAAAAAGTAAATATCATGGGTAAAGGCAAAGACGCAAAGAAGAGTGTGAAAAAAGAAGCTCTTATGACACCAAAAGAAAAGAAAGCTGCTAAAAAATCAAAGAAACCTGCTTATCTATCATAGTAAAAGTTAATATTTGCATAGGATATATAGATAAGGTTTAGTAAACTGTAAAAAGAGTTTCAGCCCGGCTTATTAATTTGTCTTTTTTTATTCGGATTCAAATGTGTTATAATTATTTATTGTGTTAGTGTTTCAGGAATTTATTGTCATCTGGGGCTAGGTTGTATAACATCATCTTGAAACATTACATCTATTTTGCTTGTGTTTACAAGAGACACATTCAAAAAAATAATTCATAAATTAAGTATATTTAGTTTTTCTTATTTTAGAGAAAATGAGAGTTTGAAAAGTAAAATTTTCAAAAGGAAATGAAACACTTTATTTTAAGAATAAGATAAAGTTACGATTGGCAAACTTGATAAAGATGTGAAACAAGTTGATTCGATATAACTTTCTGGCGAGACTATTTTTTATTTTAATTATGATATTAATCAATAACTTAGCAATTTGTATTATTAGTTAGTTTATTGAAATCCCTTCCACTAGGATCTTGGAATACTCGTAGATCGAATTCAGGAACTACAGCAAGTATATGATCGAATATATTTGCTTGGATACTTTCATATTCCCCCCATTCTTTTACTTTACTGAATACATAGATTTCGATAGGCAAACCATGCTCAGTTGGTGCCAATTGTCTAACTAAGAAAGTCATTTCTTTGTTAATCATTGGTTGATTGCGTAGATAAGTTTCCACGTAGGCTCGAAATGTTCCGATATTGGTCATCCTCCTACCATTAACTAGATTAGAATGATCTACATTTAACTTTTGATTATAGACCTGCGTTTCCGTTTCCGTTTTTTTCATATAGTCGGAGATGTAATGAATTTCCTTAAATCGACTTAGCATCTCTTCCGTACAAAACCGAATAGTATTGATGTCTATGTTGATAGATCGCTTGATCCTTCTTCCATCTGACTCCGACATTCCACGCCAGTTTTTAAATGATTCGGTTATAAGAGCATAAGTAGGTATAGTGGTTATAGTTTTATCCCAATTTTGTATCTTGACAGTAGTTAAGGCGATATCAATGATATTTCCGTCTGCACCATATTTAGGCATTGATATCCAATCTCCTTTGGCAACCATCTGATTGGCCGACAATTGTATACCAGCTATAAATCCTAGAATCGGATCTTTGAAGATAAACATTAATACCGCAGTAAGGGCCCCTAGACTACTGAATAGTATGATGGGTGTTTTGTTGAGAAGGATCGAAATGATAAGTATGAAACAAATAAAATATATTATTATTTTGAAAACCTGGATAAATCCCTTTATCGGAATTCTGTTCGATATTTCATAGGTATTATATATACCCAAGGAAGCATTGAGAAGAGCATCAATAGTGAGATTTGCCATAAATATCATGTAAATCAATGCGGTACCTTTAATCAATGAAATAGCTAATATAAATCCCTCCAATGGAATATTAATAGAATAGTAGATTACTAAAGCTGGGACTATATGGGCCAAACGGTTAAATACTTTCTTTCCAAGGATTACATCATCCCATTGGGTTTTGGTACTATTGACAATGGCAGTCAATCCCTTTAGTATAAAGTGTTTGGATAAATAGTTGGCAAGAAAGCTTAAAATAATAATCAATATTAATATTACACTTCTTGCGATGATGACGGCATGGGACATTTGAAGTCCTTGTTCAATTATCCAATCGATTAAAAATTTAAGCATAGTTTTTTTTCAGAGATGGCAATCTAACTTTATTACTGAATGAAAAGAAAAATTTGATTGAATATTTTCTGTAATTAATGAAGAGATAATTAAAGTTGGTATTTCAATGAGTCAGTATTAGATGATGAAGTAGAATTGATCTTGTACCCAAATGAAAATAGAGAATATTATGTTAAAGTTACTGTTGATAAATATTGTATTGATACATTAAAAGTTATCGCTTATCATAATACTTGGATATTATCTAGTAGCCTTTTTTTAGTTGTGGAACATCCGAATCCAACTTCATCAAGTTTGATAATAAATACAAGTGGTTCTCCTTTTAAAGCAGAATTATTTGACTTGCTGGGAATCCATATGAATACTAATTTGGACGCCCAAAGTGATGTCTCCATCATAGCAAATGGAATTTACATTCTTGTAGTACAAATTGAATCGAGCACTTCGATACATAGGATTCAAAAATAGATTAAGACATATGAATTGCAAGGGCTTTATTAAAGGATGAGTATTTCTTATTCATCTAAGATGAAACTCTAATAATAACAATCAACTTACTTTACCAAAATATGCCTTCTGTGAGTTTTACCACCACTGCGTAATTCTAACATATAGCTTCCTTCTTCGACAACTGCTTTTGGAGGATCTAAGGTATAAGTATAACTACCTCTATCTATATAACTTTCAAATAGCGTACGGTATGGAGTTCCATTTAGCTTGACAAGACTTAGTCGAGTATTGGCTCCTTTGTTTAAGGAATATTGTATATCTATATGACCTAATACTTTGGACGGTCTATATCCGAGTAAGATATTTTGTGCGTTGAGTCCAGCGGGAAAATCTCCTGGAGGAACTAGCCCATTGATTTTATTCTGATCTCCGAGTACATGATCTACCACTCGATCATCTATTCCGAGCCATCCATCCAAGATACTACCGTAAACAGATCTAAAATCTATACTATAACCAGGATCGCCATAGTCATCTGTATTGATGAGATCTGGAGGAGTACCTACAAAGCCATTACCTAGTTCTTCGCCACCAAAAAGAATCATCGGTCCACCAGTTCCATGATCTGTCCCAAAAGATCCATTTTCATATATCGTTCTCCCAAATTCAGAAAAAGTCATACCTAATACTTTTTCGCCGAGATTATCAGCATCCATATCAGCCATGAAAGCTGCAATTGATTCACTGAGGTAAGTCATTAATTTTGGATGGCGATTATCGTTCTGATTAGAGTGTGTATCAAATCCTCCTAAGGTAACCATATATACTTTGGTGCCCAGTTGACCTTTTATCAATCTAGCAACTATGGCCAGCTGCTCAGCCAAGTAATTGTCAGGGTATTCGCTTTTGGTCGTACCTTTTCTATATGCTTCTTGTATAGTAGACGAATATCTAAATGCATTATTGGCTGTCTGACGAGCATACTTAAGTTCTGCTTCGGCTGGACAACTATTGAGTTCTGCAGTATTATAGAGTTGGCCTTGTTGCGCTATTCGGTAAAACTCCGTAGGGTTACTGATAGATAAAGACATATTAGCATCCGATCCAGCAAATATCAGATTATTTTCTATGCCGATTTGGATTGCTGGAGGCACACTTGGTGGAGTTTCTAAAAAACTACCAAACTCTGCTTCCATAGCTCTACCAATCCAACCAGTTTCAATTACCTCATTGCTATCTGAAGCACTCGCCCATATATCACTTGATCTAAAATGACTAAAATTGGGCTGTGGATAGCCTACATTGTGTATTACTTTCATTCGGCCATCTTCCCACAAAGGTTGCAATGACAAAGTAGTATTTGGCATCCCTATTTCGTCACTTAGATTCCACATGTTTTCTTCAGAAATCGCTATCGTAGGCCTAATATTATAATATTCGTCATTACCTCTTTCTACTATAGTGTTGAGTCCATCATTGCCACCACTGAGTCTAATCAATATAAGCGTACGATCAGTATCATTGGTGAGTAGTCCCATCGTAAGTGGGTTGATTGCCAATTGAGACATAGAATGTCCATTGATTGCCATCAAGCTGCCTAATGAAAATAAGCCTGTGTTGCGTAAAAATGCTCTACGAGAAGATGCTTCATGCATATCTTGATGCCCTTTGCCATCATTCAGGCTGCTTCCATATCTACTCCTTACTTTGCTATGCATATTATTTTTTGACTTCATAATTGAATGGCTTAGCTGAGTTGATATTCAGGTATCTGAATTAAATACCTATAAAGATTAAGCAATTGCTCTGGGGCTTCTTGCCAATATAAATTCCATGATCCATCTTCAAAATAATTTTCTGGAATACCTGCCTTGAGATAAAGTGTGCCTATATCGATTAGATTTTCATCAAGATCAATATCCAGTAGATGCTTTGCAAATGCTTCGGTTATGACTCTTGGGTCTGTATCTGAGTTAGACACGGCTAATGCGAGCGTACGTAGTTTTTCATAACCAGTATCTTCTATGTAAGCATTGACTACATTGTTACAGTATGACCATCTAAATGCCAAAGAATTTTCGCTCAACCAAAATCTATATCCTGGCCAACCTGCTACATTGGGAGGATTGAAAAGGTCTTGGCCCATTTCATCATTAATATATTCGATATATTGGAATATATTTGGATTGAGGTCAGTATCTAAATCTAATCCTAGCGCCGTTATTAATTGGGTGGTCAAGGCTACAGGTGATTTTATTTTCGCCCCTCTGAAAGTCTCTTCATAGAAGTGTTCACTGCTCAATAATTGTCTGAGGACAGGTACTATCTCCCAATTGGAATCCATAAAAGTTTGTGCCAATTCACCAACTATATCCTCGTCTGCGTCTCTATAAACAAACTGTCGGTATAGCTTCATGCATATGTACTTGGCAACTTGCGTTTTTCGCAGCGTAAAAATAAGCTCATGTACATCATCATATCCAAAATTTCCTGACTGGCCAAAGATTGTTTTTACTGATTCATCAAATCTGTTTTCTTGAAAATATGCTTCGGTGCACTGATTTCTTTTTACTCGCCATCCTGTTAATGCTTTTGCTGTTTCTTCTATATCAGTCTGGGAATAGCCATTATTTTCACCCATGGTAAATAGCTCTAGGAGTTCTCTTGCATAGTTCTCATTTGGTGCACCTACTCGATTGTCATTGCCATCGAGATAAACTAGCATCGCTTCAGTAAGTCCCATTTGTTCTACGAAACTTCTGAAATTGCCAAAGGCCATTTCGTGTATGAGTTTGTAATACCTCCATGCATATCTATTGCATCGATATACATCTTCTTCGGTAGCAAAATGATCATGCCAGAATATGGTCATTTTTTGCTGAAAGGGGGAAGTGAATCCTCTCTCTGTCCAATCGTATTTTAATTGTCTGAAATTATCCCGTTGCTCATCATCGCTATCTTCACCATAATCCTCAGATGTATATTCAGACCAATAATATGATTCTGGCTGAGGACTATTTACAGCTTCATTGATCAATTGATTGACCAAATTTGTAGGTGAAATCAATAGGCCAGATTGGATAGTATCATAGTCCGCACCATATCCGAAGCTTCTATATAGATGAGCTACCTTGGCGCTTGTCCAATCACCTGCGGCCGGTAGGTATGGAGCTAAGGTAGAAGTGACACAGTTATTTGCGATCATAGCTAGTATTGATAATGATTCGATCTAAGTTAGTAATAATTTGAAATATACGAAAAAGTCATTTGGAATGGCGGTTAAAGTGTACCTATATATTTATGGTAATCCAAGAAATGGGTGTTTATTTTTAATTGATTTTAGGGCTAACCCTGATTGGTATTAGGTTATTTTTTTGGATATTGAAAATCTAATTTCTATGTAGAAAGAATCTTTTACACTATGAAGATCCCTGTTAGAACTATTAATTAACTTTTTCTCAGTATATTGAATACTATTATCCAATTTATTACCTCATTTATTTTTGATCATGACTAGATATTTATCGCTATTTACTTTTATAATATTGATGAATCTTGTTTCAGCTCAAGAGATTCTCTTTCAAGAAGATTTCAATGATTGTGCTTTACCTAGTGGATGGAATCTCAGTGTTACCAATGGGCAAGATGCGGGAGTAACATTTGCCTATCCACTTAATACTAAAAGTGATTCGTTATCTATTGATGGTACATGTATGGTTATCTTTGATGATGACATACTGGGAAATAATATGCCAGATTTTAGAGCAGAGTTGCAATCACCGTTGATTCAAGTTGGGGATTATCAAACGATATATCTACGCACGGATGTACATTTTAGAGCATATGACACTTCTTCTTTTATAGTGTACTTGCAAGAGGAAGATGGTACGAGAATAGAGCTGAGGAAATTTGATGCTGATGATCAGACAGGAACTAGGTTTAGTCAGATAACTCCAATGTCTATTGACATAAGATTTGTGACGGAGAGCACTTCTTTTTCGATCGTGTACGTATATGATGACGCTGGAATGTACGCATGGTGGGCGGGAATAGATAATATAGAAGTCATAGGATCCGGTAAAGGTACAACAGTGGTCAAAGAGCAATTTAATGATTGCAGCATGCCTGCTGGATGGAGCATTAATACACTTGAAGGACAAGATGATTGGCAGTTTGGCGAAGTGGATAATAATAAGGCTAGTGCAACCACAATGGATGGCTCATGCTTTGCGTACTTTGATGACGATGGATTAGGAGCAGATGCAGCATTTAGTACATCAGAGTTGGTATCACCAGTATTTGATGGATCAGCTTTCGCTAATTTTCATGTAGAATTTGATCTCATATTTAGACCTTATACCGACATCGAAAATATTACGGTTTTAGTTTTTGACGGAACGAATTATTCTATAGTTGAAGAATTTTCAGATCCAATAGGTGGCCCACAATTTAATGTGTATGAGTCTATCAGTTTAGATTTATCTACTTTTCGATCTAATAGTATGCAGCTAGTTTTTCGTTATGACGATGGGAATAATTATGGCTGGTGGGTAGGTATAGACAATGTAAAGATTATAGCAGAAGGACAAATAAATGATATATGTACTAATGCCGATCCATTAGAAATAGGAAAGGCCTGTATTTACTCCAATAATACTAATGCAGTATTCGATGGCCCGGAAGGAAGTTGTGGATCTCAGTTGGTAGGTGGACTATGGTATGAACTCATAGCTCCTGCAGATGGCATTATCAAAATAGAAAATACGAGTACTTATAATGATTTGATCACAGTGTTTTCAGGTAATTGTACATCATTGTCTGAGCATTTGTGTATTAATGATGATGAACACGGATTTAATGGGGAGACAGTCTATCTTGATGTGATCGTTAATCAAATTTATTATGTAAGAGTGAGTGGAACTGAGAGTAAATATGGTAAATCCGGAGGTGCTAACTGTCTGTCTGCCGAATATGTAACTACTAAACCAATAGCTGAATTAGAAGATGAAATTGCAAACGCGATTCCCATTATACTTGGAGTAGAATGTACGCAGGCGATAAATGAAAATGCTACTATAGATGAAATATTGCCAATAGACAATATGCTGATGAGATCGGATGTTTGGTATACATTCAACACTGGAGCTAGTACATCGATAGATGTAAAAGTAGAATCTGCTTTCGCTGAAAATATTATAGTTTTTGACAGTGCAACCGTTGAAGTATTTTCGCAATTGAGTGGAGGTGATTTTTCTGTAAGCGAATTGACCGCCAATACTGATTATTTAATTCAAGTAGGTGGTGTATTCTCTCAAATAGAGGGTGATGTATGTGTCCAAGTAATTTCGAAAGAGGAAGAGGAAGCTATTGCTGATGATTGTGTGGATGCTATGAGTATTGGAATGGATACAGCAATAGAGTTGGGTAATAGTGCTCAATCATTTTCGGGAGTGCAACCAAGTTGTGAGATTTACGTGAGCAGTGATCATTGGTTTGAATTTAGTACTTTAGATAATCTGGATATCTATCTTACTACGGAGAGCGAATATGTGCAAACTATTTCTGTTTATACCGGTACTTGCTCAGAACTAACCGAAGTTTGGTGTTCTCAGCAAAGAGATCGTTGTGATGGTGCGATACGGATAGAAGGATTGCAGCCACAAACTATTTATTACATGCAATTGTCGTCTTCATTTACGGATAATACTGAAGGGTATGGAAATGCAATGATCACTTTATCGGAGACTAAACCTATCGAAGAAAGCTTAAGTCTCAATGTCTCGGTCACTTGTGATGAAGATGAAACAGCACAGCTAAGCGTCAATATAATAACAGATGCTGACTATATATTATTAGGCAATACTCCGCAAGATGTTCTCTACCATGGAGACAATTATACGGTAGTAGCACAATACAATGACGGCTGTGAAAAAAGTGTGCAAGGTATCGTCAATTGTCAGTCCGATGATTGTAATCTAGAAGTAATACCATTTACAGAATATGTAACATGTGCTAGTGCAGATGATGGAAGTATTTCATTGGATATTCTTGGAGGTGTGGGGCCATATATCTATGAGTGGTCGCATACTACTAATAGTGCGGCAGAGCAAACAGCACTTTCTGCGGGTACTTATAATGTGAAAATTACTGACGCTAGAGCTTGTTATATATATCAAGAAATAGAAGTCTTGGCACCTAATCAACTAACAACAATAATAGATGCTACAGATGAAACAATAGCTGATACTGATGATGGAACAGCTAGCATATCAGCTTCCGGGGGTACTCAACCCTACAGTATTTTATGGTCTACAGGTGACAGCGGAAGTTCATTGTCTAATCTCAGCCCAGGCGATTATAGCGTTACTGTCACAGACTTCAATGGTTGTACGAGTATGAAGACATTTAGTGTATCTGAGGTGGATTGTGTATTTACTATTCTAACTGAGCAAAGTGAGGTCACTTGCTTTGGATCAGCAGATGCTACACTCTCAATAGGAAGTAATGATATCAATATAGAGTCTGTTGAATGGAGTACAGGGGAAGAGACTATAACGATCACAGATCTAGCAGCTGGAGAATATAGCGTCACAGTATATGCAACTAATGGATGTAATAAGATTCAGCAGTATTTCATCAACGAACCTCAAGAAATTACTATCAAGGAAGAAGTAATCACTATAAGCTGCTATGGAGAATCAGATGGAACGATTGCTTTGGAATCTTCAGGTGGAACAGGAACGATCAATTACTTATGGGAAGATGGATCTACAGTATCGATGAGAACCGATCTTGTTGCAGGTAATTATCAAGTCACCGCAACAGATGACAATGGGTGTATAAAGGAAGGTGAGATCATAGTTGCTAGCCCTGAGGCATTAGATATTGCATCTTCTATGGCTAGTGATTTATCTTGCTATGATAGTCAAGACGGGATACTATGTGCTTTTGTGAATGGTGGTACAGAGCCATATATATTTGTATGGGATGGAACTACAGAGCCACTATCCAAAATTACAGATTTAAATGCAGGCGACTATGCTCTTACAGTAACGGATGTCAACGGCTGTAGCATAGAGACATCACTATCTATTTATGCTCCGGAAGCTATCGCAGTACAAGTGAAAATTATGAGTATTGATGATGTCGGAAATGGTCTGATAGATATTACTATTGATGGTGGCACAGCTCCATATAATGTAGCTTGGTATCTTGGTCTCGATATAATATCAGAAACTGAAGATATTGACAACCTTGCTGAAGGCGTTTATCATGCTGTTATTACCGATGCCAATGGTTGTAAATTTACATCGGTAGATTATATATTGTCATTGACTGCTGAGGCAGAATTAGAATCTTTTGAGATTGATGTTTTTCCTAATCCAATGAAAGATAAATGCACAATTGTAGCAGAGATTGATGATTGGAGTATGTATGCAATACGACTTGTTAATCTGCAAGGCCAGATATTAGATAATGCTCTTCAGATGACCAATGTTGCAAAGGGTAGTGTAAGTTGTGAAATTAATAATGTAGTATCAGGTTTTTATTATTTAGAAGTGGAGAATAAAGCTGATGCGAGGATATCTTATCGTCATGCAGTTATGATTTTGGGGGATGATGAATAGTTATTACTCAAAGAATAGAAAAATTAGCTAGAGTTTATTAAAAGAAAATTGATGTTACACGCAAGGTGAATACGACTTGTTTTCATGAGATACCTGCTGTTTCTTCAAAAGTTCTTTTGATCAAACATTAAGTTAGTGATAACTAATGATTAAGGCCGAGCACCCACCCAATAACTACCATCGTCCAAATGTTCTTTTTTCCAGATAGGTACTGTCTCTTTCAAAGTATCAATGGCAAATTGGCAAGCTTGGAAACATGCATCACGATGAATAGAAGATACGGCTATGATCACAGCGATATCTTTGATGCCTACATATCCACTACGATGAAAAATTGAGATATGCTGGATGTCATATTGATCGACAGCTCTTTGTCCAATCTTATTCATCTCTTTGAGTGCCATAGGCGTGTAGGTTTCAAAGTCAAGGTGCGTTACATTTTTACCTTTATTCTTATTCCGTACGGTACCCACAAATAGACAAATACCGCCGCATAACTCATCATGTACGTCTTGGTAAACGGTGTCTATAGATAGCGTCTCTTCGCTGATAACTACATTGATCTTATTTTTCATAATTATCCTCCGCTTACTGGTGGTATGATTGCCACTTCATCGTCTGCATTTATGATCTGACTGTCTATCGCATACTCTTGATTAACCGCGACCATATATCCCTTGATCTGCTTAAATGCTTTGTATTGCTCATTCATTCTTTGGCGCAGGTCTGCTACAGAGATGGTAGAGCTTTCTATGAACGCTACATCATTACCAACTATTTCTTTTGCTATGCCAAAGTATTTAATGTTTATCATGTCGACTAAGTATTAGTAAGTATAAATCTGACTCCCACTACACAGACCAAGATAGCGGTTAATAATTTAATCACTCTTGGGGACAGCAATTTTATATTGAGATAATTACCGATCTGTCCGCCTATCGCTACAGCTAGTCCGAGGGTCAGGATCTGCTGTATATTTATGCTGATAGGATTAGTCAGTTGTCCAGCTATTCCAGCTACAGAGTTAAATAGTATAAACACACTTGCGGTTACGCTGATGACTTTAGCAGTTTGCCATCTCAATATATTGAGAAAGGGTGATAGAAATATTCCTCCTCCTATTCCTATCAATCCGGAAATAAACCCTATACCGCTACCTATTGTTGATCGCTCAAGCATTGAAATATTTTTCAATGGAATCTGATTTTCTTTAACAGGTTTTATCATCAGGAGAGCAGCTATAACAAGTGTGATTCCGGCGAGTAGTTTGTAAATTGGTCCATCTAACTGTATCATGCCTCCCAAAAATGCGAAAGGTATACTCAATAGAACTATCGGTAATATTTTTTTCCAAGGTATTAAATCTGCTCGGTAATAATTGATACATGCGCCTAAGACGACTATGATGTTACAGATCAATGCAATCAGTCGCACCTCTTCAATAGCCAATCCAGCCAATAGTAATATCGCTATATAGCTTGATCCACCACCAAAGCCCACCGATGCATAGAGCATAGCCATTATAAAGAATAGGATCACAAGAGTGTATATGGTCATATCGTTACAATCAATAGAATGGCAAGATAGAAATAATGTGGTTGGGAAATAAACAAAGACCTCCGAGGTATTGATACCTCGGAGGTCTAGTACTCCTTCTGTGAATTTAATATCTATTAATCTTCCATCTCTAGCACCTTTCCAATTCTCTGCTTGAGATCTAGCACGTGCATTCTTCCCATGCTATCCATTTTCTTATTACCCTTCAGACTATTATAGATTGTAAATAATGTCCCTCTTGCACCAGCTTTGATATCGCTGATATGCGCCTCTTTCTTAGCAGATCCTATGATTTTAGCGAGTCTATCTACGTATAGTCTTTGTAGATTTCTATTATATACAGATCTTGAATTTTTGCTCATAATCATCTCACGAGTATCGTCATACAAATCAAACACTGTAAATGCTTGCTGACCATTGAGTGATTCATTTTCTGACATTCTATTCATCCTATCAAAGTTGAATATCTGTACAAGTGTACGCTCGTGTAATCCACTAATACGTTCTACGATTCCGTCTGCTTCGAATCGACGAGCGAGATCTTGATTGATCAACCAAGTGGGAGTTTCGAAGAGATGCTTATCTAAGAATGTCAATGCCCTGATTTGCTTATTCCTATCTATATGAGTGTAGGTAGCTTTGTCTTGATCTTGTGTAGTGTTGATCTCTATCACCCCACCAATGTTAGCAACTACATGTCCCATATATCTACGAAACTGGCCAAACACTTGATTGTACAGATCTTCTTGTTCTTCGTATTCCTTACCTTCTACGAAAGTCCATTCTGCGATATTGGGAACAACACGTTTTAGGTTTTTAATACCATATTCACTGGCTAACATGGAGTCATCTCCTAGATCTTCTGTCTGCGATGATGGATCTAAAGGTAGACCTCTTTGGCGGCCATATCTGTACATTGGGTCGTCTGCCTTCTCTTTTATTAGTCGATTCCATTCTGCTCTTTCTTCGTCTTTCGTCTGATTGCCATTCCATTTATATCCGTAGTAGATCGACCAATCATCGTAAGTGCCTATGTTAGGCATCAGACCTACTTTTCCATCCTCAGGCTGCGCGATATAATTGAATCTTGCATAGTCCATTATACTTGGTGCCGTACCCATCTTTTTTGTAAAACTTACAGACCTCAATGAATCGACAGGATAGGCTACACTCGCTCCCATATTGTGCGGTAAACCAAGTGTGTGTCCGACTTCGTGAGCAGATACAAATTGGATCAATCGACCCATAGTTTCGACTTTAAAATTTTCTCCTCTCGCCTCAGGATTGATCGCAGAGGTCTGTATGAAAAACCAATTTCTCAGTAGCTTCATCACGTTATGATACCAAATAATATCTGACTCTAATATCTCTCCAGTACGCGGATCATGTACGTGAGGTCCCATAGCATTTTGTATATCTGTAGATACATATCTGATCACGGAATATCTCGTATCTTCTGGTGACCAATCAGGATCTTCTTCTTTGGATGGAGCTTCCTTAGCCATGATTGCCTTCTTAAATCCTGCAGCCTCAAATGCCTTTTGCCAATCATTGACTCCAGCCTTAAGATAAGGTATCCACTGAGTAGGTGTAGCTGGATCGATATAGTATATAATTGGCTTTATTGGCTCTACTAATTCACCTCTAGCATATGCTGCTGGATCTTTAGGTTCTAATCTCCACTTAGTTATAAATCTTCGATTAGATGCTCTCTGATTATCAGAGCTATAGTCTGTCTGACGTACTGAAAAATAGCCCACTCTGTCATCATAATATCTTGGCTCCATTGGCTCGGCTGGCAGTACTATGAAAGATTGATTCATCTCTACAGACATGGTACCTGTAATCTTATTGTCTGGAAGGTCTTTTCCTCCTTTGTATGTTAGTACATGTCTTACTTCTACATTGTCAGGAAATGACTTCATTGACTTAACGAAACTTCTTTTAGAGTCAACTCCCTTGATACCAAAATCTTTCTTCTGTTTGGCACTCACTGCGCTGATCATAGGTATATCTGATGTAAAAAGGTCTCCGATCTCAATTACGGAAGTTCCTTTTCCTTCTACAGCAATATCAAACATTTTGATGATAGGTTCGAAGTTGTTGTTTTGCACTGACTCGTAGATAGGGTCTTCGAAGCTCGCCACACTATTGTATGATACTGATCTTAACAATATTTTGTCATCCATTTTCTGCCATCGGATTACTTGTTGAGGCTTAGATTTTACACCTGCGCCACCGAAATTGAGGCCTTTGACGAATCCCGAGATTCGGCTCACGACCAATATTTCTTGCTCTAAAATTGAATCTGGCAATTCGAAATAATGTTTACCATCTAGCTTGTGAGTATACCATAATCCTTCAGAAGATTCTGCATCATTAGTAATGATTTCTTCATATTTTTTCTTTACTTCCTTCTTATTTTTGTCTTTTTTGTCTTGTGCTTGAATTACATTGATAGATATAAGTGCAACAAGTAATAATAAAATTCTTTTCATCTTAGCTTTTAGATATTGTGTTAAGCGTTGAAGGTAAATATTTTTTTATACTTAATAGAAACCTTATAATTTGAGAATGCTATCAAGTCCCTTGATTGGCTTGAAGACTTGTTGTGTAGTTGAAACTCGACTTAATAATCTGGAAAGTTGTTTTTTAGTTACAGCTTAGGTATTCCTTACTTTACTCATCATTATATTGAAAGCAATTTTTAGAGGGTAGAGCGCTTGGTAGATATCTGTTTAGATTAGTATCATTTAGTATATTCTTTACGAATAGAATTAATTTTGTTATGTCATTTTCTGTTAATACTTTTTTGATTAAAAATTAAAACATCAGTTGGCACTTCTGTATTCTCTGCGTTACCCTATTTTTATATGCATATTGATTTCTCTCACATTATATATATGCTTCATGGCTCATGAATTTTAGTTATCTAAGATTATAAAGTTATTGAGTTTTGTACTTATCCTCTTCTTTTTTTAGGAAAGTATATCTACTGAATTTCGCTGGGTCGTTCAGATTGTAAAATGTTACTTCTGAAGAATTAACTTCATTAAGTTTAAGAGCGTGAAACTCCATTTTTTGGAGTGCTGGTCCTGTGCAACAATTTGTCCATTGCTCTTTTATAAAGAAAAAGCTTGTGTCTATCTTTTCTTCATATGTCAACGCTTAATAGTCTCTATTTAGATATAGTTGAAAAGATGCAGCATTACTCATCAAGGTACGTTAAAGCTGCGATAGTTAGATCGTTAATAAGTTTGTCGTAACGATATTCTTCAGAAACCTCCGTGTGCACTTGGTCCCATAGGACTCATAGCCATTGGCTTCTATGGCTTCCTTATTAAATTTCATACGGTATATTTTTGATCCGGCAATAGCTATCTTTCTCATTTTCAGTAGTTTACTTTATATAAAGTCGTATGAGAGCCAGAGATAAGTGACTGCTATCTTAGGATAAAAAAATACATATAATATTGGTCATCTTTCAATTCTTAAGGCATGACACTATTTCAATTTCTACTCGCCTGTTTTTTTTCATAGTAGCCTCTTTTTTCGCATTAGGATAGACCATTTCCCAGTTGCCATAACCAGTGTGCTTCATTCGTTGGTTTTTGATTTCATTTTTAGCTAGGTAATCATACACTGTCTTTGCTCTCGCCTCAGACAACTTATAATAGTTATGAGATATTGGAACTGGTGGAGCATTAGGATAATTCACATGGCCTTTAATATGTATACAAATATCACTAGAAGCCATAGTACCGTATAGTAATTGGAGAGTAGGCTCGGAGGATGGAAGTAGTTTTGGTGAATTTCCTCTGAAATAAAAATTTGGCATGTCGTATACTTTACCTATAGTCAACTTGGGAAGCTCAATATTTATTTGACGTTTGTCTAGTGCTTCAGTAACTTTTATTCGTTTGGAATAGAAAAAATAATTAGGGGCTGATATATCTAATTTTACAAATACACTATCTGGAGCCAATATCGACCAACTTCCATTGGGTAAGGTGAAAGTAGAATCACTAAAGTCTTTTCCACTTAATAATATCTTAGCTATTGTTGTGGTGTCTATGCTATCTAGTTTAACGATTCCACTTATCTTTCGCATAGCCTTATGAGTATATATACTTAGATTTACTCGTCGATTATATTTTCGGCTTTCTTCATGTAGATTACTTTCTGCAGGTTTCATTTCTCCGTACGAATTGGTAAATATATTTGCAGACTTTATATGTTTGATTTCAGTCAAATAGCGATTAACACTATTAGCTCTTCGTGCAGCTAGTTCGGTATTGTATTCTATACTACCAACATCATCTGTATGTCCTTCGATCCTATATAATGTTGTATTTAAATGCTTCGAAATAAGGTTATCTATCTGAACTTCATCATCTGTTGTAAGTCGATCTTCGGCACTTTCAAACAAGATAGTTATACCTTCTATAAATGCTAAAGAGTCGATATTTTGGGCTTTGATGTCTGTAGCATTGCCGGCTATAAGTAGTATTGAAAAATATAAAATAGAATTTGCGCGCATATGACTTATAGTTATATTAATATTTTAAAACGAGAAAAAAGAATAATTAATTATGCTCACCTATTTGGCTATTTGCAAAAAGATTACCTTTGGACTAAAGGTAATTAGTTAAATCTATAAAAATCAAATCAAGAACAATGGCAAACGGACTATTAGAAGGAAAAGTAGGAATCATATTCGGTGCTCTAGATGAAAAGTCTATTGCATGGCAAACAGCACTAAAATGCCATGAGCAAGGCGCTAAGATAGTATTGACTAATGCCCCTGTTGCACTTCGTATGGGTGGAATTCAAGATCTAGCAGATCTTATAGGTGCTGAGGTAATCCCTGCTGATGCTACGAGTATGGAAGATCTAGATAATCTGATCGTAAAGAGTCAAGAGATATTAGGTGGTAAATTAGATTTTATACTTCACTCTATCGGTATGTCGATCAATGTGCGAAAGAAAAAAGAATATACAGACCTCAACCATGATTGGATGCTCAAGACATTCGATATATCTGCGATATCATTTCACAAGGTGATGCAGACTGCTATGAAGCTTGATGCCATGAATGAGTGGGGGTCAATAGTAGCGCTTAGTTATATGGCTGCACAGAGAGTATTTCCTGACTATAGCGAGATGGCTGAGTCTAAGGCGTTACTTGAGAGTTTCGCTCGTAGTTTTGGTTATCACTGGGGTAAAAAATCTAAAGTAAGAGTTAATACCATATCTCAATCACCAACAATGACAACTGCAGGTAGCGGTGTGAAAGGATTTTCTGATTTTTACAGTTATTCTGATACGATGTCTCCGTTGGGTAATGCGTCTAGCCAAGCATGTGCAGATTACTGTGTGACTTTATTTTCTGATCTTACTAGAATGGTGACAATGCAAAACCTCTTACACGATGGGGGATTTAGTAGCATGGGAATGGAGCCCGATGTCTTGAGCCTGTAATAGGATCACAAAAGTGTATTTTAAGATAAATAGAAAACCTCTCAAATTACTTTCGAATAAGATTTTGAGAGGTTTTTTTGTATTTATTTTTTGGGCTTAAACTTCTGTTAGTTCAGTATTTACGGTTGCATCAAATTTTCAGAACATCTCCAGATAATTATATCTTTTTTCCAATCAATTCTTTAGCGTTGGCAACTGCTGCATCGCTTGGAGGGTTTCCACTCAACATCTTGGCAATCTCTAAGATACGATCATTTGCAGATAGCAACTTTATATTGGTAATAGTCCGCGTCTCAGTTTCATGCTTATATACGAAGTAATGGTGCTGGGCTTTGGCTGCGATCTGGGGACTGTGAGTAATACTCATAACCTGATGCTTTTTAGCAAGCTTACTTATGATCTCTGCCATTCGATTGGCTACTTCTCCTGATACTCCCGTATCGATTTCGTCAAATATCAACGTAGGTAAAGCCATCGATGAAGCTACCAGAGATTTGATGACAAGTGTGAGTCTGCTGATCTCACCTCCTGAAGCTACATTTTTAAGAGCTCCAAGTGTACCTCCTTTATTTGCGGAAAAGTAATAGTCTACTTTGTCCATTCCATTAGGAGTGAGTTGGTCTGAATCTGTAAGTCTTGCATCTATTTTGGCATGTTCCATCGATAGGGTAGCAAGTAACATTTCTATATCTTTGGCAAATGATTTTGCGATCTTCTTTCTGTTAGTTGACAGCTTTTTAGCAGTCACTTTGAGGTTGGTCTCAAGTTTATGCATTTTAGAGGCAATCTCATTGATTTCGCCATCCATCTTTTGTTGTGAGTTGATCCTAGTATGAAGATCAGTCTGTATTGTAAGTAATTCTTCTATTGAGACTACTTGATGTTTTTTCTGCAAACGATATATCATATCCAGTCTCTCTTTTGTCTCTTGAGCGAGATTAGGATCGTGTTCTACACTTTCGTTGACGTCTTGTAGTACAGCAGCAATATCTCTAAGTTCCTCTAGGCTCGATAGTATACGGTCGTAGCTTTCTGACAACTTAGGATCTAATTCTTTGATATTGTCTAAGTCTTGAGAAATTATCTGTAATTGATTGATTATAGATTGCTCAGATTCATCAATCGCAAAATATGCACTATTCGCGACACGTTGGATATCCTCTGTTCCTGCTAGTCGATTGAGGAGTTGCTCTTTTGATTCTTGTTCATCAAACTCTAGAGATGCTTCATCTAACTCTGTAAACTGGAAAGTGATATAGTCCAATTCCTTGAGCGCATTGGCCGCTTCTTTTTCTAAAGTTTTAAGCCGCTTTTCGGCTACTTTGTATTCTTTAAATTCTAATTGATAAGCTGATAGTAACTTAGTATTGCCAGCAAGACTATCGAGAACTTCCATTTGCCACTTAGAGCTATGAATATCCAGCGTATCAAACTGCTGATGCATATCAACCAATGACTTTGTGAGTTCTTGCAGGATAGCCAAAGTTACTGGCGTATCATTCACAAATGCTCTAGATTTACCTACTGGAGAAATCTCTCTACGTATGATTAATTCTATCTCATAGTCGAGATTATTAGCTTCGAAGAAGCCTTTGAGATCATAACTCTTTATATTGAAACTAGCCTCAACGATACATTTACGATCTTGATGATAAAGAACTTTGGTATCTGCACGCTTACCCATGATTAGGCCCAATGCTCCGAGTAGTATACTTTTACCTGCACCAGTTTCACCAGTGATGATATTGAGGCCTTTGTCAAGGGCAACATGAAGCTTTTCTATAATAGCGTAATTCTGTATTTCTAAGCTGATGATCATAAAGCGAAATTACAGATTTTGCTCTAATGTTTTCGAAGCTTCAGCTTTGTAATCAAATTAAGTTTAGATATATGTTCTTAAAGTGGTCGAAACACGCGTTGAAAGCCAATTATTGCTCTCATCCTATTGTTTGAGTCCACTCTTGGTACGTTATACTTTCTCTGTATAAATTACATCCCCATCTGTGCTCTATACTCCGGATCGACCCTAGCGTAACCTAGCTGTATAGCCTTAGCTAAATCTCTTTTAGCCGCATTTCTTTGGTTAAGTTGACTTTGCGTGCGTGATCTTTCGTAATAGTATATACCCTTTTTACCATTGAGTCTAATTGCTTCAGTATAATCTTTTACTGCTTCAGGAAGTCGATTCAAGGCGCGCTTAAGTCTTCCAGCTTCATACCAGAGATCAGCATTGTATGGATTGTATGCAAAGTAGGTTTCTATATCTTTCAAAGCGTTAGGGTAGTCACCCAATTGATTGTATATCACTGATCGATTGAGATAACCAGTAACATGATTAGGCTTCAACTCTAGCCCTCTATTAAATTCTTCTATTGCACCTGTACGATTGCCGAGCATAGCATAAGTTGCACCGAGGTTAATATAATATTCTCCAAGAGATTCATCACGATCCGGACCCTTGGGTAATGAGAGTTTCTTTTCTATTGCAGTATTGTAATCAGCCGCCGCTAGTTTGAGATTTTCTGCGCCACCTTTATTGAAATATAATCTTGCGCGGCTGTTTAGGGCTTCAGGATTAATAGGCTTGAGCCGTATAGCTTTATCGTAGTCAGATAATGCAAGATCGTATTTTTTTGCATCTCGATAATAGTTAGCTCTATTGCCATAAGGTAGATCAGTATTTTTATAATACTTAAGTACATGACTCCACATAGTACCACTGTTCTTCCAGATTTTATTTTGGTTGAAAGTCATGACACCCATAGCTATTACAAATAGTCCGCTTAGAGCAAAAGTACTTGTCCTAAGTCTATGATCATTCTTGGTGAATTGATCAAAGTAATATCCTAATATAAAGAACAAACCTAGGTAGGGGATATAGCTAAATCTATCCGCTAGAAATCCCTGTCCAGCTCCTAATATCTGCAAGAGGAATATAATATTGAAAATGAATACTCCTAAACCAAATACGATATGTTTCTTACCCAGCTTGTGTGCTTTCCATAAGATGAATAGAACGATTGGCAAGGCTATAATACTTCCAAAAATATACCAGGGCAAAGATTCTGGATATGGGTACAAAGGAGATAATTCGTAAGGGACGATAAGTTTTACACAGTATACTATGAATGAATATGCACCAATAAATATCCTTTGAAAAAAGGAAAATTTATCAACATCTTCAATTGACCCTTGTAGATTTAGAAAGTGTATACCAACCAGTCCTGTAGCTAGGGATATGATGAAGTAATGTACTTTAGATAATATGTTTTTGAAACTTAAGTCTTTGTCCATATAATAGTCCACAGCCAGCATAGTCAATGGTAAGGCAACGGCTTGTATTTTAGCCAGACATGATAATATCATTAGACCGGTAATCCATAAAACATCGAATTTATTGGTTGTGATCTTACTACGAATGTATATGTATAATGCCCAAAGAAAGAAGAAGCCAAATAATACATCCTTGCGCTCAGTGACCCATGTCACGGACTCTACTCTCATCGGATGTATACCGAATAGAATGGCGACAAATAGTCCACCCTTCCAACTAAGTCCAAGTAGTAAACTGATGCGATATACTAGAAAAACACAAAGGAGATGAAAGAGGAGATTTTCCCAATGCCATGCTCCCGGATTATCTAATCCAAACATAACCTTGTCCATAGCAAAGGAGAAAATAGTCAATGGGTTATAATTACCAATGACATGTGAGCTGAATATTTCTGATGTCAATGCGGCAAAATCTCCCATGTTGAAGTTTACTACTGCTGGATTTTCAGAAAAATTTTTATCATCATCCCAATTGACAAATTCTAAGCCTCCTACATTGCTGAAACAGATGAATGTTAGGACAATAGCAATCAATCCATACATCCAATAAAAAGGAATACCATTGGATTGAGTTGATTTAGCAATGTCTACAGTAGCAGCGTTTTCTGATTTCTTTAGCTTTCTCTCTGCAGCCCTTCTTTCCTGGCGGCTTGACTTTTTACTTGACATATGGCACTTATGTTATATCTATAAGTGGGTTAATATACGTAGTTTAGTACAAGTCGAGTTAGTCTATAATTAACTTTTAGTGGCTAATGGTGTCGACTCACATTATGAAAATCTAGAATTATTAATTAAAAGGAGGCCTTACATGTCACGAGTAAGGGTGAGACGATGGAGGAAAAAGCAAATAGGAAGGAGTAAATTACTAGATATATTACGAGTCAAGTAAGAAATTGCTTTAGGAGTTGAGGATGTCAGGTCGCCAAACTAGTGGCTGCGGCGAATATAAATAAGCTCTAACGAAGATTTAGTGACGACGTAAGATGCTTTAGAGTGCAAAGCTGAGAAGCTTTTAGATAGACAGCAAAGTAGTCTGCTTGGAGCTGAATGCAGCCTCAGACATTTCGACAAAGGTATATTAATAAAGTACCTATGAACGTATTTTGGATTACTATAGAGAAAGATCATAGAGAAATGTTGAGAGAAGCAGGTTTAATCTAATTAGGTAATAGCATAAAATGGTATATTGATGTAATATGCAGGAATATCACAAAATACAAGCGACGAAAGAATGGATACATAATTTTATTATCCATCATAATATTTGTCCATTTGCCAAGAGGGTATTGGATCATCAAGAGGTACGATATTACGTAGAAAGAGGTGAAAATATAGAGCTTCTCATACTAAGTTTTATATCGAAGCTTAAGACAGAAAAAATTTCTACTTTTTTTCTTTTGTATCTCACTCAATTTCCAGATTATTCAGACTTTTTAGATTTCTACTATACCTCTGAGGCAATATTAGAAGATAGTGATTATGATGCAGAATATCAGGTGGTAGCATTCCATCCAGATTATCTATTCGCTGGAGAAGATGCTAAAGATCCATCACATAAGACGAATAGATCGCCTTATCCTATGATTCATGTATTGCGCAGAGATCAAGTAGAAAAAGCTATTGAATCATACGGAGATACCGATGAAATTTCTAGAAGGAATATTGAATTGTTGAGAAAACTGGGCTAAATAGGAAACGTAAGTTTGTACTGTTCTCGTGCTCAACTTGTATTGAATTATAAGAGATTCTTTAAGCTCATGATCAGGTCGAATATAACAAGGAAATTTGCCTTTATAACTTAGTTTATTTTTTAGGCAGATGTAACTATGTTGAATTTATTGCTTTAAGTAGGACGAACACAGTCGTATTCCACAACCTAAACTTCTCTTCAAGAATTACCTTTTACTGGAATTGGATTTATACCCAAATCCTTTTCTAGGATATCTCTACAGGCTTTTTATCATCGAAGTAAATCCTATCTGCAATCAAAATATAATATCGAACGTACTGATTCATCAGTAACAACATTGTAAAGTTATTAAATAAGAATATTCTAAATGCTAGAGGTTTTCTGAAAACACGAGATTGTTTCTAAGCTGAGTTAATACCATATCTTTAAAGTGGTGTGTCGCCAAATTATAGTAAGTCTTTTTTGGATTAGTATAGTATAGGCTTGGGCGCCTTGGAAACACAAGCTTAAAGTCATATATAATTAGATAAACACTTATTTCACAGTTATTTACTTATTAAATAAATATTTAATGTATATTTACTCATTAGTAGGAATATCTATTTCTACGCAACTTAATAAGCAATAACTATCATTATAGCTGCAATAGATTAATCATCAAGCGGTTATAGTAATAGATAAACTACAAGGCTATGGCTAAGATATTAATCGTAGATGACGACAAAGGGATTCGTAATACACTCAGGGATATACTCGAATTGGAGAAATACAAGGTTGATGATTCATCTGATGGATTAGACGCTATTGTCAAGCTTAAGCAGAATGATTATGATGTGATCATCATGGATATTAAAATGCCTAAGATGGATGGTATGGAAGCGCTGGAGCGAATCCAAATACTTAAGCCAGATATACCTGTGATTATGATCTCTGGTCATGGTAATATAGACACGGCTGTAGATTCTGTAAAGAAAGGAGCATTCGATTTCATTCAAAAGCCGCCAGATCTTAATAGACTTTTCATTACTATCCGTAATGCAATGGACAAATCAAGTTTAATTACAGAGAAAAACACTTTGCAGCGCAAAGTGACTAGGAAGTCAGCAGTACAAGAAATAATAGGTAACTCAGCTCCAATTCAATTTATAAAAGAGACTATAGATACAGTAGCTCCTACAGAGGCAAGAGTACTAGTCACGGGATCTAACGGAGCTGGTAAGGAGTTAGTAGCAAGATGGCTACACGAAAAGAGTAATCGTAACGCTAATCCTATTGTAGAAGTAAACTGTGCAGCGATACCTTCTGAACTTATAGAGTCGGAGTTATTTGGTCATGAAAAAGGATCATTTACCTCAGCTCATAAGCAGCGTATAGGAAAATTTGAGTTAGCCAGCGGTGGCACTCTATTCCTAGATGAAATAGGAGATATGTCACTTTCTGCTCAAGCCAAGGTATTGAGAGCTTTACAAGAAAGTAGGATAACAAGAGTAGGTGGGGAGAAAGAGATCAGAGTTGATGTCAGAGTAGTAGCCGCAACTAACAAAGATTTAAGAGCTGAAATTAGTAAAGGTAAATTCAGAGAGGACCTTTATCATAGACTAGCTGTAATACTGATTGATGTTCCTGCACTGAACGATAGACGAGAAGATATACCTCAGTTGGTAGAGCATTTCGTAAAGAATATCTGTTCAGAATACGGTACTCCTATAAAAAAAGTAGATGCTACCGCTATGGAACTACTCAAAGGGAATAACTGGACAGGAAATATAAGAGAGTTAAGAAACGTTGTAGAAAGGCTAATAATATTGAGTGGTGATCAGATAGGCAAAAAAGACGTGCAAAACTATGTAGTCAATAATGCTGATAATAGATCAAAATTGCAATCTATTTTAGATCAGTTTGATAGCGAGGAAAAGTTCATCGAATTTGCCAGAGAACAATTTGAAAAGTATAAAGGTGTGCCTGCTTAATCACTGGCATATTCTATAAAATAATAAAGACCTAAATAGTGATGGGAAGTTCATTGTTTAGGTCTTATTCTGTCAGTCAATAAGTTGGCGGGCTATTAAAAAAAAAGATAAAATAATAATATTATGAGTGGTGAAAACGAAATCAAAAAGGACGAAACTGGCGTACATAGAAAACAATGGACAAAGCTAGAAGGAGAGAATAGTTGGACTATGTTCAAAGTGTTAGCAGAGTTTGTAGATGGATTTGAAACATTGAATAAATTGGAGCCATGCATCTCAGTATTCGGTAGCGCGAGAACTAAACCAGAAGATCCATATTACCAATTGGCGGTAGATGTAGCGAAGAGATTGGTTGAAGCAGGGTTTGGAGTAATCACTGGTGGCGGTCCAGGAATCATGGAAGCCGCAAACAAAGGGGCATATATGAATGGAGGACTTTCTGTAGGCTTAAATATCAACCTTCCATTTGAGCAATCACACAATCCATATATAGATCCAGATAAGAATATTGATCACAGATATTTCTTTGTACGTAAGGTGATGTTCGTAAAGTATGCACAAGCTTTTGTAGCTATGCCAGGAGGTTTTGGTACACTAGACGAGCTTTTCGAAGTGTTGACACTGATACAGACTAAGAAAATAACAAACGTTCCTGTGATTCTAGTAGGTAAAGAATTTTGGCAAGGATTAGTTGACTGGGTCAAAAATACTATGCTAGATAAGTATAACAATATAAGTGCTAAAGATATGGATATGATTCCTATAACCGACGATGTTGATGAAGTGGTTCAGATTATAGAAGACTTTTATGATAAAGGAAAACATGTTATCAAGCCTAACTACGATATGTAATTATAAGAAAGTAGTGAAGAAATAATAGTAGCTAAAGTGATTAATTTAAATTTCACTATTTTTATTTAGGTATTGCTCTTGATTTGACTATTTTATTTGCTGATGTCGCTTATAGTTTCAGATCGACAAATTGGATTAAAGGAGATGATATTGGAACGAATAAAAATAGCTTCTTGGTTGATATTGAGATTAGACTAGAAATTTAATAAATCAGTTTACGCTGTCTTATATAGGAATAAGTAAAGTCTTTTTTAGAATTATTTATAGTCATGTTTTTTAATTTAGTGAGAATGCCAACTATGCAGTTAGTATCATTTAATGCCGCATTAACTGTATTGTAGTTTTAGGATTTAGTATTCTCCAGACCCATTATTGCCAATCTTCTTTTAGGCGCTCGTTCGAGTACTTTTTCAAACTGTTGGCGAGCTTCTTTTTTTCTGTCTTTTTCTACTAACCATTCACCGTATAATTCAAAAGATGGTTTTACAATATTTGGTGGTCCGTAGTTGTAAGTTGTAGTTTCTTCTGCTTCTGTAGCTTGTTGCATCCATTTTTCGGCAGTTTTTTCATTCTTGTTAAGCAGGGCAGAAAATGCCATTAACTCATATTTTAGGACCTTGATACTATTTACCTCATTCACAGATGGAGGTTGTAAGTATCTAGATATGCCACTACACATTTTAGGTGTACCGATTACCATTTGAGTCTCTGAATCAGTTTGCATTATATTAAGATCATTGATTGCAGCATTTAAGGAATTCTTATTTCCCTCCATATATGCCGACATTCCTTGAGTAAAAATTTGAACTCCTTGAGTCTGTAAATTCAATTTTTCTAAGTCAACAATATCATTGGCTATAGAATCTATCCAATTACCAGACTCCGTAAGGTAATCCGCTTTCATCATAATGTAGTGTGCGCGAGCTTTACTAGATGGCTTTTCTTCGCAATATTGTTTCATGTCATACACCATCTCTCTGGCTTTTTCAAAATCTCCTTTTTGCAAATATCCATACATTAACCATTTAAAAGCATGGTAGCCTCTAGCGTCATTATCTAGTTCTTTTTTCTTCATTCTGACTACGCTAGCTTCGTAACTAGCGATATTAGAATTGATAACTTCATCCCACATACCTAGTGCTACGAAAATATGAGAAGGCATGTGCAAAGCATGTTCTGCATCTGGTGCAACTTTAGAATATCTATTTGCTGCATCTAGAGCTAATGTCGCATGGTCTGGATCATCATACGAATGAATCAAATAATGTAATGCACCTGGGTGATGAGGATTTTCACTTAATATACTCTGAGCTATTTTTGCACCTACTTCATAATTGTCGTCATCTTTTCTGCTTTTAGATGATCCTAGTAATGATAGTGCATAGAATGCAGCAACTTCATGGTGTTCTGGATACTTCTTATATAGTTTTTCCATGTGATTTTTGTATGCTATATCTAGCTCA
The DNA here is from genome assembly GCA_002335865.1 of Saprospiraceae bacterium UBA1994. Lineage (GTDB taxonomy): Bacteria > Bacteroidota > Bacteroidia > Chitinophagales > Saprospiraceae > UBA1994. Next base: position 32,890 of record DDCY01000020.1, read on the forward strand.
TTTTTATCACCGATGGTATATAAAATTTCAACACCCTCCAATAGATCGAATTCGAGAGGTGTCTTTGCCATTGTGAGTCTATCTTTTTTTGTGTCAGCCAATTTCTTAAGTGCTGCAGTCCCTTCTTCACTATATCTCTCTTTCCAAAGTGGGTGATTAAATGTCATCGCTTCCCCCCAATAAGCCATTACAAAATTAGAATCTATTTGCTGAGCTTTCACAAATTTATCGGCAGCATCTTCAAACTCAAAACTGTGTAACAATAATAATCCTTCATGAAAATAAGGAGCAGCTTCCTCTGAACTACTCACTTTGAATTCAATTTCTCCTAAGTTGGTATCTTGATGTGATGTTGCTTGCTTATCTCCGCATTGAACGAAAAGAACGACAATGAATAAGATGTGAATTAAATTTTTCATGGTCATAATTTATACCCAAATGTAAGAAATAAAAGTAGGCTATAGTTAGAGTATCAAAAGAGGTGGGACTTCTTTTAGTTCTAATTATTAGCATTTACTCGATATAAACTAATCGAACAGTACCCATCTAACACCATACCTGAATGTGAAATCATATTGAGGATGATTTTCAACTTGATAATTGATATCTTTGTCGCTACTCCAGAATTCTGTAATATTCTGCACTTGCAGGAACATTCTAAATGATTGTACTTTGAATGAAATAAAGAAATCTGTGTCAGGATAGAATTGCAATGGATTTACACCTTCATGAAATCTACCTATAACAGGTATAAATCTCTGAGCAGTATACTCAGGCACTAATCTAGTCTGTACTCCTATTCGCAGGTTCATATTTTTATGGAATATATCACCATCCCAATAGAATTTATGAGTACTCATATAATTAGGTAGATCAATCAAATCTTCGCTCAATATCTGATACTGTAGATAGTTGTCCATGTGCCATCCTCCCCATATTAGATGTATCTGCGCATTGAGTTGAGTAGTAGATAATATTTCCTCTAGTTGATAGGGTAACGCATTATAGCCCCAAAGAATAGGGTTGTTCTCAAATGTTTGCTTGAGAGAAATTATTGTGTTGAGCTTAGGTATATTGAGTGCACCGTAGAACTTAGATCCAAATGGCTTACTAAAATCATTGTCAAATATTTTGACATCATTAATCCAGAATTCATCTTCTATTAATTCGATAGATCGTCTAAACAGATTAGCACCACCTTTTAGTGTTGCCCAGTCTTTTATTTTCAGATTTACATAACCATCTAAATCGAACGATCCAGCATTAGCACCTAAGCCTATAGATCCTTTGCTGTAAAGCTGCAGTGATTTGACAAAAGGAATACTTACATTATATTTTAGGCTAAGGTCATTGATTGTACTATCTCTATTAGCTTGACTTATTTTATGCCTGTCATACTGCAAGCCTAATTTACCTTGATATCCATTAGGTCCAATACCATGTAAATATGCCGCTTGTGATAGATTGTTATCTGTAATATAGGTTCGAGCACCTCTAGTGTCGGTAAGATATTTTTGATATAGTAATGTATCGGTAGAGCTATTAGTAAGGACATCGTCATAGTTCCAGTAGTTCCAATCATACTCTAGATCGTATTGCAGTTGTAGGTTCCAGTTAGTACTATCTGGAGAGGCTAACTTATAGTAATTCGAGAATCGTATTCCTCTCTGTTGATATCTGGTATTGGCATCTGTTAGATTAGTGGGAATGGCCGTTCGGAATTCAGCAAATTCGGTTCCGAATAAAGTATCTGTAGTAATGCCTCCGTTTTGCTCTTCAGTATTTACGTTTGACACGAAAGTGAAAAATAAATTATACTTATCTGTGGGAGACTGAAACCAAAGTCCAGTGCCAAAGTTGGTTGTACGCGCACGCTGTTCAGAGTAAAATCCTAGATTTGAAAATCGCTGATAATTAATACTTAACTGGATTCCATCTTCAAAATTTCTAGTAAAGTCTGTCTTTAGACTCAGATTCTGCAGATTACCAATAGTAGAAAAATAAAGGTCTGATATCGCCCTATTAGTTTTGTAGTATTTAAACCTGTCTATAGTAAAGTTGTAAGTATCATACTCATGAAATCCACTGTGAAATCCAGTGACTTGAGATGGTGTATATAATAAAGGATGACTAGCCGAAGCTACTGTACCTAAGTTGGCACTTGGCTTAGATGGATCTCTTGCTGGATCGGAGTAAGACAAATTTTGATCTAGAGTAGTATCTCCAAATTCTCGGAGATTAGATATATCTTGTAATGTAAAGTACTTGAATATTGTACTATCCACTACATTGGGGTCCTTACCGATCTGTAAGCTATCAAAGCCATTTAAGTCATCTTTACGTCTTATACCTAGTTCATCATCTGATGATAAGATATCACGCTGAGCCACTACACTTGTACTTAAGGTACATAGTAAGGTTATACATATAACTAGTCTAAAAGATTGATGGATGTGCAAGATGTGATTAATCATTTATTAGTAAAAATTTGTAGTCTATAGTATATGTAAAATAGATTACGATGGTAAAAGTACATATTTTGCGAACGATGCTTGACTACAGTTGGTGTATTATAGAAGGGTTAAAATTGCAGATATATTTTTAGAGGTCTAGGTCCAAAAATAAAAATGACTCTAGCCGACGTTTATTGACTTTAATTTCATTTTAATAGAGAAAGCTCTCGACAATGCGACTTTTCCTCTATCTTAATTGTATTATTAGTACAATTCTAGTTGCGTAGCCGCTAGATTTGTTTTTAAGCAATCATAAAAAATAAGCAATCATGGGAAATTTAATAGTATTTGCACCTTTTACATTTTTGATATTAATTCTCCTGCTGACTGGACTATTTACAGTAAAGCAAGAGACATTTGCCATTGTAGAGCGATTTGGAAAATTTCATTCTATAAAGAATCCTGGATTAAATTTCAAAATTCCTTTCTTCGATAGAGTGGCAGGTAGAGTCAATATGAAGATTCAACAGCTAGACGTAATGGTTGAGACTAAAACTTTTGATGACGTATTCGTTAAAACTAAGGTATCTGTACAATTTAAGATTCAAAGAGATACGATTTACGATGCTTTCTATAAACTCGAGATTCCTTACGATCAGATTACATCATATGTATTCGATGTAGTCAGAGCAGAGGTGCCCAAGATGAAACTTGATGATGTATTTGTTCGCAAAGACGATATAGCTGTGGCCATTAAGAGAGAGCTCGCAGAAGCTATGAATAACTATGGATACGGGATCGTGAAAGCACTCGTTACAGATATCGATCCTGATATAGCAGTAAAGAATGCAATGAACAGAATTAATGCTGCCGAGCGCGAAAAAACAGCTGCAGAGTACGATGGAGAGGCAGAGAGAATTCGTATTGTAGCCAAAGCAAAGGCAGAAGCAGAAAGCAAAAGGCTACAAGGGCAAGGTATTGCTGATCAGCGTCGTGAAATTGCAAAAGGTCTTGAGGATTCAGTAGATATGCTCAATAAAGTAGGAATTAATTCCCAAGAAGCATCTGCACTGATTGTAGTTACACAACACTATGATACGTTACAGAGTATGGGGGAAAACGTAAATAGTAATTTGATATTATTACCTAATAGTCCGACATCTGGATCTGATATGCTTTCCGAAATGGTAACATCATTTACTGCATCTCAGCAAATGGGAGAGGCCATGAAAGCCGGCAAGAAGAAGAGAGATACTTTAATATCAAAAGACAAAAGTAGTTAAAGAGCGATTTTCTTATAAGAAAGGATTCTAAGAAAAGCCCCAGCTTTGGCAAAATAATTTAATTATCAAAGTATCGATTAGATTAATTAATCTATCATCAATGCATCCTCATGATTTTTTTGTTGGCACCACTACCGGTTTTGCCACTAGTACTGGAGAAGCTATAAAGGAAGCTTGCCATAAGATACCTTCCAAGGGTATTTATTGTTTCATTCTGTACGTAGTTGGCATTACTCGTACGGATTATACTTTGATTTTGGTTGAGTAAGTCGTGTGCAGATAGTCTAAATTCTCCCTTATCGCCTTCCAAGAAATATTTGCTGATACTAGCTGTCCAAATTGGAATGGTCTCTGTTGGAGAGAAGTTTTGCTCAGAGTAATGGCGGACATCCAAATCCGAGGCAAATGACCAAGACTTGACAGCATCTAATCTTGTTCCTACCCTGTAAGACTGATTCAGATAGCTTAGATTTTGCTCAGTATTTTCTGAATATATGTTCGTATTTTGTGTAAGTCTGGCCGTACCGCTGATAGAGAAATTATCTTTATTTCTGTTTTCTATTGTAAATCCTATGGAAGTGTTAAATCTATTCACATCATTTTTTGCAGTATTAATGAATTGAATTGAATTTTGATAAGTGTTATTAGTAAAAAGTCTGATTTTAGCGCCTAGCGATCTTAATGGTCTCGAGTAACTAAGATTAGTTCTTATACTGAGATCATCAGTTACATTGATAGGCGATGTAGTCTGAACGAAATTTTCATCTATGGAAGTTTGGTTGATGATGTTGTTGCGAGCGTAATTTATTGTTACAAATGCGAATAGACTAGAGAAATTGAATTGGTCCCACTTGATATAATTCATCCTCAAATTATGTCTGTACTCTACTTCTAAATCTGGATTTCCTTGATAGAGATTCAATGGGTCCGTTTGATCAAGAACTGGCTGCAGTTGCTCAATCGTAGGTTGGTTAACACTTGTTCTGTATCTAAAAGAGAAATTGTGACCTCTGTCTATCTCATATCTAAATCGCGCTGTTGGCAGTATCGCTAAATTGCTATTGTCTATTACTGAATTGATATCAGATAGTTCTCCATCTAATTGTGATTGTTGCAAGTATGTACCCAGAGAAAGAGAACTTTTATCTCCTTCTTTTTGCCAAGCAAGGCCATATCTATTGTAAGAGTAGTCTCTTGAATATCTAGTAGAAAGTATAGTGTTGAGTACTTCCATATCGTTATCGATATCGTATACATCGGTCACTACATCGTTACTAGTATTGCTTCTGCGATAGTTGTAATCTAGATATTGTCCACTTCCTAGCGGCTGAGTCAATGTCGCATCTACACGGTATGAATTCTCGTCATCAGATTCTAGTTGTCGCTGCAGCAGTATCTGCCTTACATCCATATTTGGATCAGAAGGTGCAAAATCGTTGTCAGAATTTAGATTGCCATTAGCATCGTTGTCTGTTTGGTTGAGTGTACCTTCAAGGGTAACTACCCAAGGTACATTCGATCCTAGTCTTTTGCGGTAAAGAAGAGAACCAGACGGTGTCATCTGATCTGCATTGCTTTGATAGTTCGTATTTCCAGTGTTGGCTAAAGAGCCTTCTTTGTTAGTATTAGCACTTAGTTCTTTACTGTTAATGTTCCCATCGTTGATATTTAGTGAAGAATTTAACCTGATATCTTGCGTTGAATCTATTTCTTGCTCTATTCTTAAGTTGATGGTGTGGCTTCGGTTCTCGCTTATCTGATCTAGCTCATCATCAGAAAAGAAGCTTCTGCTTTCATTGATAAATGTTTCTCTATTTGTTTGGCTGAATATATTGCTTGCTATATCATTGACAAAGTAACTGAGGCTTATCTCAGTCTTTGGTGTGAGATCATAATTAAAGTTGATACCACTCGCACCAGTATCTACATAGCCATCGCTCAGTCCTTGATTCATACTAATGCCACTTTTACCTTGGCCGCCTCCGCCACGACCCCATCCTCCGATGCTTGACATGAAGCTGTAATACTCCTTTGTTGAGAAACCCTGTTCATTGATATTATTGAGATTTCCAATAATGGAAAGCTGCGACTTTTTAGAAAATCTATTGACATTACCACGCAATTTAAATCTCGTTTCTTCCTCACCATGTTCATATCCTGCGCCTACTTCTACATTTCCAAAGAATCCTTTTTTATAATCTTCTTTTAGTTCTAGATTCATTGTTTTAGTTCGTTCGCCATCATCTACTCCCGTAAATTCTGCTCTATCAGATTTTTGGTCAAAGAATTCTACTTTATCGATGGCTTTGGCAGGTAAGTTTTTGGTGGCTATACTTGGATCATTGCCAAAAAAATCTTTACCATCTACCGTTACCTTTTGGACTTCTTCGCCTTGGGCGACTATCGTACCATCCTCTTCTACCTCTATTCCTGGCATCTGCCGCAGTAAATCTTCGACTACATCGTTGGGCTGAGTTTTAAATGCATTGGCGTTGTAAACTATGGTGTCTTTCTTTACCTCTATAGGTATAGTTTCTCCTTTGACGACTATTTCTTCTATCTGATTAGATGCTAGACTAAGTTGGATATTTTTGACATCTACTTTTTTATTAGCTCCAGTGACGGATTTTTGTTCACTGTACTGCTCATATCCAAGATAACTCACTTGTAGTAGATAAACTCCTTTCTCTATATTTCTTACTATAAATCTACCATCATTAGTTGATAATGCAAATCCAGCCATAGTACTATCGATTTGGGAGAGTACAACTACTGTCGCACTTGGTAGAGGCTCAGTTTGCTGATCAGTAATATATCCCTCTATCGAGTAAGATTGACCAAATAATGTAAGTGATACGATAGTTAGTATTATTGAGTATAATATTTTCATTTTTTCGCCTTGATGTTTTATAGTGGAGTTGAAGTAGGTGTAGTTGTTTTATCCGCGAAAAAGAAACTTTCGCATACCTTTACCTTTTCCTCCATATTCCTCTTCCATCTCTTTCATTTTCTCTTTACGTATTTTGGACCATTCTTCTTGGCTTACTTCTTTTCCTTCTGTTGGTGCCACTAGTATACTCGAACCTACCTCGCCTAATTGTACGTCTGTGGCTGTAATTTCTCGTTCTCCATCATTGATATTCATATGGAGTATTACGCCTGGCAATCCTGTATAGTCACCAGGTCCAGCTTGTACAGGTATCATAGGAGTAAACCATGCTACGATTTGAGTCGTACTATCTTGCCATGTCGCTTCTTGGCATAGGTATGATCCTACTTGCTTATTTTTGCCAGTCATTTTCCATTTGTATTTTTCTGGCTTTCCGGTCACTAGAAATTTTTTGCCCATTAGATCTCTTGTCGCCACTACGCTATTAGTACTAAGATCAACGAATCTTTTCTCTTGACTTTTTCGACCTCTCATGCCCCTCATTCCTCTTTTTCCACCTTTTTTAGCTCTTTCGGCCTCTTTCTTTTCATTCTTTACTGCCTCGTACATCACTTTGCTGTCACCGAATGTAAGCTTATGGTTGGATTCACGAAACTCAGGAATCTTATCCTTCATTCCTTCCCATTCAATCGGAAGATTCATATGAATATTGATTTTCTGTGTATATAGTATAGTGCCGCTAGTGTTTTGAGCATTTGTTACTATGCAGCTGCATAGCATGATTATTATAGCCATCAACATATGGTGTTTGTTATTATGCTTCATAAAATAGTTTATGTGTTTTTATAATTATACTCTAAATGTAGTCAAAGGTTTAATAGCTATGAACAATATTAATAGCATCTTAACATTTTGGAGATTTACGTTTTACGCCACCTGTAGATATTTGTGCTTTAACTTATGTATAACTATTGAAATAAAGCTATTGATTTTCAAACAATGTTTTTTAATTAAGTTTGGGTGTTCGCAGAGCTAGCCGTTTTTTTTATACTAAAATATTCAATTGATTTAAGAGTATAACGCATCAATTTTGTACGTAATCTTCATTATTTCAATAGCAAGAAAACTAAATTGGAAAGTATAAGGATGTGTCGATAAGTAAAGCATTTAATTAATAAGAATGCATATTGGATACGATGCATCATTTTGTTTAGTTTTCGATCGATAACACTTTACTCTATGCAGATGATTGTCATAACGTTGCACTCATGTAATTTTATTTCACATTTTTTTTAATTAATAGCTGCCAACACATATAATACAAGGAATATTGAAACTTGCTGTTAACTGCACTTTTAATTATCTTTCTCTAGGACGAAATATAATTCTAAAGAATTAACCAAGAATAAGTTGTTGATTATCTCCCCATGCTTTCTTAATGATATATCCGATGGTGAGGAATTGAGGATGAGGTGGCTATTCTCAACGATTTAATTTACTAGTAACTGTTGTCAATTAAGTCACACGGATACGATTGGACGGAGTTGTTTAGATGTAAAATTCGTTATATAGGTTAGTATGTAGTTTCCATTGATAATTTTATGCGATAAAATATTTATGATGTGATACTAGGAACTATAGTAAGGCTCTACTTAAAGAAGAATTGCCTTATTAATGTGTGTGGAATAAGGAGTACAAAGTATTGCCCATTATCTGAACGCCCAGGGTTCGATATGTTGCGAAGACTTAGATATAAGGTTCCTAACCGTATGTTTGAGCACCCACACTATGACTAAATACTGACGTACCACATATCATTCGTTCCGAGTAAAAAATTAATTTTGTGCATCTATGGCAAAAAGAAAGGTATATGATGATAAAGTCAAACTGACTAAGAAGAATGTCGGAGACGCTTTAAAGGTATTTAAATATATCAAGCCTTACATGGGTTACTTTATTGGTGGTATGATCTTTTTGGTCTTAGGATCACTCATGTTTATGGTGTTTCCTGGTGCGGCTGGAGAGATGGCTAATGTGGCTAACGGCACACCTAAGCAAAATTTTGATTTTACGGTGTCTGACTATGGTTGGATCTTTTTGATCGTGGTAGTAGGGCAAGGTGTGTTTTCTTACTTCCGTACCGTTTTATTTGCAGTAGTATCTGAGCGAGGGATGGCAGATTTACGGAATGATCTCTATGCGAAGATCATTACACAGCGAGTTTCATTTTTCGAGGAGCGTAGAGTGGGAGAGTTGACATCACGTATTACTGCGGATGTAGAGCAGTTGCAGAGTGCCTTTTCTGTTACGCTAGCAGAATTCGTTAGACAGATTATTACTTTAGTAGTCGGCATTAGTATTCTAGTTTATCTTACACCTACACTTAGTCTGATAATGTTCTTAACGTTACCTGTAGTGGTGATCATCGCCATGATATTTGGAAGGTACATACGTCAGTTATCTAAAAAAAGGCAAGATCAATTGGCGGAGACAAATACGATTGTAGAAGAAACATTCCAGTCATTTACCGTAGTGAAATCATTTGCAAATGAGTGGTATGAATCCGCGAGATATGCTAAGTCTGTAGACGAGATAGTAAAGATTTCATTGAATTTTGCAAAGGTCAAAGGACTATTCTTTGTTTTTATTCTTACAGTACTTTTTGGAGCTATATTTTTCATCTTGTGGAGAGGAGCACTTATGGTCCAAGATCCAAATGTAGATATGGAAGTAGGAGATCTATTTTCATTTATTTTATACACAACTTTTATTGGTGGTGCGATTGCTAGTTTTGGTAGTTTGTTTACATCATTGGCTAGTGCTATAGGTGCAACTGAACGTGTCCAATCCATACTAGATAGCGAAGGGGAGATCAACATAGACGATTATATAAACGAACCAGAGATAAATCTCAATGTAGATATCGAGTATAGAGATGTAGAGTTTTCTTATCCTACTCGAAAAGATATGCAAGTGCTCAAAGGCATCAACCTTCATATTAAAGCTGGAGAGAAAGTAGCTCTCGTAGGCCAATCTGGCTCAGGTAAGAGTACGATCGTTCAGTTGTTGATGAAATTCTATGATCTAGATAAGGGAGAAATAGTAGTAGGTGGTAAATCGTTAAAAGAATATCCACTTACAGCATATAGACGTGGAATAGGTGTCGTACCTCAAGAGGTAATCCTATTTGGTGGTACTATCAAGGAGAATATCCTTTATGGAAATCCTAAATCAACAGATGAGCAAATCCTCGAAGCTTCTAAGCAATCTAATAGCCAAGAATTTATTGAGAGATTTCCGGAGGGACTTGAAACCGTAGTTGGAGAGCGTGGGGTCAAACTTTCTGGAGGTCAGCGTCAAAGAATAGCTATCGCTAGAGCAATACTTAAAGATCCTAAGGTGCTTTTATTGGATGAAGCAACCAGTTCATTAGATGCGGAGTCGGAGAGAGTGGTGCAAGAGGCGCTAGATAGATTGATGGAAGGGCGTACATCGATCATCATTGCACATAGACTTTCCACCATAAGAGATGTTGATTGTATATATGTGTTAGATGAAGGGAAGATCGTAGAGAAGGGTACTCACGATGAGCTATATACCAAAGAAAACGGCGCATATCAGCAGCTCGCTAAGCTACAGTTTGACAATAAATCGATCTAAATTCCCACTATTGGCGGTAATATTTGCTTCTACACTACAGTTATACTAATATATCTCTGAGATATAAAGGATAATGAAGTCGAAATGTCTACTAATCACTAAGTTAGATAAAGACTAAGTATTACCTTTATATTACCTATAATTTGATCACCGAAAAATAATAAATTAAATTGCCATACTATATGAAGCAAGTATTCCTCATGACAGCATTGATATGTACTACTTATATCCTCAATGCACAGTTCGGCTATGGTTTTACAGTATCTAATGATATCTACAGTTGGTATCAAAACCCAGAAAGTATAGGGCCTAATGAGGAACTTTTAGATGTTCATGAAGGAAATGGATCTTTATTACTTAACCTTGGTATGGGTCCGAAGATTTGGATTGGTGCTCCCAAGTTTTCTTTCTCACTCGAAGCACAGGCCAAAATCGGTTTATTTGGACTAGCAGTTAAAGACTTCAAGGGATTGGGTAATCATTCGATTCCGGTAGTTGGAAGACTCAATTTTGGTGGACTGTCTGGATTGGATAAAGAAGGGAAATTTGGATGGTCTATTGGTGGGGGTGTTCAATGGAATAAGACTGAATTATTTTACACACTAAATGATTATACTCTATTGGGAGTAGACAGAAACTACTTCAAGACATATGTAGGTCAAGTGGCTTATGGATTTGGTCTCAGTGGATTTACTATTCATGCTGTACTTGGAGTTGGGTATAATCCAGATACCGAGGCTCGCTCTTTTAATTTTGGTCTACAGTATGATTTTAATCTACCTAAATTGAAAAAGATATCTAACCCAGAAAGTGAATTATAAATCGCGCTTTTATATTGGTCTATTCTGCATGAGTAGACCACAGCATAAAACTATTCTATGAATAAATTTTCATTACAACCTTTCAATACATTTGGAGTAGATGCACAGTGCAGTAATCTGATAAAGATTTACAGCGAGCAGGATATCTACGATACCCTACTTACATATGGAGATCCATATAAAGTAGTCGGTGGAGGTAGTAATATATTACTTGCTGGAGATATAGAGGCTACTGTGATGCTTAATCAGATCAAGGGCATACAAGTTATCGATGAAGATGATAATCACGTATTGGTAACTGTGGGCGGTGGTGAGAACTGGCATAATCTAGTTATGTGGTCTATTAGTCATAACTTATCAGGATTACAAAATCTATCTCTTATACCTGGCTCAGTTGGAGCAGCACCAATACAAAATATTGGAGCCTATGGCGTAGAGCAATCTTCGTGCTTTCATAGCCTGAGAGCTATATCTCTGACTTCCGGACTGACAAAGTTGTATTACAGAGAGGATTGTAAGTTTGGATATCGTGATAGTATATTTAAAAAACTAGATGCTGGTAAATACATTATCACTCACGTATCATATATGCTGAGCAAAGAAGTCAATATCAATGTAAGCTATGGCGCAATCCGTAATGAATTGAATAATAGAAAGATAGAAACACCAACATTAAAGCAAATCAGTAATGTGATATGTGATATAAGAGCTTCTAAATTGCCAGATCCAATAGTAGTTGGTAACGCAGGTAGCTTCTTTAAAAATCCAATAGTCACAATAGAAGCTTACGAATCTTTGTTGCAGAAATATCCTGAAATAGTGGCTTTCCCGTTTGGTGATCAGATGAAGCTATCTGCAGGATGGCTTATCGATAGAGCGGGTTGGAAAGGTCATAGCCAGAATGGTGCAGGAGTGTACAAAAATCATGCACTTGTCCTCATTAATGATGGCACTAATAGCGGTGGTGATATATGGCAACTCGCTATGGATATACAAGCTGACGTATTAACTAAATATGGAGTAGAGGTTGCACCAGAGGTGAATGTTTGGGGTTAATTGGTTTGTTCTACGCTTCTTCCCACTATTCCTTGATGCATCATATTTCCTACAATATTCTGACAGTTTGTTGAGTTAGCTTTATAGATATTTTTTTTCACATTTCTAAAGGTTTAATGCAAAAACAGCTCAAGGATTGTCTTGTATAAAATGCTTAATACCATCGTTGGTAAACCATGGTCGATAATCTCGACATTCTCCTTCATTACCTCTCTATAAAATTCCCAATCAAAGTCTGTATTATATTATCTGTACAGTTATCATTAATGGTATCTCTCGTATTGCTTGAGGATATGACAATTGCTAAAAGAATGAAGAACAGATTTTTCAAAATATATCAATGTAGTAAATAGCATGATATTTATAAAGACTATGCTTAGCGCAAGAAGGGTGGACTAAAGGTGAGAGGATTACCATTTTATTGCAATTTAAGCATCATAGCACTGCATATTGATAATAAATTCTCATAGGTTTACGTCTTAATAAGGTTGACTCTTTTGAGAGACATATTTTTTGTCATTTAGATTTAGTAATAAGCATGAAGATTACGTACATTTTAGCCATTTTTTCTTTTACAATATTGATGACTAGCTGTGGAGCTGGAAAGTATGCCACTAAGGCCCAAGAGGGAGAGGTAGAAATGTCCTTAAATAAGGGGATGTGCTTTGGAAAATGCCCTGTGTATAGCATAAAGGTTATGAAAGGTGGTAGTGTAGAATTATCTGCTCGTAAGTTTGTTGAAGGAAAGAAAGGTCTTTATCGTAAAAAACTAGATAAGAGCTCTTACAAAGATCTTCTCAAAGTATTCAAAGAATCTAACTACACACAATTTTTAGCTGAGTACGCTTCTAATATACCCGATTTACCGATGGTGACGATAGGGTATGTTGCAGTAGATACTTTAGCTCTTGTGCGTGGTAAAGAAGAGAGACCTTCTGCACTCATGCAACTGCAGTACAAAATGGAAAGACTAGCACAATCCGAAGGTTGGGATTTAATAAAAGAATATACAAGGTCAGATATAGAAGAACAGGAGGAAAAGCCCAAATACATTTTATCCGAAATCATCATTCTACCTAATCCCGGCACAATGTTACCAAGATGGTTCAAGAGTTATGAAGAGCTAGGTGTAAGAGTATTAAAAAGAATCACACCCAATCAAAATTATTGGCTAATTACATATGATCAAGGTAAAGTAAAGCCTGAAAAGATGTTGGCGATGCTCAAAGCAGATGAGTCAATTATGGAAGCAGAATTCAATAAAGAAACTTCAACAAGAGAAGACCGCTAGTTAGTAGCCCAATAAGAAGAACAATGAGATCACTGTGGTGGAAAATATTAGGATCAATTATCTTTCTCTATGTCATCATAGTAGGTATGTGTACTCCTATGAAGCCGGGATTTATTGGTGATGTGGTCCCTTTTCTACATAAAGCTGGTACAGAAGCTAATTTCTCCGTTACTGGTTATAATACACATTTCACACAACCTGATACCAAGGCTTGGCTTAAGTTAGACTCGAGCTCTTTAGTTGAGATTGATGCTATTAAAGCTAATTCGGACGTGGATGTAATATTCAGTGTGCAGTTACCTACTTATCTGCCTACTCAAGACAGTACATTAGATGCTACTTTGCTAGTGTCAAATAGTATAGATGGGATAGCGATACTTCCAGGGGCACTATTCATCACTCAGGATACGATAGACCCATCTGTGGAAAGTTACAATAATATTTCGAGCATAGATTTTCCTAGATACGATGGATTTGCATTTCCATTTAGATCGACATTGCATGAGACGGTAAGAAATACCTTTTTTCATGTAGCTATATGGTTTGCTATGTATACTGTACTTATAGTTGGACTTATATATAGTATCAAGTATTTGACGAGACCAAGCATGCGTAATGATATTATTGCTAGTTCTTTTACTGAAGTAGGAGTGCTATTAGGATTCTTAGGGATATTTACGGGCAGTGTGTGGGCGAGATATACTTGGGGAGCATTCTGGACGACAGATGTCAAGCTTAATACGGCTGCATCATTCATACTAATATACTCGGCATATTTGGTTTTGCGTGCTTCTATGCCTGATCAAGATCGTAGAGCTAAAGTATCAGCTGCATATAATATATTCGCTTTTGCTACTATGGTTCCATTGATTATAATTATTCCTAGACTGACTGATAGTCTTCATCCTGGCAATGGAGGTAATCCAGCGCTGGGCGGAGAGGATTTAGATAATACATTGAGGATAGTATTTTACCCTGCTATTATTGCAATTACGTTATTGTCGGTATGGATATCATCGCTGGTAAGCCGATTAAGGTTGCTGAAGGATGACTATATGAGTCGTAGATAGTGTATTTTATACGCTTACTAAAGTGATGAAAGTATTACAAATTAATATTAAAAAATACTTTGGAAGTCAGAAAAAAGAGACCAAATTAGCGTTCCAATTAGTTGAGTACCGCAATTGATTACAACATAGCATGCTTGCAGTAGAAGTAAGCACAAAGCGAATATGAAAAACAAGCAATTCCTTCTTAGTATCTTTTTAGTGATACTTTCTATAAATCTCTTATTAGCCGAGTCAGGCTCGATAGATTTTCTACGTAGTACAGGTAAAATATATAGTGTAGTCGCTGTGATAGCGGTTATCTTCTTAGGTATAGTATGGTACTTGTTTAGACTTGATAAAAAAATTACGAAACTGGAAAAAGAAATTTACAATGAAGAAAAAAGATAATCTTAGTTTCTACGAAAACGTTCAGCGCAACTTCGATAATGCTGCTTCTCACCTCACATATCCAAAAGGTATATTAGAGCAGATTAAAGAGTGTAACGCGGTTTATCAGATGCGTTTTCCTGTAAAGATCGGCAACAAAATAGAGGTTATCGAAGCGTATCGGGTTCAACATAGTCATCACAGATTACCAACTAAGGGTGGTATTAGATTTAGCCATCATGTAAATCAAGATGAGGTAATGGCCTTAGCTGCATTGATGACATATAAATGTGCTATCGTAGATGTACCATTTGGTGGCGCCAAAGGTGGTGTGAAGATCAGTCCTAGAGACTACTCAGTGGAATCGCTAGAGAAGATCACTCGTAGATATACAGTTGAGCTTATTAGAAAGAATTTTATAGGACCTAGTAACGATGTACCTGCACCAGATTATGGAACAGGTGAGCGTGAAATGGCTTGGATTCTAGATACTTATACGACGTTTAAAAATGGTAGCGAGATAGATGCGGCAGGATGTGTGACTGGTAAGCCAGTAAATCAAAGTGGTATCCAAGGTCGGACAGAAGCTACTGGACGTGGAGTATTCTATGGATTGAAAGAGATGTGTGACGATAAGGATATGATGAAGGAGTTGGGGATGGATTTGGGGATTGCAGGTAAGACAATGGTAATTCAAGGTATGGGTAATGTGGGATCTTATGCAGGTTTAATATCTCAGAATGAAGGTGATGTGAAAGTAATTGCTGTTTCCGAGCTAGAAGGAACAATCTATGATCCAAGTGGATTAGATATGGATAAGCTCATAAAGTATAGAAAGAAAAATGAAACTATCATAGGATTTGGTAATTCGAAAGAACTCAAAGTAAGGGAGGATTGGGTAGGTATAGAATGCGATATACTTGTACCTGCGGCTCTAGAGTCACAGATACATAAAGGGAATGCCAAGCAAGTGAAAGCCAAGATCGTAGCGGAAGCAGCGAATGGTCCGGTAACATCTGAAGCAGAGGTCATCCTCAATAAAAATGGAGTATGTATCCTACCAGATATGTATCTCAATGCTGGTGGTGTAACTGTGTCTTATTTTGAATGGCTAAAGAACTTATCTCACATGAGATTTGGTAGAATGGAAAAGAGATTTAATCAAAATACCTACAATAAAATTCTTACATCGGTAGAGGAACTTACGGGTAAAACAGTAAGTGCCAGAGACAGAGCTATGCTTATCAAAGGTGCAGATGAGGTAGATTTAGTAAGATCAGGATTGGAAGAGACGATGATTACTTCTTACCAGCAATTCATACAGGTTTATAAAAGAAGAAAGAATATTACAGACTTAAGAACAGCTGCATTTGTATGCGCGCTCAATAAAGTAGCGAATGACTATACTACTTTAGGTGTATTTCCATAGTGGACAGGGATTTCAGAATATGATAATGAATATAAAGGATTACAACTTATTTTTGTTAATAGGTTGTTGGTATTCATTAGATTTATTTCAATAGTTCAAAATAAAAAATAGGAGAAATAACTTTCGTCATAACTCCTGATTTACTTCTATTATTTAATTGATAGCCTGACTCTAACTTATATATTCAGTGTGTGCTTCATTAAGTATTCTTGTTGCCGAATCAAGAATGGCTGTATCTGACAAATTGACATAGCCACCATTAGGACCGGGCCTGACATGTTTATCTACGATCTGGCCTTCGTCATATTTCTTAGCGCCAAAGTAGTTCCTTACTGTCTGTTCAGTGATATCAAGTTTTTTCGCGATTTTAGAAACACTTCCAGTAGGAAGTTGGTGCTTGATGCGTCTCAATTCTGAAAATGAAATATTCATACACGTTAGATTTTAGCGAGAAAATATTGTAGAACGTTATGCAATACTCAACTAATTCAGTTGTATAAATGTCGAATTTGGTTGAATTTTCTAAGTTGTTTATTGCAATACCTAAAGTATGAAAAAAAATCGAAGGAAGCTAATGGCATAGAGGTTAAATTAAAAATTTAACATTTTATCTCATGAAGTATGTTGAAGGAGGATCTCGATGTTTTGATCTATCAAGTCTTGGTACGACTATAGTTGACCTAGTGCTTGCTCGAAATCAGCGATTAAATCATCTACATCTTCGATACCTACAGATACTCTGACCATTCCATCAGTGATTCCATTTTTTTCTCTGATGGAATGATCCACATTGAGATGTGAGCTTGTAGCAGGATGCAGCACTAAAGTATCTACATCGCCTAGAGTAGGTGCATGAGTGCAGTATTGCAATCTATCTATTGTTGCTAGGGCCTCTGCTTGTCCTCCCACTACAGTGAAGCTAAGCATACCTCCAAATTGTGACATTTGCTTTTTTGCTATTTCGTGGTCTTGATGATCAGGGAGTCCATTATAGTTGACGTGAGTTACTTTATCGTGCTGAGATAGATATTCGGCTATGGACTGAGCATTGCTGCTGTGCTTGTCTATACGGATCGCGAGTGTTTTCATTCCATTAGATAGTAGCCAAGCATCGAATGGATTACATGTACTTCCATTTAATTTGAGTGTCTCCCATATCTTTCGGCTGGCTTCATAATTGGCAGTTATTATAGCGCCTGCTATGGAGTTTCCATGACCATTGAGATACTTGGTAGTAGAATGTATTACATAGTCAGTGCCCATGCTTAATGGTCGCTGCAAGTAGGGTGTGCAGAATGTATTGTCAATGGCGGTAGGTACATCATATCTGGATGCAACAATATTAATAGCTTCTATGTCTATACATGCCATAGTCGGATTTGCCGGTGTCTCAAAGTATAATAATCGGATATTGCCATTCTCCTTTATGATACCTTCTACAGCGTCTAGATCTTGCAGGTTGGTAAATATAGTATCTACACCCATTCTCGATAGGATTTTCTTTAGCAGCTCGGTGCTTCCACCATATAGATTGCCCTGTGTCAGTACTGCATCTCCAGATTGGAGTGTAGACATCATCAATGTTGTAATAGCTGACATACCCGAACTTGTCAAGAATCCATAAGTTTCACCTTTGAGATCATAACCTTCCAGATAGGCAATTTTATTGGCTACTGTATCTATAGTAGGATTGCCATATCTGCTATATACATGACCTTTTTTCTGGCCGGTAAATATATCTACCGCCTCCTGAGAATCTTCCATTACGAACGAAGAACTAAGATAAAGAGGAAGTTGATGAGCTTTAGTAGACTCGTTTCGTTTTCCTCCTTTTACACAGTAGCTATTAAGTTTGAGATGCTTATCCATAGTTGACTTAGTTATGGTATTTTTCTATTGATTATTTACAGTGCGAAAGATAGTGATCTAGATACTTAAAAGTTGAATAATACTGAGCGAAGTAAAATTAATGATAATGGCAGTTGGTCCAATACTAGTGCTATAATATTCCATTGTTGAGTGCTGTATTGACATTTACTATTTGACACTTGTCGAATTTATTCTGTGAGTACAGTTTATATTGATAAATTGCAAATGTAAAAAGCGTTGATAATATGGTATTTAGGGGATGTTTTTCTTGAAATAGTAAACACTTAAGTGAAGGCTATTCTTGACACGAAAATAGGATCTTAAACTAAAGGAAAATCATTATATTTGCGCAGTTTTTGAAAGAGATATAATAATAAATAATAAATAATATGGAAGGTAAAGGAATGATTAAGTGGCTCCTGATACTAGTAGCAATTGTTTGTGCAATACAGCTATTTTATTTTATACCAACAGGTGACGTAGAAAGCTCTGCTGAAGAGGCTGGTCTAGTTGCTGGAGATTTTAATTCAACAGACTATAAGATAGCTAAATCAAGATATTTAGATTCTATGTCTAATGAGACTGTTCTCTCTATCCCATTTCTAAAAGATTACTCTTATAGCGAGCTTAAGAGACAACAGCTTGCATTGGGACTGGATCTTAAGGGTGGTATGAGTACAGTATTGGAGGTAGACCTCAGTGAATTCCTTAGAGTACTAGCGGGTAACAACAAAAACGAACCAGCATTTAAGCAAGCACTTAAGGATGCTAAGACGGCTCAGAAGAATTCTCAGTCTGACTACATCACGCTATTTGCTGATGCGTATGTATCTCAGTCAGGAGAGAATCCATCATTAACTAAGATATTTCGTAGAGCAACCGTTCTAGGTGATTTCAACTCTGAAACTTCAGATGGTGAAATAATCAAGGCATTAAGAGAAAAAGCTAACGAAACTGTTAGCCTTACTTTTAATAGACTCAAAGAAAGAGTAGACAGACTAGGAGTAGCTCAACCCAATCTATCGTTAGATGCTGGAAGAGATCTTATCTTAGTAGAACTGCCAGGAATTGATAATCCTGAAAGAGCAAAAGAATACTTACAAGCTAGTGCTGCACTTGAGTTTTGGGAAATATATCAAACTAATGATCAAGGAATTTTAGCGGCATTTCAAGAAGCTGATAGAAGATTAAAAGCTGCAGCTGGAGATACTGGTGCAACTGTAGCCATCGAAATGGATACGACATATACTAATCAATATGATGGTGACGGTAATGAAACTGGAGTAGTAGATACTACTTTTACACCTAAAGTTGGAAGTGAACTATTAGCAAATCAAGGGCCTCTATTATCTAAGTTGTCTCTTAACAATGGAACATATTACCCAACTGTTATGGGTATAGCTGATCGTACTGCTAAGAATGATATCATGAAGATTCTTAGAAAAGAAGAGATCAGAGCATTATTTCCTAAGGATTCTAGATTTGCATGGTCTTATAAGCCGCACGAAAATGCGGATAAAGAAACTACGAAGCAATACGAACTATCTTTACTAAAGACTGTTCCCGGAAGCGATAAAGCACCTTTAGAAGGTGATGTAGTGGTAAAAGCTTCTTCTGACACTGATCCTACAACAGGAGAAATTGGAGTAGCCCTTTCTATGAACCCAAAGGGAGCTAAAAAATGGGGTGAGATGACAACAAAAGCATCTCAGCAAGGTAACAGATCAATTGCTATCGTATTAGATAGTATGGTAGTTTCTGCTCCTACTGTGAGAAACCCTATTACAGGCGGTAATTCATCTATCACAGGTAGCTATACGATCGATGAAGCAGTACAATTTGCCAATGTACTTGAGGTTGGTAAGTTACCTGCGAAACTAGATATCCTTCAGTCTAATACTGTAGGGCCTTCATTAGGTGCTAAGAATATTAGCAGATCTGTTTATTCATTATTAATCGGATTTGGTCTTCTATTATTATTCATGGTATTATACTATGCAGGTGGTGGGTTGATTGCAATTGGAGCATTACTTCTTAACCTATTTTTTATATTCGGATGTTTATCATCATTTGGTACGGTATTGACACTTGCAGGTATTGCGGGGGTTGTATTGACTATTGGTATGGCGGTAGATGCATCTGTAATCATATATGAAAGAATCAAGGAAGAACTGAGAGCTGGTAAGTCTAACTTAGCAGCTATCCAAGATGGATTTTCAAATTCTTACTCTGCTATTATAGATGCGAACGTAACTACTATTTTAGTAGCTGGAGTATTAGCTTACTTCGGACTTGGACCTATCAAAGGTTTCGCGATCGTATTGATAATCGGTGTAATCTGTTCGTTGTTTACTGCAGTACTTGTAGGTAAGATGATTATTGATTGGTACACCAAGGACAAAGGAAATGAGCTATCATTCTGGACTGGATTCAGCAAGGATAAGTTTGCCAACCTTCAAATAGATTGGATGGGTAAGCGTAAGATCGCTTATGTAATTTCAGGAGTATTTATTGTTGCTGGTTTAGCTTCAATCTTTACTAGAGGATTTGATCTTGGAGTAGATTTCAAAGGAGGATATGCATACAATGTGCAATTTGCTGAAGGGTCAAACGTAGATACGGAAGCCATTAAGCAAGGTCTTACAGAAATACTAGGATCGACTCCAGAGGTAAAAGCAGTAGACTCAGATAATACATTAAGAATATTGACATCATACCTCATCGAAGAAAACGGAGAAGACACTGATGTTAAGGTGATGGATAAGATCAATGAGGGTCTAAATAATGTCACTGGAGCTAGTACTACCTTAACAGAATTCATGAATTCTAGTTCTGGAGATGATGTAACTCATATAACTCAAAGTAACAAAGTACAGCCTACTATAGCCGATGATATCAAGCAGAGTTCTAAATATGCAGGGGTGATTGCACTGATATTAATCTTCCTATATATATTCTTACGATTTAACAAGTGGCAGTACTCATTGGGTGCCGTTGCAGCCTTACTTCACGATGCTTTAGTAGTGCTAGGAATATTCTCATTATGTAAAGGAGTATTACCATTTGCATTATCTGTAGATCAAAACTTTGTAGCTGCTATCCTAACGGTAATTGGTTATTCGATCAATGATACAGTGGTTGTATTTGATAGAATTAGAGAGTATATGGGTATCTATACTAACAAGCCTAAGAACGAAGTAATCAATATGGCAGTAAATTCAACATTCTCTAGAACGTTGATCACGTCATTTACGACATTACTTGTAGTGTTGATCTTATTCATATTTGGCGGTAGTGCTATCAAAGGTTTTGCATTCGCATTGATCGTAGGTATCGTAGTAGGTACATACTCATCAGTTTTCGTTGCGACACCAATCGTAAGTGACCTTGCTGATAACTTAAGAACAAATAGAAGAGCTAACTCTGGATCATCTAATAAAGGAGGAAAGAGTTTTGGAAGATCTGCTAAAGCAGCTTTTGACAGCTCAGCAAGTTAAGATATAATCAATCCAAATGATTAGAAGCCTTCTCAAAGCAATGTGAGAAGGCTTTTTTATTGTCCAAGGGTTGTGGAAATTGTCTTATTAAAAAAATAAATCGAAGAGGAAGTCGATTATTACGGATTAGTTGATTTTAGAATTACAGATAATTGATTAAATAATTAGATCCAAGGTAATAATAAGATGATCAAGCCAAAATATTTCATATTTACTGATGCCATCATATTTTTTGACTTTAGATTAGTACTCAAGACCAATAAATAAGGTCAAGTACCATCAAAGTCTACGGTTTTTATTTAAAACAAATCTTACTTATATACTGCCTTGAGATAATAGAAGGTAGTCATTGTTCAATTTAGAACTTGTTACAATAAATCAATTAAATATTTTGTTATTAGTATTTTATTTAATCATATATAATAAAAATTAGTGTTTTATAGATATTATATTTTAAGTGAAACGGCTTCTAGATTTTAGTAGATATTTAAGTCTATTTTTTTACAAGTTCAAGTTTCCTCTAGAATTCTATTCAATATAACATAGATAGTTTGCTAAGTTGACTTTAATTTATATGCATGTGAAATGTTATTTTGTTAAAAATAAATCAAATAGAATAATATTCTTTTATTTTGGAATATAAAATAGCGAATTGATTCTATATAGCAATACAAAAATTGTTGAATAAATATTGGAAATACTCAACAATAATAGTCAAAGTTTCATTTCATTAGTTATATTCACGTAACATTTTTGTAACATCAAAACTTAAAATTATGTTTTTACTAGAGATTCAACCAATGCTCGCTAACGACTATGTGGGTTTTACTTTTTTTATCGGCTGCATGGCCATGATGGCAGCTTCTGCCTTTTTCTTCTTCACTATGAACGATTTCGATAGTAAGTGGAAAACTTCTATTCTTGTTTCAGGATTAATTACTTTTATTGCAGCTGTACACTACTGGTACATGAGAGATTATTATGCAGCAACGGGAGAGTCACCAACTTTTTTCCGTTATGTAGATTGGACGCTTACAGTGCCTTTAATGTGTGTAGAATTTTATCTATTAACGAAAGCTGCAGGTGCTAAAATGGGTCTTTTATGGAAGTTGATTATTGCTTCTGTTTGGATGTTAGTTGCTGGCTACATAGGAGAAGCTATGTCAGATGGAACTACGGGACATTCTGTACAGTGGGGTGTGATATCTACTTTAGGTTACTTGTATATTCTATATACAGCATGGTTTGGCGAAGTAGCTAAATTAGCTGAAAATAGTGGAGACGCAGTAGTAAAGAAAGGAGTTCGTATTCTTGCTTGGTTTATCCTTGTAGGTTGGGCAATATACCCTATAGGCTACATGTGTATGCCAGGAGGATGGTTGAGTGGAGCATTTGATGCAGGTAGTTTAGATATATTCTACAATCTTGCAGATGCGGTAAATAAAATAGGATTTGGTTTAGTTGTCTATTCAGTAGCTGTTGAGGCTACTGCGGCGGCAAAAGCAAATGCTTAATTTATAATGGGGATCTCTAGAAATAGGGGTCCCCAATTTATATATATATATATATATGAATAAATTAGGATTTTTATTTCTTGCAGTTTTATATATATTAATATCTATCTTATCATTTGATGGCAACATTCCTGAGAATGCACAGATCATATGTTGTGGTACTTTAATTGCTTTAGTAGGTATTCCGCATGGTGCTATCGATCATGTATTATATTCGAGTGTTTCTTCTAAATCTATGGTTTCATTTTATACTATATATTTAGCACTCATGGTAGCATATGTTGCACTTTGGTTTTTGTTTCCTGTATGTGCTATGCTATTCTTTCTTTTAATTTCAGCATATCATTTTGGAGAATCTCAACTCTCTTATATACAGCAAAGTAAGCTGTTTTCTGTATTACAATATTCAGTTTGGGGCATCCACTTATTAAGTACTTACATATTTTATCAACTGGATACACTAGCAGGCATATTTAATGATTATGCTGTAATGAAACAGTTTGTAGATCTGTTCACCATCATCCAATTTCAGGGATTGTCAGTTGTAATTTCAGGCTCTTTATTAGCTATTTATTTTGCTTATCTTTTACTGCAGCGAAATATTACTGTACAGCAAGTGCTACAAGAAATTTATGTTTTGGTGTTAATTCATATTAGTTTTTATTTATTTGGTCCCTTGGTAAGTTTTACTTTATATTTTGTAATTCTTCACTCTATGAAAGTCATGCTAGATGAATTTCAATTTTTAAAAGAAAAGTTTTCTGGTCTTTCATTTTATAAATTCATAAAGCTTTTAATACCATTTTCCGTAGTCAGCTTTTTAGGTCTCTTTTTGATAATTTTATTTAATAACTGGATTTTGGATCTTCCAATCATCTATTTGATCATTCTTATGACATCAGTCATCACCTTACCACACGCAATTGTGATGCACTTGTTTTATGCTCAAGCTCCCATTGAGTAATATATTTTTTCTCTAAATATTTTGGATTAGTTTATTTCTTTCTATTTGGTCAATTTCTTGGAACCAATGTTTTATGTAATTCGGTGCTTTCGGTGTATTATTTCATAATTCTACATTGAAAAACTGATATTTCATTCTTTTCACTTTCTTCAATTATATATTTTGATAATCTTGTACTAAAATCTTTGACTATATCCACGTTTAAATTGTATTTGCTGAAATTCATCTACCTCATTAAACTTCTCTTTTTGATAATTGTATTAGGGATCAATCTGACATTTAATTTTTCTTAGAACAGAGCCATTTTTTAAATGCTATGGGGTTTTTATACTAACAAATATGGTATCATAGTATTTGGTATTGGATTTCTTGTTATTGATCTTAGTTTTTAGATATTGGCAATTATAGATAAGCTGTATTTATCTTTTGATGCAATTTTCTAATATCAGAGTTTATTGATTTTTATGTATGTCCATTTTTTTAATAACATAAGTATCTGTAAGCTTAGAAGAATCTATAATGGTATTAGTATTTGCTTCTAATAAATCTAGTTGACTATTGGCTAACATATAAAATTGATTATGAACTATAGATAATGTAGTAGGGATGTGCATCTTCTTATGAAAAACCAATACAGGGTCAAGATTGCCAAATTCAGTTTCGTTTTCAATAAGATCAAGACTGTACAGTCCATGCTGACTTTTGTCTTTTATACCATTTACAATGAAGAATATTTTTCCTTGGTGATATTTAATTCCATCAACTCCCCATTGCGCAGTAGGAGAATGTAACTTGTTGAGTATTGTCTTAGATTCAATATCTATAATTCTTATTCCATGTGAGTATGAGTCTACAAATAGTTTAGTCTGGTCACTAGATATAGAGATTCCATTAGGATTTTCTATTTGCTCGTTCAAATAGAAAACTCGTATGTCTCGATTTTCATTATCGTATTTATATATTCTGTGGTGATCAGTATCTGAGATGTAACAATTACCTTTCTTATCTATAGCTAAATTATTAAAAAATGTGTTACCATGGCTATTAACTTTGTATGATAAGGTAAGATCAGTATATAGATTTTTGATAAATAGCATAGCGAATGAGTCTCGATTGTATCTTCCTAATGCATACAAGCGATTCTTATAAATGCCTAAGTCAGTTCCAGCTGAATAGCCGTGGTCTTCTCTATTTAGTATAATTTCAGTTTTATTTTGAATTTCATTATATCTAACTAATTGATCTAAATGAAGACTACTTATGTAGATATCATTGTTTTTCGGGTTTACAACAATGCCTTTGGGAATTGTTGTTTTGTCAATTGGGATTTTAATAATTTCTAGATCAGAATTATTGCAAGAAATTAAAGTAAGTAATATGATCGTAGAAATAAATTTCACAGGTGTTATTTTTGAAATTTGAATTGCATTATCGGTGTAGTAATTTAAGTAAGTATAGCATTTATTTTCTTATTCTGGTGTTTATTTATCGAGTAGTAGATATAAATATTTTATTATCGTTCGACACTAGAAAATATAATACAGTAAATTTTAAGATGTTTAATTTTGATCATTTAATCATCTATAACTATCTGGTTTTAAGTGAAATACAACAATTTTATTAGTGTCATTTTCAATAATTGACTCATTACATAATGTTATGTATTATAACTACTTAGAAAGTAAAGACTAAATAATTTGAACTATCTCAATTTAATCTGTTACAATTAGTATTAAAGAATTAAAAAATTTAGGAAGATCATGTTAAAAAAACTGAGTAAAACAGATATTATAATGCTTTTTTTGGCGTTTTCGTGCCTTATATTTTCTGAGATTATGTGGTTTCGTGGAGAGAACGAAGGGGCACTATTTATTGGCCTGTGGGTGCCTTCTATTCTTTGTTTCGCTATTTATTTAAAATTATTAAAAATTGAAAAGAAATGATTACTCTTATTCCATATCTCTCCGGTGCAGTTACATTATTATTTGGTATCGCTTTTTACCTTGGATTACAGGAATTCAAAAAATTAGATTAAAATCATTTTGTCTTGTTATTCATTAATATAAGCGATGGCTTCTTTTGTAGCTTGGGATATTGCTCATAGGTAACAGCACAACGTTCATTATAACCGTCACAATTAAAATTATGAAATGTTTTTTTTGAGTTAGATTTGGTGGAATCTTATTTTTGTATTTCAACAGAACGGAATTATTCGTCTTTAGAGAGAATAGTAAAATATTTTGATACATTTAAAAAATAATGTCATGTTTTCTATTATAAAACGTTTTCTTGTTTTTATAATTGTTAAACAATAATTCGTTATTTGTATGGCTTTATAGTCACCAATAACCTCTTTAATTTCTTTCTTAAGAATTTAATCGTAATTTGAGTTAGTTAAATTTTGTTTTAGAATCTTATAAGTTGTTCTAGAACTATACAGAAGTAAATATTGCGTTGGAATCTCAAATTGGTCGATGATATAGTAATATTTCTGTAAGTCTTATTTATTTATAACCTTATTCTCTTTATTTAATAGGCTAAATGTAGTAACCGAAGAATGTAGGCTATTGATATTTCAGCTATTTTTAGGTAAAGTATTATTTTCAAATTTGTTATGAATAAGAAGAATTAAAAACCCAAAAGATACAGCTCCTATAATTAAGGCATTATTTATTATTCCTTCAGTAGAAAAAGAAATTTTAATTAATATAGTAGAAATTATAAAACCAGAATTTCTAATTATTTTATGAAATTTATCGGAGTGAAAAAATGATGATAATAAGAGTAGAACGTCAACTACAATTAAAATTGTAAAAAATTCATCAAAAAATATACTGTTGATATTTTTAAAAGCAATTGCTCCACTGGCATAATCCGTTATTGTTGTATTGCCCCATACAATAAAGGTATATATAGCAAGAATTATTAGCATAGGCACTAATAAAATTGCAATTATTTTTTTTAGTTTAATGAATCTTTTTATATCTTTTGTTTGATATTTTTGAGTTGCTAAATTGGAATTTCCCCTTTTTATAATATTTTTATAAAAATAATATATTAAAAGGAAAAGAATTAATGAAGTTAGAGTGTCATACGTGAATTGTAGATCACTTTTTGACTGAAACCATTTTGAGGTCAGTTCTAAATTTGCAATATCTTTAAATATTCTTCTTATTACGATAAGCGTAATTATTTCATATTGTTTTCCTATATAAAATGAAATTGATTTTGGCAGATAAAAAATAAGGAGATATACTTCATAGACTAGTACAAATGAGAAAGGAGTATAAATGGCACCGATAGGATTCTTAAGTAATTCTGATTCTATTTGTATTATATCATAGTTAGCTAGTAGTATTAACGTTAGATGTATTAAATAGCTAATTATTGCAACTGAAAGAATAACTCTTTCACTTTGTTCTTTCACCTTTAATGATAGTAATTTATCGAAAACTTTATTTATTACCTTTTCTTTTATCATCTTTTATTTATTCTAAGCTGTTAGTAAAAGAAGTCGTCTCTATGTAGTTATATTTTAATTAGCAATAATTTACTAAATTAATTTTAGCAATATACCTAATTAATATACATAGTCGCGTAAGATTACTCCTAAACCATTATCGTATTGTTTATAATGCTCTGTAACAGACATGTTTTATTAAATATATACGATAAGTATTAATACTGCGAGATAAATCAATAGTTTTAATTGTGTCTGTTATTTAGAATGAATGAAATAATTCAGAGAAAATAAGTAGAAAATTAAAAACTGCCTTATGATTAGATCTTAGATTGTTTTCATAGTGCTTAATGCTCTTTCAATATGGTCAAAAAAGGCCTAATCAATTGAATGATCAGGCCCATAAAATTTATGCTTTTTTTAGTTAAGCTTTGACTAAGGTTTACTCTTTAATTTCATTACTTATTATCAGCATATTTCTTTTCGATCACATTCCAGTTTACTACGCTAAAGAAAGCATTGATATAATCGGGCCGTCTGTTTTGGTAATTGAGATAATATGCGTGCTCCCATACATCTAGTCCCATTATAGGAGTACCTCCACATCCGATGCCTGGCATCATAGGGTTGTCTTGATTCGCAGATGAACAGATTTCTACTTTGCCTCCTGGGTGTACACACAGCCATGCCCATCCAGATCCAAATCTCGTAGCTGCAGCTTTACTAAATTGCTCAACCATAGCATCCTTAGATCCAAATGCGGTATTGACAGCATCTAGTAATTCTCCAGATAATCTACCTCTGTCTTTAGGATTTAGTATTTCCCAGAAAAGTTTGTGATTCCAATATCCTCCACCGTTGTTTCTTAAACCAGTATTACTAGTATCTAGGTTTTGGAGGATTTCGTCAATAGATTCTTCAGCTAGATCTGTGCCTTCTATTGCTGCATTTAGTTTGTTAGTATAACCATTATGGTGCTTCGTATGATGGATTTCCATAGTACGTGCATCGATATGCGG
>DDCY01000002.1:0-3650 GCA_002335865.1 Saprospiraceae bacterium UBA1994
TAAGAAGATCCTTGGTTGCATCTTCAAAGAAAAATTCCAAGATTTCAATTTCGAAAGATGCAACCACATTTTCACTCCCGAAATTGAGTCTATTATGTTGGCCAGTAAGGTTTTACGAAAGAATAAAAATAAAAAGGAGGTCAAAAATGACCTCCTTTCTAATATGGCTCGCTCAAATTAAAAAGTTTTGGGAATATACTACGTATACCATTAACCCACAAAAAAATGGATAGTATCTTACGACACCATCCACTTAATGTTTCTAAGCTTGTTAGTTAATTCTATAACTCAACAGCTTCTTCTGTTATTTCTAAATTCTCTTCTATTATTGGCTTTCTTGTAACGATTAAGTTCTTGAATTCTTTAAGACCAGTACCTGCAGGTATATTCTTACCTACAATTACATTTTCCTTAAGTCCATCAAGGTAATCTCTCTTCGCTCCTATCGCAGCCGTACTTAGTACTTTAGTTGTCTCCTGGAATGATGCAGCAGATATCCAACTGTATACTCCAAGTGATGCTCTAGTAATACCTTGTAGTAGAGTACTTGAAGTTGCTGCTATAGCATCTCTTACTCCGATAGTTTTCAAGTCTTCTCTTCTTAGTAATGAATTCTCTTCTCTGAGTTCTCTAACTGATACAATCTGCCCTGTTCTAAATGAGCTAGATTGTCCTGGATCATCTACTACCTTCTTGTCATAAATCCAATCATTCTGCTCAAGGAAATCATGTCTTCCTACAGCCTCACCTTCTAGGAAGGTAGTATCTCCTGGATCTTCAATCAGTACGCGTCTCATCATCTGTCTTACAACAGTCTCGATATGCTTATCGTTAATCGCGATACCCTGAGATCTGTAAACTTCTTGTACACCATTAACTAAATACTGTTGTACTGCGAAAGGTCCCTTGATCTTTAAGATATCCTGTGGAGAAGTTGCTCCATCAGATAACTGCGTTCCAGCTCTTACGAAGTCACCTTCTTGTACAAGGATGTGCTTAGATAAGTTGATTAGGTATTTCTTACGTTGATCAGTTTTCTCATCATCAATAAATACCTCTCTGTTACCTCTTTTGATCTTACCAAATGAAATGATACCATCAATCTCTGCTGTAACCGCAGGATTAGATGGGTTACGTGCTTCGAACAGTTCAGTTACCCTTGGAAGACCACCGGTAATATCCATTACACCACCAAGTTTTCTTGGTATCTTAACAATCTTCTGACCAGCTAGTATTTCAGCTCCATCTTCGATATTGATATATGCGCCCACAGGTAAGTTGTAATTCTTTAATTCTTCGCCTGCTGGAGATACGATCTTAATTGTAGGTATCTTCTTCTTATTCTTAGATTCTACGATTACCTTTTCAGCATACCCAGTCTGGTCGTCTCTTTCTATTCTATACGTTATTCCATCTTCGATATCATCGAACTGGGCAATACCGCCATATTCAGAGATTATTGTCGCGTTAAACGGATCCCAGTCACATATTACATCACCCTTCTTGATTTTACCTTTGTCCTTCACATGCAAATCAGATCCATATGGTAGATAGTGAGTAACGAATACTTTACCAGTCTCTTTATCTTTAATTCTTACTTCACCAGATCGCGATAGTACAACGTTTGTAGTCTTATCGCCTTCTTTAGCAATAGTCACTTTTACATTGTCAAATTCAAGTACACCATCAAACTTAGATACCAATTCGCTCTCTTGCTTACTTACAGATGCAATACCACCGACGTGGAACGTACGTAGTGTCAATTGTGTACCGGGTTCACCAATACTCTGCGCTGCTATGATACCAACAGCATCACCTTTTTCAGCGATACGACCTGTTGCCAAATTCTTTCCATAACATTTAGTACAAACACCGTCTTTACTATCACATGTGAGCACAGATCTGATATTCACCATCTCCACACCTTCTTCCTCTATGTATTCTGATACATCATCCGTGATATATTCACCTGCCTCAAGAATAATCTCATCTGACACGGGATGAACTATGTTGTGTAATGTATATCTACCTCTGATTCTTTCTGATAAGGATTGAACTACGATATCATTATCCTTAAGTGAAGTCGTCTCGATACCTCTAAGGGTAGCACAATCTACTTCACGTATGATAACATCTTGAGATACATCTACCAGTCTTCTCGTTAAATAACCGGCATCGGCTGTCTTTAGAGCTGTATCGGCAAGACCTTTACGTGCACCGTGAGTAGAGATAAAGTATTCAAGTACTGATAAACCTTCGAGGAAGTTAGATAAAATCGGATTCTCGATAATAGCGCCACCCGTATCACCAGATCTTCTTGGCTTAGCCATGAGACCTCTGAGTCCACAAAGCTGCTTAATCTGCTGCTTAGATCCCCTTGCTCCTGAATCAAGCATCATATAAACAGAGTTAAAACCTCCTTTGTGCTCTGCTAATTCAGTCATTAGATTCTCAGTAATTTTATTATCGGCATAAGTCCACTTATCAATTACTTGATTGTATCTCTCATTACCGGTAATAAGACCCATATTATAGTTTTCCCAAATCTCGTCTACCTCAACTTGAGCCTCTATTAGAGTTTGTTCCTTTACTGTAGGATTGATAAGATCTCCAAGGTTAAATGATAATCCTCCTCTAAATGACCAGTAAAATCCTAACTGTTTAATCTTATCAAGAAATTCAGCTGTAATCGCATAATCCGTTCTAGTGATGATACCACTGATTACTTTCTTAAGATTTCTCTTAGTCAGTAATTCATTAATAAATGGAATCATCTCAGGTACAGCTTCATTGAATATCACACGACCTACAGTAGTTTCTACTAAATCGATAATCATATTCCCATCAGCGTCCTCTACCCTAGCTTTCACTTTGATAGGTGCGTGGAGATCAACTTTACCTTCGCTGTATGCGATTTGTACTTCTTCCGCTGAGTAGAATGTCATTCCCTCACCTGCTACTTTATTCAATTTATCTTGCTTTACCTTAGTAAGATAGTAAAGACCAAGTACCATATCCTGTGAAGGAAGTGATATAGGGGACCCATCTTGTGGGTTAAGCATGTTGTGTGCAGATAACATTAGTACCTGCGCCTCAAGGATAGCTGCATGAGATAAGGGTACGTGTACCGCCATCTGATCACCGTCAAAATCGGCATTGAAGGCACCACAAACTAGTGGGTGTAACTGAATTGCCTTTCCTTCTATCAACGTAGGCTGAAAAGCCTGGATAGAAAGTCTGTGTAGTGTAGGTGCCCTATTCAACATTACAGGGTGTCCTTTCAATATGTTTTCTAGTATTTCCCAGATTACAGGATCTTTCCTATCAACTAATTTCTTAGCTGACTTTACAGTCTTTACAATACCTCTTTCGATTAGTTTTCTGATCACGAATGGCTTAAACAGCTCAGCTGCCATACCTTTAGGAATACCACACTCATGTAACTTGAGTGAAGGTCCTACAACGATTACAGATCTACCCGAGTAATCTACCCTCTTACCAAGAAGATTCTGACGGAAACGACCTTGTTTACCCTTGAGAATATCAGATAGTGACTTCAGTGCTCTACCACCTTCAGCTTTTACAGCGTTAGATTTTCTTGAATTATCAAAGAGAGAATCTACGGCCTCTTGAAGCATTCTTTTCTCATT
>DDCY01000002.1:3672-113308 GCA_002335865.1 Saprospiraceae bacterium UBA1994
ACTCTTCTATATAGATCATTAAGATCAGAGGAAGCGAATCTACCACCATCTAGAGGTACAAGAGGCCTAAGTTCTGGCGGAATTACTGGTAAATATTGGATAATAGCCCATTCCGGTCTATTCTCAATACGTGTCTGTCCATCTCTGAAAGCTTCAACGACTCTTAGTCTCTTCAGAGCTTCTGATTTTCTCTGCTGAGAAGTCTCGTTAGCCGCTTGGTGACGAAGGTCAAATGAAAGCTGATCTAAATCCAATCTGGCCAAAAGATCATGTACCGCCTCAGCACCCATCTTAGCGATGAATTTGTTGGGATCAGTATCTTCTAGTAGCTGATTGTCAGCTGGCAATGTATCTAATACCTCAAAGTATTCCTCCTCGGTAAGTTGCGTCATGAAGTCAATATCAGCTTCTTTCACACCTGCATTGATTACTACATATCTTTCATAGTAAATTATTGATTCCAGTTTCTTGGATGATAATCCAAGAAGATAACCAATCTTATTAGGCAGTGATTTAAAAAACCATATATGGACTACAGGAACTACGAGTTTGATGTGACCCATCCTCTCTCTTCTCACCTTTTTTTCTGTCACCTCTACTCCACATCTATCACATACGATACCTTTATATCTGATCCGTTTGTACTTACCACAGTAACATTCGTAATCCTTTACAGGTCCGAATATACGCTCACAGAAGAGACCATCTCTCTCTGGCTTATATGAACGATAGTTGATCGTCTCTGGCTTAAGCACCTCACCAAATGATCTGTCTAATATATCATCAGGGGAACAAAGGCTTATCGTTATAGAATCGAATGGCTTTCGAGCATCCGAATTTTGTCTTTTTAGCATAGCTATTATTAATTATAGTATTAATGAATAGAATTTCTCAATTCTTACTCTAAGTCAATTCAATTTGTTAACCAATTAGTTAATCAAACTTTACATCTAGAGCCAATCCTCTCAATTCATGTACAAGTACATTGAATGATTCTGGAATACTTGGCTCCGGAAGATTTTCACCTTTCACTATTGCTTCATAAGCTTTAGCTCTACCGATAATATCATCCGACTTAATAGTAAGTAGCTCTCTTAATATGTTAGAAGCACCATAAGCCTCAAGTGCCCACACTTCCATCTCACCAAATCTCTGCCCACCAAACTGAGCCTTACCACCAAGTGGCTGCTGAGTAATGAGTGAGTAAGGTCCGATGGATCTTGCGTGCATCTTATCATCTACCATATGAGATAACTTAAGCATGTAAATCACACCTACGGTTGCCTGTTGGTGGAACTTGTCTCCTGTCTCTCCATCCTGTAGATAAGTCTGACCTAATGAAGGTAATCCTGCTTTTTGGATCTCTGTTTCTATTTCATCCATACTCGCACCATCAAATATTGGTGTTGAGTATTTTACTCCTAAATTCTTACCTGCCCATCCCAATACAGTCTCAAAAATCTGACCTAGGTTCATCCTTGATGGCACACCAAGAGGGTTTAATACAATATCTACAGGAGTACCATCCTCTAAGAATGGCATATCTTCCATACGTACAATACGAGATACAATACCCTTGTTACCGTGACGACCTGCAAGCTTATCTCCCACTTTCAGTTTACGTTTCTTTGCCATGTATACTTTAGCGAGTTTAAGTACACCTGCTGGTAACTCATCTCCGATACTTATATTGAATTTCGCTCTCTTATATCTGCCTACCTCTTCATTGAGTTTGATAGTATAATTGTGCAGTAATGTTGCTACTAATTTATTTTTCTCTTCTTCAGTAGTCCAATTAGAGTAATCTACTTGACTATAGTCTAAAGTCTTAAGATTTTTTACCGAAAACTTAATACCCTTAGGAATTAACTCCTCATGATAGATAGACTTTACTCCTTGAGATGTCTTGCCTTTTACTAATATGTTTAACTTATCTATTAATATGGTCTTTAGCTCATTTACTGCTACTGCATGCTTATCTTCAAGTTTAGCAAGAAGTTCTTTTTCCTGTACTTTTTGAAATTTATCTTTCTTCGCTCTAGCAAAAAGTCTCTTACCAATGATGATACCTTTCGTTCCTGGAGAAGCTTTCATCGATGCATCTTTTACATCACCAGCCTTATCACCAAATATCGCTCTTAACAGTTTCTCTTCCGGAGTAGGATCAGATTCACCCTTTGGAGTAATTTTACCGATAAGTATATCTCCTTCTTTTACCCAAGCGCCGACTCTTATAATACCATTTTCGTCAAGATCTTTAGTTGCCTCTTCACTCACGTTTGGAATATCATTAGTCAACTCTTCTTCTCCTAACTTAGTATCTCTAATATCAAGTTCGTAGTTTACGATGTGGAGTGAAGTAAATATATCCTCTCTTACTACTCTTTCTGAGAGTACAATCGCATCTTCAAAGTTATACCCTTTCCAAGGCATAAAGGCTACCATTAGGTTTTGACCTAGTGCAAGCTCTCCCTTTTCAGTTGCATATCCATCACATAGAAGCGTACCTTTCTCAACTCTCATACCCTTTCTTACGATCGGTTTTAGATTGATACAAGTACCTTGGTTAGTTCTAC
This sequence comes from Saprospiraceae bacterium UBA1994, assembly GCA_002335865.1. Taxonomy (GTDB): domain Bacteria; phylum Bacteroidota; class Bacteroidia; order Chitinophagales; family Saprospiraceae; genus UBA1994. The sequence continues at coordinate 6,249 of DDCY01000002.1, forward strand.
GGAATTTAGTGAGTTGGTAAGTTTTTACGTTGTCTTCGAAAGTAACTAACTGCTCGATCTCAGATTTATCATATTTAATTACAATCTCATTTGCATCTACATATTCAACAATTCCATTACCTTCTGCATTGATCATGATACGGCTATCCTGAGCTACTTTCTGCTCGATACCTGTACCAACAATAGGTGAAGATGGTTTTACTAGAGGAACAGCCTGACGTTGCATATTAGATCCCATCAGAGCTCTGTTTGCATCATCATTTTCTAAGAAAGGAATAAGAGATGCTGATACACCTACAATTTGGTTAGGTGCAACATCCATATACTCAATATCCTCTGGAGACAGAACTGGAAAATCACCATGCTCTCTACACTTAATTCTATCTCCGATGAATGCTCCTTTCTCATTAAGGGGTGCATTAGCCTGAGCAATCTTCTTGAAATCTTCTCCTTCAGCAGATAGATATTGACCTTCATTCTTAATATCCACCTTACCATTCTTTACGGCACGATAAGGAGTTTCTAAGAATCCCATTTTATTCACTTTAGCGTGAACACACAGAGTAGAAATAAGCCCAATGTTTGGACCTTCCGGAGTCTCAATAGTACACAATCTACCATAATGAGAGTAGTGAACATCTCTAACTTCGAAACCTGCTCTCTCTCTCGAAAGTCCTCCAGGTCCTAAGGCTGATATTCTTCTCTTATGCGTAATCTCAGAAAGCGGATTCGTTTGATCCAAGAATTGGGATAATTGACTTGTTCCGAAGAATGAATTAATTACTGATGAAAGCGTACGTGCGTTAATAAGATCAATAGGTGTAAATACCTCATTATCTCTTACGTTCATACGTTCTCTGATGGTACGTGCCATACGAGCAAGACCAACACCAAATTGAGCGTATAATTGCTCACCTACAGTACGAATACGTCTGTTAGAAAGATGATCAATGTCATCAAGCTCAGCTTTTTGGTTAACAAGAGATACCAAATAACTTACGATAGAGATTATATCATGTTTAGTAAGTACAAGTGTCTCTATATCAATATCAAGTTTAAGCTTTCTGTTGATTTTATATCTACCAACTTCTCCTAGGTTATATCTCTTATCTGAGAAAAATAGTTTGTCAATGATACCTCTCGCTGTATCCTCATCTGGTGGATCAGTACCTCTTAATTGTCTATAAATTTGCGTAACGGCTTCTAATTCAGAAGACGAAGGATCTTTCTGCAGGGTATTATAAATGATAGAATAATCTTCATCTAAGTCCTCTTTTTGCAATATAACCGTATCTGTCGCTGCATCCAAGATGAGTGCCACGTTTTCTTCATCTAAGATTACGTCTCTCTCTAATATAATTTCGTTTCTTTCAATAGTCACTACTTCTCCAGTATCCTCATCTACGAAATCTTCTGTCCACTTCTTGAGTACCCTAGCAGCTAATTTTCTACCAAGCGCTTTTTTAAGTGATTTTTTATCTGATTTAACCTCTTCGGCAAGACCGAATATATTTAGAATATCCTTATCAGAATCATATCCGATTGCTCTTAAAAGAGTGGTTACAGGGAACTTCTTCTTTCTGTCGATGTAAGCATACATTACTGAATTGATATCAGTAGCGAATTCCATCCACGCCCCTTTGAATGGGATTACTCTCGCAGAGTAAATCTTAGTTCCGTTCGGGTGGAAGCTTTGTGAGAAAAATACTCCAGGAGATCTGTGCAGTTGTGAAACTACTACTCTCTCTGCTCCATTGATAACAAATGTACCTTTAGAAGTCAGGTAAGGAATATTACCTAAGAATACATCTTGAACTATAGTCTGAAAATCAACGTGCTCCTCATCGTTACAAGAAAGTCTAAGCTTTGCTTTAAGAGGAACACTATACGTGAGACCTCTTTGCATACACTCTTCAATAGTGTAACGTGGAGGGTCTATATAGTAATCTAAAAACTCTAATACAAAGATGTTTCTAGCGTCTGTAATAGGAAAATTCTCTTGAAATACCCTAAACAATCCTTCATGGCCCCTGTTTTCAGGGGTTGTTTCCAATTGGAAGAACTCTTGAAACGACTTGAGTTGGATCTCAAGAAGATCAGGATATTGTGAAGGGAGCTTCATGTTGCCAAAGTTTATCCTGCTATTGGCGGCTGTTGCAGCTACTCCATTTGATGCCATCCGTTAAACGGTTTTTACTATGATGCAAAGAGATATAACGCTATATCTTTATGCTAAATGTTTTGCAAAACGGTAACCACTTTTGTGAGAGAGTGATTTAACTCAAAAGATCAATAAATCAAGTGCGCACATTGAGTTATTAATCGCAAATTCTAAAAATGACGATAGGCCTAACTAACGATTAACGCTAGTTAGGCCAATAATATCTTAGTATATACTAGACTTAATTTCTGTCATACAGTCAGATACGTTTAATAGGATTATTTTAATTCTACTTCAGCGCCTGCTGCTTCAAGTTCAGCCTTAATAGACTCAGCTTCTGCCTTAGCAACTCCCTCTTTAATGATTGAAGGTGCGCTATCAACTAAGTCTTTAGCATCTTTAAGTCCAACTCCTAATAGAGTTTTTACAGCCTTAACTACTGCTAATTTAGCAGCCCCTGCAGAGTTTAGAGAGATATCAAATTCTGTCTTCTCTTCTGCAGCTTCGCCACCAGCGGCACCGCCACCTCCTGCTGCTACAACTGCTGCTGCTGCTGGTTCAATACCGTATTCGTCTTTGAGAATATCAGCTAATTCACTTACTTCTTTTACTGTCAAGTTAACTAACTTCTCAGCAAAATCTTTTAAATCTGCCATTTTAAATGGATTTTATAATGTTCAATAATACAATTCAAAAAAAATAATGAGTTGCGTTGTCTTGGAAGCCAAATTTGTATTGGGAGACCTCCGTCATCCTTTTACTCTCCTCTCTCTTGTAGAGTCTTAACAATACCTGCAATCGTTGATCCACCAGACTTTAGGGCAGATATAACATTCTTCGCAGGAGATTGGAGTAAAGAGATAACATCTCCGATTAATTCTTCTTTTGATTTCAACGAAGCTAATAGCTCTAACTGATCATCTCCAATGAATATATCACTATCGATATATGCAGCTTTGAGGATTGGTCTTTCGCCCTTAGGCCCACGGAATTCTTTAATTATTTTCGCTGGCACATTTCCTATCTCAGAAAATAAGATTGTTGTAGGTCCTTTAAGAGCGTCATAGAGAGGTGTATAACCTCTTTCCTCTTGATCCTGCTCCATTGCTTTGATAGTAAGAGTATTTTTTACAACTTTCATTTCTACACCTGCTTTGAAACAAAGTGCTCTGAGTTCATTGATTTTAGCCACAGTAAGTGAACTAGCATCGGTGATATATAAATTTGGTGAAGCGTTTATTTTTTCTCTCAGTTCATCAATAACCTGAGTCTTTTCTGATCTTTTTAACATTGTGTTTTTCTTTCTAAGTGTTAGCTAATCGGATTAGATAGTTTTAGTATCGATTTTGATACCTGGACTCATCGTACTTGCAACATTTAAAGACTTCATATAAACACCTTTTACGGTGCTAGGTTTCATTTTTTCTAGTGTGCCAAGTATTTCACGAGCGTTCTCAGTTAATTTTTCTGCAGTAAAAGACACTCTTCCAATTGATGAATGAATAATACCATATTTATCTACTCTGAATGAAATTTTTCCTCCTTTTACTTCTTTAACAGCTGCTCCTACATTAGGGGTTACTGTTCCAGTCTTAGGGTTAGGCATAAGGCCTCTAGGTCCTAATATTCTACCTATACGTCCTACTTGAGCCATTACGTTAGGCATAGCTATAATTACATCCATATCTAACCAACCATCAGTTATTTTCTTGACATACTCATCAAGTCCAGCATAGTCAGCTCCAGCATCTAGTGCTTCCTGCTCCTTATCTGGAGTACAAAGTACTAGCACCTTTTTTGTCTTACCTGTTCCGTGAGGTAATGTAACTGTTCCTCTGATTGCTTGGTCAGCTTTACGTGGATCGACTCCTAAACGTATATGAAGATCAACAGAAGCATCAAACTTAGTTTGATTTACTTCCTTTACAAGTGCCATAGCATCATGCAGTCCGTAGTGCTTATCTGCATCTACTTTAGCTTCAGCGGCCTTTCTTTTTTTACTTATTGCCATTGTTTTAAATGTTTTAAGGTATTAACGTAAGATATACTTACTCCCTGATATACAATATTATTAATTATTTCTTGATTGCCCGTATTACTTACGCTTCCCAAGGGCCTGGACCATCAACTGTTACACCCATAGATCTAGCCGTACCTGCAATCATACGCATAGCAGATTCGATTTTGAATGCATTTAAATCTTCCATTTTATCTTCTGCAATCAATTTTAATTGATCCCAAGAAATTTTACCGACCTTATCACGGTTAGGTACTGATGAACCCTTCTTAAGTTTGATAGCTTCCATGATCTGAGTAGCAGCTGGAGCAGTTTTGATTACAAACTCAAAAGATTTATCCTTAAACACAGTAATGACTACTGGGCAAACTTGACCTTGCTTCTCTTGGGTACGAGCGTTGAATCTCTTACAGAACTCCATAATATTTAGACCCTTAGCACCAAGTGCTGGTCCTACTGGCGGAGATGGGTTAGCTTGACCACCTCTTACCTGTAATTTGACAAATCCTTCGATTTCCTTTGCCATAATGCTTTTTTCAATGTATATGTTATAAAATATATTTTTACCTTCTCTGTATTATGGAAGCTCCGCTTTGGGAATAATTACAGAATGTATTTTCAAAAGAGCCGCAAAGATATGAAATCTTTACGGCTTTTCATTATTTATTTTTACTTGCTATGCTTGTTTCTCTACTTGCATAAAGTTAAGCTCTACTTCGGTACCTCGACCAAAAATCTTAACTACCACTTTCAGCTTTTTCTTTTCTTCATTAACCTCTTGGATATCTCCAACGAAATCGTTGAATGGTCCGTCGATAATCTTAATAGTCTCTCCTAATAAAAACGGTTCTATCATTGCTTCACTTAGCGCTTGACTTTCATCAACTTTACCAAGCATTCTGTTGGCTTCAGACTGTTGCATTGGTATAGGATGATTTCTACCTAAAAAATGAATGACATTAGGCATGTTAGTAATAGCCGCAATCATCTCACCTCTAAACTTACTTTGAACTGCTTGCACTAAAATATAACCTGGAAGAATATTTCTATCTAGAATAACTTTTTTACCGTTTCTGATTTTATAGACTTTCTCAGATGGAACAAGGACTTGAGTCACAACTTCAGTCCACTTCTGTCGCTGCATCTCAAGCTCTATACGCTCTTTGATTTTTTTTTCTTTACCACTAATTACTCTTAGTGAGAACCATCTTTTTTCTTCTTCCATGACAGGTTATCTTTTGATTATGCTCCTAAATCGTAAATACCTGAAGTGATAGCCTTAGAGATAACGTCCATCACAAATACCAAAAGAGCTATGATAATAGATGCTACGATAACTAACCTAGTTGAACTAAAGAGCTCAGGCCAAGTGGGCCAAGTTACATTATGTATCAACTCGTTGTAGCTTTCTTTGATATATAATAATATGCCGTCCATTGTATTATGGTGTTACTTTCGAAATAAAAGAAGTAATGAAATTCATCTTACTTCTGTGAAATGCTTTTGCTTCATTAAGCAATAGTTGAACAAAATAAATTACACTTAAAGTGCAGGGGCGAAAGGATTCGAACCCTCGACCTTTGGTTTTGGAGACCACTGCTCTACCAACTGAGCTACGCCCCTATTAGAATAACTAAAACTCCAAAACACCTAGCATACTGAAGAAAAAAAGCTAAACTTCTTTGAAAGTGAAAAATTAAGCACCCAATAGGATGCTTAATTTTCACTACAAATATTTATTGTAAAAGTATCTTAAAAACCCCTGTAATAAGGATTATTAACTACTCTTTATTAATCTAGGATTTCAGTAACCTGACCCGCACCTACAGTTCTTCCACCTTCTCTAATCGCAAAACGAAGTCCTTTCTCCATTGCGATAGTATTAAGTAGCATCACTTCCATACCAACATTATCACCAGGCATCACCATTTCAACTCCCTCAGGAAGTTTACAGTCACCCGTTACGTCAGTTGTTCTGAAATAAAACTGAGGTCTATATCCGTTGAAGAATGGAGTATGTCTACCTCCCTCATCCTTAGCTAATACGTATACCTCACACTTAAAGTGTTTGTGTGGAGTAACTGAACTTGGCTTACAGATAATTTGTCCTCTCTTAATATCTTCTTTATTGATACCCCTAAGAAGTAGACCAGCGTTATCACCAGCTTCTCCTCTTTCTAAAATCTTTCTAAACATTTCTACTCCTGTTATAACAGACTGGAGTGGCTTCTCGTCGGCCTTCATCATACCTACGATCTCAACAGGATCTCCAGTATTGATAACTCCCCTTTCAATTCTACCGGTAGCAACCGTACCTCTACCTGTGATAGAGAATACATCCTCGATAGGCATTAAGAAAGGCTTATCCACATCTCTTACTGGTTCAGGAATATCAGCATCTACAGCAGCCATAAGATCTCTAATCTGTTGCTTAGCAGCAGGATCATCTTCAAGTGCTTTAAGTGCAGAACCTGCAATTACAGAAGCGTCATCGCCTCCAAATTCATAGGCATCAAGAAGTTCTCTTACTTCCATCTCGACTAGTTCTAACATCTCTTCATCATCTACAAGGTCAACCTTGTTCATGAATACGACGATCTTTGGTACACCAACCTGACGGCATAAAAGAATGTGCTCTCTAGTCTGGGGCATAGGGCCATCAGTAGCAGCAACAACAAGAATAGCACCGTCCATCTGGGCAGCTCCTGTTACCATATTCTTTACGTAATCGGCGTGACCTGGACAATCTACGTGTGCGTAGTGCCTATTTTCCGTCTCGTATTCTACGTGTGCAGTATTAATAGTGATACCTCTCTCCTTTTCTTCTGGAGCGGAATCAATTGAGTCGTAACTCATTTTCGTAGCAGTACCACCTTCCGATAAAACATAAGTGATAGCAGCTGTAAGAGTCGTCTTACCATGATCTACGTGACCAATAGTTCCGATATTGACGTGCGGTTTATTCCGCTGAAATGTTTCTTTAGCCATCGATGTTAATTTTTTACTAGATAAATATTTTGTTAATAATAATACACTTTTGACCAATGAAGGGATTTGAACCCTCGACCCCTTACCTAAAACAGAAGTGGCCTACCCCTAAACTACATTGGCATAGCTAAGGAGATGTAATATATAAAGAAAAACTAGAGCGGAAGACGAGACTCGAACCCGCGACCCTCAGCTTGGAAGGCTGATGCTCTACCAACTGAGCTACTTCCGCTAATAATAATTCTATAGTTTTTACGGTTCAAGTAAATGTGGGGGTGGTAGGATTCGAACCTACTCAGCCGAAACATTGGATTTACAGTCCAACCCACCTCTCCAACTGTGGCGCACCCCCTCCTTATTCTTTCGTAAAAACGGTGAGCCGATGGAGGGATTCGAACCCCCGACCCGCTGATTACAAATCAGCTGCTCTGGCCAACTGAGCTACATCGGCAAAACAATAATTTTATTAATAAAATCCTTTGACTTTATAGCTTTTCTCGAAAAACGATGCAAAAATAGGAGTTTTATCAATAAACAAAAACTATTATTGGTATTTTTTGGAAAGATTTTGGACGGAACAAAACTACAGTATCATAAGTATCTGAAAGTCATCTATTTCGATACTCTCAGCCTTTCTTTATATTTCAAAATTTGTTTCTTTAGACCGCCTGCAGCTTGATCATAAGCCGCTTCAAAAGATTTATCTGCGCCACTTGCAAGCAATGTTTTGCCTGGAACCCTCAATTTGAGGTCTACTTGCTTATCTTTTATCTGTCCTGCGTTCTCTAATTTTAGGTAAACATCTATAGATTGTATGTTATCGAAATAATTTTCTGCTTTTGCTAATTTGATAGATATATAATCCAGTAAGGATTTATCTGCAGTAAATTGTGGAGTTTCGAAATTAATTTTTAGTCTACTCATAAATCTTTTTTGATGAAAAAAATTGCTTGTAATTTTTTCGGGTTAAATTTTAATATTGATATTATTAAGATAGGATTTAATATCAATTACATAAATTCTAATATTTGTATTACACCAAAATTACGCTTTTGGATGAGATCTACTATAAACGTCTTTCAGCTTCTCAATTGAATTATGAGTATATACTTGAGTTGCAGCCAAGCTTGCATGGCCGAGTAACTCCTTTATCGTATTGAGCTCTGCACCATTATTCGCCATATGTGTCGCGAAGGTATGTCGCAGGATGTGTGGGCTTTTCTTCGTACTTGTAGCCATGCTTACCAAAACCCTATTTACAACGTTATATACCAATTTAGGGTACATAGGTTTGCCTTTATCTGTAAGCAGTAAAAAAGATTCCCTGCATTCGAAGCTTTGATTCCTGATCTGGATATACTTTCTGATCTTGGTCAACAAATCATTGGTAACCGGAATAATTCTTTGCTTGTTTCCCTTCCCAACAACGGCAATTCTCTTCTGAGCATAGTCTACACTCTCATCAGTAAGCCCAATTAACTCTGATTTACGCATACCTGTATTGTACAAAAGGAGCATAATTATGTAGTTTCTTGCCTCACAATATGTATTCCCAAACGATATCGAATCGAAGAGTATTGCTATATCTGTCTTACTTACATAATCTGGTAATCTCCTTGGTATTTTGGGAGAAATCACCTTAAGCATCGGATTTTTGTCCACAATGGATTTCTTGACCAAATACTTATAAAACGATCTTAATGAAGATATCTTTCTATTAACCGACTTGGCTGACATTCCGTTTTTCATAAGATCTACAATATACGATCGGATATGGAAAAATGATATTTTCCGAATATCCTTTATTTCATAGGTCTCTAAAACGTATTTAGCCGCAGAAGAAAGGTCGTTTTTATACGATATCACAGTATACTTTGAAAATCGCTTCTGTGAAGATAGGTATAGTAAGAAATTGTCAATCAACTCTTTCATATTACAAATATAACTAATATGACTTTAACAATAGAAATAGTTGATATTTTACTATTTAGTCAAATTAAGTATTTTATCTTAACGTTATATTAAATACTGATATTTTACCATGAAGCAGATAGCACTTTTAAGTATCATAATATTCAGGATAGCTGCAATTGATCTTTACTCTCAAGATGTCAATTATCAAGACCTTGCTCTAAGTCAAGGAATCGATCATACATTTAGTAATAATACCAATGGATCTGGAGTGAGTTTTGTAGACTTCGACGGAGATGGGTTAGATGATATAACTCTCGGAACAAATGAAGATGACGTAATTCATTTTTATAAAAATACCGGAACTGGCTTCGTTAGATTAAATAATCTAATTGATCTCCAAGAAAATACAAAAAGTATACTCTGGGTAGATTACGACAATGATGGTGATAAAGATGTTTTTATAGGAGCCTATCAAAGTCCAAATAAACTATTTAGAAATGAAGGAGAAATGAATTTTTTGGATGTAACTATACAAAGCAATCTTCCTGCAGCTGATAGCTTAAATACTTTCGGCGCCATTTGGGGAGATTATGATAGAGATGGTTGGTTAGACTTATATTATAGCGCTAGAATCAATTCTGCAGATCAAGGTGTACACCGAAATAGACTTTGGAAGAATATGGCTGATGGTACTTTTATGGAAGTTACTAATTTCGCTAATGCTGGAGATGAAGGAAGACTGCCCTTTTGCTCAGCCTTTGTTGATATGAACAATGACTTGTGGCCAGACATCTATACTGCCAATGACAAGAAAAAGCGAAATACACTTTTATTGAATAATGCCAATGGATTGTTTACTGACATAAGCGAAGAAAGTGGAGCGGGTATAGAAATGGATGCAATGTGTGTAGCTCCAGGAGATTATAATAACGATGGACGATTAGATATATATCTAAGTAATATTGCCACTGGCGGAAAATTACTAACTAACCAGAGCAATGGAGATGAATGTGTAGTAATAGAAAATGCGGAAGAGACTATGGTAGCTATGAGTGGCGGTATAGGCTGGGGATCTGTATTTGTAGATGTAAACAACGATGGCTGGGAAGATTTATATGTCAGTGGAATGCTTATCAGCAATGATCAATACAGCAGTCAATTATTTGTTAATGATGGGCTAGGAGCATTTAGCGAAGATGACTTTGGATTTGTTGGTGACACTGTACGAAGCTTTAATAATGCTATTGGTGATATAGATAATGATGGCCAAATGGAAATCATGGTAATTAACTCTGCTGGTTTTAATTCACAACTATGGAAAGCGGAAAAACCTGATGCTAACTGGCTAAAAGTAAACTTAGAAGGTACTGTAAGTAATCGTGATGGCATAGGAGCTTGGATATCGTTATATACTGAAGACAATGAGCAAACAAGATATACTACCTGTGGCAATGGATTTATGGGACAAAACAGTGAAAATATACACTTTGGTCTTGCTGACTTAGAGGCTATAGACTCATTGACCGTAACTTGGCCTACTGGACATATTGATAGATACTATGATATTCAAGCTAGCCAGATTCTAAAAAGTATTGAGGGTGAAACGAACAATGGAATAGTTAATATTGACAGTGACATTAACATCATCAGCGATATAGGAGAACATGATAATTTCGAAAGTGAAATAAACATATATCCAAACCCATTCGAAGATTTCATAATAATAGAATCATCGTTGCAAATTTCAGATTTGAGGATGTATGACATGCAAGGAAGATTAGTTTCACAACAAAAAGAGAATGTCATTTCAACAATCGGACTTAATAGTGGTCTTTATACATTGGTAATAATAGATGGCAAGCAAAAAACAGAGACAAGGAAAATAATTAAGTTATGATTAAAAGAATAATATTCATTGGATTCTATGTGATAATGAGTCATCTATCCAATGGTCAAGAATTTAGAAAAAGTCAAGATTCTGCAGGGATCGATTACAATTTTGCACAGAAAACTTATAATGGTGGTGGAGCTGCTTGGGTGGATCTAGATAACGATGGTGATGATGATCTATATTTAGTAGGTGGTGACAAAACAGACAAAATATACATTAATAATGGTAATGGCACATTTGACGAATTGGCTAATCCTGGTCTTGAGCAAACAGAAAATTTTTATACCACTGGTGTTATTTACGGTGATCTAGATAATGATGGAGACAAAGATGTATTTGTCAACACTTACTTTTCTGATACCGAAGCATTTTGCAAAAATTTGCTATATATAAATAACGGTGACCTTACATTTACAGAGAGTTGGGAATGGGATAGAGAGGAAGATAAAAGTATGACAATGGGCAGCGTGTTTATTGATTACAATCTAGATGGCCTACTCGATATATATACTGTCAATTATGTGGAAGTAGCACAATTTACTTTTGACGATCAAAACATGATAAATGGTTTTGACCATGAATGTTTCGTTAATCGTATGTATAGAAATGATGGCAATCTCAACTTCACGGATGTCACCGACGAACAAGGATTAGGTAATAATGGATGTGCTTTGGCAGTTACGGCTACAGATTACGACGGTGATCATGATCTTGACCTGTTACTAGGTAACGATTTTGGACCTTTTCTTCAAGGTAATCGCATGTATCAAAATGATAGAGTCAATAACATTTTTAAAGAACAATCTGAAGAGTTAGGGGCTAATACTGAGATGTTTTCAATGGGCATAGCAGTAGCTGATTATGATAATGATCTAGATCTTGACTATTATATTTCAAACCTTGCTGCTAATGTATTACTAGAAAATAATGACGGCATCTTCAATAATGTATCTGAGATAGCACAAGTAAAAAACACATATGCATATGGAGATTCAACATTGACAGTAAGTTGGGGGAATCTTTTTGCTGATATTGACAATGATGGTGATGAAGATCTATTTGTGGCAAATGGATATGTACCCGCACCTGAATCATTAGCTACTACTAGCATATTGGATCCTGATCGACTTTTTGTTAACAATGGCGACAAAACTTTTACAATGTTAGACAGTACAATAGGAATAACTAATGAATTTCCATCGAGGGGTGCTGCGTATTCTGATTACGATATGGATGGAGACATTGATATCCTATCTGTAGTATTTGACAAGCCTAATTTTGGTGAAAATACTCAAACAGTTCTTTATGAGAACATTACTGAAAACGACAACAACTGGATTGGTGTTATTTTAGAAGGCACCCAAGTCAATAAAGATGCATTTGGTTCTAAAATATACGTACACACACCTAACAACATCTATCTTAGAGAATTAAGTGGTGGAGCTAGTTTTTGCTCACAACATACTAGTACTTTACATATAGGTATTGGACTTGAAACTCAAGTAGATAGCATTGTAGTTATTTGGACTGGTGGTAAGAACCAACAAACAGAGCAGAACATTCTGACGAATACAATAACAAAAATAGTAGAGAATATGACTGTTGCTGTTGATAATTTAAATTTATCAACGCTTAGTGCATATCCAAATCCAACTAGAGGAAATGTAACAATCCTCCTTCCCGATCATGTAAATGGTATATCTCAAGTAAATGTATTTAATGCGCAAGGCGCAAGAGTATTTTTAGGGTATGAACATAGTGAGAATAAAATTAAACTTGATCTGAATAGTCAATTTGGATATTATTTAGTGCAAATAATAGACAAACACGGGAAAATATTCCAAAGCAAAATTATGAAAATCTAAATTTTCACAAATGAATAGCTCTCTTTATCACTTAGGATAATATATATCCCTGGATCTAATTTTTGAATGTTTAAAGTAGGCGAATCCTTAATAGCGCTAGTAGTCAAAACTGAGTTCCCGTAGACATCGAGAATTGTAAGAGGATCTCCTGCTTTTAAAGTAGTCAATGTTATATTAAATGAAGATGGATTAGGAAAGACACCATATTCATTTATTTTATTAACATCTGTAGATAACGGATTACAAAACAGGTCACTTGGCATCAATTCAATATATCCTTTAGGAGATAAATCCTTGTCTTCGAAACCAATATAGTCTGCTGGATACTTCCGGCCTGAGAAAGTGAAATTATCAGACACTTGAAGAATATCTCCTTGATCTATAGCTACTCCATTACGCATAGGTACAAAGTACTCCCAAACAGGATCATCATCAGAAGTAAGTTCCATAGTCCTACCTTGCCTTCCAGCGTGAAGAAGAAAATTACCATTAGGTAGTAATTGAAAATTAGAGGCTGCGGCTGACAATTGCTTTACTGTATCTGGATGGCTTATAGTTTGATAAATGTTATTAGGCAAATATGTTCCTTCTCCCATTTTATAGATGCCATCTACCACGGTAGGGCTTAATATGGCACCCAAACTATATTCAGAATTTATAAAATTGTTATAAACAGATATCATATTAAAAAACTCTGACGAAGAGTGAAATGTTTCATCCAACCAATTAGCATCATGCTGATAATAAAAATGTCTATCAATGAATTCTCCTTTTTTGTATGCATGATCATTACCCCATCGAAATAGTAAATCTCCACCAATACCATATAGACCTCCTGTGTCCGAGGCAGCCTCCTCTTTTGTAGTACTATGATCTACAATCCAGACTTCTTGAAAATTTCGAACCGAAATAAGTATCTGATCAAGCTCCTCATTATAATCGATTGAATTAGTGTGCATCCAATCCTGGCGACCGAATGAAAATTCTTGGTAATTGATATCTATTAACTGAGGATTATCAGGAACAGAACCGAAGTTATTTTTTTCTGAATCTAAATCCTGAATAGTGTGATCCCAAGCACGCCATTCCCAAACAATTTCGTTGGTGGCCGTATCTATCTCAATTATTTTATCTGGCCAAAGTTCTCTTTGATTATTAATCGATGTATCAAATCCCATTGCAACGATCTCTTCAAGAAAATGCCTATCCAATGCTATTGCTAAAACATTGCCATTGGGCATCATATGTATATCATGATGTTGCAATTGAAGACTATCTCTTATGATGTATCTCCATTTCAGCTCATTCTCCCAAGATCGAATCTCAATAATACCACCTGATCCTCCTGTACCTATACTTGGTTCGGTAGTGATGGAAGGGTCAAACTTACTTATCAACAAACTTCCATCTTCCAAGATATACTGATCGGCTCCTAGCCCTGCCATTGGATTATCTGTCCATTTATTAACCACTTGCCCACAATTATCTATTAAATATGTGGTAGATTGTTTATTGGGCGTATAGACTGTGTAACCCTCTAGAGCCAAGGATTCATCTAATAACAATGTACCAACGGTATTTTGAGCAATCATTAGTTGCGCAATAATAAAAAAACATAAAATAAAAAAGTACTTCATATTGAACAATGAAAAAAGGAGAAGATCAATTGATCTTCTCCCATTTATTATCTGAAAGTTAATTACTTAAACTTAGTTCAGTGGTGGCCAATCTTCACCGTCATCTCTAGTAAGAACGATTTCAGCGCCCTCGCCATAATCGTTTGTCCATTTAAATGAAAGCGTCGCTCCATCAACTACTATGTTTTCAATAGAAAAAACCTCGCCCCATTGTGAAGCTCCAGTTATAGACAGTTTATTATCTATATCTCTTAATCTAAGATCACCATTAGGTAGACTTCCTTGAGCATCTGTAGCGTATCCAGCGTAGTATGCTCCAAACGAAATATCGTCTAGTGGATCTGCTGCACCATTTTGAGTGCTGATAACATATTCACCATCATCATTCGGATTCAATTGCTGTCTTACGAAAGTCACTGGACCTTCCCAAACCATACCAGCATTGCCATCCCATGTAGCAGCAGCACCACCCTGTGCAGTTACTGTAGCTTTACCTGAACATAGACCTGCTAAAGCGGATTTAAAAGTAGTCACTGTGTTAATACTGAAACTAGTAGTCGTAGGGTTACCATCTACTAAATATTCCACTAACCACATATCACCCACCGCAACATCATCAATTGCCATACCCGTTGCAGTAAGTGCATCATTAAGACTTACTGATTTAACATCTGGAAATGAAGTAGATGTGCCAAGGCTACCTGCCGAACCGTTTGGATGTGTTATTCTTACTTCTACACCACTAATAGCTCCTCCTCTAGCATTTACCGTATAGTTTACCGACTGTACATCAGCCTTTCCTATATCAAAATCACCCGAAACTCCTAATGCAGAGATAGCAGTACCTTCTACGGTAAATTCATTTCCCGGAAACTCTGTTCCTTCGAAATCACTCCCTACACAACCAACCATTGTAATGGCGATGATTCCTGCAAAAAGTACACTTAAATTATTTAATATTTTCATTTGTCGTTATTTTATTATTTACAATTGTGAATAGATTTATCAGGTCTTTTTCTTTTGATAGATCTAAATCACTATCCACTATGAACTTCTTAAATTGGGGAATCTTTTTGAGAAATTTACTTCTTTTTCTACCACTATTCGGCAGTTCTTTGAATGTTCTCATATCAGAAAACCCATAAAACACTTCTAAAGTTGTTTTAGATTTCTTTGGACCTGTCTGTAAAACAGGGTTAAAACTCAGCTGAGATTTTATAACTCGATAATACTTAAACAAGTCAAAATCATTTCCATCAGAAAGAACTTGAACATAGTTTGTTTTATCAAGATCAAAAAGCCCAAGATTCAATTGGTTAAAATTATATTTATTTACGCCTGATGAAATATAAAACTTGTCGACATATTTGTGATCTAAAGTATAAACTTTTCCGTTTAATCTGATCTCAATTTGATCGGCTTGTAAGTTATATCTTATCTCTTGTAATAGGTTTTCCTTTCCACCTATAATTGATATCATGCCAGGCATCCATTGTCCATCTAACAAATAGAATACTTTCTCATCTTTCTCTATCACCCTATCTACCGTATATACTTCATTGTATCTAGTGAGATATGAGTCATTTATCTGAGCTACAGCGTTCTGCAGCAAGACAAACAACAAGAAAATAAGAGAACAAAGTCTCATAGTTATAAAAGTTAATCATTAAGATCAAGTAAAGTAAAAACTTTACTTGATCTTAAAAAATTTCTATTGGAAAGCCCAAAGTGTATTATCTAATAAAGATCCACCTTGATTAGCTGAAGCCGCAGCTACATTATCGCTATTCGTTTGAGTTTCACTTTCTACATAAAGATATCTCTGAGGAACAACTCCTGACGGATTAAATGATGGGCTAGCATCCGCTGACGGCGTAAGAGCAGGAAATCCTGTTCTTCTGTAGTTAGTCCAAGTTTGTAAGAAGTTAAATCCAAAGTACGCTTTATAAGCCTCTTCCATAATTGTTTGAATGTCAGCACTACCTATCCCTGAAACATAAGCTGTTGCATCTTCTGCTGCAATACCGTTAAGATCCATAGAAGATTGTACAGCCGCAGCTAATGAAGCTGAAGCATCAGCACCAGTCATAGATTGAGCTTCTGCTTTGATAAACATTACCTCTGTGTATGAAATTAATGGCATCGGTGAATCATCTTGAGCCCATACTAAATTAGAATTACCTAGATCGAAGTACTGTAGTACTCCTTCTACCTCAACATAGTACTTACTTGCTCTCGGATCACCCTCCAACATAGCTACAAAGTTGGGGTTAATACCTAAAGTATTAGGTCTCTCTTGTCCAAATGCAGCTAAAGGATTGTTTCCAGTCTGAGCTGTCTCAAATGGGAATGAAGCATTTTCTGCATTAGATGCGAAAGAAGCATCGGCAGCGGCAATTGCTAAAGCTGCATTTCCAGCATTTCTCTTCACAGTATGCATAAGGTATCTAGCCTTTAAACCATTTGCTGCTTTTACCCAACTTGAAGCACTTCCTCCATAAATAATATCTCCTCCTCCGGAAACATCACCAGATGCACTTAAATCAGAAATAGCATTATCAAGCATAGTAAGCGCAGCTGCATAAATTGATTCTTGTGAATCATACCTTGGCTTTACAAATTCAAGACCTTTAAGCGCTTCTGTATTTGGAATATCACCAAACATAGACGCGGCATCGGCTAATTGACTAGCAAAATATATTTTTGCTACACCAGAATAAAATGGATTTGCTTCAGCTGTAGCTTGGCTTTCTAAAACTTGAGCACTTTTTAGTACTCCAGAATATAAACCAGTTCTCCAGTAATTATTCATAGCATCTTCACCTAGAATATATTTGTTATAATCTAACTGTTGAGCGTCTAATCCATTATACTGCTGCATAATGATACCTGCTACCCTTGCAGGATTAAAACCCATATTATTAGCAGCTTGTGCTTCTACTTCCGGTAAAAGAAGTCTTAAGTCCACCGAACTCAATCTAGATGGATCTGTGTTTACGTCTTCTAGAGTACCTGTACAAGATAATGCACCTATAGCTAGACATACGATAAATATATAATTGAATATTTTCATTTGTTATCTATTTTTTTAGTGGTTATTAGAATGACAATTTCACAGTAGCTGAATAGCTCTTTGTGTTTGGCATATTAAAGTAATCAAGACCATATCCGTTAGACGCTCCTGTAAGATTAGTTTCTGGATCAACACCAGGATAATCAGTACTTAACCATAGGTTACGTGCTGATAACTGTATATTAATACCACCAACGAAAGAGTTGTCAAACATTGTAGATGGAAGATCATATCCTACAGATACATTTCTCAATCTTACCCAAGAAGCATCATGAATATTCATCTCAGAGATACCTCCAAATCCATATCTTACTCTATAGTAACTTCCAACTCCACCGTTAGGATCAGCTAAAGATACGGCAGTTGTATTTTCAACATATACTGGCTCATCAGCCGTACCTGTATTTACAACACCTTCAAATGTAACTACGTCATCTCTTTCATCAGCTGATTGCTGAGAAGTACCGAAGTAATTCATGATACCACATGTTCCGCACCATACATCGCCACCTGATCTGATGTCAAATAACATACCCACAGAGAAATTTCCAAAAGAAAGGTTATTGTTAAATCCTAGAGTCCAATCTGGATTAGGATCACCAAGAGCTTTCTTAGTAGGGTCTACTAAAGGCCATCCATCAGCTCCAACTACTACATCTCCCCCATCAGTTCTTTGAAAACCGTTTCCGTAGATAACTGAGAAAGGCTGACCTGGTACTACGTCTACTGAAGTAGATGTAAATCCATTAAGTCCTATATCATCAATGCCTTCCTTTAAAGATTCTACTGTTGATTCCATTGCTGTGAAATTTAATGCTACATCCCATGAGAAATTGGAATTTCTAACAGGTGTACCATCAAGAGTAATTTCCCATCCTTTGTTTGTAATAACACCTGCATTTTCTACAGAATTTGTAAATCCAGTAGTAGCTGATAAATCAACTGCAATAATTTGGTCTTCTGATTTAGAATTGAAATAGTTTACATCAAGACCAAGTCTACCTTCATAGAACTTAAGTACAGTACCTAATTCCCATGTTGTTGTTTTTTCTGGCCTTAGTGTTGGATTACCAAGTAAAATATCTCTTTCAAATGCGTTAGTTCCATAATTAGGGAATCCGTTATTATCTAAGAATCCGTCACCACTGATAGAGGCTTGGTTTAAGTAGTTCGTTGTAGAGTATATGAATGCATCTCCACCATCGTTACCCACTTTACCTATAGAGGCTCTCAATTTACCATAATCCAGTATTGAACTATTGATATCTAATGCTTCTGTAAATGCGAATCCTGCACTGGCAGAATAAGATTGAAATGTATTAGCATCAGCTGGTAATATGGAGGACCAATCATTTCTGCCTGTTAAGTTAACGAACAAGTAATTATTGTATGCGAGATCAACAGTACCGTAGGCGCCGTAAAGTCTCTTGGTACCAAAACCCTCAGAAGCTACTAAATCCGTCGCGTTACTTATATGGTAGAAATTTGGTGCTGACAATGTAGTACCAGTAACACTTTGTGATATATATCTGTGATCGAAAGTATTGAATCCAGCATTCGCTGAAAGATCAAAATTGCTCGAAACGTCTTTAGTATAAGTAAGGAAAAAATCTTGGTTGATATCTCTGTTTGTAATAACAGCCTGACCAACTGATCCTACATCTCTTCCTGGATTAATATCAATTGCACTATTTCTTCTATCACTATAATTATCTAGACCTGCTCTATAAGTAGCAGATAAATCATTTGTGATCATATAGTTAAGATTGATATTCCCTATAACTCTGTTAACATCATCCGTAGATGGATTCTTGTTAACCGTCCAGTATGGAGAATCATAGATACCAGATCTATATGATCTTTGGTTTCCATTTTCTAATTCATACGTACTTGTTAGATCAGCTGCTTCTTGTCCTACAAGTCCATTTCCAATATCAAAAGTTGGAGTATTTCTAAGCAAACCTAACATTACACCTTTCACATTCGATCCTCTTTGGATTCTTACACCACCAGATTGAGTGAAATTAAGTCCCATCCCAACTTTTAATTTGTCAGAAACTTTAGAATTTAAATTCATTCTAAAAGAATTTCTTGCGAAAGTTGCATTAGGTACGATTCCCTCCGAAGATAATGTTCCCCCTGAGAAATAGTAGCTAAGCGCATCAGTACCACCAGATACAGAAGCATTAAGATCGTAAGACTTACCTGTCACGAAGAAATCATAAGGATCATAAGCCTGAGCTGAAGTACCGTTTCCAGTACCTTTAGCTACTAATCTTCCTCTAGAATCAAAATCATATTCCGATCCATCAAATTCTAAATCAGCTATAGCTGGTCCCCAAGAAAATCCTTCTCCTGTTTCAGGTCCTCTCCACGTAGGTACTCCACTTAATGGTCTTCCCTGAGCATAAGTTGATTGTCTTTCATTGAATTTATTGGCTCTATCGAAAGTATATCCAGCAGATACTGTAACTTTTGGCTCACCTGCCTGCCCTTTCTTAGTGGTAATAATAACAGCACCATTCGCTGCTCTTACACCATAAAGTGCCGTCGCAGAAGGTCCTTTTAGTATCGTCATTGACTCCACATCGTTAGGGTTAAGGTCAATCGCTCTGTTAGATTGATCTACACCTCCAACACCTGCTCCTATCTCAGAATTATCAATTGGTACACCATCTACTACGAATAGCGGACTATTAGTACCATTAATAGAAGTACTACCCCTCACGCGAATGCTTGAAGATGCACCGGGAGATCCAGAAGAAGAAATTACAGATACACCCGCAACTTTGGAGTTTATTGCATCTACAATGTTTACCTCTTTAGATTTTACAAGTTCATCAGCACTAACATTTTGAATTGCATATCCAATTCTTGCTTTGTTTTTTTCAAGACCACCCGCTGTCACAACGACTTCATCAAGAACTTGTCCTTCAATCAAGATTAGCATGTAGTTAGATTTGCTATCCAGATTGATCATCGCAGTTTCAAATCCTGTGTAGCTTATCATAAGCTGCATAGCATCCGAAGGTACTGACAATGAAAAATTGCCATCGGTGTCGGTAATGGTACCGATAGTAGTATTTGGTACTGTAACATTAGCTCCAATAAGAGTTAGTCCATCGCTATCTACGATGCTACCTGTTACGGTACGTTGGGCCATGGTAAAAGTTACCATAAACGCCATCATACTCAAAAGTAGTGAGAGTTTTTTCATACTTTGCTTTGGTTTAATTAATAAATAAATTAAAAATATCTAGCCGAAACAGCTAAAAATATCAAGTAGTTTTTCAACATTTCGGTCCAATTTAACTAATACAATGTTAAATCTTGGTAATTTGACAACATTTATTTAACATTAAGTTAAGTTAATTCGCTGCCTGTCGACGAAAAAAAATATTTCATCAAGATTTATTGATTTGAAATAAATACATAGCTAACACATTAGAAATGCCGTAATATAAGGCATCATTGATAAGTGCATGACCTATAGATACCTCTTGAAGATAAGGTACATTAGCACAAAAATAATTCAAATTATCAAGATTGAGATCATGCCCTGCATTGATGCCCATAGCTATGGATTGGCAATATTTAGCTGCAGAAACAAAGGGAATAATCGCTTTTTCGCGGTTTTCGAAGTAATGATCTGCATAGGGACCAGTATAAAATTCGATACGATCAGCTCCCACTTCTTTTGCTCCAGCAATCAACTCGTTGTCCGGATCGATGAATAGACTTACTCTAATTCCTGATTTTTTGAACTGAAATATAACATCTGTCAAGAAGTCCTTATACTTTATCGTATCCCAGCCCGCATCCGATGTCAATGCATCTGGAGCATCTGGCACTAATGTTACTTGATGAGGTTTGACTTCTAATACCTGTTGGATAAAGTTAGGTGTAGGATTACCTTCTATATTGAATTCTGTTGTTACCACTTCTTTGAGAAGAGGTAGATCATCAAACCTCACATGTCTTTCATCTGGACGAGGATGCACAGTAATACCTTGAGCTCCAAACTCCTCACAATCTTTGGCAAATTGAATAAGGTCAGGATGGTTAGATCCCCTTGCATTACGAATAAGGGCTACTTTATTAAGATTAACACTAAGTCTTACTGGCATGATTAGAATATTATATTTGACTTCAATATTAGTAAATCTAAAGGTCAGGTAATGTCATTATTGCGTAAATCATTAATCTTAATCGGATTGGTTTTAGTAGGTCTTGTTGTTGGACAACTAATACTTAGTGGGTTGATCTTCGCTGGAGGGGGCGACTTTACTCAGGCTAATAATATCAATGCCCTTATCGGTAGTATGGAAAATACAATGCCATTCAAAATTGGGATTGGATTAAACAATATAGTTATGTTTGGCTTGAGTGCGTATTTTTTTAAATTGATTGTGTCTAAGAATAAATTTTCTAAATACTTTAACCTAAGTCGCAAACTAGACGGAAATTGGTTAGGCCTGTGTGTACTATTGATGATATCAATCTACCCACTTATTGTATATAGTGCTCAATGGATACAAAGTATCGACATACCAAGCTGGGCGCAAAGCATGGATCAAAATAATATAAATACACTAGCATCTTTGTTAGAGATGAACGGACCTTGGGACCTTACACTTAACTTATTTATAGTTGCAGTAACACCCGCTATATGTGAAGAGTTATTTTTTAGGGGTGTGATGCAAAAAGAAATTAATAGACATTTGAGTAATCCTCATATGGCCATCATCTTAACTTCGATAGTATTTAGTGCTATACATATGTCTGTAGAGGGGTTTACTGCAAGATTGTTGTTAGGTCTAGTGCTTGGCTATACTTACCATTATACAATGAGTCTTTGGTATCCTATCCTATTACATCTATTCAACAATGGATTACAGGTACTAGCCCTATACTTTTCAGGTGCAAATATTAAGGAAATGGATCCAACTGAAGGGCCCGAGATACATTGGGTATTCGCAATAGTTTCATTAGCCGTAGCTATTGTTATCTTTATGCACATCAAAACAAAATCAGAAAAGGATGTCATCAGTGCTTAGAACAAGAGCAATAACCGGAATCATTTTCTCTATCATCGTATTAGCCTTATTGATTAAAAATAGCTTCAGTGCGACTATACTCCTAGCATTGATAGCCATATTATCCAGCTACGAGTACGGTAGACTAGTGTATAGCGAATCGAAAGTCCTAAAAATCGCAACTGTAACAGTTAGCGCTTTGGTTCCCATAACAGCGATTTGGAATATGGAATTTGGCTCATCCACATATAAGATACTACTATATTTTGCTCTGGCTTGGGCACTTATAAATATTGTCAATCTATATACAAAAAATAATATCATACCTCATAAGAAATTGGGTATGCTAGTATCTGCGCTGTACATAGGGATTCCAATTGGTCTTTTTATCTCATTGATTAATAATTTAACACCATATGACTACTTACTTCCTGTTGGCATCATCGTACTCATATGGATGAGCGACAGCATGGCGTATTTGGTAGGTAGTAGAATAGGAAAAACTAAACTCTTTCCCTCTGTATCACCTAACAAGACTTGGGAAGGAACAATTGGTGCAGGTATATTTACAATTCTCGCAGCCTTTGGTATCTGTTTTCTCAAAACGGAATTTTCACTTACGTTCTGGCTATTAGGCGGTATTATTATATGGATCTTTGGTGGATATGGAGATCTTGTCGAGTCACAACTTAAGAGATATTACAAAGTCAAAGATTCTGGAAACTTCCTCCCAGGTCATGGAGGTTTTTTGGATAGGTTTGACAGCTTTATCTTTGTGTTGCCTTTTGTTATTTTACTATATTTGTCCTTGAATTAAGTATTGTTAGCCGTTATTTACGGCTTTAATATTGCAGTTGAATTCTACGTTGAGAGAACTCATTAAAATCCAATGCAATAACCAAGGAAAATAAATTTATGTCTTTAATCCACAAAGAGGGGTATTTCACTCTCATAATAAGTGCCATAGTTTTATTCGTAGCTAATGGGCTTACATATACTTTCGTTCCACCTATCATATTGTTTAGCACCTTTGTATTTTTAGCTTTGTGGTTATTTTTAGTTTCTTTCTTTAGAAATCCTAAAAGGACTATTGACCAATATGCAGATGACATCGTATACTGCCCTGCAGATGGTAAAATCGTCGTGATCGAAAACACAAATGAGTCGGAAGTATTGAAAGATGAGAGAATACAAGTATCTATATTCATGTCTCCACTCAATGTCCATGTCAATAGAAACCCCATCAGCGGAAAAGTTACTTTCTTCAAATATCATCCTGGTGCATTCTATAAAGCTTGGAACCCTAAAGCAAGCACAGAAAACGAAAGAACAACGATAATGATAGAAAACCCAAAAGGTAAAGTTCTATTCCGTCAAATAGCTGGGGCTTTAGCTAGACGTATCGTGTGGTATGTATCACAAGGTGATGAGGTAAAACAAGGTGAAGATATGGGATTTATCAAATTAGGTTCTAGAGTAGATGTGTTCTTACCTAAAGATGCTAAACTAGAAGTAGAAATGGGTCAGATGGTTAGTGGAAACAAAACCGTTCTTGCCAGGCTCGTTTAACCTTTCAACAGCAAGCAAGTGTTTACTTTTCGCAAACATTTAAAAAAAGTATAATGTGACTTTTCAATAAGACACAAGGGATTCTTTTTTCTCAGTATTACATATGTAATCCGTAATTTCTTACTCCGCTAACACTGAATTTTCCTTCACCATTTCGGCTACTGTCTTGATCCATTCAGGATTATCATTGAGACTAGGGACAAGCTGTACATGATCTCCACCGAACTCTTCAAATTCTTCTTGGTACTCCACACTGATCTCAATAGTAGTTTCAAGACAGTCAGATACGAAAGCTGGGCAGAAAACTAAAATTTTTTTATCTCCATGCACTTTATGTCTTTCTTCCAAGACTTTGTCCGTGTATGGCTTCACCCAAGGATCTCTTCCTAATCGCGATTGATAACTGATACTGTATTGGTCTTTTTTAAGTCCTAGGTCTTCTGCAATAGCATGAGCTGTTCTATGACATTGATTACTATAACATAACTTATTGGCCTCACATGATATTGAACAACAATTTTCTACTCGCTGACAATGAGATTGTGTGATATCTGCATCTCTCAAATGACGCTCAGGTAATCCGTGAAAGCTAAATAATACATGATCGTAATCATCTAGATTGAGTTTTCGTCCATTATCTGCATATATCTTGATCATACGTGGATCAGTTGGATATGAATTGACCATTCGGACTGGAGGTATGATGAGTTGCTTACTTAAAACTCTCATGACTTCCTCATGAGCTGATCCTGTAGATGATGAAGCATACTGAGGAAATAGAGGGAAAACTACTAATTCATCTACTTGGGCTGTTATCAATTTATCTATTGCAGACTCTATACTCGGAGATTGATACCTCATCGCCAATTCGATGTGAAAATCTTCGCCAAGCTGGTTTTGAACACCTTCGGCAAGCTTATATCCGTAATGCTTAAGTGGACTACCCTCTTCTGTCCATAGCTGCTTGTATAGTTTTGCTGAAGCTCTGGACCTAAACGGAACTATCAAACCTTTAACCAAT
Source organism: Saprospiraceae bacterium UBA1994 (assembly GCA_002335865.1). Classification (GTDB taxonomy): domain Bacteria; phylum Bacteroidota; class Bacteroidia; order Chitinophagales; family Saprospiraceae; genus UBA1994. Next base: position 31,421 of record DDCY01000002.1, read on the forward strand.
ATATGTCTGAGCCAAGCTGGTTTATCTATGACCCTGAAGTCCATTAAAAACTCTTTTAGGTATTTTCCAACTGCTTTGACAGATGGATCGTCTGGCGTACCAAGGTTAATAAGTAATACTCCGATCTTCGGCATAATATCGAGGGTTGCTTTGTGGTTGTAATAATATGTATGTAAAGTAAACTCTGTAGACGTCTTATTGGTTGAGTTGAATGGTAATATTGTTGTAAAAATGTTTGGTTATGGAATATCGCCCATTTTTCATTGAGATTAAATTCGTAATTATACCTTTGAAATCATGGAAATTACAAACTCAAATAAAATTAACCCATGAATAAAAAACCTCTGATATTAGTCACAAATGATGATGGTATAGTAGCACCTGGCATCAAAGCCTTGGTAGATATAGTAAAGGAATTTGGAGAAGTGGTAGTATTAGCTCCTGATAGTCCACAAAGTGGCAAGGGACATGCAATAACCCTTAATCAACCTTTGAGGATGAAGAAAAGAGATATCTTTGAGGATATAGAGTCATATGAATGTGATGGCACACCGGCGGATTGTGTCAAACTTGCTAAAAATGTACTCTTGAGAGATAGAACAATTGATCTATGTGTATCTGGCATCAATCATGGCTCTAATGCATCAATAAATATATTATACTCCGGAACTATGTCAGCCGCTATGGAAGCAAGTTTGGAAAATATTGATTCTGTTGGATTTTCACTATTGGATTTCGCATTCGAAGCAGACTTTAGTGGTGCACAGAAAGTTGCTCGGAGTATTATTGGCAATATCCTAAAAGAAGGGCTTAGAGGTACGAAATTACTTAATGTAAATATCCCCAAATTACCCGTTGAAGAAATTAAAGGAATAAAAATATGTACTCAAGCCTCTGGAATGTGGATCGAAGACTTTCAGAAAGGTGAAGATCCACGAGGAGAAGAGTATTACTGGTTGAGCGGCAAATTTATAGTAGACGAAGAGCATAAGGATACAGATATATATTGGCTCAATCAAGGGTACGCAAGTGTAGTACCTTCTCAACATGATTTGACTCATTATAAGTCTATTGCTGGTTTGGGATATTTGGAGGATTTATAAATATTGTATTGTAATTATTCATTTCTAAGTACCACCTATGAACTTTGCACCATATGATACAATCAAAACTTTATACTTTTTAAAAATAAACAATCCTCATGGATAAAGATAATTTCTTCACGGGCCTAATAGTTGGTGCAATTACTCCTGTACTCGGATTCTTATTGGTAGAATTAATATTTGATCTCCTTACGCAAGCTGGATTGATGGAATTCGTTTCTTCAGGAGGAAATAGCAAAAGACAACGTACTCTAGCACTTTTAGGTATCTGCGCCACTTTGATACCTATGCATATCTGTAAAAACAATAAATGGAATGAGACCATGCGAGGTATGATATTTCCAATCATGATATATATGGGATCTTGGATATTTTATTTCAGGGATACATTATTTACATTTTAATCGGCATATGCGATATTACCTTATAGCTGGCGAAGCATCAGGAGATCTCCATGGTGCAAATCTTATGAAGGAGATACTTCTTCTAGACCCTAACGCCGAATTTCGATTTTGGGGTGGTGATGCGATGCTAGATGTCTCTGACAATATAGTTACTCATTACAAAGATGTAGCTTTTATGGGGTTTTTAGAAGTCATAAAACACCTACCTCTGATCCTTAGAAAGATAAAAGAATGCAAGAAAGATATAGAAGCATTTAACCCTGATAGAATAGTGCTTATTGACTATCCTGGATTCAATATGAGGATCGCGGAATGGGCAAAACCTAAAGGCTATGAAGTAACTTTTTATATATCACCAACCATCTGGGCCTGGAAGAAAAAAAGGGGATGGAAGCTCAAGAAAACGGTAGATAAAATGATCGTCATCCTACCTTTTGAGAAAGAGGTATACAAAAAGTATAACATGGAAGCGCATTATGTGGGCCACCCCTTGTTAGATGCTATTGATCAGTTTGAAGCAGATCTAACTTTCAAAAAGAAATACAAAATAGAAACTGGAAAAGTACTTGCACTTCTTCCGGGTAGTCGAGTACAAGAAGTAGAAAAAATACTGCCCATAATGGGAGCTGCTATAGATCATATGGATGAAGAAGTACATCTACTTTTAGCTTGCACAAAACATGTACCTCGAAAGGTGTATGAGCAGGCTCTCGAAAAAGTAAAAAACAGAAATATACAATACATCATCGCTGAAACATATGACATACTCAACATTGCTGATGCGGCACTGGTAAGCTCTGGCACTGCTACATTAGAAACTGCACTTTTTAAAGTTCCTCAAGTGGTCTGTTATAGAACTAGTACTATTAGCTACCATATAGCTCGCAGTCTAGTAGATCTAGAGTATATGTCATTAGTTAATTTGATTTTGGATAGACCAGTCGTTGCTGAGTTTTTACAAAATGATTTTACACTTGAGAATCTGATACCAGAACTTGCAGATATTATGGGTTCGAAGAGGGCGAAAATATTAGCTGATTATGATGAGTTAATAAACAAATTAGGCAGTAGTGGTGCTAGCCATAGAGTCGCTGAGATAGTTTTGAGGTAAATTCCTTATTATTTATTACTGCATTCTTCATAGCATTTATTTGTCTACCTAAACGATATGTTTTTGGAGTCCATTAATTTTCTTGTAAGTCATAAATCTGCAGTATCGTGAACGTTCATGATTTAAAATTTAATACTTATATATCGGCGTGGAGAACTATCCTGAACTATTAGTTTACTATAATGACATTCCCACTCATACGAAGCGCACTTATTACGTGATCCGCCATTGTCTGCATAAGCCAGATTCTACTCAGCTCAATGAGCGTTTGCTACGCAAGCTACTATTGATCTAAAGTTCCTATTTTATATTGGTAATATTTACAATAACGTAATGTACAAAACACTGATTATAAGAAATTATTATACGTAACTTTGCAGTATGAATGAACTCATGGAGCAAAACCCATTGCTGTTATTATTTGTCGTTGCCTCTATTGGTTACTTTATTGGCAATATACGAGTCAAAGGAATCTCTCTTGGTGTAGCGGCAGTATTATTTACTGGTCTAATATTTGGAGCGCTCAATACTGACTTAACGATTCCAAGTATTATTACTAACCTTGGTCTAGTATTGTTTGTCTATTCGATAGGTCTTAAGTCAGGACCAGCATTCTTTAAATCTTATAAAAATAATGGACTCAGGGATTTTACATTTATAGTGGCGATGTTACTATTTTCTGGATTGGTCGCAGGTGGTTTATTTTTTATGATGGATATATCTGCAGCTATGATTACAGGAGCTTATGCAGGTAGTACTACTAACACGCCTGCATTAGCAGCTGTTATAGATTACATCAATTCTTTACATGATCAAAATCCGGCAATGTTAAATGATGCCGTTCTTGGATATTCCTTCTCATATCCTATGGGCGTACTAGGTAGTATAGTAGTCATTCTCATCATGGAGAAATTGTTAAAAATAGACTATCAAAAAGAAAAGCATAGCCTAAGAAAGACATTCCCTCTTGATAAGAACTTAGCTAGTATTACTGTCGAAATCACAAATGAAAAAGTGGTCGGAAAACAAATAAGAGATCTGTTGAAAAAGTATCGTTGGGAAGTAGTTTTTGGTCGTATGGCTCAACAAGAAACGGTGGCTTTGACTAATTACAATACTACATTTACTTTAGGAGATAGAATCATGGTAGTCGGTAGCGAGGATGAATTAAAAAAAATAACAGAAGATATAGGACGAAAAGTAGAAAATGATTTAGATCATGATCGCACAGAATTTGATGTAAGGCGAATATTTGTCTCCAATCCGAAAGTAGTAGGACGAACGATAGCTTCGCTACAAATAGATAAAAAATTTAATGCTATCATAACCAGAATACGCCGAGGTGATGCAGAGATGCTTGTCAACGGCGACACCATATTGGAGTTAGGTGATCGTCTTCGATTCGTAGCTCACAGAGAAGATTTAAAAATGCTATCCACTTACTTTGGTGACTCTTATAAGGCGTCTAGCAAAATCAATCTATTCACATTTGGGATTGGGATTGGATTAGGCTTAATCTTGGGATCGATAGAGATCAATATTAGTCCAGCATTTAGTTTTAAACTAGGATTGGCTGGTGGACCACTATTAGTGGGACTTATATTAGGTGCTTTGCGTAGGACAGGCCCTATCGTATGGTCATTACCGTATAGCTCTAATACCACATTGCAGCAAATGGGACTTATACTGCTACTTGCCGGTATTGGTGTTTCCGCTGGACACTCTTTCGTAGCTAGCTTCAATAGTGATGCTATATGGGTCTTCATCGCAAGTGTAGCCATCAGTATGGTAACCGCTATGGCCATGATATTCATAGGATACAAATACATCAAAATGCCATTTACTCTACTTATGGGGCTAGTGTCTAATCAGCCTGCTATATTAGATTTTGCTACTGACAGATCGGATAGTATGGTTCCTGAGATCGGCTACACGATGATATTTCCTATTGCTATGATATTGAAGATTGTAATTGCACAAGCTCTATTAGTTGCACTCTTGTAGGATTTTGATAGAATATAAAACTACGGTTTTACGAACACATGATTTCATAAGGCGTAATTGAAGATAAAACTTTTCTATTTTACAATAAACCCCCTTTAACTCTAAGTTCAATTTTATCACCTAGTGGTTGAGTACATTCAAGTATTTTACTGATATTGTGAGATGCAATTTCATTAAATAACATTTTCATGTCTACTTGCTCTGCATACCCATACTTATTATCCCCTCTCGACCTCGGATTCACTACACTCAAAAACAGAGTACTAATGGGATCGATGCATACTATGCTAGAGGATATACCTGGAGGAATAGATAGGTTAGCAGCCTTTTATGCTGAGAGAGCTAGAGGACAAGTTGGCTTAATAGTGACTGGAGGAATAGCGCCTAATCTAGCTGGACGAGCATTACCTATGGGTAATGCCATGGACACCAAAGAAGAAGCTGACAAACATAAAATCATAACCAAGGCAGTACATGATGAAGGTGGAAAGATATGTATGCAGATACTGCATGTAGGCCGATATGGATATTCACCAGATAATGTATCTGCGAGTAATACGAAAGCTCCGATATCACCATTCCCTACAAGAGCATTGACCTCCAAAGAAGTAGAACAAACAATAGAAGATTACGTTAAATCTGCTCGTATGGCTCAGCATGCGGATTACGACGGTGTAGAGATTATGGGCTCGGAGGGATACCTAATAAATCAATTCATTGTAACTAAGGTGAATCGTAGAGAAGATCGATGGGGCGGAGATTATCAAGCCAGAATACAATTTCCTTTAGAAATAATTAGAAGGACAAGAGCTTCTGTAGGTGAGAATTTCATCATCATCTATCGCTTGTCCATGATAGACTTAGTAAAAGGTGGAAGTACTTGGGAAGAAGTAATACTTCTCGCTAAGGAAGTAGAAAAAGCTGGAGCAACTATAATTAATTCTGGAATCGGTTGGCATGAATCACGCATACCTACCATAGGAACAGTAGTACCCAAAGGAGGATTCGCTTGGGTGACTAAACGCCTTATGGGAGAAGTAAATATACCTCTCATCGCCACCAATAGAATCAATATGCCTGAGGTGGCAGAGCAAGTACTTGCGGATGGATGTGCAGATATGGTATCGATGGCAAGACCATTCCTTGCAGACCCAGAGCTAGTACAAAAAGCAATTGATAATAGACCTGAAGAAATCAACACTTGTATCGCATGCAATCAAGCTTGTCTCGATCATACGTTTAATATGCAAATCTGCTCATGTATTGTCAATCCTAGAGCATGCCATGAAACCGAGCTCAATTATACTAAAGCTGAAGTCAAGAAAAAGATAGCTGTAATCGGAGCAGGACCAGCAGGATTAGAAGCTGCATTAGGATCTACAAAGCGTGGTCATGAAGTACATCTCTATGAAACAAGTAAACGTATCGGCGGTCAATTTAATATGGCTAAAGAGATACCTGGAAAAGAAGAGTACGGACAGACTATAAGATACTATAGTACTATGATGACCAAACATAATGTGAATGTTCATCTCAATACTAAAGCTTCTGTAGAATCTCTAATCGATGGATCTTTTGACGAAGTCATATTGGCTACTGGAGTGACGCCACGCCGAGTAACTTTCGAAGGGTCAGATCATAAAAATATCCTTACTTATGCCGATGTACTACGAGATAAAAAACCTGTAGGAAAGCGAGTGGCTATCATAGGATCTGGCGGTATTGGTTTTGATGTCGCAGAGTATCTTGCTCATGATACTCATCATGATTCTGTCAGCTTAGATGTAGCTGATTACATGAAAGAATGGGGAGTCGATATGGAATATAATACTGGTGGCTCTTTGGCCGAAAGTGGTCCTGAACCTCTACCCTCGCCTAGGGAAATATATTTACTCAAAAGATCGAAAGGCAGACATGGAAAAAATCTTGGTAAGACTACAGGTTGGATTCATCGATCGAGTCTAGCGATGAAGAAAGTAAATATGCTAGCTGAAGTAACTTATCAAAAGATGGATGATCAAGGATTGCATATTACTGTCGGTGTAAAAGAAAAAATCTTGGACGTCGATAATGTGATCATCTGTGCAGGACAAGAACCACTCAATGAATTACATGCAGGACTAGTGGCTGCAGGACAATCTGTACATTTGATAGGAGGAGCTCATATTGCGAAAGAGTTAGATGCTAAAAAGGCGATTAAGGAGGCAATGGAACTAGTAATGAAATTGTAAGAGTAATATAAGATGACCAAAACTGATGCTGGGACGAAGAAATGCAAAGAATGACACCTTGACCAAAGAATCATATTATTAAGGCTATATACTTTCTTAGAAAAAATATATTTGTATGTATATAATTTAGAAAAATTAAATATTCTACAGTGAACTAAAGTGATCAATCTAAGTGATGCATTTATCTTGAAATCAAACGTTATTATTAACAGGAAATGTATAATTCTATCGTCTACTTTATTTACTACGTTTACGAATAAATTCAACATCATATTTAATGAAAAATTTCACTCTTATTCTCTTGAGTTTCTTAACTATTCAGCTATCAGCTCAAGACTTTTACGATCTCTATACTTTGCAGACAATCAAAATCACATTTGCAGAAAGTAACTGGGATCAACTTCTCGATACAGAAAAAGCTGGAAATGAAGGCTATACGATGGCGCAGTCAGTAGCTATCAATGGCGAGGTGTATGATAGTGTCGGTGTCAAGTATAAGGGAAATAGTACTTATCGAGCGAATCAAATAAAAAATCCATTTCATATAGAATTAGATACCTATAAAGATCATGACCATCAAGGATATAAGGATATTAAACTGAGTAACGTAGCTAAAGATCCTTCGTTTTTAAGAGAAGTACTTTCCTACGATATTTTAGGAAATTATATGGATGCTCCAAAAAGTAATTACGCCAATGTGTATGTCAACGGAAGTTTAATGGGACTATACAGTAATTGTGAAGCGATAACCAAGACTTTTACAAAAAAAAGATTCGGGTCTAAAAATGGAACATTCGTTAAGTGCAATCCCCCTGCTGGAGCTGGACCACAGTCCAATGACTTTCCAAATCTAGTTTATCTAGGTGAGGACAGCACAGACTATTACGAAGCATATGAAATCAAGTCTGAGGCGGGATGGGATGAGCTGTTAGACCTCTGCGATACTCTTAGCAATAATACAGATGCTATAGAACAGATCCTAGATGTAGATCGTACACTTTGGATGTTGGCTTTTGATAATGTACTAGTCAATTTAGATAGCTACATTGGGGCATTCGCACAAAACTATTATCTATACCGAAATGAATATGGACAATTTGTCCCATTGGTATGGGACCTCAATGAATCATTTGGTAGATTCTCTATGACAGGCAATGGTAATCTAAATAGTAATTCAGCGAAGCAACAAATGAATCCATTACTACAAATCAACGATAGTGATTTCCCATTACTACAGAAATTGCTTAATGTACCTAGTTACCAAAAGAAGTATATCGCACACTGTAAAACTATGGTGGAAGAGGTATTTGCTAGCAATGCGTACTATGAAACTGGACTGATACTACAGGAGTTAATTGATGCCTCTGTACAGGCTGATAACAATAAATTTTTTTCTTACAACAACTTTCTCACTAATCTAGATTCTGATATAACAGGAGGAGGTGGAGGACCTGGAGGTGGAGGAACAATTGGGATCGCTACCCTTATGAATGCGCGTACAACTTATTTACTTGAAAATTCATTATTTACAGCTATTTCTCCTATTATAAGCGACATCTCGTTGTCTGCAGACAATGCAGTGGTGGGTGACATGATCACCATATCTACGAGTATTACAGACGGAAATTCAGCTTATATTGGATACAGAATAAATAAATTTGCTCCCTTCACTAAAGTAGAAATGGTAAGTGATGGTTCAGGAATATTCCAAGTAACAATTCCGGTAAAAGCTGCATACACAGAATACTACATATACTCAGAAAATGATAATGCCGGAAAATTTTCTCCTCAACGCGCAGAACATGAATTCTACAACTTTACCGCAACGAGTGTCAGTACATCTATAGGTGATGTAGTAATCAATGAATTTATGGCTTCTAACGATATGACACAAGTTGATCAAGATGGCGAATATGACGATTGGATAGAGCTCTACAATAACAGCAATTTAGATATCGATCTTTCTGGGTATTTCCTTTCAGACATTTCAGAAGATATTATGAGTTGGCAAATTCCAGCGGAAACAGTTATCTCGGCTAACGGATATTTAATGATTTGGGCAGATAAAGATGAGGAGCAAGAGGGTCTCCATGCTAACTTCAAATTATCATCATCAGCAGAGAGTATAATCTTATCTAACAGTGATGGATCGATCCTAGATGAAGTGAGTTATGCTGATCAAACTACTGACATCTCTTATGGTAGATTCCCTAATGGAACCGGAGATTTACAAGTCATGAATCCAACATTCGGATTGGAGAACAATAACAATATTCTTACCTTAGGAGATGCGTTCAAAAATGAAAAACTCATAATATACCCTAATCCAACTATTGAAGGATTTTGGATTAATTATAACGGAGTTGGTCAAGCGCATTTAAGTGTATCTGATCTATATGGTCGTGTTATTTTATCTCAATCTATTTCAACTGAGAACTGGATAGATACCAAGGGTTGGACCTCTGGAATTTACCTGATAAGAGTTAATGATTCTATTGGAAAGATAGTAGTTAGATAAAGAAACATTTATATCAACTCTAGGACCATCGGGCTGTGATCGGTCAGTTAATTTTTATGCCATTAATGTAATAATAATAATCTTTTCAATTGCTATCACTAGATCGTTTATATAGTCGCGATCATAATTATATCTATTCTTGTAATGTGAATACAAACCATCTTCTTTTATAGCGACATTGGTATAAAAATGTTTGAATAAAACCATTTTTCTCATAAACCGATTCCCATGCCTAATCGATGTGATTTGTAAGTATCTCAATTCGAATACTTGCTCTAGAAAATCTAATGTGTCCTTTCAAACTGGTCTAAAAATTATATTGCGTAAGATTATAATGATTCTACTATTATAATTCTAACTAAGAGATCATTTTATTTACTTTGAGTTAATTTTTATTGCACGATATATATTTCTATACCCTAAATAATACTGCTGAGAATATCGAAATAAATATTAACTTGGAATCTGAATTTTAACTTGGTATCCAAATATTGATGAGATTAAATAAGATTATAAAAAAAATAGCAGTAGTTTTTACTTTAGTTACCATAGTAACCTCTATCAATGCCCAAGAAACAATCAAGGGTAAAATCAATGATGGACTTCTAAATGATGTACTTATAGGTGCAAATGTCACCATTAAGGGCACCTCGATAGGGACTATAACTGAGGTAGACGGTACGTTTGAACTCAAAACAACACAAGAATTCCCGCTTACATTGGAAATAAGCTATTTAGGATACGAAACTCAGGATGTACCAGTGAGTAGTGCTGGCCAATATATCGATGTAACATTAACTGAGGGTTCAGTGACTATAATAGAGGTAGAAGTTAAAGCAAGTAGAATATCCGAAGACAACAAGAAAACAGCTCTCACAGTTGAGTCTTTAGATGTACTAGCTATTAAAGAAACCGCCTCTTCAAACTTTTATGAAGGCCTAGGAACACTTAAGAATGTAGATCTAACAACTGCCTCTCTTGGTTTCCAAGTTATTAATACTAGAGGGTTTAATAGTACAAGCCCTGTAAGATCGCTTCAGATCATTGATGGTGTAGACAATCAAGCACCAGGACTTAACTTCTCTTTAGGAAATTTCCTAGGATCATCAGAATTAGATGTACTCAAAGTAGACCTCATAGTAGGTGCCAGTAGTGCGTTCTATGGTCCCAACGCATTTAATGGTGTGATCAAGATGGATACTAAGAATCCGTTTTTTCACAAAGGATTATCTGCATCTGTCAAACATGGAGAAAGGGCTATGTTAGAAACTGCAGTAAGATGGGCTGACAGCTTTAGTAATAGTGAAGGCTTTCCATGGATGGCTTATAAGCTTAATGCTAGTTATCTAAGAGCAGATGATTGGGAGGCTGTAAATTATGAGCCCATCACTGAATCAGATGTCCCAGCTAATAATCCTGGGGGTATAGATGCAGTAAATGAATATGGCGATGAATATCAATCAGTATTCGATCATAGCGGTGTGTCTTATCATGATGCTTTAGCTGGATTAGGTACTTATCATAGACGAGGATACAGGGAAGATCAATTAGTAAACTATGATACTCGTAATTTAAAGACAAACGCTGCGCTCCATTTTAGACTAGATCCCGAGGCGGAATACGATAGTCCAGAGTTGATTATTTCTGGTAGTTTCAGCAATGGTAGTACGGTATATCAAGGTGATAACAGATTTAGTTTAAAGAACATCAAATTTTTACAGCTTCGAACAGAATTGATGAAAAAAGACAAATATTTTGTTCGTGCGTATACGACTAATGAAAATGCAGGAGATAGTTTTGATCCATATTTTACAGCATTACTACTTCAACAGAAATCTCAAAGCAACATTGAATACAACACGAGATATACTAACTATTGGACTCAAAATGTAAAGCCGCTAATGATAGAAATGGGATATCCTGAATTAGAAATAATATTTCCTCCCGGCGGAATACCATTTGGTAGCATTGATACAAATAGTGTGTTGAACTTCGTGAATAATAATCAAGACTTTTTTAATGCGCAGCATCAACTTGCTAGAGCAGCTACAGAGTCACCAATGGGGCAAAACATAGGATTCCTAGAGCCTGGATCACCTGAATTCGAAGCTGAATTCAATAGAATTATATCAACTAATTCTGGTGCTCCAGAAGGTGGTACTAAGTTAGTTGACAGATCTTCTCTATATCATCTTCATGGCGAATATCAATTTAATCCCGAGATGCTCAATTTTCTCAAAGTAGGCGCAAACAGTAGATTATATACTCCAGTTTCTGATTCTACTCTATTTAGCCAAGATGAAAACAGTGAAGAATTCACCAATTTTGAATATGGTGTATATGCTGGAGCAGAAAAAGGATTTAATGACGATAAGATAACTGTTAGTACTACCATGAGAATGGATAAAAACCAGAACTTTGGTTACCTACTTTCACCAGCAGCAAGTTTAGTATATCAACCAGATGACTTAAATTACTTAAGGTTTTCATTTTCATCAGCAATTAGAAACCCTACTCTCACCGACCAATACCTCAATTTTAATGTAGGTAGAGCGATCCTATCCGGAAATATCAATGGAGTAGAAGATATAATAACATTAGAATCATTTGACGATTTTAGAAATAGTCAAAACCTAGATAGAACAATACTTGATTCATTTAACATAGCAGCAATCAAACCAGAGAAAGTAAAAACACTAGAAGTAGGATATAGAACTACCTTATTCGGCAATACATATCTTGATGCTGGGTATTATTACAGTTTCTACGATGACTTTATTGGATATAATATAGGCTTAGATGTTGCTTTCCAAAATGCTACTTCTAATATTCCAACAGATGTACAAGCATATAGATACTCTGCGAATAGTATTAATACGGTAACTACACAAGGGTTTTCTATTGGTTTGAATCATTACTTCCAAGAATACTTCAAAGTAGCAGGAAACTACAGTTGGAATAAACTCAATATAGACGATAAAATTTCAGATGATCCTATCATCCCAGCATTCAATACTCCTGAGCATAAATACAATCTGTCCTTTGGAGGAAGAAAACTACCCGCTATCGGAAATAATACGTACGGATTCAATATAAATTATAAATGGATCCAAGGATTTACTTTCGAGGGCTCGCCACAATTTACGGGCTTCATTCCATCGTATGGATTGGTAGACGCACAAGTTAGCTATACAATACCTTCAAAAAATATGACTATTAAAGTAGGGTCATCAAACATACTAAACAATAAAACAATTCAAACATATGGTGGGCCTAGAGTAGGTCGATTAGCATATGTATCTTTCGTATATGAATGGAACAAAAAATAAACTTGAATATTATTTTAATCACTTAAACGCTTAATAATGAATAGAATTTTTACACTCTTATTTTTCATGTGCTTCTTAGCATTCACTTCGCAAGCTCAAAATGAAAGATACCTAGACGAAGTTTTTGATGATGTAGTCGTTACAGATACCATAGGATATGGTGAAAACACTACAGTCATCCTAGCCCCTAATTTTATCAAGAGACCGTTATTTTATAATTTCTATGAACCCGAAGGTGATACAGAAGAGTTACGTCCTCTCATCGTTTTGTTCCATACAGGTAACTTTTTACCAAGATTAATCAATGGACAAATCAGTGGATCTCTAGAAGATCAATACATAGTTAATCTAAGTGAAAGATTAGCTAGAATGGGATACTGTGTGGCCATCGTCGATTATAGAAAAGGTTGGAATCCAATTAGTGACATCCAAGAAGTACGTACTAATACACTTATCAATGCTGCATACAGAGGAGTACAAGATAGTAGAACAGCTGCTAGATATTTCAGATTAACTGCCGCTGCTTTTGGAAATCCTCACAGAATAGATCCAAATAAAATCGTAGCTTGGGGTGCTGGTACTGGAGGATATATCTCGCTCGCTACTGCTTCACTAGATGAATACAATGATGTAGTATTACCAAAATTCATCGGCTCTAATGGTTTACCTATGGTAATAGAGCAAATAAATGGTGATATCAATGCTGAAGCGGTAGGAGTAATCCCTGGAACGACAGATACACTATGTTACCCTAACTTTGCTGGATTAGGTCTTAATTCAGACTTCCAGCTTTCAGTAAACATGGGTGGTGCAATGGGTGATTCTTCTTGGTTAGATGCTGATGACATACCAATGATTTCTTTCCATGTACCTTCTGATCCTTCTGCACCATATGCGGAGGGAATACTTATAGTGCCGACTACAGGTGACTTAGTAGTAGAAGTGCAGGGATCATATGCAGTACAAGAAAAAGCAAATGCAATCGGTGTACAAGATGTATTCAAAAATGGTGTTTCATTTAACGATGAGTATACTGATGTAGCAAATAGTAGAAATAATGGACTCGAGGGGCTTTTTCCTATGCCAAGACCAAACTGGCCAAATACAGCCGGTGAGTTGGAAGCTGTAGAATCAGGGCCATGGGAAACTTGGGATGCTGAATTCTGGGCAATGTCTCAGCCACAACAATGTACAGATTTGGGAGTTCCATTAAGTCTATGTAATTGGCACCTATTAGGCCTAGCTGGTAATCCTGATATGTCTCAAGAAAAAGGAACAGCTTACCTAGATACTATCTTAGGATATTACGGACCTAGAGCATGTGTTGCATTAGATCTTCCATGTAAGTCTTTATTTGCCAATGTAGCAGTCGAAGAAATTGAATTAGATACAGATTTAGTTTCTGCATTCCCAAATCCTACTAGCGCAACTCTTACTGTAAGAGCTGAGCAACAACGTACTATTGATAAAATAAATCTTTACAATGTAGAAGGTCAACTAGTACAGACTTATACTAATTTAATAGTTACGCAGAAAAATATAGATGTTACGAACTTTAATAATGGTCTACACATCATGAAAGTTTACTTTGAAGATGGTGTAGTCACTAAGAAGGTGATGATCCAAAAATAAATCTACTTAGAGTAGATGAACTGAAAATACAGTTGCCAATCTATTTGAACATCATATAAGTTGGACTTTAAATCTCTTATGAGATTTAGCAATCAAAAATCAGTAAAGCGAAATACCAAGATTCTTGAGAGGCTGCACGAAAGTGCGGCCTTTTTTTATTCCACCTTATAGACATTTTATAGCCATCGCTAATTGCACTTAATCCTGTAGAATTACCAATAATATTATGAGGTAAAAGCGCATCACTATGAGATTGTACGGCACAACTTAGATTACATAGATAGTTAGGACATCAATCTAGCTATTCCGAATACACAAGTATATGAATTTGTACAAATTAGAGACCTCATTAGATGCGAGGGATGGGATAAATAAAAGAATACATTTTGCAACTAGAGCACAGATCGCCAGCTCCTATAATATTAGCGTTTATTAAGAACTAATAATTAAATACGGATTTTATGTCTGCCACAAGTGTCACATCGTTCATATGTCTCATATAGTCAAATACTACAAATAAAGCAATCTAGAAATGGCAGATGGATCAAAAAACCTAATGAGTTGTAGGAAGAAAGATGAATTCCTCAAAACAGTCCAAAACAAAATGAAATTATACTATACCTGTACTAGTCATATTTAACATCACATAAAACCTTAAAGCAACCACTGCTCCTATATAGTATACTGAACAATAAATTTTATTAAACTTCATTTTATTACACGACCAATTTATGCTTAAAACCAAAACATTTGAACATACATATCAAAGTCACCATCGATGTCCATAAGCAATGATGGTAATCCCTTTACAGATATCCGCTCCGCTAATATCGGTAAAGTCTTAGTTTTATCTGTGCCCGATGCACCTGCTGTAAGACCATAACTATTGAGCGTTTCCATCAGTATCCTTACAAATGATGCAAGCATCAACTCTCCCTCGAGTATAGCCTATCCCAAGATGATTATCACCTTCGAAAGAAGATGTGGATGGTTTATATTGTATATATGAGTAGACTCTTCTAATATATGAAGATAATTAGCTGTGAAGCATTAAGCTATTGGGATATAGAGCTATTGAGTTTTTTTTGGGTCTAAAGTCCAAGAGAGGATTCCTTTTTATATATTCATAACTTAGCATAGAGCTAAGTTAGGACAAAAAAAGCCTGCCTAAAATTCTTTTATTTCAGACAGGCGGCTCCCATTTACGAATAAAAAATACAGTTATTCTTTTACTAGAACATGCCAAGGAAGTCTAGAATTTGTTCTTTTGTTTGTGGCTCTGGAACTACTACTAGTTCCGAATTGTCCATATTTATAATAGCATGACTCGTGCCAAAATGATAATTTCCCTCTCCTAAACTAGAAATTGAGACTATAGTAGCATCTGAATCTTGTGGGAGATTAGAGAAAGATGCGCAAAATAGCATTTTTTCTGAGTTCATTTCTAATGGAAGCACAGTATCATAATCATCTAAGATTAAAAACACGTCGCTGTTGGTTCCATCAAAAAGTTCTCTCGGTAAGCTAACGCAGATTGGCTGATTAAACGAAACACCAGGATTCAATTCCAAAGCAATGTTATACCAACCTGATCCAGTGATATAGAACTCATATCCGCTATCAATCCAATCCTTACCATCCCAGTAAAAATCCCATGACTCCAATGACATAGTTTCTCCACTTACTTGCCAATTGAATACAATTGGTTCACCTCCGTCATCATAAAGTATAGCATCAACACTAGCATTGGGTTCTGGCACTCTAATAGTCACTAGACTTTCTGGTTTTACAGACAGTAATTCATTCCCCTGTGCAAATGAGACAGATAATACTCCTTCACTAGAAAGTATTCTATCCGAAGACATCATTGCAGTTACATTGTGAACGATGAGCTCTCCCATATTTAAGTAATCTTGAAGGCTAACTGAGATTTCACCAACTACATCTGATCCATCATCATATACAAGACTGTTAGCTGGAATATGAACCGAAGTGTTATTATCAGTAATAAATATATGATCTGTCGCTGCATCAAAGGAATCCCATTCATGTGACCCTTGTACATCAGCATAGAATTCGTTTACATCGCCACTAATAGGATCTGGAGTGAACTCATCTTTATCCTGACATGATGAAAAACATATCACGATACCGACAAGCATCAGACCTATTATGTATGTTTTAATATTCAATTGTAAATTTCCTTTCATAATCTTTGCCATACGATAGATAGACCCTTCTTATATTCTTTTCGATGCTTCCAAGCTCTTCAAAAATGTATTTTCTTTCTTTCTGTATTCTATGTATCCAGTAATGACCATTTATTCTAAAAATTATATCTCAATCCAGTGATCAAGCCAATTGTCATCCACTTATGTTCCAATGAATATGCATCTACTGTAGCTGATTTCACTAGCAACCTTATATTAGGTTCTAGTATCAAATCTATATTACTATTCATTCGGTAATGCAGACCTACCGACCCAAATAGACTTAGACCAATATTATTTTTAAATATTACCAACTTATCACCACTACTATCAGCTAGATCGATCACCTCTCCTGAAGGGCTTAATATCTTACCTGATTCTTTGAATAGTAAATTAAGATATATACCACCATTCATTGTCATGTACGTACGTTCTCTCACATCCCACTCATAACTCAATAACAATGGAATATCAAACGATCTGTACTTATTAGTACTTACCACATCTCTGGTACCAGGAATTATAATAATATTTGTATCTCTTACTTCCATTCCATCCACTGTAGTGATAGTAATTACCTCTTTCACCATATCACTATCATTGTCTACGTAAGTAAACCTTTCATTAACCTGTGAATAATTTAACCCAGTTTTGAGTCCTAATCCATTAGGCAACATTAATGTCAATCTTACTCCTGCGGAGAATGAATATGTCGGTCCTTCCGAGTTAGACCTCAGTGTTCCATATGGCTCTAGTTCTTCTACTTTCGCCTTTAGAGTACTGAATGGCAGCTCGTGAGATAGATAAAAATCTAAATAAACACCTGTTCTATCAGTAACGAAACTTGGACAGTCTTGACGAAAATCATCCATCATAGACATGCTTAGTGTAATATCAGTTATCTTCATTTCTGACTGCAATGCAGAATATATTAAAAAACCAATAGTTCTGAGAGGTCTAGTGTTGATCACATTATTTGCCTCATTACTTTGCATTTCATTTAACACTTCTATTTTCTCTGAGATAATAGACAATTCTTGATTTTCAACTGCCCCACCAACGCTTCGACCACTTGATTTTGTTGATAATACGTTTGAGTTAACCGAAATTATATTATTGCTCTCTCCATCGTTAATTCCTTGCTGTATCCCCGAATTATTTAAATTAAGATTCTGCTCTCTTGCTATTGTTTTTGATTCATTTCTACTTCCTGTTGATACTTGATGGTTAAAAGTTGCATATGTCGTTAAATGTGATAAATCTTCCTCAAATACATCAATACTATTATCAGCACCTAACTCATTGGGTTGAGTTGTCATCGTATAATTACCTTTAGTAGATCCAGTACCTATTGATTGATTATGTGAGTCGGTATTGACCACCATAGGGTTAGAATTACCTTGGATGAAATCAGATTTAATATCATCTACATTGCTCCATAGATATATTGCACCTACCACTATGATTGCGACTAAGCTCGTCCATAACCAAAGAAAATTTCTAGGTTTGGACTTTTGTTTCATCAATCTTGATTGGATCTTATCCCATGATTGCTCCGAATATTCAGCAGTTTGGTTTTCCAATTTGGATCGAAATATTTTATCTAGTTCATTCATATATTTAGCTACATTACATAGCGATCTTATTCAACTCAATAATCATACTCTTCAGCACATTCCTTGCTTTGACTAGCTGAGATCTACTTGTACTTTCTTTGATACCCAATACTTCAGAAATCTCTCTATGACTTAACCCATCTAATACGGATAAGTTAAAAACTGTACGATATCCTTTTGGGAGTTTTTCTACTAATGCAAGCATGTAATCGGCTGACATCTTAGAATAAACTGAGGGCTCTACTGATCGTTCTTGATAACCCTCAAGTCCAATTTGCTCATTTTTAAATGACTTTTTGGATACTAACTTCAATGCTGTATTGACCATAATACGCCTTACCCACCCCTCAAATGATCCCTTATACTCAAACTTGTGAAGATTAGTAAATACCTTGACAAAGCCATCTTGCATAATTTCCTCGGCTTCTAGACGATGTCTACCGTACCGCTTGCATACTGACATCATCTTAGGCGCGTATAGCTCAAATATTTGCTTTTGAGCTATACGATCCCCATCTAGACATTGCTGTAATAGATCCTTCTCTGTCAAGCTGTTCAGAATTAGGGGTGCCATTATTTATTATTTCCTAAAGTATAGAGCCCATTAGAGGACGGTATGCTGCTTAAAAACTCACTTTTTATCATGTCTTCACCAACAAATAGTATCTTAAATCATATTGGTAGTAGACATTCATTCAACTTGGCGTTCGAAATTGACCGATTTACTATCCCGTTATGCCTCTTAATCATAAAATCATTTACAAAATTGAGCAGTACAATAAATAAGTGCTAGCTCACCTACGATATAGATCATTTATATACCATATAGAGAATTAAAAATACAAACAAATTCGGCAATTTGTCTATAATTATAAAATCGATACCTTATGACTAACACTCAAGTAAAAATACAGGATACTATCACCGAAATCAAGAAGTTCAATTCTATAGAAAAGCACCACTCCATCACAATTACAGAGCTAGGCGCTACGTGCTTGCAATCGAAAAATAAATAGCCACCATACTCAGAGATATCAATGCTCTGCAAAATAGTATTAATGAGGTACTATAAAGTTAGTCCTCACCTATTTGCCAAATAAAAAAACAGAACATTTTACAGAAAATAGTAATATGGCATGGTGCTTGTTTTACGTATAGTAGATGTTGATAATTAAATCACACAAGTAACTGCAACTGTTAAAATCAACCCCTAAGTAGTATAACTTTCTAAATTGATATTCTTTTTTATACCTATACAGGTCAAAACAGATATTAATTGAATAATGACTTACGGCCATACTTACTGCAAATTGGACATACTTTATAGTCGTGCCCTCTTGCTGGGCAATACTCTCTACCAAAAAATATAATCTGTAAGTGCAGACGATTCCAAAGTCTTTCATCGTACAACCTCTTAAGGTCTTTTTCTGTCTTATCTACATTCTTTCCTGTACTCAAGCACCATCTATAAGCTAGTCTCTGTATATGTGTATCCACAGGAAATGCAGGCACACCAAAAGCTTGTGACATTACTACACTCGCAGTCTTATGCCCTACCCCAGGAAGACGTTCTAAAGCTTCAAAGCTCTGTGGGACTTCGCCTCCATGCTCATCGATCAGTATCTGAGATAGATTCCAAATCGCCTTTGATTTTGCTGGTGAAAGTCCACAAGGTCTAATGATCGCTTTGATCTCCTCAATACTATGTGAGACCATGTCATATGGATTATCTGCCATCGCCCATAGAAGAGGTGTTATTTGATTGACACGCTTGTCTGTGCATTGAGCAGAAAGCAATACGGCTATCAATAATGTATACGGATCTGTATGATCCAGGGGTATAGGGATCACTGGATACAATTCTTCTAAGATACGAGCTATATCGTCTGCTTTTTCTTGTTTGGTCATAACGCCACAGCTTATATAGTTGTCAAAAAATTCATCGTATCTACTCCATCAGCATAATCATTAATCTTGGGCTGCTGAGCATGTCCAAATCTGAATGTGTCAATACCCTCGATTTCATTAGAAGAAACCACACATTGAATGAGATCCTTATTGTCTGTCAAATATACTGTAAGACCCTCTTGAGTGTTGTAACATTGATAATGCATACTAGAGATACGAGAGGCAATAGAGGGATCCTCTTTAACGATAAGTGATCCACTAATCATATACTTAGTTTTATTCAGTATGAATAGAGATACATTATGATCAAAATTGTTTTTATACTTATTATGCTGGGCATATTGCTTATAGCCTTCGTGCCAGATGTTGAGATATCGTTCCCAGTTGAGATCTTGTGGTACAAGACACATTGATACATTCCTACACCCCAAACCAAAATATTCAAATATATCTGCTCCTAGATTTTTGATTTCTTCATCAGTCTCTTTACCTGTGAGTACGGCTACCGCATTTCGATTGGCTCTGATAATATGCGGATACTTACCGAAGTAATGCTCAAAGTATTTGCTTGTATTATTACTACCTGTAGCTATTACTGCATCGAAGTCTTTGAGTCTTTCTATTATCTCAAAATATTGAGATGTACGGCTATCTATTGCTTCGAGTTGTTTGATGAAAAATGGTGTAAGAAATTTATCTTTATCAGATAATTTGATTAATGCTTTATGTCCAACTACAAAACAGCACATGATATCATGCCATCCGACCAAAGGTATATTTCCTGCGAGAACGAGACCTACTTTTTTGATGTCACTTCGGTCTTTGATCTGATATTTTGACGTCCAGTCATTTAAAATAGATTCATCTAAAAATTGAGTTTTGATAGCCTCTATCGACTTCCAACTATTCTCTTCAGTAAACCATTGATTGTACAATTTAGATTGAAGTACTTTAGCAGCCAGTTCCTCGTTATCTTTATTTAGAACCTTAGACAATTCGACCAAGGCTTTGATTCTATCTTTTAGGTTCATTATTTTTATTTCTTTTTAACAGATTTTGAAGGATACTGCCCACTTGATCCATATCACTTAACTCATTTGTCACGGGTATTTTTGATCTAAATGTTTCTCAAAACATCCACTGCGGTAATGATCAAAATCATTTTTATAATTTCTGTTTATCACATTTATGGTTAATGTTTTTCAACTAAGCACTTCTCAAAAAGAAACTCTTCCTTAACGCAAAATCATTTTTCAGATTAACCATTTATCAAATATTATCTTGAGTGTTTCTTACATCTGACTCTTATAAATTAAACGTTATCTACTGTCAGAATCACTTTTTATTTAGACATTTATCATATTTTATCTTGAGTGTTTCTTACATCTGTCTCTTATAAATTAAACGTTATCTACTGTCAGAATCACTTTTTATACTCTACATAATGCCTCCACTTTTCTAGTACGCCGGCAAAATCATCTGGTAGAGGCTGCTCAAAGTATAATCTCTCTCCCGTTGTCGGATGCGTAAATCCTAATATTCTTGCATGCAGTGCTTGCCGTGGCATAATGTCAAAGCAATTGAATACAAACTGCTTGTATTTGCTATAAACAGTTCCTTTACGAATTACGTTTCCACTATATCTCTTATCGTTGAAGAGTGGATGACCTTTATACTTCATATGTACACGGATCTGGTGAGTTCGACCTGTCTCTAGTTTACACTTGACTAATGATACATAGTATAGGTCTTCAATCACTTCGTAATGAGTAATAGCTCTCTTACCAAAATCCTCATCTTCAGAGACCGTCATCAGCATACGATCTTTAGGGTGTCTCCCAATATACTCATCTATAGTTCCTACCTCTGGATCTGGACAACTCCATACCAATGCAAGATATTCTCGATCTATAGTGTGATCAAAAAACTGAGCTGCTAGGTTTGTCATAGCATTCTCGTTCTTAGCTATCACCATTAGGCCTGATGTATCTTTATCTATCCTATGTACAAGACCAGGACGATCATTTTCATTGCCTTCTTTTAGTGGCAGAGGATGATTTTGAAAATAATGAGCCAAACCATTTACTAATGTACCACTATAATTTCCTACGCCCGGGTGTACTACAAGCCCTGGAGGCTTATTGATTACCATGACATCTTCATCTTCATGGATGATATCTAAATCCATTTCCTCTGGCAATATAGTTCTATCTCTAGGTGCTTCTGTCAGATATACTTTGATAACGTCTAGAGGTCTCACCTTATAGTTGGTTTTTACTGGTTTGTCATTGACCGTGATAAGACCGTCAGCTATACCATTCTGAAGACGATTACGAGACATCTGCTCCATGCGAGCCATTAGAAATTTATCTATACGGATAGGTCCTTGCCCTTTATCTACAGTCATTGTCTGTAGTTCGTGGAGTTCGTTATAATCTTGTGTATCGCTCATCGATGCTGCTGTGAGTCTATGTATATGATCAATAGAGTATTAGTACTGTTGATATACTAGGACTAATTAGTATGGTAAAAAAATCCTCCTATGGCACATATAGCTGAAGGATTATTAAAACGCAAAGGTAACACCTAGATCATATCTAATGGCATCTATTGTACTAGTCTTTCGAGAGTAAAAGTCATAGGATGAACTTTCTCCTACCAAATTAGAATCTCTAATATCATATTCTGTAGATAATGAGCTCATATATCCGACTTTACCCGTGATATAGATAGCATCATCTACCGCGTAATGTACACCAGCTCTATAGGAGTAGCTCATTGAAGCGTCAAAATTATTGAATTCGAATTCTGAAAAATCAACATCTTCATTAGATGTCACCGAAGTGCTTGTCCACATAGCACTCAACCCTAATCTACCTTCCACAAAAGGCTGAAGTCCTACAATATTAACACCCAAGTAATGTCGATATATAGCAGTCCAGTTACCCATCGAAGTCGAAGTACTATGGTCAAATGGAAATCCATCTATCAAATCTACAGTATTCAATCTAGCATTTTCAAGATATGTGTAATCAATTCCCATCCCAATAAATCCCGGAGCATCACTCGATATCTGCAGCAGATAATCTATGCCAAAACCCAAATACTGACTCTTCAGATTGCGCTCCAAGGCACTCGAAGGATCTATAAGATGCAGATACAGTTCTTGAAGATGAATTCTAGAGTAATCATCTCCTTCAGTGTATTTTTCTTCAATATACTGTACTACTTCAGCATTGGACTCTTTATTATTTTGATAGGTTTGGGCATAAGCATCTATACAACATGACAAAAGCATAAAAATGATAACTTGACGTAAATTCATAATTTAATTATAATAAACTTCATATATCGCAACGATGTATTAGCATTCATTGTTCCCTACATCAGAACTTCTTAACTTCGTATTAATAAACTATATCAAGAGGTCAGACCGTTATATTTAATTACAGACATTCAAATAGATGAAAATCAAACTATTCATAACCCTAGCACTTGCAGCGTCAGTGGCTGTTATCGCCGCCGTTTTCCCTAAAGCCAATAAAGATAAAGAAAGCCTCACTCTGCAAGTACTTATGGCCGTATTGGAGAGATTGCATTTTGCCCCTCAAAAAATCGATGATTCTTTATCGCAAGAGATATACAAAGAATACTTAGATGGTATGGATAACAATAAGCGTTTTTTGCTAAGCTCTGAGGTAGAGCAGCTAGCTATTTACAAAAACAGTATCGATGAGCAAATAGACGCTACGACATTTGAGTTTTTTAATCTCACTAATACACTTATGGAAAGTGGTATTAAAAGAGCTCAGAGAGTATATCAATCTATTATCGATCAAGAAATCTCAATCACCTCTAGTAAGACATTAGAACTAGATGGCGAAAAGACTCAATTTGTAAGTACCGAGGCCGAACTAGCAGAACGATGGACGGATTATATAACTTATCATGTAGTCACTAGATATGAAAGTTACCTCTCAGATCGAAATAAGAGCGACGATCCTATTGACAAAGAAAAAACTGATGAGGAATTGCTAGCGAAAGCTACGAAGAACTCAAAGGAAATGTTTGACGATTGGTTTAAAAGATTGGACGATATTCGCCGTTCTGATAGATACGAAGCCTACCTGAATGTACTGACCCATACTTACGATCCTCACACTGATTATTACAGCCCAAAAGCTAAAGAAGACTTTGATCTCAAGATGGGAGGACGATTGGAAGGTATTGGAGCTAGACTATTCGTCAAGGACGATCTTACCGAAGTGTCGACTGTAATCGTAGGTGGTCCAGCATGGAAAGGTAAAGAGTTAGCCGTAGAAGATAAAATTCTGCAAGTAAGACAAGATGACGAAGAAGAGCCTACAGACTTAACTGGAATGCGCATCGATGATGTAGTTCAGCTCATCCGAGGTAAAAAAGGTACTAATGTACATCTCACCATTCGTAAGAAAAGTGGAAAGACTTTAGTGATCACTATTGAACGTGATGAAGTGATCGTAGACGAATCTTTTGCTAGATCTGTTGTAGTGGACTTTGAAGATGTGAATAATATCGGATTTATATCATTGCCAGTATTTTACTCTACTTTCGATGGCAAAAATAGCTGTGCTGAAGATGTCAAGAAAGAAGTAGAAAAACTTAATGCACAAAATGTAAATGGAATTATACTAGACCTCAGATGGAATGGTGGAGGATCACTTCAAGATGTAATAGATATGTCAGGTCTCTTTATAGAAGAAGGACCTATCGTACAAGTAAAAAGCGGTGATGGAAAAGCTAGCGTTTATAAAGATCGCGATAGCAGCGTTTCATATGATGGACCGATGATTGTCATGACTAATATGGTCAGTGCTTCAGCCTCAGAAATATTGGCAGGAGCATTACAGGATTATGGTAGAGCGGTTATAGTAGGAAGTAATTCTACTTTTGGAAAAGGAACAGTGCAAGGTTTCTATGATCTTGATAGAGTCTATAATGGTTCTTCTGATCTGAAGCCTCTTGGCCAAGTGAAGATGACTACACAGAAATTTTACAGAATCAACGGAGGATCAAATCAACTGACGGGAATCATACCAGACATTATACTGCCAGATAACTTTAGCTATGTGAATGTAGGCGAAAAAGATTACGATAATGCTCTAGAGTGGTCAAAAATAGATCCTGTAAAATATCAACAGAATGTATATCAACTTCCAGATCTAAGTATCTTAAAGCAAAATAGTAGTGAGCGTGTAGCAGCAAGCAATATTTTCAATCTAATAGATGACAATGCCCAATATATCAAAGAAGTAGAAAACGATTCTGATGTGCCATTATCTCTCAAGGGTTACAAGGCGTATCTCGCTGAAAGAGAGGCAAGAGCTGAGAAGTACGATAATATCATGAAGAATCCAATCGATGGGTTATCTATTTCGAATTTAGCTATAGACTTAGACTACATCCAAGCTGATAGCAGTCGGATTGCACGTAATGAAGATTGGCTCAAAGGCCTTCACAAGGACGTGTATCTGCAAGAAACTGTATTGATTATGAAAGATATGATTAATGGGGAGCAATAGTGATTTCTGTATCTGCCAATACAAAAGGCTTGACATATTGATTATTGCATACCATCAAATAATTAGTCAAGATAGCGAGTCCTGAAAGGGTGAGTTTTATTAACGATTTTATCTCTCAAATCCTAAATTGCATAAGAGCCTGAATCATTACTGATGCAAGCTCTTATATATCCTAACTTATTCGTTGTTAACTAAGATAAGGAATCCTAGAAACCCATTCCTCCACCCATGCCACCCATGGATTTTTGAAATTCTTCCATAGTCATTTTTTTATATCCACCAGTATCTACAGTCAATGATGACTCATCCATTTTGTCTGAAAGCTCTTTAGTCTCCATTGTCATAGACATCTGAGGAGATTCCATAATTACCATCAGTGGAAATCCTGGTAGATCTACGCTTTGCAATCCTTGAATTCCATTCGCTGGTGCCTTTACATCTTCTGTTACATAAGCGGATATTTTCATTTCTGGAGTATCAGCGTTTTTAATATTAACTCTATATGTATTATATCCGAGTATGTCTTTAGTATCAGATTTCACAGCTTCAACCACAGCTTTTACTTGACCCTGCGATTTACTTGCTTCCTCTAAAGTAGATTCGATCCACATCTTTTGACCCATCATATCCATATACATATCAAATTTGCCAGAAACTTTATCCATCTTGATATCAGTATTTACCATACCGCCCATCATACTAGTCTTAGTAATACTTTCTTCTCCTTTAAATATAATTGTAAACGATGTTCCCTTCATCATTTCCAGCATCTGAGCTGTCTGGGCATCTTCTGATCCTACTTTAGTGATTTCCATCTTGATTGTTCCTTGGTCAAGAGTTTTCTGAGCATTGATTGTAATCAGTGCGATTGGAGCTACGAGTAGGAGGAAACTTAATAAGTGCTTTTTCATTACTGTTATTATTGATTATAATTCAAATTAGTAGCCTATTTGTCAGGCTTTCATGTGTAAAAATAGAATTCTGAGACCTAAAGTTTCAATTTGGAGCTCAAAATTGATGAATTAACGCTTATTTATGATTCAACTTAATCCTGCGAAGCTTTTTTTAATATTAAATAATAGGCTTCATAGATCACGAATTCTATGGGAATTCATTTTATATTTATTAAAGCTATTGCTGCACTCCATCAAGAATGACGTTACTGCATTATCCTCTTACATCTTCTCTTTCCGAATATCCAGATTTTAATCTAGAATTTCTAGGTGTTCAACGATACAGTCAAAAGAATGAACCTCAATATCATGAATTATTATAATAATATTAGATCAAATAGACGTTACCAATGAATCGAAATTATATCAATTGTTTCGGTAATATAAATTTAGGAGCCTGTAGCTAAAGGAAAAGTTTATAATTTCTCTTCCTCGTCATACTCAATTCTATCACGATAAGGCACAAATGGAATCTTTAGTAATTCCCATATGCTTTCAATCTCTTTTACGTGCATGTGTGTATCCAAACCATAGACTAATTTATCATTATCCACTCTTGTGAAGGTTCCAAATATGCGATCCCAAAAAGAGAAAATATTGCCGTAATTAGTATTGCTATATGGTTCTCTATAGTGGTGGTGTACTCTATGCATTCGCGGTGTTGCGATAATATAAGCTAGCACAGTATCTAACTTTTCTGGGATGTTCATATTGCTATGATTAAACTGTGTTGCTACCAAAGAAGCAGACTGATAAAAAAAGATCAACCAAACTGGGGCCCCTACAACAAAAACTGCGAGAATCGTAAATGTAAATCTAATTATACTTTCCCCAGGATGATGACGGTTAGCCGAAGTCGTATCAAGATGCTGATCTGTATGATGAATAATATGAAACTTCCACATCCATTTTACATTATGTTGTACCCAGTGCGCTAGATATGCTCCTAAAAGATCCATGAGCATCAATCCAAAAATTACTTGGGCCCATAATGGTACATTCAACCAACTGATCAATCCGAATTCATTATCGGTAACCCATAACGTACTTGCTACCAACAAGAAGGCCATACTAAAATTGACTAAAACCGTAGTCAATGTGAAAAAGAGATTCATCCCTGAATGCCTCCATTTGTTATAATCTTGTTTAAAGAAGGGAAAGGCATTCTCCATGAGAAAGAAAAATGTAAGGCCACCTACCAACAATAGTGATCTATGTGTAGTAGGCATATTAGTAAAGTATTCAACTATTAAATCCATTTTTTCGTATTTCTTAGATATCCAAAAATAAAAGTAAATACCTAAATTGGTGTTGCATCTAGCTTTAGAGTAAAACTATTAATAATTCTGCACATCAATTCCTCTCTGTAAAATGGCTAGAATTGCAATATGAATACCAATTCAACAAAATATGTATTTAAGTTAAAATGTAGCAACTCTATGATTGAATATAGAAGTGATCATACCAATTATTCAACTAAAAGCATCTAAAATATAGTCTCAATAAACAACCATCCAATATTATTCAACACATAAAATTCATACAAATGAAAAATATAACATTATCAATAGCCCTTACATTGCTTGCATTCAGTATTTACGCACAAACGGAACAAAACCAACATAGATATAAAGAGAATAATGAAATATTCAAGGTTGTAGAAGAAATGCCAAGATTTCCTGGCTGCGAAGAAAAAAAATTAAGTAAGGACGCGCTTAAGGAATGCTCGAATAACAAATTATCAATGTTTATAGGTAAGAATCTGAAATATCCAAAGGACGCTAGAGAAAGTAGTATACAAGGAAAAGCAATTATTCAATTTGTAGTCAACAAACAGGGCAAGTTGGAAGAATTAAAATTATTACGTGATCCTGGAAGCGGATGTGGCGATGCTGCCATGGAAGTGATAAAAAAGATGAAGGATGAGATTACTTGGATCCCGGGTAAGCAACGAGGGCAAAAGGTAAAAGTGCAATTTACATTGCCGATCACATTCAAACTATAGTCCCTTAGTTGTAAATACGTACACTGTTAGATGTGAGTAGAGAGCTGCTACTATAAATTAAGTACCTTAGCAGCTTATATAGAAGAAAATACATATATGAAGTTTACAGAATTTGGGTTAGATAATGGGATATTGGAAGCGATATCTTACATGGGATACGAAGAAGCGACCGAAATACAAGAGAAAGCCATGCCTCTAATAATGGAGGGTAACGATATCATAGGATGTGCTCAGACAGGTACTGGTAAAACTGCAGCCTTTCTATTGCCGATCATGCATAAGGTGATCAATAATAAGTCAAAAAACACTACTGCGCTAATCATAGTGCCTACTAGAGAGTTGGCGTTACAGATAGACCAGCAGTTCCAAGGGTTTGCATACTTTGCCCCTGTGACCTCTATACCAGTGTATGGTGGAGGTTCTGGAGCAGATTGGGAACAGCAGAAAAAAGCACTCAAACGACAGACAGATATCATCATAGCTACACCAGGAAAACTGATGTCTCATTTGAATATGGGATTCATTACGCTGAAAGATCTTAAATACCTGATACTCGATGAAGCAGATCGTATGCTCGACATGGGTTTCCGTGAAGATATACAGAAGGTAATAGATATGCTTCCAAAAGATCGTCAGACACTAATGTTTTCTGCCACGATGGCTCCAAAGATCCGTGAATTCGCTAAAAAGATACTCAAAGATCCTAAGGAAGTAAATGTAGCTATAGGCAAACCAGCAGCTGGAGTACTTCAAGCGGCTTACCTTGTCAATGATACGCATAAGACAATGCTACTTGATAAATTAATCAAAGATAAACCAGCATATAAGTCGATCATCATATTCTCTTCTACTAAGAAGAAAGTAGCTGATATTCATAGAAGCCTCAAGAGACAGGGGCATAATGTAGAAAGCATCTCTTCTGATCTGACTCAAGAGACTAGAGAAAAAGTATTGTCTAATTTTAGAGCTAAGCGCACTCGAATCCTAGTCGGCACCGATGTAATCAGTAGGGGTATAGATATTGCGGACATCAATCTTGTAGTCAACTATGATGTACCTGGAGAAGCAGCTGACTATGTTCACCGTGTAGGTCGAACTGCCAGAGCTGATACTACGGGAGTGGCAATCACTCTTATAAGTGAAGATGGAATGCATGACTTCAGTAAGATCGAGCAATTGATAGATACTGTAATCCATAAACTAGAGATACCCAAAGAAATGGGTCAAAGCCCAAAATGGGATCCTAAATTTAGACCTAAAGTAAGAGGTGGTATTGGAAGACATGGTGGAAGAGACGGAAACCGTGGAGGGTCAGGACGTGGTGGCAATAATCGTGGAGGAAATAGTCGTGGGAAAAGCGGTGGATCTAGTAGATCTGGTGGCAACAACAAAAGACGTGGACCAAGAGGAAATAGTGGAAAGCCTAATAGTAGACCTAAAAAAGATTAGATCATTATATTCGAATATAATCATTTCTAAACTTTATAATTTAGCTTCCATATACTATTATTATATCTAGTTCTAAATAATAATGAACCTTCCATTTCTATTGATTGGTATCCTGCAATCCTTTCATAAGACACAAATCAGAATAAAATATAGCTATCGATTATTTTAATTAGGTGTCCATTTTGGTCTTATAATAGATTATTCATTGATTCTACTTCTCAATATATTTAGGTGCCCTTCTGTGCTTAGTTGCTTGCTCATAGAGGTAAGCAATATCTATCAATTCACCTTCACTCCATTGACGTCCAAATATGGATAGGCCAACAGGCAACTCGTCCACATAACCCATCGGTACTGTTATACTCGGATAGCCAGAAATTGCCGCTGGGGATGAACTTCCAAGTGTAAATTTATCGCCATTGGCGTGATCTGTCTTCCATGCAGGAGATCCTGATGGAGCCATTATGGCATCTAGATTAAATGCATCCATTACACGATCTATCCCATTGACTCTAGAACCTAAATTTGCAGCTTCGAGGTGCTTAAAATAATCTTCAGATTCCATCCCTTCCATCACTGCTGCCATCTCTAAATATTCCTGTCCGTAGAAATCCATTTCGACTTTGTCATTCATATTGAACTCTATGAGTTCAGTTAGATTCTTGATAGCTGCATCTGGCCCTAAGGAAGCGAAATAGTCATTGAGTCCGTCTTTATACTCATGTAACATCACTTGAAAAGCATTATAATTTATCTCATCGTTTAAAAATATCTGATCTACTTCTATGATTTCGGCTCCCAGATCTTTCATCTTATTTACCGCCCTATTTGTCAACACGTCCACGTCTGAATTTTTTCCATCTGCACCGGTATAGTATCCGATTCTCATACGTTTTAAATCTTTGGCCCTAATAAATTGTATATAGTTATCATAAAAATTACCATCACTAAGAACCGTCCTATCATCTAGAGGGTCAACTCCTGCAAGAGCACCCAAACAAATAGCTACATCTTTAATTGATCTGGCGATTGGTCCGGCTGTATCTTGATTCCAAGAAATAGGAATAATGCCATTACGCGAAATAAGACCTACAGTTGGCTTGATGCCAACCACACCATTAGCTTGAGATGGACAAACTATAGAGCCATTTGTTTCAGTTCCTATTGCTATGACACAGAGATTGGCTGCTACTGCTACAGCCGATCCAGAGCTAGAGCCACAAGGATTACGATCAAGTATGTAAGGATTTTTTGTTTGTCCTCCAACCCCACTCCAACCACTACTAGAATTCTCTCCACGAAAATTTGCCCATTCGCTTAGGTTGGCTTTACCTAATATAATGGCTCCGGCTTCTCGCAATTTCTTAGTTATATATGCATCGTCTAAAGGATAACTATTTCGCAAAGCGCGGCTACCTCCTGTTGTAGGTAAGTCGTAAGTATCAATATTGTCTTTAAGTAATACTGGCACACCATGCATAGGTCCACGATACAATCCTTTCAGTAAATCCTGATCAAGCTGTCTAGCCATTTTGAGTGCATTCGAATTAGTGGTTATAACAGCATTAAGCAATGGTCCACTATCGTCAATATTTTCTATTCTTTGTAAATAAAATTGCACTACTGATTCTACTGATAAGCTTCCATCTTTATAACCTATTTGCAAATCTGTGATACTATATTCTTTATTCTCAATGAGAGCTACTTGTCCAAATACAGTATCTCCTTTAGGAATACTTCTATTATTACACGAACAGACTAACAATAGAAAAATAATAACTACCAAAAATTTTATCTGAATCAATCTCATTTTTTCGCTCTTAACAAATTGATAGAAACTGTAGCCAATTCTGAATTTGGGAATTTAGTAAAATATTCTTCTACAGGAAATAATCCAGCTTTACTTGCAACCTCATTAAATATATCCACTTCGACTATATACTGATCAGAAAAACCATGAGTTGCATCATACGCCGTTGCTGCTGTTTTGCCTAAATTACGAGACGTAATACTAGGAGCAATGGTGTGCAATTCTATCACCAATAAGCCGTACTTCTGTACATATGGAGCCCACTTATTAAAGTGTTCTTTCAAGTTCGCTTCGACCAATTCATTACTTAGACGCTTTCCTCTAAATGCAAAGGCGCCTGATGATGGACTCTCAATATTACCATCTTGACTCTTTGGCTCTGTCCAAATTCGATTATGATCAAGGAAAGTTCGTACATTAAGTAGTTCACTCAATTGAATACCATAATTTTCCTGAAGATTATCAGCTAACAAATCTGGTCTACCGATATCTCCCCAAATTACTTTGGCCCAGATATTAGCCATTACTATATTAGCTCTGGTTACATCTAAAGCAGCTTTGTTGTAATCCGCTCCCACTAAAAACAAAGGATGTTCTTCCAACATCTGACCGCGTAAAGTTCTGTTTTCGATTACATCAAAAAGATGTATCAAAAAAGCTCCATTACCGCAACCCATATCTACGATTCCCTTGGGTTGGTCTTCTATTGGTTTATTGAAAATATCTATTATTATCTCATCGATTTTTTTGAAGTATGTAGAATGTGCTCCACCACTCCCCCAAACATTCATCTCTCTATCGACGTGTACTTCTTTAGCTCCTTTGGGAAGGTTCCAAAAAATCGTAGGATCACCAAATAGCAATTCATTTAATTTTCTGAAAGCAGGAATATAGGAAACAGTAACACCATAGGCACTTGCTCGACGTGCAAAAAACAATCCCTTTTCTGTAAAGCTGTAAGTATCATTTTTTTTATCGAACCATCCTATTGTCATAAAAATATCAAGTAGTCGCTCAAAGTTTTTTCCGTTGTGATGAAACTCATCATGTCTAAATGATGCTTGCATAAAATACTTGTGGAACATACCACCCATGCCTAAGGATACTATCGACGGACCAACAATGATCCCCTCGATGTGACTAAGTATCTGATCTTGGATTTCAATTTCTACAAGATTTGTTGATTTTTCCAATCCATACCTATTACTATAATTTTTAAATAATCTATCTAAGTACATAAAGGGTTCTTCTTCAAATTTTCTAGAATCGAAATGTCCAGATATATTTATCAATTCAGATGAATCGGAATATAGAGGAATTAATGCGAAGGCTAGTTCACTCCTATCATTAAGTGAGATCGAAATATCATTACCAACAGTCTTATGCACTAGCCAACCCTGTGAAGCGAGCACTCGTAGCGCTACATTAAGGTATCCATCATTGGCCTTAAATTTACTAGCAATAGACTTCAGAGTTGTTTTGCCTTCACTAAGTATAAAATCCAAAACACCACTACTATGGAGAAGGTACGCAGTTGGTATAGTTACAATTCCATCCAAATGTCTAAAAAGTTCTGATCTGAACTGCACTTTCTGTTGTCTATCCATATCAGAAAGGTACAAATTTATTGATGTTGGATTGTCATCTATAGTGTGGCATCTTCATTCTTTCGTCTATTAAATCTTATAATTGGTAGCAATAAGAACAACACCTATTTAACTATTACTAGATTACATTGAAGTTGTAATTCACTTCAATATCGAAACCACCAACAAATGACGTATGGCAGTATTATCAATAAATAAATTAACCAAAACATATGGAAAGGTCAAAGCTATAGACAATCTCAATCTTGAGATTGAAGCTGGCAATATCTATGGACTTTTGGGACCAAATGGAAGTGGCAAAACTACTACCCTCGGAATTATACTAGGCATATTAGGCAATGATTCGGGTACTTATGAATGGTTTGATGGACAATATGGTGATCAGCATAGAATGTATATCGGAGCTATATTAGAGACTCCGAACTTCTATCCATACCTCGATGCAGTGGACAATCTCGAAATCGTAGCGCGTATAAAAAATGTAAAGCAGACCAATTTCGACGAAATACTCGAGCAGGTAAATCTAGCAAATCGTAAAACATCTAAATTCCATTCCTACTCTCTTGGTATGAAACAGCGATTAGCTATAGCCGCTACACTTATCGGAGATCCGAAGGTTCTAATATTTGACGAACCTACTAATGGGCTAGATCCTCAGGGTATATCAGAAGTGAGAGATGTACTGACTAGAGTGGCTAGGAACGGTAATACTGTGATCATGGCGAGTCACTTACTCGATGAAGTAGAAAAAATCTGTAGTCATGTGGCCATAATTAAGGATGGTATACTCCGTAAGACAGGTGAAGTCGGTGCTTTGCTCAACAATGACGTACAAGTACATATAGCTGCAGAGGATATGATGAGACTAGAAAATATGTTGCTCGGCCTGCCTTATATACGTAATGTGGTGAAGCGTGATAATTTTATAGAATGTAATTTATCAAAAGATCAAAATTTAGCCGAACTTAATGCTAATGCATTCCAACAAGGATTATTACTTACACATCTAGTCAGTAAGAAACAAAGTTTGGAAGATGAATTCCTAGAGATCACTAAGGAACAGTAATTCAATATTACGAGAGTCCTAGACAAAATCACATTTCCAATTAGAGTAAAAACGATTATGATATGTTTAGATTATTATCATTAGAATATAAAAAATTTAGAAAAAACAGTGTAGTAGGCATCCTTACATTGTTTTACATCATACTAGCTCCAACGTTGATATTGGTAGCGAAGGAAATATTTAAATCTACGCCTGATTTCCTACCTAGTAGTAATGTGTTTTTTGAATTTCCAACGATATGGGATTACATGGGGTACATTGGCAATTGGCTAACTTCTTTTTTTTTAGGATTTGTTGTGATCTATATGATCACAAGCGAAGTAGCATCTAAAACAATGAGACAGAGTATCATCAATGGGCTTAACAGGAAAGATTATTTTTTGGGTAAGGTATACACAATACTAACGTTCAGTGCTTTTGCCACACTCATATATATTATTTCTACAATAATTATTGGCATTATTCATACTGATGGTTTTGATTTGGAATTGATAATGGATAGCAACTGGGCTCCATTCCGATACTTCTTGATGTGTATGGGATATATGAGTTTCGCTTTGCTGATTGGGTTTACTATGCGTAAATCAGGATTGGCCATTTTCTTCTATCTCGTATATGTCATGATGCTTGAAGTTGTACTGAGGTACATACAAGTATGGGCTTGGCCACATGAGGCGATGAAGTGGTGGCCTATGAATATAATTGAGGATTTGATGCCTAACCCGTTCCTAAAGCTAGGAGATAAATTTATCAAAAACGAATACGACTTTGGACTATTAGTTTCTAATAATGGAGCCATCATCGGAAGTATCTTATACACTATATTGTTTCTTGGTATAGCTTGGTATAGCTTTAGTAAAAGAGATATATAATGAAGTAAATTATGCAGTTAATCACTTTTCTCAAACTCATAGTTTAAATAAATAAAAGATGAAATCTATATTAAGAATTCTACTGGCCACTATCACAATAGCTGCTGCTGCACGCGTTTCGTTTGATCTCAACATCGCTGACCAGATTGTTCCGATTACTGGTCAGACTTTGGCTGTGTTAGTATCCGCAATGTTACTTCCGAAATGGGAGGCATTAATCGCTATTGTAAGTTACCTAGCATTAGGTGCGTTTGGTCAACCTGTGTTTGCTGACGGTGAATATGGAATGGACAAATTAACTGGAAATGGAGCTGGATATCTATGGGGCTTTCTTCTTGCAACATTCTCTGTGAGTACTACACGAGGATATAAAGATAGTAGATCTTTACTAAGTATTATGCATGGGAATGTCTTAGGAACTGCTATAATTCTATTTGTTGGATTTGCAGTTTTAGCATTTCATATTGGGACTCAATCTGCCTTTAGTTTAGGCGTAACACCTTATTGGACAGGAGCCGTTGCAAAGATTTTATTGGGGACTTTGGTGGTCTTTGGAATTAGGAAGTCGGTAAAGTAGATCTCGATTAGAAAAGAATACAAATTGGACTAATTTTAATTTTACTTGAACTTCACTTTAAACATAAATGCAATCAACAAATTTGATTTTGATTTTAATCTGATGTTGCAAAGCTACCAATTTTGATTCTATTGTTGTGTCTAAAAGATTATGTTTGGATTTTCTCATATGCGCTACAAAATTATTAGCGATTGTACCTATCTTGAATGTGAGTTCAATTGGAAACAAGAGTCTCTTCATAACTATGTTTATTATTTAATTCTATTGAAAATATCGCGTTATACAACATACACGTAAACTATTGATATTTTATAAAGTACGAATATCATATTTATTGTATAAAAAATCATCTTGCTTCTACGAATTCATCAATTCAATATACAGAGGTGCCAAATTAAAGAAAAGTGATATTTGACAAAGCTTAAAGACTTCCTAAGAGTTAAAATAGTAACAATTCAACAAGCATAATTAGCTACATTTACCATTCATAATCAGACATATAGCATACCATGTTAAGATACATCGCAATTCTTACTCTTGTAGTTACATTCTATTCGTGTAAATCATCACAGAGCAACAACTCTCAAGATGATCACGAGTATACTAATAACCTCGTCAATGAGAGCAGCCCTTACTTATTACAACATGCTCACAATCCTGTTGATTGGCATCCATGGAATGAGGAGACATTAGCGAAAGCCAAAGCAGAGGATAAGATGATGATCATCAGTATTGGTTATGCCGCATGTCACTGGTGTCATGTGATGGAGCATGAGTCATTTGAAGATACTACTATAGCTCGTATTATGAACGAAAACTTTATACCCGTTAAGGTGGATAGAGAAGAGCGTCCAGATGTAGATGATGTGTATATGACAGCTTGTCAACTAATCACTGGTCGAGGTGGATGGCCGCTAAATGCCTTTGCCATGCCTGATGGACGTCCTGTTTGGGCAGGTACATACTTCCCTAAAGATCAGTGGACTGATATACTTAATCAGTTTACAAAAATATATAAAGATGACAAGGCCAAGTTAGAAGATTCAGCACAGAAAATCACTCAGGGGATAGCTTCTAGAGATGCAATACAAATCAATACTGGAGAACAGAATTATGATTTACAGGCTTACTCAAAAAGCACTAATAATCTAATCGACAAAATAGATTGGGATAAAGGTGGTCGAAAAGGTGCTCCAAAATTCCCTATGCCTAACAACTTTGATCTACTACTTAAATATCATGCAATGACAGGCGACAAAAGAGCCTTGGAAGGAACTGCCCTTACACTTGATGAAATGGCTTCTGGAGGTATATATGATCAATTGGGTGGAGGATTTTCACGATATTCTGTAGATGAGGAATGGCTAGCCCCACACTTTGAAAAGATGCTATACGATAATGGTCAGTTGATCAACTTATATTCAAATACTTACAAAGTGACTAAAAATCCAGAGTATAAGAGAATCGTAGAAGAGACTGTTGCATTTGCCGAAAGAGAGTTACTTGATGACGCTGGAGCATACTACTCATCTCTCGATGCAGATAGTGAAGGCGAAGAGGGAAAATTCTATGTTTGGAGCCAAACTGAAGTTGATAGTTTAATCACTGACCCCAATCACGCTAAAATATTTAGTGAATACTATACGATCAAGTCCGGAGGTAACTGGGAGAGTACAAACATACTCTATGTAACTGATGACGCTGAAAAGATACTCTATAACAATAAGATCAATCACGCACAGCTAGATGAAATACTTCAGCGCTACCACCCCATCTTGATGGCTCATAGAGATACTCGTGTCAGACCGGGTACGGATGACAAAGTATTGACTAGTTGGAATGGACTCATGATAGACGGACTCGTAGAAGCGTATAAAGCTTTCGGTGATCAATCCTATTTAGATAAAGCAAAGAGAGCGATGAAATTTATCCAGGATAAACAGGTCAAAAAAGATGGTAGTCTTTATCGCAATTATAAAGATGGAAAATCTGCAATTAATGCATTTTTAGATGATTATGCTACAATAATAAAAGCAGCTACTAATCTATATCAGGTCACTCTAGATGAATCATATTTACAGTTCGCAAGACAACTTACTGAATATACAACGCAACATTTTGTGGATCCCGAGAATCAAATGTTTCACTATACTTCTAATCAAGATGCAGACTTAGTCGCTCGTAAGAAAGAACTAGCAGACAATGTAATCCCAGGATCTAACTCTATGATGGCTCGTAACTTATACGCCATAGGATTATACTTTGACAATAAAGAGTATAAAGCACAAGCTAAGCAGATGCTCAATAACATGCTACCTCAGATAGAAGCAACAAAATCTACTGACTACTACTCTAACTGGCTACAGCTTCATGGAGACCTTATCAATCCTACTTACGAAGTAGCAATTGTAGGACCTGATGCAGTTGCAAAAGCGAAAGAACTCAACACTAGTTATTTATCTAATGCCATTATATTGGGAGGAACTGATGAAGGAACTCTTGCCCTTCTCAAAGACAAACTACAAGATGGAGAAACAATGATCTACGTATGTCAAAACAAGGTTTGTAAATTCCCTGTGACGGAGGTAAGTAAAGCATTGGAGTTGATGAAGTAAATTTTAATAATCCTAGTGATAAACCATGATTCTTACTAAAATTTAAATTTAGCACTACCCGAGAAAAAAGGTTCTAAGTCTCTTGTCGATACTTATCCTGTTATTCTTTAACATAATCAGATGATATCATATTAAAGATGAACCTTACTAGTACAGCAATAATGGCTGCCACCATAGCATATAAAGCTGAAATAGGAATAAATAAACTCCTACACAGAATTGACTAGTGATACTTGTTTTATTTTCAATGACACAATATTATCGGGCACGTTCTCTTTAAAATCAGTAAGATCATATCATGAGGAATTCGCATTAAAATTACCCTTGAGTAAGTAATAATGAGAATCGCTAACAAACCTTTCTGCTAATTCATTTTGCGAAGTATTTGCAATTATATTAGTCAAAAAGAATGAATTTAATATTGAAGTCAAACTCACCTCATTTACTTGTTTAAATAATCCATTCCTATATAATTAAGATTGATAGCCTTATAACCTGCTTTGCAAGTAACTTTATGAAAGTGGTAAAGAGAGGCTAGAATCCTTCTTATCAGCGTAATGATCACCATCGTGTATAGATTGAGATTTTGCAGAATACTAGGAAAAGAATCTCTAGCTACTTGTAGCCAAGTAAATTATTGCTTTCCCTTTTTATTATCCTTCCACCAACTATATCCTGCAAATAGAAGTATAGCCGGCACCCATATTTTTGCTTCCATTTTTAGTTGCTCTGGCCTGAATTGTTCTGTTACGCTTGAAGTAAACACTTTAAATACTTTCAATAAAGTCCAACCTCCTAAAGCTGTTATAAGTCCACTGATAAGGTGTAAATAAACAGACACTTGTTTTTTAGTATCATTCATGATCATGATGATTTTCTGGAGTAAATTTTCCCCTATATTTTGCGTAAAGATAATTATTTACAATCCAAATTATAAGTGCACAACTTATTCCCGACATAAAGCACATGGGTAATTCCCACCATAAATTAGAATAGTTAAAAGGATATTTATTGTTGAAATACCAATGGAGTATTCTAAAAAATGGAAACATAATTAAGGTCCAAGCTAAGGCAGTTGATATTAGATATCTTTTGAAACCGCCTTCTTTATTTTTTTTCCACCTTTCTATAAATTTTTCATGCTTCATCCGCACCGAGAGATTTCTTTAACGCTGCTATTTCTTTTTCTAGAGATTTGATTTTTTGTGCCATATCCGGTAGATTACGGAAGTGAGCATAAGATCTTAGATAGTTGCGGTAATCAATTGCAGGCGTACCAAACCATCTTGAGTTTTCCTCCTTGATATTACCACCGACACCACTTTTTCCCTGAATCATAGCCCCATCGGCAATGGTTAAGTGTCCAGATATAGCTACTTGCCCTCCTACTACAACATGTTTTCCTACTTTAGAACTTCCAGCAATACCTGCTTGGCCTGCGATGACGGTATGTCCACCTATTTCTACATTATGTGCTACCTGTATTAGATTATCTAGCTTGACACCTTCATGTATGATTGTGGATCCCATCGTAGCTCTATCTATTGCACAATTGGCTCCTATCTCTACATCATTTTTTATAATTACATTACCTATTTGAGGTATCTTATTATACTTACGTTCTTCATCTGAGCTAAAGCCAAATCCATCACTACCGATTACAGTATTAGACCATATTATACAATTAGACCCAATGAAACAACCATGCATTACCTTCACGCCTGCATACAAAATAGTATCTACACCAATTTCTGTTCCTTTTCCTATGTAGACCTGCGGGTAAATTACCGCTCCATTACCAATAATAACGTCTGCTGCGATCACTACACCAGCCGCGATGCTTACATTATCGCCTAATCTAGCACTAGGATCTACAATAGCCTGATCCGACACTCCTGAAAAACCATGTTCTACTTGACCAAATTGTTGTAATAGTACTCCTAATGATGTGTAAACATCTTTCACTTTGATAAGAGTTGTTGTCACCTCCTGCTCTGGCTCAAAATCTTCACTGACTAAAACCGCAGAAGCATCAGTAGTATAGACATGATTTGTATACTTGGGATTAGATAGAAAAGAAATATCACCTGCTATAGCTTCTTCTATCTTTCCTGGTCCGGTAATAATTGTAGCTGGATCTCCAACTACTTCACCACCTAGGATATTGGCAACGTCTTGTGCTGTAACTTGCATTATATTGTATTTGCTGTTTGTTTTGCGATATACCAACAAAGGTATCTACTTCATAACGTAACTAAAGTAGAGATTGCTATTATAATTGAAGATATGTTATGTTTTGAGGCATTCTGTCTATTACTCTATTTCTCTAGCTATCTTAAAATGAGATGCTTATTAAATAATAATGATCCTACAAAAAATTGAGAGCTGAGTAAAGTAAGCAATCCATGAAAAAACTAATTAGGCTTAATTAAGTTGGCAATTAAGTAACCTGTAATAGCGACACACTAATCGCTACCGATATTAATTTCGTGTTCCACATGCCTAAGATAATAGATTTTACTAATTTGCTGTAATTATGATTAGCTACAATTTTGATTAGTTTTAAGAACTCATCCGAATCAGATGACAACAATATGGCAAATAGATGTACGATATCAACATCATAAAACCTTACATTTGTAGCTTATGGAAAATACAAAACCATTTATAAAAATTGGATCTCGAGGCAGTAAGCTCGCATTATGGCAAGCGCATTATCTTCAAGGCCTACTCAATAACAATGGGATAAATTCGGCAATAACAATCATCAAAACTCAGGGTGACAAAATACAGCATCTAGGATTCGACAAGCTTGAAGGCAAGGGCTTTTTTACCAAAGAGCTTGAAGATGCCCTATCCGCAGGTGAGATAGATATGGCAGTACACTCCATGAAGGATATGCCAACTGATAGTCGAGCGGGCCTATGCCTTACTGCACTATCGTATAGAGATGATCCAGCAGATACACTGCTAGTTAAGAAAGAGAAAGTGGATATGACTGCTGATTTTCGTCTAGTAAAAGGCGCCATAGTAGGTAGCTCTTCAGCACGACGCAAATCACAGATGCTCTGTCTTAGACCAGATGTCAATATGAAAGATATTAGAGGTAATGTACCTACACGCGTAGAAAAACTTAGAAATGGCGATTATGACGCGATCTTACTGGCACAAGCTGGCTTAAATAGATTGGGACTAGAGTTGGACGATCTAGAAGTAATAAGATTACACCCAAGAGAGTTTGTCCCAGCACCAGCTCAAGCGGTACTCGCTTATCAATGTAGAGTAGATAATATCAGAATACGTAAATTGCTAAAGAAGATCCACAATCCTGATGTTGCCGAACTGACGAATGTAGAGCGAAAAGTTCTAAATATGATGGATGGTGGCTGTCACCTACCGCTAGGAGTATACTGCCGTAAAGATGAAATGGGATTTTACCACGCGGAGGCATATTACTCTACTAATGAAGATGGTAATGGAAAGAAAGTAAGTCTTTCTCTAAGTACGACTAACGGAATGGCTCAGAAAATATATAATAAACTGATGGCTGCAGAAGAATAATCATTGAACTAAATTACCTCTGAATCAATTAACAACGAAGAACAAAGCATACCGATGAAGTACTTAATATTTGACTGCTCTCCGATAGATAAACCGAAAGATTATAAGGCTCCTTTCTCAGATACAAATGCTTGGCCAAGACTTATACATTTGAGTTGGATCGTATTAGATAAAGACTTCAAACCTAAAGAAGATTTTGATTGCATTATAAATCCAGAAGGATTTAAATTAATCAAGGCTATACAGAAAAGGCTCAAAATAGATGATGATGATATCGTAAAAAAAGGTGCAAAATTGGAGGATATTCTTACAAAATTTTCAGCTAGTGTTGAGAAAGTGGCGTATGTAATAGCTCATAATCTTAAAATGAATGAGAGTGTCGTCGCTGCTGAATACATTCGTTCAGGAATAGATAATCCAATGTTCCGCACAGAGCGCATCTGCCTAATGCAGGAGAGTACTTACTTCTGCAAAATACCAAACCGCAGAGGAAGCTATAAATGGCCATCACTGACTGAATTGCATGCTATATGTTTCCAACAAAGGTACTCTCCAGCCAATAATGCACGTGCAGATGTTATTGCTACTGCAAGATGTTTTATCAAGCTGATGAAAACTGGACAACTCGAAGATCTTTTCGATGAAGAAGAATAAGAAGAACATCCTTATTACAAGGACAATTAACAAAGAGAGTCCTTTTTGGCAACTATCTAATGATGGGCACAAAGTTATTGCCCAATCGTTTGTGGATATCATACCAAAAACAATACATAAAATTCCTATAGCAAGTGTTTATTTTTATTATAGTAAGAATGCTGCGAAGTATTTTTTAAGCGCAGCCAATGTACTTCAATACGACCTATCAAAGTCTGAGCATGCAGCTATGGGCAGCGGTACTGCACAAATGCTAGAATCATTAGGAATAAAAACAAATTTTGTTGGCGTTGATAAGCCTAAAAGTATTGCTCAGTCTTTAATAAATAAATACGCCGATACTTCCATTTGTTTTGTACGTGCAGATCAATCTACTCAATCGATACAAAAATTTTGGAAGAATGAATATTCTGAAGTGATTGCTTATAGCGTCAATCCGAGATCCATTAAAATCCAAGAAGAGATACACACTATCATCGCTACTAGTCCAATGAATCTTATTTCCGCTTTAAAATGCTGTAATGTCAAAAATATAAAGCGTATTGTTTGCATCGGCCCTACCACCTACAATGCTGCAGCGAATATTTCTGATGTAGATATTATTATGGCCGATAAAGCTAATGAAGAATCAATGCTTGAGGCATATATCAAAACATCTAAAAGGTGATTGTTCTTTAATTTCAATGACCAACAAGACTATAGGAAGTTCAATATAAATCCAACAATATAGTAATCTACTTCGTTTAATATTAGACTATTAATACAATACAAAAATGAAATATTACTCCATTATAATCAATTCACTTCTCATATTAGTTAGCTTCTCTGTCCAAGCACAAGATGTTACTCTATTTGAAAGTGAAACATACGATGACAACATGGTGAATATAGCACCCGTCAAAATTGATGGGGGCTATATCTCACTTATCGTTGAAAGCAAAGAGAGAAACTGGGAAGATCCTAAAATGAATCCATCATCAATTTTCAATAAAGATTTTAACTACACTTATATACCTGATGAGAATAATGTCTATCTAAGTAAAATGGATATGGATTTGAATATAATAGCTGAAACAAAACTTTTATTTGATGATGCTCACGATCTAAACATGTATGGAATGTATAATTATGATGGTCAAACTACATTATATTACTCGCAGAGAAAAAATTTTAGTAATGAAGTTTACATATATTCAATGAATATTGACACTAAGAATTTAAAGAAACAAAAGAGGCAAAATATTCATACTATTAGATCCCCCCATGGAATTCCCGCAACTCGATTAATCGTGTCTCCAGACAGCACCAAACTGGCCTTTATATCTCAAAGCTGGTTAGGCGATAACGCTGAAGTAAAATTGGATATCGCCTTATTTAACATTCAAGGCACACCGATTTGGTCTGACCCAGTTTATCTCGACGCTACCTCTGAGAGAATAACAATTACGGATGCTGTGGTTGACAATACTGGCAATATCTACTTGAGCTACAAATTATTTGATAAGTATCGTAACCAACGAAGTAAGAAGAACAAAAAAGGTGAAAAGATTCCAGCTTACGATACAAGAATTATCACTTTTGGGTTAGATGAAACAGAAGCTTATGTAACTATAAATGATCAAGATAAGTTTGTAAGAAAATGTGACCTAGTTTACAATGCTACCAAAGGGAAAGTGCAGGCTGTAGGAACATATAGTATTAAAGATGGCGGAAACTTATCAGGAGTTTTTTTTACAGACATAGATCCTACCTCAATGAAGGCAAAAGAAAGTAAATTTTATAAATTCGATAAAAAATTAATTTCTCTTATTAAAAAAGATGGTTTTGGGCAAACAAAAGACAAAGATCCAGGAATAGAAATACGAACTGTAGAAACAAATATCCATATCAAAAAAAATGGCGACATTGTCTATATAATTCAACCATACAAATACGAAGAACGTTATATAAATAACGGCTTCAGGAATTCAGCAAACAATGTAGAGTCAGGACACAATATTTT
Source organism: Saprospiraceae bacterium UBA1994 (assembly GCA_002335865.1). Lineage (GTDB taxonomy): Bacteria > Bacteroidota > Bacteroidia > Chitinophagales > Saprospiraceae > UBA1994. The sequence continues at coordinate 76,219 of DDCY01000002.1, forward strand.
TTCCATTATATTGGCACAGATCACTGATAGTAATGTTCTATATACTAGAATCCCTAGAAGGTCAAACTATCTTTCACAATTTGGTGAACTCATAGCAAAAACTTTAATTCGTAATGACCAGATATATCTACTTTATACAGATTACTACAAAAACTTAGAACGGAGAGATGATGAAAAGCCAAAAACTATGAGAAACCCTTCTCACTCAAGTCTCGTATTGGCCAATGTAAATAGTGAAGGTAATTACTATCGCAGCTTTTTAAAAAATAGAGCTAAGGAAGAAAATTTTAGTTTGTCCATGTCAGACTTTCAAGCGATCAATAGATCAGAGTATATGTTTACTTCATACATAGGAGGACTATTTTCGAACAAAAGAAATATCGGCACAGTATCTTTTAATTAATATTTTAAGTTGTTATTGTAAGGATCAAAATAATTTAATCAAGACAGTAATAATAGCAAAAATTACTTTTCTAAGATATAGAATTATTCAAATAAATTTTGGCGATGAAAAGATTATCACAGATACATTTATAAACCCTAATCCCATAGCAGTAGATGAAAATAATACTATGAAAAATAAAAAGCAAAAAGCATTCAATAAAGAAAATAATATACCAGATCAAAATAAAAATCATCCAACGATTCCAATTCATAGCTATTGGTTTTTTGCAATTATGGTAATCATCACTTCATCTATGTTTGTCAAGCATAACACACAGAATATACAATATCATGAGAACCATATTGTAATCTATTTTCACCATTTAACTATTGCCATCAGTATCTTACTATTGATTTTTGGATTTATCTATTGGTCTCTCAGAAACAAACCACTTACTATTTGGATGATCAACTTTCATAGTTTATTGACACTGGTGACAATTGGAACATTCTACATGACTTGCTTTCAAGAGAATACATGGAATATTACTCCAGTACTCCTATTGGGTATTATATTGTTATTAGTGGCGCAAGTAATTCTTGTTTTGAATATATTTCAATCGAAGAGAAGTAAATAGAATTTACACCTTGTTCAATTATAAATACATCCCAATTTTTGATGCATCCACTCCAAGATTCTCCCAACTTAAATGTATGCCTAGGACTTGGCACATTCTGCGAGCAATAAATCCATAATGATGCTACGCCTTTCGATGGAAACATCAACCTCTTTGAGAAAGTAAATTAAAATTCGAAATAGTGTAATTTTCACTCTTAGAGCGTACCTCTCAGCTCTTGCTCTCTTTCTATCGCTTCGAATAATGCTTTGAAATTTCCTTTACCGAAAGAAGTTGCTCCTTTACGTTGAATGATCTCAAAAAACATAGTAGGTCTCGGTTCTATCGGCTTAGTAAATATTTGCAATAAATATCCTTCGTCATCTCTGTCTACTAAGATTCCTAATGGGCGTAGCACTTCGATATCTTCATCTATATTACCTACACGTTCTGCAAGTACATCATAATAAGAATCTGGCACTCTGAGGAATTCTATTCCTCTGCTAGTTAGTTCTTTGATTGTTCCAATTATGTCATCTGTAGCTAAAGCTATATGTTGTACTCCTGCTCCTTCGTAGAAATCGAGATATTCATCGATCTGAGATTTTTTCTTTCCTTCTGCTGGTTCATTAATTGGAAATTTTATCCGACCATTACCATTACTCATTACCTTACTCATAAGAGCTGTATACTCAGTAGATATATCTTTATCATCAAATGAAAGTATCTGCGCAAAGCCCAATACATTTTGGTAAAATTCTACCCATTCATTCATACGTCCAAGTTCTACATTACCTACCATATGATCTACATATTTCAATCCTGTTGACTTAGGATTATAGTTTGGTGTTTCCCATTTTCTAAATCCAGGCAAAAACAAACCATTATAATCCTTTCGTTCTACAAATATGTGAACCGTCTCACCGTATGTATAGATTCCGGAACGCACTACCCTTCCGCTTTCATCTTCCTCTAAGGTTGGCTTCATATAATGTGTCGCACCACGTTTGATTGCTTCCTCATATGCATATGTAGCATCATCTACCCACAAAGCTATCACCTTTACACCATCACCATGCTTCTCGATATGCTTTCCTACATCAGTTCCACTTTTCAACGGGGAAGTCAATATTATTCTAATTTTATCTTGAATAATTACATATGATTCCAACTCTCTATTCCCAGTCTCTAAACCTCTGTAAGCATGTGATTGAAATCCAAAAGCCGATTTGTAGAAGTGTGCCGCTTGCTTAGCATTACTGACATATAGCTCAAGGTAATCTGTACCTAATAAGGGCATAAAATCCGCAGCTGAATCATATAATTTTGGTAGTTCTATTGTAGCGTTCGACATTGTTATTTTTTTGATAAATGATGAGTATCATCGAGTTGTAATATTTCTAAAACATTATATCCACAAATATAAACAATATTTTGTTGCGTCTGCAACAAAAATCATAGCTAGGTACCTTACATAAACTGAAAATGATTATCTATGTATTATGAAACAACCCTCTGGTTACGGATTTTTAATTGATAAGACGCTCAAAAAATTACAGTCAATATACTTACATGCCTTTAAAGATAATGGTGTAGATCTGACGATAGAACAGTGGGCTATTCTACATCGTATATATGAATTAGGTGATGAAGCATCTCAGACAGAGATCACCAAAACCAACTATCGCAATCGCGCGACTACCTCCAGAGTAATTTCTGGATTGGTAAAAAAGGAATTACTTATAAAAGGCAGGTTTATAGGAGACTCCAAACGATTTAAACTGACAATTACAGCCAAAGGGCACAAAATCATTGCGATTGTCGAACCTATAATGTACCGTTTAAGAGCTGTTGGTGTGATGGATATCAACCAAAAGGAATACGATAATTTCATCTCTGTGTTAGACAAAATCTGGACCAATTGTGAATCTTATCAGCAATCTACTTACTAACCTTAAATGTGATTGATTTGTTGGACTGCTCAGTTTTTATATTTAGGAAATAAATTCCTTCTGAAAAATCGCTAATATCGATAGAGTAGTCACCTAAAAACTTCGTATCTATCAATAGTTGTCCATCCAAACTATACATCTTGAAAGTTAAGTATCCAGATATATCAGTAGTCAAATTTACTTGACTATCAGCAATCCAAGCATGGCTATTGTCAAAATACGCATCCTCTACATCTACCAATGTACAACTTATAATACTTGGTGGAAACTCCAATAAATCTCCAGCTGTCAAATCTCTACCGTCGAAAGCCGGATAATCTAATGCATACTTCTCTACTCTGAATGTAAGATCAGATTGGTAGAGCCCGTAAATCCATACGACACTTCCGTCTGGCGTCATCTCAAAAATTTCATCATCTCCACCTACAGTTACTAGTACATTACCATTAGCCAATATCTTTGCTGCCGACGTATATCCAGAGTAGAAACCATAATACCCTAATCCAATAGGACCTGGAGAATACTCTAGACTAGGCTCCTCAGGACTATATATTCCATTTCCTTGAATCGTATAGTCTCCATTGACATCCACTTCGGTATTTATTATTGGTACTGCAGAATAGTTAGTCCCCGGTCGATTTAATCCATTATTATACATAACAATATTTCCCTTGAGCGATCCATATTTTATCCAATTTGGATTATGTTGGAAATATAATTCTCTTTCAGTCCCATCACCTTGCCCATAGTTTTGTGGATTACCCCAGCGATAAAGTATATCGCCTCCTTTACCTGAATTACCACCACTATGTCCAGCTGCTTCTGCTATAGTAGTAGAGTGATCTATTATTACTATTTCGCTCATCTTACGTATACTCAATACAATCTGATCCAACTCAGCATTATAGTCAAATCCATTGATCATAAATGACTCTTGGAATGTCCAATCATAAGTCGAAATAGCATCCATATTTAGTAATTCTGGATGATCGGCTACAACTCCGAAATTACCCTTGGAGGGATCACGTTCTTGTATTACATGATCTGCAACATTCCATTGCCAAACGATATTTCCTGTATTACGATCGACTTCAACTACCATATCTACCTGCGACGGATTACCTATACCATCTCCCTGAGTACTTCCATAATTATACCCAAGTGATTCAAACTGAGATTGACTGAAGTTCTTTCTGGCCAGGCATAAATAATTTCCATTAGGCATTATAATGACTTCATAATCAAGAAAAATATCCGAACTATTGATTGACAATTTATTTATAATGTTATCATTCCAATCTTTCTCGACTATGTCACGACTAAATGACTCAATGTAAATAATATTTCCATTAGGCATTAGCTTCGGATGATACTGTGCTGCAACGTCGTTCCATTCATGCAATAAATGCCCACAATTATCTATTAGAACTGCCGTATTACCTGACTCGTATAAGGTATATCCGTCCATTGCTTGGTCGGTGTGTAACTGAACACCTTGCCCATATAAGCTTTGTGATACCAATACGCTAAAGACAATTACTACAACTTTCGATATTCTATTTGCTTCTAACATAATTTCTATTAATTCAATTTAGAGGAAACCATAGCTATTCAGTTACTTCGTATATAAAAGTAACCATTCCCCATCTTAAATCTACAGAAAGTAAAATATAAGGTATTAAAGTGTCGCTAGTGGTAGTGTTGGCAAGCACGAATAGAATATCATCTAAATGATTTTTAACAGAATAATTAAAGAATCAATTTTGTACCTTGAAGACTTACTATTTCAGCATATAAGATGTCAAAATATATTATAGCTTTAGATCAAGGAACTACTAGCTGTAAAGCGCTTCTAGTAGATCTCAACGGTAATATTATACATACTACCCAAAAGGAATTTCCTCAGATATTTCCTAAAGCTGGATGGGTTGAGCATAATGCCAATGTGATATGGGAAACGCTGTATCATATGATGATAAACCTGCTCAAAGAATCCAAGGTATCTGCTGACCAAATACTATCCATAGGAATAACCAATCAGAGAGAAACTGTCGTTGTCTGGGATAGAATAACTGGTATCCCTATTTATAATGCTATCGTCTGGCAAGATAAACGCACTGCTGCATACGCCCAATCATTTAGAGATACTGAAGAAGGAGAGTACATTATAGATAATACTGGGCTCATCCCTGATGCGTACTTCTCAGGGACCAAACTCAAGTGGATATTAGATCAAGATAAAAATAGATCTCGAACGCTATTATGTGGCACTATAGATACGTGGATTATATGGAAACTGACAGAGGGAAGATCGCATTATACAGACCATACAAATGCTAGTCGCACCATGTTATTCAATATCAAAAGCCTGAAGTGGGATCAAAAGCTAATGGATCTAATGGATATACCTCTGGAGATATTGCCGACAGTATTGCCTTCTATGGCTGATTATGGTTATACCGTAATTGACGGACATAAAATTACTATCAATGGAGTAGCTGGTGATCAGCAATCTGCATTGTTCGGTCAGGCATGCTATGATATAGGAATGGCAAAAAACACATATGGTACCGGATGTTTTATGCTAATGAATATTGGATCAAATGCTATTAAATCTAAAAATGGATTACTAACAACCCTTACTTGCACTGACAACAATCAGCCTGAGTATGCACTTGAAGGAAGTGTGTTTATTGCCGGAGCCGCGCTACAATGGCTGCGTGATGGCTTATCACTTATTTCTAATAGCAAAGAGACGGAAGATATCGCATACAGTGTCGAAGAAGACGATGTCGTGGTAGTTCCTGCTTTTGCTGGCTTAGGAGCGCCCTACTGGGATATGTCTGCACGTGGCGCTATCTTCGGATTGACAAGAAGTGCGGATAGCAATCAGATTATCAAAGGTACATTAGAATCTCTTGCATATCAGACGGTAGATGTTATTAAGGCAATGGAAAAGGACTCAGGAATAGAGATCAAATCACTGCAAGTAGATGGTGGAGCATGCAACAATAATTATCTAATGCAAATACAATCGGACCTACTTAATGTATTGGTGGAACGGCCAACTGAAGTAGAAACCACTGCCCTTGGTGCGGCCTATCTAGCAGGTATACAAATAGGTGTCTGGAGCAGAGATATTGTCATTCGAAACAGAGCTGTAGAACGCAAATTTACTCCCGAAATGAGTGATACAGAAAGACAATTAAAATTGGCTAGGTGGGCAGATGCAGTTATTCGTACACGTGGTTGGATTAAATGAGAAATCAATTGTTATTCGAAATTGAAATTCTTTTTTCAATTCTAATTACAAACCTCTCAACTTCTTTTCCCAAGCCCATGCGCTACCTGTCATGTCATCGAGATTGTATTTTGCTGACCAATTTATAGTTTCCATTGTGTACTTAGCATCAGCATAGATCATAGCAATATCTCCTTCTCTTCTTGGAGCTATTTTATAATTAAGCTTTTCACCACTAGTACGCTCAAAAGATTGGATAACTTCCAATACTGACGATCCATTCCCTGTACCTACATTAAATACCTGATACTTCTCTTTAGACTTCTCAGATTGCATATAATCTAGAGCTTTTACATGCGCAGATGCCAAATCTACTACATGGATATAGTCTCTTACCGCTGTACCATCTGGAGTATTATAGTCATCTCCAAATACTGACAGTTGCTGTCTAAATCCTGCAGCAGTCTGTGTAATAAATGGCATTAGATTACCCGGCACACCGTTGGGCAGTTCGCCAATCATTCCCGATGGATGAGCACCTACAGGATTGAAATACCTCAAGGCTATAGACTTAATTTTACTTGCAAGCGTACTTGACAGATTCTTTAGAATATGCTCCCCTAATTGCTTCGTGTGTCCATAAGGAGAATTAGGCGGCAGCATTGGCGTAGACTCTTTTACCGGAAGTTCCTTTGTATCACCGTACACAGTACATGATGAAGAGAATACCAAGTAAGGCATATCATATTTCTCCATTGATGTAGTAACATTCAGTAGAGAGCCTATATTATTTCTATAGTATTCGTTCGGCTTACTTATACTTTCTGGGACAGATTTGAATGCGGCAAAGTGAATAACTGCTTTAGCATCTACATGAGTTTTGAATGCTTTAGCACAAGCATCACTATCAGACAGGTCTACTTTTATAAAACATATCTTCTTACCAATGACATCCCCAATTTTATCTAGCATATCTATGCTGCTATTGCTCAGATCGTCCATTAACACTACATCATATCCAGCATTTACTAACTCCACTACAGTATGGGATCCTATATATCCTGCTCCTCCTGTTACGATTACTTTCATCTATTCTATTAATTCTGAATTCAAAGATAGACTAATCCTATAAGTACTTGTCATCAGATTCTAGATTATAACTTTTTAATAATGCTTCACATTTATTTTTAAACGATCTAATTTCGATATGTTCTCTTTGGTTTTAAATATATTTTATTGATCCTTTAGATTTAGATTAAGTAAGAGAAAGTATTGTAAAGCCATCCTGCTAATAAAAATCACAACATCATCACATGCGCTCCATCTGAAACCTTAATAAAATAAGACTCTGCCTGAATTCCTACTCTTTCCTTGTACTTAGAAATGAGGGTGTTGGTAATCTCCTCAACACAATCAGACTTCATAAGATTAATCGTACATCCGCCAAATCCGCCACCCATCATACGTGCGCCTAATATATGTTGGTTATCTCTAGTGAGATCGACTAATAGATTTAACTCTGGACAACTGACTTCAAAAAGGTGCTGCAGACCATAATGAGATTGATATAATAACTCTCCTAACTTTTGAATATCACCATTTTTCATTGCTCTACTAAACTCTAGTACCCTATCATTTTCATTAATCACAAATCGAGCTCTTCGCTTAAGATTATCAGGCCATTCTATTCCTGCTGTATCTATTGTCTCGTTGTTTGTCTCACTTATACTTTTTATATCTGAATCAAATTTCTGTAGACGTTTTACTATTTCCTTACACTCCGCTGATCGCTCATTATATCCGGATATAGTATGCTCATGCTTTACATTAGTGTTTAGCATTACAATAGAATATTCCTTCAAATCAATATCATGATAACTAAAGCTACGATCTGCACAATTCATCAACATACACTTATCATTCTGTCCAAAAAGGGAGGTAAACTGATCCATTATTCCTCCATAGATATTCATGAAAGTATGATTGGAATGATGGCTCATATCTACAATTTCCCAACTGCCTAAATTTAATTGATTAATATGATTCATGCCCATTGCAAATCCACATTCCAACGCTGCAGAAGAACTCATCCCAGCACCGATAGGTATATCGCTAGAAAAGACACATTCAAATCCCTTCAATGACAATCCTTTGATTTTAAATTCCAGCAAAAGTCCAACGATGTAATTTACCCAAACCGAATCCGTTTTCTCCAGATTATTTAAATCAATCGTAGCTTGCTTATTTAAATCTTTGGCATACACTCTACCTACGTTTGAGTCATTAGAGGAGAATAGAAAATACATACACTTATCAATAGCAGCAGGTAATACTAATCCTGCATTGTAATCGGTATGTTCGCCTATAAGATTAACTCTACCGGGAGCTTTAACCAATATTTCAGCTTCCTTATTATACAGTAATCTAAATCTATTTTTAATCTCATTTATCATCCTAATCGCGATTGGAATTATTTTCACCTCTTAACAATATAGCATCATCCATTAAATATTTACATCTTATTTGGTACGCTATTTTCTTTTCATCAGACCAATTTAAATGACTTGAAAATTCGAATATTATAAAATAAAAATTCTCCTGAACAGATTCTACATTAGAATAAGATTTCTCTGACCTTCGATTAAAATAATCGTATAAAAAAATCGCAGATTCGTAATCGATTGTGTATTCTATTTTAGATTTAATAGTTGCTTTTTCTATTGACAAATCCGAAAAACAAAACATTTTGAAGAATCACACCTATATTTCTCTCATACGTACTAGACAGATACCAACATTGTTATTCTTTAAATTATCTCTTCGATCACGTATTTATTACGCTCTGGAGCATTTCTTGATATCAATTCTGCAAGAAATCCAGCTATGAACAGCTGTACTCCTACAATGATAGAAAGCATTCCTAGATAAAAAGATGGTAAACTAGCGATCCCTGCTTGATCGAAGAAAAGTTTTTTAATGCTCAGATATGCGAGAAGTAGAAATCCTATACTAAGCAATACTATACCGATCATACCAAAAAAGTGCATCGGACGCTTACCATACTTGCTGACAAACATGATTGAAGCAAGATCTAATGGCCCTCTGATAAATCTACTAATTCCAAACTTAGAGGTTCCATACTTTCTTGCCTGATGCTGAACCACTTTCTCTCCAATTTTACCATATCCAGCAGACTTGGCGATCACAGGTATATACCTATGCATATCTCCATATACTTCTATATTCTTGATTACTTCACTCTTATAAGCCTTGAGGCCACAGTTCATATCATTTAACTTAATGCCTGACATCATCCTTGTAACTCCATTATATAGTTTGGTAGGTATGGTCTTAGTTATAGGGTCGTATCGCTTCTTTTTCCACCCAGACACTAGGTCATAGCCATCTTCTTTGATCATGCAATAGAGCTCAGGTATCTCTTCTGGGCTATCTTGTAGATCAGCATCCATTGTAATGACCACATCTCCCCTTGCTGCTTCGAATGCCTTCTGGAGGCCAGGCGACTTTCCGTAGTTTCTGCGAAACTTGATGGCTTTGACTGTGTCATAATTCTTACTCAGTCCTTGGATCAGATTCCATGACCCATCAGTGCTTCCATCATCTACAAATATGATCTCATAGCTAAAATTATTAGCCTTCATCACTTTATCGATCCATTGCGTAAGCTCCAGGAGTGACTCTTCCTCGTTAAGTAATGGTATCGCTACTGATATCTGTAAGCTCATATGATGACAATAATTTAATATGTAAAAGTAGGCAAAAAGGCTGATAATGATATGTGTATGAGTCAAGAGACTACCTTTGATAATCAGTAAATTCGAGATAAAACAAGAAATCCTCGAAATTACGGCTTCTAAGTATACAATCCTTAGTTGAAAATTAGAGAGACATGAAACAAATCCAAAATGAATTTTTAAACCCATAATCCAAATCGCTTATGCTCTTTGTCGGCCTACACACCAATCGCTACAGCATAATATCATATCTTTACCGTTATGAGTATTAGATTGATAATAAGATGTTGCATACCTCTTCTAATATTGATTATTGGAAGTTATACTGCTAATACTCAACTAGTTATTAACGAAGTGTGCTCTAGTAATGATGAATCTTATATCGACAATAATGGTGATTCACCAGATTGGATAGAATTACATAACAATACTGATACTGCTATTCCTCTGGACGGATACTATATCTCTGACAATTTAGATTACTCCTACAAATGGAGAATGCCTAATGTTATAATAGGTGCAGGGGAGTTTCTTATCATCATCGCCGATGGTCAAGACAATGCTGATGAACTAAGAACCTCATTCAAACTCGCTAAACTGGGAGAAGAGGTGACATTGAAATCTCCTGACAAAGAACTCGTGGATCATATGATCATTCCACAACTTAAATCTGATATAAGCTATGGATTAGTCAATGGAAATTTAGAATACCTAACACCTTCACCTTTGGCTATCAATAATGTGGCTGACATTCAAATTAGATTAGATATTCCTACCCCAACTATAGCTGGTGGAATTTATCAAGATAATATTACCCTAGATTTCACATCTTTTGGAGAAGTACATTACAAATTCAATAATCGGTCTAAGAAAGATGAATACATCTACTCTGGTGAATCGATTACTCTAACTGAGACAACGGTTATCTGCTACTGGGCAGATGCTGATGGATACTTAGATTCACCGATTCAGTGTGAGACGTACTTTATAGATGTTGATCATAGTCTACCATTACTTTCTGTAGTAGGTGACAGCATCGACTTATTTAGTTTTGAAGAAGGTTTATTCGAATTTGGCCCCAATGCCGAAGAAGAATGGCCACACTGGGGTGCTAACTTCTGGAATGATGATGAAAAACCAGTTCATTTCCAATATTACGTGGAAGGTAAGATCGTCTACGAAGAAGATGCCGCATTACAAATACATGGCGGTCGTGAATCTAGAACAAGTCCAATGCGATCATTTCGAATGGTTGCTAATCAATATGCCGACCAGAGATTCGAATATCCATTCTATGGTAGTAAGCCTGATCTACAAGCCGTAAAGAAAATAGTAGTCCGTAATGCAAGTGGCGACTTCAATGCTGCACACCTGAGAGATGGTTTTCTCTCTAAGCTATCTACGACTCATGGATTAGACGTAGATGCTTTAGGGTACGAACCTGTTATTTGTTATCTCAACGGATCTTATTTTGGAGTCATGGGACTCAGAGAAAAAGCGGATGAATATTTCATCAATCAGAACTATGGATTAGACCTCAATACATTCAGTGTGGTAGATGTCGATACCGCAGTTGTCCATGGATCATCTAGTGATTTTGTAGAGATGCATGATTTCATTTGGGGTAGTGACATGACTGACAACAGTAATTTTGAAAAGGCAGAAACACTTCTTGACATCAATAGCTTCATAGACTACTTTATCATGGAACTAGGACTTAATAATAAAGCTTGGCCCCAACATAATATCAGATTTTGGAAATCTGATACAGAAGGCGGAAAATGGAGATATATTATGTACGATATGGATATCGCAATGTACAGATGGCCATGGACCAAATATAACCAAGATCTGCTTGGGCTTAAAATGGTAGAATACGTAGATACCAACAAGCATGTAAATATTCTAAAAAGCTTAATGGATAATAAATCCTTTAGACAACAGTACTCTAATCGTCATCAAGATTTGTTTAATACATTACTTGGAGAAATACAATTTGCCAAAGAATTAGATAAGATGGTAAATATCTTAGATCCTGAGATGCCTAGACAATTTGAAACGTATCCTGGCACTTACTATGATTGGATCAATTACTATATCGATCGTATGCATATTTATATACAAGAACGACCATATTATGCTAGGTTATTTATGGATGAGTACTTTCAACTCGGAGGAGAAGCGGGTATTACTATCACTAGTAGCCACCCGGATGATACTAATATTTCTCTTAATTCTCTAGACGAAATCACCCTACCCTTCCAAGGATATTATTTTCAAGATATACCTATCGAACTATCAGCAACATCGAATAATTCAGATTTGATATTTGATCATTGGGAAATTGAAGGCGGCGGCATCACGAGCTATTCTTACCGCAATCAAGACGAATTATCTGTCAATGATGGTGATAAAATCAAAGCGATATTTGTAACCAAAAAAGAAAATAGCCTAATACAGAAAGTAATCATCCACGGAAATGATTTATTATATACAGTTGACCTTATCAATGACGCCAAAGCTACAGTCAATATATACAGCAGCAATGGATCTAAAGTATATCAACAAAAGAATAGCACCCTATCTCCTGGACAAAATGTACTCTACCTTCCAGAGCTAGCCGCTGGCTACTATATATTCAATATCGCAAACGACAATTTCGATCAATCATACCCAATAACAATAGTTCAATGATGAAGTCAATTTTATTTCTTCTTTGCAGTACAATTTTATTTATCAACTGCGACAAAAAAAAGCCTATGGACACTACCATGAATCAAGACATGGAGATAGACACCATGGAGAATCATCCCGTAGCGTATATCGAGGAAATTGGACGTTTTCCTAGTGTGGTCAATGAATGCTCTGGCATGATCAATATAGATAATAGAATCATATCTATGAATGACGGTAGTACACATACTTTACTACAAGAGATCAATCCTAGTACAGCTGAAATAATCAATACTATCAACGTAGCTAAAACATCTAATATAGATTGGGAAGCACTTCAATATAATAACGAAAATATTTATATCGCTGACATAGGAAACAATGAAGGAGATAGGGAAAATTTAAGTTTATATACAATACCATATCAAGCTGGACCAGAAATAATTTGCATAGATACAATCAATTTTATATGGCCGGATCAGACAGAATTTATAGCCAGCAACTCTCATCCATACGACTGCGAATCTATGTTAGTAGAAGGCAACGTAGCGACCTTCTTTTCTAAAAACAGAAGCGACCTAAAAACGAATGTATATCGATTAGACCTCACGACAGAGCTAATCACAAAAGGTGAAAGTATAAGTATCGTGGGACTAGCTACCGATGCTGTAAAAGATCCGTCTGGAAATGTAATCCTACTCAGTTACCTAACTTTCAACGGCAATACTTTTACTAATAAAATAAGTATCCTCGAAGTATCTGATGGCGTATACAAGCTCAAAGAAAGTATACCTATCTCTGAGAATACACAGATCGAAGCCATCGTACATATTGAAGAACACAAGTATCTTTTAGGAGCCGAATCAGAGACTAACGAAGGTGGATATTTGTATTCGTTAGACTTGGGTGAATTTTATGAATAACAATTTATAATAATCTTCTCCCCTCTTGAAAAAGGCCGCAATAATTAACGCAGGAAGACATCCCGTTATAGAAGTAGTAATTCAAGACAAAACCAAACTACCAAAACTGAAGCCATAATTTACTTTTTCCAATTCCTTAAGGACTTCATCTTCATCCATGTCTATATCAAACATCTCTGACATTTTTTCCATTGTCACGATAGTAGTTTCAATGACAATTTCTTTCATTAAGAAGATCAAGTCAGGGTTTATCCAATTGTGCAAAGCGTATGTAAATATCGAAGATATGTAAACACCAATAGTCATGGGGGATAAAAGCAGCCACAAATGCAGGACCAAATGAGAGTATACCGCCCTCATTTTCTCTCACTTGTAGTACCGATCTAACCATAAAAATCAGAAATACTACATAACCTACAAACCCATACCAGTTTAGAAAATATCTAGAGCTTATAGCATGCAATATACTGCCAAGCACCATTATCAGTATTCCTGAATGTAATCCGTTTCTGATACTTATGTTATTCATAATATTCCATTAAAATAACTTTCAAAATAAAACTTTAGACTAAAAAAAAAGATGTAAATAAAACCTGCACCTTTAAGAAGATGCAGGCTGTTCATTTGGATTATAATTAGTATAAAAATTATTATCACAATATCAAAATACGAAATTTATTATTACACTCTTTTTAATACTGCTGATGCAATAAGAGAAATGATTAGCCCTATTAAACCATTAGAGAAAATAGACATAATTGCTATAATTCCTGGACTCATAAACATTTCCGTAAACCCTTCCGCTTGCTCCATCTGCTCATCACTCATTCCCTGCGCTTCCCATTGATCTTTTACTGCGTCCATAGCTCCATCCATGAAATCTGGCGCAATCACAGTCATAAATAGATAACTATATATCGCAATAATTACTCCAGCAATCAACGAAGTGAGTAAACCCGTAGCTAATCCCTGCCCATAAGACATATATCCATTCGTATCAGCATAAGCCTTTATTCCCATCACTACAAAAGCTATGAAAACAATAAAGCTTAGATACTGAACTGGGTTACTCCCGTCAACAGTCTTCATTCCAAGCACATATAGAACAAGATCAAATATTATTGAGGCTACACCCCCGTAGACACCCCATTTCATCGCGGTTTGTATTGGAGTTATATGCTCTTCATCCATCATATTAGTCATAATTAGTTTGGTTTTGATTATTATAAAATTGACTTATCTATTTAGTATTATTAATGTCGTATAAATATTTTGAGTTATAAGCTCTTGATCAAGGCAACAAAGACAAAGTCTTAGCTATGGTGAGTATTTTCAATGAAGACCAGAAATTTAGAGGTCGTAATATATGCGGCATCAATAGTGCTAATTAGTATTAATAAGCGAATCAAATACTGTTCGCACATATATACCATTATACAATATATAGAAAATCAATTAAGCAAAAGACATTTTTAGACAAACTACTCAAAGCTATAGATAGTTATAGTTCGAATTTAACATTTTTCAAAGGCACAACCAGCTCTTATCTAGATATAAATATTACAAATTCACCTTAGAACCAATGATCGTAGCTAGGACTTTCCCAGTCAGAGAAGTTGATAGATATTTATTGTTAGCCGAAATAGACTTTTTCTTTTTGCTCTCATATGTCCAACTAATACTTGGGTCGAAAACTGTCAAACATGCCACCTCACCAGATTTGATAGCAGGAAGATAAGTTTTCATTTGAATACGAGGTCCAAGGGTAAGCGCTGATATAATTTGCTCCAAGGGTATGTCCTCTGAGAGATGTGTATTTACTGCTGCAAAACATGTCTCTAAGCCAGTGGCACCAAATCCCGCATAACTAAACTCAAGCTTCTTCTGCTCCTCTTCTAGAGGTACGTGATTACTTACTATAGTTTGTATGCTTCCTTTTTTGACTGAATTGATAAGTGCCTTTCTATCCCTATTAGACCTTATCGGTGGTTTTACTTTTAGATTAGAATTAAATGACTTCAGATCTTGATCGATGTGAATCAGATTGACATAAGATACAGTAGCACTTATATTGATATCATCCTTAATGGCTTTCTTGATCAAATCACAACCTTCCTCTGTAGAGACACAATGCAATACTAATTCAGATTCTGTATACTCTGCCAATGAGATGTCTCTCTGTATGGCTACATGCTCAGCTAAAGATGGTATACCTTGCATCCCAAGACTAACACTTACATCGCCTTCATGCATCTGACCATCATGAACGAGCGACTTGTCTATGGAATAATTTATAATAGGCTTGTTGACTGCTTTGGCATATTGTAATGCACGCATCATCATGCCACTATCCTTGATTGACTTCAAGCCATCACCAAATGCTATTGCACCAGCTCTAGACATATCTATCATCTCTGTGAGATCTTCTCCTTTTGCATCTTTGCTTACCGCTCCAATAGAGTGAATACGAACACCGTTATTAGGTTGATTATTAACGATATAGCTCACCTCAGATTTAGAGTGTGTCACTGGGTAGACTATAGGCATTATGGCTATATCAGTATATCCCCCAGCAGCCGCTGCTCTAGCTGCCGAATCTATTGTCTCTCGATGTTCTAAACCAGGCTCACCTATATGCGTACCTATATCCATCCATCCTATAGATACGTGTAGGTTATCACTTTCTATGACTTTTACCTTGGGTGCAGATATATTATTGGCTATCTTTTCGATCTTTCCTTTACTGACGAGAATGTCTTTAGTCTGTAAATGATTCTTATCTCCAGGTGCAATGATCGTAGCTCGCTTTAGTAGTATATCCATGAGAATTAAATAACTATTTTTAAATTCAAAATCTAAGTAATAATTGCTCTATTGCCAAGAAGATCAATGTCAATATGATACACCATCTCCAGAGGGGTATTCCTTTATCTTTTTCGCTTACCGTTGCTCCTATATCTGCATCTATTTGAGCATCTAATATATTGATATCCAACCCTTCAAATTGAGCCTCTAATTGATCAGAATTGAGATATCCCAAATCTGATTCTATGCGGTCATAGTTAAAGGCTAATCTGCTTTTCTCTGTGTCTGCTAGCTTCACACTATAAAATCCTGCTTGCTTAATCTGATCATTCATACTAAGGTAAGTAGTATTTCCAGTATTAGTCTGTGCAGGTATAAATTCACTTGGCCCATCGATTTTATATACGATATCATCTGATCTTCCACTATAATCTACAGAAATCACTTCATCTCGTCCGATAGTATATGCGATCTCTTGTCTCAGCCCACTCGCCAACGCCATCTTATATAGCATTGGCACAAATACCTCAGCATTGATAGCGATATCGTTATAGTCGATCGCTAATGGAGCTGCCGATAGGTATACATTTCCTCTGCCTTTGGCATATTTAGCCAGATACACTTTACCATCTCTGTAGCTTAATAGTTTTTCTTGACCTCTAGACTGATAGTTCGTCAAGTTATAATTTCCCTGAGTAATTGGCAATTTTAGATTGTTCTTATTTTTAGAAAGGAATACTTCGTTGAATACAAATTCATCAGTATTGACTCTGCTTACTTCTTTTTGGTCTTTAGTCCATTCTTCTAGCCTATCCACTGCCAAAGCACCTAGGAAACTATTATAGCTTTCTTTATTGCCATTAGCAGCTGGGAACACAAGTGCATTACCGCCTTCCGTTACGTATCTTTGTAGCTCAGATGATAGCCCTGAACTAATAAACGAAAGATCATTCAACACTATTAGGTCGTACTCAGGTAATCTGTCAAATTGTAATTGATTGATCGCTTTGTTAGTGAGCTCAAAATTATTGAGCCCGTTGAAAACTGCGGTCAAGTATCTATTTTGTCCACCATTATTGATAGATAATACTTCGATATTTTCCTTTGCATAAAAAGTGAGATAATACTCGTCATCAAACTGTACTGGATAGTCGGATACTTTGAGTACGGCATCTTGATATCCAGTCTTGATAAAACTGACGTTAACTGTATCTAATGTAGTGCTACGTGCTGCTATATTGAATGATCCTACAGGTCTTTCTTCACCATTTTGAGTCATACTCAACCTTACGCCTTCTGATGCTTCATCGCTATGGTTAGTAATCTCTACAATTAGCTTATTAATCTTATTAGGCATCGCTACAGGAGAGTCAAACCATGCACTATCTATAGATATATTAGCCTCTTGCACCGATTGGATAGGTACTAGATTTAGCTCATATGAAGTATCTGGCATCATCGTCGCCTCACTAATAGACTTCTGAAAGTCAGATAGTACATATGACACTTTGTTCTCTTCACCCAAATCAATAACCTGCAATTGGCGATTGATCACTTTATCTAAAGTCTTAACTTCTGGAGTTGTCTGTATTTCATCAATAAGACCAAGAGCGTCCTCTTTACTCACCAATCTTTGGTGTCTCCCTTCGAAGTCATGGGTAAGAATCTGATATTGATCTGATTCTGTATATGCATTGACAACCTGCCTAGCTTTCTCTTTAGCAATAGAGAGTAATGGCGTATCGCTACTCAAAGCATTCATGCTGAAACTATTATCTACAAATATTGATATAAGACTATCTCCTTTTTTAACATTTTCACCATCACTTAGAAATGGCTGACAGAATGCAAATACTAAAAATGCGATGGCTAAGAGTCTTGAGAATAATACCAAAAGATTCTTAAGCTTACTACGAGATGCTGTCTCCTCCTTGATTTCCTTGAGAAATCTCACATTGGTAAACTCCACTTTTTTAAATCTACGGAAGTAGAATAAGTGGATGATAATCGGTAAGACGAGAACTCCAAGTGCCCACAAAAATGAAGGATATATAAATTCCATATTATGTGCAAATGTAGCGAAGTAAGGTGATATAATTGTGTGTCGCTAGAGGTTTGTTTATTCCAACTGTTTATCATCCAATTTCAGTTATAAATATCGATGACCATACTGATACTGAGAATTCATTGAGTCAGATATACAATGGCGATACATCCTAATCATTTCATTTTTAAAATAGTATTTCTGAAAACCTTCAAAATTTTAAATCTAAACTACTAAAATGCTAAATCTAAGACTCAAGTCCAATGAAAGGTTTCCCTTATTATCCCTGCTATTGTATCACGACTGCAGTTTTAATCTAACTTTCATATCAACTTCATCATTCTACTCCAAAAAAACCCATATTCATTCTGAAGCTATCTAAATTATAAAATTTAGATATTGACTTTATTCTCCATCAGAAAGTAATAACAGATCTAATTTCTTGCTTACTGAGTTACAGTTCGCTATCATCATAAATAAAAATAGATGTATTCCTGTATCTACATGTTTATTATCCTTGATATTATCCTGCTCTTGAAAAACAACACCGAGTGCTATTTTAATAAAAATTATACTTTAAAAGCGGTCATAGGGAATACTTAACCGTACCTAGCGCTCTACGGAAATTTTACAAATTCTTGTTACTCATAATTAGGATAGTAATATCCAAGTGAATCCGTGAAAAACTATTATTTACTCTTTACTAACAACCAGCTTCTGAATCTTCAATTTACCACCAGAATTAATAACCACAGTATATATGCCATTTGGAAGATTCAAATCGATTTCCGAATCACCAACTACAGGATATATATTTAGATTTTGTCCATTGACAGAATACAGATCTATAGTTGCATGACTTTGAAGTCCTTTTATAAAGACACGGCCTGATGTGGGGTTCGGATAAACATTTACGTTTAAAGGATCTACATTCTCTATGGCCAAAGGTTGATTCCAGAAATTACCCACTTGATCTCCCCATATATATTCTACTAGATCAGGCTGATCAATAAATGGATTCCTATTTCGCTGCCAATTATAAATAACATTGTTGCGATTCATTTCGAAGTCATCTGGTGGATCATTTCTATGCCATTCCAATAGTGTCGCCAAATCTCCCAATTGACCATCTATATCTGGAAATCCATTCACAATCGCCAATACATTATATCTGATTTCCATATACAGTACACTACGAGCTACATCACCTCTGAAGCTTCCAAGTGTCCCATCAGGACCATCATATTCTCCGTAGTGTTTATTATTTCTCGCACTATTTTCTGAACCATCTGCAGCCCGTAAAGCATGGGCATCTGAATTTCCATGGCGAAGAGAATCTGCCGATGTTACCCAAAAAACATCAGCCCCATCACCTAATCCGTCCTCTGCTATACTCTTATATCCAGCACGAGATCTCGGAAAGGTATGCTCGCGATTCCATTTTCCATTATTATCTGATGTTGTTTGAAAATCTAGCTTGGCTCGCCCCTCTTCGCTATAAACTAACCAAACTTGATTGCTATTCGCTGGATTTTGATCCGCTTCTTTTAAAATATCAATAATATCTGTATAAGTCTGTGCTCTAACCACATTAGGATCCGCAATAATGTCTTGCATAGCTTGTCTTAGAGCCACATCAGTTTTGGCATCCAGGCCGTCGTAATATCCAGCTGGTTGTGTACTAGCTACAATCCCAAAAGTCGGATCCGTCGGTATACCATATGGGGCTACTACAAAATCATTATCTACAATCCGTAATTGTACATTATTATTCAATGCCAAAATCTGCTGCGGCAAATTCATAAATTGCACAACTGCTACTTCATCTCCTTCATCTATAACGTCATCAATTATCATGATCGTAGTGCTTGTACTATTTTGACCCATCGCGATCGTCAAAGATGTAGAACCAGAATAGTCAGCATTATTAAATAATAGATTATTTAAACTGATGTCAAAACTTAAATCAACAAGTACATTCTCTTCTGTGGTAAACAGGATGTCAAATACTTCTCCTTCCCCATATTTGCTTTGGACAGTAGAAATATGAATACCATTTAAATCTATACCACTCCCATCATTTAACTGCCTAGGCGTGGGTGTCTTAGATGTATATGTACCATCATTATTACGCTGAATAGAATTGGTATTGTTACCTGGTCCTTCGTTGATCTGTTGAATAGAGGCAAACTCAGGATTTGCGCTAAATATATCGATCATATCCACATCATCTCCGTCCGACGTATCATACAGTAACACATCAATTAAATTATTTATAGTGGCCAAAGTTTCATCCGGAAAATTAAAATCACTGGCCTGATATATAGCCACAGCATCCGCTCCATTTTGAATGGTGTTTTCAGGAATTAGAAACTGCGGCACTGGGCTAACCGAATTGCTTCCAATCAACAAAAGTCCATTGACGTCCGTCACATAACCATCCAAATCCACAGTAAAATAACTCGAATTACCACCATTTTCTGATCCATTAAAAAAAACCACTACATAACCATCTAAAGGAAAATTAGGCACATCAGACAACAGCTCTAAAAACTCCATGTCATCAATCCCCGGAGTATCACAATCCAATTCATTGATGACCAATTGGCCAATCGCAGCCGCACACATCATTACATAAACAATCCCTACTAGTATAAATTTCATATTATGATTTTGTGCAAATATAAGGCATTCATGTATTAGTACCATCCTCCACTAAAAACAGTTAAAACAATTTCTTTATACGATAGATGGGGAAACTAAATGTATAGGATAACTAACAGCACTGACTTTAATGAAATAGGATGGGATAATTTGATGGATAATCAAAGAGCTGTTCCTGGAGTTTATGTTTTCCATGTAGTTATAGAATATAAAGACAGAGATATAAAGTCCCTGATTGGAAATGTAATCAATGGTAAGGTATATAATTCGATTAGCTCTCATACCTATTCTTGACTTGTATTTATACTTAACACTTTTGTTTATTAGGCAAGAGTCACATATATTTTATAAAATACTCTTTTACTTCATTTTCTAATATCATATGCTTGTTTGTATAAATCCGATTCATCTGAGTAAATGTAAAAATGATTGATTTATCAATAAAGTGCAGTACACTTCATGTCTCCTCTAATTAAAGTTTGAGTAGATAAACAAAAAGAGTTATTTGTTTTGATGTAAATCTTCAGACACCTTAGTTTTACGTATTGATTAAATCTGTAAGCCGTTGTTAAAACAATAAGATAATGTTATACCCATTAACATTATTTATTGATCCAGATTTCATTTCAACACTCGATCTACAAATTCTTCTCGTCCACGATGAGCGATGGAAACATTAAAATTTAAAATCTACTCTCCTAGGTGAAGATACCTAAGTTACCTCAACACTTTTCCATCTATTTACTATATTAGCCATAGACATTATTGAAAACATCTAATTATATGAAATCAACTCTGCAAACCATCTTTTGCCTTCTTTTAATTTGCACATTTAGTAATACTGAAGCGAATGCCCAATACACCTTAGACACTAAAGACTTCAAAGCTATGAACTTTCGAAATATCGGTCCAGCTGGTATGAGTGGACGGATCACAGCTATAGATGTAGACTTGAGCGACAAGGAACGTATTTTCGCTGGATCAGCCTCTGGTGGCTTATGGTTATCAGAAAATGGCGGAATCAATTGGGACCCTATCTTTGATGATCAAGATGTACTATCAATCGGTGCTGTAGCCGTAGACCAAAGCAATCCAAGTACCATCTGGGTAGGTACTGGTGAAGGAAATCCTCGTAACTCGCTTAATACCGGTGCTGGCATATTTAAGAGTATGGACGGAGGTAAGACATGGAAACTCATGGGTCTAGAGAATACCAAAGTCATCCACAGAATAATCGTACACAGAGACAATCCAGATGTAGTATATGTCGCCGCTATGGGTACACCGTGGGGACACAGCGCTGATAGAGGTGTATACCGTACAGATGATGGCGGTAAAACATGGACGAAAATACTTTATACTAACGATACCACCGGCCCAGGAGATTTGATAGTAAATCCATCCAACCCTAATCATATCATAGCGGGCATGTGGCAGCATCTGCGTAGGCCTTATGATTTCTATTCCGGCGGTGAAGGATCTGGCATACATGTTTCATACGATAAAGGTGATACTTGGAAAAAAATAGGTACTGAAGAGGGGATGCCAAAGGGTGAATTGGGTCGTATAGGGCTAGCATTTGCACCTAGTAAACCCAACATAGTATATGCTCTTATAGAAGCCAAAGAAAATGGATTGTATAAATCTACTGATGGCGGCGACAAATGGAATTTAGTAAGTAAGAAAGATATTGGAAATAGACCCTTTTACTACTCTGACCTATGGGTAGACCCAATGAACGAAAATCGCATTTATAATCTTTGGAGTTATGTCTCAAGATCACAAGATGGGGGTAAGACCTTTAAAACAATCATGGATTATGGCAATAATGTACATCCAGACCACCATGCCTTTTGGATCGATCCGAATGACAGTAACTATCTGATCAATGGCAACGACGGCGGGCTCAATATCTCGAGAGATGGAGGAGCGTCGTGGATGTTCGCAGCCAATATTCCTGTCGGGCAGTTTTATCATGTCAATATTGATATGGATTATCCATACAATGTATATGGAGGAATGCAAGATAATGGATCTTGGATCGGACCAAGCTCAGTGCTTAAGCGTGGTGGAATAAGAAATAATGATTTTCAAGAGTTGTCTTTTGGTGATGGTTTTGATGTAGTTCCTTTCCGTGCGGATAGCAGATATGGCTATTCTCAGTCTCAAGGTGGAAACGTAGCATTCTACGACAGAGAGACAGGTGAGAGTCGAACCGTGAAACCAGTAGAGGGATTGGATGATCCCTATAGATTTAATTGGAACGCAGCCATCGCTCAAGATCCTTATGATGATTGTGGAGTATATTTTGGTAGCCAATATGTACACTACTCCGCAGATTGTGGAGTAAGTTGGGCCAAGATCTCTGACGACCTTACGACCAACGATACGACAAAACAACATCAAGACAAAAGTGGAGGACTAACTATCGATGCCACTCAAGCAGAAAACTATACCACTATCGTTACTATTGCACCAAGCCCTGTAGATGATAAAGTAATCTGGGCCGGAACGGATGATGGTAATATCCAAGTAACTAGAGACGGTGGTGAAACATGGACCAATACTATTAAAAATATCCATACCGCTCCAATTAATAGTTGGATCAATCAAATAGAAGTATCATCACAAAATGCTGGAGAAGCTTTTGTCGCGCTTAACAACTATAGGCAAAATGATTATGAAGCCCATGCGTACCATACTACAGATTATGGAATGACATGGCGACGTATCGCCAATGATAGCCAAATCAAAGGTTTTGTTCAATGTATCGTTCAAGATCCAGTAGAGCCTAATCTACTTTTCATCGGTGCAGACTCTGGACTTTATATCTCATTTAACAAAGGTCAATCTTGGACACAATGGAAAGAAGGCTTTCCAGCAGTACAAGTTTCAGATCTCAAAATACACCCACGAGAATATGATCTCGTGATCGGTACATTTGGTCGTTCATTTTGGATACTAGATGATATCAGACCGCTAAGAGCTATGGCTACCGAAGGCATCAATACACTCAATTCTGATATGAAACTCTTCCCTGTGCCTGATGCATATCAAAATAACTATCGGTCATATGATGGTATTAGGTTTATCGCTCAAGGAGAATTTGTCGGAGAGAACAAACAAGGCGGTGCAATGATGAGCATCTGGAAAAAGCCATCTAAGAAAAAGGATGTGATGGTTGATAAGAGCAAGAAAAAAGATAAAAAGAAGAATAAAGAGGACAAGAAGGATAAAAAAGAAGACTATAAAGAAGCTAATAAAAAGAAAAGCAAGTCTTCTAATAAGGCAACATTCTATGTATTAAATAGCAAGATGGATACTGTACGCACTTTCACTAGAAAACTGAAAGATGGAATGAATAGAACATTTTGGCGATTTGAAAAAGATGGGATTGAAGGTCCATCACGAAGAAAGCGTAAAAAAGATGCGGATAAGCCGGGAGGGTTAGATGTAATGCCTGGCATATATAAAATTATCGTAGAGCTTGGTGACAGTAAAGACAGTAGTATGGTTAATGTAAAACCAGACCCAAGAAGTAAAATAACTGACGTTGATCGCAAAGCCATCAATGAAGAATCAGAAGAATTCTACAAAATAATCACTGCCACAAAAGAAAGTTTTGATCAATTAAAAGATGCCAAGAAATCACTTGACCTTAGCAGGAAAATCATAGAGATGCAAGAAGATACTTTGCAGAAAGATCTCAAGAAGCAAATGAAAGAAATATCAAATAGCATTGATAGTCTTTCTAATCTATTTATGGATCCAGAAGGACTCAAAGGAATACAAAGAAATCCAAATACGCTGAATAATCGACTATGGACTGCACGTAGGTATCTAGGATCTTCATGGACAATTCCGGGACAAAATGCCATGAAAGCTGTAACTAACGCTAAAAAAGAAGCGGAAGAAACGATCAAGGCAGTAAATAAATTTATCCAAGTAGATTACCTGCTATTTCAAGAAACCATTAACGGGCTTAGAGTGAAGATTTTTAAAGAGATGCAGCCAGTGAAGATTGAGTAAGTGGCAATCCAGTAAATATTAGATATCATTGAAAATGAAAAGCTACAAGAATAAGCCAAAAATTCAGGCAAGCATTTTTTCGAACGAATGAAAACTATTCAAACAAAATATAATATAATCAGTGATGTTAGAGGTAGTGGATTATTCTTAGGAATAGAGATTGTCCATCCCGACTCGAAATCATACCAACCCAATACAGATTTAGCAAAACATATAAAAAATAAAATACGGAAAATGAATATATTGGTGAGTACCGACGAACCATATAATAATGTGATCAAAATGAAACCGCCGTTGCGTTTTTCTCCACAAGATATCGATATAGTTCTTGACGCTTTAGAATCGATTCTTTTTATTCAAAAAAATAAGGATCAGGATGAAAACCTATTGGGGGAAGCTATTTTTCATCAAGCCGTACAACAAAAAAGCAGCTTAAAATACTAAGTAAAGCTGCTTTTTATTTATTCTATTCGGTCAACACTACTCTCCAAATGGAATAGAAAATTTTTCGTCCTTAATCATTTCTTGATCAGTAAGTGTTTCCATATATGCTACTAAAGCAGTTTTCTGTACCTCTGTAAAATTCATTTTCTTCACTTGCCCATTACTCTCTCTAAGCTCAGGACTTAGATTTAAATGTTCTTTCACATTTTCAGAATAGAAGTCTACTACTTCTTCCAAACTTGCGAACCTTCCGTCATGCATATAAGGACCAGATAATCCAATATTTCTTAAAAAAGGAACTTTGAAAATTGCCATGTCACTAGAATTTCCAGTCTTTGCTCCTTTACCTTGGTCAGTATATACTTGATCCAAACCGTTATTTGCGACTGCTTTTACCGTGAAGTCATGCTTTGCACCATGACAGGAGGCACAATTAGTATTATATAGTGACTTCCCTAAATTTTCTGAAGCTGTATAATTAGCGAAGTCTTCATTTACATTCAAAGTCTGGTTCATTCCTTCATCAAATCTCGATTCATTCGAAGAAATCGCATTTACAAACTGCGTAATAGCTTTCAATAGGTTTTCTTCATTGATCTCATTTTCACCAAATGCCTTTCTGAACAGGATATCATAGTAAGCGATAGACTTTACTCTATCCACTATAGCTTCCATCGTCATACCCATCTCTGAAGGATTTTCTATAGCTGCTTGAGTTTGCTCTTCCATACTACGTACAGAATCATCCCACGAGAATCCAGCTAAAGCTTCGCCTTCAGTAGAACCACCATATGATGTAGTAAGACCCATTGCAGTAGTACCTAGAGCAAGACTATTCCTAGTTCCATTCTCTCCATCAAATCCTTTAGACAGAGCCTCATTATGAGCAAATCCTGCCGTCTGCACGTGACAAGATCCACATGATACTGTTCCATTTCGTGAGAGTAACTCATCGTAAAATAATACTCTTCCCAAAGTAGCCGTATGATTAGCTTTATTCAGTTGAATAGGAGCTATCGGAAAAAATGCAGCAGCATTAATATGTTCTGGCACATCTACTATGTAATTATGGAGTTCACCTGGAAGATTAAGACTCTTAGAGAGTTCCTCATATTCATTAGCTGTATAATCTACTGCTGTAGACTCCTTTTGGCAAGAAGACAACATCAATACAACACCTAATAAAATGGCTGAATGATTGAATAATTTGTTAAGTTGCATTTCTTAATTTTTTACTAGGTGTCAAAGCCAAAATCTACATCAAAAACATGATTTACTTACTACATTTGATGTGATAACATGCAAAAATAATAATTTATAAACATACATATGCCTAATACAGGGACATTTCTACAGTTTTTAGACCTTGCAATACAGAGATAAGACGGATATTAAGAGCTATGTTCTAATTAGCATTTAATATTTTTTAATAAAGAGATACTCCCATTAAGCGTATTTTATAGATACATTTGACCCATTATAATCATATTACTAGATCAGATCACTATGCGTACTATTTTACAACTAGCATTTACTTTTATTATTGCTTTTTCAATGGTTTCATGTGGCGGGGATGCCAAATCACCTGACAATGCAAATAAAACGACCTCTGCTGAAGATAACTCTACTAAGCCCATACCAACATTTAAGATGTCTGGTGGCAAGAACGATACTAATGCAACAAAACCTAATAGACAGAATATATCTAGCCGTAATAATACACTTACTAATAATGCAAAAAATACTGGAGGTTTTACGAGTAATCCTATGAATGCCAAACCCTCTAATACCAATACCAAACCCAAAATTAGCTCCAAAACAGAGCTTACTGACGGTCAGATCCTTGCAGGTGTTCCAAATGCTTGTTCATTAGTGTCAGTAGATGAAATTGCTAAAATAGTTGGTGTGTCTGCGTCTGACATCAGGCTAAAGGATGCAAGTCATACTAAAAGTCCTTTCACAAGGTCTTGCTTTTTTAGATGGGACGGAGCATCACCAAACACTGGAATCCTAATTCAAGTGCAAGCGAATCCAATACAAGAAGAATATGCAGAATGGGTATCTCTTTTTGTAAGCAGTAAAAGAACCATAGGAGAGAAAGCTATGGGAACTAATGAAACTTTCAAATATGAAAAAATGGAAGGTTTAGGTGACGATGGCTCTTATTCTCATAGACTTGGCAAATATTTTTGGAGAGATGGTAACAAATATGCTTTTATGATAGCATTCAACACCAATAGCGCCAAGGAATTACAAATGAAAAACGCCAAGACTATTGGAAACATAATGATGAAGAATTATAATAATTTATAATTTCTCTATTTACTTTACCGTCATTAACAAAAAAATTATATATTTAACTATTAATCAATAAGTTACGCATTTAATAAATATCATCAATATGATGAATTGGCTAATCTCTAATATTGAAAAATACTCGTTCGGAGTCTGTTCATATCTAGCGGATAGAATAGGTATTAGGAGCTCTAGAGTACGTCTATACTTTATTTACACATCATTTGCCACCTTTGGGTCTCCTCTAGTTTTATACTTGTGTATGGCGTTTTGGATTAATATAAAATCATACCTACGCAGAGGTATGATGCTTTGGAGCAAATAATCCATCTAAGGATTATAAGGTAACATTAACCAATTCCTAGATTCCTCGTAGTCTAAATACTACAAAAAGGCCTAGCCTACTCTATTCCATATTTTGTATAATATAACTCCTGCTATAGTAGCAGAAGATAAAGCTATCAATGCGTTTAGAGTTTCCCCATATATAAGATAACCCGCACCAAATAAAGAACCGTAGACCAATACGATACCGAGCACTATCGCTAACAATCCACTCCCAAATCTATCTTTAGTTATACTCAATTTATTTTTTAGAATCACTACTTTCCAACCTGGTGAGAATGGCTTAATTTTTTCATAGAATGAGACAAGCTTTTCATTTTCTGTAGGTCTTGTAGCATATGTCACTATCAACCAAACAACAGTTGTAATTACAATATTATAAAGTAACTTATGATGCCCCGGCATATATCCTACATCTTCCGGTGTAGACCCATCAAACCAAAGATGAAAATACAAGGCGATTAAAAAGGAGCAAATCATTGCAGCAATTTCTGTGTAGGCGTTTATTCTCCACCAAAACCATCTTAAGATATAGATCAACCCAGTACCTGCACCTAACATTATTATAAGCTGAAAAGCAGCTTCAGCACTGGTGAGTGTAAGAGCTAGCAATGCTCCTAATACCATCATCACTGCTGTACTTATTCTACCAAGTATAACTAATTGCTTCTCGGAAGCTCGAGGATTTACAAATCTATGATAGACATCATTGACTATATAAGATGAGCCCCAATTAAGATGACTACTAATCGTCGACATAAATCCAGCAAATAATGAAGCTAGAATGACTCCTAATAAACCCGCTGGCAAAAAGGTCAGCATTGCAGGATATGCGAGATCATCATTTATTATACTGGCGTCAATATTGGGAAATTTGGCGGCTAGAGAAGCATGGTCAGGAAATACAACAATGGATGCAAATGCAATCAGTATCCATGGCCAAGGCCTCAGGGCGTAATGCATTACGTTAAAAACGAAGGTAGCTGCAACTGCGTGTTTTTCATCCTTCGCAGCTAACATTCTTTGAGCTATATAGCCACCTCCTCCTGGTTCTGCTCCTGGGTAATAACTTGCCCACCATTGTACGCATATAGGCAAGAGAAATAAAGTCATAAACATATTATCGTCCTGAGGTATAAAGGCCATCTTGGCTTGTATCTCTGGCTGACTTAGTAGATTGGTCAATCCACCAATCTGTGGTAGATCAAGTATATATACAGCAGCTAGTACAGTGCCAATCATCGCCAATATAAATTGAAAGAAATCTGTAAATAATATCCCTCTCAATCCACCTGACATCGAATAAAGAACGGTTACTACACTTGCAATACCTAAAGTATGTATCGCAGGCAAATCGAACATTACACTACCAATTTTTATAGCGGCAAGGCATACTGTAGCCATTACTACAACATTGAATAAGACTCCTAGATAAATAGCTCTAAACATACGAAGGAATGCAGCTGGCTTGCCACTATATCTCAGCTCATAAAATTCTAGATCGGTCATCACTCCAGATCTCCTCCATAATTTAGCGTATAGAAATACGGTCAACATACCTGTAAGCAAAAAAGCCCACCATACCCAGTTTCCTGAGACTCCATTCTTCCGTACAATATCCGTGACTAGATTGGGGGTATCCGCTGAAAACGTCGTCGCCACCATAGATATACCTAAAAGCCACCATGGCATATTCCTCCCACTCAGAAAAAAATCGACAGAACTCTTACCTGCTTTTTTGGATGCCCACAGACCAATTAGTATTGTTACTAAAAAGTAACCTATAATAATTGCCCAATCAATAGTATGTAATTGCATTTATTATGTTTTTAGCTTTGTAGAAGTAAGATATACAATTGAAGTGATTTGGAGTTTAACTATCTTACTACTATCTCATCTATGAAGAGCCATGCTCTATTTCCTGCACCTTGATTCCCTTCAGCAATAACTCCATGATCCATGGCCAATACTCTTATTGCAACTACATCCTTTTTATTAAGCATTAATTCTTGTGAATGAATTTTGTGTTTAACATTATCCAACTTTTCTTGAATGTCCACTTTTTCAAATTCATCTTTTGTAATAGTTTTTACCCAAACATCAATTGACTTTGGTGGGTATATCCATTGGCCAGGAGAATTGAAGGTACTCACTTGAATACTTTCTATATCAATAGTAGAATCAAAATTTAGAGTAGCATCCATAGATTCACCAGAGAATCCTAACCATTCGTTACCACTATATTTTTCTTGAGAGCCTCGTATCCCATTGATAAGACTCAAGGCACCATATCCAGGATATGCTTGATTTGGCTCATTTTTCAAAGCGATTTCACAGCCCATTGCCTTATGCCATTTTACATCTACTATGGATGGTCGACCTTCTCTTCCACCATTCGACGCTGTAAAAGTATATTTTCCCGAACCATCTATTTGATATTTTGTCTCCTCTACTCCAAGCAATCTTGTTTCTCTTGGAGATGTCACTTTGATCGTGGCATTAGCTATTCGGTCTTTCAATTTTATAAAAAGCTTTCCATTGTCACTTTTCGCAATAATATAATTCAGATCCAATGTATGATTGGCAATATTTACACCACTTTTCTCCCAATGATTAACATGATCAGTATACCTTTTGAGAAAATCAGAATACTCTAGTTTATTATCTTTCCCTCTCCATAGCGTCTCTGACAAAGCTATCATACGACTGTAGGCCATATATTCAACTTGATCAAATGTGGGCATATATTCAGTCCATACATTACCTTGACCACCCAGGATATATTTATGATACGCTTCATCCAACTCATCAGGTATTGGATCCCATTCATACACTTTCTGTAATGGCAAGTAACCACCAATAGCTAAAGGTTCAGTATCATTTACCGATTGATAATAATCAAAATAGCAATGTGATGTCGGCGTCATAATCACATTATGGCCTGATTCAGCCGCTTTTATTCCTCCTTTAATTCCTCTCCAACTCATTACGGTAGCATTCTCTGCTAGCCCTCCTTCCAAAATCTCATCCCAGCCTATTATTTGTTTTCCCTTTCCATTGATATACCTTTCCATTCGAGATATGAAGTAAGATTGGAGTCCGTGCTCATCTTTGAGTTCTTTAACACTAATAAGGTCCTGGCAAAATCTAGATTTTTTCCAAGCATCTTTTGGTGCTTCATCACCACCAATATGAATGTATTTGGAAGGAAAAAGAGAAACGACTTCATCGATCACATCCTCCAAAAATGAAAAGGTCTGCTCAGTTGGACAATAAATATTAGAAAACACTCCCCATTTGGTAGCTGTGCGGTATTCTGTATCTACGCATCCCAATTCTGGATATGCAGCCAAAGCGGCAAGGCTATGTCCAGGCATTTCTATTTCAGGTATTACTACGATCCCATAAGATTGAGCGTAATCTACGATCTCTTTCACTTCTTCCTGAGTATAAAATCCACCATACCGCTTACCATCATACTGAGGAGGCACATCACTATAATGACCTACTAAAGTTGAATCTCTATAAGCGGATATACTTTGCAGTTTTGGATATTTTTTAATCTCGATTCTCCAGCCTTGGTCTTCGGTAAGATGCCAATGAAAATAATTAAACTTGTAATAAGCCAGCATGTCGACATACTTTTTGATATCTGCAACATCAAAAATATGCCTAGCCACATCCAAATGCATCCCTCTATAATGAAATTTAGGCTGATCAAAAATTTTCAATTCGGGAACTATACCACTATTACTATAGTCTTTTAACTGCCTCAGAGTTTGGGTCGCATACCTTATACCCATAGAATCTGCCACAACAATAGAAATACTTTTTTTGAGAATAGTGATTTGGAAAGCCTCGGCTTCCATAGACGTATCTATAGATATATCGATACCTTTACGACTGATGTCAACTAAATTATCAGATAGCTTTTCGTAACTAATGGGCTCAGGCACTAGACTAGGAAGTGCAATATCTTTATCAGTACACCCATAACAAAAACTAAGCAAAAACCCGACAAGCAAAACTAATTCTAAAATGTATCGCATACACCTAA
The DNA here is from genome assembly GCA_002335865.1 of Saprospiraceae bacterium UBA1994. Lineage (GTDB taxonomy): Bacteria > Bacteroidota > Bacteroidia > Chitinophagales > Saprospiraceae > UBA1994. The sequence continues at coordinate 108,447 of DDCY01000002.1, forward strand.
AAGTACAAAATCAAAATATACGAGATAAGATAAGAAGAATAAAAAAGCCTGAACATTGAAGAAATCAGAGTCTTTATTGCTGTATGAATGAAAACCAATGACTAAATTATGAAACAATCCATAATGTCGTGGAACTGCAATACTAGGTTTTCATTATTATTCAAGATAAATATATATTTCGAAAATTTAATCTGACACAGGTTTTATATTCCATAAAATTAAGACAAAATTATCCTATCCTATTACAGATAATTGTACGTATTTTAACTGTTTTTCTATGCTTTTAATTTCAAATATTGAGATTGAAAGTTTCCTTCGGTATAAAGTAAAAAAGCCACCATTTCTGGCGGCTTTTTCTATACAAACTATATTTTTGATATAATTACTTTCCTTGTAAAATATTAGTTGATGCAGTCAGATCACCATAAAATTGCTGATAAATAATCTTACCACTTTCGTCAAAATCAAAAGATTCATAAAGGCGTAAATCAGATTGAATTGCTTCAGTTGAGTCGGTAGCCTCTTTTGTAGTCCTCCATATACCATAGTAACGAACAGATCCGTCCACTTTCTTAGTCACAGAATTTACTCCAGGCAAAAGGTTAATTTCACTAATTATTTCAAAATCATACAGGTCCCACCCTGCTTGATCCATAACCTTAATTTCGGCTACTGTAACAGAATCATTTACGGCTCCTATTCTCGTGTTTAGCATAACTGCATTTTCGCTATATAATGCGTCATAGTCTAAGGATTCTTTTTGATATCCATTAAGATAAGACATAACAGTTTGCGAATTTTTTTCAAAAGCATCAATACCAGCAGTATTTTCTACTCCATTTTGGCAGCTATAAAGCATACCTACTAGAAAAATTAATGTGTAGTGTAATTTCATAATATAATTTTAATAAGTTAGTTTGATTCAAATGTACGTTTTAAAAAACAAATGAAAAAAGTAACAATATTAGCGGTATCAGAGGTATTGGACTAAGAAAAATAATTTATAAGCACATATCTGAATTAGCATTTATGGTACTAGCTGCCACGATAGAGGATATTGTCATGATGGTATGAAGATAAGTCAACTTAGCACTCTTTTTAGTTATCATCCATTGATAGGGGCAGAATAAAGTATTACTATTACGTTACGATGCAAATAAAAAAGGAGTTACGACAATGTCGTAACTCCTTGGTAATCAACCGTCGGGATACCAGGATTCGAACCTGGGGCCCCCTGCTCCCAAAGCAGGTGCGCTAACCGAGCTGCGCTACATCCCGAAATGTATTTTTTTGCGGTGAAGGAGGGATTCGAACCCCCGGTACCGTTTCCAGCACGCCAGTTTAGCAAACTGGTGGTTTAAGCCACTCACCCACTTCACCATTCTACTGGGCTTGCTCTTCTTCTAAAGCGATGCAAAGATATATCGTTATTGATTAAATCCAAGGATTATATAGAGATATTACTAACCCAAAAACATGCCCTAGTATAACCATCTAAAAATCATATAATTAGATAATTATATTGTATTTTAGAATTCTAATTATCTAGAATGCATCATGATATTTTGGGGGAATAAACCGTTTGGACGGCTAGTAATAGCTTTAATTATTGGTATCGTAACGTCTCGATACTACCCCATCTACTGCAATCACTTATACCTTATCTTCGGAATTCTCTTTACTATATTTCTAGTTTCTACAAAAAACAAATCTAGATATCGGGAATATTATACAGGAACCCTCCTAATATTGGTGACATTTCTACTTGGATATACTCGGTACTCTTCGCTTCATCCAAATATGGATTGGACACATTACTCCCATAGTCTCGATGATACTCACATGTATATGAGTGCTAAAATTCTAACTATCCCTAAGAAAACAACTCGATACAGTTGTTATATACAAATAAATGCCATCGGAAGTAGTATAGACTCGATGAATAATGTGACCGGTAAAATAACTGCATATTTCAAACTCGAAGATAGTATTGCGAGTACTTATAGTCCAGGTGATGAAATCCTTTTTAATGGATATGTAATAGCGCTCAGACATTCAAGGAACCCAAATACATTTGACTTTAATGATTACTTAAAAACAAAGCATATATTCCATAGAGTAGATATAGCACCAGAGTTACATTCTAGTACATCGAAGAACTTGGCTAACCCAATAGAAAGATTAGCAAATAAAATACGGTCACATGCACTCAAAACATTTGATAAATATCTCGATAACAATGACCATCGCAGTCTAACAGCCGCAATGGTACTCGGATTTAGAAATACAATAAATCCTGAACTATATGCCTCCTACACCAAAAGCGGTGCTGTTCACGTCTTGGCTGTATCTGGTCTACATGTTGGGATACTGTGTCAGATTATATTGTTCTTTCTCAATAAGCTATTTAAATCAAGCAACAGAGACAAATTGATCAAGTTATCCTTACTAGCTTTTTCTACAAGTACTTATATAATAATAACTGGTGGATCTGCAGCAGTGATGAGGGCCTCTGTTATGATAATCATCTACTATGTAGGCAAATACTGGGCTGACAGAGTGGATAGCTATAATGTCTTATCTATGACCGCTTTTTTCTTAATGATATATGATCCATATATGATTTTCCAAGCTAGTTTTCAATTCTCCTTTCTAGCTCTCTTAAGTATCCTTTATTTCTATAAACCGATATATGAATGGCTATTTAATCATATCGAAATAAGCTCAAGGTTAATTAACTACATATGGCAAATGATTGCATTATCTATGTCAGCACAGATATTAGTCGCTCCATTAACTATATATTATTTTCACAAATTCCCTACCTATTTTTGGTTAAGTGGAATAGTGGCTGTACCTGCTGCATACTGCGTATTGGTATTAGGAATACTAATGATAATTATAGAATATATTTTACCCTTCGCTAATGAAATTATCGAAATACTACTAACCTCAATTTTTGAGGTTTTTATATACTCAATTCAAACTATCGAACATCTACCATTGGCAACTATTGATAATCTCTGGCTATATATTCATGAGTTGCTATTACTGTACATATCTCTTTGTTTATTTTTGGCTGCTAGGCATGCACTCAAAGCAAATTATATCCTAGCGTCCCTCACTGTTTTTATGATATTCACCTTGTCTAGATACCACTATACTAATGAAAGCGAAACTCAAGCAGCAGTAACAATCTATGATAATTACAAGGGCCATATAATTGACTTCTATGATGGAAGAACTTGCTATAGTATTTGTAGTGAGCAACTTGCTGAAAAGACGGTAGAATTTATCACATCGAATAATCGCATTAATAGAAAAATCACTGAATTAATAGACCTAAATCCACTAGAAGCTATCAATAAAATGAGTTTTATTAAATCACAAAATTTAATTCAATTTAAAGATGAATCGATATTACTCCTTGATAGCAATTATATAGATCATAAAAATCCAATTGATATAAATACTGCAATCGTACTAGGTGGCATGAAAAGCAGAATGGATACTATAAAAAAATATGTGAGGGCAGATAAATGGATCATTACACAAAGTGAAAAACAGTACAAGCAACTAAAATGGAAGCAATGGTGCGATCAAAATGCTATCGAATGCGTCTCTATAAAAGATCATGGAGCCTATAGTTATGACATACTGAATAAATAATAATTAAAGAATGCAAAATGAGCCTTAGAAAAATTAGAAAACAAATCCATTATCATTCTACTCAAATATGGGGTGTAACTGTCGTACTATTTATAATATTTGGTTTAATAATCTTAGGTCAGTACTCGTCATGGAATCATGTCAACACTGAGTACAATAATGAAGAGCACATATCAATCCTAACTTCGCTTCAAACTAGATCAGCAGAAAGAGACCTAACGGCAAAGAAAAAATATTCAAAAAAAAATCGCATTGAACCACATAAGTTTGACCCAAATACAATATCGAAAGATGAACTAATGGATATGGGAATAAAAGAATCGATTGCAAGATCATGGACTAATTATACTTCTAAAGGCGGAAAGTTTAAAAAGGCTGAAGATCTCAAGAAGTTGTATTCTATGAATGATTATTTATATAATAAACTAAACTCTTTTGTAGAAATAAAGAATCAAAAAAAAGAAAATAAACATAAAAGCAATCAATACAAAAAGAATAAAACATGGGTAAAAAATAAGTATAAAAACAATAATTATACATACAATCAAAAAGATAGCACTTCATATCAAAATAATGCCATTGACGCTATAAGTGACATTGAAAGAAAAGAGTACAATGCAGAATTTAAAGCATCCCGAAAGGAGAAAAGCAGCGGATTGGCTGATAATTATATAATAGTACTAAATACAACGGATAGTACAGAATTACTCATGCTAAATGGAATTGGACATGTACTTTCATCACGTATAATTAAGTATAGAGACAAACTTGGTGGATTTCATAATATAAATCAACTACTCGAAGTTTATGGAGTAAAAGCTGCCTTAATAAGTAAAATAATGAACAAAATTAGTTTTGAAGGTACTCTCAAAAAGATAGACCTTAATTACATTACCGTAGATTCTTTAGTACAACATCCATATTTCGATTACTCTACTGCCAATATATTTATCAATTATCGAAATCATCATGGACCGTATAAAGGATTAGATGATGTAAAAAAAATAATTGCGATTAAGCAGTATTGGTTAGACGAAGTATCTCCTTATTTTAGCTATTCAATTGATAAATAACATAACTATCCAAATACAATAATAAGCCTTTGTAAATACAATTGTACAAGCGAAAAAAGATGATTGGTAATCCCAATCATCTTTTTTTTAACAAGCAAGACTTAATGTAACTTATACATG
>DDCY01000001.1 GCA_002335865.1 Saprospiraceae bacterium UBA1994
TTTAAGCATGAAAAGAACAAAGGAAAAGGAGCGGCACTCCAAACAGGTATTAAAGAAGCTACAGGAGATTATATCATCATACAAGATGCCGATCTTGAGTATGATCCGCAAGAATTTAATCTATTGCTGCAACCCATATTAGATGAATTTGCTGATGTAGTATATGGATCTAGATTTATTGGTGGCAAACCACATAGGATTTTATTCTTTTGGCACTCAATAGGTAACAAGTGGCTGACCGCATTATCTAATGTATTTACGAATCTTAATCTTACAGATATGGAAACATGCTATAAGATGTGGAAATCAGAACTGGTCAAAAGTGTAAATCTCAAAGAGAATAGATTTGGATTTGAGCCAGAAGTAACTGCAAAAGTATCTCGTATTCCAGGCGTGCGTATTTACGAAGTAGGAATATCGTATTACGGACGTACCTATGAAGAGGGTAAGAAGATAAGCTGGAAAGATGGTTTCCGTGCCATATATTGTATATTTAAGTATAATCTTTGGAGTCTTAAATAGACTCTCTCATAAAACTACATTCGATTGCTAGCTATCTTTCTAGAAGGAGTAGTATTTGGACTAATATTGACGATAATGTTGGGTCCTATATTTATCGCGTTGACTCAGACCGGAATTGATAAGGGAGCAAGAGCAGGAATAACCGTCGGTGTAGGAGTATGGAGCAGCGATTTACTTGTTATTTTATTCTCTTACCTATTCATAAGTCAAGTGGACGCTCTTGTCAAAGATGAAGTATTTAAGTATTGGATGGGTTTAGTAGGTGGTTTTATTCTGATCACTTTCGGTATTGTTATTTTTTTGAAAAAGACAAAATCAATTAAGGAAGGCGGAAGCTTCACAGCTAAAAATTACTTTGGTTTTTGGATGAAAGGTTTTCTTGTTAATACTGTCAATCCATTTACTTTTATTTTTTGGTTAGGAGTTATTTCTACAAAAGTGATTGGTATCAATATGAATGACACTCAAGCATTTGTATTTATCTCAGCTATAATGCTGACAATCATTATTACGGATACCATTAAGGTACTTGGTGCTAAAGCCATTCGAGGTAGATTAGAATCAGATCATATACAGAGAATAAGTAGAGTGGCTGGAGCCGCTTTGGTAGTGTTTGGAATAGTATTGCTTTACCAAACAGGCAATAAAAGTTTTATGTAATAGAATGCTTAAGGCTATTCGATAAAACACTACGTTGTACTGATATCTACTTTTCTGAGTATTGGAGAAATATTCCTTAAAAAAGTATAAAAGCCTTACTTACTTCTCAATTTCAATCAAGGATAACCTTAATGATTCTATTCCCTCAAGCTGAGCTTCTCTTGTGTCCTGGTCAAAAGAAATTTTATATTCGCCTACATCTTTAAACTTTACGTCATCTCGTAGAAGAAGACGAAGCGTACATACTTTACTATTACATGATGATAACCAAGAACCCATTTTATTAGCAAGTTCAATAGATAGAGGATCAGTAAATACTTCTCCAGTAGGGAAAGTCGTGGTTATATTAGAGTAGAAATTTTGATGTGAAAAATTTGGATTATGTACTACAGTTAGCAATACATCATATTCTTGATTGGGGTCAAAAATTTTAAAAGCAAATTCAGCACTTTCATCATAGGTCCATGATTTGCCTAGGTCATGCTCTTGCTCATAGACTATATTTGGTCCACAAGAAGAAATCGTAAAGACAAAGAGTATAGCTGTAATATATATGTAGTATTTCATTAATGAAACATATCTTTCATGCGTTCGAAAAACCCCTTTTCTTCCTTTCCTGGATTTGGAACGAAATTAGGCATTTCCCGCATTTTTTCTAACAATTCTTTCTCGTCTTTATTGAGTTGTTTTGGTGTCCATATATTCACATGGATAAGTTGATCTCCAGTACCATATCCTTGTACAGATGGAAGACCTTTTCCTCTCAGTCTAAATATTTTACCTGGCTGAGTTCCCTCTGGAATTTTGATTTTCACCTTTCCAGAGAGAGTAGGTACTTCTATAGAAGTACCCAATGCAGCATCTGCAAAATTAATATATAGATCATGAATGATATTCTGTCCATCTCTACTGAAATTATCGCTTTCTAGGACTTCTATATTGATGAGAAGATCCCCGTTCGGTCCACCATTTTTTCCGGCATTACCTTTACCTCTCATGGATAGTTGCATTCCATCTTCTACTCCAGCAGGGATAGGAATAGATATCGTCTCTGACCCCATCTCTGTACCATCACCCTTACAAGTGCCACATTTCGCAGTGATCTGTTGTCCGCTGCCTGAGCAATTAGGACATACAGCAGTGGTCTGCATCTGACCTAAGAAAGTAGATTTTATCTGACGTACATACCCTGACCCACCACAAGTTCCACAGGTAGATACTGAGCTTTTATCTTTAGCTCCGCTACCCTCACAACTTTTACAGCTTACTGATTTTTTGACTTTTATATTTTTAGTTACTTCATTAGCTACGTCTTCTAATGAGAGCTTTACTTTGATACGGATGTTAGAACCTTTCTGGCCAGATCTAGTGCTTCGACCACGACCTCCACCACCTCCAAAAAATGAATCAAATGGACTACCGCCATCGCCAAATACATCACCAAATTGACTAAAGATATCATCCATAGTCATGCCGCCACGGAATCCACCACCTTGGTTAGGATCTACTCCTGCATGGCCATATCTATCGTATCTGGCTCTCTTATCGTCGTCACTTAGTATTTCGTAGGCTTCTGCCGCTTCTTTGAATTTCGTCTCCGCCTCTTTATTGTCTGGATTACGATCTGGGTGAAACTTCATAGCCGTCTTACGGTATGCTTTTTTGATAGCAGCTGCGTCAGCGCTCTTCTTTACTTCCAGTACTTCGTAATAATCTCTCTTTGCCATATGATATTAATTTCGAATGGTGAAGTCGAATTACTAATTTCGTAACCAGCAATCAACAATGATTCGAATGTTTTATTAGTTCATTATTTGATTCGATAAATCGAACAAAATTAATTCTATTAATTAAGATGGATCAAACACACACTTTCAGGAAGTCGCCCATTTAATAGTAACTTACCTTTTAATTTCCAACGACTACTCTTGCGTATCTAATAATTTTGTCATTGAGGTAGTAACCTTGCTCTATTGTATCTATGATTTTACCTTTCATATCTTCTGTAGGCGCAGGTATCTCAGTGATAGCTTCATGTAATTCAGGATCAAAAGTTTCACCTGTAGATTCCATTACTTTGATTCCTTTTGATGTCAATACAGACTTCAGTTTTTGGTAAACCAGCTTTACCCCCTCTGAGAATTCTTCATTGTTATCTTCATTTTCAGCAACTTTCTTTGCTCTATCAAAATCATCCATCACAGGAAGAAAGGCTTGGAGTGCATCCATTCCAGCTGTAGCACGGAAGTCAATACGCTCCTTAGCCGTACGTTTCTTAAAATTGTCAAACTCTGCAAACAATCTGAGGAACTTGTCTTTACTCTCTGAGAGTTCTTGCTCTAGCTCTTCGATTCTATCTGTTAGCTTATCTTTTTTAGAGGATTTAGTCTTCTTCTTTGACTTGGTATCTTTCTCGTCTTTTATGACTTCTTCATCTTGGATTTCTTCTTGCTTCTTAGTCATTTTTTTTCTTTGTTTGTTAAACATATGTTTATATAATCAAACGCTTTGCCATACCTATATATAAGTCATATTGGCATAGCATTTCATTATCTTCTGTCAATTCGAGCATATTTGCGTTATAAAGGCCTTAAAACAAAGGGTTTGGCGTAATTCGAGTGACATATTTTGTTTTAATTTATTAGAGATTTTTTTCTACTATTTTTAGTATTTCTTTTTCTAACTTATCAGATTTTGTCAGCCACTTATCTGCTTTGGTAACCGTCTTGATTATATATGCAGAATCATTGAAATCTTTGCAGTTAATCTTTACATTGAGGTAGGCACCATATACGGCAGTTCTCGCACAAAGTGCAGCTACTCCAGCATCAGAGATAGAGTTAGGATTACCTTTCTTAGCCATGTCCTTGATCAGCGCGTAAGATTTCATACATACATCCATGATCATCATAGGTACCTCGATTGCATTTTTAGTCGCATCGTTGATCGCCTTAGATCTAGCTTGTTTTTCTGATTCTGAGCCTTTTGGCATCCTGATAGCGTCTATGATCATGTTGAATGCATTAGTGTCCTCATCTACCAGCCTTAGCAAGTGATTCTTCAACGACTGTGCCTTCTCCGCTTCATCTGAGAAGTAGGCGATTTGGTTTTCCCATCCACGCTTTCCTGCAGATAGATTAGCTACCATTCCAGATAATGATATACCTAACGCACCTACGTAAGCAGAAATAGATCCGCCACCGGGAGCGGGACTATCTGATGCCGTTTCATCTGCAAATTCGATTAGATTTTTGTGTACTAATGGTCTGCTTGCGGCATTTTCAAGTTGATATTCTATAACTTTTTGTTGTGGATCAAATTTTCCTAACTCATCCAGTCCCATTGATTTGATGGCTATATGAATAAGCTCAGACTCAGACACTCCTGTGGATCTATCTTGTTGCTCTAAGAAATACTTTCCTGCTTCGAGTAAAACTTTCTTAGGTACTAGACCTACTAGTTCCGACCCAGTAACACGCAAGCCTCTCTTATTCGCACTCTTTCTGCACTCTTCAAATGCTTTATGAAGTGATGTTTTATTGATGTCTGTGATATTCATAGATATCTGCGCCACTCCATATTCATCGATGAACCAACCAATAGCTTTTACTCCTTTGCAAGTACCAATAGTACGCTTTGGGTTTCCTTTTTTATCATTTAAGATCTTCCCTGTTATTGGGTTTCCTTCTCTTTTTACTCTTCCTTTCTCCCTGATATCAAAGGCTACAGAGTTTGCTCTCTTAACAGATGTGGTATTTAAGTTTACATTATAAGCAACTAAGAAGTCTCTTGCGCCTATCGCTGTTGCTCCAGCTTTAGCATTATATTTTGTTGGACCATAGTCGGGCTTCCATTTAGGATCTTGAAGCTTTTGTGCTAGACCTTCATATTCACCAGCACGGACATTCGCTAGGTTTCTGCGTGATGGTGACGTAGCAGCAGACTCATACATGTAGAATGGAATATCAAGATCGGCACCTACCATTTCACCCAATTCATGAGCATACTTGACAACTTCATCCATAGTGATACCTGAGATAGGGATCAGTGGACATACATCAGTTGCTCCCATGCGCGGATGTTCTCCGAAGTGCAGACTCATATCTATGAGTTGACTAGCTTTCTTGATAGCTAAGTATGCAGCTTGTAAGACAGGTTTAGGCTCACCTACAAATGTGACCACAGTGCGGTTCGTGGCTTTTCCAGGATCTACATCTAAAAGTTTTACACCTTCTACACTTTCTATTTCGTCTGTGATCTGCTTAATTATAGATAAATCTCTGCCTTCAGAGAAATTAGGTACACATTCGATAAGTTGTTGAGTTGCCATGTTAAATATGTTTTGAGCGGCGAAATTAAGGAAGTAGAGGGATATATTATATCAAAGTAGCAGATGTGTACGCTATATAGCTTATTCGACACAAAACAGACCTATATATCTGCCTTAGGTCATTCATTTTCTTGCTAAGTTGCAGTTTCTTACATTTATGTATTATGAATTGGCAAAATTGTATATCAGATCAGCGAACAGGATCATCGTCTAAGATGGTAGATGTCGGCTACAGGCACAATTATCAGCGAGATTTTGATAGGTTGATATTTTCATCAGCTTTCAGAAGGTTACAGGGTAAAACTCAGGTTTTTCCCTTACCGGGAAACACATTTGTTCACAATAGATTGACACATTCCCTTGAGACCTCATCTGTAGGTAGGTCACTAGGAGAGATAGTAGGCAATCATATTTCGAATAACGTAGCGGGTTTAGATAATAGAGATAAAGAATTTTATAAGTATCAACTCAAGAGTGTAATTGCAGCAGCTTGCCTTGCGCATGATGTAGGTAATCCTGCATTTGGTCATAGCGGTGAAGCAGCTATTTCTAATTATTTTGAAAAATTTGCCGACGAGATAATAGAAGGTAAAAAGCTGAAAGATCACTGTACATTAGAAGAATGGCAAGATCTGATCAATTTTGAGGGAAACGCTAATGCGATTAGAATACTCAGTAGACAATATGCAGGTAAGTCTGCTGGAGGATTGAGACTTACATACACTACTTTAGCTTCATTGCTTAAGTATCCATGTGCCTCTAATGAGACCAGTAGAATGTATAAGCACCGTAAGAAATACGGATTCTTTAGATCAGATCAGAAGATTTTCGAAGAGATTGCGGCGAATACTAACATGATCAAAGATGATAATGCTGAACAATGCTATTTCCGTCATCCATTTGTATATCTAACAGAGGCAGCGGATGATATTTGCTATATGGTTATAGATATGGAAGATGCCCACAGGATCAACATATTGGATAGGGTTCAAGTGGAGAATGCTTTACTGTCTATTATATGTGAGGTGAAAGGTGAAGATGAGGGTGCTAACTTAAGAGAATATTGTGGAAAAATAGGCGATGATAATGAAGCGGTATCTTTTCTAAGAGCAATGACAATCAATACACTTGTGAATCGTGGAGCAGAAATTTTCATCGCTAATATGGACGATATACTAGCGGGTAAATTCACTTCAACGCTTATCGATGTAATTTCAGATGACTGTCCATCATTAAATAAAGTAATTCAACTTTCTATTGATAAGATATACAATCACGAATCTGTAGTGGAGATAGAGATTGCAGGATATAATGTAATGAGCGAGCTGCTGCAGATGTATATTCCCACAGTACTAAAGTCCAATAGAGGCACTTATGAAAAGAAGGTCCTAAGACTGATGCCGAATCAGTATAAAATCGATAATACGCAATCAAGTTATGAAAAGATAATGCTAGTCATCGATCACATATCAGGAATGACTGACGGGTATGCTACTGAATTGTATCGCAAAGTAAAGGGGATCGAAATCAGTCAGCATTAGATCAGTTTAAATTCATTACAAACCTTAATCAGTAACTTTATTGTTTTTGATAAATATATAGATCGTGGATATAAAAAAAATTCTAAATCTCATATTATTTCAGTTACCATTGACGGTGCTTATAGGCCAATCTTATTATCAATTGCCTGGTACTAGAGCAGAGCATATTAGTGATAGATGGTATGTTCTTGGATATGATCAGTCTAGAATGAGTTCTATTAGAAATATCAATCGGAGAGACTTAATGGATGGAGCTCAGTTTCTACAAGACGGCATCACTTCTGTTGACCAAAAAGATCGACAGTACGTCATTCAAAATAATACTGAATATTGGACAAAGACGAAGGATGGTCAATCAATAGTGACTATTAAGGATGATAAAGTCTTTGTGGATCGTTCCGGGACATTTTACTTTTATGATAAAGAGAATACAGGAAGTAAAGAATCGCTGCAACAAGTAAAGAAAGGAGTATTGGGAATGCTCTATAATAATAGGGCCAACTTTTATGAAATCAATACAGATGATTTTACGCTCAGAGCCAATCCTGTTCTAAATATTCAATATGGTAAAGATGGAGATCAATCGATCATACGTAATACTCGAGGAGCAGAAATAAGAGGAACTATAGATAATAAGATTTACTATTATACTCGGATAAGTGATACACAGCGAAATTTTTCGGATTATATAGAATCCACTATAAATAAATATGAATATATACCAGGACATGGTTTTTATAAAAATTTTCAAAGTTCTATTTTGAATAATTTCGAGGGTTACGATTACTTTGATGCTGAGGGATATGTAGGTTTAGATGTAAGCAGAAACGTAGCATTAGAGCTAGGACATGGTAAGCATATGTTAGGTAATGGAATGAGATCATTACTGTTGTCTGATACAGGCGATAATTACTTCTATGTCAAACTTAATACCCGAATATGGAAGCTTCAATACCAAAATATTTGGGCAGAACTCAATGCTTTAAATACACGCTCATTAGGTGGAGATGAATTATTATCAAAAAAATATACGGCTATACATTATCTTTCTTATCAGCCTTCTAAGAGTTTTGAAATTGGCTTATTTGAGACTGTTATATTTAACAGAGAGAATCAATTTGAATTTCAGTATCTGAATCCAATGATATTTTACAGAGTTATAGAATCAAGTATTGGTTCTCCAGATAATGTATTGTTAGGAATGAATGCCAATTATACATTTGGAGGTCATTTTCAAGTATATGGTCAGTTGGTTTTAGATGAATTAAAACTGAATGAATTTAAAGCAGGCACAGGTTGGTGGGCCAATAAATTTGGATATCAATTAGGTTTGAAATATTATAATGCGCTGAACGTAGATCATTTAGATTTACAAATAGAATATAATACTGTAAGGCCTTATACCTATTCACATGGAAGGGAGTTGTCCGTATTTCCAGAAGCTAGTACTGCAAGCTATTCGCATAATAGTCAACCTCTTGCACACCCACTGGGAGCTAATTTTAAAGAAGTGCTATTAAGTGCAAAATATCAGTGGAGTGACAAATTTTACTTTCAGGGACGAATGATGTTTAGCAAATATGGTGAAGACGGACCGGAAGACAATTTCGGCAACAACATCTTGCTAGTCAATACAAGTAGAAATATGGATTTTGGCAATGAGACCGCTCAAGGATTACAAACAGAAATTATGATGCTTGGATTTAACGCAAGTTATCAGTTGATGTATAATTATTATCTTGATCTAGACGTTATCTATCGCAAGTCTGACTCTGAGTTGACTAGCAAGCAAATTGATACTAAGTATATGAGTCTTGGTCTTAGAGTTAATATGGAAAGAGAACAACTTGATTATTAAGTGAAAGTGAAGATGAGCGTAAGACAAGCTATAAAAGAACGTATCCTCATCCTAGATGGAGCGATGGGTACCATGATACAGCGACATAAGCTGACTGAGGAAGATTATAGAGGAGATAGATTTTCTGAATACCATATGGATATTAAAGGGAATAATGAACTGCTATCTCTTACTCAGCCACAGATCATCGCTGAGATTTATCAGCAGTATTATGAAGCTGGAGCAGATATAGTAGAGACTAATACATTCTCAGCTAATAGTATCTCTCAGGCCGATTACGATATGACCGAACTGGCTTATGAGATGAATGTGGAGTCTGCTAAAATCGCCAAGTCAGTGGCAGATATATATACACAATACAATCCTGCTAAACCAAAATATGTCGCTGGAGCCTTAGGCCCAACCAATCGTACAGCATCTCTTTCACCTGACATCAATAACCCAGGTTATAGAGCAGTGAGTTTCGATGATCTTAAAGAAAGTTACTATGAGCAAGCTAAAGCACTTGCCGATGGTGGTGTTGATATTTTTCTGGTAGAAACGATATTTGACACCCTTAATGCTAAGGCAGCCCTTTATGCTATTCAAGAAGTATTAGAAGAAGTACAAAGAGACATACCAATCATGATCTCAGGTACTATTACAGATGCAAGTGGACGTACACTCAGTGGACAGACTACAGAGGCATTCTGGATATCCGTAAAGCATGCAAAGCCACTTACGATTGGATTCAACTGTGCATTGGGAGCTAAAGAATTACGCCCCTATCTCAACGAATTATCTAAAATAGCAGACTGCTATGTAAGTGCATACCCTAACGCTGGGCTGCCTAATGAACTGGGAGAATATGATCAAGGTCCAGACGAGATGGCTAATTTAATTAGAGACTTTCTGGCTAATAATATGGTCAACCTTATCGGTGGTTGCTGTGGTACTACTCCAAAGCATATCGAAGCAATGGCAACCGCAGCCAGTGAATATGCACCAAGGCCAATACCGACAATCAGACCTATATCACAGTATGCAGGATTAGAGCCTCTAAACGTAAGAGACGATCTCAATTTCATTAATATAGGGGAAAGAACAAACGTAACAGGATCTAGGAAATTCGCTAGACTCATCAAGGATGGCAAATACTCAGAAGCACTATCTGTGGCACAGCAACAGGTGAACGGTGGCGCACAGATCATTGATGTTAATATGGATGAAGGATTACTGGATTCCAAGGCGGTAATGAAAGAATTTCTCAATCTGATGATGTCAGAGCCAGATATAGCCAAGCTTCCTATCATGATAGATTCTTCTAAGTTCGAAGTGATTGAAGAAGGACTTAAATGCGTACAAGGAAAATGCATCGTCAACTCAATCTCTATGAAAGAGGGAGTCGAAGAATTTAAAAGACAAGCAAAAATATTAAGAAAATACGGAGCCGCTACTGTGGTGATGGCCTTCGACGAAGATGGGCAGGCAGATACCATCGAACGTAAAGTGGAAATTTGTAAACGTGCCTATGATATTTTGGTCAATGACATCGATTTTGATCCTACAGACATCATTTTTGATCCTAATGTATTTGCTGTCGCCACAGGTATAGAAGAACACAACCCTTATGCGATCAACTTCATAGAAGCTACACGCAAAATCAAAGCAGCTTGCCCACATGCTAAGATTAGTGGGGGAGTAAGTAATATATCTTTCTCGTTTAGAGGAAACAATGCGGTAAGAGAAGCAATGCATTCAGCTTTCTTATATCATGCTATACATGCAGGTATGGATATGGGGATAGTGAATGCGGGGATGATGGAAATCTATGAGGATATTCCAAAAGACCTACTTCAGTTAGTAGAAGATGTACTTTTCAATAGGAGCCCAGACGCGACGGAGAGATTGACAGATTATGCAGAGAGAGTAAAAGGAGGAGGTAAGAAGTTGGTGAAAGACCTGAAATGGAGAGAAGCTACCGTCCAAGAGCGACTATCTCATTCATTGGTTAGAGGCATACAAGAATTTATCGATGAAGACACCGAGGAAGCGCGTAAGCAATATCCATCTGCAATCAATGTAATCGAGGGGCCGCTTATGGATGGTATGAATGTAGTCGGAGACTTATTTGGAGCAGGTAAAATGTTTCTACCACAGGTTGTGAAAAGTGCCAGAGTAATGAAAAAATCTGTGGCATATCTCACACCCTTTATAGAAGAAGAGAAAGCAGGAAAAGTAGAGACTAATGGAAAGATTCTGATGGCTACCGTCAAAGGCGATGTGCATGATATTGGCAAGAATATAGTAGGCGTTGTCCTCTCTTGCAATAACTATGAGATCATTGACTTAGGAGTTATGGTATCTGCAGATAAGATTATCAAGGCTGCCCAAGAGCATAATGTGGACATTATAGGCCTTAGTGGATTGATTACACCTTCACTAGATGAGATGGTATACGTGGCTTCAGAGATGGAGCGTTTAGGTATGAAGATACCGCTGCTTATAGGTGGCGCGACTACATCGAAGTTGCATACAGCACTCAAAATAGATCCAGAATACTCTGGTCCAGTAGTTTACGTCTTAGATGCATCTAGGTCTGTGACAGTAGCAAGTAATTTACTAAGTACTGAGCGTGCTGATAAATATAAAACTAGTATCAAGGAGGAATACGTAGGAGTGCGAGAGCAACGTAAGAATAGGTCTCATATCAAGGAATGCATTACGATCCAAGAAGCACGTAATCAGCCGCTACTATTAAACTGGGATGATTATTCAGCTCCGATACCTAATCAACTTGGGATTACAGTTTTAAATGAGATTAAGATTGAAGAGATTACGCAATATATAGATTGGACGCCCTTTTTTTCGAGTTGGCAAATGAAGGGAAAGTACCCAGCTATATTAGAAGATGATTTAATAGGTGTAGAAGCGCAAAAGCTTTATGATGATGCTAATAGAATGCTTGAAAAGATCATTATTGACAAAACTATTACGGCGAAAGCTATTTTCGGCATATTTTCTGCTAATAGTAAAGGTGATGACGTTGTGATAGACAATAATATAGGTATGCAAGAAGTTGTGTACTTCCTCAGACAGCAACGTAAAAAAGCACCTGGGAAAACTTATGCATCATTAAGTGATTTTATTGCTCCAGCAAGTCATAATGACTATTTAGGTATGTTTGCTGTTACAGCAGGAATAGGAATTGAAAAGATAGTGGCACAATACGAGGCTGATCATGATGACTATAACGCTATAATGTGTAAGTCAGTATGTGATCGATTAGCCGAGGCTTTAGCAGAGAAGCTTCATTATGATGTACGAACAGATTATTGGGGGTACGAGGCCAAATCTGTTATTGATTACGAAGAGATGATAAAAGAGAGGTATCAAGGTATAAGACCTGCACCTGGTTATCCAGCATGCCCTGATCATACAGGAAAAGATGCCATCTGGAAATTGCTAGATGTAGAAAATAAAATAGGGATAAAATTGACTGAGAGTAAAGCCATGTATCCAGCGGCATCTGTCAGTGGGTTTTATTTTGGTCATCCTGATTCAAAGTATTTTGGATTAGGAGTGATTGATAAAGATCAAATAATAGACTACGCAACAAGAAAAGAGATAACTATAGAAGAAGCAGAAAAAATATTAGCTCCTTCACTAAATTATAAATAATGAAGAATTTGAAATATATTTTCTTTTTAGTTTTAGCCTTCACATTTGTCGCTCCTGTAATAAGTCAAAGCATTACCGAGCAAGCAGCAAAAGAAGAGTTAGCTAGAAGAGGTCTAGCAGACCAAGAAGATAGGATTAAAGCAGAACTGTCAGAGTATGGTATAGATATTAATAATGTAGACGTTACTAATCCAACTGAAGTGTCACGTGTACAAGCTATATTGGAAAAGATCATCTCAAAAATTGAAGCCGAAAAGAAGGACGAGCTTAACGCAAAAACGAATAAAGGAGAAATTGTTGCCCCTTTAGAAAAAAGCAATTCTCAAGAATCTATAGAAGTAGATGATTCAGAAGTAATCAAAGCAGAAAAAGATGGAGCAACTTTAGATGAAGCTATAGTTGATATCGTTAGAGAAAATGAAGAAGTTAAATTGCCTGACGCGATTACTTATGGACAACATATATTTAGATCCCAAAGTGTAAAATTTTATAATAAATCTAGTGATGCCAAAGCACCATCATCTTATGTTTTAGGTCCTGATGATAAAATTTCGATTTCTATTTGGGGATTATCAGTCTACAACGAATCATTCATTATATCTAAAGATGGTCATATATCTCCCTTTCCAGATTTACGAGTATATCTGACAGGGTTAAAGTTGTCAGATGCTAAGGTCTTACTTAAGTCAAAGATGGCTAATTATGTAAGATTTCGTAAGGATGATTTTGATATGTCTGTTTTAGTGGCTCGTACGATTAATGTAAATATTTCTGGTGAAGTATTTAACTATGGTAATTTCAATGTTTCAGCACTTAATAATGCATTCAATGTACTTGTAGCCGGTGGTGGCCCTAGTGATATAGGTACCGTTCGTAATATACAGCTCAAAAGATCAGGACAGTCGCCGAAAACGCTTGATATATATAAGTATATACAAGATCCTATTGTAGGAGATAATTTTTTCTTACAAGAGAATGATTATATCTACGTGCCTGTAGCGAAGAAGTTAGTGACTGTCTACGGGGCAGTAAATAGGTCATATAAATACGAGTTATTACCTAATGAGACACTGAGTGATCTTATAAACTATGCTGGTGGATTGAAGTCCAATGCATTATCAAGAAATATTCAAATAGAAAGGAGGGTAGGCGATAAATTGGAAATCATTGATGTTGATTTTGACCTTTCTTCTTCCAAAAACATAGCACTCCAAAATGGAGATAAGATCTTTGTGCAAACGGTGGATTCTGAACTAGAAAAAGTAGTATTTATTTCTGGTGCGGTAGAAGTATCAGGAGTATTTGCTTTGACGGATAATATGACTTTAGTTGACTTAGCTAATAAGGCTAAGCTCAAGGAAAATGCTATTACTAAAACGATCTATCTACAAAGGTTAAACCTTGATCAAGTAACTGTAAGGTACGAAGTACTAGACCTTAGATCTGCTCTAGAAAATCCTAGTGGAGCCGCAAACATCAAATTACAAAAAGGCGATAAGTTGAGGATTAAAGCATTGTCTTCTTTTGCGGATGAAGCTTCTTTTGAAGTAACTGGATCAGTACGGTCAGAAGGGGAATATCCTATCAACGCTAATGGGGGCCTAAGAGTAAGTGATGCCATATTCCTATCTGGAGGTCTCACTAAAGATGCGATTGAGGAGTATGCTTATATATACAGAAAAATAAGTCCAACATCAGTAGATTTGGAATATGTTACCGTAAATCTCAAAGAAGCTATTTTTAATCCAAAATCAGAAAGTAATATTGAGATATTACCTAATGATAGTTTAGTGATTTACAATAACAATAAATTTAAGGAATCTTTCTTTGTTGATGTATTAGGAGAAGTAAAAAATCCTAGACAGATTAAATATGGTTCCTCACTTACATTGCAGGATGCAATACGTTTGGCTGGTGGTCTAAAATTAGAAAGTGATCCAGAACGAATAAATATATATAGAGTTGATTTTTCGGATAATAGAGAAACTAAAATATTAGCTGCTAATCTTAAAATTAATGATGAATTTTCCGTTGATGAAGGGAAAAATTTTATGTTGCAACCATTTGATCAAGTAATTGTAAGAAAGGCTCCAGATTTTGAGTTACCTAGGAACGTCGATGTTATTGGAGAAGTGAAATATCCTGGAACTTATGTGTTGGCAAATGATAATACTAAAATACTCGATTTATTAGCAGATGCTGGTAATGTTACTGACGAAGCGTTTATTAAGGGAATTAAATTATTCCGTTCAAAAGATAGTGTGGGTTACGTTATATTTGATCTAGAGGATGCAATGAAGAACCCTAACTCATTCAACAATATTATATTGCAAGATGGCGATATGATAGAACTACCCAAGGCAAATAGTTTAGTTTCGATTTCAGGAGCCACTAAAGCTAATGAATTATATACCAGTGATGTTTATAAATCTGGATTACAAACATTTCCTTACGAAGAGGGAAAGAATGCTAAATACTATATCAATAAGTATGCTGGTGGATTAAGTGATAGAGGAGATATAAGTAAAATTGCTGTTGAATATGCTAACGGTGAAGTCAAGAGAATGAAAAGATTTCTTTTTTTTAGGAACTATCCAGATGTTAAGCCTGGATCTAAAATAACGGTTGGTTATAAAATAGTAAAGAAAGAAAATACTCCAAATGGTGAGAAGAAAGATATTGATTGGGGAAGTGTATTGGCAGATTCTATAGCACAAGCAACTACTGTTTTGTCATTAATACTGCTTTTGCAAAGTGTTGATTAATAGAAAATATATAGTATATTTGAGTAATAATATTACTCATTTATGATAGAAACGCTGATCTCATCTAAGACTAGGATCAAACTGTTACTCAAGTTTTTCTTGAATAGCAGCACCAAGTCCTATCTCAGAGGATTGGAATCGGAGTTCGGTGAATCATCCAATTCAATCAGATTAGAATTAAACAGACTAGAGAAAGCTGGAATGCTTAGTTCATCTTCGGAAGGGAATAAGAAAATATTTCAAGCTAATAAAAAGCATCCTCTATTTTATGAGGTACATAATATTGTATTGAAGCATATTGGATTTGATAAAATTATCGAAAACGTTGTCGAAAGACTTGGAGATGTTGACAAAGTTTTTGTCAGCGGTGCTTTTGCCAAAGGTCTTGATAGTACTATTATCGACTTAGTATTCATTGGGCAAGTCAATAAAATTTATCTAATTGAGTTGATCGATAAAGTAGAAAAATTAATTAGTAGAAAAGTACGCTACGTGATATTTGATAAAGAAGAAGAGCACCTCATAGAATCTAAAATGCACCCTCTACTATTATGGAGTAATGAAAAGGTAGAAAAGATATGAAGAGTATAGAAAAAATAACTCCATCAAAGGCGCAGTGGTATGCGATACATACTAAATATAAGTGCGAAAAATATGTAGTGAATGCTCTTATAAGTAAGAATGTAAGGGCTTATACACCAGTGCTAAGCGTAACTAAGGAATATACTCGAAAATTAGTGACTAGAGAAATTCCTTTGATAAATTGTTATTCTTTCGTTCATGTGAGTCCTGATCAGTTTATCAAGGTGCTACAAACAGAATATGTATTTTCATTCCTCAAAGTTGGAAAAGAGTTGAGTACGGTAAAACAAGAGGAAATAGACCTATTGAAACGTATTACGGGTGAATACAATGATATCCAAGTAGAAGAGATAGAGTATGCCGAAGGAATGGAAGTAGAAATCGTCTCGGGTAACTTAACAGGGGTGAGAGGAATTCTGGTTGAGAAACAGAGTAAACATAATTTTTTGGTAGAGCTGAGGTCACTTTCCTACCAACTTAAAATAAATGTAGATCCAAATCATCTCAGAGTCATCCGTAGGGTGGCTGTGGCGATATAATAGGATTTAGTAATTATCATTTTTTGGAGGCTAAGTTGTTGCGACTTATCAAAGGCGGAGCTATACCTTTTGTTGATTTAACCTCTTTAATACATTAATTCAATATATATAGATATGAATATTGCCATTGTAGGGACTGGATATGTAGGACTAGTATCAGGTACGTGTTTTGCTGAGACTGGTAATAATGTAGTTTGTATAGATATAGATGAAAATAAAGTACTACGCATGCAAAATGGCGAAGTACCCATCTATGAGCCAGGATTAGAGGTACTGTTTGAAAGAAATACTAAGCAAGGCAGACTTTCATTTACTACAGATCTTACAGAAGGAATTAAAAATGCCGAGATAATCTTTCTCGCATTACCAACTCCTCCCGGCGCAGATGGATCTGCAGATTTAAAGTATGTTCTTAAAGTAGCTGAACATCTATCGCATATCATTACCGATTATAAAGTAATAGTAGATAAAAGTACAGTGCCAGTAGGTACAGCGGATAAAGTATATGAAAGGTTAGCAGCCAACTTAGACGAATCATTTTTTGATGTGGTATCTAATCCAGAGTTTCTAAGAGAAGGAGTTGCAGTAGATGACTTTATGAGGCCAGAGAGAGTTGTGATAGGAACATCATCTTCTAAAGCGAAAAAAGTAATGGAGCGGTTATATAATCCCTTTGTTAGACAGGGCAATCCTGTGATCTTTATGGATGAAAAATCTGCAGAGATGACTAAGTATGCTGCTAATTCGTTTCTAGCTACGAAGATTACTTTCATGAATGAAGTAGCAAATTTATGTGAGGAAGTTGGAGCAAATGTTGACATGGTCCGCAAAGGAATAGGAAGCGATAGTAGAATAGGTAAAAGATTTTTATTTCCTGGCGTAGGCTATGGCGGAAGTTGTTTTCCTAAAGATGTAAAAGCATTAGCTAAGACGGCTCAAGAAAACAATTGTGATTTTCGAATTCTCCAATCTGTAATGGATGTCAATGAGGATCAAAAGTCAATCCTATCTAGACGTATAAAAAATTATTTTGGTGAATCAATAGCTAATAAAACAATTGGTATTTGGGGATTAGCTTTTAAACCCAATACAGATGATATCAGAGAAGCTCCCGCATTGACGATTATTGATGAATTGCTAAAAGCAGGAGCTCAAATAAAAGCCTTTGATCCAGAAGCTATGGAAAATGTGAAAGCTTTAATGGGCGATAAAATAATTTTATGTGATAATCAATATGATGCCATTGAAGGAACAGATGCATTAGCAGTAGTTACAGAGTGGAATGTTTTTCGCACCCCGGATTATGATAGAATAATGTCAAGTCTTAGAGAGCCAGTGGTTTTTGATGGGCGTAACGTATTTGATCCAATAGATATGAAGGAAAGAGGATTTGTTTATAGCAGTATAGGTAGGCCTTAATCCTTATAATTTCAAGATTTTATAGACTGAATACAATTAATAAATCAACTAACATACACCCAATTTACCATCTTACAATCGATCGTAAGCAGCGTGAAAACCTATTGAATCAAAAGGCGAAAGTACTTTGGTTTACTGGTTTATCTGGCTCCGGCAAGAGTACTATAGCAATAGCGTTAGAAAAAGAACTCTATGCCAGAGGATTTTATTGTTATCTTTTAGATGGGGATAATGTTCGTACAGGACTTTGCAATAATCTTGGTTTTACAACTGAGGAAAGAAGCGAAAATATTAGACGAATATCTGAGACGTCAAAATTATTCATTGATGCTGGCGTAATCTGTATTAATGCATTTGTAAGTCCTACGATTGAAATTAGGCAAATGGCTAAAGATATTATTGGAGAGGAGCACTTTATAGAAGTATATGTCAATACTCCGCTAGAAGTTTGCGAAGCAAGAGACGTAAAGGGATTATATAAAAAAGCAAGAGCAGGAGAAATTAAAAATTTTACTGGAATCGATGCACCATATGAAGCACCATTGAATCCTCAAATAGAGATTAAAACAGTAGCGCAAAGTATTGAGGAGGCATGTCAATTAATTATTAATCAAATATTCAATCAATGAACTTATTAATTACTGGAGGAGCAGGATTTATAGGGTCACACGTAGTACGCAGATTCGTAACTCAATATCCTGAATACAATATTATCAATTTGGATAAGCTGACTTACGCGGGTAATCTTGAGAATATCAAAGATATAGATCAATCTCCCAATTATACATTTGTAAAAGGAGATATTGCAGATCTAGAGCAGATGAGATCTGTCATCAAAGATTATAATGTGACAGGTGTTATTCACCTTGCGGCAGAGTCGCATGTAGATAGATCGATCACAGATCCTTTAATCTTTGTAAGGACTAATTTAATTGGTACATCTAACCTGCTGCAAGCATGTAAAGAGGCTTGGAAAGATAATTGGGAAGGCAAACTATTCTATCACGTATCTACTGATGAAGTATACGGTAGTTTGCCATTGGATGATAGTATGTTTACTGAAAATACAGCATATGATCCTCGCAGTCCATATTCTGCGAGTAAAGCAGGTTCAGATCATATGGTAAGAGCATTTTTTCATACTTATCATATGCCTGTAGTAATATCTAACTGTAGCAATAATTATGGTCCAAATCATTTTCCAGAAAAACTAATTCCGCTCTTTATTAATAATATAATAAATAAAAAACCTTTACCTGTTTACGGTTCTGGTGAGAATGTAAGAGATTGGTTATACGTCGAGGACCATGCAAGAGCAATAGATGATATTTTTCATAAAGGCATACATGGAGAGACCTATAATATAGGAGGCCATAATGAATGGTCTAATATAGATTTGATCAAGACACTTTGTGCTGTCATGGATAGCAAATTGGGTAGAGAAGTAGGTGAAAGTGAGAAGCTAATTTCCTATGTAACGGATAGGGCAGGGCATGATATGAGATATGCAATAGATGGAGGAAAATTACAGGATGAATTGGGTTGGACTCCTTCTTTACAATTCGAAGAAGGAATATCTAAAACCATTGATTGGTATCTAACTAATCAAGATTGGTTGGACAATGTAACCAGCGGAACGTATCAAGAGTATTATAACAAGCAATACGGAAAGTAGTTGATTAAGAATTGTATATGACAAAAAGTAAAAAATCTATTATATTAATTACAGGAGCAGCTGGATTTATTCCTAGTTGTTTGGCGCATAGATTATTTAAAGAAGGGCATGATCTTGTTCTCGTGGATAGTTTTCACTTTCCAGAAAAGAACAAAAATCTTGAGGGCTTATCGTCTTGTAAAAGGATAGAAAGAGATGATTTATTTACTTGGATAGAAGAGAATGAACCAGCTATAGATTTTGTTTTTCACTTAGGCGCTCGTACAGATACGACTGAAACCAAAAAGCATATTTTCGATAAACTGAATGTGGAGTACTCACAAGATATATGGCGCTATTGTACTCTAGAAGATATTCCGCTTATTTACGCCTCATCAGCGGCCACCTACGGACTTGGAGAACACGGTTTTGTAGATGATCACGAAATCGTGAATTCACTTAAACCACTTAATGCTTATGGTGATTCAAAAAACAATTTTGATAAGTGGGCATTAAGAGAATTTATGAGCCCACCAGCTTGGTATGGATTTAAATTTTTCAATGTGTTTGGCCCTAACGAGTATCATAAGGGTAGGATGGCTTCTGTTGTTTTTCATTTTTATAATCAACTCATAAAAACGGGTGAAGTCAATTTATTTAAGTCGCATAAGAATGACTATAAAAATGGAGAGCAGACCAGAGACTTTATTTATGTTGACGACTTAATAAATGTGATGCTTCATTTTCATGATAATGAAGGGAAAATAAATAATGGATTGTACAATATAGGTACCGGTAATGCAAGAACATATAACGACCTCGCAAAGGCTATATTTAAAGCGGTAGGTAAAGATCCGTTGATTAACTATATAGATACCCCAGAAGATATCCGAGAGAAGTATCAATACTTTACTGAAGCGGATATGACCAAAGTAAAATCTGCAGGATACGAGAAAGCATTTATATCATTAGAAGAGACAGTTGCACATTACGTTAACGAATATTTGGCCAAAGGAAATAAAGTCTATACCGGTGAGTAGAACAAACGATATACTAGTAATAGGAGATGTAATGTTAGACCAATATGTATCTGGATCAACAGATAGACTGTCGCCTGAAGCACCGGTGCCAGTAGTCAAAATAGATTCTCAATTTTCTGTATTAGGTGGAGCTGCCAATGTAGCCAATAACTTAGCTGCATTAGGGGCGAATGTTTCATTGTTAGGAGTCGTTGGTAGAGATGATAATGCTAGGATAGTTAATGAATTATTGGAGGCCAAAGGAATAGCGAATCAGTTGTTAGATGAAGATATATTTACTACTGTCAAAACACGGGTAATATCACGAAATCAGCAAATGGTTAGAGTGGATAGAGAGGAAGTGTTTTCTGATGAAGACGCTTTCGTAAATCATCTTTCTGGAGTGTTATCTTTTTTTCAAGGTAGTGCTATCATAGTGTCAGACTATGCTAAAGGCGTATGCTCTCCAGGGGCGATGAAAGTTATTTTGACTTGGGCTACTAATAATGATGTGAAAGTACTTATTGATCCAAAGGGAACAGATTGGTCTAAATATGAAGGTGCATTTTTGATTAAGCCTAACGTCAAAGAGTTAGAAGAACTTTTTAATACTTCTATAGAAAATACAAATAGTGAAATTGCTCAATTTGGAAAGGAAATTAGATCAAGATATAATATTGAACATGTACTAATCACTCGGTCAGAAGAGGGGATGACTCATATTCATGACGAGATTTTACATGTTAAGAGTAGAAAAGTTGATATATATGATTTATCAGGAGCAGGTGATACGGTAATTGCTGTATTGGTATTTTTAATCCAACAAGGAGAAGATATATCTATAGCCATTAACAAAGCCAATCAAGCAGGAAGTTATGTGATTACAAAGCCTAATACTTATGCCATTTCAAATACAGAATTAAATTCACTCAATTAAATGAAGAGGATATTAATTACAGGGGCTGCAGGATTTTTAGGATCACACTTGTCTGATAGATTCATCAAAGAAGGATATGAAGTGATAGGTATGGACAACCTCATCACTGGTGACATGGATAATATTGCTCATCTTTTGCCTTTAGAGCATTTTTCTTTTCATCATCATGATGTAAGTAACTATGTCCATATAGCTGGTGACTTAGATTATATATTGCATTTTGCTTCTCCGGCATCTCCAATTGATTATCTTAAAATGCCTATTCAAACGCTTAAAGTAGGATCATTAGGTACACATAATTTATTGGGCTTGGCTAAGGCAAAAGGAGCAAGAATACTAATTGCGTCTACATCGGAAGTATACGGTGATCCATTAGTCAATCCACAGCCTGAGGAGTACTGGGGAAATGTAAATCCAATTGGTCCAAGAGGGGTGTACGATGAAGCAAAGAGATTTCAAGAGGCGATGACTATGGCTTACCATACATACCATAGTGTTGAAATACGAATTGCTCGAATTTTCAATACATATGGCCCACGTATGAGAGTGAATGATGGTAGAGCCTTACCTACTTTCTTTTCGCAAGCCATAGAGAGTAAAGATATTACGGTATATGGAGATGGAAGTCAAACAAGAGCGTTTTGTTATGTAGATGATTTGGTGGAAGGGATCTACAGATTGTTACATAGTGACTATAGCCTTCCTGTCAATATTGGGAATCCAGATGAAATCACAATATTACAAGCGGCTCAAGAAGTAATCGAAATAGTAGAAGGAACAACTTCCAAAATTATACAACAAGAGTTACCAAAAGACGATCCAAAGGTGCGTCGTCCAGATATTACTAAAGCACAAAATATTTTAGATTGGTTTCCAACAGTTGATAGACATGATGGTTTCCGTCGTACTTACGAATATTTTAAAACTAAATTTGGAGGTTAATAATAATGTTTACTAAGAATATACAAATGGTAGATGTACGAGGTCAATATCTCAACATCAAAGAAGAAATTGATAAAGATATCCAAGAGGTGATTGATAGCTGTGCTTTCATTAATGGCCCAAAAGTCAAAGAATTTCAGGCAAATTTAGAAGCTTATCTTGATGTCAAGCATGTAATTCCCTGTGCCAATGGTACCGATGCATTACAAATCGCATTGATGGCCTTGGATTTGAAATCTGGGGATGAAGTAATTGTGCCTGCGTTTACCTATGTAGCTACGGCTGAAGTGATTGCATTGTTGGGATTGACTCCAGTAATGGTTGATGTGGATTTAGATTCCTTTAACGTAACTGCAGATATAATACAATCTGCTCTGACAGAAAAAACTAAAGTAGTAGTGCCGGTCCATCTTTTTGGTCAAGTAACTGGTGATATGGATGAAATAATGCAATTAGCTAAAGAGCATAATTTTTATGTTATAGAAGATAACGCTCAGGCAATTGGTGCCAACTATAAACACCACAATGGAAACATTTCGAAATCTGGTACAATTGGACATATAGGCTCTACTAGTTTTTATCCTTCAAAGAATTTAGGATGTTACGGAGATGGAGGTGCATTATTTACTAATGATCAAGCTCTAGCTAAAATGCTCAGAAAAATTGCAAACCACGGCCAAGCTAAAAAATACCATCATGATGTAATTGGATGTAACTCTAGATTGGATGCCATTCAAGCGGCAATATTAGATGTGAAGTTAAAAAGATTAGATCTGTATTGTGATGCAAGAGAGACAGCAGCTTCTTATTACGATACTCAATTGAAAGATATTGAAGGTATTAATATCCCTAAAAGAGAATCGAAATCTACACATGTATTTCATCAATATACATTACGAGAAACAACAGGAAGAAGAGATGAGTTAAAAGAATATTTGAAAGAAAAAGGGGTGCCTAGTATGGTGTATTATCCAGTGCCTTTATATGAGCAAGAAGCATTTAAACACTATGATCCTAATATTCAACTAAAAGCTACAGAAAAATTGTGTAAGGAAGTAATATCTCTACCTATTCATACTGAAATGAATAGAGAAATTCAAGATATTATTATTGAAGCTGTGAAGAGCTTCTATAAGTAATTTTATTGATTAGTCGTTACTCGAAAATGGGAGGGATCAAGCCATGTATCAGGAACGTTAATACTAATTCAGATTGCTAAGTAAATAAAAGTATTGTATGAATAAGAAATATTTTGCTCACGAAACATCAGTAATTGACGATGGTTGTCATATAGGATCAGGAACCAAAATTTGGCATTTTTCTCATTTAATGCCCAATTGTACTTTGGGTGAAAATTGTAATATTGGACAAAATGTTGTCATATCACCAGAAGTGGTTTTAGGTAATAATGTAAAAGTGCAAAATAACGTATCTATATACACAGGTGTGACTTGTGAAGATGATGTGTTTTTGGGACCTTCTATGGTTTTTACCAATGTCATTAACCCTAGAAGCGCAGTGAACAGAAGAGGGCAGTACGCAGTAACTACTGTCAGAAAAGGAGTTTCGATAGGTGCCAATGCGACTATAGTATGTGGTAATGATATTGGGCAATTTGCTTTTATTGGAGCAGGAACGGTGGTTACTAAAGAAGTACCAGCTTATGCACTTATAGTGGGTAATCCCGGCAGACAAATAGGGTGGATGAGTGAATATGGTCAGAGACTTAATTTTGACGTTAATGGTGTGGCGATTTGCGAAGAGAGCAAGGAAGAATATCAATTATTAAACGGAGAGGTAACGAAGAAGTGAACAAATTGAAAGTAATTGCAATAGTTGGAGCGCGTCCACAATTTATTAAACATTTCCCTTTTGAAAAATCTCTTGCATCAGATACAGAGTTGATAACTATACATACTGGTCAACATTATGATGACTATATGAGTAAAGTATTTTTTGATCAAATGAACATGAGTCGTCCCAAGTATATGCTTCAAATCGGAAGTAGAGGTCATGGTGCACAGACGGGTATGATGATGGAAGAAATTGAAAAAATTGTCTTAGATGAAAAGCCAGATTGGATGGTAGTATATGGAGATACAAATTCTACTTTAGCGGGTGCTCTAGTGGCCGCCAAACTGCACGTACCTATTGCGCATATAGAAGCAGGATTGAGATCCTTTAATAAAGAGATGCCTGAAGAGGTAAATAGAGTACTTACAGATCATATATCAGATTTACTACTAGTGCCTAGTGATGTTGCCGTGCAGAATCTGGCGAAAGAAGGTATAAGAAATAATGTGCATGCGGTTGGAGATATCATGAAAGATTTGGTTATATATTCGATCGATAATAATCATATTACTGCAAGAAAACAACAAGGAGATTATTATTATGCCACAATACATAGACCCTACAATACGGATGAAAAAGAAAGGTTAATGTATATATTGGAGAGTCTGAGTCAGGCAGATAAAACTGTTATGTTTTCTATTCATCCTCGTACTATAAATGCGATGTCAAAATTCGGCTTGTTAAGAGATAACTATCCTAACATTATGTTTATTGATCCTCAAGGGTATTTTGATAATTTATCATATCTATATTTCTCCTCTGGATTGATAACAGATAGTGGAGGGATGCAAAAAGAAGCATATTGGCTAAAGAAAAAATGTATAACTATTAGGACTGAGACTGAGTGGATTGAGACTTTAATAGATTCAGCGAATACTCTTGTCTTTAATGATCTTAGTGGCCTTAACGATATTATGGCAATGCCGGCAAAGTGGAACAATCATCTTTACGGCGACGGAAACTGTGGAGCGCTGATCAGTTCTCTATTATTAGAAAATTCAACGAAGAGGAATTAGTATGAGGGATAATAAATTTGCACTCATTGGTGCGGCTGGATATATAGCTCCTCGGCATATGAGGGCTATCAAGGATACAGGAAGTACACTATTAGCTGCTATGGATAATAACGATAGCGTCGGCATCATAGATAGTTATTTTCCAGATGCGGCATTCTTTACAGAGTTCGAGCGATTTGATCGCCATATGGAGAAATTGAAAAGAACAGAGAATCAAGCTGATTATATGAGTATATGTAGTCCCAATTATCTGCATGATGCACATATCAGATTTGGACTGAGGTACGGAGCGGACGTAATCTGTGAAAAACCTATAGTGCTTAATCCTTGGAATATTGACGCCTTAAAAGAAATTGAAAAAGAAACTGGTAAATGCATTTATAATATCCTCCAACTGAGACTTCACAAAAGTATTATAGATTTAAAACGTAAGGTTGATAATGGACCCAAAGATAAAATATATGATTGTGATCTTACTTATCAAACTTCTAGAGGGAATTGGTATTACACTAGTTGGAAAGGGGATGCGGAAAAATCAGGAGGTATAGCCACTAATATTGGAGTGCATTTCTTTGATATGCTAGGTTGGATTTTCGGGGATGTCAAGCGGAACGTAGTCAATCTACATACTCATGATAGAGCGGCAGGATATTTGGAATTCGATAAAGCTAGAGTAAGGTGGTTTCTTTCTATTAACTATGATACACTTCCAGAAGAAATAAAAGCGACTGGAAAACGTACCTATAGATCTATTACGATTGATGGAGAGGAAATAGAATTTTCTGATGGATTTACAGAATTACATACGGATAGTTATAGAGATATACTTTCTGGAAACGGATTTAGAATCGGAGAAGCGCGTAAAGCGATACAGACGGTTTATGACATACGACATGCAGATCCTATTGGTCTCAAAGGCGAGTACCATCCGTTTTGTAAAGTGTCATTGAGTAATCATCCGTTTAAGATATAATAGTAGGAAACGGTGTCTAGTAAAATTGTAATTACAATTCCATCCGTCAATGTTCCTGAAGTAGCATACACTTTTCATTGCTTACTATCAGTGTTTTTGGGACTACGATATGAGATAGTCATAGATGATGCATCATGTGATTATAAAATCACATGTAACTCTCAAACTCTTCAGATTGCCAATTTCTTTTTTAAAGACGATAGAGTAGAGCATCTTTATCAACTTGACAATCTTCCATCTGTGGTAAATTTTTCTGATATTGAATTAGAAAACATACAGTTTTCGCAAGTCATTATTTTCGGGAATTCTAGTTGGAGTAAGCAAGAAGGTGGATTCAAATGGGGGAATGATATTGTAGCAGCATCATTTTATATGCTGACAAGATGGGAAGAGACAGTCATAGAAAATAAAGATGAGCATAATCGATTTTTAGCTATTGACTCTTTGGCTTATAAAAATAATTTTTTACATCGACCGATTGTAAATGAGTATGTTGAAATTCTATATCAGACCCTCAAGTCGTTTGGTTTGGACCAAGAACGTAAATTTAGGCAATACACAACAGTGGCAACTCACGACGTAGATAGACCCTATTTGTGGAGGTCTAAATTGGGAAAAATGAAGTCAATAGGAGCTTCATTGTTGCTAAGAAGAGATAGGGAAGAAATTAAATTGCGTGCAGGTAATTTAGCCGTTGGAATTGATCCATTTGATACTTTTGACCTTTTGATGGACATGTCGGAATCAATTGGGGAGAAAGCCCATTTTTTCTTTATGGCTGGTGGAGAAACTGAGTTTGATAATTTTTATCAATTAGGAGAACAAGCTGTAATCGATTTGATCAAGAGAATAAAAGAAAGGAATCATTGTATTGGGATTCACCCTTCTTATAATACATACAATAATACCGAAATGTTGTTTTCGGAAATAGACGCTCTCAAGATGGCAACCGGTATGGAAGTAACTGCTAGTAGACAGCATTACCTAAGGTTTGATGCTTCTAGTACGTGGAACAACTTAGAAGAGGCCAATGTGAGATGTGATAGTACTTTGGGATATCCAGATGAGGCAGGTTTTAGAAGTGGCGTTTGTTATACGTATCCAGTATATGATATTTATAGAAGAAAGCAACTTTTTTTATTAGAAAAGCCATTGATTGTAATGGATACTACTTTATTGAAGTATGAGAAATTGCAAATTGAGCAAGCACTTTCCAGGATTGAAAATTTACAAAAAGAAGTGCATCGGTACCAAGGTGAGTTTGTATTTCTTTGGCATAATTCTTCATTTAATTCTCAGGAATGGATAGGTTTTGATAAAGTTTACAAAAGCATGTATAGACAATTTTGAATGGATTAAAATTAAATACTAACGATTGGGTGTAATTATAAGACAGGGGTCTAAGCAAGCCGTTGTGAAAATTGTCGGTGTACTTATAGGTTTTATAAGTTTGTTGCTTATCTACCCTTTGGATCATGCTTCATACGGTTATGCAGCATTTATTCTAAGTGCAGCTACATTACTGACTCCTTTATTAGCAATGGGATTGTCACAGAGTGCCATTAAATTTTTCCCAGAGTATCTTAACGAAACGTCGGATAGAAAAGGATTTATTTGGATTCTATTTGCACTCCATTTAATTCCACTTTTACTTTGTGGTATATTTTTTTACTTCTTTGACGATTCCATGTATAGTCTTATTGGTTATATGGGTTTGGATGTTACGCTATTCCGAGAAAACAGTACGGTTATAGTAATTGTGTCTATATTATTGCTCCTCTATATGACGATAACTTCTTATATAAGTAATTTTGGAAGGATAGTTATTCCTACAATTATTAATGAATTTAGTTATAAACTATTTCTACCCCTGGTAGTACTGGGAGTTGTTTATGGCGTAGTACAAAAGAATATTATTCCAGGTTTAATGATTGCATTTTTTGCAATAGCACTGATTGTATTGATGGTTTACTTGGCCAAAATTGGTGGAATAAGTCGGAAAGTCGATTTGTCTTTTTTGACATCTCGTAAATTAAAACGGATTGGAAAATATAGCCTTTATAGTGCACTTGGAACTCTGGGTTCATTGCTAATCTTTAGAATAGATGCGGTAATGATTACAGGATTATTGGGTGAGGTGAGTACAGGATTATATTTCAATATTTTAGTAATGGCGGCGGTAATAGACATACCAAGCCAAGCTATTGGAAAGATAGCAGGGCCAATTATATCAAAATCATTTAATGACAATAACCATGAAGAGATACAATTGATCTACATAAAGGGTTCAATCAATTCATTGATTGTTGGGATGCTCATTTTTCTGGGAATTTGGTTCAACTTAGATGCTATTATATCATTGAGTTCTAAGCCTGAAGCCTTCTTTGGGGCAACTCAAATATTTCTCTTTTTAGGAATTGCTAAATTAATAGACGGATTGACGGGTATCAATACACACATATTACTATACTCTAAATACTATAAATTCAACCTTTTGTTTCTTCTATGTCTAGGAGTGTTAAATGTGTTTTTGAATTTAGTGTTAATAAAACAATATGACATTGCAGGTGCGGCAATGGCTACTTTGATATCACTGACTTTGTATAATTTAATTAAGTTGTTTTTTATAAAATTCACTTTAGATATGTCACCTTTTACTTTAGATACGCTAAAAGTGCTATTAATAGGTGTGATGGTATTCGGACTGCTTTTCATATTACCAATGCCGGACTCTGTTGTCTTAGGTATCCTCCTTAGATCTATATTAATTTCGGTTTTATTTATTGGTTCAATATATTGGAGTAAGGCTTCAATAGATTTTAATAGCCTTGTGGATAAGTATACAAAAATTATAATTAGGTAATCTCATCAAAGAGTCACTTATAATATGAAAACTAACTTAAGAATAGGAATGATTCTCGATAACGAATTCTCAGGTGATATGAGAGTTGAAAATGAGGTGCAAGCATTGGTTAACGCAGGCCACGAAGTATTTGTTTTTTGTCTTACTTATGGATCAAAACCAGAGAGTGAGAACTACCATGGTGCTAGTATTATTAGAATTCCAATTTCAAAGTTTGCAAAGAATAAATTGAATGGTCTTAACAATACTATTTTCAACTTTTATCCAGGCTGGTGGAGTAAGCGTATTTTGAACTTGGTCAAGGAATATCCAATAGATGTACTACATGTGCATGATCTTTGGATGATGGAAGCAGGAATAAAGATTTCAAATAAATTAAACGTTCCTATTGTGGCTGATTTACACGAAAACTATGTGCATGCTTTGGCCAATTATAAATGGTCTACCACTTTTCCAGGAAGCGTATTAGTGTCTCAAAATAAGTGGAAAAGAAAAGAGAAGGAATGGCTTAAGATGGCAAGTGATATTATAGTGGTAATAGAGGAGGCAAAAAATAGAGTTGAGAAAATAGCACCGGACAAACCTATTTGTGTAGTAGCGAACTATGTAAATATTGAGGATTTTAAAGTATCTAACCCTACCGAGGTCGAAGAATTGAAAATGCAATATGCTGGTGACTACATAGTAACCTATACAGGTGGTATGGACTTACATAGAGGCCTGGAGAATGTGGTAAGGGCTATACCTTCCATTATAAAATCTATAGTTAATTTCAAATTGGTGCTTGTAGGGACAGGAAGTAATGTTCAGGATTTGAAAGATTTAGCCAGTCAATTAAACGTAACCGAATACGTTATTTTTAAGGGATGGCAATATCCAGAAGACCTTCCTGCTTATATGTCAACTTCGGATGCATGTATAATACCACATATGAAAACAGCGCATACAGATAATACAATTCCACATAAGCTTTTTCATTATATGCTTATGAATCAGCCGGTCTTAGTTTCTGATTGTGAGCCACTCAAAAGAATAGTTAAAGAGACTGATTGTGGATTTATTTTTAAGCAAAATAGTATTGAAGATATTGCAGAAAAAATTATTGCTATGTCTCAAAGTAAATCTCTTTCTCTTGAAATGGCAGATAGGGGAAGACAAGCGGTTTTGTCAAAATATAATTGGCGCCAAACGGCAAAAAATTTAACTGATTTATATCAAAAATATATCAACTAATGTATAAGGGGACGCATACATATTCATATAATCTTAAAGACAAAGCACTTTCGCGTAGATACGCTAATACACTGAATTTTGTAAATAAACAACTTACAAAACCTGTGAATATATTGGATTTAGGAATTGATAATCCTTTTTCAAATATGCTAAGAGATCAAGGCCATTATGTCGATAATACAGACATGAATCAAGATTTGGATTTGGATTATAGTCAAGTTACAAATGAAAAATACGATGTGGTTACTGCGTTTGAGATTTTTGAACACATGGTTGCGCCGTTTAATCTACTAAGAGAAATTACAGCACCCAATTTAATAGCCTCTATACCACTTAGCCTTTGGTTTGCAAAAGCGTATTGGAATGAGAAGGATGAATGGGATAGGCACTACCACGAATTCGAACCTAGACAATTCGATATGCTGTTAAATAAATCGGGTTGGAGGATTATCGATTCAGAGAAATGGGTTAGTAAAAGCAATAAGATTGGCTTTAAGCCTTTATTGAGAAGTTTTACGCCTAGGTATTTTATAGTGAGTTGCGAACGAATTTAATCAATAGACTAATTCATAGTTTAGATGATTAATACAAGATATAGAATCTATTAAAAGATGAGAATAGTAAATCATTTATCGGAGTTAGAGTCAGAGTCTATCTACATCATGCGTGAAGTAGCTGCACAGTTTGATAATTCTGTGTTAATGTTTTCTGGTGGAAAGGATAGTATTTTAATGGTCTACTTGGCCTATAAGGCTTTTTTTCCTGCCAAGATTCCTTTTCCATTATTACATATAGATACTGGACATAATTTTCCCGAGACGCTTCAATATAGAGATAAGCTAGTAGAGCAATTTGGCGCAAAGCTTGTGATCGGATCAGTACAAGAGGCTATCGACCAAGGTTTGGTCGCTGAAGAAAAAGGATTTAATGCAAGCCGTAATGGATTGCAGACTACTGCACTATTGGAAGCAATAGAAAATGGAAATTATGATGCGGCTCTGGGTGGAGCGCGGAGAGATGAAGAGAAAGCTAGAGCAAAAGAAAGGTTCTTTTCGCATAGAGATGAATTTGGTCAGTGGGATCCTAAAAATCAAAGACCAGAACTTTGGAATCTATTTAATAGTCGCAAAAATATGGGCGAACATTTTAGAGTATTTCCTATATCAAATTGGACAGAGTTGGATGTCTGGCAATATTTGGCGCAGGAGGAAGTCCCTTTACCCTCATTGTACTTTGCGCATGAGAGAGAGGTATTTGAACGTGATGGTACATTGCTAGCAGATTGTGAGTATATCAATAAAAGGCCAGAGGAGGAAGTGTTTAAAGAGGTGGTTAGATGTAGAACTATAGGTGATATGACATGTACGGGTGTTTGGCGCTCTGATGCTACGACGGTAGAGGAAATCATTAAGGAAGTTTCTACTACTCGAATGACAGAAAGAGGTGGACGTACTGACGATAGGAGAAGTGAGTCAAGTATGGAGGATAGAAAAAAATTAGGCTACTTTTAAACGATTATAAAAAGTGAAAGAAATTCAAAATGATAATGGTCTTTTGAGATTCACGACTGCAGGATCTGTAGATGATGGTAAGTCTACGCTCATTGGTAGATTGTTATACGATTCTAAATCTATCTATCAAGATCAGTATGAAGCTATAGAGAAAGTAAGTGAAAGGCGAGGTGAAGAGGGGGTAAATCTGGCTTTATTAACGGATGGTCTAAAAGCGGAACGGGAGCAGGGAATTACGATTGATGTGGCATATAGATATTTTTCTACACCCAAAAGAAAATTTATAATAGCAGATACGCCTGGTCATATTCAGTACACAAGGAATATGGTAACTGGCGCGAGTACTGCCAATGTGGCTCTAATCTTGATTGATGTTCGTAATGGTGTCATAGAGCAGACCAAACGCCATGCAATAATATCTTCTTTGCTACAGATACCACACTTAGTGGTGTGTATCAATAAAATGGATCTGGTAAATTATTCTCAAGAGCAGTATGATAAGATTAAAACTGAATTTGAACAATTCGCGAGTAAACTAGATGTAGTAGATGTCAGTTTTATTCCAATTTCTGCACTCAATGGAGATAACGTTGTAAGCAGATCAATGAATATGAGTTGGTATGAAGGATCTACTTTGTTGTATTACTTAGAGAATGTGCATATCGCAAGTGATCACAATCTGATAGATAATAGATTTCCGGTGCAGTATATTATTAGACCATATAATGACGAATATCATGACTACCGAGGATATGCGGGTAGAGTAGCAGGAGGCACCTTTTCAGTAGGAGACGAAGTTGTAGCTTTACCATCTGGATTTCATAGCAAAATTAAATCTATACAAGGGTCAAAGGGAAATCAGACAGATGCAATTCCACCTGAATCAGTGACAATCTTATTGGAAGATGATATAGACATCGGTAGAGGTGATATGATTGTAAGGCCTAACAATCAGCCAGAAGTAACACAAGACATAGATGTAATGATATGTTGGTTTGATAATAATAAATCTTTGTTGCTAAGTGGTAAATATGTCATTAGACATAGTACGCAAGAAGCGAGATGTATCATCAAAGAAATAAAGTATAAATTGGATATAGAAACACTCAGTAGAGATCAAAATAATTTAGTGATAAAAGTAAACGATATTGCCAGAGTGATGTTAAGATCTACCAAGCCTCTTTTCATCGATGCATATAAGCAAAATAGAATTACCGGAAGTATTATTCTTATCGATGAAGCTACTAATAATACAGTAGGGGTGGGGATGGTAATATAGTTATAGAAAGAGAATGAAAATAATAAAGAAAATATTAAATCTAGTTCAAGTAAATCTTCCAACGCGATTCGGTGATTTGAATATAATTGCATATGCGGATAAGGCAGATGAATTGATGCCACATTTGGCACTTGTTCATCCAGATACAAACTTTGAAAATGTTGTTAATGTAAGGGTTCATTCAGAGTGTATGACTGGAGACGTTTTTGGCAGTTTTAGATGCGAATGTGGTGAGCAACTGACGAAGTCTTTAGAGTATATAGGAGCAAATACAGGTGTCCTTATTTATTTGAGACAAGAAGGAAGGGGAATAGGACTTATAAATAAATTACATGCTTACATTAAGCAGGACGAAGGCTTTGATACCGCAGAGGCAAATAAGGAATTAGGTTTTGGATATGATGATCGGACTTATGAAGATGCGATTATGATATTAAAGGATTTGAGAATTTCAAATATTAATTTAATCTCGAATAATCCAGAAAAGATTAGAGCGCTTGATAAAGAATCTTCCATAAGTGTGCAAGAAAGAATTGAATTGTATATAAAGCCCCGAAAAGAAAACGTGGAGTATCTCCGAACTAAGAAGGATAAATTTGGCCATTATTTATAGTAGTCAGGAATACCTTTTATAAAACCCCCAATAAAATATTTATTTCTACAGATAATAAAATTGATTCCAAATCATGAATGAAACTAATCAATCTAACAACGAAGAGATAACGCTCAAAGAGCTAATTCTAAAGCTGAAAGAATATTGGGCTGAAATAATAAGGTCATGGTGGATAATTGGCTTATTTTGTATAGTTGGTGTTTTAGGTTTTACTTATAACCATTCGACACACATTCCGATTTATCAGGCAGAACTTAGGTTTGTTGTAGAAGGTCAGAGTAGTGGAGGTGGAGGCCTAAGTAGTCTGTTAGGCTCTTTTGGAATTAAGAAAGGAGGAAAGGTTAATCCGTATAAAATTATCGAAGTGGGAAAATCTACTAGTATGTTATTGAAAACGCTTTTCCATAAATTACCATCAAATATTAATGTGGCTAACACTATACTACAAGAATATGATTTGACTCAGGTGTGGAGCAAGACAAATCCAGATTTTGAAAATTTTAGATTTGGAAATAGTTTAAACACTTCTGAATCCAGAGTGGAACGAAGTGCAATTAAGAAACTAAGAGCTAGAGTGTGGGGTAGTGAAAATGTGGATCCAATGACTTCATTAAAACTAAATGATGAAACTGGTATTTACACATTATCTTCTGAGACTATTTCTGAAGAATTGAGTTTAGCTATTACTAATAACTTATATGATGAGATAAAGTTATTTTTCGAAGAAGAAGTATTTCAAAATCAAAAACAACTGGCGGATATACTTGCAATTAAATCAGATTCTATCAGGTCTCTCAATGAAAGTAAAGTGAGACAGATAGCAAAATTTGAAGATAGCAATAGAGGAATGGTATCGAATGAAATCATGGCTACGAAGAAAATATTATCTCAAGAAAGTATGGCATTAACCACTGCATATGCAGAGCTAATGAAGAACAAAGAAATGACTGATGTCAACCTTAAAGATATGCAACCTTTGTTTATGGCTATTGATACTCCCTTTAATCCGATTGATCCATCTAAATCATCATTATTAAAATCGTTTATTCAGGGATTAATGATTGGAACATTTTTAGCAGTGGTTTTTATTTTATTTAAAAAAATATATACAGACGCAATGTCGAACTAAAATTATGGGAATTTATAAAGAACTTTTAGAAAAGAAAAAAATCCTTAGTGTTACTGGTCTAGGTTATGTAGGCTTGCCTTTGGCATTAGAGTTTGCTAAGTATTTTAAGGTGATCGGATTAGATATTAATGCCGATCGAGTGGAATTGATGAAGAAAAATATTGATCCTAGTAAAGAGCTTGATAGTAGCGATTTTGAAGGATGTGATATAGAATTTACTTCTGATCCAATGGATTTATCTAAAGCTCATTTTCACATTATAGGTGTGCCTACTGACATTGATGATAATTATGTGCCAAATTTGAAGCCGCTCTTAGGAGCTACTAGAAATATTGGTAAAATCATCAAGAAAGGTGATTATGCTGTATTTGAAAGTACAGTGTACCCAGGATGTACAGAAGAGGATTGCGTCCCACTGATAGAGGCAGAAGCGAACCTTAAGATGGGAGAAGATTTTAAAGTAGGATATTCACCAGAGAGAATAGTGCCAGGAGATAAAGTACGTACGTTTACAAAAATACTAAAGATAGTTAGTGGTTGTGATGATGAAGCATTAGAAGAGATAGATAAGGTCTATAACCATGTTCTAGAAAATGGAACATACAGAGCTTCTTCCATAAGGGTAGCCGAAGCCGCTAAAGTAATAGAAAATACGCAGAGAGATATCAATATATCTTTGATGAACGAATTAGCTATTATTTTTGATAAAATAGGAATCGACACTACGGAGGTAATTAATGCTGCAGGATCGAAATGGAATTTCCATAAATATACTCCTGGATTAGTGGGAGGGCATTGCATAGGAGTAGATCCATATTATCTCATGCATAAGTCTAAGCAATTAGGTCACGATCCTCAGGTTATCGCAGCAGGAAGAAGAGTCAATAATTATATTCCAAGTTTTATAGCTAAGAGATTAGTAACGACTCTAATTGATTCTGGAAAGAGCCCTATTGAATGTAAAGTGTTGGTGATGGGTATAACATTTAAAGAAGATGTTTCTGATATTCGAAACAGTAAGGTTGCAGATTTAATAGGTGAGATTATTGATTTCTCTGTTAAAGTTGATGTGATTGATGTACATGCATCCAAAGAAGAGGTTTTTCACGAATATAAGATTGATTTAAAGGAAGGCGTAGATGATGACTATGATGCGATTGTATTAGCTGTGGGACATAAAGAATATAAGGAGATGTCCAAGTCTGATTTTGAAAAATTGTCAAAATCTAATATAATTTTATTTGATATAAAAGGCGTTGTTAAGCACCTTGGTATTCAGAATTACTGGAAACTTTAGTAATTACAATCATTTGTGAAAATATTATAGTTTAATTGATGCAGGGACAAAGAATGTAGTGCATGATGATGATTTTAATTATAACATATCATTAGAAAATATTGATTCACAGAATAATAAAATTCTTACAGTCTAGCAGCTTATATCGTGACATTTCATTAATGATGTCTGGTACCTTGGTAGCTCAGATACTGCTAATTTGTGTCACTCCAATTTTAACAAGACTTTATACTGTTGAAGATTTCGGAAATTTATCAGTATTTATGAGTATTTTATCTATGTTAACTGTAGGTAGCACCGGGAAATTCGAGTTAGCTATCGTACTTCCAAAAAAAACTATAATAAGTAGTCAATTAGTACAAGGTATTTTATACATTAATCATCTGTTAGTTTTTCTAATAGTATTAGTATTTCTGCTGTTTTTCGACAATATTGTGTCATTGTTGGAATTGGAGCAGTTGTCTTATTTTATTTGGTTGGTACCTCTTAGTATTGTAATTATCGCGTTTAATACAATTTTTAACCATTGGTTTTTACGATTTCGTAAATATCATGTAAGTTCGATTATTGTTTTAGGTTCGGCAATAGTTATCAGTTTGGTTAATCTTGTTTTCGGGTATACTCAAGTTATTTCTAATGGTTTAGTTTGTGCTTATGTTATAGCTCAGTTTTTTACGTTAGGCTTGAATATTTATTTTTTGAGAAAAAATAATTTGTTTGAATCCATAATGGTACGTTCAAAGTTGGGTGATGTTTTAGATACTCTAAAAAATTATAGTAATTTTCCAAAGTACCAGCTCCCTTCTGAATTTTTATTTACTACCGCTGCTCAGATTACTCCGATTATATTTGCTTTTCTTTTCACTAAAGTGGTTGTAGGTCATTTTGCATTAGCACTGCGGTTAGTTAAATTACCTTTGGTAATATTAGCTAATGCAATTAATAGTGTTTTTAGGAACGAAGCTCTAGATTCCTACAGAAATTTCGGAAATTGCGAATTATTATTTCTGTCACTTCTTAAAAAGTTAATTTTAGTTGCAATTATTCCCTTTACAATTCTATTCTTTATAGCTCCTGATTTATTTGAATTTGTTTTAGGAGCTTCTTGGCGTGAGGCTGGCACATATGCACAATTATTGGTTTTTGGACTATTTTTTGAATTACTCTCACTTCCCTTTAGATCAATTTTTCAGATTACAAATACCCAATTTATTTATTTACGCATACAAACATTAAGTGTTATTTTAATTATTTCGGCTATCTTTTCTGGGTATTATTTCTATGATGACTCTTGGTATGCCGTATTGTTCTTTTCCATATCAAGTGCTTTTTCTCACCTGTTGAGTTTGTTTTATATTTATTTTTTATCGAAAGGTGAATATTTAAAAATTAATCTACAGAATAGTTGACTATAATTTTTGAATTTATATCTAATATTGATGATTATCGTCTTTGCTTTTACATATGATTAAGTCAGTCAGTTTTCCCCTGCTTACGAATTTAACCTACCTAATGTTTTGGTTGTATTTTCCTGGGTTGTTTTTGTATAATTTTTTAGTTTCTACAGGTTCGATAGGAGCTATATTGCCGGGTGGTGGTGCTGGTTTTATTACAGCTTTGACATTGCCGGTATTTTTCATGCAGTATCTTAATAGTAAAAGATTTATCTTAGTATTTTCTCGATTGGAAATTATTTTTCTTTCCATAATTATTTTTAGTTTGCTTGCTTCAGGAATTTACCTATCACTAGGTATACCAAAGCAATTGACATTGGAAATGTTTAGTCGTTCAACAGGCAATTTATTAGTGCTTTTATTATACTTTTTAGCAGCTTTTAGTCTTAATATGGATAGTAATATATTCATGAATGTAATAGTGATTTCTTTTTTAGCTTTATCGGCCCTCATAGTGTTTAATGTCAATTGGGAGTATGGATTACTAAGTATTAGTGCAGGATATGCAAATCATTACAATGTTGATGAAAATGCGTCGATAGCTACTTATCAATTTTATGCAAGACTTTATGCACCTTTAGCGATTCTAGTTATTAGTGTTATGTCTTCTTTTATTAAAAAGTCTTTATTAATTATATTGTCAATTATCTGTATGGTCTTCATCGGAGCTAGAACTGAAATGATTCTGATGATTCTGGTTTTTCCTTTATATTATTTTATTATGAATTTTGTGAAAGCATCTAAGATTTTAGCAATGATTTCGCTGTTTATAATTTCTAGCGGGTTCATTATTTTATTTTCAGATATCTTTCTTGACCTTATTAGTCTTAATAGCAGATTTAGTACTTTATATGATTTATCTTCAGATGGTAGTTTGAACGAAAGAGAGAATGCACTTCAGTTTAGTATTGATGAAATACAGGAGTCTCTATTCTTTGGAAATTATGGATCATACACATCTTATGGAGGGCTTGGGTATTATCCTCATAATATACTATCTGCATGGCATAATTATGGAATATTAGGTTTTACACAATACTTAATACTTTTCTGTATGTTTCTTTTTAAAACATTAAAAATATCATTATCTCGACGTATTAATAATTATTCTAGAGCCGGTATAGCAATGCTAATATTTTCTTTTATTGCTTTATTTGTTGCTAAGGAATGTACTTATCCTATATTAGGTTTTGGAGTCGGTTTATTATCACGTAGTAATGAATAATTTTTTTCCATTAAAAATTACGATATAATATCCAAAATATAATGAATAGAGTAAAGTGTTTTCTTGCTATAAAAATTGGACTACATAGGGTCTAAATTAATGATTGAAAAGAGTATCTGTCATTTAACATCAGCCCATGCAAGAGGGGATACAAGAATTTTTGTAAAACAATGTAAGAGCTTAGCTAAAGAAGGCTTTGATACTTCTTTAATAGTTGCAGATGGCCTAGGCAATTCAGAAGAAGAAGATATCGTAGTTTTTGATGTTGGTAAGAGTAAAAGTAGAATAGGTAGAATATTCAAGTCTGCTAGAAAGGTATATCATAAGGCTTTAGAAGTTGACGCGGATATTTATCATTTGCATGATCCAGAACTAATACCCTATGGATTAAAGTTACTTAAACGAGGTAAAAAAGTAGTATTTGACGCGCATGAAGATTTGCCAATGCAAATACTGAGTAAGTATTATTTGAATAAATATGTTGCTCATATATTATCTCGGGTGGTTAGAAAGTATGAGTCTTATGCATGTTCAAAAATGTCAGCAGTTGTAGCCGCTACGCCATTTATAAGAAACAAGTTTTTAAAAATCAATTCTAATACTATTGATGTCAATAATTATCCAAAATTAAGTGAAATTGATACAAAAGTGTCTTGGAGTGAAAAGAAAAATTCTGCTGTATATATTGGAGGAATCGCTAAAATAAGAGGGATAAGAGAAATAGTCAAAGCGCTGGAATACACAAAAGGGGTACGTTTGGATTTAGCAGGTAGTTTCATTAATGATGATATAGAGTCCGAAGTTAAGGGTTACCTACAATGGTCGAAAGTGGTTGAGCATGGTTATTTAAATAGAAAAA
This sequence comes from Saprospiraceae bacterium UBA1994, assembly GCA_002335865.1. Taxonomy (GTDB): domain Bacteria; phylum Bacteroidota; class Bacteroidia; order Chitinophagales; family Saprospiraceae; genus UBA1994. The sequence goes on from DDCY01000001.1 coordinate 39,735, forward strand.
GTGTGGCAGATCTATTACTTCAGTCTAAAGTAGGTTTGGTTACATTATATCCGCAAAAAAATTATTTGGATTCGTTGCCGGTAAAAATGTTTGAATATATGAATGCAGGTATACCCGTTATTGCTTCCAATTTTTCGTATTGGAATAGTATCATAGAGGAAAATAAATGCGGTGTAACTGTAAATCCTCTTGATCCGAAGGCGATAGGAGAGGCAATTGGCACTATTATATTTAATGATGTACTTGCTGAGGAAATGGGAAAAAACGGGCGACAGGCCATTTTAACAAAATATAATTGGTCTATTGAGTTTGATAAGTTGAGGGTTTTGTATCA
>DDCY01000031.1:0-27593 GCA_002335865.1 Saprospiraceae bacterium UBA1994
TGTGCCTAGTAAATCTCCACTTGGACATTGAAATGCTACGTTAGTAACATCTGCTGACATGACACCAAGTCCACCACCACAGAAGAAACCGACTGCATTAGTACCTGGATTAGCATTGCTAATGTCAGATTGTGTTACGTTAAAATCGTATGTCTGTGCACTCATAGAGAATGTCATCAACAAACACACGAACATCGAAAGTAAAATTTGTATCTTATCTTTCATGAGTTTAAGTTTAGTTATTAAAATTTAAAAATTGGTTTTTAGTCTGCGAGTAGATCTTCAGTGAATTTCTTCACTTCCTCTACCATTGCATTTTTGTTAGCATCTACGTTTACTGCCATTGAGTTGGAAGCAAAATCTATTGCCGCTTGCACTTCTGCATTTTGAGAAGTTAAACCCTCTAGAACAAGTCCTAGAAAAGCTTCCTTAAGTCTTACGTCAATTGAAACCTGCGGTGGTGTACTAGCAAACGACGAAGTCGTAACTACTGGCGTTACCTGCTGGAGTGTAGAAATTTCATTTCTTACTATTGTTGCAGCTTGATCTGTAGGCACATATTGTGCTGACATTTCTTGTACTCCTAATAAGAACGTGAACGCTAATGAACAAATGAACATCAGTTTTTTCATGAGATTGAGTTTTGGTTATTAAATGTATTTCGATTAAAAAAAATTAGCCAATGCTGTAAGTGCATACGCACGTATCCCTTTACCCACTCACGTAAGTAAAAAGAATAATTAATAGAGGCCTTAGAGAAAAATTAATGTCAACCTGGGTGGTAGATTATCGTCTTAATTATAGTCAGTCCAGATCGACGGGGTTGTAGTTGTCTTTTTATTTTTCGTCTTTATCAATGCCAAAACCATACTTCTATGGTGTGCCAAAGATTATTAAACACAAATATACATTTCCACCAAACATACTATCTACCCATACGCAGGTAATTATTACATGGCAATTATCTATAATGTGTAATCATTAAATACATAAGCATTACTGATCTTGCACAAAGATATTTAATTAAACCTATTAAAAAAATTTATATATAAATATTTTTATTTATAACTACACTCTCTCTCAGGGACTAAGCATACTTTTCGAAAGTCAAAAGAAGGCTAATGCACCAGAAATAATCAATAAAAAAAAGGGTTCACATGACTTGCATGTGAACCCTTGGAATAATTTATATGAGGTACTTTTTTACTGAATACCTTCCACTTTGATCATTTTTTTCTTTGCACTGAGGTTTAAACTGAGTGTAATCTCATGAGCACCATTATTATATTTTTGAAATTCTGTATTCGATATATTATACGAATAGTTGAACCCAACGTTGTCTATTTTTGTACCTAACAAGAATCCAAGTCTTTTCTCCCCACCTAGAGTATAATTTACCCCACTTACTAATTTTTCTTCTAAGAAATTAAACATCATATTAAGATCTACATGCGTAGGTACTTGATTTAGCTTCTTGATCGTAATCGATGGTATAATATGAATACCGCTTCCTACAGAATAATAATCAAAACCACCATATAAGATCATACCTATTTCTCTTTCTGTCTCTTCTCCTGGCACATCTTCTGATACTCTACTACTAACCAGTGAAGGAAATGACACTCCATAAGTCACTTTCTCATCATACACACCGTGCACCCCCACAGATATATCAAAAAATTGAGCACCATCTAATCTCCTCAAGATAACTTCGTCTGTAGCGTCGACACCATCTAGTGCTCCACCACCCAATCTATGCTGAACATATTCTGTATTAAGACCGAACCCTAACTTATTGGTAGGTGAATCGATCGTGTAAGAGAAACCTATTAGACCTTTGGTAGTTTCTAACTCTCCAAAACTATCTCTAAATAGCCCAGCACCGAAACCTACCCGATTACCTAGATTGCCATTGTAATTGAAATGTATAGTACTTGGTGATCCTTCGAAAGAAGACCAGCTATTACGATAATTAAACAGAAGCTCATGATCACCTGATACTCCAATAGCACCTGGATTTACTAATACAGGAAACATAAAGCTCTGAGCAGATATATATCTCTCATCGAAGTACCTCTCCTGAGCCGATGCCATGAATGACATAATGACCAATGCCAAAGTAAATAATACTTGATTTTTCATCTATTATAATTTTTGCTTTTTTAAAAAGCTGATTTTACTTATTGTTTTCTTATTTGGTATACTAATCTCTGAGTAGTGTCAGTGTACCTTGCTCTACTCTTCTTCCCTCTGCTCCATCATTAATATTGAGCACCCACATATATCCTCCTTCGCTAAGCACTACTCCACTATCACTTACTCCATTGAACGAGTTGTCATAATCAGCATTAGAATACACTTCTCTTCCATATCTATCAAAAATATATAATCCAGCTACTCTATTATTTATACAATTGAATGTAAAGAAGTCATTCTTTCCATCATTATTAGGAGTAATTATTTTTCGAGGTACCCAACATGGAACATCAAATCCACCACCCACTTCAATATCGATAAGCATAAACACACAGCCATTATCATCAGTTATTACTAGATCGTAAAATCCTGCACAAAGATTAGAAACAGATGGTGTATCCCAGTCCTGGTTTACCCATTGGTATGTATAAAACCCTGTGCCTCCTGAAGCTACTACATCTATAAATCCATCACAATTATTATTATCATCCCCTGTGCTAACAGTAGCATCAATATCTGATGGCTCATTGATTTCTATGTCTACTTGAATGTCAGTAGCATTATTTACATCAGTTACTGCTATTGAATAAATACCTGCGCACAATCCATCAAAACTAAATGGACCTGAAGAATCTAAAGTTTGAGTAGAATTTGATGGACCAGAAAGGACAATTGTTAATGTTCCTTCTGTCACACTGAGAACAGAACTAGCTATAACACCTGTACAGTCACCGAAACAACCATCAACATTTGTTGTAGTTACAGTTCCAATCAATGGAATAGTTATAGTATTATTAACTTCAATACCTAGCTGTGACACTGAACATCCTTTAGAGTCTGTCACAGTTACATCATACAATCCAGCAGATAATCCAGTTGCTACGTTAGTATCATCTACAATTGTATTACTAACATCAGGATTCCACAAATATGAATAAGGAGCTGTCCCATTAGGAGTTATCGTAATAGACCCGTCCATCATTCCATTAGATTCATTAGAAACGGATACCGTAAAAGTAATTTCCTCAGGATCTGTTAAACTAACTGAACCTTCAGCAGTATTTCCATTCGTATCTGTTACGGTCACGCCGTAATCTCCCGCTGCCAATCCTGTTCCATCTCCTCCGCCTTCGTAATCGAACATATATGGAGGACATCCGCCACTTGCAGCTCCTGATATAGATCCATCATTAGATCCATTACATATAGGATTTGTAACTGTAGAATTGGTTACATCAAATATTAAAGGATCCGTAATAACTGTAAGCATAACAGTAGCTAAACAATCATTTTCATCAAATATTGTAATCATATAATCTCCTGCCGGCAATTCTGTAGCAGAATCTGTTGTACTTACATCTGGCACCCAAGTGTAAGTAAGTGTTCCTGTTCCTCCAGTCGCATTAATTGTAATACTTCCTGTATCTTCTTCACATGATGCTGCATTAGTTATAGAAGGATTGGTAGCAATAGAAGCTGGATCTATGATTGCTTGATCAAACATACATACAACAGCACCAGATGCATCTGTTAGTTCGAAAGTATAACTTCCTGCACCTACCGCGTTTAAATTGCAATTAGCGTCTCCAGGTGTTGTTTGTATTGGCGTGGATTCTCCATTAAGGTACCAGTTACAATCGCAAGTATCATCTGCCTCCACTATTACTATGATATCTCCATCGCCTCCAGGACATAAAGGTTGAGAGACCTCTACAAGCATACAAGTATGGATACAGGGCAGAACTGATACGCTTCCATTAGAAACCGTGAATGGTATTGCCATGCCTACAGGATCGCTAAACTCGATATCTGAAATATCTGTACTTTCAAAAGTAACTACAGATGTAGGTGTGGTTTCACAATCTCCTACTACAGTAAAACAAGCTTGAAATAATATCGCATCATCATCAAGTGTCGCAGGATTTATATTATCCCAAGTAAAACTTAGATTATCCGGGTCTGTTGTAAAGTTAAAATTACTAGTAGTAAGTCCTAAAGTGGTATTAAGCATTTCAACACTACTGTATTCGACAATGGCATTATCCCATTGTAAATTAGCTTGATAACCTGTGACGTCTGTAAAACCTCTTACTGTGATATCCACACACACAACCTCACCTTCTAGACCACTTACATCATTAGCGATAAGTTGAACACCATCACCTACAATATCACCGATAGTAACTGTACCTTGATCGAGGCAGAATTCAACTCCTGCTCCTAACTGCACTACTTCTACACCAAAGTTTCCAATATTACCAAATTCAATTGATATCATATCTCCATCATCACCAATTACATCGAAACATAATTCGTATAAGACAGAACTATCAGGAAGAGATTGAGGTGTACTACCTGTCTCATCAGTCCAGAATTGGCGAATCATACCCATTTCGGCATCGTTATCATTAAAAACGAAACCTGAGTTAGGGTCATTTGGAGGATCAATAACAAATCCAAGATTTTGGAAACCCGTATATTCCATTACTGAAGGATCCCAAATGATACCTGCTTGTAACGCTTCTATATCTATAAAATTATAAACTGTAATAGGAATACAAATACTGCTTCCTGCAGGTGCTGTAATACATGGCATAGATAAGATGACACCAGGAAAATCTTCGCATTCATTGATGCAATCAAGCTCTCCACTTTCACAATCAGTACCAGAAACTAATATATCTCCACCGGTAGAAGTAACAGTTACCTCTTCGAAGTTTTCGTCTCCTGCTTCTTCATTTTCAAATCCAAAAGAAGAAGTTGCACATTCTGCACCTGTTGCATTCAATACAATGGTAAAAAGTCGTGCATCATCTGCTAGACTTTCTGCTGGTGGGGTAAATTTTGTCCAAGAGGTACTTACCGTCCCATCCTTAATCGAACCATCACCTGGCAATCCAAAGTTGGTGACTAGAGAATAAGATGTAAGATCTTGGTTAACATTTTTCACTTCTACAAAAGTCATCACCAAAGTATCCCAAACTACATTAAATTGAAATGTTGAGAGAGAGTTAAATTCATTAGCGGTGATATCTACTTCTAAATTAGTGCCCATCGCTGCTTCCCCACCCTCAGTAGAGATAGTAAGTTGCGCGAAAGACACACTAGCTGTTGCTAGAAAAAGGAATAGAAATATATTTTTTAGTATTCTCATTATGAGTAAAATTTATTCTTAATAATTCTATATTATTCTAAAATATGTTGTCAATCAAAATTTTCGAAAACCATCATACATAAACTGATGACTAAAAGCCTTTATGTGCTGCATGAGATTTAACAGACGCTGTAAATTACAAAGTTAACAATCATTTCGTCAAAATTGCCATGTAATGCCATACATATTACTGTTGTAATCTCTATTTAAAAATATCAGATGCAAATAGCGAGCCAATACATTGCATAAAATCGTAATGTGTCTGAAAATCTTCTTTTTTTTAATTACTTCTTGGAAAAGAAGGTTCAACTATTGATAAATAAATATACGAATAGTTTGGGGGGATGTAGAAAAACCAAAGACAATCGATAAGTAAATAATCAAACCTTCAAAGCATCTTTCTCTTAAAGGCTATCAATCGTTAGGGAGAATTCCATTTGATGAAACGGTTTATTATCACAGTTTATCGGATACGCTTAACCCAGTTCATGACACTTATATCAAACTAGTTGTTTTTTTACCCGCAAGTCCTATACAGACTTCACCTGTGTATACAGGCAATTTGATAGAAAATCCTTTAATTATATTTGATTTAAACTTTGTAAAGTCACTTCGCGAGCTGAACTTTAATTGCTAAAACATTAGAAAAATAAATGAGCCCATTGACTTGCGTCAATGGGCTCATTTAAATTACATTTCTTACTTTTTATTTACATAGAAGTATCATCTTCTTAGTTGCTGTCTGACCGTTAGCTTCAAGAGTATAGTAGAAAATTCCACCTGATACATTAAGATGATTAGCACTGACAACAATACTATTTAAACCTTGAGGGTATGAATTATTTATTCTGTGAACCAATCTACCATTTATATCATAAACAGATAATTTTGCCATGCTTGCTTCGGCAAGAGTAAATGATACTGTAGTGTTATAAGTAAACGGATTAGGTCTATTTTGTTGTAAGACTATTTCTGCGTTTGTAGGTACTTTATTTTCATCTCTCAACTCTATATCTAAACCCATAATATCTAATTCTGATGTGTAAACTTCTGATGCTACTTGATCTGAAGATATAGATATACTTGATAAATCACCATTCGTCCTCGCTTGGAATATTATTGTCATCAATATATCATCAGCTGCGGCTGAAATATCAGTCGCTGTATTCCAACTTGCAGTAATCTCACCTCTACTAGCTAATTGCCCTCCGACGTTACTATCACTAAAGTTTAATTTGCCTCCCTCGATAGCAGTAAATTCTAGAACATCAGCATCAAAGTTGAGGGTAAACTGCATTCCAGCGACAGATTTAAAATCATCAGACCTAATATCCATTCTTACTTCATCACCTGACTTATGGGCAGTATTTACAGCGTTTAAGATAGTTCTAGAAGTTCTCACCTCAGTATTATCCGTTCCAGTGATAACATCAGCAACAGAATCATTAACATCACCTACTTTTATAGCTATAAAGTTATTATCCATAGCGGTATCTGTAAAATCTGTTATCTCGATATTTTCCACTACTGGAAATGGCTCATTAAAATCAAAAAACTCCTGATCGCTAGCAACAAATCTCCATGAATTATTATTGATAAATTCAGTCTGTATACCTAAAATTACTTTTCTCAATTCAACTATGTCGGCTGCTGACACGCCTTCAGACTTATTGATATCTGCTGCAATAATCTTGTATGGTGATCCTAAATTAGACAATCCAAGTATATGCCTCTGAATCATAACAAGATCAAGTGTTGTTACTCCATTTACAGGATCATCATTTCTTGTCGCTGACACCTGATAGTCCGCACTCTCTGTTACATTAAAGAATTCGTAGTTTCCGGTTTCGTCTGTCATGAAATAGCTTTCTTCGTGTGTATGCATATCTTCGAGCATCACTTCTACTTGATCGATATCATCAGATAATTCCGTAGATATTGTTCCAGCTATTCTATTTACTTCACAAGCGTTATTGAAATCTTGTACGTGTACAGTGACTAAGCAAGTATTTGATAAACCTCCAGGCTTATCCTCTGTTACTTTTAACTCTACCATTACGTCTTGTCCTAGGTCATCACAACAAAAATCAATAAAATCACCGTAAGAATTATTTCCATTACAACCTCCATTAGGTCGCTTTACAGAAAATACTACATCATTACAATTATCAAAAGAACCATCGTCAAAAGTAGCTGCAAATGCATATCCAATTCCATCATTTGACAGTGATACAACTGTGAATTCGTCACAAATAGCGACCGGTTGCACATTATCTACTATTGTTATTACTGTAAATGCTTCGGTCATATTGCCACAAGCATCTGTAATTCTGTATCTCAACCACGTCTCTCCTTCAGGAAGATCTGTAACTGTATATCCTGTATCTGCATCTCCTATTACATTAGTAGTATAGTATATACCACTCGATGGATCCATACCATTGACTGGCGTTGCATATCCAATTTCGTATGTCCATGAGGAACAATCAAAAGTTACTTCTGGTGCTGGTACAGCATAATCAGCAGTACAGGCATAAAAACTGGTATAAGCCGCTTCATCATTATCTTCAATAGGAGTTATAACTGGTGCCTGATCATCTTTAATCTTTATTATTTGAACATTTTCTACTATCTCATTTGTACACCAATCTAAAATTGTAAATGTTCTTAATACTTTAAAGCTGGCATCACAGATATCAAATATTTGATCAGAGTAACCACCCGTCAATTCACATAGAGGATTGTTTGGTAGAATAGCAGAGCCATTAAGTGTCGTTGGAACACCGGTAATATCAAAGAACGGATAATCAGGATTACTTTCGTTCCATGTATCCGCGGTATAATTAGTACATACTAATGCATCAGATTCTACATCGTCTAAATTATTTGGAAATAAAATATCATCTATACCAACACGGACGTAATTGACTGTCTGAGTACAAATATCTGATACATTTCCACTCGCGTCTTCAGCGATATAAGAAATAACTCTAATCGCACTAAGTCCACTAGGATCACTACAATCTAAATCAGTAGTAATATCGCTTAAAACTGAAATCGTTGGATTAGAGTCACAATTATCTGTAACATCAGGAAGACTTGGATTAAATGATTGGTAGCAAAAAATATTAAAATCTGGTGCGCAATCAATAACTGGCTTGAGCTTATCTTCTACACTAATGGTACCCCAACAAGAGTTTCCATATAGAAAAACACTAGCTTGAAGTGTTTGCCCTACATGAGAAGCATCTAATAAGGCGCCTGGTATAAGATTGTCGTCGGCATCGTATATTTCGACTGTATAGGCGCACGTTGGCCCACCTTCATCTTCCAAAAGCATACCAGGAGTTACAACCACTTCACAGTCACTGTTCAAAGAGATTTGTACATTATCATTACACGCTAAGGTACAATCTGTAGCATCTGAGCAGTCTAAATCATCACCATTTATCGTCCATCCAAAGTTGTCTATAATACTTTGTCTTTCTACTTGACTGTTACAATAATTCAATGATTGAGACCCTAAATTTAAACCAGTATTAAGATCTTGAGTTGCCCAGCCTTGAAGTATTGCGTCATATGTATTTGTATTTAAATTAGAGAAAGCAAACATGCCAAGCATATTAGTCACATTAGATACGTTCCAAACACCAATATCTTGGTTGAAAGAAGTTGCTTGATCAAACATACCACTCATGTTGGTGACATTCGACACATCCCAATCCCCAATANNTCTTGATTGAATGATTCTGCTCGAGTGTACATTCCTGCCATATTCGTGACATTAGAGACTTCCCAATCACTAATATCTGCATCAAAATTTGTCCTATCTGCAAATGCCAATTCCATAAATGTTACATTAGACACATCCCAGTCAGGCATAGGACCATATTCGCTATCTATACAAAGACCAGTAATTGGATGAGTTTCCAAACAGTCGTTAACGGCATCGTTAAAATTTGAATTGTTAATGGGAGTGGTTTGTGAAAAACCAATAGATGAGATAAACAGAAATAAAAATGTAGTAATTCTCATAATATAAATTTTATAATTCTTGGGTACTTGTATTTTATTCGAAAAAAACTGATCTCTCAATTATTATTCTAGAATGGATCTTAGTTTATACCAATTGATGCTCAATCGCAAATTTTATGAGGTTGACTGTACTCCGTACGCCTAGTTTTCTCATTATATTTTTGCGGTGTACACCTACGGTTTGGTCGCTTATATATAGATCTTTAGCTATTTCTCTATTATTTTTAGATTCAGCAATAAGATGTAATATCTCCTGCTCTCTCTTGGTTAATTTTTGTTTCATTGTGTAGCTATCCTCATAAAACCTATTAGCTAAATTAGCTACAGCTTGTGTTACATATGTCCTACTTGATGCTGGTGTCACTCTCAATCCATCGGACATATAGGTGTCACCTTCCATCACAGCATTGATACCTTGAAAAAGGTCTAGAGAATCATTACTTTTTAGTATATATCCATCTGTTCCGTTCAGAAATGCACGCTTGACAAATTTCCTATCTGTATAAGTAGTCAATACTATCACTCTCATATTTGGGCAATAGCTTTTGAGTATAGGTATTAATTCAATCCCATCTTCTCCAGGAAAATTAATATCCATTATCAATAAGTCACAATCACCCAAGCTAACTCTCTTAAGTAAATCTGCAGAGTTGTTTGCCGTCGCTGATACCTTGATTGACGGATTACTTGTAGAATTAAAAATGGCAGTTAACCCTTCGATCATCAATATTTGGCAGTCGGCTATAATAGTATTTATCATGCTCATATTACTCTCCTGTCACATATACCATAGATAGCATATGTTGGTTTATATTTTTAATAATGAGTCTTGACCAAAGTCAATAAACTTATCTTCGAGCGAACAATTGCAAAAGGAATGCCAAATGCGATAAAAGGGTAGTAAATCACCTATAGATTGACCCTTAAATGAAAAGTATCTTATTAGAAATTCTAAAGGAGAATATGAATATTTTCGTCAGAAAAACGGAAATTAAATTTAATAGACGTAGGACAAATTAACCAACCGAAATTTAGCTTAAATAACTCTGTGCATCATAGACTTTGTTATGATTTTGATAGGTTACGGTGTATTGGAATCCTGGCTGAATACTGTAAGCACCATATCTCCCGTATTTATCCAATGCTACATAGCCGACTTGCATCTCTTTATAGGAGTCTTTATTCTTCTCTATGGTACGCATTACTGCTGCCTTACAGGCTTCTAACGGTGACATTCCTTGACGCATAAATTCAACAGTAAGAAACGATCCTAAAGTGGTCAAAACCAACTCTCCCATACCTGTAGCTGTGGCTGCCCCGGCCTCATTATCTACGAAAAGTCCTGCCCCAATAATAGGCGAGTCTCCCACCCTACCTTGCATCTTATATCCTAGTCCACTTGTAGAGCAACCGCCAGAGATATCACCATTTTGATCTATCGCTAACATCCCTATTGTATCATGTAATTCAACATTGACTTTAGGTTTATATTCCGCAGTTTTAAGCCATTCTACATATTCTGCCTTTGACTTTTCTGTGAGTAGATTTTCTTTCTGAAACCCTTTATCTAGAGCAAATTGCAAAGCACCATCACCGGCTAAGATCACGTGTGGAGTATCTTCCATTACTAATCGAGCTACAGAGATAGGATTCTTGATATCTTTGAGATAACAGACTGATCCAGCCCTATGCTCCTTATCCATGATACAAGCATCAAGTGTAACAGTACCTGATCTATCAGGGCGCCCTCCTATTCCTACAGACTGATCTAGAGGGTTATTCTCTACGTTATTAATGCCTTTCTCTATGCCATCTAATAGATTGCCTTCTTGGACCGCTTTAAGCGCTATCTGGTTATCCAAGATATGTGGCCATGTACTAATAATAAGTGGTGTAGGAATACCCTTTGAATCTTCTTTGGATTTCTGATAGTCTGAATTTACAATAGAATCACAGCCAGCGAAACTCGCGGCAATAGTTCCCATACCCGCTTGCTTGATGAATCTTCTCCGATTGGGAGAATGGTCCTTTTCAAAGCGATTATTTTTTAAACTATGTTTGATATTATGTTATTCTTTTATGAGCTTCAGAATATTATAGCCGTACTGCGTTTGAAGTCTAATATTATAAAGACCTCTAGGCATATTAGCAGGTAATACCATCTGGAAATAATTATCCCCTGCATAAGCAAGCAAGACCACAGAAGTGATCAATCTTCCTTGATAATCAATAACATCTAAATTGATATTCTGATCTATATCCGAGAAGTATTTGATAGTAGTTTCATTACCAGAAGTTGGGTTAGGATATAACTGAGCTTCTAGATCAAATTGTTTGATTACTGGTCCATCAGAAATCATTTCATGAGGCATAGCTATAAAAACTTGATCTTGCATTAAATCTATACTAGTATTACGCACGATAACTTCTTTCATTGAAGTATTTGATACCATTTCTTTTTGTGCTGCAGTCAGCTCATTATCTACTTCGTAATAGTATCTATCTCCATCTCTAAGCACTTGAAATTGCTCCTCGAGTATAGTCATTATCAACTCACCAAATAGTGCATCTGATCCTACATGCTGTTCGCTTACCATACCTACCCACGGATCAAGATTATCGATACTCCCATATACTTCTTGCAATATATCAGCTACCTCTTGATCATTCGTCAATGTGTAAAATGAATTGACTGAGGGTAGACCTAAGTGCTGTCTTATTTGATTGAAAGAGGGAATCCCACGCTCTCTACCTCTATTAATGTTAATTGCTGCCAGATCCAATCCACCTTGTCCAGGAGCTCCAAAAAGGAAATTCCTTACATCATCTATTACTTTGCAGTCCATTTCTTGCTGCACTTGCGTAGCCATACCTTTAAAAAAAGTATCTACTCCTCCAGATAAAACCATAACAAATGGATTAAAGAAAGCATCTCTTAAAGAGATATTTCCTCCTGATATATCTGATCCGTCGTTATTCATACGGATGATATTAGAATTAATTAATGTATGGCCTAATCTGAAGGCCGCTGCTGAAAACTCATTACTTATAGATGGATTTATAGTAGCATTATATCCTAAATAATTAGGAAGCTCTACTCCCATTGCAGGCAGCCATTCGTTATATACTATTTCTTGAATGAGGGCACCTACAAGTTTACGTGCTCTTTGATATATACGTTCATCATTCCATGAAGGGTGCGCTAATCCTAATTCTTCACAAAGCCGATTGTGCTCTCTTAAAAAGACAACGTGAAATGAAAGTAAAAGTGGGTTTTCATTAGCTCTTATATCCCCAGCAACAAAATATTTTGTCAACGATCTTGTGTCATCCGCCATAAATGGAGCATTGAAATCTATCTCATCATTTATATTCCCGGTAACTGTATTCCAAGGCAATAAATTACCTGGCGAAGTTTTAAGTTTGCCACCATCAAAAGTCCTTAACCAATTGGCTCTATCTTCATCAGATCCATACACTGTTGAAGCATCGATAAACGAATTGATCTGATTGGTATGTTGACGTGGATTGTTAATATCAGTTCCTGTTCCTGGAGCCGCCATGGACCTGGACATATGCATAATCGAGCCAGGTGTAAAAAATAGATCTTCACTTGGTATCTCAATATTAGATAAGATTTCATCTGGATCATTTTCGACCAATGAAATGTCATGGTCTACAAATTGACCAAATGCCCAAATAAAATCTGAAAGTGCTAATCCGTTAGATATTGCGGTTGTCTGTGCAAAAAGTCTATTACTAATAACCCTAGGGTTAGGTCTATCGTAAGTCAAATCTAGCTTCGGAACTGAAATGCCATCAGCATAGTCTGAATGAGCAATTCTAATGAGCTGAGTATTTGCAGCACCCCAAAAAGGATTGTTTATATTATTTTGGCTCCCATCAAATGATCTGTAAATCTGAGCTGATGTAGATATACTAAACAACAAAAAAGAACAGATAAGGGGAATAAATACTTTCGATTTCATTAAGTAACTGGGTTAACGCTCTTGGGAAGAGAGCAATAGTTTGCATCACCAAAAAATTAACTTATTTACAAATATAATCAATTGAATTTGTTTTGACTGATTACTAGAGACGGTATTTTGTCTTCAAAAAATTAGATAACATTATTAATTTCCTTAAAGTTGTAATTGGTGAGAAGCATTTGGAACAAAAAAGCTGCCATATTTGGATTACATCACTAATTCATTTAGAAAAGCAGTGAAAAGAAATCAAATATAATACTAAAATTTAGTAGATAACTGAATTATTAATTAAATAATTTGTTACTACAAAGAATGTTATACTGTACAAATATCTCAAAGAATTATGAATCCGAACATATTTTATTTGCAGTTTGCATTTGGAATAAAAAATTAAAAAATAGAAAGAATCAGCTTAGAAAAAGTTAATATTTATTTTTTGACCAGTGTGATTTAGAGATTTTTCCAAATTAATAATAGTAAGTATAGCTTTCTGATAGAATATTACGTTATGCTTGTTAACGAAAACAAGCATTTTGAGCGCATCAAAGATAATTTGATTAAAACAACCATTATATCACACCTATACTTAGTCTTTATTGTAATATTTACATTAAGCATAACTAGTATATGTAATTCTCAAATAACCAACAACATAGGACTTAAAGATAGTAATTGTATTCTTGTTCAAGACAGTCTTAGTATTCTGCCATCATCAGTAATCATAGAGTATCAAAACATAAGATTGCTTTCTAATGAATATACTGTAGTTGACAATGAAATATTAGGTCTACCTTCTCTTTGCAAAAAATCTGATTCTCTAAAAATTTCATATCGCACATTTGATTTTAGGTTTGGAGAAGTACTTAGCCACTTGGACACCACTCAAATGGTGAAAAAAGATATCGTTTACATAGGATACGACTACAGCCCTTTCAAAAACTCAAATAATCAGGCAATTATATCTGGAAAAGGCCTTGACTACAATGGAAGCTTTACACGCGGGTTTTCTGTGGGCAATAGCCAAAGTCTAGTACTCAATAGTAATTTTAATTTGCAACTCGCTGGCGATCTAGGTAATGGACTCAAGATAGTAGCGGCTATATCAGACGATAATATCCCTATACAACCGGAAGGCAATACCCAGTCTTTGCAAGAATTTGACCAAGTGTATATAAGGCTAACCAAGGATAAAACCTCAGTGGTAGCTGGAGATTATCAACAGCAAAGCCGCAACAGCTACTTCATGAAATACTTTAAAAAACTAAAAGGAGCTAGTGTAACTCATGGACAATCTCTATCTACCACCAAAAAAGTAGAATCTAGAGCTAGTTTTGCCGTATCCAAAGGAAAATTTAATAGGTTAACCCTTCCGGTAGAAGAGGGGAATCAAGGCCCTTATAAACTAACCGGAGCCAACGGAGAACGGTTTTTAATAGTACTAGCTGGATCAGAAAGAGTATACTATGACGGAGTATTACTGGAACGTGGGGAAGATTTCGATTATTCCATTGACTACAATAGAGCAGAAATAGTTTTTACCCCAAAGAGAATCGTTGCAAGAGAAAGTCGTATAATTATAGAATATGAATATACTGACCAAAATTACTTAAGAACGCTATATACCCTAGAATCAAATTATACCAGCAATAAGCTTAAAATCAGCACACAATTTTATAGCGAACAGGATAGTAAGAATGGAAGCGGGCAAGCTGCATTAGATAGCATAGACAAGCAAATATTAGCTACCAGCGGAGACAACCTAATGGACGCAGTAAGATCTGGAGTAAATGCATTACAAGAAGATGCTAGTGACCAAGGAAGAATAACATATATCATGTTAGATCACCCAACTAGTCCAAATCCAGATGACTTTATACTCAAATATAGTAATGATACTAATATGCCCCTCTTCACAGCCATATTCTCAGAGGTAGAAGGAGGGAATGGTGACTATATCATAGATAATGAAATCGGTACGAATGGTAGAGTATACAAATATGTCGGTACTGGTATGGGTACATACTTACCTACAATCAGAATCGTACCTCCGGAGCAAAAACAAATGCTAACCAGTCGGATAGAATATCAAATATCCAAAAACGCCACGCTCTACGGGGAATTGGGATGGACCAATTTAGACATTAATCGGCTCTCCATTCTGAACAAAGAAGATAATCAAGGGCTAGCGACTAATATAGGATATAAACATGAATGGGCTCTGGACAGTGCTAAACTTTGGAGACTGAGTACAGACCTTAACTATGAATACGTGGATGAAAAATTTAATCCATTAAATCCTTATAGAGCTGCAGAATTTAGTAGAGAATGGAGTATAACGGAACCCAATACTGCTAACGAGCAAATAATAAAATCCGTTATAAATCTACAAAAGGGAAATCAGCTCTCAATTAGATATGGATTATCTAGCTATGAGCGTATATCGCTATACGAAGGAAGACAGCACTATATAGATGCCAAATACAATCATAAAGGATGGAATATGATAGCGTTAGGTAAGTATCTCGAAAGTGAAGGTTATGGAAAAAATAGTCTATTTGTACGACCCAAAATAAACATAAGTAAGACCATAAATAAATTAGGAGGCTGGACCATAGAGTATGGCTATGAGCAAGAAAAAAATGAAGTGATACAGACTGTAGATCAATCGTTGCAAGATAGAAGTTTTGACTTCAATATCAATCGGTTTATCATAGAAAACAATCAAGATAACCAACTGACTATCAAAATAGAAGCCAAGCAAAGATCAGATCAACTACCTATTAATGGGGCCTTAGTAGAATCCATAAAAACCAATGAATTATCCGCAGAATCGAAGTGGAAAATCAACGATTCCAATAACTTAAAATGGACATTGGGTGTAAGGGATTTTGAAGTAATAGATCAGGAAGCTATAGATCAACAATCTAAAACCACCATACTATCAAGAATAGCATATAATATCAAACTCTGGAATGGTCTATTGAGTTCTACAATGAACTACGATATAAGCTCTGGGCAAGAACCAAAACAAGAATTTACCTATGAAAAAGTAGAGCCTGGTCAAGGAAATTATATTTATATTGGAAATAGTAGTACGCCTGAAGAAGACGAATTATTTCTTTATGAATATAGTGAAATAGATACTGCCAACTACATCAAAATATTTTTATTCAACAATGAATTTATAAGGACCAATAACCAATCTTTAAACATAAGTCTTAGGATCAACCCTCATAAAGTGATTAAGAACAAGAAGAACTTCTTTAGAAAATTTGCTACTAATCACAGTATCAGATTTAATCAAAAAGTAGAAGATAATGGTGAAGAATCTAATTTTCAGCCACTGAATTTCAGCCTCGATAATGTATCGCTTACATCTTACAGGTCTCTGATAGCTAATACGTTATTTTTTAATAGAACGAGTACTGCTTTTGATATACAATTGGGCAATAGACTTACTGAAAATAGGAATGTTCAGATTGTAGGAATCGAAGACCGCGGTTTGGCTGAATATTTTAGTAGATTACGATTTCAAATTATTTCTGCAACTGACTTTATAGTCAACGTAAAGACTGGTACCAAAACTTATGAATCTAATTTTTTTAGCCAGCGAAATTTCCACATCAAATATTGGAATGTCAGCCCTGAAATAAATTGGAGGCCTACAGCCAATTGGAGGATTATCAGTTCCTACCAATATGATACCCGACTGCAACAATTGAGTGGAATGGAAACAGCAAATAGCCACGATATTACATTCGAATCTACCTACCGTAGAGCCAGTAAATCAAGTTACAACCTTAGTTTTTCGCTAGTCAATGTGGAATATAATGGTACAGCAAATAGTACTATAGAGTATGACCTTTTAGATGGCCTAAAAGATGGTAAAAACTACTTATGGAATCTCAATATAACCCGAAGAATGGCGAAAAATGTAGACCTAAATATCAGCTATGATGGACGAAAAACTGGTATTTCACCTATCGTACATGTTGCAAGGGCTCAAGTCAAGGCGACATTTTGATCAGTCCCTTTACAATAATTAATATATTAGTCCTTTGTGACACATCTTTCTAAACTTTCTATAGTTTATATTTGCGCTCAAACTTATAAACAAAACTCACTTTATAAGTCATAATGATTCATTTTTAAACCACCGCGATGCGAATATTATTGTTTTTTGCTGTTAGCTTAATTGTTAATTCAATTATCGGACAATCTTTTTTCTCTCCTATCCAAGATTCGGATGTCTCTCTAAGAGCAGATCAAGAAAGGACTATAATACCCAATCATTATCAAACTTTAGCGCTAGATATCGAAGGGATCAATAATTATCTTGGTAAAGCTCCTCACGAGCTAGATGGAGATAGAGTAAGTCAAGAAATAAGCCTCAAGGTGCCTATGCCAGACGGAACATTCAAAACTTTCATGGTGTATGAATCGCCCACCATGATGGAGGAAATATCCGAAAAGTATCCCAACATAAAATCTTACAAGGGTTATGGGAGGTCAAATGACTACGAAAATCTAAGAATTAGTCTAAACAAGAAAGGATTCTATGCTGCCATACGTACGGTAAATGGCACTGTCTATATTGATCCATATTCGACAAACACTACTACAGAGTATATTAGTTATTTCGTAAAGGATCATGAAGTACAATTGGAATCACATCAGATGGCCTGCGGTACTTCTCAGGATCCTGAAAGTATCCTGGATGAGCTCAAAGATATTGAAATACAAGGTGGACAGGAAACAAATGTGACCTTAAGAGGTAACAATATCCCACTGAGACAATACAGATTGGCCGTTGCTTGTACAGGGGAATTTGGTCAAATAAGATCAGATATAGAAGAGGTACTAGCTGATATAAATACTACGGTCACTAGACTAAATCAAATATTTGAAAATGACTTATCCATAAGAATGATCTTAGTGGATCGTAATGATGAAATTATTTATGATAACCCACAGACTGATCCATATGCTATCCCAAGCAATTTCCCACCTGATTCAGGAACGGGAAGGTGGCTACTATCTCGTAATACAACAGTAATTAATAATACTATAGGTATTGGAAGCTACGATCTTGGACATATTTATCATAGAGCTTGTACAGATGTAGGTGGCGTAGCATATTTAGGTTCTATCTGTAGTAACAACAAAGGTGGTGGAGTTACATGTCATGCTTCGAGCAATCTAGAATACGTAACGGTAAGTATAGCCGCTCATGAAATGGGACACCAATTGGGATCACCACACTCTTTCAACAATTGTTCTGGTGATGGTAACGAATCACTACCTAATGGATTTGAGCCTGGATCAGGAACTACTATAATGTCTTATGCAGGACTCTGCGGATCTAATAATGTACAAGGAGGCAATGATGACTATTACCACGTAGGCTCGCTAACTAATATTTATCGCTCCACTAGAGATGCAGCGCAATCATGTGCAGAAGAGATTAATATCAACAATCACGAAGCCGACGTACAATTGAATTATACTAACGGTTTCTACATCCCGATAGGTACCCCATTTATCCTTACAGGAGATGCTACTGACGAAGATGGAAACAATATGACCTATAGCTGGGAACAAGTAAACAGTGGGCCTTTGAGTTCACTTGGAGCGCCTTTAAATAATGCTCCTGCATTTAGAGTATACTACCCAGATGAAAATAAAACAAGAATATTTCCAAAAGATAATCTTCTACTATCGAACAGTAGTAGCAAAGTGGAAATCCTAGCTGAATACAATAGAAATTACAATTTTCAATTTGTAGTTAGGGATAATAATCCTGGAGGCGGTACAGCCTCTTGGGAAGAGGTTGCATTTTTTGCAAGTGATGTAGGAGGTCCTTTCTTAGTTACTTCCAATAACACAAATGATGTGATGAATGCTGGTGACCAACAAACGGTTACTTGGGATGTTGCGGGCACTGATCTCGCGCCGATAAACTGTCAAAATGTAAATATTTATATCTCATATGATTCAGAACTTAACACTGATAAATTAACTGATGACTTAATCTTACTAGCGGAAAATACACCTAACGATGGATCCCAAGAAATAGTAATTCCCACAAGACTTACTACTCGAGCTAGAATCGTAGTAAGAGCAGCGGACAATATATTTTTCGATGTAAGCAATCGAAATAATATAGTAGAGGAGCCAAGTACACCCAAGGTATACTTCGAGTCAGCAGAAACCAAAATTGCTCTTTGCTCTGACACCTATGCTATAGAGATATCCACTCAGGGACTAGGAGGCTATGAAGGAGCTGTGAGAATGGAAATAGAAGGTCTTCCTGCAGAGGCAGAAGCTGATTTTACTACCGCTACTTTAATGGCTGGAGAGAGTACTACTCTCAATCTAGATTTTTCAAACGTATTATCTACCGGAAATTATGAGATGAAAATATTAGCAATAGCAGAAGGTATAGATTCTTTAGAAAGAATTATACCCATTAATAATATTGCTACAGATTTCAGTGACCTAGCTTACATAGGTCCTGAAAATGGAATCAAAGGTTATACATCCTTGCCTACATTAGAGTGGACAATGGTGCAGAATGCATTTAATTATAAAGTAGAAATAGCTACGAATCCTGGATTTACAGAAGCAACTATCGTTCATTCGGCTACAGTTACTAATACAAATTATACGCCATCAGAAATACTAGAAGTATCAAGTGTGTACTACTGGAGGGTTAGAGCAGAGAATGATTGCAGGCAAGGAGAATTTCCTGATGTATATGCATTTAGCACGGAGTCACTTTCTTGTCAATCATTTGAGGCGAATAATCTACCTAAAAATATATCACAATCTGGGACACCTAGCATTTTAGCGGAAATACCAGTAAGTGGACTAGGTCAAGTAGCTGATGTGAATGTAAAAGTCTTCAAAGGTTTACATGAAAGGAATAAAGATCTTACAGCCTACTTGCAAGCTCCGGATGGAGATAGAGTAAAATTATTCGGCAATGAATGTGGAAATCAAAGTAACTTCAATTGTGCTTTTGATGATGAATCGCCTACCGATTTTTCATGTCCACTCAATAGTCAAGAGACATACAAACCAGAAGTAGCCCTCAGCGACTTGAATGGAAAAGATATTGCAGGATTATGGATATTGCAACTTGACGATAATGTAACAGGAAATAGCGGAAAATTTGAGCAAGCAACTATAGAAATATGTTCAAATGTGAGTCTAAACCCTCCAGTACTTGTAAATAACAATGTACTAGAGTTACCTCCTGGAACAAGAGACGTAATACAGTCACCTCAAATGCTAACCACCGATCCTGATAACACATTTGATCAACTACTCTATACGCTAGTAACAGCACCTCAGCATGGCCAATTACAGCTTAATCTGGTTACTCTACAAATAGGAGATCAATGGACACAGAATGATATTCAGTTAAATAATCTTACCTATTTACATTCCGACAATGGTAGTGAATCTGACATGCTCCGATTTGATGTCGTGGATGGTGAAGGTGGATGGGTAGAAATAACAAAATTTAATATTGCAATCGATGATTCATTCGTTACTAGTACTCTTGATAATAAATTTGACAATGAAATCACGATTTACCCTAACCCAGCTGACGAAAGTCTATACATAAGCCATAAGACAATAGATGCATTGTCGATAAAGATATTGGATCTTGCAGGAAGAATTTTGAGCAATCTTTCTACTAACAGAAACAATATGATCAATACTAGTAACCTTGATAATGGTGTTTATCTAGTGGAGATTACATCAGAGGAAAAGAAGAGTGTGAAAAAGATTGTAATACAGAGGTAGAATTAAGAAAAAAGATTTGCTATAATTTAAAATTTTTAAATTTTTGGACTAATTCTTCTTTATAAGCTGGTCTTAAGATCTCTACCAAGATTAATTCTTCTTTACCTGCGTTGAATATTCTTACCCGAGTGTTTTTTGGAATAACGAAACCAATACCACTAACTATGTGATCTTCGCTGCCCTGGTACTCTAGTCCAAGTAGCCCCTTCAAGACTATTCCTCTAATTTCAAACTTTGCTTCAATAATTGGTTCTGTCCATCCAAAAGGGGCGTGCATTTTAATTAACCCCATCTCATCCGACTGGGTATAATCAAGTATAATACGTTCTATATTATCTTGGATTAATAGTTTTTTAGGAATGACATTACTACTCCCCTCTTCAATTATACTTTGTGAGTATGAGGTAAAAGAAATGAATAGCAGTAGGTAAAATAAATTCTTTAAAAAATTGATTTTTTAGGCAAAAAATATGAACATAGACTATTAAGGTAGTAAAGAAAAAGATAAACGGATAGAAGAAGATATGCTTATGACTTAGTTACAGCCAGAACTTAATCTAAATAAACTATATCCAGGAGTTTCAAAATATACCTCTCCACCATTACATTCAAATCTGATTGGGGTAATTAATTCATTGTCAAAATGTAAATCAACCGTTAGAACATCATCTTCAAATGTATAAGGGTTAGTGCCTGGTATATGATTTCCATCAGCTGCTTGAAATGAATCATATAAAGATTGACAGTCTCCCTCAACACAATAATATGTGTATCGGACGCCATCCTCATAGAGGTACATTGTATTTCCTTCTGGAACACCGCCATCTATTACCCATTTACCTTCAATTGTATAAGCTGGTAAAGAAATATCATCTAACTCGTCATCACAACCAAAAGTAAAAATCAGTAAAGTAGAAAAAATAAGTAGTCTTTTCATTTTGTTGTTTTTTTTTAAAAGTATTAAATTAATTACGCTCTAGACTACTTGGTAATGAATAAGGCAAAAATATCAATTTTACTCCAAGATTTTGATTTGATTAATCACACGATAGATATTATCCCCAAAGTCTATTAAAATCATTAAATTTAAGTTCTTTCTAAACTTAAATGAAAAATAATGAAAAATATTATTCTATTATCAATTATAACATTACTACTTATTGGTTGTAAACAAGAATTAAATAAAGAGTGTGAGTCTTTAGCAAAACTTAATGCACAAACAGAGAAAAATATCAATACCTACAAGATGGCTTGGGATGCTTTTTTTGAAACTAGAGATAGTAATGCTATAAATACAGACAGTTTTGATGAGCAAGTAACCGTAGTAACGTCAGAAGGTAACATTACTGGTATTGAAGCTTTTCGAGATTATTATAATAATTATTTAACTGGTTTTTCTGATGCTCAATTTAACTTTATTGATGTAGTTGGGCAAGGAGACAAAGTAGTTAAACATTGGAATTTTAAAGGAACTCATGATGGAGAGATGTTTGGAATCCCTGCAACTAACAAAAAAGTAGACATCAGTGGTACTACCATGGTATTAATGAAAGATGGAAAAGTATTACAGGAACAAGATTTTTTTGATAACTACTCGTTTTTAATGCAGCTAGGTTTACTAGAATAAAAAAATAGTCTTATAGAAATAGTTTGATTGCTATATAGTAGTTGAAAAACTCAAAGCATATCAAGATATAATTCATTGGCCCTACGCCAAGATTGGTATACCTATAAAAAACTAGGAGTTGATTAATCAACTCCTAGTTTTTTGTTTAAAGATATGTGCTTTAGAATGTACCTAGTCGTATCAATGAAATCAAAAGTATACCAATTACAATCTCGGATTTAAGGTGTTTATTGGCAGGATTTATAACTTTAAGAAAAACTGTATATTTATATTTTATTAATTACTCCATTTGTATTATTATTATTCTAATTATAATAATATAATTTAATAATATTTGGTAATAATCAATTTTTACATTATTATTATTTAATAAATCTAAAATATTTTTGGAAAGCAATGATTATGAACTGGATCGCTCTAAACAATAGTCTATTCAAAAACATGATCATAGGAAATTAATTTATAGAAGGAGATAAAAAATATGCGAGTACAACACCTCGAGGTATTAAAAAAGGATAAATATTTATTATGGTAAAATCAATTAATTCAGTTATATTACTAGGAGCAATTTGCACTTTTGTTTCTTGTACTGTTTTTAAACTTTCAATGTTGCCGTCTGAGGTATATAATACTTTGCCCAACTTCACCAAATCAAAAATGATTTCATACCAAAAAGCTGAAGAAGAAATAGAAGCACATAGATGTAAATATTTGGTTAAGGGAAGAGATTATAGCGCAAATATGGGATTAACCGTAAAAGATGATTTAAAAAATGGTGCCAAAGGGATAGATGATTGGGTAGATTTAGATGGAGGAAATACTTATGTTCTTCTTACTTATAGATGGGAAGTTTTGGGTGATAATGTTGGAACTCAACTCCATTTAAAATTTGATACAATGTTGTGTGAATGATGATAATAGTTTGATTGCTCAACATAGTAATTGAAAAACTCAAAGCGTATAAAGATATAATTCATTGGCCCAACACCAAGATTGGTATACCTTAACAAAACAAGGAGTTGATTAATCAATTTGCTCCTTGTTTTATATTTAAGGACATATGCTTTATTTTTTTTGATATTTTTTTATACCCAAATAAGTCATATAACAAAAGATAATAATTAATGGAGTTTCTAAATATACATTAAGAAATTCTGTTTCATTACTTATATCACAATAAAAGTTATATACAAGCAATCCAACAGAACCAAAATATAATATGGCAGGTAGATACTTAATTGATAATATAAATTTTTCTAATTTTTCCATAAACTATGATTTATCTGAAAAAAATTGAATACATACGAGGCAAATACCAATGATAATTCCACAAATAATAATTACTTTATTAACCCAGCTAATATTTTTCATTTTGTAAGCCTTTTCAGTTAAACCAATACACTAGTTTACAAAATTCTATGAAATAACTTAGCCCATAATAAGTCCAAAATGAAGTATAAACTTAAGGAGCATTTTGTTACCCCAGAGCAGAAAGCTGTTAATTTAGGCTTATATGAGTTTAAAGAACAGCCTTTGTTCTTAAATATAGACGAAGAAGAATAGATTAAAGCTATAGAAAGCTATGTGTCATTCGTCTATAAATATAAGTCTAACCTATTTACGAGGTTTAGAAATAGCAGAACTGAAAGAAGAAGATATGCCTATGGTTTAGTTGGTTTTCTTAAAAGCTGTATAGAATGCAAGAATACTAATTAAAGCAATTAATCCAATTGCTTGCATAGGAACATTAACAGGGGTTGTAAAGTGTTGTAAAAGACCGTTAATTAAAAAGAACAAATAAGCTATCCCAATGCTTAATAATACCTTTTTTGCATCTTTCATTTCTAAACTTCTTGTTGATAGAATTATAATACCAATAACAATACAAGCAACTGATAAAGGCCAATGCATAGCCGTTCCAACAACTAATCCTCCTCCTTCTAATAATTCAGTAGGAAAAGACTGTTCTGTTAATGTTTCAGCTCCTATGAAGAAACCTATACCCTGAAGAATATTTAAAACTCCTATTGCTGTAAGTGTATTTTTAGAATTCATTTTTAATTGATTGAATTATTAAGACTTTAACTCCCCCTTTTGTGACACATAACTCAATGCAAGAACTGGAATTAAAGTTAGTATCATAATTATAATAGGTGGATGGGCTGAACTACCGCTTAGTAAATTTACAAAATCTGGTAAAGTCCAAAATAAGTGGACAATAAATAACACAAAAGTTGCTGACTTTAATCCTTCAAGAGTTTTTAATCTAAGAGTATATACAACAGAAAGTATAGTTCCTAAATAAATGAATCCAATGATATGAAACATAATATCAAAAACTTCTAAGGCTGGTGCACTATTAGCTAATCCTTCGATATTAAAGTCGCTTATCATTTGGCTTTTCATTTCACCTCCCATTTTTGCAAGCACCAAAGGTATAAATTGAATGATATCAAGAATTAATGTCAATATCAGAATAGTTTTAAAGTTTTTCATTTCAACTGGATTTTGATTCAAATATACAAGTATACAAATATACAAATATACTGACATAAATTGAGTTATGTTATATTTTGAATTCAAACGAACGTGTTCAATATCCTTATTTGAATATGTAATAGGACATTAAATGAAAGTGCTCTGTTATTTCTGCTTCTGTGGTAACTTCATTAGGACTTACTCAGTAGTAATAGAAATCTTTAAAAGAACTGGTTCTATGACAAAACTTCAGAAAGCTGTGTGCCATTCGTCTATAAATATAGATCTAACCAATTTACGAGGTTTAGAAATAGCAAAACTAAAAGAAGAAGATATGCCTGTGGTTTAAAACAAAACGCCACTAAAGTAAATTAGTAGCGTTCGTATTTATAAGAGATTATTATTACTAATAAAATTTATATTTAGTATTGTTGAAATATGCTGAAAACCCTTTTTGGCCACCATCAACATAAGGCCAAACTTCGTCGGTAAATTTTGAAGGGTCCTTATTGAATCTCCAATCAAGATATGTTTCATATTTTTCAAAAGACTCCCAATATTCAACAATAAAATAGGTGCTTGACTCTTCATTGTAAAATGTTTCAAGATGAGAACAGCCGTCATAATTTCTTGTTACCGAAAGACCGCCTTCAGAATCCATTAATTCTTGAAATTTATCTATGTTCTTCTTGTTTACTTTTGCCGTAGCAACAACGACATTTCTTTGATTAGGCCCAACAGAATTAACCATTCCAGTTGCATCAAAATA
Organism: Saprospiraceae bacterium UBA1994; assembly: GCA_002335865.1. GTDB lineage: Bacteria > Bacteroidota > Bacteroidia > Chitinophagales > Saprospiraceae > UBA1994. Next base: position 26,064 of record DDCY01000031.1, read on the forward strand.
TTCTCCTGTTGAGACTATCTTGCCATCTTTAAAACCAAAGTTATGATAGGAGACCATTGAAAAGTCTCTGCCTGTTGATTTACTTTTCCCAGTCCAATTGCCATATGCTCTAACACTACCATCGGGTTTCATAGTCAAGGTATCTATTCCTGGTAACCAAACTTGATTTTCAAATTTTACATTTGTATAGTTTTGCACATAAAATTCAGCAACTTGAAGTGATGTATTATAATCAACTTCTCCCATTCCATACATAGGCGCAACATCAACTAAATTTGCAGAGACTACCTCCTTCCAAAGGTCAATATTTCCAGTTTCAAAAGCCTCAATCCACTTTTTAGCAAGGGTCAAGTTTTTTTCGTAATTAGGATTACCTCCGCATGAAACCAAAAGTATTCCCGTAAATAATAAAATTAATATTTTTAAATTTTTCATTTATATAAGTTTAATGTTTAATTGCAACTAAATATACAAAATTCTTCTTGTTTAATACAATAAAAAAACGGGAATACTACAAAGGACAAGCTCGTCACAACATCTTTTCAGGTATTCCCCAACCCTACCAATAAGTTATTTCATGTTGAAATGACACTCTCGGAATCTATAGACCTACAGATGCAGGTCATGGATATTCATGGTAGAATAGTACACAAAGAGTCTATGAATAACTTGGGTGGCAAGGTGAGTAAATCAATAGACCTATCTGACGAGCCATCGGGTACTTATATACTAAGATTTATCAATGGGGAGCAAGTGAAAAACAAAAAAATAGTCTTGCAGAATTTGAATTCTAATTAATTATAAAAATCTTCATAATTCGTATTGTTTGAGTCAAAAGTACAATTAACAGTACCTAAATAGTTGCCCAATAAATTATGAAAATCAAATTCACCCTCAAAGCTTAAAGTGATTTTATCTTCAGTAATATTACTTATGATTAGAGTTCCAGAACTAATTTCAAACAATCCACTTTCCTCAAAAAAAATGTCTCCATCTCCAAATAAATATAACTCAGGGAAAACTAAATCTAGTTCATTTGGATCGGAGGTACAAAAATTCGTTTTGAGATAAGTCCCAGATGTCATTGGATATGCCTCTTGATTAAAAGTGAAGTCAATATACCCACCAAAATCCTCCTCATCAAACCCTTCTAGACGAGGTGCATTAACAATAGATTGACCAGTTAAAAGATTATAACAATCTTGTTCATATATCCCAAGTATGGTATTTAATTTCACTTCTTGATTTCCATCACTAACAGTTAACAAGGCGGTTTCAGCGTTTCCTCCATCATCACTGCCACAGGAAACAATTAATAAGGCTGAAAATAAATAGATAATTTTTTTCATTTTGGATAGTTTTAATCAAAAGTAAGTAATTCGTTATTAATAAACATTTACTTTAAAAAAAAGTATCATTTAATAATAGACTTAATATTTGGAGAATTAAGATAAAATTTAAATTTTATACATTAGTAACTACTAATATTCCTTAGAGACTAACAAATACTATCGATGAAAAATATACTCT
>DDCY01000031.1:27645-29848 GCA_002335865.1 Saprospiraceae bacterium UBA1994
TATGCCTGACTGGGATGTATCTAATGTAACTAATATGAGAGCTGCATTTAATGGTAGAACATTTTTTAATGCAGATATTGGTGATTGGGATGTGTCCAACGTGACTGATATGGGGTTTTGGAATACATTCAATTATATAGGGATGTTTAATGGTGCATATTCTTTCAACCAAGATATTAGTGAGTGGGATGTATCTAGTGTGACTAATATGATTGCAATGTTTAGAAATGCAGAGTCTTTTAACCAAGACCTTAGTGATTGGGATGTGTCTAATGTGACTGATATGAGAGAGATGTTTAGAGATGCAGAGTCTTTCAACCAAGATATTGGGGATTGGGATGTATCTAATGTGACTAATATGCAAGATATGTTTAGTATCGCAGAGTCTTTTAATCAAGATATTGGGGATTGGGATGTATCTAATGTGACTAATATGCGAGGTATGTTTGGTGGTGCAGCATCTTTCAATCAAGATATTGGTGATTGGGATGTATCCAATGTGAATAATATGGGTTATATGTTCGGCGGATCTACTTCTTTCAACCAAGATATTGGTGGCTGGGATGTGTCTAATGTGACTGAGATGTACGGAATGTTTGATAATGCAGGTATTAATACATGTAACTATGATAATACCTTAATAGGATGGTCTGCGCTTGATCTTACAATGAATGTAATATTACGTGCTAAAACTATCCACTACTATAACAGTGAAACTGAGAGGCAGAGTATTATAGATAACTATGGGTGGACGATAGATGGCGATGAGTTGGACTGTACTGATGAGTGTCTTGGCTGTGATTTCAATGACTGTAATATCCAAGCTGCTGTGGACCTATGGATTTCAGATCCGACTACCGCGGAAGCTATCTACGGCAATATATCGGACTGGAATACTTCCTGTGTAACCAATATGTCAGGGTTATTTAAAGATTACACCGCGTTTAACGATGATATAAGTCAATGGGATGTGTCTAATGTGACTAATATGAGAGAGATGTTTAGACAAGCATACTCTTTCAATCAAGAAATAGGTAGCTGGGATGTGTCTAATGTGACTGATATGAGAGGTATGTTCAGCGGAGCTACTTCTTTCAACCAAGATATTGGTGATTGGGATGTTTCTAATGTCACCAACATGAGTGTTATGTTCGGCGGAACTTTCAATCAACCTATTGGAGACTGGGATGTGTCTAACGTGACTGATATGAGATATATGTTTGGTAGTGCAGAATCATTCGATCAACCTATTGGAGATTGGGATGTGAGCAATGTGACTGATATGCGCTATATGTTTTATGGTGCAACTTCTTTCAATCAACCTATTGGAGACTGGGATGTGTCCAATGTGACTGATATGAGCGGTATGTTTTATATAGCAGAATCTTTCAACCAAGATATTGGAACTTGGGATGTGTCTAGTGTCACCTCTATGAGAGAGATGTTCGGCGAAGCTACTTCTTTCAATCAACCTATTGGAGANNACCTATTGGAGATTGGGATGTGAGCAATGTTATTGATATGAACTATATGTTTAGGATAGCATCTTCTTTTAATCAACCTATTGGTGATTGGGATGTGAGTAAAGTTACTAGTATGTTCTCTACGTTTGATTCGGCAATAAAGTTCAATCAACCTATTGGTGATTGGGATGTGAGCAATGTGACTAAGATGGTCGATATGTTTTTGTTTGCAGGATCTTTCAATCAAGATATTGGGGGTTGGGATGTATCAAACGTGACTGAGATGTTTGAAATGTTTGCTGGTGCAGCATCTTTCAATCAAGATATTGGGGATTGGGATGTATCCAATGTGAATAATATGGCTTATATGTTTTATGAGTCAGGCCTTAATACATGTAACTATGATAATATCCTTATAGGATGGTCTGCGCTTGATCTTACACCAAATGTATCTTTTGCTCCACAATTTGGCATCCACTACTGTGATAGTGAAACTGAGAGGCAGAGTATTATAGATAATTTTGGTTGGACTATAAATGACAGTGGTTTGGACTGCTCTGATCCGTGTCTCACCAGCAGCATATCTGAGTTGAATACCATTACAGATCTCAGCATATACCCCAACCCTACCAACAAGTTATTTCATGTTGAAATGACGCTCTCGGAATCTATAGACCCACAGATGCAGGCCATGGATATTCATGGTAGAATAGTACACAAAGAGTCAATGAATAACTTGG
>DDCY01000021.1 GCA_002335865.1 Saprospiraceae bacterium UBA1994
CTCTATCGAGAAGAGTGATATCAACACTGTAGGTGTTCTTTACTATACACTACTCTCTGATGACTTTAGTGAGACTAAGAAAATGATCATTGTTGATTAACTGAAAATAAGGATTAAACATTTGGCTTATAGTCAATACGTTTTTAAGAGGCTGCTTTTTAAGCAGCCTCTTTTTATTTGAGTGGTATTAGTCTAATGGTTCGAATGCCAAGTTTTTAGCTCTATGCATTAGTTACTTTCCTCTATTTTATTTCAGTTATAATACAATAGTGTGACGCTTAAAATTCACTTTATCTTTAATCGATATGTGAAAAGATTGTGAAGTTGACTTATATTCTTGTGTCAAAGCAATACGCTTTATCTTATCAGCTAATAACAAGAATGAAACTTTATTAGATAATGGATAAATGATACCGGTCTTATCTCTGAGTCTAGAGGATATATGATTTGATATCTATTATTAGATGCGTTATTTAATTTTCAGAAACTTTATTAATTGACTCTCAATTTTAATGAAGTATATGTTTGATGCCAATTCTGAGATGTCAATAATTTGTTTATCAGAACTAACAAATCCAGATAATAAAGTTTTTCCTAAAATTGAGATTACTTCGTATTCTAAGACTTCTTCTGTTTTGACCTCGAGTGTTAGTTGATTTATTGCAGGATTTGGATAAATAAGTAATTTAGGTTCTTCCTGAATTTGTTCGTTTGTTGTATTGGTCTGAAAATCTTTTTTGAATATCCATGCCATATTGGTTGCGGTATTACTATTTGGATCAAAACCACCAAAATAGATCGCATTTTCATTCTCAAAGGGAGACTTTACATAACATCTATTTGCAACTAACGGCATATCATTTATTCCTATCACACCATTTATTTCTTCCAAGGAATACTCCATATTAGCATGCCTTCTTGCGTATATGGCTCCTTTATAATAACCATTCCATGTTGGGTATCCTCCTCCATTTATGTTGGCTTCAAATCCTATCAAATGAGAAGTCTCAGAAGATATAGGATCAGTGTACTCATAAAATTCATTATAAGCGCCTAGGAGATAACTGACATTTGATCCTGGCAAATAGTCCTCTACCAACAAGGAGATTTTAGATTCAAAAAAGCGATTAAATCCTCCATTTCCATCTGGTTCAAGTCGATAAATTAATCCTTGAGATTGTCCATTTGGACACCACATCAAAAGTAAAGCTTCATTGTTATCATTTGGGTTTGTTATGCTTGTCAATCCACGAATTCCTCCAACAGCAGAATTGATGTTTGTATTTAAATCACTAAAATCATGAGCTATAGTAAACGAAGAAGAAACTCCGTCGATGCGTCTGTATAATTCATATCCCGATGAAAAATATAATGTATTGTTTGCATTAGTTATTCCCAGAGGGCGAATACTTAAAGGTCCTATTTCAGGTGTAGGAACCCAACTTATCTTTCCGGGAGTTGCAGCGTTGTATTTACCAATAAAGATACCTTTAGTTCCGACAGAAATATAAATTCGTTCAATTCCAGTTATTTGATCAGAATAAATTTGAATATCTCGGATAGAGTAATTCTCACCGGCAGGTAAGCTACCTTGATAAATTTTATTTTCATCCCATGTACCATTTGCATCATTTCTTGTAAAGCTACTTGCTGATACCGTGCCTGTAATATAATTGGGAGAATATGCTGCTGCCAGTAGTAATGTATCAGGCGCGGGTAAAGGATTTCCTGAAGCATCTTTAGTAAATATTACCTGTTTTAATATTTCTGGTCTTAGAAAGTTATTGCCAAGGGTGAAATCTTCTTGCCATTGTCCATTTGATTTATCTAATCGAATAATCTGCCCCCAGCCAACACTAGAATCATTCCCGCCGTACCAAATATTATTTTCATCTTGCCAATAGCCAATTGAGGCAAATAGTTTGTTTTTATGGCCAATTAGTTGCAATACCTCAGAACCTCCTAATAATTTACCATTTAAATCAACGTTCCCAGCTGTAAAAGATTTGCTCCATACTTGTGCATTTGATGTTTTCGTCAATCCAATCAGTAAGGTCAATACAATGATTAATATCGAAAAATTTATTTTCATCTCATGTATTTTATTCATAGACGAGTTTAATTATCTACACTTCAAAAAATAAAAAAGTGGTGACAGAATCACCACTTCTATTATTTTACCTTGGATTTTTATTTTTATTTATTCTTCAATCTTATCTGCTTTTTCTTTTGAAACAGTAAAATTACTATCCAACTTAAAAGCTTTCATAAAGGAAGCTTTAGCACCTTTTTTATCTCCTTTTTCAAGCAAAAAGTCGCCGTAAGAATCATGCCCATTGGCCATATTTGGATTAGACATTGTATTTAATTTAAAATGTTTTTCCGCTTTGTCCATGTCACCATTGTACATATACTTGTATGCAATCATATTATTTAGTCCTGTATTATCTGGCATTCGATTTAGACCTTTTTGAAGTATGTCTATTGCTACATCAAAATCTTTTTCACCCCAAGCATACCAAGTACGGATCATTGGATCATTTGGTGCATGCAGTAACGCCATACGCTGATTGCCACGGGTATCGGAGCCTTTCGCTGGATTATAAGACTTTATCATATATTGTTCTGCCAAACTAGCGCCTTTAAGTTTACCCATGGCCATATCATAAACCTCTTTTAACTTAACATCCTCTTTTTCTAACCAGTAGTAATGTAATTGACCTAGGTGGGCTGTTGCCCAATTAGGATCTTTCATAACCAAGGAATCACTGATAGCCATTGCTTTCTCATTGCTCAATTCCATCATATGTTTGCGCATTTCATTGTAGTCAGACATTATATCTTTTGCCTCTGTAGTAGGCCATAAAAAGTCTTTTGCCAAAGAGTTAGTCCATACTCCCATAAATCGTTTCCAAACCATTTTTCCGTTTTCCATTCCAATAATACCTGAAAAACTTTGCCCAAATGTCTCTATTCCAGCTGAATGCCAAGTTGCTGAACCCATTACACTTGCTTCAGAGCCAAGCATCATGACATCATGGAGCTCATAAGTGATAGAGTCCTCATAAAACCAATCAGCATCAGTATTTGCTTTGTCATATGATTTCGGTACGCCAGCCCAGGCTGCATTCGCCCATCCAATAAGACTGTCACTCAAAGTATTATTGAACGCTTCTACTTTATCCTCTCCAAATGTTTGTGCATCGAAGTAAGATTCTATAAATAAATCTATTTCAGTATCTGAAAGTTGTTTGTTACCATTACAAGAAACTAAAACGAGAAGAAGGGCAGTAATTGATCCCAGAAAAAAAAAATTAATTTTCATAGCTGTTATTTGAAGTTAGTATTTATAGTTTCGAGTTAGTTTTTGAAACATAGATTTCCTACAATATAAGTTTTTTTTTCAAAAAAATTGAGTCTAATCCAATTTATTTTTTGTCATTTTCTAGTAAATCATTATTCATGAAATCATTTCATTTATTTAATCTAAAAGAAAATTTAGAGCATCTCTTCCAGTGATCTCTGGAATTTCTTCCATGGGAACATGTCCTGCATTCTCATAGATAATTAATTTTGAATCGGCAATATCTTTATTAAACTTATAAGCATTTTCAAGTGAAACCCAATGGTCATGTTGCCCCCATTGAATAAGAGTAGGACATTTAATGGTCTTTATTTTTGATGGGTCTTCATATTGCTCAGTATTTACTCGATCTATAAATGCTTGTCGATTACCTTCACGGAGATATAGTTCATAATATTGATTAATGAGTTCAGACGATACAAGAGCTTTATTATAGTAAACATCTTTAATACTAGTTTCAAATAAGGATTTCGGTGTCATACTCAATAACAAACGGCTTGAAATGGGATTTTTAGCTAACCGAAAAGCTAGAGGTGGTTCTTTATTTGATGTATAACCGGAGGCATCTACAAGAATTAATTTCTTGACTTTTTTTGGGAATAGAGTAGTATAGGTCCAAGCAATAGCTCCCCCTAACGAATTACCAGCAACTGTTATAGTATCGATATCTATTTGTTTTAGGAAAGTATCTAAGAACTTTGCATAATAATCTAAATTGTATTCTCCTTCTTTGTTAGGTCCAGTTAAACCAAATCCTGGTATATCTAGGCTGATTACTTGAAATTCTTGCTCTAGTATCTTTGTCCATTCTTCCCAAGTGTGCAAAGATGCACCTGTACCATGGATCAAGACTATTGGTTTACCATTTCCATTGATTCTATAGTGGACTGGCATACCATCTAATTCCAAAAACTGAGAATTTTCATATGCCCATTTTTCTTTTACTTCAGAAAATGATTTATCAGGAGTATAATTGATAAATATATAGACACTAGTCGCTGTGACAAGAAGTATTAGTAGTAAAAGAGTTGTCCGAAAAATCTTTTTCATTTATGTTTAATATTATCTAATAATGATTTTGATTTAAAGGATTATATAATTCACTTTTGTTACCTGCTGGCTTCTTCTATTAGTTTGTTCAATTCTTTTTCATTTTGAGTTCCGATACATAACTTTTTTCCATTCTTTAATTCAAGTGCTAATCCAAATCTACCACCTGTATTATATATTGTTCCATGTTTAGTTCCGAATCGAACTCCCCATCCACCTACAAATCCATAATTTATTGCTTTAACTTGTTCAATTTCTTCCCATTTTATTTCTTTATTAATGAATGGATAAAAATTGATTTTAATTCCCTCATTATCAATATTAGTTCTTAGTTCCATTTTCCAAAAGAAGCCAATAAAAACAATCATTAACAACAAGAATATAATTAATTCAAAATTTGACAAGGGTTTATCTCCAAATTGTTCGCCTAAAATTATTTGTTTGTAAAATCCATAAATTGGTATTAGTGTTATTCCAATTAATATAGTCCACAACCACCATTGAGTAAATTTCTGATTTTCTTCAAATTTTATCTCCATTGCTCTTAAATTTTCATTTTATTCTATTTACATAGTATTCGGATTGAAACACCCTTGAGCATTATCTAAATGAAATAGCCGAATCTAAAAAATTGATTATCAATAGTTTTAAATTCGGCTTCGTCGGAATGACAGGATTTGAACCTGCGACCACTCGCCCCCCAGGCGAGTACTCTACCGGGCTGAGCTACATTCCGATTTCTGCTGCTGTAAATATATGATTAAGTACAAGATCAAGTGTTAAGATGATGGACAAAGCAAGTAAGTTTCTGATCTTGTGGCTAAACTAGATGCTGGGTATGCTTTAATCATAGGACATAAGATAATTAAGGACTATAATTTAGTGTTTGGATTTAATTAGGGGATTATGCAATAAGAGTTATCAAGGTCTTGTAATATTAAGTGAAAATGTCATTGTATTAAACGTTCTCAATGATTTTAGAAAGAAGCACTTAATTACAGATTTAGCAAAAAGTAATGCTGGTTAAATAAGTATCCATTAGTTCTTATGAAAAGTTTGATTGTTTTGAGTTTGATCGATAAATTAATTATCGAAATGTTTGCGTAAATACTACGATTGAGAGAATGAAATGTCATATTGTGAGTTGAAATTAAGTTATTATGGAATCGATTAGCATCTTTGATATATTTAAGATAGGAGTGGGGCCTTCAAGCTCTCACACTTTAGGGCCATGGAAAGCATCTCAAGATTTTACTGTTAAATTAAATGGGCTTGATGTTGACAAAATACAAATACACTTATACGGTTCACTCTCTAAGACAGGAAAAGGTCATGCAACTGATATAGCGGTAATACTTGGATTGGCAGGATATGATCCTATTACTGTAGATCCCGATGAAATATTTACGATACAAAAGCAGTTGGAGGATCTAAGTATACTGAATGTGAATGGTCAAGAAATTATTTTCATTTCTAAGCAAGATGTTATATTTGAAAAGACCACACATAGTAGGCATCCTAATACTTTAAGATACAAAGCGTACTATCAAGGAGAATTAATTCTTAATGAGTTGTATGCTTCTGTTGGTGGTGGGTTTATTGAGAGAGAGTTAGTAGAGATGAATAGTTGTAACAGAGGTATTCAATTACCATATCCAATAAAATCTGGTTTAGATTTACAGAATCACTGCAAAAAAATTAAGGGCTCAATATCAGATGTTGTTATCTTGAATGAAATGTACTTTGGTGATGCAGATCTAATTCATCAAAAGATAGATGATCTCAAATCTACTATGCTTGAGTCAGTATATCGTGGATGTACTACGCGAGGTGTCTTACCAGGAGGACTTAATGTCAAAAGAAGAGCGAGTGAACTTTGTAAAAAACTAACTAATGGTGCGGAGTACAGCTCGTTGGAGGAGTGGATTGATGCTGTGAAAGCTTCACCAGTTGATTTCAATTCTATCAATAATTGGGTTAGCTGTTTTGCCTTAGCAGTAAATGAAGAAAATGCATCTTTAAATAGGGTAGTAACTTCTCCAACAAATGGTGCTGCTGGAGTGATACCTGCAGTGTTGTTATACTTTATTTTCTTTTGTGATTATGATGGCTTGGATACGACACGAAGATTTATGTTGACTGCTGGAGAGATAGGGTGTCTATTTAAAAAAGGGGCAACGATTTCCGCGGCTGTTGGAGGATGTCAGGCAGAAATTGGGGTATCTTCAGCTATGGCTGCCGCGGCATTAACTGAGGTGCTCGGCGGCTGTCCAGAGCAGGCTATGATGGCTGCGGAAATTGCAATGGAACATCACCTAGGTCTTACTTGTGATCCTATTGGAGGTCTTGTACAAATACCTTGTATTGAACGCAATGCCATGGGAGCTATGAAAGCTATAACTGCAGCTAATTTAGCATTATCTAGTGATCCTTCAGCGGCTGTAGTACACTTAGACACTGTAATCAAAACAATGTGGGATACTGCACAAGATATGAATGGTAAATACAAAGAAACATCCGAAGGTGGACTCGCTTTTAATCTTCCTTTGATAATGGCTAATTGTTAAATATTTGTCTAGATAAAATAAAATGCCAGTCAGTAACTATTTGGGTGTTTAGTTTTATTTCTAACTGGCATTTTATTATTAGGTCAGTGATTATTAGAGCTTAAACACTTTTATACTTTTCATTGAATCTCCTGTATTCATGTTGATAATGTAAACTCCAGGATTTATGCCTTCTAAATCTACATTGATAGCATGTTCACCAGCACTAAGATTAGTAATATTTTGTGAATGGATCAACTTGCCAGTAAGATTAGTTATGTTTAATTTGATATCTGAGCCTTCGATTAAATGGGTATGTAATACTCCAGACTCTGCTCGTAACGGATTAGGTGAAAATGAAGTATCGCCAAAAATAGAATGTTCGTTAGTAGATAATGGATCTATACCCGTTAGAGAAAGGAAGAAGTCTCCAGGAGTATCAGAAGTTAATCTTGTAGATATTCTTAATATATAGTCAGTTGGTTGACTTGGAAAAAATCTCAATGTGTCAAAAAGTAAATCTCCATCATCTGTAGATGTTAATGTGTAACAAGATGATTCTATAAATAAGGTATCGGCTGTAGTGCTGCAGTCAGTCATAATATCTACAAAGTAAGAGGCTCCGACAGTAGTGTTGAGTAAATTGACAAGTATTTCATTGTATCCATCCGAGCTGAAGGAATAAAAAACATCTCCAAATTCTCCACCATCAGTATTGCCTAGGCAAGAAGGAAATGGAAAATTATTAGAATCAAATAGGGAATTTACAGTTGTTCCTGTTATCACATTTTCATTACCAACGGTGCCTAGTTGAAGGTCTATGGCATCAGCACAAAGGTCATTATCAGGTGGTGTTGGAGGATTTTCATTCTCTAAGTCAAATGTACCTGGACCTGAATCATCAGTATTGAATCCACCCAAACGAAGTAAGTATGTTTTACCTTCTTCTACATCGAAAAAGAGACGGCTACTATAATTAGAACAATTTGAGCCATCATCATTGCACGCATACAGATCTGCAGGTGTTACGTCACAGGACATTAGGTCAGGTCCATAAACGACTAAGCGAGAATCAAATGTGATAGAGTTACAAGTACTCCAGACTACAGAACCTGTAAAATCTGGTGTATAAGTATACCAAATGTCACTATTGGCGGTCACTGAACCAAATCCGAAACATGCTGCATTGTTTGGATGGTCAGGACCGTCTGTGAGTGCGCCTGTTGTATTAAACTGCTGACCTATGCCTAATGATACCTCCGTGGCATTAGCGCAATTATCATTGACAATACCGTTGGAAAATTGACTTATAGTAAAAGTTCCACTACCTTCTTCACCAGGAGAGACCATTCCATATCCACCTAACCGGAGTATATAAGTTTCACCCATGGTAACTGAAAATATCAAAGAGGATGTACTTAACGTACAATTAGTACCATCTTCGTTGCAATCGAGGAGATCTTCATCTAACAATGGACAAGTGGCTCCAGAGTTATACGCGGCGATCTTAGTATCAAAATCAGCCGTACTACAAAGTGACCATTCCGCATCGCCCGTGAAGGTAGCAGTATAGAGATACCATATATCATTGTAAATAGAATCTTGCCCTTCCTCTGAGTCACTAGGACATGGTGAATCGATGTGATAAGGTCCATCAGTTGTGGCGTTAATATTAGAAAATTCATAATCGATTACTTCTCCAATAGCAATTGCATCTGCACAATTATCATTTAGTAATTGGCTGTATACGGTCATATTTAATAGAGATAATAATGTTAAAATAGTGTATATTTTTTTCATAGCATTTATTTTGGATGTTCCTAAATATACCTATTGCATATTAATTCAGCAACATTTGGCCTTTTATCTGTCGAAACAACTATGTGAATGAATTGGAAAATTAAGTAGGAAGTTTTATTATTATGTTATAACTTTTTGTTGTTTATATATTATTTGTGGCGAAAGCGCATTAAGTTTTACGTTCATTTTTTGGATGGTAATATGTATTCACTATCTGCTCTGTGCTTGACTAACAGGAAGTATAAACCACTGGTAGAGTTTTCGATACTCAGTATGTAACTGAGAGCTTTTGTACCTTTTATGTTAAAAATCGCTTGCCATATATATTAAAAATTCTTATCGAATTGATGTTAACATTTTCACTTAGCAAGTCATAGTTGGGTAGTTAGCAAATAAGACAATTATTGCCTCCACAATCTTCATTAGTTAACCAGAAAAGTTTTAAAAGTAACAATATGACAAAGATCAAAACAAAAAAGCCAGTCCAACCTTCGTTGAACTGACTCTTTATAGCTTAAGGAAGCTGTTTTTCTAGAAATATATTCTACATCATACCTGGCATTCCACCTCCACCCGGATGAGCGTGTCCCTGACCTGCGTCATCGGACGGCTTGTCATTGATTACACATTCTGTAGTTAATACCATTCCTGCGATTGATGCTGCATTGATTACTGCTACTCTTGTCACTTTTGTAGGATCAATTACACCGTCTTTCTTGAGATCTGTGAATTTGTCCGTACGAGCATTGTAACCCCTAGAACCTTTAGATTTGATAGTTTCTTGCAAGATCACTGATCCGTCTACACCGGCGTTTTCAGCGATGATACGAAGAGGAGCTTCTAATGCTTTTTTCACGATCTGAACACCCATCGCTTCGTCCTCGTTTACAGTCACTACTTTATCCATTACAGCGATTGCTCTTACTAGTGCAACACCTCCACCTGGTACAATACCTTCTTCCATAGCAGCCTTAGTTGCGTGTAGTGCATCATCTACTCTATCTTTCTTCTCCTTCATCTCTACTTCGGTAGCGGCTCCTACGTATAATACAGCTACACCACCAGCAAGTTTAGCAAGTCTCTCTTGTAACTTTTCTTTATCATATTCTGATGTAGTAGTCTCGATTTGAGATTTGATTTGGCTTATTCTATTTTTGATTTGAGATTTTTTGCCTCCACCATTTACGATTGTTGTGTTGTCCTTGTCAACTGTAATCTTGTCGGCAGATCCCAATAGATCCAATTCTACACCATCTAGTTTATATCCTTTCTCCTCAGAGATGACTGTTCCACCTGTAAGGATAGCGATATCCTCTAGCATTGCCTTTCTTCTATCACCAAATCCTGGAGCTTTGACAGCTACAACCTTGAGTCCAGCCCTTAGTCTGTTTACTACTAATACTCCTAGTGCTTGAGACTCAATGTCTTCAGCAATAATAAGAAGAGGTCTCCCTGCTTGGGAAGCTTTTTCTAGTACAGGTACTATTTCGGCTACGTTAGATATTTTCTTGTCATGAATAAGAATAAGTGGGTTGTCATACTCAGTTTTCATCCCTTCACTGTCTGTAATAAAGTATGGAGATAAATATCCTCTGTCAAACTGCATTCCTAGTACTTCATCTACATACGTGTCAGTACCTTTTGCTTCCTCTACAGTAATAACACCATCTTTGCTTACGCGCTCCATAGCATCAGCGATCAGAGATCCGATTTCTTCATCGTTGTTTGCAGATATTGAACCTACTTGTTGAACCTTTTTGAAGTCATTTCCTACTTTTTCAGATTGCTTGCGAAGGCTTGTTATTACTGATTCTGTAGCTTTATCGATACCTCTCTTGAGATCCATTGGATTAGCGCCTGCCGCTACATACTTCATACCTGCAGATACTAATGATTGAGCTAGTACAGTAGCAGTTGTAGTACCATCTCCTGCAAGGTCTGCAGTTTTGGAAGCCACTTCTTTTACCATCTGAGCACCCATATTCTCTACAGGATCTTCTAGTTCTATTTCTTTAGCTACTGATACTCCATCTTTAGTGATTACTGGAGCTCCAAAGCTTTTTTGGATTACTACATTACGCCCTTTAGGTCCTAATGTTACTTTTACTGCATCAGCAAGCTGATCTATCCCAGACTTGAGCTTGGCTCTTGCATCTGAACTGAAGCTAATTTGTTTAGCCATAATTGTACGTTATTTTATTGTTTCAAAATTTAGATAATGTAACCAATTAAATTGGTTTGGATTTTTCTTACAGTATTACGAGAATATCATCTTCTCTCATGATTAAGTATTCCTTACCGTCGAATTCAAGCTCTTGGCCTGCATACTTACCGTATAATACTTTGTCACCTTTCTTTACTGTCATAGCGACTCCTTCTTTACCTGGACCCACTGCTATTACTTTACCTTGCGATGGTTTTTCTTTTGCAGTGTCAGGAATGATTATACCTCCTGCTGATTTCTCTACCGCCTTTGCAGGTTGTACTACTACTCTGTCGTTAATTGGTTTCATACTTACCGATGATTGTGTTTAATAAATGATTGATTAAATTTCTTTCGCTATTTATTAAATAGTGATTACAGTTTTTTGTGTGCACATCCTGTGCCATACCAGAATTAGTGACATTATTGCATAAATGATTATTGTCGCAAAGTTAATATTGACTTTGTGTCCCAGACTTTGTGTCAAATTGTCTGAATAATCCATATGAGCCCCTTGTGTTTCGGAGTTCAGATAATTATCCTGAGTTAAAAAATTTCTATTATCCAATGATGCAAAAAAAAGGGCCCACCGAAATGATGGACCCTTGAATTTTATGGACTCATTTTACAATAAGTAAACAACCCATTATTGTCTTGATTGAATTACTTCTCCAGCTTCACCACCTCCCACCATTACGGCAGTAATAAGACAAAGTACAAATAAGGATATTGCTAAACCCCAAGTAAGTTTTTCGATAAAGTCAGTTGACTTTGCTGCACCAAACATTTGGTTAGCTCCGGCACCTCCGAATGTACTATCTACTCCACCACCTTTAGGGTTTTGGATAAGTACTACTGCCATTAATATGATGCAGTTAAGAGCGATTATGATAGTTAATGCTGTAATCATTGTTATGTATTCGTTTAAAGATTTTCCAATTTGACTGCAAAGTAACTACTTTTTTCAGGATATTTCAAACTGAGCTTCAAATACATCTTACGAGCTTTTTTAATATGTCCTTGTTTAGCCAGTAAATCCGCCCATAATTCTGATATGATCTTCTCGTTAGTCTCTAATGAATGATCTGGTTTCGATTTTTTTTTGGCTTTAGCAGGTATCTTCTTAGCTCTATTTTTAGATTTTTTCTCTTTCTTCTTAGCCTCTGATGATGGAGTTGATATATTCTCTCTGCCCTTATTAGATTTGCTTGAAGCTATCCACATATGATTGTAGCTGCCATCAGCTTTGTCTTTGCTAAAATGAAGGAGCCACTGTGTATAGTTAGACAATTCGCTCAAATCATCCAAATCATGGTCGTAATGATTTGCTTCTTCTTCCTTAGGACTTACTGGAATATCATATTTGAGTAACTGGATCTTAGATTTCTTATTTTTTATTTTAAATTTCCTTTTCGATGCTTTTTCATTTTTTTGCTTTGAATGGGCTATTTTTTCCTTCTCTCGCCAAAACACATCTAAGGCTTTATTTTCACTGGGTTCTCTCTTCTCTCTTTTAGCTTTCTTTTTGGCCTTCTTAGCGGTTTTTTTCTTTTTCTTATCCTTTTCTTCAGACTTCTTATCGGCCTTTTTATTCTTATCTTTCTTTATTTTCTTCTTATCTTTTTTCTTTTTCTTAGCTTTCTTTTTGTCATCATCTCTGCCTGCAATAAATTCTTTATCTGTATCCACTCGTATTACTTGGATTTCAGAAGTAGCTTTAGAGTCTTCAGATGACTTCTCTTGCTTTATACTTAAAAGTTGTTCGATCGCTATTTCTTCATTAGTTTCCTTTAGTTGTCCTTCTAAATCTAGAGCAGCACCATCCTCATCTCGATCTTCAAGTACTTCTTCTTTTATATCATTGCTAATAACCTTATTTTCAATATCTTGTTTATTTTCATCTAAAGTATAAATTGATTCATTATTTTCTGTGATAGGATTGGAATGGTCATTAAATATCTCTACATTTTTAACTGCTTCTGCTGAAGCAGTTGAACTATCAGTTTTAAACTCTATCCCGCTATGTAGTTCGCGATATAGCCAAGTACGATTACTTGCTGTACTCGCTGCACCAATAATCACTGGATCCAAAACAATCTCTTGATCGAAAATTAGCTTCTTAGCTAGCAGAGCGCGTATAGGCTGGGAGAATGGTGATTCTTGCAACCATTTCTCTATTTCACTCAAGCTTAAAT
Source organism: Saprospiraceae bacterium UBA1994 (assembly GCA_002335865.1). Taxonomy (GTDB): domain Bacteria; phylum Bacteroidota; class Bacteroidia; order Chitinophagales; family Saprospiraceae; genus UBA1994. Next base: position 13,159 of record DDCY01000021.1, read on the forward strand.
CTACGAGCTTGCTCGGATTTTTTAGGTAATATGAGATAGGCTCTCTATTCATGATGCTAATATATATCTTTAGAGCACTTGATGAACGGGATATTCGAGAAAATTATGAACAGCTAAGGTTTAATTGTTTGATAACGATTTTGCTTAATGTGTAATAGGGTGATATTGCGCTGGGTTTGTATTGTTTTAAAAGTAATGTGATTATCGCAGCTTTCGAGGACGTGGCGGTGTTGATTATTAAAATTTTTTTTACTCAAGGAAATAAAGGTATTCTATCATTAATGTTGATAATAATGATGAGTAATTTCTTAAAGGGATCAAATTTATAAAGTGTATGTTGAGATATAAGAAATGATCTTGTCGTGATTTATTTTATGGGTATTTGTCGCAAAAATCTAAGCTTTCGCGATATACAGTCCTCGATTTTTTGAGAAAACAGATGCGCTATTACCAATTAGTAAAGGCTTTATTGAAAACGTTTTCGGTGAGTTGTTCAAAGATCTCTTCAATAAAGCCTTCTTCTACACTGTTGAGGTCTAATGTAGCATCAAAATCCTTAAAGAAACTGAAGCTCTGTGTCCATTCATTGTCTTTGGCGCCATCACTTGCATTGTTTATGTATGTGACGTTTACGCCTATGGTGAGCTTATTGAGGGATACAGTGTTGCCGGCTTGTGGTGCTGTGCCAATAACTTTATATGATGTGATGGATCCTTCAAATTCTATGTCCGGGGATTTCTCATTGTATGTTAGGCGCGATTCGTTACGGATCTTCTCTCTTAGAGCCTCAGACCATAGTTGGTCAATCTGTGCAGGAGCATTATTAGCTCGAAGTGCAAAATCCTTGACGTAGAAAGATTTTGCTTCAGGCGGAATGGATATACCCTTGAAGCTGTAACAGCCTGATGTTAAGCCTACGAGTAGGGTAAATATGATGTATTTTAGTAGTCTCATGTGATATATAGTAGATAGACTTAAAACGATTTATTGATTTAAATATATGTTATCTTTTTTGCGGTATTCTTAGAATATTGTACTTAATACAATTTATATCGTTTCTATTATTTATACACATTAAAAATCTAGCTTCGTTGCTTATACCATATCTAATATGGTTGTTTATTTCTCTATCTCATACTGTTTAATCTTACGATATAGTGTTCTCTCAGATATTCCTAATTCTTTCGCAGCATCTTTTCTACGGCTTTTGTATTTCTTGAGTGCTTTTGTGATCATATCTTTCTCCATCGACTCCAAAGAAAGTAACTCCTCTACTACTTCTGATTCATCATAAAGGTTGGCGGAATGCTTGTCTAGAATGATTGGTCTAGATTCATCTTTTTCATCAAAATAAGGTCTCGGCTCTACAGTAGGAGTGCGAGTATCCATCGTTTTGTACATATGGTCTAACTTGTCCGTAGTTGATGACAACTGTCTTATTTTATTTAGATCTGGTACACTAAGGTCGTTAGTTCTAATTAGCTCATAGACAAGGGATTTAAGATCGCTCAGGTCATTCTTCATTTCATATAAAAACTTAAATATAATCTCTCTTTCTGCAAAGTTAGATCCACCGCCGATTCCATCAGTATCTCTTAACTTTGCTGGTAGATTACGTTTGTTGATGTTGGGTTTGAGATCAATAAGTCTCTCAGCAGTAATCATCTTGTTTTCAGAAAGTACTGAGAGTTGCTCAACTGCGTTTTTAAGCTCACGGATATTACCAGGCCATCTATAGTTTTCGAATAATAATCTTGCATGTTCATCCATCTGGATAGAGTCCGTATGATACTTCTCTGCAAAGTCGATTGCGAATCTTCGAAATAGCATATAAATATCTTCTCTTCTTTCTGATAATGATGGGACGTGAATCGGGACTGTATTGAGTCTATAATAGAGATCTTCACGAAACTTGCCATTCTTAATCTTCTCCATCAGATCGACATTCGATGCAGCTACTATTCTTACATCTGTCTTGAGTACTTTTGATGATCCTACTCTGAGGAATTCTCCGCTTTCTAGCACTCTCAGTAAATACGCCTGAGTATCTAAAGGCATTTCGCCGATCTCATCTAAGAAGATTGTACCACCATCAACCGTTTCAAAATATCCTTTACGATCACTCGTAGCGCCAGTAAAAGCACCTTTATCATGACCAAATAGCTCAGAATTAATAGTGCCAGAAGGTAAGGCTCCAGTATTTATTGCAATGAATTTGTTATGCTTGCGCTTGCTGAGTTCGTGAATGATTTTAGAAAATGCTTCTTTACCTACACCACTTTCACCATTTATTAAACAAGTCAGTTCCGTAGGTGCAACACGAACAGCGACATTGAGCGCACGATCTAGTGACTCTGATCGACCTATGATTCCAAATCTCTGTTTTACTGCTTGTAGATTCATCTTTTGATAACTTAAATTAACTTATTTTTCCTAACTGACTTCTCTCGAGGAAGAACCCATTACTGAACTGCATATTCTTGATTCTGAATCTCAGGCTTTCAAATTTAGATTTCTAAAGCTTCAATTCTGAAAAACTACTTTTAATCGACGATCTCTCCAATAAGAGACGCAATAGTAACTTTGTCAACTCTTACATGACAGTAGTTTCCTGGTTTGAATCCTTCTTTCTTTGGGAATATCAGCATCTTGTTGTACGTACTACGACCTTTCCAATCTTGATCTGACTTCTTAGAATCACCTTCGATCAATACTTTGAATGTCTTACCTATGTCAAGTTTGTTGTGCTCTAGACCGAGATGGTTTTGTAGTCTTATGATCTCTGCGAGTCTTCTTTTCTTAACTTCTAGAGGGATATCGTCTTCATACTTTTTAGCAGCTAATGTACCCGGACGCTCGCTATAGAAAAACATATAGCTCATCGAGTACTTGGCAAATTCCATTATTGTCAATGTCTCTTGGTGTTCTTGTTCTGTCTCAGTACAAAATCCTGTGATCATATCACTCGAGATCGCACAGTCAGGCATATGCTTATATATACTTTCCACGCGTTCCATGTACCATTCTCTATCGTAAGTACGATTCATGAGTTTTAGTACCCGACTATTTCCCGATTGTACAGGTAAGTGGATGTACTTACAAATGTTCTCGTACGCAGCCATCGTTGTTAGTACCTCATCAGTTATGTCTTTAGGGTGTGATGTGCTGAATCTAACTCTAAGGTCAGGGTGTATCATTGCTACCATCTCTAGTAGATTGGCAAATGATACTACTTTTTTAGTTTCTGGGTTTTCCCATTTATAGCTGTCTACATTTTGGCCCAGTAGTGATACTTCTCTATATCCTTTTTCATAAAGGTCTGTAACTTCTGCAACTATAGAAAAGGAATTACGACTACGTTCTCTGCCCCTAGTGAAAGGTACGACGCAAAATGAACACATATTATCACATCCTCTCATAATGGTAACAAACGCTGTTACGCCATTACTATTGAGTCTTAGCGGTGATATGTCGGCATAAGTTTCTTCACGGCTGAGGAGTACATTCATTCCACGCTCTCCGTCTTCAGCACCAGCAAGCAGTGTAGGAAGGTCTCTGTAAGCGTCTGGGCCTACTACCATATCTACTAGTTTTTCATCGTCCATAAGTTTTCCCTTAAGACGCTCAGCCATACAGCCCAATACACCTACCAAAGTACCTGGATTACGTTGTTTCACTTTGTTGAATACAGTTAATCTCTTACGCACCGTATCTTCCGCACGCTCTCTGATAGAGCATGTATTGATGAGGATAAGATCAGAATTTTCCATATCACGAGTAGCACTATATCCAGCTTCACCTAGAATACTGGCTACGATCTCACTATCACTAAAGTTCATTTGACATCCATAGCTCTCTATATAGAAAGTCTTACCGCTTTCTTTCACCTCAGGACTATCATAAAACACCTTTCCTTGCTGCTTTTCATCTATCTCCTTACTGATATTTGGGATTGTCGGGTTATTATTATACATGTGCTCTTTAATTCTTTATTACTTACAGTAACGCAAAGATATGTTTTAATGATGAAAATTATGACATTTTGGCAGAGAGCTTAGAGAAAATCCACAGTTTAAAAGTTTCATATTACAAGGTAAGCTTATGTTTACCTAGTTTTATTAATCAACCGATTTAGTACTATTTTACTGCTGTTCAACGTTCTTCTTTTTATAATTTTACACTAGTAGGAATTTTACATTTTATTTCTGTTAAACATTATATTTTGAAAATAGTAAAAGGAAGTACTGTTTATTTCAAATTTTGCTTTAGTATCCTTTGGGTATTTTGCATATATTCTATTGGTATTTCTCAAAATGAATCTGCGAAGTTTAACTTTGATCAGCTGACAATCAAAGATGGTTTATCCAATAATAGAGTGCAATGTATACTTCAAGATCATAACGGCTATATATGGATTGGAACTGCTAATGGACTAAATAAATATGATGGCTACGAATTTGAAGTGTACAGATCAAATATGTTGGATGTATCTTCTAGTGGATTTTTAGGGAAGAGTATCACCGCCCTGTATGAAGATAGTGATCATAATCTTTGGGTTGGTACTGCCAAAAGTGGAATTAATGTAAAATATGTTCAGAGTGATATATTTATTAATTCCTTAGAGGATACTGCATTTGCAGAGATAAAAGAAAGTAATGTTACTTCAATCTACGAAGACAGAGATGGTCTTATGTGGTTTTCCACCATTGGATCTGGGGTAATGAAGTATGATCCAGTTACTAAAACATCAAAACGTTACACGCAATCGAATAGTGGACTTTCTAGTGATTTGACTTTTGATATTCTTCAAGATTCATATGGAGTCATTTGGGTTGGTGCAAGCGGATTGGGCATTAATTATTTGTCAGATGAAGATCAATTTGAATTATTAAGTTCGTCTTCTTCAGACGAAGGAGATATGAATGGTTTTAGAAAGAGTTTGTGTTTGGATGGAGATGTATTATGGATAGGTACTGAAGGTACCGGATTGTATCAAATTAATTTGATAGATAAAACCACCAAGAGATATTCTGTTCAAGATAAAAATTCAATAAGTTCTAATGGAATAAAAGACATTCTTTTGACTCAAGACCGTAAATTATTTATCGCTACGGATGGTGCTGGCCTGGATGTTCTTGATAAGAATATGCAATCCATATCAAATAATAATCACCAATACGATGATGTCCAAGCCATTAATAGTAATTCATTATTGAGCCTCTTAGAGGATAAAGAAGGCAATATATGGGTTGGTACATTTAATGGAGGACTCAATATTTATAAACCGAATAAAACTTGGTTTGATCTTGTTTTTCCTTCGTATACTTTTGGCGACCAGTTAAAAAATAGGTCTATACTCTCCATTGCAGAAGATAAGAATGGAGGAATTTATTTAGGAACCGATGGGGGTGGATTAAATTATATAATTCCAAATGGTGGTGACAATGAAATCATCAATTTTCAAAAAGAGCTTTCTACGTCTAATTCGATATCAGGTAATAAAATAAAATCTATTTACGAAGACGATGCAGAGCATTTATGGCTTGGGGTATTCAATGAAATTACTAGTATATATAATCCTTTCACAAAACAATTCAAATATTTATCGGAAGCTCGAAGTGTATGGACTATAGACGGAAACTCTAATGGTGAAATATGTTTGGGTACAATTGGAGAAGGCCTAATACTTTATGATAAAAATACCGATCAAATTACTGCGTATCAAAACAATCCTAACGAAGAGAATAGCATTGGATCTAATTTGATTATGTCTGTCATGTATGATGATCAGGATAAGTTATGGATAGGTACCTCAGATTCAGGTCTAGATATCTATAATCGGACATCAAAATCTTTTACTCACTATAGATATGCTTCAGAGGATTCATTATCATTGAGTAGTGATGAGGTTAGAGCTGTTTATCAAGATTCAAAGGCTAGGATATGGATAGGTACTGAAGGTGGAGGTCTCAATAGATGGTTGGGTAATGGTCAATTTGAACATATCGGAGAAGAGAAAGGCTTAATTGCTAATAGTGTCATGGGTATATGCGAGGATGACGAAGGTATGATATGGATCACCACATTTGTAGGTATTAGCAAATATGATCCTGAGACTAAGCAATTTCGCAATTTCGATTTCCGTACCTCTCAAAACCTAAATCAATTTAATCAGATGGCCATTTTGGCTACTAAAGGAAACCAATTATATTTTGGAGGTACAAATGGGCTCCATTCGATTTATTCAGAGCATGTAAAAGAGCCATCATCACTGCCATCTGTATTATTTACTGACTTGGAAGTGTCAAATAAAAACATCAATGTTGGTCAAAGCGAAAACGGTACTGTTATTCTCGATTCTCCCATAGAAATGGATACCATTCTTCACTTATCTTACAAAAACAATTCATTTTCTATTGCTTTTTCAGCTGTTGATTATACTAATCTCCATGAGAATGTATATAGTTATATGATGGAGGGATTTGATGATACTTGGAAAACGACCAAAGTTGATCAACATAATGTGAGTTATACCAACTTAGATCCTGGGGAATATGTATTTAGAGTGAGGTATCGAGAAAACGAATCCTCTAAGCGGATAGTTATTAGCCCACCTTTCTGGCAGACTACGCTCTTCAAGTTATCTTTAACATTACTCTCGTTGGCGTTACTGATAAGTGGTATCTTATTTCTGATAAGAAGACGTGAAGCCAATTACAAAAGACTAATGTTACGCATGGAAAAGGAAAAACTTGAGACTTCTATTGAGGCTAAAAACTCCAAGTTGATGTTTTTTGCTGTTCAAATGGCTCATAAGAATGAAATTCTTACTAATATCAAAGAGGAGCTAAAGGACAATTCGGATGTGTCTGCCAATAAAACTGGTAAGCTGATCAATAAATTGGATCGAGAGTTAAAAAATGGAGACTATTGGGAGGATTTTAATATCTACTTTAATAGGGTCGATCAAGATTTTGTACATTCCATTCAGAAGGATTACCCTGCATTGACATCAAATGACATTAGAATGTGTTCATTGATTCGGATGAATCTTAGCAACAAGGAAATCGCATCTTTGTGCAATATCTCAAGCCGTGGTGTAGAGCAGAGTAAATACCGCCTAAAAAAACGTCTTGAACTAGTAAAAGATGAAGATTTATCTCGATTTATTTCACAATATAAGAGCCAAGAATAAGTGAGAGACTTAGCGTTTTATTTCTTCAAAAATATTCTTGTGAGTTTTTACTGTAGAGTTATAAATAACATGAGATATAATAAAATAAATAGCTTCAGTAAATTTTGTAGAGGAGTGTCGTAGTATTGTCGTATCTTTTAGAGTAATATTTTAGTAGTTTATGTTGGTGAAATCACATAATCATCAGATATTTGATAGATAGATTATAACAACCTCAAATTTGATTGAAATGATTTACCATTTTGCGAGATGTATAAGATGTTTGATATTTGGCTTATTAACGTTATCAGCTTCGATGCTAGGAGCTCAATCAATCATTTCAGGTGTAGTTACTGATATTTCCTCAGGAGAGCCTCTAATAGGCGCGACTGTTCTAGCTGATAATACAAATTTAGGAACAGT
>DDCY01000004.1 GCA_002335865.1 Saprospiraceae bacterium UBA1994
ACTACTATCGCATATGCTCCAACTACTTTTTTGAGTGCAAGTCTAACTGCCTCTTCTAGTTCACAACTATGTCTTGTTTGATATTCTTCTATTAAGTGTATTAGTACTTCAGTATCTGTTTCTGAGCGAAATTCGTGGCCTAACTCTGAAAGAGCTTTTTTAAGAATAGCGTAATTCTCTATGATTCCATTGTGAATGAGAGATAACCTCGTATTTCCTGAGATGTGTGGGTGAGCATTGATATCATCTGGTTTGCCATGAGTTGCCCATCTTGTATGGCCTATTCCTAAAGTGCCTACCAAATTGACATCTGCTGCAGCATCTACAAGTGCTTGCACTTTGCCTTTTTTCTTTACCGTCTGTATATTACCGTTAAGTATAGAGATACCCGCACTATCGTAACCTCTATATTCTAATCTTCTGAGTCCCTCTATGATGATAGGGTAAGCATCTTTTTCACCAATGTATGCAACTATTCCACACATTATACTATGTATTTTTTATTACAACAAAGACATAAATTAACCATAAATAGTTAGGGTTTAGTTGATTTTTTTGGGTTAGTCATTTGATAGATACGAAAACACTTATCTAAATGTTCGTGTATGTAACCTCTAATACTGGCTTGTATTGCGTACTTCCTGATCCAAATATAATAGTTCTTGATGATCTTTCAGAACGTTGTAATGGAGTTAATATTACCGACTCACTAACACCCTCTTGACTAAATACAGTATGAAAGTGGTTAGTCAGATTAACGGAGGTTCGATAAATACCGTTCGTCTCATCAATAAGTTCAGGTATACCACCAAGTACTGAACTGTAAGGTCCAGGGTTGATACCAAATGATGCATCAGAAGTTAATGTCCTCTCTCCATCAACGTCAATGTATGTTAGAGTAGAAATATCAACAGGCGAATTAATCATATTTGTTTCATTGGGGTCTGATAAACTATAATATATTAATTCTGCTTTGTTAATTATCTTGTCTCTGAGTTCTTCTATTGATGGAAAGTCAATTTGACCTTCTACCCCTGACATTCCTTGGAAAAATAAAAGATCGTCATTATTAAAATTTTCGTCCGCTAAGTAATTTTCAATATCTGCTCCTTGTGTGTCATGCACAAACGTAGACGCTGTACGAGATCTAAAGGAAAAGTCAAACACTTTTGTAGTATCCGAAGTTGCTGCTGAAGTGGTATAATATATTCTTAATTTATTAGTACCTGAAAAATTAGTAATGTCACTAAAGTCCAATCCCATCATAGAACTACTGCTAGTTGTAGCTGAGATATTAAGTCCATTAATAAATTCTATGAGGGCATCACTATTAACGTAATTTGTAGATTCTGCGTCAATTAATTCTTGTCCAAATTCATTTGTCATAGGCACTCTAAGTTGTGGTCCCACTTTTATAAGTTCGCCACCAGCTTCATGACTAGCTATAGTTATTGAGTCAAATCTAGAAGGTACTATGGATCTGCTACCAATTACGGTAGGATCTATGCTCCATGTCTGATCAGATAATATAGTATCACCATCCATGCGTTCTAGCATTCTTCTTATTTCAATGTCGAATGTAGCTAAGGTGTCACCATAGAAGCCATTTTCTGCATATTCTAAAATAAGAACAGTAGAATCTAATACGGCATCACTAAAGTCAGGAAGACTTCCTGCAAAATCAATTTCTACATATATATCAGACGTACTTTTACCGAATATAGAATTATCTAGCGATCCTAGAAGGAAGGTCGTATAGTTTACTCCTAGGTCATAAGTTGATGTAGTTTCACCTTGGATAGTTTTAGTATTCAATGAAAAAGTATCTGAATAAATAATCTCTAAATCATCTTCGGTTGGGATACCGATCGTAATAGGATCATTGCAACTGTATCCTAATAGAGTCAAGGCAAGTGTAAAACTCAACAGTAATCTGTACATGTATGTATATTAATAAGTATTATTTCTAACTATGCTTCTTCTTCCTCTTCTTCTGCAGTAATCTCCTTATATAATTCAATACACTGCATTACAGATTCCTCAATCTCTTCTATGTAAGGTATCACCCTTGCTTCAGTAGCATTTATAAGTGATTTAACGTTGTCATCATATGATTCGCTTCCCTCTATTAAGATATCTATGTGATTAAGCACACCTTTTGCCAGTGTAGCTTTATCTCCATCCATGTATTCAGCAAGCTGCTCAGGACCAAGATCGTTAATAGCAGCTTTCTCGAGAAACTTGGCTGTAAAGGATTCACTCAAGTCATTATTATATAAACTATATACAATTTTGCTGTCTTGGAAGATAGGATCGTTTTGGTATACAGTCTTGATATACTTAGGTACTAGACTGGTCATCCATCCGTGACAGTGAATAACGTCTGGAGCCCAGCCAAATTTCTTAACAGTCTCTAAAACACCTTTACAGAAGAATACCATTCGGTCTTCATTGTCTTCGTATATTTTTTCGTTTTTGTCATGGAAGATGAATTTTCTTTTGAAGAACTCCTCATTATCTAAGAAGTACACTTGAAGTCTTGCTCCTGGAAGTGATGCTACCTTAATGATTAATGGATAATCCTCATCATCTACGATGATATTCATTCCTGATAATCTTACTACCTCATGAAGTCTGTGTCTTCTTTCATTGATGCTACCAAATTTTGGCATAAGCACTCTGATCTCGAATCCCTTCTCTACAGTCTTTTGAGGCAATTTTCTGACAAAATCAGATATCTCCCCTAATGCCGTATACGGATTCATTTCCTGGGTAATAAATAGTACTCTTTTTTTACTCATAATCAAATTGTTCTTAAAGGGCTGCAAAGATAAAAAAAATATTGAGATATTATCCTATTGAAGATACTATTGGTAACGATTATCCTTGATTATCAATAAGATATGAAATTTTGTTTACGAGATAAAGATCTATAGATAGAGACCTTGCAAACTTTGAAAGTCAAATTAGGCTGACATGATTAATACTGTCAGCCTATCAATATCATTTAACGGTATTTAAGGATGATCATCAACGTTTGGTTTGCTAAAAACAAACACTTGGATACATTGCACTGCGTCTAAGCGCGTTTGCAACTCATGCTATTGCCTATCCACTGACAGCACTCATTAGCTGAGCACAAATGATCGCTCCGTATGTTCCAAGTGCATAACCCAATACTGCCATCAACACTCCAACAGGAGCCAAACTAGGGCTGAAAGCTGCAGCTACAATAGGCGCAGACGCTGCTCCTCCAATATTGGCCTGGCTACCGACTGCTACATAGAAAAACGGTGCTTTGATAAAATAAGCTACGATCAATAAGATGATGACGTGAATTAGCATCCATATGATTCCAATGGCAAATAGTCCAAGATTATCAAATACTTCACCGAGATTCATTTTCATACCTATAGTAGCCACTAATACATATATAAATATACTTCCCCAGCGAGATGCACCCACACCTTCTAGCTTACGAGCTTTGGTAAAAGAAAGCGTTAATCCGAAAGTAGTTGATATCACCACGATCCAAAAAAAGCTAGAAGTAAGTGATGTAATATTGAGAGACTGAAGTGTCTCTTTGTTGTTTTCCATAATTGGAACAATTAATTCTGATCCAAGATGGGCAATTGCTACTCCTCCAAAGGCTATAGCCATTAAGGTAAATAATTTATTGACAGTTGGCATTTCTTCTACATTGGCTCTGTAATCTGAGATTCGTTGTTTAAGTTCAGAAATAGCACTGTTGTCCGCACCAAGTTTTTCGTCTATTTTATCACTAATGTTGGCACCATACAATAGGAACCCCATCCATATATTAGCTACTACGACATCCACGACAATCATAGTACCAAATAGATTATCGCTCACTTCGTATATCTCTTTCATTGCGGTCTGATTGGCTCCACCACCAATCCAACTTCCTGCTATAGTCGACAATCCTTTCCAAAGATCATCTGTGCTTGCTCCAATAACGTCTGGCATAATGCTAGATGCTACAAGTAATGCTATAGGTCCACCAATAATAATACCCACAGATGCAGCTAAGAACATAATAATTGCCTTTGGTCCAAGATTGAGTAATCCCTTGAAATCAATTCCTAGACAGAATAGTATTAAGCTTGCTGGCAATAAATATCTAGAGGCTACATAATATAGATTAGATCCTTCTCCTGTGATAATGCCAAATGGCCAGTTGAATAATGCTGGTATGAAATAACATAAAAGTAATGATGGAACAAAGGTGTAAAACCTCTTCCATCCGACACTTTCAAGGGATGATGTGTAGAAAATAGCAGCTAGAATACATATGAGTAGTCCGAGCGTAATCGCATCATTAGAGAAGGGTAGAGATAATAGAATGGCTGAATGCATAAGTATTATTGGATTTCAAATTGAACACCAATATAAGAAATGAATTTCTATCGATCGATCAAATTGCTAATTCCCAGTGAATCCCTCAGTCTGGTTTAGTATTGTAAGCTGTCCACCATATGCCTTACTAATATTAATCTGGGTGAAAGTCTCTTTAGTATCTCCGCTGGCAATAAGTCGCTGATTGAGCAATATTACTTTATCAAAATAGTCTTCGACCGTAGATAAATCATGATGTACTACAAGTAATGTTTTATCCTTATCAGCTAGTTTATGTAGTATCGTAATAATTTTCTCTTCTGTCAGCATATCTACTCCGACAAAGGGTTCATCTAGGAAAAATATCTCTGCCTGCTGGCATAATGCTCTTGCAATAAATACTCTTTGTTGTTGACCACCAGACAGTTGTCCTATCTGACGATTTACGAGTTCTTCGATTCCGAGATCAGCCAATGCTTCGGCTGCTAATCGGCGATCTTCTTTATTGATTCTCTCTAAGATTTTTTTATGTGGGTATCGCCCCATAAGGACGATATCCTCTACTGTAGCAGGAAAGTCCCAATCTACTTCATCACGTTGCGGTACGTAAGCAATCTTTTTACGTATTTCTTCCACATTTTTACCTAATACTTCTATGTATCCGGTGTTAATATCGATCATCCCTAGTATAGATTTAAATAGGGTAGACTTACCTGCACCATTGGGTCCAATTACGCCATATACTTTTCCTTTCTCTACTTCTATATGGATGTTGGTAAGGACGCGTTTTCGTTCGTATGATACAGATAAACCTTTAACAGATATTGCGGTCGGAGTTACCATTAGTTATTTATTTTCACTACTAAAAATAATAGACTGAGTAACATCATAGCCCCTAACCCGACGTAAATCCAAAGATTATTAGAAGTATCATCACTATCTATCTTTGTCCTCTTTATGGATGTACCTGTTAGTGCATTCACTATTACATCAGTATTATGAGTAAGCAACTTTAGATAAGTAGACGCTTCGCTGTCTTCATCACCTAAACTATCAGCATATAGTTCTCCGCCTATCTTTACTCCTGTGTCATTAGCGATCTGTTGAAGCATTTGAGGATTTATCGTGCTCTCAATAAATACTGCAGGCACCTTTTTTTCTTTAATTACATTGATTACTCGCTGTACATCTTTGCTCTGAGCTTCTGATTCTGTAGAGATACCCATTATAGCATTAAGTGTAATGTCATATGCTCGCCCATAATATTGGAAAGCATCGTGTGATGTAATTAATATTCTTTGCTCGATAGGGATAGTAGCTATTTGATTTTTAATATAGTTATGAGCATTTTTGATCTCAGCATTATATTTCACCCCGTTATCTGCGTAGAATAAAGCATTGTCTGGATCTATTGAAGCTAACCCCGCAGATATATTGTATACGTATTTTACTCCATTAATTGCATCCATCCATGCATGAGGATCAGATGCGTTGTGGTATTTCTGACTTATAATTGGTTCTACGCCTTCAGAGATGAGTATTATTTTTGCCTTAGTACCGCTATTTTCTATAAGCTCTGTAATCCATCCTTCGAAGGTGAGACCATTGATGAGAATCAGATCAGCAGAAGATACTAGTTCCACATCACTCGGCTTAGGTGTATAGGTGTGTGGATCTCTACCGATAGGCACAATGCTCATGGAAGTAATCTTGTCGCCACCGATATTTTTAGCCATATCTTGGAAGATAGAAGCAGATGAAACGACTTTTATTTTCTCTTGTGAAAAACCAATAAGCGTTGCTAAGCAAAGAATCGATGTAAGTATATGTTTAATCATTTATATTTTTTTCACAAGTAGAATCTGACAAACTTTCTCTGATAATAACGTCTCTTTATTATGGTCTACAAGGATGTTCATAGATTTATCAAAATTATTGAATGCCTTAATTGTAAATTCTGTACCTAAGCCAATATTAAGTTCATTGAGGTATTCAAGAAAGCTAGTTTCATGCTCACGTACGCCAAGTAAGACTACTTTGTTACCTGGTAGTGCCGCTGATAGAGACATCTGATTTCTTAGCGTAAATTTTCCTTGAGCATTAGGTATAGGATCTCCGTGAGGATCGAACTTTGGATAGTCTAGATAAGCGTCTAATCTATTCACTAGTTCTTCGGACTTGATATGTTCTAGTTCTTCAGCAATATCGTGCACCGCCTCCCAACTAAATCTCAGCCTTGAAGCTAAGAATACCTCCCACAGCCTATGTCTACGGATAAGTTGTGTTGCTTCTCTTCCTCCAATGGTTGTGAGTGTAACTCCTTTGTATCGCTCATAGTTGATCATTTGCTTTCCAGCTAGTCGCTTAAGCATATCAGTAACAGAGGCAGGTGCCGTACCGATATACTTGGCTATAGTATTTGTGCTAGCTGATTTATTTTTGCGTTCAGCTATCTTATATATGGCTTTGAGATAGTTTTCTTCAGTATTGGATAGATGCATACGTGTGAGTTACGTTGCAAAAATACAGTTATTTTTAGATTGGGCTAAATTTATTGTTTTGTGTTATTTCATTTGGGCGTTTATTGTGATCCGTAAGCCTGACTATAGAGAAAGATTGATGAGCACACGATCGACTAATATGTAGAAAAACACAACTATACTCATCAGTTGCTCTTGCGCAAATCGATTATATTTTTCAATAGAAAACTAAAACTCTCCATCTCCGCTTGATCTAACGCTTCTGCCTCGTTGTTTTTTCATATTGATACGATAATTGGCTGTGAGCGAAGCTGATCTATTTCTCCATTGGAATTCTCCATCCTCGTAGAAGTCTGAACCAAAGCGCTCATAGATACGCTTTCGACTATTGAATAGATCTCTGACGCTGAAGGTAATGGTTAGGTTTTTATTGAGGAGGTCTTTGGTAAACCCTAGGTCTAAAGATGTTACCGCCCCTCTTGTGCCTTGTTGTGTTTCTCTTCCTGCTCTGTGGTTGGCTCTGACTTGGAAGTCTGCTCCATCCCAGAAAGTAAATCTTGATGTCAATCTTCCTGTCCAAGAGTAAGTATCTACATCAAAGTTTTGTCCGTTGTATTCGCCTTCTGTCTGCGCTCTAAATAGGTTGGCATTTCCGTCTAATCTGAGCCAGTTTATACCACTGTATGAGAATAGCATTTCTAATCCTATATTATCCTGAGTAGCTAGATTGACAGGTATAGTGATCGATGTACCTTCTAATGGATCTACTTCTTTGATTCTTTGGCGAGCGTCTTCTGTGTGTCTGTAATAGATACTACCACCTATGTTACCACTGTCCCATATTTTGATGTATTGCGTTTCATAACTATCTGTGTATTCTGGGTCCAGATTTGGATTTCCACTAAAGAAGTTTCGTTCATCTGTAAATGAGAAAAATGGATTTAGATCCCAAAATCTAGGACGTTGAATACGTCTACTATAACTCAGTTGAATTGACTGCCCTGCTGGTAGGTCATAGTTTAGAAATGCACTTGGAAATAATCCAAAGTAGTCTCTATCATTCACCTTTTCTGTCTGAAGTAATTCTGTTTTTACTATCGAATATTCTGATCTAAGCCCTACTTGGTAAGACCATTTATTGAGTTTCGAGCCATAAATCAGGTAAGCGGCATGCACGTCTTCATTATATTGAAAGTCGTTAGTTCTTTCTGCGATTTCTAGAAAGTCTTCTCCTTCTTTCTCAGATACTGCGAAGTCGTTGCGAATCTTTCTAAGACTCGTTTGACCGCCTACTTCTATTTTTCCATCTTTTCCTATTGGGTGCTTGTAGTCAAGTTGTACAAGAGTACGAGTTTCGTTTTCGTCATTCGTAGATACTTGTTCTTTGGTGATATTTCCAAGAGAAAGTCCTGATTGGTATGATTGATTAGTTAGGATCGATTGTTCTGTTTCTCCGTTGTCTTGAAAACTAGCTCGACCACTTAACGATCTTCCTTTTTCAACAAATTTTTTGCGATAATCTAGGCTGTACTCATGCTTAGATTCATCTTCTAGTTCGTCGTCGGTTCGTAATGTATATGGATCATCAAAACTTGGAATAATACGATCAGTAGATGATAAGATTCCAGGAACTGTTAAGTCTCTATATGTGATGGTATTTGTATTGTCATCATCACCGATTCTATAGTTGAGTGATGCAGTGATTGTTTGATTATCAGTAAGAAAGTAATCTGCTCCAAATCTCATATTGTGAGACATCCCAGAACGACTCATATCTCTATCTATCTGAGTAATGAGGGTTGAGTCTCCTTGATAATAATTTTGATAAGCAACTCCAAATCCTGGACTTTCACGATATTGCAAATTATAACTAGCAAACCAGTTGATCTTACCACTACGATAATTAATATTAGCTCCAGCTCCATATTGAGAGGGATTGCCTAAGGTCATTTCGAAGCTTCCGTTGAATCCTGCACGTTTATCTTTTTTGAGTACAATATTGATAATTCCAGCAGTTCCAGCGGCTTCATATTTGGCAGATGGGTTAGTTACCACTTCCACTTGTGATATAAGATTAGATGGAATAGATCTGAGTCCTCCACTTTCACCTATGCCGATAAGACCAGAAGGCTTACCATCTATAAGGATACGTACATTTTCACTTCCACGAAGACTTACATTACCTTCTACATCTACTGTTACAGATGGTACATTGTCGAGTATTTCTTGTGCTGTACCGCCTCTATTGGCTAGATCTTTTCCTACGGTGAATACTTTTTTATCCAATGCGAAAGTTGTCTCACTACGCTCAGCTGTAATTTCAATATCATCTAGATTCACTCCACCAGGTGATAATGATATAATCTTCATATCGATCACCTTAGATCCATTAGGTATCGGTACATCGGTTACTACAGCAGTCTTGTAACCTATGAAATCTAAAGCTAGATATACTTCAGAACTAGGTGACTCTACAGAGAATTTACCACTCATATCTGTTACCCCTCCAGCAATCAAAGCAGAATCCTTAACTGAATGAACTGAGATAGTGGCAAACTCTAAAGTTTGTTGAGTCTCTGCATCTAGGAGTGTCCCTTTTATAGTGATTCTTTCCACTTGTTTAACAATTCTCTTGCCACTTGGCCTTTGAGCGGTTAATGCGGTTAAAAAAAGTAAGGAAGTAATTAAAAGTAGTATTAATCTCATATATTGAAGAAATGGTACTGATATTTGTTAGAACAAATCTATTATTTATAACTCATTATAAGAAGAATAGTTCTAACGTTAACTAATCATTGATAGTAATACCTACTAGTGATAGTTTACCATCTTCAAATTCGAAGTGGTCAGTCACTTCACAATGATCTAAAAGTCTTGTTATTTCCTGTACTGCTAGTTGAGTAGGACTAATGATGTTATCTATACCCAGAGAACTAAACATCTCTTGTTTGTCAGGCCTCACATATTCTAGGTTGGTTAACCTTGATATTTTAAGTGCAGCGCCCATTTTTTTCGCCATAATAGCACTGATGAGATTATTACTTACTATTTTCAGGTTTTGTTGTGTATATGATAAGTAGGGCAAATGTACTCGTAACGTTAGTAATATGTAATCTAGGAAATTAAATACATGTTGAACTTAGAAAACTATTTTACATTTGAATAACAATTTAACACGCATGAATGTATTAACTGTCTGTCTTGGAAATATATGTAGATCGCCCCTAGCTGAGGGAATACTTGCAGCAAAAGCGAAAGATGCTAATTTGAAATGGTACGTAGATAGCGCTGGTACTTCTGGCTGGCACGATGGTGAAAAAGCAGACCGTAGATCAAGGGAGATCGCTAAAGAAAGGGGTCTGGATATAGAGTATCAGCGATCGAGAAAATTTATCGCAGAGGATTTTGAAAAATTTGATTTGATTCTTGTAATGGACTCAAGTAATTATCAGAATGTAATCAAATTAGCCAGAAGCGATGGGGATATTGACAAGGTGAAGATCTTATTAAATTATAGTTTTCCTGGGCAAAATAGGGCTGTTCCAGATCCTTATTTTGAAGGAGAATTTAGCTATGTGTACGACTTGATAGATGCAGCTTGTGATAAGGTGTTAGAAATAGAAAATATTGATAAATTCTAGCTTCCTGCTATATTTAGAGTATTCTTTTTATGGATAATAGGAAGCAAAATTATGAATATCAATCCAAAGAAGATATTGCAAAATAGATTGATAGATATGAATACAATCATGGCAAAAGAGAATGCATCAGCTCCACCAATATTATAAAAGCCTAGAGCTTCACCAACTAGATAGTGATAACTACCCATCCCTCCTGGAGAAGGGAATACGATACCCAAACTACCAAATACAAAGACTGTCAATCCAGCTACCAATCCAAGGTCAGATGTAGGTGCAAAAGCTAAAAAGCATAAATAGGTCATCACATAATACATTGTCCAAATTATGACTGAGTGAAAGATGAAAACAGTTACGTTTTCTACATCTTTTATTGACTTGATGCCATCTGAAAAGCCTGATACGATCTTATATATTTTTTGCCCTAGCATGGTATCTAAGAGCTTATCCCAGTTTCGATAGGTGAGATAAATTGTACTAAGTCCTATGACCGGAACTATGGCTAATGCAGGGAATGATAAAATTTGTTCTAGTGTATTATTTAAGTCCATATTTTCTTTGAAGTAGGTATTCATTTTGCCAAAAGACAAAATGAATGCCAAGCCTATTGCAATCATTAGACTGAGTACATCTATGATTCTATCCGTAACAATTGTGCCCATCGCTTTTTCAATTTCGACATCTTCGTATCGACTGATCATCACAGATCTAATAATCTCCCCTGATCTTGGTATAGTGAGATTAGCAAAATAGGCAATCATGATAGATCCAAACGTATTATGCAGCTTAGCATCTAGACCAAGTGGCTTAAGTAGCATATTCCACCTCAGCGCTCTACTTAAATTACTGATCATAAAGCACAGTATCACTAAAGCTATCCAACCGAAGTCAGCGCTAGAAAGATCAGCGAGCATCTTATCCCAAAGACTACAATTATCCATATCTGTACCTTCGAGCATACATTGCTCTTCAAATGCGATCTGCTGATTATGAAAGACCCAGTATAATACCGCAAAGCCTATTCCGAAGAATATGAGTGTCTTGAATATGTTTTTGAATGTGGTGGACAAGGATTAGTTCAGGCTATTGTTTTCATCAGGAAATATTACTGTAGGCACGTGCACCTTTGCTTCCTCGGGAGTCATGAGGCCATATGATATGATGATCACTATATCACCCACTTGGCATCTACGTGCAGCAGCTCCATTGAGGCATATAATACCACTTTCGCGTTCGCCTTTGATGACATAAGTCTCTATTCGCTCACCATTATTATTATTTACGATTTGTACTCTTTCACCTTCGAAAAGGTTAGCAGCATCCGCGAGATCCGCGTCTATAGTGATAGAGCCTACATAGTTGAGGTCCGCATGTGTGATCGTAGCTCTATGGATTTTTGATTTGTGTATTTGTAATAACATAGGGTAAAGGTACGTGCTTTCAGTAATATGAGGTTAATAGAAATTGTATAAAAAAAAGTCAGGTAGAAATTGAATGTTAATCGTAAAGGCAGGAGTCTCATATATTTGAAGTATTTTCATCAGCATAACTCATGAAATCAAAATTAAATAATATGAAATGAGAAAGTTACAAACTTAAGTCTTTTGATATATTTAATTGAAGTATTGTTCAGTGTTTGCACTATGGTTGTTTCGCTAGTAGAAACTAGTATTATGTAAAAGGAATAAATTTGAATCTCACACTATTGCGCTTAATACAATTTCAGAGACCTTGGCTTTTTCATGATTATGTTATCGATCAGTCTTACATCTCCAGCCCAGACGGCACAGCAACATACTATATAATCATGTTTGTCCCAAGACTTAATACTCTTAAGTGTGTATCCATCTGCGATATAAAAGTACTCAGGCTTAAACCCATCTAGATCACATTGCTTCATCGCATATTTTATGCATTTTTCGGGTGTGAGGTGATATTTTTTACGCTTTATGGCTTTTAGTATTTTGTATATAACTACAGCTCTAGATTTGTCATGTGGCAAAAGTCTCACGTTACGCGAACTCATGGCCAGTCCATCGTCTTGTCTTTGGATCGGTACGACGACTAATTGTGTAGGGACGTATAATTCATCGATCATTTTCTGAATGATAGTAAACTGCTGAAAATCTTTCTGACCCATAAATAGCTGAGTGGGATTAATGATATCTAGCATTCGCTTTACTACTTGCACTACACCTTCGAAATGACCGGGGCGAAATGCGCCTTCCATCTGTGCGTCTAGTCCACCGAGCCCTACTTTGACATTCGTATTTAGTCCTTTGGGATAGACTTCAGACGTCGAGGGAGCGAATATGATCACGTTGCCAAGTTTGTTTAGGAGTTTCTCATCTGACTTGAGCGTTCGTGGGTAGTTATTCAAATCTTTTTTTTCATTGAATTGTGTAGGATTGACAAATATGCTAACTATACTGATGTCATTCTGCTCTATAGATAAACTTACTAATGCTCCGTGACCATCATGTAATGCACCCATCGTTGGTGTAAATCCTATAGTTTTGCCCTTGGCTCTTTCCTT
>DDCY01000032.1:0-38791 GCA_002335865.1 Saprospiraceae bacterium UBA1994
TTTTTTTGGCATACAGTGAAAATCTGTATATTGAGATATGAAAAAAGGAATGTTCAGAGATATATTGTTTCTTGATGTAGAAACAGCATCAGGAGTTCGGCATTATTCTGATCTACCCGAAAGGTTGAAATTATTATGGAACAAGAAGGCACAAACGATCACCAAAGATCTATCTCTAAATAGGGAAGAATGCATTCAGGTTTATGATGAAAAGGCTGCAATCTATGCGGAGTTCAATAAAATTATATGTATATCAGTTGGATATCTTGCCTACGATGAGGATGAGATAGTCTTAAAAGTCAAGTCTTACTTTGGTGATAATGAGAAAGAGATATTGAAGGAATTCAGTAGCTTGCTTAATGTGCATTATAATAACTTAAAAAAATACTATTTATGTGGTCATAACATAAAGGAGTTCGATTGTCCCGTCATATGTAGAAGAATGCTGATTCATGATCTAGAGCTGCCCAAATTACTTAATTTGAGTAGAAAGAAATCGTGGCAAGTGCGACATTTAATTGATACTTTGGAGATGTGGAAATTTGGTGATTATAAGAGTTATATATCATTGGACCTACTATCTGCAGTATTAAACATATCGTCACCTAAGACAAATTTGGTGGGGTCTTTGGTGTCTAAAGTCTACTGGGAAGAAAATGATATTGAGAGAATTAAATTGTATTGTGAACAGGATGTGGTTACAACTGTCTCAGTGTTCCTGAGATTAGTTCAAGAAAGGAAATTCGATTATGTTAATTTCGTATCGAAATAAAATATATTATACTTTCGTCGGAATTCTAGATTTCAGAGATTTATTATAGTAATTAAACGATAAAGTATGTTTCGGTATATATATGATACAGCTTTAGCTGTTTATATATGTTCGTGATTATTATCTTTGTTTCTAATATTTAGAGTAGATAAAAGCAATACAATGTCAATGGATCTTACAACATTAAAGAGCAGGGTGAATGATTATCACGAGATACTTGGCAATATCAAGAGTTTTCGTCAGGATTGGAAAAGAACTCTTCGATCAATGATTATAAAAACGTTAGAGGAAGTAATTAAAGAGACTAAACTTTCTGCAGATATTGTAATAAAAGACCAAGTGGAGAATTTAGAAGCTATAGTACTAGATTTAGGACGGGCTCATAGTGGAATGCAAGAAAAAGTTGAAGATACGGATATCAAAAAGACAATAATTAAGAATCAAGGAGCGCTAGTTTATCAGCAACTATTTAATGGAAAAGTAATGGTAATGATTGTCTATCCATATATTGATGGCTATGGTGAACCAAGACCCCCAAAAAACTTGGAAATCCTACGACCACATGAATTGGGGCAAGAGTATATAATTCGTCACACGGAGGAATTTTTAAACGAAGTTACTCAATGGGAAGATTATGATGATGATTTGCCAGAAAAGAGTGTGATAGGTTTTAATAAGCCTATAGATTCTCAGCAAGAAACCTTAGAGAACTAAACCGTATTATGGCATTATCTTTATTCAAAGCGTTACACATAATTGGATTTGTAGCATGGTTCGCGGGCCTATTCTATCTAGTGAGGATGTTTGTATATTATCGAGAGGCTGAGGAAAAATCTGAAATTGAACGTAGTGTTTTGCAGCCGCAGTTTTACCTAATGCAGCAAAGAGTCTATAAGATAATATGTAATCCAGCAATGATGATTACTTGGATCTGCGGATTAGGAATGATATATATCTATGGACTTGATTGGTTCAAAGAGAATACTTGGTTACATGTAAAATTGACTTTGGTGTTGTTAATGACAGGATATCATCTTTATTGTAAAAAATATATTTCGTACCTCAAGAATGGAACAGCTAATCTAAATCCTTTTCAACTTAGATTAATGAATGAAATTCCTACATTATTTTTATTTGCAATTGTAATTTTCGCAGTTTTTAAAAACGGAGCTAATTCACTAATTGTTCTTAGTTCAACTATAGGATTTGGTTTCATACTTTTTGTTTTTACCAAGCTGTATAAGAAAATGAGAGAGTCTAATCAGAAATGATATTTCAGAGTGATGAAGTAAAACTTACGAAAAAGGTAAATTTCGTATTCTACGGTTTTATTTTATTAAAGGAGATACTATTAGACCCAGCATTTTTTTATTCATAAAAAATACAATTTTCAGAGCAACAAAAAATTATTTTATCAAAATTAGTAAGATAAAAATTACTTGTCAATTTGGTTAATAGAAATTAATGGAATTTCATAACTTATTAATTCAACGTTGTATTAAATGCGTCTAATACCCATTTAATTTTTGGATGATCATTTGGAGAGACGAAGGTGGGTGAGGTAAGAGTGAAAAATGCACAGAAAGTATCTAGTATAATCCGCTAAAATTTTGAAGGAATAAGTAAAGTTCCTACTAGAGTCTTATATTCTTTCTTTGATGAAGATGTTAATTGTGCTACTAATGTGATTATAGATTTTGAAGAGAAGAGTGTTTTCACCAAAAAGTTTATTTAATATTATAGCAAAGAGGAAGCATGCAAAAGAAATAGAGACAGAGCTGAATCAATTCGAGGCAATCGCAATATAGAGTCGAGTATACAGGATTTATGATGTTTATAAAATTGTAAAAGTTATAACAAAGGAATGGAATTTCGTGCTAGAAGAGATGAAATTACTGCGATAGCTATACAACAGTTTTATGTATAAAATTTAGGAGTTATATTTCAAATTGTTCAGGATTCTAGTTTGCAAATGGATAGTATTCTGAGTAGGTTGTTTTGTTCAAAAAAGTGATTCCATGACAATGGGCGTAGCGGCAGTAATACCAGTAATTATAGAGGCGAATTTTCTTGTTTTAGAATTATGGCATATTGAGGCTCGAAAGACTGTGACAAGACAATAAAAGATCATAACGCCTCAAAGACTTATATGGATGATTACTCTTATGTAACTGATCCAGGGGTTGAAAAAGATCCAATGAAATAGCTTACTAAGATTATATACTATATCAACGAAAAGTAATGAGATTGAAAGCCCACTTAGCTCTTCTCTCCGTAGCTCTAATTTACGGAGCTAATTATACAATAGCAAAAAACGTATTAGATCAGGATTACCTAAAGCCAAATGGTTTTATTTTATTGAGGGTAATTAGTGGTTTTGTTCTATTTACTATTTTACACGCACTATTCATAAAAGAGAAGGTAGACAGAAAAGATCTGGGACTCTTGGCTATTTGCGGTCTCTTTGGAATAGCTATTAACCAATTGTTTTTCTTTAAAGGCTTAGATGCGACCTCTCCTGTGCATGCTTCTCTGATAATGGTAGTAACTCCAATCATTGTGCTGATTTTATCTTCTATATACCAAACAGAAAGAATACGATGGTGGAAAGTATTAGGAATAATAGTGGGTATGATTGGTGCAATGCTGTTAATAACGAAGGGCAGTTCGGGTAATAATAGTATGTCTAGTTCATTAGGTGATTTATATATACTTATTAATGCAACTAGCTACGCCTTGTATCTAGTTTTTGTAAAAAACTTAATGAAGAAGTACCACCCATTTACAGTAATGAAATGGATATTTAGTTTTGGATTGATTGTCGTGATTCCATTTGGCATTGGAGATTTATCGGGAGTCGTCTGGAGGAGTTTTCCGATAGATATTTGGGTGGCTATAATTTACGTTCTAATATTTACAACCTTTTTTGCTTACCTACTAAATGCATATGCCCTATCGACGGTTAATCCCACAACTGCTAGTGCTTATATCTATATGCAACCTCTTATTGCCAGTACAATTGCAATACTCTGGTATAATGATTCATTATCAAGTGTAAAGGTCCTGAGTGCCGCATTAATATTTATTGGTGTATACATGATTTCATTGCAGAAGAGAAAGAGAAACGTCTAATCAGATATAAATAATCCAATAATAATTTGGCTAGAAATAGCTGAATGAGACTTTCAAAAAACAATAGTAAAAGTATATGCTCATAACTGTAATAAAAGTAGGAAATCACTATCTTTGCACCGATTTTCGGATCTCATTAATAGTTAAGAAATAAATTGTATAAAAGATATGGCGAACATTGGCAAAATCAAACAGATAATCGGACCTGTAGTTGACGTAAGTTTCTCAGCAGAGGGATCGACGTTACCACAGATTCTTAATGCATTGAGCATTAAAAGAGCAGATGGAACGGAACTAGTATTCGAAGTACAACAGCACCTTGGTGAAGATAGTGTAAGAGCTATAGCCATGGAATCTACAGAAGGTCTTACTAGAGGAACGGAGGTTATTGACCTTGGAACTCCTATTTCGATGCCTACTGGTGAGCAAATCAAAGGTAGATTATTTAATGTAGTAGGAGAGCCTATAGACGGAATCGGACCTGTAGACATGTCTGTTAATACGTCAGCAATACACAGAAAACCACCTAGATTCGAAGATCTATCTACCGAGTCAGAAGTTCTTTATACAGGAATAAAGGTAATTGATCTTATTGAACCTTATGTTAAGGGTGGTAAAATCGGTCTTTTCGGAGGAGCCGGTGTAGGTAAAACTGTGTTAATTCAGGAGCTTATTAATAATATCGCAAAAGGATATGATGGTATATCAGTATTTGCGGGTGTAGGTGAGAGAACAAGAGAGGGTAATGATTTACTAAGAGAGATGTTAGAATCTGGTATCATTAACTATGGAGAGGATTTTTTGCACTCTATGGAAGAAGGTGGATGGGATCTATCAAAAGTAGATAAGTCTAAACTAAAAGAATCAAAAGCGACATTCGTATTTGGCCAAATGAATGAGCCTCCTGGGGCAAGAGCAAGAGTTGCTCTATCTGGTCTTACGTTAGCAGAGTATTATAGAGATGGTGATCTTACAGATCCTAATGGTGGTAAGGATATATTATTCTTTATAGATAATATTTTCAGATTTACACAAGCTGGATCTGAAGTATCTGCCCTATTAGGAAGAATGCCATCAGCCGTAGGTTACCAGCCTACATTGGCTTCAGAAATGGGTCTTATGCAAGAACGTATAACATCTACTAAGAGAGGGTCTATTACATCTGTTCAAGCGGTATATGTACCTGCGGATGATTTAACAGATCCAGCACCTGCAACTACTTTCGCTCACCTTGATGCAACTACTGTACTTTCAAGAAAAATTGCTTCTCTAGGTATTTACCCGGCGGTGGATCCTTTAGATAGTACTTCTAGAATTCTTGATCCAGCGATCATAGGTGAGGAGCATTACAATACAGCGGAGAAAGTAAAGCAGATTTTACAGAGATATAATGAGCTTCAAGATATTATCGCAATTCTTGGTATGGAAGAACTTTCAGAAGAAGATAAGAGTGTAGTTTATAGAGCGAGAAAAGTACAAAGATTTTTATCTCAGCCATTTCACGTAGCAGAACAGTTTACAGGTCTTCCTGGAGTACTAGTGCCTATCGAGGAAACTATCAGAGGATTCAATATGATCATGGATGGTGAGATGGATGAATATCCTGAAGCGGCATTTAACTTAAAAGGTAATATCGAAGAAGTTATCGAAGCGGGTAAGAAGATGTTAGCTCAAGGGTAATATTGAATATTTTTGAAATAAGTAAATAGATATGAACTTAGTAGTACTTACACCGTCAAGACAGATATTCGAAGGAGAAATTACATCAGTAAAAGTACCTGGAATCTCTGGACAATTTGAAATACTTAAAGGACATGCTCCTATAGTGTCGGCATTAGAGGAAGGCGTAATCACAGTAAGAGATGCTGGTGGTTCTTCACAGACATACGGAATCACTAAAGGATTTGTTGAAGTTTTGGGAAAGGAAGTAGCTTTATTAGTGCAGGAAGTTGAAGTATAATTTTATATATATAAAGATTTTATTTAGAGGTGATCCATTATTTGGATCGCCTTTTTTTTGGACATTTTTTGTAAGATCGGAAGTAAGTTAGAGTATTATTTCTGGGGTATCCTTTTGGGAAGATTGTAAGAGGACGGACGAATTTGGGAAAAACGAACTAAATTTAAAAGATTACTTTTCATCCACATTTATTTATTCTAGTGATAGTTTATCTTTCGAATACTTCTATGCTCTTTTTTTTAACTATGAGATCTGTGAATTTGCCATGAAATCTGGTAGCCCTGACGATATGATTATCTATCCAATGGTAATTCCCTCCACGTGGCTTGCCCATAAGAAGTCCGTGATATTTGAAATTATGCTTTGCTAACCAAATCTCTGTTACTTCTCGGTGATTTTCAGTACGAGATGTGAAAAAAGTAATGAAGTGTCCTTCCTCGTGCCATTTGTTCAGTATTTCAAGTGCATCAGCGAAGGGTTCGCAGGTAGCCATGCGCTCAGGCTCTTCGTTAGGTACATCTTCTGTTACAGTACCATCAATATCTATAAGGTAGTTTTTTACTTCTTCTGGAAGAATAGGGCTGATTGCCTCTCCTTTCTCGTTTCTGAGATCTTTTAGCTTATTGTTCATATAATATAGTTAATGTAAATTGAATTAAAATCTAATATATAGGGTAGGATCTACGTGGTATCCTCCATACCATAACTCAAAATGAAGGTGAGGACCGTCAGAGAGTTCTCCAGTATTACCTATAATAGCAATGGCTTCTCCAGCTTCAACTCTGTCTCCAGCTTTCTTCAGTAATGCTGAGTTATGCTTATAGGTTGATAGTATATTTTGAGGGTGCTGAATAATGATTGTATTTCCAGTTTCTAAAGTCCAATCAGAGCTGATTACAATACCTTGCATTGTCGCTTGTATAGGTGTGTCTTTGGATGCTATGACATCTACACCTAAGTGCTCTATTTCTGGCGCGTATTTAGAGCTGATAGTCCCTCTTAGTGGAGGTACAAATGATAGTTGATCCAACTTTAGAGATCTGGCAGTTTCCGCAACTTGAGCACCAGAAAGTTCGACATCTGCAGATAACACGGGCTTGTTTAGGCTTTGTAGGTCTGGTAATTTAGCATCTGAATTCCCAGACAGTAATGTGCGGAGACTGTTGATATAGACTTGTTGGTTGGATACTATAGATGTTAGCGTGTCCATCTCCGATTTCAGTTGAATAAATTCACTATTCTCTTCAATTTCTCCAAAACCAGGCACTAACTTACGAGCAGGAGTAAAGAAAAAAAGAGATAAAATAAGTGTTGCCATTCCTATGAATAATACGGAAAGCATTGTGTAAACATTTAGTCTAGATAGCTTATAAGAATCTATCTCTTGGAATGTTTCTTCATCTAAAATGAGCACCTTAAAAGATTGTTGCGCTTTTTCCCAGAATGTAATATTTTCCTTATTTTCCTTAGACATCTGTATCTCTTATTAATAATTGATTATTCTATAGGCACAAATGTACAAGAATGGCACGCTATTAGCCGCCTTTTAGACTAGATAAGCGCTATAAATTGATGATAAATATTTCGATAATATTATTAAAGTACTGGGAATTATATAAATAGTCTAAAATCAAATATAAAGTACTAGTTATCAGTTATAATACGTGGCAGAGAAAGAAGTAATTTAGGCTTAATAGTATATTTTTGTGACATACTAAGCTATTAGGACTATATAAGATACAACATCTACTCAAAAAAGGATAATTTAATTTGATTCAGAATAAAAGAATATCGTTCATTTTATTAGCTGTAATGGCCATTATGATCAGTAGCTGTGCTACCAAGAAAAGAAAGGACGAAGTCTCTGGTTTTAAGAAATTTTATCACACGTTCACTTCTAAGTATAACGGGTACTTCAACGCTAACGAGTTGATGGAAGAAAGTTTTGCTACATTAGAGACCTCTCGTCAAGATAATTATAATCAGATATTACCGATCTATACCTATACGGATGTAGACAATCCCAAGATGGTGGCTAGTCAATTGGATTTAGCTATAGAAAAGGTGATCAGAGTCGCTACTATACATGAATTAGGTGAGTATCTAGATGATTGTTATGTTCTTATGGGTAAAGCCCAATATCTAAAGCAAGATTACGAAACTGCACAAGAGACGTTTGAGTTTTTTCAAGAAGAGTTTAATCCTACGAACCCTTATGGTAGTAATTATAAAAAAAAGAAGAAATCTATAAAGCAGAGGAAAAGAGATAGGGATATAGAAAAGGAGAATCAAAAGGAATTAAAAAAGAAAGAAAAAGAGGAGAAGGAAGAGCAAAGAGAAAAAGACAGAAAGCAAAAAGAGAAGTTGAAGAAAGAAGCCAAAAAGGCTAAGGAAGAGGGTCGAAAGAAAAGAAAAAAGGAAAAGAAAGAAGAGGAAAAACGTAGAAAGAAAGAAAGGGAGGATCGAAAGAAAAGCAATAAGAGAAATAAAAAGAGTGGAGGTAAAAAGAAAAGAGCTCCAAAAGACGAAAAGGAGAAAGAAGAAACGGAATCAATTATAGAAGTAAAAGAAACAAAAGCAGATCTTGTTAAAGATGAAGCTAGCTCTGATGTAGAATCTGAATTGAATCTTATAGAAGAAGATCAAAAAGAAGTGGCTGTATCTGAGGATGTTGGTGAAGAAGAAGTGATACCCAAAAAGAAGAAAGAAAAGAAGGAAGATAATACAGCATATTCAGAAGGGATGCTGTGGTTGGCAAAGACATATATCGAAAGAGGAAAATACAGTAACGCTGAATATCTACTTAGAAAGTTAAGCCAGTCGATGGTGAAAAAAGAAGTAGAGAGAGAGATTCCAGTTGCAAAATCTTACCTATATATGGTTCAGAAAGAATACGACAAGGCTATACCTGAGCTTAGAAAAGCGATAGATGTATCGAATGATGGTAAGCTCAAAGCGAGATATGCTTATATCATAGCTCAGTTATATCAAAATAAAAATGATTATGCTAACGCATTGAGTGCTTTTCAAGAGGTAAAAGATCATAAAGGTAATTTCCGTATGGATTTCAATGCTGATCTAAGCATCGAAAAAAATGGATTACTTGCAGGAACAGAATCTAATGAGCTAGCATCGAAAAAGATCAACAAGATGTTAGGTGAAGAAAAATATTCTGAATTTAGAGACCAGATTTATTTTACTCTGGGTGAGATATCACTTGCTCAAAATAATGATAAAGAGGCTCTAATTAATTTTACTTTGTCAATAAGAAATAATCTCAACAATCCTCCGCTTAAGTCTGAAGCATATTATTATATGGCTACACTTAACTTTGAAAAAGAGGAATATGTAGCTGCTAAGTACTATTATGATAGTACACTTATGAGTATGAACAAGCTAGATGAGCGATATAATGAAGTTTCTTTATATACAAAGAATCTAAGTCGTATAGCTCGTAACATTGAGACAATTGAGCTTCAAGATAGTCTATTGTTTCTGAGTGGACTATCTCAAGAAAAGTTGGATAAACTCGCTGATATGCTAGTTCTTGAGCAAAGAGCGGCTGATGAGGAAGTTGAGATAAATAAGAGTAAAGGAAAAACAAGTCAGCCAAAAATGGGTAGTGGAAGACAGAATAGTAGAAAAAGAGGTTTTGGAAACAGCAAATTTTTCGCTTACAACTTGGCGGCTAAGGAGAAAGGGGCTAACGAATTTAGGAAGAGATGGGGCGATAGAAAATTAGAAGATAACTGGAGAAGATTAGATAGTCAATCTTTCAATACGTTTGATGACGAGGATGTAGAAGAAGAGGAAGAAAAGGAAATCACAGATGCTGAAAGAAAAAGAGCGTTAGTTGATGTACCAAGTACTCCAGCATCTTTAGAAAAAGCAAATGCTGCAATAGAAGAAGCCCTATATGATCTAGGTGTTGCATTTAGAGGGGCTGTAAAAAACTATCAGAAGTCGGTAGATGCTTTAGAAAAGTTGGTAGTTAGATATCCTCAATCAGAGAAAATTTTAGATGTATATTACTATTTGTATCTATCATATTCTGATTTGGGCAATAGTAGCAAAGCGGAATACTATAAGAATAGAATAATACAGGAGTTTCCTGATAGTAGATTTGCTAAGGCACTACAAGATCCTAACTATTTTGCTAGCCTTAAGGATGAGAATAACTCTGTAGAGCTATACTATGATAATACGTATGAGTTATTTGATAACGGTGAGTATGTGAATGTAAAAAATAGAATAGCTGAGTCTGAAACACTCTTTGGAAAGGAGAATGCAATGAAGGCTAAATTTGGTCTTTTGTCTGCAATGGTAACTGGTGCGGAGGAAGGAAAAAAAGGTTATATCAAAGCCCTGCAAGATGTAATCACTAGGCATCCTGATACTCCGCAGCAGATCAGAGCTCAAGAAATTATGAGATTCCTAAAAGGAGATAGCGATGCTTTTGAAGTAGTAGAGATCAAAGAAGTGGATAATATCTTTGACTTAGAGGAAAATAAATTACACTATGTAGCTATAGTCGTATATGAGTCTGATAATGAAAAATTTACAGATGCTAAGATAGCGGTATCTAATTTCAATAAAAAATACTACAGAACTAAGAAACTACAGATATCTGATATTTTTCTCAATCGAGACGAAGGCTCACAAATCATATTGATTAGGAAGTTTAAGAACATGAAAGAGTCTATGGACTATTATGATACTGTAGAGAAGAATAAAGTAGATTATATTAAAGGTACTGAAGTAGCCTTCGATGTATATCCTATCACACAAAGAAACTACAGAAAGATCATCAGTGAAAGATCAGCCAGTAAGTACCGTGTATTCTTTCAGAAGAACTATAAGAATAAATAAACTACCGGTTAAGAAAAACTCAAAGGTGTTAGTGCGAAAGTGTTGACACTTTTTTTTGATATGTTTTGTAGAGTTATCAGCCATCGCTGCGCAATAGTTGCCGCAGTAATATCATGCAGATCGTTCTTAACATTAATAAATTTAATGATTTTGACTGACGAAAACATCGAATGGCAAGAAGGATATCTATATCCGACACTCAAAAAATTGGAAAAGAAAAGAACTAGTACGATTTAGATGGATTTAGGTTATGTCAGGTAAAAAAGTACTATAAATAACTGTTAATGGCACCAATGGGCTAAAAAGATATAAGAGTCAATGGATGTTAGCCAACGAACTAATAAATGTTCTATGGACTAGATAAAATGTCTGTAAAGTTTTGTAAATATTGATTATAAATAAGTTGACTGAATTCTTTATCATTGTACAATCGATCATCCATTATATTAAAACTATATAAGTCATGAGTCAAGGCGGAAAATCAGCAATATTTAGCGAATTTTTTACGAAGGGTCAATATGAGACTCAATCAGAAATGCTCGCTGTAGATGGTGATAAGAAAGGAGTAACTATTGGTATCCCTAAAGAGATACTGAGTAGTGAGCATAGAGTTTCGTTAGTGCCACACTCTATACGCACTCTTATAGGATATGGGCATAGAGTTATAGTCGAATCAAACGCAGGAGAAGAAAGTAATTTTAGTGATATCGACTACTCGGAGGCAGGAGCAGATATTGCGAGTAGTCGCGAACAGGTATTTAAGTCTAATATAGTGCTCAAGGTTGCACCCCCATCATTGGAAGAAATAGACATGATGGATCAAGATGTTATCCTCATGTCTTCGATGCAAATACCTTCGCTAACCAAAGAATTTATAGATAAGCTTAAAAAGAAACGGATAACAGCTCTAGCGATGGAGTATTTACAATCTGAAGATGGTAGCTTTCCTATAGTACGAATCATGAGTGAGATAGCGGGAATGGTATCTATGCTTACGGCGGCAGAATATCTTACTAATACTAACAAAGGAAGAGGTGTATTACTTGGAGGTGTAAGCGGAGTGCCTCCGGCCAAGGTCGTAATACTAGGCGCTGGGGTAGTAGGAGAGTTTGCAGTGAAGACTGCACTAGGACTAGGGGCATCTGTCAGAATATTTGATAATGATATATCTAAGTTGATGCGCATACAATCAATAGTAGGTCGTCAGTTACATACTTCTGCGATCAATCCTGTATACCTAGGCTATCAATTAATGAGTGCGGATGTAGTGATAGGTGCAATCCATAGTAAGACAGGTCGGACACCAATATTGATTACTGAGCAGATGGTCTCACGTATGAAAGAAGGTTCTGTGATTATAGATGTGAGTATAGACCAAGGTGGCTGTATAGAGACTAGCGAAATGACAACTCACGATAATCCGTCATTTGTAAAACATGGTGTGATACATTATTGCGTACCGAATATTGCATCCAAGGTCAGTCGGACCGCTTCGGTAGCAGTTAGTAATATACTTACACCATTACTACTGAGGACTGGTGGAGCGATCTCCGTGGAACACCTCTTGTATGCTAGCAAAGGTATCCGTAATGGATGTTATACCTATAGAGGCTGTTTGACTAATGAATATCTGAGTAAACGTTTTAATATGAAGTATACTAGTTTGGACTTGTTATTAACAAGCGCTTTATAGCTATGTGATAAAACGCATACAAAGTATTGTGGTAGTTTTTTCGCATAAAACACACATGCCAGTTGCCAATAGGATTACCTCTTGATATGATTAATGTAAATGTTTCGCAGAAATCGCTCGATGTAAAAGTCGGAGATGGGTGAAATACTAATTAGTACTTAGCGAAATGGGATAAATACTTATGCAAGTTTGTTCAAAGTCATAATTACTCCAAAACTTCTTGTCTTTGTAAGTAAGGATGATTTTACATTTCAAAAACCTTACATTTGACACTCATTTACTAATTTAAATTTTAGCATAGCAATATGACTACGACATTCTTAAAAAAACTTGGGCTCAACAAGAAGAACAATGGTACTTCTACTGGTCTTAAATCAACATCTGCATCTAAGCAGTATATCGAATCTTATTCACCAGTAGATGGTAAGCTTATAGGTAGCGTATCAGTTACTAGTAAGAAAGAGTATGAAAAAGTAATGAAGGCTTCTGCGAAAGCATTCGAAACTTGGAGGACAACTCCAGCACCACTTAGAGGTGAGATCGTAAGACAATATGGAGAGGAGCTAAGAGCTAACAAAGATGCGCTAGGAAGGTTAGTGTCATATGAAATGGGTAAGTCACTGCAAGAAGGATGGGGCGAAGTACAAGAGATGATCGATATCTGTGATTTTGCAGTAGGTCTATCACGTCAGTTATACGGATTGACGATGCACTCAGAGCGTCCAAATCACCGTATGTATGAGCAGTGGCACCCAAGAGGAGTAGTAGGTATTATATCTGCATTCAACTTCCCAGTAGCAGTATGGGCATGGAACTCTATGATTGCAATAGTATGCGGTAACACTGCTGTATGGAAGCCATCTGAGAAAGCACCAATGTGTGGTGTAGCATGTCAAAATCTTTTACACAAAGTGCTCAAGGCCAACAAAGTGCCAGAAGGTGTAGCGTGTCTAGTAAACGGTAACTACGAGATAGGAGAATACATGACTAAGGATTCTCGAGTGCCATTAATATCTGCAACAGGATCTACTCGTATGGGCAAGATAGTAGCGGCAGAAGTAGCTAGCAGATTAGGTAATTCTTTACTTGAATTAGGTGGAAATAACGCTATGATCGTTACTCCAAATGCAGATATGAATTTAGTACTTACGGGAGCTGTATTTGGTGCGGTAGGTACTTGTGGTCAGAGATGTACATCTACTCGTAGACTGATCATCCATGAAGATCTATATGAAGAAGTTAAAACTAAAATTGCTAAAGCATATAAGCAGATCAAGATAGGAAACCCACTAGATCCTAAGATGCACATGGGACCGCTTATCGATACTGATTCGGTAGCTGCATACCAAGCGTCGCTCAAAGCAATCACTGAGCAAGGTGGAACATTCGTCGTGAAAGGTGGAGTACTTAAAGGAAAAGGAAAAGAAAGTGGATGTTATGTGAAACCTGCAGTTGCAGAAGTAACTAACGACTTGGCTATCGTACAGCATGAGACATTTGCTCCTATCTTATACTTAATCAAGTACTCAGGTGGATTAGAAAACGCGATTGCTATCCAAAATGATGTACCACAAGGTCTATCATCGGCAGTAATGACAACTAATCTAAGAGAGGCAG
This sequence comes from Saprospiraceae bacterium UBA1994, assembly GCA_002335865.1. GTDB lineage: Bacteria > Bacteroidota > Bacteroidia > Chitinophagales > Saprospiraceae > UBA1994. The sequence continues at coordinate 14,044 of DDCY01000032.1, forward strand.
AGATGTTTTTGTCAGTTGCAGGGTCAGACTGTGGTATCGCCAATGTAAATATCGGAACGAGTGGTGCAGAGATCGGTGGAGCATTTGGGGGTGAGAAAGAAACAGGTGGAGGACGTGAGTCTGGATCTGATGCATGGAAAGCATATATGCGTAGACAGACTAACACGATCAACTATAGTACTACGCTTCCATTAGCGCAGGGTATTAAGTTTGACTTTTAATAATAAACTTTGATACAGTGCCATTTCAGATTTCGGGACTAAGTAGATCGATGTTCATGATCAGATTGTATTTCAAAGAAAGTTTATATTTAGAAAAGCGACCACTCACCTGAGTGGTCGCTTTCTTTTTATATCTATGTAACATCTAGATTAAGGAATTGTATTTTTTTCAAGTAAACAAAAAATCAAATCCAAATGAAAAAACTATCATACGATATTGCTTTTATTCTTTTAATCGAATGATGAATGCTCAATCTAAAAATGTAGATACTTTCAATTCAATAGAAGTATTTGGTAGTATCTTTGTAGAACTTACACAATCTAATGATGAAGGGGTAAAGTATAAGATTACCAAAGTTGACGAGAAGAATCTTGTTATTATGAATAAAGGAAATAGCTTAATAGTGAAGACTAAGGGAGATTAGAACAGAAGAAGTATGACGGCAGCAAACGTGAAAATATATTACAAGTCCAACGAAGATCTAGAAGTAAACTCTGGTAGTTCAGTATTTGCAAAAGGTATGATCAAAGCAGATAAATTTGACTTAGAGGTGTCTATTGGCTCTTCCTGTATTATAACATTGAGTACTGATTTTATTGATGTTGAAATATCTTCTGGATCGATGCTTACACTTTACGAAGAGCAGATACTGCAGATATAAAAGTAAGTTCTGGATCTAGTTTTTAGCACTAGATTTTGTAATACAAAGTGCAGATGTCGAAGTGAGATCTCGATCAACGGTTCAGTTGGAAGTGACTAATTCGCTAGAAGGAGACCTATCATCAGGAAGTACTCTTAGATATAATTGTGAGACATCGAAAGTAGATATGGAGAAGGATATATCATCTAGTGTCAGTAAAAGGTAATATTAAAGGACATTATTGGTTTAATTGCGAACTCTTGTCGATTTTGTGGGTTATAACGTTGTTCCGTTGTGAACTACCAGAATAAGTTCTATGTTTGCAGCGTTTTTTAGAGAATCCTTTAGATAAAAAATAAATAAGTAAAAACGATGATCGCTACAGATACTAAACTGAAGTACAAAGTAAAAGATATTAGCCTTGCAGATTGGGGAAGAAAAGAAATCACGCTAGCCGAAGCTGAGATGCCTGGTTTGATGTCTCTGAGAGAAGAATTCAAAGGTAAAAAGCCATTTGCTGGTGCTCGTATCGCAGGTTGTTTGCATATGACTATACAGACAGCTGTACTTATAGAGACTCTAGTGGATATGGGAGCTGATGTGACTTGGTCTAGTTGTAATATATTCAGTACTCAGGACCATGCTGCTGCTGCTATTGCTGCTGCTGGTATATCAGTATATGCATGGAAAGGTATGAATGAGGAAGAATTTGAATGGTGTATAGAGCAGACTCTTCACGCATTCGAAGGCGGGCAATCTCTTAATATGATCCTTGATGATGGTGGTGATCTTACTAATATGGTTCTTGACAAATTTCCAGAACTAGTAGACGCAATCAAAGGTATCTCTGAGGAGACTACTACTGGTGTACATAGATTATATGAAAGAGTTCAAAACGGTACACTTCCGTTACCTGCAATCAATATCAATGATTCTGTAACAAAGTCTAAGTTTGATAATAAGTACGGATGTCAAGAATCTTGTGTGGATGCAATCAGAAGAGCAACCGACATCATGATGGCTGGTAAAGTTGCGGTAGTAGCTGGATACGGTGATGTAGGAAAAGGATCTGCAGCATCTCTAAGAGGAGCAGGATGTAGAGTAATCGTAACTGAGATCGATCCTATTTGTGCGCTCCAAGCTGCTATGGACGGATTTGAAGTAAAGAAGATGGAAAACGCTATTAAGGACGCTAATATAGTAGTAACAGCGACGGGTAACAAAGACATTATAAATGAGAATATCTTCCGTAAACTGAATGATAAGACAATCGTTTGTAATATTGGTCACTTTGATAACGAGATCGATATGACATGGCTAAACGGGGAGTATGGTTACACAAAAGACACAATAAAGCCTCAAGTAGATATGTATACTATAGATGGTAAAGACCTTATCTTATTAGCTGAAGGTAGATTAGTCAACCTTGGGTGTGCAACAGGTCATCCATCTTTCGTAATGTCTAACAGTTTCACTAACCAAGTAATGGCCCAGTTAGAACTTTGGAATAACACTGATGCATACGAAAATCAAGTATATATGCTTCCTAAGCACTTGGATGAGAAAGTAGCAAGACTGCACCTCGAAAAAATCGGTGTAGAATTAGAAGTAATGTCAACAGAGCAATCGGAGTATATTAACATACCAAAAGAAGGCCCTTACAAGCCAGAGTATTATAGATACTAGGAAGTAATCTTAGATTTAGAAATAATGAAAGCCATTTCACTTCATTGTGAGATGGCTTTCTTGTATTTGAGGCTTTAGATTCTTTCTTTTTTAAAGTCATTTTATCTAAATACCGTGTATATTCATTCTATAAAATATTGTTCTTTTTTCTTCAAAGGCTCGCTGCTGTGTTTCAGTTTTGTAAGTTTAAAATGTTAACTTAATGAATGAGGCTAAAGCCTCGAATATTTAGAACAATAATTAAGCTGGAATACATCAAATAAATATCCTTACATAAGATATCAACGATTTATCTGATCTCGATATACTCAGAGGACAATTTTATATGTTTACTGGAGACGATTAGCGGGAGTATATAGATGAAGCATAATCTCTGCTTCTTCATTTTCAAATTGGAAAGGTTCTGACAAGTATGAGAATGGCTCTGTGGGAGTCTGAGGACGGCTTTTCTCTTGTGCAATTGCCAAAATCGAACAAAAGAGTACTACTCAAGTGACTAGTGCTTTCATATAGGTAGGATAGTCAAAATATTTCTGGTCGACTAAGAATTCAATAATTTAGAAAGAACCGATATAATGCACAAAAATAGCCAAGCGCAAAAAGTGCTTGGCTCAATATTTATTTATAAGAAAGACGGTGAGCTTGTAAGTTCGAAATACTAAAAGGCGTATTTAGTTGTTTCTGTATTTTAGAAAAAATACAGAAACTATTTATTACTTCTCATTTCTTTGTCATCAATCTCTTTCATACTTTCTTTCACTTCTGATTCAATATTAGCTTTAGCATTATTGAATTCTCTGATACCTTTTCCTAGGCCTTTCATTAATTCTGGGAGTTTTTTGCCTCCAAACATTAGCAATACTACGAATGCAATGAGTAACATTTCCGATCCTCCAGGAAGTCCAAATAGCATATTTATGTATATCATAATAATTTATTTTTGTTGTTCTATATCTCAAAGATAAGCCATTTTAGCTTTACTATCAGTTTATTGCTTAGACTCTTATGTTTTGAGTAAGTAAATTCTATTTCTTAAGTCCTATTTCTCTTAATCTCTCATCTAGGTACTGACCAGCTGTGATTGGTTCGTATTGCAATGGTCTCTCTTCTGTAATACATTCTCCTAAGCAAGATAGATCCATATTTGCCTTTGGGTGTAAAAAGAATGGGATTGAAAGTCTCGGTACATGCCATTGCTCTTTTGGTGGATTGACTACACGGTGAGTGGTAGACTTGAGGTAATTGTTAGTGAGTCTTTGTAGCATATCTCCTACATTGATGACAATTTCATCTTCTCCAGGAGTGATATCTAACCACTCATCATCAGTATTGAGTAGCTGTAAGCCACCAGCTGATGCTCCTACAAGTAGAGTAATGAGATTTATGTCTTCATGTTGCTCTGCTCTGATCGCACTTCTTGGCTCCTCAGTGATAGGAGGGTAGTGGATCGACCTGAGGATACTATGACCTTCATTGATCTTCTCTTCGAAATAGTTTTCATCTAGATTTAAATATATAGCAATAGCTCTCAATAGGTGTCCACCCGAGCTTTCAAATGCCTTATATAAATCTTTACCTAAAGCAGTAAATTCCGGTGTCTCCGAGGTATCGAGGTTGTCAGGATACTCATTCTTGTCGTAACCTTCCCTTTGCATGAACTGTCCCATTTGGAAAAATTCTTTGAGGTCTGCTACTTGAGATTGTTTAGCGTGCTCCATACCAAATGAGGTGTAACCACGTTGTCCAGCAAGGCCTTCGACTTGATACTGACGTTTAGTCGCTACAGGTTGAGAGAAAAACGTCTTAGAGGCCTTGTAGAAGCTATCTACGAGCTCTTTTGGTATACCATGATTAACTATACCTACGAATCCAACTTCGTGGAATGCAGCTCCGACTTCATTGACAAATGCTTGTTTTTCAGCCGCATTGCCATTTACAAATTTCGAAAGGTCCACTACTGGTATTGTTCTTTTTGACATCTCTTGATCTATTTAGATTTTATAATAATGTATTTCGATCCTAAATGATACTACGCGTATAGCTCAAATATCGTTCCTTTCTCACGTATAGAATAAGTGTATGGTTGAATGAAAGATTTAATATGGCTGTTTCTCCTTCTTCGAGATTGTCATCGAATTAAGGCGCAGAAGTTTCAATTCGTTATTCTTTTAGTTTCTCATCTTTTCTTTTAGCCTTATACCTTCCTTTTCCAGATAGAGTGCCGTTGAATGTCATAGTTGGCTTTATCTTTTCTTGCTGCTCTTGTGGCAGTCGTTTGAAGTCTCTACACTTTTGAGAACAGCAACCTTCGTATTGGTCTTCGCAGATACCGCATTGTATAAACAGTATATGACAGGCTTCATTGGCACAGTTGGTATGGTCATCACTAGGTGCTTCACATTGGTGGCACTTAGAGATAATGTCCTCTGAGATTCTTTCACCCATTCGCTCATCGAATACAAAGTTTTTTCCTTTAAATTTATTAGTGAGCCCTAACGCTTTTGCTTGTCGAGCATATTCTATGATTCCTCCATCTAGCTGATATACTTTTTCGAAACCTCGATGCTTATAGTATGCACTAGCTTTTTCGCAACGAATACCGCCAGTGCAGTACATTACTATATTTTTGTCTTTATGCTCTTGAAGCATATCATCTATGATGGGCAACGATTCTTTGAATGTCTCTACATCCGGCGTAATTGCTTTATCAAAGTGACCTACCTCTGATTCATAATGATTTCGCATATCGATGATTACGGTATCTTCTCTATCTGTTATTTCATTAAATGACTTGGCATCGAGATGTATACCTCTGTTAGTCACATCAAAGCTTTCGTCATCTAGACCATCAGCTACGATTTTTTTACGAGTCTTTATTTTTAGTTTTAGGAAAGATTCATTCTCAAATTCAATAGCAATATTGAGCCTAATACCTGTTAAAATTTCATGATCATAAATAAATTGTTCAAATGCTTGAAATTTTTGATTCGGAACCGAAATTTGAGCATTGAGGCCTTCTACAGATACGTAGATACGACCAAGTACGTCTAGGCTATTGAAGTCTGAGTATAGTTGATCACGAAATTGTTCTGGGTTTGGTATTAGAGCATATTTGTAAAATGATAGGACGATTCTATCGTCATCTTCGGCTGCGAGCTGATCTTGCAGATCTTCTTTGCTGTAGATGTTGTAAAGCCTCTTTGTGTTTTTCTTCATCGCTTTTGCATTAAACGTCCTAGAAATATAGGAAATCAAGTTCCTTTTTTAGTTGTTATAAAGATAATTAATATCGACAATATTTGAAAGTACTACCAATTCCAACAATCGTGTGAATGGTGTTGAGAGAGGTATTCAATCTGTTGAGAATTAGAGACTAGTCGATTTGGCTGGAAGACAGTAGAAACTTATACACCACCTAGAGAATGCAAATTTTAGAATTCAGAATAAGGCGTATGATTTATGCAGAGATACCGGCTTTGATCTCTGAAGCTATATTAGCTTCTGTATCATACGCTGTGCCTAGAATTGTGGCTAGGAAGAGACAAGTGAAAAGTGATTTAGTTGTAGATTTTGGTCTTCAGTTTGCCTTGTTCAGTTTATGTGAAATCTATACATAGCTAGTCAAATAGCAGATTCAACATATTTTCGTTGTTCCGTCTGTTATTTTCTTGCGAAATAAAGCTGCGCTTTAAATAAAGTGTTTCATCATGCGCTCTTCCATCTCTTGTAGTGGACGAATCCATCCGCGTTTTAGATCTTTTTTAGTAAGGCCAGCGTAGTAGCTGCGGTCTATACGTTGGATTTCGAAGCCCATACGGTTTATTACTCCTTTCAGAATATTTTCTGATCCTATAGTCATTTCTAAACCGATATAATTTGCTTGGTACCCATCAACATGACTTGCAGATTCTATTTTGATAGTTTTGCGGTTTTTGAGTAGCTTGTTTATATCTTTTTTTTCTATGTCTTTATTTAACTCAATCAGATATACTCGTCTGACCTTTCTATTTTTTTGATTTAATTTTTCTACCAGAGCTTTATCGCTAGTAAGTAAAAGTAGTCCGACGCTTTTGGGGCCCATATGATCAACAGCAATAAGACCTGTTGGATCTTCTTTTTTGATAAGACCCATTATATATTTCGAATCTTTATCCCCAATATCAGTAGTGAAATGCTTAGGCTTATTGATGAGTAGATACCTGTACACTATTTGTTCTTGGAGTGGCTTGTTTAGGTGAGTAACTTCATCACCCTCCATCACTCTATATGATTCTTCTTTTACGACTTTATTATTAACTTTTATTTCACCACGGGCCAGTAATCTGCTAGCTTCTCGTCTAGTGCAATATCTAGTATGTGCTATATATTTATTTAGTCGCATAATAGTATATGATACTGGTGTTAAGAATAATAATTAAGCTCAATTTACTTTAAAATGGCACATCTAGCACACCTGTTCCTCTGTTATCACTACTATCATCGTTAAGTCGACTTGGTCTTGTGATGGTAGTATTAGCAAAATCACCTTTAGAGCCTCCACTGGCTCCATATATGTCATTAAAACCTGCATCATCAGGCTCTGTAAACTTAACAAACTGACCTTGGAACTGGAGTAGTACAGTATCCAAACTACCATTCCTGTGTTTAGCAATGATGATTTCTGTTTGATCTTTTGGTACACCTATATCTTCATCTTCGATACCATAGTAACCTGGACGATAAATAAATGTAACGATATCTGCATCTTGCTCGATGGCTCCAGATTCTCTAAGATCGGAAAGCATTGGCCTCTTTTCTCCTCCTCTACTTTCCACGGCTCTACTCAGCTGAGATAGAGCTATCACGGGTACACTGAGTTCTTTGGCAAGCCCCTTTAAGGCTCTAGATATTGACGAAATCTCTTGTTCACGATTACCCTTTCCAGAAGTAGGTCCAGCTGACATCAATTGGAGGTAATCTATTATGATCATGGAGATACCATGATTTTGTTTAAGTCGACGACATTTGGCTCTCAGTTCGAATATGTTGATTGCTGGAGTATCGTCTATATATATAGGAGCGGCAGATAATTTTTCTACTGCAGCGTGTAACTTAGTCCATTCGTAATCTTCCATCTGACCGTTACGTAGCTTGTTACTTTCTATTTCTGCCTCCATAGATATAAGACGCTGTACGAGTTGTACAGATGCCATTTCTAGAGAGAATATAGCTACAGCTTTACCTGAGTCAGAAGCGTTTTTAGCGAGTGAAAGCGTAAACGCAGTCTTACCCATACCAGGTCGAGCTGCGATGATCACAAGATCAGATGGCTGCCATCCGTTAGTGATCTTGTCTAGCGCAACAAATCCGGTTGTGACACCAGTCATCTCTGCCCCTTTTTTACTAGTTTCTTCTATTTGTTTTTGTGCTTTTACTATTAGAGAACTTAATGATTCGTATCCAGTATTAAGATTGGAATCTGTGATATCATAGAGATTTCTCTCCGCTTCATCTAGTAACTCGAGTACATCTTTATTATCTTCGAATGAATCACTTATGATCATAGTAGATACTCTGATCAGCTCTCGTTGGATATATTTTTGAGCGATGATACGCGCGTGATATTCGATGTTGGCTGCTGAAGCGACTTTGTTAGTAAGCTCCATGAGGTAATTCACACCACCTACTTCGTCTAAGTAATCGGCTTTCTTGAGTGCTTCATGTACTGTAAGTAGATCTATAGGTTGGGACTTTGCGAATAAGCCTACCATAATCTCAAATATTTTTTGGTGCCCTTGTTTGTAAAAACTATCAGGTCTAAGAATCTCTATTACAGATGGCAATCCATCTTTGTCTAACATGATACTACCTAGTACCGCTTCCTCTAACGGTAGCGCTTGTGGTTGTACCTTACCGTGTGATAAGTTAGCAAGATTTTTCTCGTAACTGACTTTGGTCAGATTACCGAATTTACTTGCTGAATTTTTGCCGTCTGCCATTTTCGTTGAAAAGTTACTCAAGTTAATAAATGGGCATCGCCCAATAACATATAAAGCTACGAGATAAAGCTTATGATCTTTTCAAAGTCGCCAAATAGCATGTTAAGAACATGTGGATAAACATGTGTACAACTAACTGTCTTTGTAGAGAATGAAATTTACTCAAATAATCGCAACTTTATTTGATGAAAATATAAACAGATAAGTATTATAAATAATTCAAATATTTACTTTTTTTAAATAGAAAGCATTGATTACATTGATGATTTTTTTTTGAAATAAGTATATTAAAATTATCAATGATATGTATTTTTATAATTTAGCTGCCTTTAAACAAAAATGTCTTATGCTTAAGAAGTGCTAATTTTTGTGTATATGTTTTTGTATATAATTATATGTAATATGATAATGGCAGCTTCTAATTAAATTGCCTTACCTATTAAATTACGTCTTAATTTTTGCCAATATTGTTGAACTTTTCTACAATCATGTCAAGTACTTCTTTTTGCTTGATCAATTCTGCTTGAATTTCATCTTGATCATTTAGGTTTTTTTCGATGTTTTCTTCAGCTTTTCTTATTTTATTTTCGGCCTTCTCGATATCCTTATGGTAGCCAGCATTTTTCTTAATTAGCTTGTTCATACGATCATCGAATTTTTTAAGTATTTTTTCTTGCTCTTTGACTTCTTTATTGATTACTTCCTTGCGAGCTATTAAATAGTAATCTTGAGTAAATATCTTTAGTCCTTTGCTGTTATCTACAAATTCACCACCTGATACTGCCCATACATAAATAGTTGCTTGGTTTCGGCCTTCTTCAAATATAGCATATACATCTACGGAGTTAGATGATGATATTACTGGAATACGAACATCTTTGGTATAGTACTCTTTTGCTTTTTTATTATGCTTTGTTTTGCCGAAATTTTTCATGTAGTCTGTCCAAATGTCTTTGAGATTCTCTTTTTCTCCTCCTTCTACTTCAATATAAAATCCTTTTTGTTTTCCTAAACTCATCGTCTTTTCAATTGCTTTTACATTTTGTGCAGACATGATCGTAGCAAAGGCTACTATTAGAGTCATTATTGTAAGTGTTTTTTTCATTAGTATTAGTTTATGTTATTGACGTACATTTTTTGTCTAAATGTTCTATAAAGTAAGATAACCTTAAATCTCAATTATGTGATTGTTCATTACAACATAAATACGCTAGTTAGACGATAATATATTCAAAAAGTAATGATTCAGATCCTTAAGCAATATTTAATAAACGGTAATATAAACGAGATCATCACAAATGAGAGCAAGTTTGGGATCTATTGAATATTTTGACAAAACTGGCTTAATAAGTTGAAGAAATTTAATTTTCATCTAGTTTAGTTGAAATGACGCTTATTTTGTAAATATTGGCAATAGGTTAAATCGTAATGGTTTGACCATGTAAAAAGTTAATTTTTTTCGTCTTCAACTATTGAATAATCTTCAATTAATATTGTAATAGTTTCAGGTATCATCTTAAAGATTTTGATTAACAAACTTAAAAACATGAAGCAATTCAATTTTCACTTGTCAACAACCTTTTATATATTCGCCAATCTTTAATATGTAAGAGATATGGAACAATGGCAAATAGATTTTGAGTGGTTGAGAATCCAACATTTGGTTAAAGATGCAATGGGTCGTACTACAGTGCCTGATTTTCAGACAGTACTCTTTTTAGTTGGTGTACAAGAGCTTGGAAGGTTAACTGAAGAAAAATTTACTAAAGAGGAAAAAGCGGATCTTATGCATGTAGCGGTATGTACATTACTTGAGCCAGAGGGATACTATACTTTTGCAGGAAGAGATCAGGATGGATGGCCACACTGGAACGTAGATAAACCATTTGATACCAAAGGGCCGGAGGCTCAGGAGTGCATCTTGAAAGTTAGACTCATTGATTATTTTGGGAAAAGTGATGGGGAAGAAAAAAATTGATATTTACAATAATTGAAAAATCAAGTTATACAAAGACGAATTATGAAAGTAATAAATACATTAAGAGGGCTAATACTGGCTTTTGCTGCAATTATGATCATTGGATGTCAGTCTGGTGGTCCAACTTATGTAATGATTGAGACGGACTATGGTAATATGAAAGTAGAGTTATATGATAGTACACCTCTTCATAAAGAGAATTTTATAAAGCTTACTAAAGAAGCTTTCTATGACGATCTTCTTTTTCATAGAGTGATTAAAGGATTTATGATTCAAGGTGGAGATCCTAATAGTAAAGGGGCACAAAAAGGGACTTCTTTAGGTAGTGGAGGTCCTGGATATAAGATTGATGCGGAGATCGGAGCACCGCACTTCAAAGGGACATTAGCGGCGGCTAGACAAGGAGGTCCGGGCAACCCAGCGAAACAATCTTCAGGATCACAGTTTTATTTAGTACAAGGAAAGACATACACTCCAGACCAATTAAAGGGTACGGCTCTTTCGAAAAAGATCACATATAATGATGATCAAATTAAGAAATATGGAACGCTAGGTGGTACTCCACAATTAGATATGGATTATACTGTATTCGGAGAGGTAGTAGAGGGCCTAGATGTGATTGATAAGATTGCTGCTGTACAGACTGCGCCAGGTGATCGTCCTGTCGAAGACGTGAAAATGAAAGTAAGAATTTTGAAATAATAGTTTCAGTAAACGTAAAAAGTTAAAAATAGGTAAGATGATAAGAATAGTTGGGATAGTATTCTCTGTAATTATGTTGATTGGATGTTCTAGTCCCAAGGCTGGATTTAATTATATGCAGAAGGATGCAGTGGCACCTGCCAACGTACAGTTCGAAAATACATCATCTAAGGCTGAGACTTATAAGTGGGATTTTGGTGATGGTAAGATGAGTACAGAAGTTACTCCAGATCATAGGTATGTGCTTTCAGGTAAGTATACTGTGAAGCTTGTAGCAATGAAAGGAGGAAAAGAGAGTGTCGTTGAGCAAGAGATTATATTTGAAGCGCCAGAGGCATGTCTACTAGAGATGGAGACGACTATGGGAACCATGACTATACAATTATATGACGTTACACCTAAACATAGAGATAACTTTATCACATTAGCTGAGGAAGGATACTACGATGGGTTACTTTTTCATAGAGTGATCTATGGCTTTATGGCACAAGGTGGAGACCCTAATAGTAAGGACGCTAAGCCTAAAGCTGGACTAGGTAGTGGTGGTCCAGGGTATCAAGTAGATGCAGAGTTTAATGCTAAATATGTGCATACTAAAGGTGCTTTAGCTGCAGCGCGCACTGGAGGTTCAGGTAATCCTAAGAAAAGATCATCAGGATCACAATTTTATATCGTACATGGTAAGAAAGTTTCGGAAGGTCAACTTAATCAGTTAGAAGTACAGAAAGGTATCAAGTATACTGAAGAACAGCGTGCTGCATATACCGAGCAAGGAGGAACGCCTTTTCTCGATATGGAATATACAGTTTACGGTATGGTAGTGAAAGGTTTAGATGTGGTAGATGCAATAGCGGAAGTAAAAACTGGAAAATCTGATAGACCTTTAGAAGATGTGAAAATAAAAAGTGTTAGAGTGATAAAGTAAGTATATGGCGGCGAGAATGCTTGGTATAGATATAGGAGGAACGGGAATCAAAGGTGCTATAGTAGATACTGATAAGGGTATACTTCTCTCTGACAGAATCAAATACCCAACGCCAAAGAATGTTACTCCCATAAATGCGATTAATATAGCAATGAAGATCGTCAAGGATTTGGAGTGGGAAGGTAGGCCAATAGGATTAGGATGTCCAGCAGTGGTGAGAGAGGGAGTAACAATGTCTGCTACCAATATAGATAAGAGTTGGATTGGATTTCCAGTGGAAAGATCATTTTCAGAAATAGCTGAAGCAGATGTATCATTACTCAACGATGCGGACGCCGCGGGACTAGCCGAGTTATCGTTTGGTGAGGTTAAAGGTGTGTTTGGTGTATGCATACTCATTACACTCGGTACAGGTATAGGATCTGCGACATTTGTTGATGGAGTCTTAGTCCCTAATACTGAGTTAGGAATGTTAAAGATGAGAGACGGTATCGCTGAAGATTATGCAACTAACAGAGTGCGAGAAGAGTTGGACTTGAGTTGGAAAGTATGGGGAGGATATCTCAATGATTATCTTAAACATTTAGAAGTATTATTCTCTCCTAATAAGATAATAATCAGTGGAGGTGTGTGTAAGAAGTTTGTCAAGTATGAACAATATCTCAGAACTAAGTTAGAAGTAGTACCTGCCAAATTGTTAAATAATGCCGGGATTATTGGTGCTGCAATGGGAATGCAGAGGAGACTTGATAAATTCATTTAGGGCATCTCCCATTAATATTAAGGTAGATACAGATACCAATACCAAGTATCATTATGTAAATTGGATTTAAGTATCGCATATTTATAGTACTTATCTTTTCATGTTGTTTCCAATGCTGGACAATTATAAGAATGGAGTTCACGGAGAAATTCTCAGAAATATTCTATAATTATAGAAGCTGTATAATTTCAGTTGAGAGGTAAGCATAATCCTGTCCAAAAATACAAGATAGCATTATGTATTATTGGTGATAATATTTAGATTTGGAGCTATTACTAAGAAAATTTTAAAAAGAGAGATTACTATGAAACATATTATAACATGTATTTGCCTAATGTTTGTCACTGGTTTGATGGCTCAGACTACTCCTATGAGTTCAAGCGAAGCTCGTAAGGTCAATATGTCTAGAACTAACGGTAAAGTTACTTTGAGTAGCAGTAACGAAGTGATGACAGATAGCAAAGGAACTTTAATTGGTAAAAGTGATATGGGAGTAAGAGTAAGTGCTGTAGATGGTGGTCTCGTGATCTTAGGTTTTTCTGAGAATTCTACAGCTAGAGCGTCTAAGCTCAAAGCTGGAGATGTTATCACTGCGGTAAATAGTCAACTTGTTACAACTCTCGAAGAGTTGAATACTGCCATAGCAACTTATGAGCCAGGTGATGTTGTCACTATCAAATACAAAAGTGGAGATAGAAATTTGACGAAAGATATACGACTCAACAGAAAGTAAAATATGGCTCTATTTTAGAGCTTGACTGATCAGATAAAAAAGGGAAACTGGAGACGGATTCCCTTTTTTTAGTGCTAACAAATCGGTTTATAAAAAGAGTAAAACAGATTTTAAATCATATAATTGCAGCTATATGTCTAATCATATCGACAGCTACGATTGCGCAAACGAAGATCATTAAAAAATTACTATTACCATATATATAAAAGTAGATGGGGGGAGTTGGGCAGATCGATAAATTATTCAATTGCTTTTTGAAGTATTAAGAATACTCTAGTTTTGTGATAAAGCGAAAGCATAGGTGGAAATTAAATTACTACATAGAAATGAGATAGATGTTAACAAGTGGGATACTAGAGTAGCTCTAAGCAGTAATGGTTTGCCATATGCCTTGAGCAGCTATCTAGATCTTGTTACTGATAGCAATTGGAGTGCCTTAGTGAAAGGAGATTATGTATCGATATTTCCCTTGCCTTTTGAAATGAAGATGAGTTTAAAGATGTATTTGCAGCCACCCTTTACTCAACAACTTGGATTGATTTCTGAAGATAATAGTATGGAGTTGCTATCAGAATTTTTAGATGCTATTCCTAGAGATTTTGCAATGTTATTTCTAAAAGGGAATGAATGTAACAGAATAAGTAATCTTAATGAAGTAGTAGTAAGACAAAGATCAAATTACGTGTTAGATCTTAATCGAGACTATGAGTTTATTTTTTCAAATTTTTCTAAATCTCTCCGAAAGAGGATAAGAAAGAGTAAAGATTATTATGAGGTTATAGAATCAACTGATGTTGATATGTTAGTAGATTATTATCAAAATGAATTGCAGTCAATAGTTGGATTGAATGAGGATCAGTTTTTTAAAGCGAGAAGACTTTTTGATTATTTATTGATTTCTGGATTTGGCCATATTTATACTGCTAGTAGCGAGAATGAAATTGATGGAGTATTGTTAGTGCTGCAATATCAAAATCGAATGATCAATTTGTTTGGGGCCTCTAATAGTTCCGGTAAGCAGCATTTTGCGATGCATCTAATTTTGGATCACCTTATTGAGCAAAATGCGAATAGAAATATCATTTTTGATTTTGAAGGATCAGATATTAAAGGGGTCAAAGAATTTTATAAGAGTTTTGGTCCTGAGAGAAAAGTTTATCCGGAACTATATATCGATAATTCGCCTTTGTGGTTAACATTGGTTCAAAAAGTTAGACAATTTATTTCTTTTAAAAAATAGCACCTATTTTTATTATAAGAAGCTTTGAGAAACAATAAAACTTATGTTTTTGATCTTAATTCTTTGACGACAAAGATTAAGAGGATAATAGATAATGGAATAGTAATGATCACAAATGGTAAACCCGCTTCTAGTGGATCATTAGTAATTTGTGCAAATACGGTTGTAGCTACTTGAACTAATACAGTTGCTATCAAAAGTATGAATATACTTTTTGATAATTCTTTTTGAGTTTTCCAGATTAAAAAAAGAGGAATCAGCGACAGCCAAATAATATTATTTATTAGAAGTGGAAAGAGTTCTTCTGTCCAGTTAATTCCTGTTTTAGAATATTCTGTGAGCCAAAGTATATGATCTACATTGGTAAATATCAATAGACCTAGCATGCTGATTATGCAAAGGAGTAGTATGTCTCTTTTCATGATTTATTTTACGGATAGTTTGTGAATTAATTTTTCGATCATTTGTATTCCTAAGGTCATCTGATCTATTTCGATAAATTCATTTGCTCGATGGGCTTGAGCGATAGACCCAGGTCCACATATGATAGATTGGAATCCGCCTTCTGCAAACTGTCCTGCCTCTGCTGCGTAAGATACAGTACCCCAGCTATCATTCTCTACAAGGCTTAGAGTGAATGCTACTATATTGTCATGTTCGTTAGTATCCAATGGTGGTACTGGTGGATGATGTTGTTTTGTTATGATTTTGAAGTCAGGATATATCTTTCTTAATGTTGTTTCTCTAAATCGACAGTAAGTATCAAATTCGGCTATGATATCCACTGCTTGATCCATAGGGATAGTCCTTACATCCCAAAAGAAAGATGCTTGATCTGCAATGATATTAGGTGCGATACCACCTTGTATTTGTCCGATATGTAGGGAAGAGTGAGGAGGCTGAAATCTAGTATCTATACGACCAGCATCCACGAGTTGCTTCATTTTATCTTCTAGCCATAGAACTAGTCTAGCTGACTCATGTATAGCGCTTACTTCTTGCAGAATGCGACTACTATGACCTGCTGATCCATTGACATGAGTCTCGAGTACACAGATTCCTTTCTGTCCTATCATTGGTTGTAGCATTGTGGGCTCTCCGATAATCGCGTACTTTGGTTTTTCGTAATAATGTGCATTGATAGCACGCACCAAATCTGGTCCAGCAAGGCACCCTATTTCTTCATCATAAGAGAAAGCAAAGTATATTGGAGTTTCTAGATTGGCAGCGACCATCTTAGGTAATACGGCTAGGCAACAAGCTACAAATCCTTTCATATCACAAGATCCACGCGCATATAATTTTCCATCTTCGCCATCTGTCAATACAAATGGGTCAGTAGACCATTCTTGTCCTGCCACTGGGACTACGTCTGTATGGCCTGATAATACTACACCGCCATCAATTGCCGGTCCTATCCTGCAATGGAGTGAAGCTTTATTTCCTTCGTCATTGGGGACTAAGGATGTTTTAATACCATATGATTCTATATAATTTTGTATCCAAGTGATAATCGACAAATTGGATTCTCCACCTAACACAGGAAAGGATACAAGTTTTCGTAATATTTCGACCTCATTCATTTAATAAAGATAAGAAAGAGTACATGACAAAATGGAATTACAATAGCACTATACCGTTTGGAGATTGGATTATTACTTGAATAGTGTTTGGACTTACTATTATCTTTTAATTTTTCTGTCGCAGACACTCTTTTATAACCCTTAATTCGTCGTATGTTTGCAACCTTATTTTAAAAATATACATGGCAGATATATCAGACACAGTTCAGGACAAAAGGAGTGATAAGGAGCTCTATAGTTACCAAAAAGGTGCTATTGACAGGATATTTCTGGCTTTTGAAGAGGCTCCGGATGATTATCACCTACTGTATCAATTGCCTACCGGTGGTGGTAAAACGGTGATATTTTCAGAGATAGTACGCCAGTACCTTAAGACGCATAAGAAAAAAGTGCTGGTCATGACGCACCGTGTAGAACTTTGTAAGCAAACTTCCAATATGCTTACGGAGTTTGGGGTTAAAAATAAAGTGGTCAATAGTACCGCTAATCTAGATGATCAGAATGATTATATGTGTTTCGTAGCGATGGTGGAAACACTAAATAATCGCTTACTAGATGATGTACTTGATGTTAGTGGAGTAGGTCTTGTAATTATCGATGAGGCTCATTACAATTCATTTACTAAGATATTTAAATTTTTCTCAAAGTCATTTCTTTTAGGAGTCACTGCTACGCCGCTTAGTTCTAATACTAAGTTACCAATGAATGAGAACTATAATGAGCTCATTGCAGGAGAGACTATACAGGCATTAATTGAAAATGAATTTTTAGCCAAAGCAAATATGTATGCCTACAACGTAGGACTGACTTCGCTTACTATAGGTGCTAATGGTGATTATACAGTAAAATCTTCTGAAGACTTATATACTTCGACGGGTATGCTTACTAAGCTAATGCAAGCATACGATCAGCGAAGTAAAGGTAAAAAGACGCTTATATTTAATAATGGTATTAATACATCATTATACGTGTATGAATCTTTTAAACAAGCAGGTTTGCCAATTATGCATTTGGATAATACGGCAAGCAAAAAACAGCGTGCATATATATTAGATTGGTTTAAGCATACTCCAGGAGCGATTTTGTCTTCAGTAAGTATATTGACAACTGGTTTTGATGAGCCTACAGTAGAATCTATCATTTTGAATAGAGCAACGAAGTCATTGACATTGTATTATCAGATGATTGGTCGTGGCTCTCGTATTTTAAAAGATAAAAGTGAATTTGATGTTATCGATTTGGGAAATAATTTTCTCCGATTTGGACCTTGGGGCGCAGATTTAGATTGGCAAAAGATATTTAGAAATCCAGATACATTTCTTGACAATCTTCTGGAAGACGAAGAAATAGAAAGTTTCTTTAAGTATGAAATGCCTGAGAAGCTAAGAGCAAAGTTTAGCAAGTCAAAAGATGTCTATTTTGATGTAAAAGCAGCATATGTAGATGTTTTGAGATCGGATGCGCAATCAAAAGAAGTTTTGGCTAGATCTATGGATCAACACACACATATAATTATCGAAAATAGTGAAGATGTTTATGATGCTTTAGAACTTGTAGATTTACTTAATGAGGATATTAATTTTCGACTTAAACAATATACAAAATGTATAAGTAAGAGTACTTACAGCTTTTTGTCTTGGTTGAAAACTGATTATCGAACGAGATTGAAATCTCATTTACGTAAAAATTTTAATACTTTATTTGAAGATGTTCATGGTCATCCGCCAGTAGAGGAAGAGTAGGGTATTCATGGTGGGCTAATTTTTGAAAGATAGGAAAATATGTATTAATAGATTTTTGATCTATTATTTAATTATTGTAATATCATTGGCGTAATTAATTTTATAGCCATTTTTACACACACCTTCTATCATATAAACATATACACCTGGTATACAATCATTGCCTTGAAACTTGCCATTCCAAAACGGATCTCTTTCTTTTGTTTCATAAATTCTATTACCCCATCTATCAAAAATCATAAGCTTTTCGAAAGTTACAACTTCAGAAAATGGTTGAAATATGTCATTAATACCATCATCGTTAGGAGAAAATATATTCGGTATATAAGTCTTACAATTTTTAGTTCTACAAATTTCTTCAGACTCTAGTTCTATATGTAATGTATATTCATAATTACATTCGTTTTCTATTTCTACTAAAAATGTATAAGTGCCAGGGTTGGAAAATATTCCCAAATTATGCGTTATAGAATCTCCTTCGCATATTTTATACGACTCGTACACTTTCTCAGTTTCTAGTAGTATAAGGTTAGTATTTATTAAGCTGTCACATCCATATGACGTTGATAAAGTATCTACATAGATCCCTGGAAAAATATATAAACTCTCTCCTATATATAGTGTATCACCGTTACACAAATAAACCTCTTGATTAATCTCAGGATTATCGTAAAATTTTAAACTTGTATAGACTATACTGTCACATCCATATAATGTGGATAGAGTATCTACATAGATTCCTGGATTGCTATATATACTACCTCCTATTTGAACTGCGTCTCCAATACACAAATAAACCTCTTGATTAATCTCAGGATTATCGTAAAATTTTAAATCGGTATAAACTATACTATCACATCCATATGATGTTGATAAAGTATCTACATAGATTCCTGGATTGCTATATATACTACCTCCTACTTGAACTGCATCTCCATTACACAAATAAATTTCCTGATTAATCTCAGGGTTATCGTAGAATTTTAAATCGGTATATACGATACTGTCACATCCACTAATACTTTGTAAAATATCAATATAATTTCCAGCTAGCGTGTAATTGTTGCTTCCCACTAACAATGAGTCATCATTACACAAATAAATTTCTTGTGTTAATTCAACTAGATCCAAAACTTGTACATCCAATTTAACTATACTATCACATCCAGCAACGCTTTCCAAAGTATCAATATAAATACCTGTGTTAAAATAAAAATTATCTCCTACTGTTATCGAATCGCCAAAACATAATAATTCCGAATATTCAATATTTGGTAAATTCACTAATTCAACTTCTCCAAAACAATTAGCAGTTTGTCCACTATTGTCCATTACTTCAAAAGTATATGTTCCTTCATTTAGGTTATCGAATAAACTAATATTTTGAAATTGTCCACCATTAATCGAGAAACTATACTGAGGAATTCCACCCAAAGGAATTACATTGATAGAGCCATTAATTATATCAACACAATCAAAGGGCATAGATGAAGTCTCGCAGGATAGACATTCAATAATAGATGGATCAATTACGAAATATAGTGTACTATCAAATCCAGTAATAGGATTTGAAATTATCAATTCGTAGGCCCCTTCAGAAAGCATATCAAACACATTTGATTCTTGAAATAATTGTCCAGGAAAAAGTTCAAAGAGATAATTATTTGTACCATTTATAATATCAATAATCATGTATCCATCATTATTTCCAATACAACTGGGGCTAACTGTTTCTATTTCAATTTCTAAACAAGAGCCATTTAACTGACTTGGGTTTATACTTGTCCCAATACCCTGACCTTGAGGAGCCAAAATCATTGGCACTCCACATTCATCTACAATATCATTTATAGTATTGTTATCTAGTAAATCATTATATGTTAAGTCTTCATTGCCCTCAATTGCATCTGGACAAAAATCATTATCTGAATCTAAATCGAGGTAATCTGGTATTCCATCTTCGTCAAAATCATTATTACAAACTAAACCAAATATTTGGCCATTAATATAAGTGGGGCCGAATATCTCTTGGTTAATAGTAATTGTATTAGATGTGATGGTATTCCATGTTACGTTATTTAACTGGGGATCTCCGGGTCGGATTATTAACTCTTCAAGTGTAGAATCTGTAAACCTTTTACCCAAGATAAGAATTTGACCATCAATACTAATTTTCAATCTAAAAATAGGATCTCCAAATTCTCCATTAATTTGCCAAATATTAGAATTGCCACTTTGACCATGCATAGTTCCGTCAGAGCCAAATATCATATCAGAATGACTTGGTGTAGAAGCATTTGCTTGGAATTGGAATTGATCAATAACTAGATCAACATCGTTAACACTTATTGCAAAGCTATTATCTAAAGCATATAAATCGATAAAAACTCCAGTAGTAGCTGGAGAAAAAACAAATGTAGTTGACAGACCATTAGAAGATTGAAAAGATTCTTCAATAAGTTCTTGACATTCGTACAAGTCCAAAATTCCATCATTATCTGCGTCAGAATCTAATCCATTTATTATACCATCTTGGTCACAATCACCGGATGGAGAAGGATCAGTACATTGCGCATGCAATTCGCTAAAAGCTAAACTAGATAATACGAATAAAGAAATGTAAAATTTTATCAGCATTAGATAAATAGATTTCAAAAATTATTTTTTGGTCTGCTGAAATTACGTTTTGAAGAAAAGCAAAACAAAAATATTGATCTCCGAAAATACAAATTATAACTTTAGAAATAAAAGATAAGCTACGATGTATAATCTTGGGGAATTGTATTGTGCATTAAACAAACCAATATTTCAAGTAGGGATATTTTAGAAAGTTTACTGTTTGTTTAGTATAAGTTAGGCGGTTTTAGTTTTGGTGAAGGTTATTTTCCAATACAAAACCGAGTAAAGATACTCTCCAATAAATCATCAGTATGTATCTCCCCAGTGATCTCACCTAGGAAATGTAACGCCTGCCTAATATCCATAGCTACAAAATCTCCAGTTATACCAGACTGCAAACCATGGAGCACAGCGGCAAGACTTTCGTAGGACTTATGTAAGGCATCATAATGACGCGTATTACTCACTATGGTCTGATCCATCAGTTCTGGATGATCTATGACTGTATGATATAGATGTTCCTTGAGCGCTTCTATATTCATCTTATTAAGAGCAGAAGTAGTGATGATGTTTTTGGCAGAGATGAGTCCTTCTTTATAATATTCCTCTGGCTTGGTGTATGGATTGAGATCCATTTTATTAAGAATAATTACAAAGCGTGTTCCTATAATTTTGAATGTATCTATATCACTCCAAACCATCTCAGGCGTCGTATCAGATATATCTACTACATGTAGTGCGACCGTACTCTTTTGTATCTCAGACATTGCCTTATCTACTCCAATAGATTCTATACTGTCTTGTGCTTTTCTAATACCTGCCGTATCTACAAAACGGAAGTTAATGCCATCAATATTTAGAGACTCTTCTATAGTGTCTCTAGTCGTACCTGCGATATCACTGACGATAGCTCTTTCTTCGTTGAGTAAGGCATTGAGCAGGGTAGACTTCCCTGCATTAGGTCTGCCCGCGATAACAGTGGCAACACCGTTTTTAATCACATTACCTAAGTGAAATGAATCTATCAACTTCTTGAGTACAACTTGTATCTTTTCTACCAGTTTTTCCAATCTTTCTCTATCTGCAAACTCTACGTCTTCTTCACCGAAATCAAGCTCCAGTTCTATCAAAGCTGCAAAATCTATTAGCTCTTGACGCAATTCCTTGATTTCATCAGAGAATCCTCCACGCATCTGCTTCATTGCGATGTCGTGACTACTTGCTGAGTCGGAGGCTATAAGGTCCGCTACTGCTTCGGCTTGGCTAAGATCCATCTGACCATTGAGAAATGCTCTAAGGGTAAATTCTCCACGATTGGCAGATCTAACACCCTTACGGAGGAATAAATGAATGATCTGCTCTATGATATAATTAGATCCATGACAGCTGATCTCCACTACATTTTCTTTAGTATACGACCTAGGTCTTCGAAATATAGTGACAAGCACTTCGTCTAACACCTTGCCTTCCTCATCTTTGATCTTTCCAAAATGTACAGTATAGCCCTCCACTTGAGATAGGTCTTTACCGTGAAATACTTTATCTACTACTTCAATAGCTTTAGGCCCAGATAGTCTGATGACACCAATAGCTCCAGCACCTGGTGGAGTAGATAGGGCAATGATAGTGTCGGTAAGGTCGTGTGTCATGATATATCTTATAGAACAGCAACAAAGGTAATGATGATTAGTTTGTGATGGGTTCTCTAGCGAATATTTATAAACTGGATCATAATTAGTCGAAAGATTTAATAATTGCCTCAGTCAATGGTTTTAATTGAAGACTAGATCCATGTAATAGCGAGTATATCACAATATATTGTTCAATTTTGTACACAAATAAAATAGCAAACAAAGAGAATATTAATTATGACTAGTCAATATGAATTTTCACTCCCCTCATTCTCCAGAGGCTATCATGTAATTACTGATTTGGTAATGAAGCAATTAGATGATCTTCCGGATGTCGGAATATTGAACTTATTCATCAAACATACTTCTGCAGCCGTCACCATTAATGAAAGTGCTGACCCTGATGTACTATCTGATTTCGAATCTATATTTAACCATATTATTCCAGAAAATTTGCCTTTTCTCAAGCATACTATGGAAGGAACTGATGATATGCCAGCACATATCAAGGCGGCTATCATTGGCTGTAGTATCCAGATTCCTATAACTAATGGTCGGCTCAACCTTGGTACATGGCAAGGAATCTACCTCTGTGAATTTCGAAATCTTGGCGGAGCTAGGAAGTTGGTGGCCACAGTGATTAGTTGACTATAATAATCAATTCTTAAAGTATAATCAGTAATTTACAATACAAAAATAAAGTCCCCTATGAAAACAGATTCATAGGGGACTTTTATACTTTATGGAATTCTAAGATTACTTCTGCAATCCAGGATCTCTTTCCAAAAACTCATTATACAACAATGTATGTCTACTCTCCATCGGTACATCTCTACCTGAAATATACAGATGACTGATAGTTGTTTTCGGCTCAAAAGGATCTCCATCTGATACGAATAGATTCGCTACCTTACCTTCATCGAGGCTACCTAACATATCGGCGACACCAAATATTTCAGCAGGTGTCAATGTCACAGCTCTTAGTGCTGCTTCTGTACCCATGCCATAAGCTGCAGCAAATCCTGCATTGAATGGTAGATTACGTACGTTTTCAGTCTCTCTAGTTCTGATCGCAACTTTCACCCCTGCTTCGAGCATTTTTCCTGGATTTTTGTAGATCACATCATATCTATCAGACGATCTTCCTGGAAGCCCAAGTACTGGTCCGCAGATAACTGGAAGTCTAGCTTCCGCGATTTTATCCGCTACTTTCCAACCATCTCGTACACCCATAAGTGCAGCGTCAATTCCTTTTTCTTTAATCCATTTTAAAGCTGAAAGAATATCGTTTTCTTTATTGACCTCTACCAAAAGTTTCGCTTCTCCTCTTACAACAGGTAAGAGCGCATCCATTTGTGGGTTGTAATCATTACGCTTTTGATTGCCAGCGGCTGCAGCACTATCTATTTTTGCATAGAGCATTGCTTTATCCCAGATGTCATTGATTTTTTTATTCGCTTTTTCTGCATCTTTCTTTATGTCTTCTTCAGAGCGACGATCCCATCTTCCTCTTTTACCAGAGCTTGGAAAATTCATAATTACACCTTGATATCCTGCAGACATTTGTTCAGGAGTATAACCAATAAGATTAATCAATGCTGAAGTACCTGGGAATACTCCACCTGCTGGCATAGCCAATACAGTGGTCACTCCATTGACTCTAGTCACTGGTATACTTACGGAATTAGGGTTTACGGCTGTGAGTGCTTTCATATGTGGTATGAAATCTCCCAACTCGTTATAATCATTAGTTAGTGATACCGCGCCGATCTCTGATAGACCGAGTCTTGTGCCACCATCGATCATGCCGGGATAGACGTGCTTTCCTGTACAATCAACAGTCGTAGCTGTAGTACTGGATAAGTTATTGCCAATTGCCATGATCTTACCATTTTTGATATGTAGATCAGCTACTTTATCACCGGCACTTACAGTATGTAGTGTGCCACCTTTGAGGATGACTTCAACTGTTTTTGCCTTTGTTACCATCTGTGCGTTGAGAGTAATACTAGCTACTAGCAAGAGGGCTATATATATTATTTTATTTTTCATTATATATTATTTGTAGTTAGTGATTAGTGTTGGTGAGAATGGTTGTGTGTCTCTCCTAAGAAAAGCTCAGTAAACACATCTTGCATGCACTTATCTTCGTGGCCTTCCATATCTTCCATAAATAAAGAAATAGATTCTTCGGGATTGATATCTATTCTCATATCATCAGGTTGAGTATTGATATCAAATCTCACTATTCCATCTATTATTGTCTTTTGGTTTATCGCATAAATAGATAATGGGTGATGACTAAA
>DDCY01000032.1:38809-111211 GCA_002335865.1 Saprospiraceae bacterium UBA1994
TTAGCTGCTTCATGATATAGATGTCGAATAAGTCCTGCATCATCAGAATTGATAGAAGTTACAACACCATTTTTAGTAAGGATGGCTGCATTGTATGCTGTCGAGTAATACACTTCAAATTTGTATGCCCACCAATCAGAAAATACTGATGCACCAGCACCAAATGCAGCCAATTCAGGTGCTACTTTAAATCCTTCGTTTACGTGTTGGAAACATATTTTACTTACACCAT
The DNA here is from genome assembly GCA_002335865.1 of Saprospiraceae bacterium UBA1994. Lineage (GTDB taxonomy): Bacteria > Bacteroidota > Bacteroidia > Chitinophagales > Saprospiraceae > UBA1994. The sequence continues at coordinate 39,042 of DDCY01000032.1, forward strand.
AATCTTCTAGTACACTCATCAGCATGAGGATCTCATCTGCTCTGTACGAGTGACAGTGTATGATGATTTCTCCATTCATAATGTCCACAAGAGTCTCCATTCTAAGGCTATATTCGGGTAGTTCTTTCAGTTGGCCAGAGTTATAATCTGCCCAATCTCTTTTATATACAAGAGCATCTGCAAACGCTTTACGAAATACTTGTTCCATCCCCATACGTGTACGTGGAGTAATATTATTTCTTTCTCCATGTACTCTCATTGGATTCTCTCCCAGGGCAAACTTGATAGTACGTGGCGCTCCTTGCATTTTCATGTCTTCAGGATCGATGACTCCGAATCTATGCTTAAGGGTTTCGCATTGTCCACCGATGGCATTAGCAGATCCATGCATAGCGTGAGATACTGTTGTTCCTCCTGCTATTGCTCTATAGATACCTATGTCATAAGGATTAACACAGTCACCAGTAAATACTTCTGCAGTCACAGGGTTAGTAGCTTCATTTACTACAGAAATACCTATATGCGAGTGTGCATCTACTATGCCTGGCATTACAAATTGACCAGTAGCATCGACTGTGGTCAAACCATCTTTAGTGGATAGATTTTTACCTATCTTTTTGATTTTACCATTCTGAATGAGAACGTCAGTATTTTCTTGGACGCCATCTGTGATGGTTATTACTGTACCGTTTTTGATAAGTATAGAGCCTGTCTCTTGAGCGGATAATGATACCGCCAAGAATAGACTCACTATTAGATTTATATATTTCATTATATTTTTTTGTGTTTGTAATTCCTCAGATATTTTTCGCTTCAGTAATTTTCACTTAAATATCTCGCGTTTGGATGTTGGATTTTTATTTTCTTTAGAAATTTTGCTTTAGCGTGGATCTCTACTTCCTTCTAATGGAAACGAACCAAATTGGCCAGCTTTCACCATTCCTTTCATAGCATTCTCCGCTATCTCCAGATCATATGATAATTCCATTTGAAAGCCATCATAATCTATAGATAGATCGAAAGTCAAATTGCTACCATTCAGAGAGACAGCAGTCGCTTCTTCAAAATCTTCTGGCGAATCGGCAGAACTTACTTCAATAGTTAATTCATCAACATCAGCAGTAATCTTGATTACACCACTTTGAGTCTGTCCGGGAATTTCAATGCTGTATTTCCATTCTCCTGCAAGAGCGGCTCCAGCACCTTTTTCTATATCACCTTTCTTTTCATCTTTCTTTTTCATCTCATTCATTTGACCATCTACAAATACGTATCTAATGGCAGATTTTTCTTCGAAGTATGGCTTATCTGTGATTACTAGGTTAGCTAATTTCCCTTTTTCTATAGTTCCAGCTATTTTACTGATCCCGAGCTGATCTGCAGCATTAGTAGTAAGTGCAGCGAGAGCAGCAGATTCTGATAATCCTGCATCCATCATACGCTTTAAATTTTTGCGGATGTCACCTGGCTTGGTAGAGATTCCGGTAAACGCAAATTTGATTCCTTTCTTCTCCATCATTGCGGCTTGCCCTTCATAATCTTTGATAGACTCTTTCTTACGCTCTTCTCTTGCCATTTCCTCTTTTTTGTTAGCTTTTTCTAGTAGAGATAATTTGGCTTCTTCCTTTTTCTTCTTTTTCTCTTTCTTAGCCTTGGTATTGACAGCTTTCTCCTTCTCCTCTTCTGTCATTTTAGACTCGTCTTTCTCCTCTTTTTTCTCTTCTTTGATAGCCTTTGGTAGATTCATGGACAATACAAGGGGATATCTTCCTGCAGTTATTTTGCTAGCCATAGGCCAACCTTGTTCTACATCAGCTAGAACTAGGTTAAATCCCAGTTCTTTTTGTAGAGCAATAACTCTACTTACGTCCAATGCGTTTTTTGCTATGAAGTAGACAGGTAGTTGCTTATTTACTACGGGTATGAATGCTTCTATCGCTGGCTCAGATTGCGCCCTACGCATACCAACTGGATTCATATTGTACTTGCTGCTGTATTCGCTAGTAACTGCTGCATTACGGTATATATCACGGTACTTGGCCATTACGCCTATAGTCGTTCCTGGAGCTACTCGATTAGCAGATTTTAGTTGAGAGAACATACTAGCTTCTTTCTTGATTACAAGTTGAGCAGATTCGCCTTCTCCTAATGAGAATATGGCGCCCATTCCTGGCAACATACGACCTTGAGGTACTATATGAGCGATTCCGTATCCTTGGTCTCTGAGTTTTTTTACAGAACTCTCCTTAGATGAGTAGTCGTCATATACTGAGTGCTCTGGAGTGATGCCGGCTACAGTATTAGGAGGATTCCCTGGGTCCTTTACATTTGGTCTTTCTTCTTTTTCTTTCTTTTTGAGGCCTACTTGAGATAGGGCATCTATAAATCCTGCATAGATGTACATACTGTCCATATCTATAATCTGAGCGTCATATGGGGCTATAATATTAGCACCAACTTGTTCAATCAATCCATCTCGTAGAAGTACAGATCCAAAAGTAGTTTGTCCTGGATGTGATATAATATGGGCATTAGTCAATAAATAAGTGGCTGTAACTTCCTTGGGCACGTTGCTGTTTTGAGCACTTATCTGTGTTGTCCAACCAGAGATTAGTGTAATAGCGATCAAGAATAGACCTTGTAAGGCATAGTGGTTGTTTATCATTTTTCAATTTTGGTTTAAAAATAAGTAAGTTAGAGCATGTCAATATAAGAATTTGTACTTGTATTTTATTGGTAAGTATAATTACCGCTATAAAAATATGGGCAATGGGATAGTGTTGCGCTTTTAATGCTTTCCATATTTTGGAGGCAGTAAACTTTTATTAGGCTAAGGGATAAAAGAATTAAACCAGCTGTCAAAAAATGTAATCATCGGCAAGTTCCCATGGATTCCATCTATGGAGATCCATAGAGAATGTAATTTTACTTAATAAATTTCGACTTTCTGATTTGTATATATCAGATATTTTTTGGGATACTATTAGAGGTAAATGAAAAGCAAAAAGGCCATCCCCAATCTCTATCATAACACCCCCACTGTAAAATACTTCTCCTTTTAATGGATCGGCAGAAAAAGATTTCGTTCGAGCATATCCTGCGTCAAAAAATAATTTCAATGGAAGTTTAGCTTGCCCAAAGGGTAAATGTGTTTTTAAGTTTATTGCCATAGCAAAATCATTACTTTGACCTATTCTACCATTAGCACTTCCAAGCGCATCTTTGAATCCTCCTCCATGATATCCTATTTGACGATATGCTCTCTTGCTTTGCCCTTGTCTATCGAAGTAGTAATCATTATAACTGTAGTCAGTAAAACCTTGGTTAAGTAGTGCGATACTTCCTTGTGCTAATAGATTATTGTAAGACGATGATTGCCTTTGACTGTTCATTAAAAATTTTGCAGCGAATAATCTAATATCAAGTTTTCGATGCTTACCAAACAAAAATCCATGTCTATAATCTAGACTCAACTTAAGGTAATCTTGAGAATCTAAAAAGCTGCCAGCATGATATTGATTATACTCAAGTTCGACTTCTAATTCGTTGGGTTGCAGCTTATCAAAATTATACCTATTATGAGTTAGTCTCGTTATATTCTGAGTAAATCTATCCATTTCTAAATAGGAAATATCTGTTCCGGTCCACAGCTGCCTTAGACTAGTTTTGCTGTACAATTTGCTAGCAGAGTTATGATAGTGATGTAATGTGATACAAGGATCTATTCTAATATATCGTAGTTGGATGTTTGCATCTTCATTATTCGCAATCGAAAAAGATTTTATCCCCAACCGATATTGAATTTTTCTGATCTTGTCAGATTTAAATTTTGTGTCATAACTGATCCAACTCTGTCCAACCAATTGACCACTATCAAATCCATAAAACGGTGTGATATTCCATTTCAAATTTTTTGCAGGAAAAGTAGAGTTATACATACTTAATCCGAGCATGATACCATCATAAGAGTTATATCCAATTAATGGACTAAGATAAATGTCTTTTTTGCCTGGAGAATCAAATCCTGTAAATATTCTAATACCGATTCCTGGCCTTGGATATCTATTATTTTCTGGATTGATATCTAAGCTGGTTTGATCTGGATCAAGAATTGCAGATTTAATATTTTTGTATTTTTCGAGTATTAAATCTTGTTGAGAAGGGTTTACATTCTCTCTTTCGGTGGTGCCATCTTCATATGTAATAAGCAGCGGCATCATTATTTCTGACTTCCCTTTATTAGTTATGGTTATTGTGCCACCAGCTACCTTTGAGATACTCGCATCTACTGCATGGCCAGCTAGTATATCATTGTAGCCACTCAGATTGATTTTTGATTCTCTCTCTATATGAGAGAGAAGATCTTTATATATTGGATGCTTAAATTTCCATTCGGTATAGAAGCTTCTTAATATCTCACGTACTTTATTAAAGCCTAAAAGTGACTCTGTGTGCGCAATCAAAGTGGATCCTATCTGATATGCATTAAGGCCATAATTAATAGTACTTAACTCTGCGACAGGCGTAGTCAAAGGCTGATGCAAATGTCTACAAATCTGCCCTTCAGTGAAGTGTCTGAGAATTGGCTTATCACTACCCAAAAGAAATGATGGAAGTTTATTATTTTGATAGTTATCACCCTCATGATAGTGGGCAATATACTTCTGTTCAAGGAACGAAGTAAGCCCTTCATCAAAGTAACTTTCATCTCGCTCATTGGACCCTATAGCAGCATAAAACCATGCGTGTCCTACTTCATGTGCTATGTAATATTCTAAGGCATCCGAAGCCCTTACATTTTTAATTATTTTGATAGAAGGATACTCCATAGCGCCAACTAATCCGCTGTCTTCGCCCTGTACTATAGAGAGAGTAGAATAGGGATAATCACCCATGTAGTCTGCCATGTAGATTAATACTTGCTTCGTATATAGCATTGCTTCTGGCCATATAGTATCATCTGGTTTTCTGTATATTTTTACATGTACTATTTGATTGTTATTAAGTGTTACTTTTTCTTCTTCTATTATGAAATCTGGAGATGCAAACCAAGCGTAGTCATGTGCATTCTCTAGGCGTGTTTCTTTGTATTGGTAGTCATTATTAGTATATTGCTTAGTCTCATATCCGCTGTGGGCTATTGTATTTCCTTTGGGGGCACTGAGGGTTACCTCATAGTTGGCAAATTCGCTATAAAACTCTCCCATTGATAGATATGGAAAAGTATGCCATCCATTGCGGTCATATACCGCAGGCTTAGGATACCAAGCTACCATATTGTATAAGTTATTTGACTTTCCTAATCTTGCGAAGTAGTTTGGTATTTTTAGCTCGTAATAAAATATTAAACATATTTCTTCGCCTGGCGGTACGCCTCCTTTTATTGGTACATGCGCGATTTCCTTTTGATCATCCAAATAGATAAGTTGTAATTCGCCCTCTTCGGAGGATAGTGCTACTGTGATTTCTTGATATCCTCCAAGTTCACCGTCGTCAGCAAAGTAATAATCAGTCATCCCCATTTTAATTGCTTGATCTGCAAATGAAGATGTCTTATTACTAAATGCGTTGGCCCAAAGGTGGAAGTATATACGATCTAATGTGTCAGGTGAGTTGTTGAAGTATTGAATCCCACACTCCGCCTTGATAATATGTGTACTAGTGTCTAGCTGTGCATTGATTTTATATTCTACATGCTGTTGCCAATAATCAGATTGTGCAGAAATAAATGATGAGCACAATAAAAGAATTAATATATATATTGACTTGGTCATCGTAAAGTTTCAATTTTTGAATGATGCGAAGTTAATTTATTTCTATTATCCATAGCACCACAAATATAATGAGACTTACCTAATTTATTTTATTGAGCATGCTATGCTATTTTCTATTCAAATATATCACGATAAGTAGATTCGTAAGACTGGTGATACTATATATAATGATGAAGAAATACCTAATGTAAAATCTTACTAGAATTCAGTATTGTAGAAAGTAAGACTAAAGAATATTAGATGATTATCGGACAATAATAAACTTGTCTATAGAAATCACTCCACCACCAACTATCGAAATATAGTAGAGGCCTGAAGGTAATTGTTTGATGTTGATTACTTCATCATAGATGGCAGAAGTCAATATCTTACCATGAGTATTTGCAATATTATATCTTTGACCAATATACTTTTCATCGATTCTAATTTCTATTGAAGTCGGATTAGGATAAACGGATAAATTCAGGGAAGATATTTCTTTAACTTCTGTATTGATATCATTATTAGTCTGAGGAGAATAGAAATCTAACACTTCAAATTCACCTACGCCGTTCGGTCTTCTACCAAAACTCACATCTGTATTTTGCTCTCCAAATTCTATATAATCTAATAGAGCAAAATTATTGTCTGTATTATCATAGATTCCTATTTGCTCTCCGCTTTTTTGTAGTTTGAAGTTGGCATGTGTATCGCCTTGGCTACCATCTTCATCTGCCCAAATCACGAGATAATCGTCAGGCGATAATATGATATTTGGTAGCTGCCATTTATTCGGATTCTCAGAGTTGTCAGATAGATAATAGTTTGAGAGTTGAATGTCCACATTGTCAGCATTGTAAAGTTCTATCCAGTCGTCATACTCTCCATTATTATCGGTTACAGCCATGCTATTACTCGCCATTAATTCATTTATGACAAGATTTGGTGTGGGGAAGAATCCAGTATTAATTTCTGTATTTCCACAACTAGGGAAATTTCTACTTTGATTGCTACTATCCGTCACCTTGATATAATACTGTAAAAATCCAGGAGCGTTAATCGCTATAGTAGCTAAGTAGTGACCATCATCATTAAGTGCCATATTCGATTCGTTCCATTCTGCAGAATCGATTGAGTAGTGGAGTATTACGGATTCTATTCCTAGGTCGTCGATCATGTCTGTATAAATTTGAACATCACTTTCAGTATGAACTATTTTGAGGCTGGTCATAATAGGTACGATGTCGTAATCGTCGAGTTGCTCTAGTGCTTTACTTTTTCTTTTAGTGATAAATGATTTAAGACCATATTTTACATGGGCATCATCAAAGTCATCAAAACTATTGCTGAAGTCTGTAATACTCCAATTATAATCTTCTGTTGCATAAGTATCAGGGATTCGAAATGGGGTAGTCATGCTACTGACATCATCTAATACTGGGTCTAATACGCTGTTATTAAAGTAGGATTGTATGAGTTGATCAACATAGTAAGTATACTTTGCACGATACTCAGGTAAAGTGAGCATTTGCTCGTATAATGGTCTGTCACTTCCCAGTCTATTTGCGTATTGATAGATGTCGACACTCGCCCAGTCGATCCCAAACCAATCTATACCAAACGTATTATCAGTATCATATGGAAGCCAATGGAATTTACCAGTATTCAGATCTTCGTATAAGTAGAAATTATTTTGATTGATAACTCCATCCCAGTTAGAGGTAAGCATATCTATCGCCATTGCCTTGAGTACACTATTTACATCAAGGACTTCTTCTATTTTACATTGAAAATTATTTGTGACAGACGAATTAAGTCTCCAAATAAAATCTGCCAATCCACTATAATCATCTTCCACTGTATTGGTTTTGAGATCATATGCACGGCGTCCACTATTGGTAAACTTATAAGACTCAGGATCGCTATTAATATAATTTAAATTCGCTGGCCATAGGCATTTAAATAGGTTGCCATCCGTATTTTCAAATCTTTTTTTAATAAACTCCTCATCTATATGTTCTACATTAAGATAGAGACCTCGGTATTCATCATTGATATGTAGCCTTACATGATTGACTCTAGCTGCTGGAATTTCAGCATCAGCAAAAAAATCCCAAGCTAACTTAGCTCGGACAATGGATGGATCGTTATGCTCACCATTTAGATTAAGTTTCTCTAACCCTTTAAATTTTTTTTCTGGTTCGAAAGAGTTGAAAGATATTTTAAATGATTTTTTATCCGCTAACCTGCTCGTATTGCCTCTTAATCGTAGGCCTATATTATTGATAGTATCTTTGGTATCTCCCTTGGTAATTATACACATAGCGCGATACTCATGATTACTTCTTACATTTGTGGGTAGCAACATTGTATCTAGCGAATCCTGAGATAGATAGACTTCGATCTTTGGCACGATAGTCTGATCAAAGAGATATCCATCATCAGGTCTAACCTGCTGAGCATTAAGTGAATACTGTACTATGCAGAGCAATAAAAATAATCTTATGTATTTACACATATACTCAAATATAATATAGAATTATTGGGTCGACAGTATAATTTAATAATAATTATACTGTTTTAGAAATGTATAATTTTTGGTGTTTAATCACATAATACATAGCATCATACAATACTGATTTTGGATTCAATATAATTTTAACATCAAACGAATCTATTTTATCTAAACCTGTTGATTTTAAAAATGGTATTCTCAGTTATGAATATGGCTTTTCTGTAAAAAATAATAGAGTTAAATATTTAGTGGATTATGTCAACGAAGGCAGGTCTAAAGACAAGAAAATAGATATCTAACATGCTAGCAATCAAAAATTCACTTACATAAAAACTTAAAATAAAATTATACTACAAGTCGATAGGAAAAATATTGTGCAGACGTTGATAATCAAAAAATATATCAAATTAATCGTTTTTAATCAATGAGTTAAATATAAATAGTCTAAAATAAAAATAGCAGCCATGAATTGTGGCTGCTATTTTTGTAATTATTTCATTTTGTATAATTTATAAAAATAATATTATTCTTCTGTTGCTTCTGGTGAATCTTCCAACTGATCAAAAACACCTCCAAGATCAAACCACTCCATATTACCTGCAATTTTTCCGTCCTCATTATATTCTAAAACGGCGTAATATTTTGTTTGAGTTGACTTACCTGTTTCTTTATGTACCGAACTCCAAGTTCCATAAACTCGAACACCACCATTAGGTACGAATTCTTCATCAACACTAGGATAATATAGTCTATCTTTAAAACTAAAACTGTCAAAACTTGCATGCCATTCTTGCATTCCGCTTCTCCATTGTTCCTTTGATAATGAATCTGTAGTATTCGCTGGAGACCAAAACATATCATCAGCATACATATCACTCATAATATCCAAATCACCACTTTCAAAAAGATTAAACGTAGAATCTGCAGAAGCTGCGTTTTCATTAAACTTATCAAATTGATTAGATTTTGGACTCGGTGCTTGACAGCTTAATATAAATGCTGCAAGAGAAAATAAAAGTAGATGTTTCATTTTTTTTAAATTTTAAAGTTAAATTTTACGAAAAATTGATAATAAAATTACAAGATACATTAATTTATAGTGTTAAGTAAAAATAGATGTAATAAGTGGATAGCAGAATTTTATGAACGAACAAACATAACTATTAAGTTTATCGAGCTTTTCACTTTTTGAGACATATACTTGAGATCTATTTAGTTTTAGTTAATCTAAGGTCAATATCCTTAAATATTCAACTAGTATTTGATTTTAAAAAGGATTTATATTATTCTCTCTTGTTTTAGCTAATGTATTTGCGTAACGGGCGGTAGCGAAATTCCATATGGGGTAAACGAAATATATCTACACCAAAACTTAGATTTTCTATTTTTAAAAGATTCGAGGACCCTATGTTATTTAATTATTAGATAATTTTCATTAATTGGAATACAACTACAAAAGATTGCATTTAATTACTTTTCTTTAACGACACCTTTTCATTCAAAACATTATAATTTGTGGTTATTGATAAATCAGACATTAGATTCATGAGATTATTTATTACAGCCTTTCTTTATTTCGTTATTGGATCTTCATTACTAGCGCAGGTAGTCTATACCGAACCAGAGTTTCCATCACAATTTGATGATGTGACTATATATTTTGATGCAACACAAGGTAATGCTGGATTGGCTGGATTTGCCGATGATGTATATGCACATACCGGTGTGATTACTTCGTCTAGTACTAGTCTTGGGGATTGGAATTATGTGCAAGGTGAATGGGGTACTACTAATGCACCCCTGATGAATAGAGTAAGTCCGGATCTATATTCGCTTGAGATTAATATTCAAGACTTTTATAATCTACCTGTCGGAGAGCAAGTAGAATATTTAGCATTTGTATTCCGTAATCAAGACGGATCCCAGTCAGGTAGATCGTCTGACGGATCAGATATATATTCTCAAGTGTATGAGTCAGATCAAGGTTTGATAGCTAATTTGATATCGCCTGCACTAGGAGGCTCAATCATATTTGATGATGAAAGTCTTAATATTCAGCTGAGTGTAATTAAAGTAGTTGATATCTCAGTATCTAATAATGGTATGTTAGTTCATTCTGAAACAAGTGATGCATTAGACATAACAATTACAGATCTCGTACTAGGCGAAAATGAATTTAGTATACTGTTGGATGATGGCGCAGAGCAACTTACTGTGACTACGACAGTCTTTGTATTGGAGAGAACGAATACCCTAACAAATCCTCCAGCAGAACTTGAAGATGGAGTTAATTATTTCTCTGATGATACTTTTATTTTTCAATTAACCGCACCTCATAAAGATCATGCGTTTTTCCTTTGTCCAGCTAATGATTATCAAATCGATTTAGATTATCGTATGAATTTAGCATCGGATGATGTTACATTCTGGATTGAACTACCAAAGACATCATTTGAAAATGGACAAAATACATACCAGTACCTCGTAGATGGCAGTATTAAACTAGCAGATCCATATTCAGAAGTGATTTTGGATCCAAATAATGATCAATGGGTCCCTGCGGAAGTGATGAATACTCTTCCTGACTATCCTATAGATTTGACTACAGGTATGGTTACTGTATTTGATACTACGGATGAGGAATATCCTTGGACGTCAATCTTTACGAAACCTGCAAAGACGGATCTTGTGATCTATGAAATACTGATGAGAGATTTTTTAAACGATCATAGTTATGCTTCATTATTAGATACATTAGATTACCTACAGACTCTGGGAGTCAATGCGATAGAGTTAATGCCGGTTAATGAATTTGAAGGCAATCAAAGCTGGGGTTACAATCCATCTTTTCACATGGCATTGGATAAGTACTATGGTACTAGAGATCAGTTTAAAGCAGTAATAGATGCTGCACACAGTCGAGGTATAGCCGTAATATTGGATGTAGTGTATAATCATGTTTTTTCTCAGAGCCCATTAGCGCAAATGTTTTGGGATCCACAGAATTTCCGTCCAACGAGTGACAATCCTTGGCTCAATGTAGAAGCGAAACATCCATTCAATGTTGGCTATGATGTCAACCATGAAAACTTCGAAACTAAAAAATGGGTTAAAAGAGTGACGCAGTATTGGATAGAAGAATTTAAAATCGATGGTTTTCGTTTTGATCTTTCTAAAGGCTTTACACAGTTTAATAGTGGAAGCAATTCTGACTTGATGTCTCAGTATGATGCCAGTAGAATTGCCATTCTTAAAGAATATGCAGATTATATCTGGAGCATCGATCCTGATAATTATGTAATACTTGAACATTTCGGTGGTAATACTGAAGAACGTGAATTATCTGATCATGGTTTGATGCTTTGGGGAAATGGACAATACCAATTCGCAGAGGCTGCTATGGGATATAGCTCAAGTCTTGATTGGTTGTCATATCAGCAACGTGGATGGAGTGATCCGCATGTAGTAGGGTATTCAGAGAGTCATGACGAAGAGCGTATGTTATATAAGCTTCTCCAGTTTGGCAATGATGGTCCTGGACATGATACACAGCAGCCTGAGGTTGCCTATGACAGAGCCGAAGCAGCTAACGCAATTTTCTTTAGTATTCCTGGACCTAAGATGATGTGGCAATTTCAGGAATTAGGATATGATTTCTCTATTAATTATTGTATAAATGGCGGTAATAGCCCAAACTGTAGATTGGACCCTAAACCAATCAGATGGGATTATGCCGAAGTAGAGGGTAGACGTCAACTATATGCCGTAATCTCAGCGTTGACTCATCTCAAAAAATCTTATCCAACATTCGCTACTACAGATTTTCATTTTTTGGACCAGTCATACTATAAGCGCATCAAGCTGAATCACTCTGACATGAATGCGGTGACGATGGCCAATTTCAGAGTCGAATCTGACGCTGTAGATCCAAGCTTCCAGTCTACAGGTACATGGTATGAATACTTCACAGGAGATAGTCTTAATGTTACTAATGTCAATGAAAATATTTCACTCGCACCTGGCGAATATCGTATATATACTGATCAGCATATCACTCCACCAGAGTCATTTTACGTAGGTACGTCAGATTTAGGAGTAATTAATGTCGAACTTTACCCTAATCCTATTGGATCATCTGAGAGATTATCACTCATACACTCAGAGTTAAGTGATATTAGAGAAGCATCTGTAATAGATCAAATGGGTAGGAGCTCAGAGATTTCCTATGACTATGATGGATATGAGTTAACCTTAGATACAGCAAATATAAGCAGCAATGGAATTTACTACATCAGAATAGTCACTTCAGATAAGATATACTTGGCTAGGGTAGTGAAAATCTAGTACTTATAATTTGATCTGACAATATTGAAAATGTGCTTCAAGGAAATCTACGAGCACGATGGTCTAGTTACTATCATTAAGTAGTACATTTAAAAAGTACAGTTTGTACACCTCAATAAACTTGAAATCAAAACAGTTTAGAGATCCATCGCAAAACGCAAGAAGTATTTTTGTAACAAATAAGTAAATGAAAAGACTCCCCTAGTTAAGGTAGTTCATGTTACTATTGTAGACATAGATAATTAGAATAACGAAAATTGCAATGCCTATGATTCCTTTACCGAACCAAATTCCTTTCTTTCCCCAATCGTTGTTATTTCCACTCATAGCTATAGATTTTGCTATTGTTATATTGATGACACAAAGAAATAGTTTATCTGCGAGTATTTCTAATTGTTAGAGGCGAATTTTCAGATGTGGATTATATTTCTACTCTTTATCAGCTGGACCTATGCTTTGAAGCATATTTTCTGCTAGTCGGATTACTTTAGTTTCTGTATCAAAGAATAAAGGATATACCCATTCATGTATTTGATTGACCGTAATGTCGTTGTCAAAAAATTTGTCAATTGTCTCTTTGTGAATAGTTGGAGATTGGGCTAAGATTCCAATTATACCTGATTCAGAGTTCGATTTGCCTATCAGCTGAAGCTTCTTATTGTTAATCATTTCTGATCTAATTTTATTAGCATAACTTAGTATGGTAAGATCAACAGCTTCTTTACCAAAGCCCATATATTTATGAATAGCATTAGATAAACCAAGCCTCAGGCCATAGTTAAGTTCTCACATTTCGAATTGGCGTGTAGTATCGATTTATTTTAACAATTATGGTTACTCCAATTTATAAGCTTTGGAACTGCTGCCGTCTACAAAATTTGTGGTAAATGGAATTCCTTTTCTTACATTGATAAATCCATTCCTTCTTGGTCATCTGCCCAGTTGCACTGAGTGCATCACCCAGAAAATCTACCTAAATGCATCGTGGAAAATTTTTAGCATTCTCTATAACTCAGGAAATTTAAATTTTACGAGAATCTTAGACTTGATATCTCTGAAAAAGCACTGACTGGCCCTCTCTAAAATAGTTAATCTGTGGATGATGAGCTAGCGCTTCATGCGATGTTTGAAAGCAACCAACTATAAGCCAAAGCTCTACACAGCTCTACACTTCTCCTTTAACCATAATCTATGTTCTTCATCCATCTGCGGTGACACCTTATCATAAGTTTCTTGATGATAATCATTAAGCCACTGAGTTTCCGTAGTAGTCATGAAATCCATATCTATTAGATTAGTAGCGATAGGGAATAGAGTGATAGTATCAAATTTCAACCATCCTTCCTTATCTTCTACTACGACCATTAGATTTTCTATACGGATTCCGTACTCTCCTTCTAGGTAATATCCTGGCTCATTGGAACTGAGCATTCCTGCATCATGCTTTGTATTAGATCTTATTGAATTGCCAGGCGCAAATCCTTGTGGTGGCTCATGTACATTCATAAAAAATCCTACCCCGTGACCAGTACCATGACCGTAATTGAGACCATGTTGCCAGAGGTGCATTCGTGCTAAAGTATCGAGTTGATTTCCTTGAGTGCCTATTGGGAATTTGGCCATAGAGAGTCCTATCATTCCCTTGAGCACTAGCGTATAATGAAGCTTCTGTTGATCTGTAGGATCCGTAAATGATACAGTTCTAGTGATGTCTGTAGTTCCATCTAAGTACTGACCGCCACTATCGCAAAGGAGCATGCCATTATTCTTTATATCGTGACAAGCATCATGAGTAGGATGGTAGTGTATGATGGCACCATTGCCTTTATATCCTATTATCGCTGGAAAACTTTCACTTTTGTAATGTGCTTGATGACCTCTACATTCTGCAAGTTTGTCAGCAAATTCCGCCTCAGAGACATTTCGTGATTTGAGCGTATCCTCTAACCACTTCCACGCTTTAGCCATGCCTACAGAATCTTTTATTTGGGAAGATTTACTGTGCGCTATCTCAGTTGAGTTCTTAATCGCTTTCAGGTATTTCGCCGGGGTATTGCCATTAACTTTTTTAGCATTAATAGCTCTGTAGAGATAGGCATTACATATCAAGGGGTCTACTAACAAAGTATCGATCTCTGGTAATTGATTGAGATATGCGACTATTTCAGCATAGGGTCTGAGATAGATGTTATCAGCTTTTAATTCGTTTTGTATCGCTACCGGTACTTTTACTTTATCTATAAATAATGTGCTATAAGTCTTGCTTACTACTAGGTAGCAAACTGCCACTGGGTTAAAGTCTATATCAGTTCCCCTTATATTGAGCGTCCATCCTATATCGTCTAAGGTAGTAGTAAGGTGATGATCTGCTTTTTGCTCAACCATCTTAGCTCTTACTTCATTGAGTCTTTCTGTACGGGTTTTTCCAGCGTACTTGGCATCGTGTACATATATCTCATTCATAGGTATAGCTGCTCTGTTTGTCCATGTTGGTGATATACCATCAGCGTCTATTCTAAACTTTAATCCCTCTGAAACAAATGCCTTTTTCAGCATATCACATTGTCCATTAGAGAATAATTGACCATCTACAGCTACGGTCTGACCACTTGAGAGATTGTCAATAATCCAGTCTCTGTAGTAATTGCCAAATTGGTTATGCATCTTCTGTAGTTCAAATTCACTGCTTGCAGTCTCCATTTCTCCTTGTAAAAAATATCGACTATCAGTCCATACCCCAGCATAATCAACAGTCACTACGACAGTACCTGCAGATCCTGTAAATCCACTGATCCATTCTCTTGATTTCCAGTGTTCAGCTACATATTCACTCTGATGTGGATCGCTACTCGGAATGATGTAAGCATCTATTTTTTCTTCTCTCATCCACCCTCTGAGGGCTGTTAATCTATCATTTACGGTCATTTGTCTAATGGTTATTTAAAAAAATGGAATAAAATTTGATGGGCTGATGTCCTATGTTTTTATAGGGTTCAGCACTATTGTTAGTATAAACAAATCTATTTGAACAGATTAAATATTATAATTTTCTTTTATATGTTGTATTGAGCGTCTATATTTGTTTAAGAAATTACCAATCTAAGGTCTATATTATAACGAACTTAAGAAGTATTTTGAATGTTTCTTTTATGTAGTATGTGCATGAATCCTCTTTTTTACTAAATATTTCTGACTAGATAGAGGATTGTCTCAAAGCTACTAATAATGATTATCTGTTAAAATGGCATTTAAACTAGTAAAAGATATTCCAATATGTAATCGGCATTATACCAAATAACAATTGCAATAATGCACGACAAATGGAATAATTAAATTTCGCCAGTCGATAGAATTAAAAAACTACAACATGTTAAAGCAGAATCTAAGTCAAAAAATGCTCCAGAAGCTGTCTCCTCAACAGATACAGTTAATGAAACTTCTGCAGATTCCTACTGCAACGCTGGATCAACGCATCCAAGAAGAGCTAGAATCTAATCCGGCACTCGATGAGGGTGAAGATAATACCGATGTGTTTGATTTGGGAGATGAGAATTCTGACGATAGAGCAGAGGAGAAAGAATTCGAATTAGATGACTATTTGACGGAGTATATGGAAGACGATCCATCAAGCTACAAACTCAAAGGGGATAATAGTGCATATAATATAGAAGAAACAGATACACCAATAAGTGGAGGTAATAACTTTCATGATTTGCTCGAAATGCAATTAGGCTTATTAGAGTTTAAGACTGAAAGAGAGGAGATTATTGCAAATCAAATAGTGGGTAGTATAGATGAAGACGGATACCTAAGAAGAGAAACCTCTGCTATAATCGATGATATAATGTTTGCACATGGATTTGAGATTGTGGAATCGGAGGTAACAGTGATTCTCAGTATGGTCCAAAGATTTGATCCTGCAGGGGTAGGAGCTAGAGATCTTAGAGAATGTCTTCTCATTCAATTAAATGAGAAGATAGAAAAAGCAACAGGTACTCACGTAAGAGCTAAGAATCTTGCTTTGAAGATACTACTTAATCACTTCCAAGAATTTACTAAGAAGCATTATATCAAACTAAAGAAAAATCTATTCGTATCTGACGCTGAACTCAAAGAAGCTATAGAGGAGATACTTAAGCTTAATCCAAAGCCAGCTAGTGGTGCAGCGACTACAGCCAATAGAGTCAATCAATATATCGTTCCAGATTTCTTAATCAGTAATAGGGATGGTGAATTAGAGCTTACTCTAAATAGTCGTAATGCTCCTGATCTACGTATCAACGATCAGTACATGGAGATGTTGAAAGGTTATAAGTCAACAACAGAAAAACGTAAGGCTAAGAAGACAGAGAAAGAAGCTGTGATGTTTATCAAGCAGAAGATTGATTCAGCAAAGTGGTTTATCGATGCTATTAAGCAAAGACAAGATACTCTCAAACGTACTATGTACTCTATAATGCAATATCAGTATGACTTCTTCAGAACTGGAGATGATCGTACACTCAAGCCGATGATCTTAAAGGATATCGCTGAGATTACAGGCCTAGATATTTCGACAGTATCGCGTGTGGCAAATAGTAAATTCGTACAGACAGAGTTTGGTACTAAGAGATTAAAGGATTTCTTTTCTGAGTCACTTATGACACAAGATGGTAAAGAAGTTTCTACACTCGAGGTAAAAAATATTTTAGGTACGATAGTAGATCAAGAAGATAAACGTAAGCCATTATCTGATGAGAGACTCAAAGATATGTTGATAGAAAAAGGATATAATATCGCTAGAAGAACTATTGCAAAATATAGAGAGCAGTTAGGAATTCCTGTGGCTAGATTGAGAAAAGAGTTGTAGAAATTCAGATTAAACTTAGTGTGTAGCTAGTGGGAAAGTAAGTCCAAGTCGGTCACTTTAGTGACTAAGATTATATAGTTTAGATAGATTATAACAATCACCTTGTGAAATTATCGCAAGGTGATTGTTTATTTAATGCCATCTTCAAAATCAATTGATAATGAAATTGGACTGGTTAAGTCTTTGTCAAATAATATGATTTGTAATCCTGCTTGAAAAAATAAGCCATTATTTTGAAGTTGATGGCTGTAGGATACGCTGAGATGGGGAGACGATGGACTGTCAGATGTTTTCGAATCAGGGAGTAATTTTGTTTAATAATGATATTTTAAATGTTTAATTTCTGTACCTAATTACTTGTGCATTGTGTCTAGAGTTTACTACATAATTAGTTTCTACAGGTATCATTCTTGCAGTCGTTTTGGTAGAAAATATAGTTGCTAAATCACCGTATTTGCCTATATAAAATCCTAAAAATTATAGACGCTCAGGAGTAAATTTCATAGTAAAATACCAACCTACCATTAAATTAGAGCCTAATTTGTTCGCGTATATTTTTTATGTCCTTTTCATGAAGTATTAAATTTATATCAGGATTATAATTTAAAGGAATAAAAAATCACCCTACGATTAATTGCGAAAGGTGATTTTTTGTTGCTTTTGCATTTTAAATAATCTAGGAAATATTACAAAGTAAATATCAATCAACAATTCGTCCATTTTAGGAATTTTTTCAAAAACAGATTCCTATCATAGGAATTGGTTATATTGCAAATAATAATTTTTGAGTTGACTATTAGATTTAATATTAATCAATGAGATTGTGAAGTCTGATTTGTATAAATAACTGCTATGCTACAGAACGAATACCAAGTTTCCTTCTTTGATTATCTCTATGACCGTGGTGGATATAAGCGTATTGATCATTTTGCGGAAGAAGTAGCAGCGGCTCTTTACATTAGTAGGAGTGGAGCCTACAAAAAGATCAGAGCTATTTCTAAATTAAGTTTTGATGAATCTATGCAAGTATGTAAATACTTTGGCATCTCACTAGATCAATACCTCGATAGTTTCGGTATGGAGAAGAGCAGCTATGCCTTTCAGTCTGATGACATAGTAAAGCCTTTGACATCTTACTTGCAATGGGCTAAGAATATTCTTACTCATTCGGAATCGATGGACAGATATAGAGATGAGTATACAGTGTATTCATTTAGTAATGAGATTCCAGTATTTCACATTTTGCCTTTTCATCATTTACTGAGTTTTAAACTTTTTATTTGGAATAGAAATAACTGGAATATTTCACAATATGGATTGAAATATGACTTTGATCACTTTGATAAGGATACAGAGCTGAAGTCTACTTTGGCAGAAGTAAATGATCATTTTATAAGTTATGAAAGTGTAGATGTATGGGGAAGTGATTTTCTTACCAATACACTCAACCAACTTAGATATTATACCAAGATAGGTGCATTTAGGAGACAGGAAGATCCATTGTTGATCCTTGCAGATATACGTAAAATGATCAATCACCTTAAGTCTACTGCAAAGGCTGGTGCGAAGATGAGATTTGGTAGTAAAGAAAAACATGCTAAAATGGATATCTATCTCAACTATACACATACAAGTCCAGAGTTAATCTTTATACAATCAGGCAAAAACAGAGTAATATACTCATCCTATTTATCACCTAATTATTTACGTACTACTGATGAGCGTATATGTGACTATACTAATAGCTGGATGGAAAAAGCTATAGCACAATCTTCACTTATTAGTAAAGTAGGTGAGGTAGATAGAGAAAATGTTTTTAATTTTTTGAATAGTATTTTAGATGATATGGAAGATAAACTTAGGTATTATTCAAGATAATCAAATTGTTATTTATGATACTTAGCCTCTGCTACATCCATCGCATTCAATAATATCTGGCATCCTTTTCTAATCTGATCCTCTGTTATTATTAACGGAGGAGCCAATCTAAAAGATTTATCATTAAATAAGAAGTAATCTACTAATGCGCCACCTTCTTGAGCTGCATTGACTACATGCTTGAGGAATTTGCGACGCTTCAGCTCTACGGCCATCATCATACCAGAGGATCTGACTTCAGCTATGATATTATGTTGGAGTAATGATTTGATGAGTTTTTCTTTAGCCAATACACCTTCTATGATCTTATCATCTAATAATGTTTGCAGTGTCGCCAAAGCTGAAGCAGTACATACTGGATGTCCGCCAAATGTAGTAATATGACCAAGTGTTGGCTTATCTGCAATACAATGCATGATTTCTTTCCGTGCTACGCATGCGCTAATAGGCATTCCGCCACCCATAGCCTTTCCGATAGTAAGAATATCAGGCTGTATGTGATACTTCTGATGTGCAAATAGGTGTCCTGTCCGACCAAATCCAGTTTGTATCTCATCTAATATTAGTAGTGTATTAGTATGTTTACACTTGGTTCGAATAGCTTTTAACCATTTTTGATCAGGTGTGATGACTCCAGATTCTGCCTGCACTAGTTCCATAATGACACAAGCAGTTCGACATGTGATTTTTTTTAAATCTTCATGACTATTAAATCTAATATGTTTGATACCAGGCATAGATGGACGAAATGCAGACGTAAAATCCAAATCACTTCTAAGTGATTCTGCAGCAACAGTACTGCCATGATAGGCACCAGCGGCAGCTATGATCTCATATTTATCTGTATATCTTTTCGCTATTTTGACCGCCACTTCTACAGCTTCAGAGCCAGAGTTGAGAAGGTATACATTATCAAGTCCATGACCGAGATGCTTGGTAAGTAACTCGGCATATTGTGTTTGTGGTGATTGTATATGCTCACCATATACCATCGTATGCATATGAGTATCCACTTGATCCTTGATGGCTTTCACTACTTTTGGATGTCTGTGACCTAGGCTAGACACCGATATTCCACTATTGAGATCTAGATATCGCTTGCCATCACCACTATAGATATATAAGCCTTCAGCGCGCTCGACATCGAGCATCATCGAGAAAGTACTGGTCTGCGTTACATGGTTGATATATAGATCTCTCTTTGATAACATATGGTGTTACAATTGGATGTATTAAATTAGAAGACAAATATGAGGAAAATCAATTGGGCCAAGGCGATAATCACTTGATTTTACGGCATTTCTACATATATTTGTATCATCACGCTTTCCTAGGAGTTACAGTTGTGTTAATAAATGCCTCTGACAAATCTCAACTAAGCACCTGACGTTATTTTTGTTGGCCTGCAAGTTGGACAATATCGAACTTATCCACGCATTTCAAAAATTGAAATTTTATAGATCAGACCTTACGTCGTATCATAACTAACTACAATATGAAATTAAGATTACTCATTGCTCTATTTACGATTACAACCGTTTTATCAGCGCAAGGTATAGTGTTTGAACACACACCTTGGAAAGATGTTATGTCTAAGGCTAAAGAGGAAGGTAAAGCGATGTTTGTAGATAGCTATGCTACTTGGTGTGGACCTTGTAAACGGATGTCTAAAAATGTATTTACTAAATCTGAGGTCGGAGATTTTTTCAATGAGAACTTCATTAATCTTAAACTTGATATGGAAAAGGAAGATGGTGTGTCGTTTGGTCATAAATATCCAGTAAGTGCCTATCCTACGTTATATTTTTTAGCTGGAGATGGAGAAATAATTCATAAAGAGAAAGGTGGAAAAAGCGTAGAGAAACTTTTGAAGTTGGGAGAATTAGTATTACGCAAGTATGATACTAGTGAACAATATGTAGAGGCATATGAAGCAGGAGAAAGAAATTATAATCTTGTACATAATTATGTGAAAGCGTTAAATAAATCTGGGAAGCCTTCTCTCAAAATATCAAATGAATATATTAGATCTAAACCTGATATCACAGAAGATCAAAGATTATTGTTTTTGTTAGAAGCAGCTATTGAGTCTGATAGTAAATTATTCGCTGAAGTAATTGAAAATAAAAATAAGATCGAGGAATTAGTAGACAGAGAAACGTTCGTCAAGAAAATCACTAAGGCAACTAACGCTACTGTCGTAAAGGCGGTTGAATATGAAGTGCCTTCTCTTTTAGATGAAGCTATAGAAGCATATAAAGAGACCGTTGGGAATGACAAGTTATCTATATTAAAAATGCAGAGGTATTATCATGAAAATACGGGTGGACAACCAGAGCTTCTTAATCTCAGTAAGAAGCAGTTCAAGGAAGTAAAAAAAGACGAAGCTGAACTAGGAAAATTGTTATTGGATTTAAAGCAATATGAAAAAAATGGACAATTTCAGGAGCTGATAGAAGAAGCTAATAAGCACCTCGTAAAACTTAATAATAACGATATCAATATTGTGAATTATTGTAAATTTTTGGTCAGCATAGAGAAGACAGATCAAGCGATAGAGATAGTAGAAAAGAGGATGAGAGAACTCGAAAAGAAAGAAGTAAAATCCGCTTCTTTAGATAGATTTTTAAAATACTTACAAAGCAAATAGGCATAGATTTATACAATTCCCCAATCAGTCATCACATACTACTGAAGCATCCTGAGAAATGTATGATGATATTTGAATATTGATTAGTTCAAAATGTAATGTTGCTTTAGAAGAAAACATATAGTCTATAGGTAACGAAGTCACACGAGAAAATTCTTGAAAATTAAGCGAAAGCTAAACAGCTTAAAATTGGCTAAATTTTAGATAACAATCATCCATAGTTTTCGCTAACTTCCAATCTTTTTCAGTGATAGTATTTCCAGTATCATGAGTAGTCAATTCTACTTTCACTGTATTATATACATTGAACCATTCTGGGTGATGGCCCTGCTTTTCTATATGATACGAACATTCCATCATCCAAATCATTGCTTGTGGAAAATCTTTGAAGTGGTATTCTTTTTTGAGTTTATTATTTTCTTCCTTCCAAGTCATTCAATTGTAAATTTCAAGAGTAAAAAATAACCAAGAAACAATTGGTCGTACGTCTGGCATACTATTTAAAAGACCAATCGTATTTATCAATATCTTCTAGGCAAGCCACCAATAGATCTATGGTATCACTGATGTCACTCTTACTGGCCATCTCTATTGATTGATGGAGATATCTAAGAGGAATGGAAATTGCTCCCGCTATACATCCTCCTTTGCTATATCTCTGTAGCCCAGCAGTATCAGTACCTCCAGCTGGAAGTAACTCCATTTGATGCTTTACTTTATGATTGGCTGCTGTTTGCCTCATGAATTCTACCATACGGTAGTCGCAGATAGTAGCACCATCCATGATCTTGATAGCGGTACCTCCATGTAGAGAAGATATTCTCTCATGAGCGACAGCGCCGGGTAGATCATATGCCATAGTTACATCTAGAGCGATACCAAAATCTGGGTCTATGCCAGATGCCGCCGCAGTAGCACCTCTAAGGCCTACTTCCTCTTGTACTGTAAACACGGCATATATATCGTACGGTACTTCTTTATTTTGAAGTGCTTTCATAGCCTCAATCTGAACAAATACTGAGATGCGATTATCCAAAGACTTAGAATTAACGCAATCACCCATCTCGATCAATGCGCGCTCTCTCGTGATAGGGTCACCTATACGCACAAGTTGCTTTACTTTGTCAGCAGACATTCCCGTATCGATAAAGTATTCGTTGCTTTTTGTCACTTTTGACCTCTCTTCGTCGGTCATGACATGTATAGGTTTGGTACCCATTACACCCATTATATCTTCTCTACCGTGGATGATCACCCGCTGAGCGGTAAGTGTCTTAGGGTCAAATCCTCCTAAAGTATGGAATCTAATAAATCCATCATCATCAACATGAGTAACCATAAAGCCAATCTCATCCATGTGAGAAGCGAGCATTACTTTTTTATCAGATGATTGCCCCTTTTTGATGGCTATAACATTACCAAGGGCATCAGTGCTTACCTCGTCTGCTATACCATTCATCTGGTTAATTACGAAAGACCTTACTTGCTGCTCAAATCCTGGAGCGCCAGGCAACTTGCTTATAGTACTTAGTAGATTTACATCTATCATTTTTTATATTTTACGAGACTTTGAATCTCAGTTTTTATTGTTGATAATGCAAAATTGCAATTAGAAATATCTAAGCCATTCATATTCTAATACTAATCAACTCAAATATAATCATTTATAGAATTGAAGAGAATATGTTGTGTTAGTAAGTTAATATCAAGTTTTTCAGTGTTCGTCGCATTGATTGATACTGCTGTTTAATGTTGAGCTATTAAAGTTAACGTGTACTCAATAACAGACTACTGATTGTCCCTCAAATCATACGTATGGCATATTTGTTTTATATAAAGTTTCCTTTATACTATCTTGCCCTCTTTATTCAAGTCGTTTTAATATAAACGATCATGATAATGTTAAATAAATACTGCAATTGCAATTAATATTACGGTATTAAATTACTTTTTTATTATATGTCTATCATCAAGAAGTTAGTTGGAGAAACATTGATCTATGGAATGGCTTCCATATTTCCTAGATTGCTCAATATCATGATGACGTTAGTATATCTTACTTATAGATTTAAGGATACTGAAGATTATGGCTCTTATAATGAGATGTATGCCTATGTAACTATCTTTCTAACCATACTTGTTTATAGACTGGATACGGCTTACTTTAGATATGGTAGTAGACTAGAAAATAAGGATAATGTATTTAGTACTGCGTTGATTCCTGTTATCGTATCTGCAATAGTGATTGTGGGAGTCGTATTGGTTTATAGCCAATCAATCGCTACTTGGTTGAGTTATGAAGACAAGCCACATTATATCCAATGGTTTGCCTTGATAATAGGTTTTGATGCAGTCGCCACTTTGTTTTATGGTAAATTTCGATTAGCTAGTCAAACTAAACGTTTCTTGTTTTTCAAGGTGGCTAATGTAGTATTGACTATTATATTCATATTGATTTTTCTGGAGGTTATACCTAGAATTGCTCCTGAGATAGGTCAGAATATAGCATCCTTTTTTGGGGTGACTAAGGAATTAGATTTTGTGTTTCTAGCAAATCTATTGGCGAGTGGATCTATTCTTTTATTACTCATCCCAGAGTTTGTTAAAGTGAAATGGTCACTAGACTTCAGCCTATTGAAAAAGATGCTCTTCTATTCTTTTCCATTGATTGTAGTAGGCTTAGCAGGTAATATTAATCAAGCTTTCGCAGTGCCATTACAAAAATATTTCTTAGGTTCAGATACGGCAGCTAATCTCAGTGATGCAGGACTATATGCCGCCGCCGCCAAGATTGCATTATTATTGAATCTATTTACAGTAGCATTTAATTATGCGGCAGAGCCTTTCTTTTTTAATAATGCTAAAGAAGATAAAGAAAAGAAAGCCTATGGTCAAGTCGCCTTGGCATTTACAATAGTATGTGTGATTGTGATCATTGGAATTATAACATTCAGCGGACTGGCTCAGTACTTAGTAGGTAGCCAATACCGAGCTTCCTTAAACATTGTACCTTGGTTACTTTTTGCTTACTTCTTTTTAGGCTTGTATTATAATGTCGCAATATGGTTTAAGCTCTCAGACAGGACTATGGTCGGAGCCATTATTTCAGTTTTTGGAGCGATTATTACATTAGTTGTCAGTATATATTTCTTACCTAGAGTCGGTACTATTGCATCAGCTTATGCAGCTGTAACCACCTACGCTTTTATGATTGTAGCAGGATATTTGACAGGCCAGAGATATTACCCCATACAGTATCCTATAAAGAAAATATTAACCTATGTGGTTGTAGCTGTAGTTATGACAGTCTCATTAGTATTACTAAGAAGTCAAATAAATACTTTTGTGTCTATGGCCCTTGGTATAGTATATAATATTGGGCTTCTTTGGTATGTATGGAAATATGAACGGAAGGAACTATTGAGCTAGTCTGTAATTTAATACATCGAAGTCCTAATATAGTCCCACATAAACACTCTGTTTTTATATATAAGCACTATGACTACGCAGACGGCTGCTATAAGAACACGTCTTGTATTATTACGGATCTTCGCACTCTTTTCTCTTCTAGAGGTATATCTTCTACGACTGCTAAATGACATGATGTTATTCTAATAATATAATTCAAAGATAGTCTATATAGCTTAAATGCTGGCTGATAACTATGATAAAATCCAAGATGAAATACATGTCTCATGACCGTATATCTATTTCATCTAAAATCTAGAAATCTGTATAGAGTTCCCAATAGTTTTGGTCCTCCACTTCTTCTAGTAGTTGTAAGTAGTTAGAGTATCTAAGTTCGCTGATTCGACCTTCTTCTAGTGCTTCTTTAACAGCACAGTGAGGCTCTTGACGGTGCATACAATTGTTGTATTTACAATTTGTAGATAGAGCGAACAACTCTCTGAAATTATGTGCGATATCCTTTTTCTCTAGGTGGTTAAATCCCAAGGTTTTGATACCAGGAGTATCGATGATTTGACCACCAAAACTCAATGGATGCATTTCTGCAAATGTCGTTGTATGTTGGCCTTTGCCAGAGTAGTCACTTAACTTTTGAGTATCTATTTCAATTTCGTCATCTATGGAATTTACGATGGTCGATTTGCCCACTCCTGACTGACCGGCGATGAGTGATGTTTTATCTTTAAGTATCTTTCTAAGATTATTAAGTCCGTTAGCATCTATAGCTGAGCACAGTATCACTTGGTAGCCTATGTTTTCATAGATAGCTTTCATATAATTGTATAGATCTAGATTTTTTTCCTCATAAAGATCACTCTTATTGAATACTATAGTAACGGGAATATCGTAAGGCTCTGTCATTAATAAAAACCGATCAATAAAACCTTGCTTTAGCAATGGCTCTACGATAGTTACTAATAATATGGCCTGATCTATATTACTAGCCAGTAAGTGCACAAAGTGCTTTTTTCTTGGTGATTGGCGAACTACATAGTTTTTACGAGGAAGTATTTTTTTAATGGTACCCCATACTTCTTCATCTTTACCAAGTTCGATCATCACTTGATCTCCTACGGCTACAGGATTAGTAAGTTTAAGGCCATCTAAGCGAAATTTTCCTGAGACACGGCATTGGTATACCTCGTCAGTAGTCTGCACATGGTACCAGCTACCAGTAGATTTGATGACCGTGCCCTCTATCATATAAGTGCTTTCTTATTTCTGTAACTCAGAAAATGAAATTTGTATTTAACATTCATGCTATCGGATATTATCGTTTTGGATGAGTTTCGTCAAAACCATTAACTGTTGTATTCATAGAATGCACCGCGTGCGATAACTCAGCAACTAGTGTAGGGTCATTTTCTATAGCATTACCTACTACAATCATATCTGCTCCGGCTTGCACATTAGCCAATGCTTTTTCCGGAGTTTTTATGCCTCCACCGATTATAAGTGGGATATTAATATTATTTCTAACTGCAGAAATCATAGACTCGGGTATAGGTGTCTGAGCACCACTTCCAGCATCCATATAGATCATTTTTAGGCCTAATAACTCTCCAGCCATAGCAGTACACACGGCGATATCATTCTTATCTCGAGGGATAGGATTGGTATTGCTCATATAGCTTACTGTAGTGGCAGCTCCACCATCTATCAGCATATATCCAGTAGACATGATCTCTAATGAACTCTTACGTAGAAATGGTGCAGTAATGACATGTTTTCCTATTAATAATTCGGCATTACGACCTGAAATTAGAGAAAGAAATAGTAAAGCATCGGCCTTATTACTTAGTTGAAATGAATTTCCTGGGAAAAGTATCTGTGGAATATTGCAAAGCTCTCTGATACCGACTAATACTTTGTCGAGCATATCATTTACAATGAGACTACCACCTATAAAGAAGTAATCTACATTGGCATCCATTGCATTTTGAAGAATGGTATCTAGTTTTCCCAATCTTAATTGATCAGGATCGATAAGTATAGCAAATTTATTTTGCCCCTTAGCTTTTGCTTCTTGTATTTGACTGTATAAGTTAGTATTCATATATGCTATTTAGCGCTTGCTACTATCAAAGGTAGTGATAATGAAGTGATTTATGAATCAGTGTTAAATTGAGTTAGAAGTACTCGTCTTAATACGATTAATTTTTTTAGTACATCTTCTTTATAAAGTGGTGTGAAATAAGCTCATAAAATGCGGATTTTTTAGCAATTGGTAGAAGACCTAGCTGTTAGTTGCAGTTAGGTGACTTGTGAAAGTAATACATATGTTCATTTCCATTCAACTAATATCTAACCCAAATCAATTTATTATAATAGAGCGAAATACTCCATCTTTACACCATGCAAGGTTATAATATTAAGATCCAGCAGTTCGAAGGTCCATTTGATCTATTACTTTTCTTTATAGAGAGAGACGAGCTAGATGTTAATAATATTCCGATTTCCAAGATCACTGAAGATTTTCTTAATTATATCAAAGAGTTAGAAAAGCTTAATATAGATATAGCTAGTGAATTTATCCTAGTTGCCGCTACCCTTATGCGTATCAAAGCTAAGCTCTTAATTCCTCGTAAAGAAGTAGATGAGGAAGGAAACGAAATCGACCCTAGAGAAGAACTCACACAGAAGCTACTAGAGTATAAAAAGTACAAAGAAATTATTGACGAACTGCGTGATATGGAGCAGACGCAGTCTACGAAGCATGACCGTGGAAATGTATCCAAAGAACTCAAGCAAATTGCAAATAAAGCACTTGTAGACAGTGAGTTAGAATCTTTTGATCTCTTTAAATTACTAAAGACTTATCAGAAGGTATTAGATAAGTTTGAAAATAGAAAGAGGGAAGTAGTGCATGAGATTGTAAGCTATAATTATACGATCGAAAATCAACAAGCTCATATTATCAAGAAGATATCTGTGGGCACAAGATCTACATTCACTGCAATCTTCGAAGGACTCGAAAATAGGGTTCATGCCATCGTGACTTTCTTGGCATTGTTAGAGCTGCTTAATCTCCAAAGAGTGGTGATTACTCAAGGCGAAGGATTTAATAATTTTTGGATAAATTGTTATGTTCCCTCTGTTGATGGAGATGAGGAAGAGTAGGTAAATTTTGTCTTTGATTTCTTAAAATCTGATTTATTTTAAGGAAATACTTTTACTTATTTTCTCATTACTCGACAGCCTATTTATCATCTTAAAGTTAGACATCAGTACATTTTTTAAAGGGAATAGCCTAAGTTAAAAACTGAAGATTAGAACTCAAAATGCCAAGATTGTCGACTTTATCATGTAGACATATAGAAATCTGTCTTAATGCATGGCTAAAAATAGTCGATCATAGATGTATTATCACTTATATGTTACCACGTGGATACTAAGCTATTAATACATTTTGAAATATATCACTTGTAACATAATTAATTGATAAACAGAACTTTACGTTCGTATTACTTTAATTTTAATATCAGTTAATTAGTTCAAAAAAAGGTAGTTTAGACTAAACTACGTGACTATTATTTACTTATATTTGACCTGTTGTAATTTTACCCATACTACACTAACCAACCTATGGAACAAAGAACAAAACAGGATAGTACTTTATTCGATCTTGTTTCGCAATTTGAATCATTGTCAGAAATTGGCAACTTGGACCACCTTAATGAAAAAACGATCTACCAATTAGTTTTCCATTACGAAAGAGAATCCATGTTCGAGCAGGCACTTGATATTGTCGAGATTGCTCTCAGCCGTTATGAATACAGGTCTGAATTTTATATCATCAAAGCTAGAATATTGTTGGAGCTAGGAATACTTGATCTATGTGTCAAGTCTCTAGATCATGCTCAATCTATTGCCCCTTACGAAACAGAAGTAACGCTCCTCAGAGCTAAAGTGCTTTGTCAATTAGGAAGTTGCGAAGATGGGCTAGCGATTCTAGAGCCACTTAAAGATGTAGTGAGCAATGATGACTTGATGAAGATATTTCTTACTGAGGCATATATCTATGACATGATGGATGACTATACTACAGTTGTCGAAAAATTGCGAATAGTACTATACAATGACCCATTACAAGACGAAGCATTAAGTATGCTTTGGAACGCTCTAGATATGTTCAGAGCGTATGATACTAGTATACAGATTACAGAGGAGCTCTTAGATCTGAATCCATATAATTACATGGCTTGGTATATACTAGGTCAGTCTTTTGCGGCGAACTCTGAATATGAAAAAGCAGTAGCAGCCATGGAGTATTCTTTTATAATCAATAGCGGTTATGAAACTGGATATCTGGAGTGTGCAGACTTATGTATGAATATGTGTAGATATGCTGAAGCGTTAAGAATCTTTAAAGAGTACGTGCACCAATTTGGTACAAACTCTGATATATTGTTATTGATGGCACAATGTCAGGCTAAGTTAGGGGATCATACATCTGCCAAACTGAATCTGCTCAAGGCAGTGAAAAGAGAAAAGTCTAACGACGTCATCTACTTTCTGTTAGGTGAGTGCTACAGTAAAGATGGCAGTTGGTACAAAGCAATTGCTACTTACCACAAAGCCATAGATATAGACGATACAATAGAGGATTACTATTTGGCCTTGGCTAAAGCATTTGTAGAAGTAGAAGATTATAACAAAGCGACTATAAATTTCCAGATAGCTACAGATATTGATCCATGTAATAATATCATATGGTCAGAGTACGTAACTTTCCTCATCAAACTAGGACTTTACGAAGAGTCTGACAGATTGCTAGAAGAGGCATTTAATTGTGCTTTCGGAGGTGATATGTTATATTGTCATGCGATTACTTCATTTTTCTTGAGAAATAAGGAAAAAGGATTGAGGCTTTTAGAAGAAGCACTGTTAGAGGACTTTGGTAATCACAAACTTATATTTAAGTTGGCTCCAGAATTAGAAGTCGAAAGGGATATCGTGGCAATGATAAGATATTTTAAAGGAGAGGCTACTTTTCAGGAAGTTTAAGAGTTGCTATAATATTGAGATCTAAAATAATACTATACTTAAAAGTCACTGTTAGACTTGTAAAATTTATAAAAGCAACCTTATGTAGGGTTGCTTTTTTTAAATAATATCTTAGTGATAATTAAGAATATAAATCGCAATGATGTTTTTCGTTTTTACATTGAGTTATGAAGTCAATTATTACAATTTTGTCCATAGTATTTTTTCTTTTACTAACTCAGTTAGCAGCGGCACAGAAGTTTATTCAACTAGAACTGCCAGGAGATCCGATAGTAAACAAGTATTTTGTAGGTAGTAGTATCGTATATAAACTAATAGATTATCCGAATGAATATTTTAATAAGGTAATCAAGAAGATTGATATCGAAAATGAAATTTTGGTTTTCGACAATGGTTATATAAAAGTTGTTGAGATAACACATATCAGAAGATTCCGTCCATGGGCCAAGGCGTTAGGCTATTCACTCAATACTTTCGGGGTAGTATGGATTACCTATGGAGTCTTAGGTGATGTATTCGCAGATGATGATGGATTAGGTGATGAAGGTACTCGATTTGGTTGGGATACGGCTATTATAGGAGGTACAGCCATCCTTACTGGGTGGATTATGCGTAAGTGGTTATACAAGAAAGATTATAAACTAGGAAAGCATGCAAGGCTCAGAATGTTAGATATCACTATGCCTACATCAGAGGAGATATATGGTCGAAAAGAGTAGCGCATTATAAAATATACCTTACACCTAAGTTAAGACTAAGATTATTGATAAGATCATTATTTGGTCCTATGCCGTTGGAGAATGAATGGACACTGAACTCGGGTCTTAGTGTAAAGGTTGTACTCTCACTTAGTTGTCTATGTAACCCAAAACTGACATCTGTAGTCATATAAATATTCTCTTTGAGTGATCCATTTTCAAATATACCATCATGAAGTGGTTTGTCATTTAGATCAGAATAAGGTTGTCTACCATAAATTGTAGATACTGGTTGACCATCTCTACTTATAAGCGTTTCTATACTATAATTAGAATTCACTACAACGTTTGCACTAGTACCAAAACCAAAATCTAGAGCCCAATTATCTGATTCTGTCATTATATATCTGAGTCCGGCGGATAGTGATATGATATTAAACTCAATATTGTCTAATGAAGTCTCATATAAAGTGAGTGCAGGATTACCAGTAAGTTCTTGAATGATACGCGGCTCGTAGGCTCTATTGGAGTAACCTAATCCTATAGAAAACTCTTTCTTTCCTTTTTTGACGCTATATTCTAAACCTGCAGAGTATCCGATACCGAAAGTTCTATACCCCTCAGTTTTATACACATCATCGAATGGGCTATTTACCAAGTTATTATCAAGACCAACGTAAACGAAAATTGATTTTTCAGTTTTAGTGCTTGGATAGATGATATGTGGTGTATATCGTGCGGCTATATCTATAGATTTATGGATGTAGGGTTGATCAGAAGAAAGATTACTCATTTGTCGCATCGAAATAGCAGCAAAATTGATTAGACCAGATGCCTTGGATAATATATATGCTTTTTGTGATGCTTCCACATCAATTGTGACATCTGTTATCGGTGAGACTAATACATAGCTGTTAGGAGGTGTAGTTAAGGTTACCTCACTATTATTACTTTCCGATGCTGAAGTAATGGTGGTTATTAGATTAGTATTCTTTACAGTAATAGGGGTAGTGATTGTTTCATTATTAGAAGCTCTACTAACTGAAGATGACACTATTGATTTTTTTTGAGTTCTAGCTTTTGTCTTTAAGGTCTCAGAAACTGGTTCTCGTGTACTATTCTGAATGTTATCATCTAGGCTAGCATAAATCATAGGCTTCTCCACCTCAAAAGTACTAGGTAGGTACTTATAGAGATTATTAGCTGAGAGGAGTAGTATGAATAAGAGACCTAATTCTATGACTTTAAAACCTATAATGTTGTTGTTTCTTTGCTTTTGGAATTCCAAAGAGTCATGCAGCAGTTCCCAATGGTCCTGTCTGTATGGAGCACGCATTTTGTTCATCTCCTCAGAGACTTTATCATCTAGCATATCATCTGTAAGCTGATCTTTATATAGCATTTGCTCAAATGTAGACCAATCACTTGCAAGGCCAGAGGTTGTTATACTTGCGAGTTTCTGTTTAATAGAGCTGTCAAGATCTTCTGCACTAATGGCATTGGACATTTGCGCTTTATCGAGTTTGTGCTCAAATACAGACCAATCGCTATTGCTAGGCGTAGCCATATTGTTAAGCTTGCGCTTCAGGATGTCGTCAAATTGCTTATTTATCATAGTTTCTTCGACAGTATTATCGCTTTCAGTTTTGTTCTTGCTTTGACGAGATTAGATCTAGAAGTACTTTCGGTTATTCCAAGCTGCTCTGATACCTCTCTATGTGAGTATCCCTCTATCACATATAAGTTAAACACTGATCTATAGGCAAAAGTTAGCTGTTGGAGACATTCTAGTATCTCGTTTGCTGACATTTGACTTACTACATCCGGCGTATTGCTACTTAGACCGTAAGCTGTCTCTAAGTCTTCCGTTCTTTTTCGGCTTCTCTTACGATAATAGTCGATGGCCGTGTTGATCATGATTCTCCTGATCCAGGCTGATAGTGATGTTCCGGCTTTGTATTTCGATATATGTCTAAATACTTTGATGAATCCCTCATGCAATATATCGAGAGAATCGTTGCTATTATTAGAGTATCGTTTACATACAGTTACCATAATAGGATAGTGATCTTCATACAGCTTTTGTTGCGCCCATTTTTCGTTACGGATGCAAGCAGCTATGAAATCCTGTTCATTAT
Source organism: Saprospiraceae bacterium UBA1994 (assembly GCA_002335865.1). Lineage (GTDB taxonomy): Bacteria > Bacteroidota > Bacteroidia > Chitinophagales > Saprospiraceae > UBA1994. The sequence goes on from DDCY01000032.1 coordinate 72,342, forward strand.
GTTGTATGTCTATTACAAAATCCATTTTTAAATATATCTCTTACCGATTAACTTTCATAAGATATCTTCTTGAATTAACGATTTTTTAGTCTTTTAGCTGCTTTTCTTAACACATTTATTTTGTTACTCTCAGGTGGGTAAAGAGATGATTTGATTTAGTCCATCCCAAGTATTAGCCATATCTTTGCATCACATAATTGATCATTACTTTACATATAGATTGTTATTATGAGATTCATTTTGTTTTTGCTTTCATTCATACTTATCCATTCAAGTACTGTAGCACAGCTGACTAATAGTACAGAGAGTAAAAAGGTAGAAGCACTTAATAATTATGTGTTTTTTGCTAATGAATGTGCACATGGAATGTTGATCGTACACGGTTTGCTCTACAGATTTAATCAAGATCTGAATAAGAAAATAGATATGGACTCATACCAAGTGAATTTCTATTCTAATAAGGATCTACCAGCGGATATTTTCGATAATACGTGGTTTTATGATATAGCTCCCTATGACTGGCATAAGATGGCCGAAATAATGAGTAGCGTTTTGCCAGCCGCTAGTGCTCGTGAGCTAAATTTACATGCAGATCAACTGAAGATAATAGTAGTAGACATTAATTCACTAAGATTTAGTTTGGAGAAGCTGATAGCAGCAGATATGAATAATCAAGATAATGTACTAGCTGTATATAATGAGTTGGAAAGAGCGACTACGCTATTTAATGATTTCCATACTCAGCAGCAGAAACTTAGACTTGGTATAGATAAAGTGTATTATAAAATTAAATCATCTCTAGATATAGAGTTTCCAAATCTGATCTCTACGATGGATAACGCTTATCGTGTCTCACTAGCAATAATGAATACATTGCATGCCAAGACTGATGAAGGGTTGAGTGAAAAAATTGAAAAACTAAATACAGCACAAGCTAATCTGAAAGCCACTTCATTAGAGAGTTATAATAGTACTAGATTATTAAGCAGAGAAGTAAAGGGTCATTATAAAAATCTACGATCTCAGGCAGAAAAATTTTCTCAAGGGACTAATGACTTTTATTATACAGCAGATGTACCTGCGGAATATAAGATGTATGGCAAGTACTATTATTATTATAATAAAGATCTGATAAGCAAGTTTAATAGATTTGGTATTGGAATTGTATTTGAGATCAATAGTATACTGGATTATCTTAGGTCTGATCAGCTAAGATATATGGAAGTACCACACTTCTATCAAGTAGTCTATCCTAAGAAAATCGAAAAAGTAGATCACCTCAGCTCTACTGCTGGGACATTGACTGCTTTGCCTACCAAACTCAAGAATAGAGAAGTTTTAGTAGCTAGCAAGAGTATTAAAGTAGATAGTAATAAAGTAGTGTTTGAGCTATACGATCATATGATAGAGGATGGAGATATTGTAAGTATCAACTTCAATGGAGATTGGGTAATTGAAAATCGTAAAATTACTACCAAACCTTATGAATTAAAAGTACAACTCAATCCAGAAGGTAAGAATTATATTATTCTACACGCAGAGAATGTAGGTCATCGCCCACCTAATACTATGGCTGTTTCTTATATGTATAATGGTAACAGAAAACAGATCGTCATGAAAGCCGATCTCAATACAAGTGAGATGATTGAAATTCTACAAGTGAATAAGTAGAAATCTATTCCAATCGCTTTATTAGCCGTCCATTAGTTGTATCCTTAGAGTTAGGATTTAGATCTACGATGAAAGTACTTAATAGACCTATTGTTTGGTCTAATCACATTTGCTTCTTGCACTACTACAAATGAAGGTGATTTCGAATTTGATCTCAGCACGGTCTACAATCAGATTAATTTTGAGAAGCCTGTAGTTGGGCAAGTTTATACCTTTATTTATTTTTAGGAATATTTAATTTGTATCGCAGACGCTAGATTTTTTAGAGGGATTTTAAGTTGTATAATGACTTATTTTTAATTAGAATCTAAATGTATTATCAGCTTAGGGCAGTGCTATTTATAATTCGAAAACGTCATTAATTCTTGCGATTCTAAAGCCTTTCTCAATTACCGATTTAGTTTCCATACTATTTGGATTGATTATAGGGTTTGTATGGTTGAAATGAATAAAGACTATTTTGTTTCTTTCTTGTTCGTTCAGCGCTTTAAATTTTTCGAAACTTTCTATTATAAATGGATGTGGAATTTCACTAATATCTCTATTCTGTAATTCTTTACCACTATAGAAAGTGGCATCTAAAAAGGCATAATCTACCATGGCTAATTCATCAATTATATTTTTATCCCATTTTTCCCATTTGTCAATATCTGGAATGAACAAAGCACTCTTGTTAGGTCCTTTAATCTTATAGCCTACTGTTTCGGAAAATTCATCTCTGTGTGGAACTAATAGAGGAGTTATTTGAATAGATTTTGATAGTTCAATATATTTTCCATTTTCAAGTTCATGGAGAGCGATGTTTTTTCGTGATACCAATAGATTCCATGGTCCATTACTGGAAAGGAAATCTTTCATTTTGGGCATAGCATAAACTGGTATGTCTTTGGAATCCATAGCTTCCTTTCCGAGATACATTAGACCTGTATAATGTCCTATATGAGCATGAGTCAGAAAGATTCCATCAACTATTTCATTAGTGCTTTTTTTTTCATAATTGGTTAGCCTTTTCATCTGTCTTCCGATATCTGGAGTTGCATCGAATAAATAGGTTTTATGATTTTCAGTATCGATGAGCCCCAAAGAAACTACTTGCCTATTATTGTCTGGATTTGTATAAAGATGAGCACAACATTTTTTCTTGCAAGCAATTTGTGGTGAACCAGCATCTTGGATAGTACCAAGAATGACAATAGAAGTCTTGTCTATCTCTATAGTTGACTTCTCTATTAAACTTTTCTCTAATCGATTATCCTCTGAACAAGAAAGAATAATTATAGTAAGAAAAAGGAAGTGAAATATTTTCATGGTTCTTTATTTGTGTCAAATAATTGTGTAGTATGTGACTTAATAATTTGTTTATACAATTAATATTTATGGTTTGGTTAATTGAGGATGAGATAAGTAATTTTAGCATGTGAATACTACATCGATCACAAAAAACGCCATCCCACAAAAGAAGGATGATATTCTATTTATATTATCAAATAACAAACGATCCTAATTTTGACTACTTTCTAATTTTTGCTCAATACTAGCGAATGAATCTTCCAATCTGATCATATCTTTCATAATTGATAATGCTTCTTCTAGATAGAAATCTTTCTTCATGCCATCTAACCAATCCTGATTACGAGCTTGCTTAGATTCATCAAAATTGATGTTGTCCATGTCTACTTTTAGGTTAGATATCTTGAGGCTTGCTATATCAGTATCGTAGAGATCTTTGTACTGCTCTGAATCCTCTTCTCTCTGATCCATTTCTTTGATAAATTGATCTATGTTGAGAGAGTATGTAGAATTGTCTCTATACTTTTTAATGCGTTCCGCATTAGCAAGCACTTTAGTAAACTTATCATTTTTGTCTACTCTCTTTTTGCTCGTTGCAGCTACCTCATCGATATGATCGAGGAGGGCTACATCTTGGCTATATTCTACTGGATCTATCTCTGTCCACTTCATCGCATGATCATATTCTTTTTCACCTACGTCCATATATTGGTAATTGTCTGGAAGTACAATATCTGGTGTTACACCTATAAGTTGAGTCGATCCTCCATTTACTCTGAAGAATTTTTGAGTAGTCATCTTGAGGCTACCTAATGGTTTGTAATCTTCTGCACCTTTGAATGCTCTATCAAGATCGTAGAATCTTTGCACTGTACCTTTACCATAAGTAGAAGTGCTGCCCACGATTACGGCTCTTTTGTAATCTTGCATGGCAGCTGCTATGATCTCCGATGCAGAGGCACTATATTTATTTACCAAGATCATTAATGGTCCGTCGTATAGTACATCAGGATTTTTGTCTCGGTGTACATATGCATCTCTAGTTCTTGGCTTTACTTGTACGATCGGTCCTTCTTTGATAAATAGTCCAGACATCTCTACTACATCGTTGAGCGATCCACCTGTATTATTTCTAAGGTCAAGGATGATACCGTTTACGTTTACGGTCTTCAATTTTTCTATTTCTGACGCTACATCTTTAGCACAACTATTTCCACCTTTTTTCTCAAAACTAGAGTAAAACTTAGGAAGTTTGATGTAGCCAATATTGTCAATAGATCCTACTTTGTCTATGATCAATGATTTTGCTAATGTTTCTTCTGTAATTACCTCATCTCTTTCTATAGCAAGTAATATTTCCGATCCATCTTTTTTACGTATTGTAAGTGTAATTACTGTTCCTTTCTTTCCTCTGATCTTAGATACTACATCATCTAGTCTCATTCCATAAAGATTGAGTACTTCATCTTCGCCTTCCTGCTGTATAGCTATAATGAGATCGTCTGCTTCTGCTTTTTTAGTTTCCCATATTGGCCCTCCAGGTACGATACTTACGATCTTGATAAAATCGTCCTCAGCCTGTAGTCTTGCTCCGATACCTTCAAGTTTTCCGCCCATATTGATATTGAAGTCATCTCTTTTCTTAGGATTAAAGTAAGTTGTATGCGGATCGCTTTGGTGTGTTACAGCATTAAGGTACTGCTCAAATCTATCAGATCTTCTCTGTTTGTTTAATCTTTTAAACCATTTTTTATAGTTCTTCGTGTGGTCCTCTATAGCTTCAGCGATCAATTCATTTCTCTTCTTTTCTACGTAAGGTTCTTTTTCTGAATTTACTGCAGCAGTATCAACGGCAGGAGGTACTAGCATCATCGCTTGTAGTTTTTGCACTTGCTTATCTATCTTAGTCTCTACTTTACTGATAATGTCGTAAGTAATGAGTTGCTCCCAGTATTTTTTGAGTGCCTTTTCGTTTTTAGGTCTTTCTCTATTTTCGTAATCGAGATTTACTTTGTCATTGGAAGTAAGATCTAGTGCTGATACATCTATGGATGCATAAATCCTTTGACCTCTCTGTATCCCTTTTTCGATTAGTTCATTACTCATCTCAAACATTTCGAATGTCTTGATCTTTATTTGATCGTCAATTTTGTCCCTGAACTGAGCTAACTCATCTACCTCCTCTTGAGTCAAAAATCTTTTTCTCGAATCTAAAGCTTCGATATACTTATCAAATATGACAACGCTTAGTTCATCATTGATCATTTTTGGATTGTAATGTACTTGATCCATAAATTTCATGACACCAGTAAGGATCATAGCTTCCCTTTCCTGAAAGTTAAAAGGACTGATAAAGGCTATAAATGCTATCACTGAAGCCAATGCTACTAGTATCGCCGAGTTCTTCATATTATATATAATTTACAAGTATTCATGATTGATAATAAGCATTAATAATACCGATTTGACAGTTTTGTATTTTTAAATACACTTTTTTAAACAGATAATTGCTCTTTGGTAGCTTATAAGAAAGTGGCTTTAACTTTCTTATAACTGAAAGGTTAAGTGGATGACGTATTAGAGACTAGAATGTGTCACTTTCCAAAGCGAAAGTACTCTTCCTATCTATCCACTTGCCTCTAGTGAAATCTGGGAATGCCATAGGTTCACTACCTAGGGCAATTGACTGCTCAGACAAAGGTGTAATAGATAGCCAAGTGGCTGCATCATAAGCATCAAATGGAGCTGCTTTCTTATTCTTAACATGCTCTATGAAGGAGTGTAGTAAGAAGAAATCCATGCCACCATGGCCAGCGCCTACTGCTTGCTTTTCGTACATCTGCCATAATGGATGGTCATGCTTTTCCATGTATTTGTCTTGGCTCTCCCAGCGATGTGATGGGCTGATACCTTCTATATACAGCGATTCGTTGTCTACTTGCCAAAGTCCTTTAGTGCCTTGGACTCTGAATCCTAGAGAATATGGACGAGGAAGATTAGTATCATGATGTAGTACGATAGTCTCATCATTATTAGTCTTGATCATAGAAGTTACTTTGTCCCCAAGTTTAAATTTCTTTTTGGCATTTGGGTGATCTGGTCCACCCTTTATATGATTGACGATATAATCGTGTAGACCTCTAGATTTTGATGACATAGAAGTGATATAGGCTAGTCTGTTACCTCTATTTATATCTATATACTGGGAGATAGGACCGATACCATGGGTAGGGTATAGGTCTCCATTTCTACCGACGCTGTGGAGCGTTCGCCATTTGGATTCGCTAAAGCCTTTTTCGCCAAATTCGACTCCGGAATTGTAAGGCGTCTTACCATTATTGAACTTGACACCTCTAAGATCGTGCTGATACCCACACTCTAAATGTACCATCTCACCAAACATATCTTTACGTACCATCTGTAGTATCGCCATTACATCTCTACGAAAGCATACATTCTCTAGAAAGTAGAGATGTGTACCAGTTTTCTCGTGTGTATTTACGAGTTGCCAGCATTCGTCTAGGGAAAAACCACCACATACTTCCATGCCAGTGTATATTCCAGCTTCCATACTAGCTACAGCCATCTCAGTATGCCATCTCCACGGTGTAGCTATGATCACGGCGTCAAGATCTTCTTTCGCGAGCATATTACGGTAATCATATGGACCGTCTTTATAGATATTGGGCTTTGTAGCATTATACTTTTCATATTGTTTCAGTGTACTATCTATCATACTTTGATCAATGTCACAGATGGCAGCTAGCTCGACATCATCTCTTTGCAGAAGTAATGATACATGGCTTTGGCCTCTCATTCCAGTACCGATCACACCTACACGTATCTTGTTTTTAGTATTTATAACTTGGTGGATAGCTTTAGGCGATAAAAGGGTGCCAGCACCAAGGATGCTACTATATTCTATAAAACTTCTTCTGTTGATGGGTGCCATAATTATAAGTTTTGTATGTAACGTAATGGCTCTCAAGATAATAGCATTATTCATATAAAAGCATTTTGAATTATCCTAAATGAAAGTTGCTTTTAAGATTCGTCGAAAAGAAAAAAAGTCTATATTTGAGTTCAGATTTCTGGACGGTTGGCCGAGTGGCTAGGCTCAGGTCTGCAAAACCTGCTACAGCGGTTCAAATCCGCTACCGTCCTCAACTATTTTACAAACCTCATTCGCTAAGCGGGTGAGGTTTTGTTTTTTAGAGTGCTATTTATAGAAGATCATATTTATATAATTAGTTTATTTGGTCTCTTTGAAATCTTTAATAAGTACCAAGGAAGTAGTAATAGAATATATAACTTTCTCTTATCTATCCTCTACCCAATGTGAGGTATTTTATACATCTTTGCTAGTCTATGAATAATGATTCTGATTTCTCCTATTTAGATCAATTAAATGACGTGCAGCGAATGGCTGTAAGTACTATGGATGGTCCTGTAATGGTGATTGCCGGTCCTGGATCTGGTAAGACTCGTGTACTCACATATCGTATAGCACACTTGCTCAACAATGGTATACCGCCGTGGCAGATTCTTGCCTTGACATTTACCAATAAGTCGGCGAAAGAGATGAAAGAGCGTATTGAGAAAATCGTTGGAAGTGGAGCCAATAGAGTGTGGGCAGGTACCTTTCACTCTATATTCGCGCGCATACTTAGAGTAGAAGCTCATCGTATAGGATATCCTAATGACTTTACGATATATGATACTGACGATAGTAAGAGTGTGATCAAGGAGATCATCAAAACACTCAAACTCGATCCCAAGGTGTATAATGTAGGTGCGATACGAGCTAGAATATCATCTGCAAAGAGTAATTTGATTACTCCCAAGGCATATGTGGTCAATGAAGATCTTATGACATCGGATAAGATGAACCGTAGACCGATGACACATCTTATTTATGAAAAATATACTCATAAATGTCTCAAGGCCGGAGCCATGGATTTTGATGATTTACTGTTGCAGATGTTTAAGTTGCTATACCAAAATCCAGATGAAATTAGACTTAAGTATCAGCGTCAATTTCAATATTTGATGGTGGATGAGTTTCAGGATACTAACTTCTTGCAGTATGAAATACTCAAGCTATTATGTGTTTATGAAGGAAGTCCTCAGAATATATGTATCGTCGGAGATGATGCACAGAGTATCTATAGTTTTCGTGGAGCAACAATTGAAAATATCTTAATGTTTGAGCAGGACTTCCCTAGGCTCAAAACTTATAAATTGGAGCAAAATTATAGATCTACTGATCACATCGTAGCTGCGGCAAATGAAGTGATCAATTATAATAAAAATCAAATTCAGAAAAAAATCTGGACGGAGAACATCGGTGGCCATAAGATCAAAGTAATCAAAGCGGTGACAGAAACTGATGAAGGAAAACGTATTGCCGATACTATAGTGGAGCAAAAAAACAGATTTGGTCTAGCGAATAGACAGATCGCAATATTGTATAGGACGAACTCGCAATCAAGAGTATTTGAGGAATGCTTTCGAAGATCTAATATTGCCTATAGAATATATGGTGGAATGTCATTCTATTCACGTAAAGAAATCAAGGATCTGATTGCTTACTTGAGACTTACAATTAATCCTAAAGATAATGAGGCACTAAAGCGTGTAATCAATTTTCCACGTCGAGGTATAGGTAAGACGACTATAGATAATCTTATAGCATTATCCAATGATAATGACATGAGTATCATGGAAGTGCTGACTCAAGTGGATTTTAATGCAAGGTCTAAGAAGTCGATAGGAGCTTTCATGCAGATCATACAAAAATGTGCATATAAGACAAAAGAGCTCAATGCATATGATGCAGCTTTGTTTATAGCACGTACATCTGGACTGATCGCGCACCTTAAAGCCGATACGACAATAGAAGGAATGAATAAATTGGAAAATGTCAATTCACTTTTGGATGGTATCAAAGATTTCGTCGAAGATGATACACTAGAGGAAGGAGAAGATGCCACTGTGCAAGACAGATCTATAGCAGGATATTTACAGAATATTTCGTTGATGACCGATGCCGATCAAGACGATGGTGAGCAGGATACTGTAACGCTAATGTCTGTACACGCAGCTAAGGGTCTTGAGTACAAATCGGTGTTCGTCGTTGGACTGGAAGAGAATTTATTCCCTTCATATATGTCGATGTCATCACCCGAGCAGATAGACGAAGAGCGTCGACTATTCTATGTCGCGATCACGAGAGCCGAAGCGCACTTGACATTGAGTTATGCAAATAGTCGTTACCAATATGGTCAGATGAGATTTAATGATGCCAGTCGATTTTTAGAGGAAGTGCCAGAGTCTAGTATAGATGCCATCTCCAGTATTAAGCGTAATGCAGGAGGATTTTCTGATGGTGGCAGTACTAGTGGATTAGGTACACCTAAGTTGTTAGGTAATTTTAAGAAAATATCTAGAGCACCCAAGTCTCTGGCAATAGATCCTAAAGACTTCAAACCAAGTCCATCGGATGCGATTAAGGAAGGAATGAAAATCTTACATATGAAATTTGGCGAAGGAATAGTGCAGAGTATCGATGATAGATCTGTAGCTACGATAGTCTTCGATCAGTTATCAGACAATTCTGAGAAAAGGATTATGCTTCAGTTTGCTAAGTTGCAAATTTTGGACTAAAAATCAGTGGACAGTTATTAGCCGATAGGCGGTATTCTGTAAATATTTGAACAAGGGTTCTATTTTCTTGACATTATACTTTAACGATCAAACAAAACAAGTAACACTAAAATAGCGAAATCGTTTAACCTTCAGAGGTGAAGTTGAAATCGATATCTGGGTGATTCTCTTGTGCCATTTTGAGTGACCAAGCTGACTCTGCTAAGAATACTAAATTGCCATCTTTATCTCTTGCGAGATCGCGCATACGTTTCTTTCGGAAGTCTTTAAAGGCTTCGATGTCATCGTAGGTGATCCAGCATGCTTTATTTAATCCTACATGCTCGTAACCTACTAATGCTCCGTACTCGTGCTGCAGACGATATTGGATGACATCAAACTGAAGTGCTCCTACTGTTCCGATGATAATACGACCAGTTGTTTCAGTCTTAAACATCTGCGCTACACCCTCGTCCATGAGTTGGTCTAGTCCTTTTTCAAGTTGTTTAGACTTCATAGGATCCATATTATTGACGTAACGGAATTGCTCAGGAGAGAAACTTGGTATACCTTTGAAATGTAGTTTTTCTCCTTCAGTAAGTGAATCACCAATTTTGAAATTTCCAGAATCATATAGACCAACAATATCTCCAGGGAATGCTTCTTCGACGATTGATTTTTTGCTCGCCATAAAAGCAGTTGGATTAGAGAATTTAATCTTTTTATCCTTACGGATATGCAGGTAATTGGTATTACGCTTAAATGTACCACTACAGATTCGTAAGAATGCAATACGGTCTCTATGTTTAGGATCCATATTGGCATGAATCTTAAATACAAAGCCAGAAAATATTTCTTCATTTGGAAGAACTTCTCTCTCCTCTGTCACCCTTAGTAGTGGGGTAGGTGAAATTTCTACAAAGCAATCTAATAATTCTTTTACACCAAAATTATTAATGGCACTACCGAAAAAGACTGGTGATACTTCACCGTTGAGATAATCTTCTCTATTAAAATCAGGATATACACCTGTCATCATTTCTGTTTCTTCACGAAGTTCTGTGGCGAGTGCAGAACCTAGTTTTTCGTCTAGGATAGGATCAGAAAGATCAGATATCTTAAGTATATCATCTTGTACTTGCTTACCGTGTGGAGAAAATAAAAGTAGCTCTTCTTTATATATGTTATAGACGCCTTTGAATCTCTGACCCATCCCTGCCGGCCAGCTTAGTGGCGTAACATTGAGACCGAGTTTTTCTTCTATCTCATCGAGAAGATCGATACCATCTTTACCTTCTCTATCCATTTTATTGATGAAGACAATGATAGGTGTCTTACGCATTCGACATACCTCAACTAGACGCTCAGTTTGTGCTTCTACACCTTTGGCTACATCGATGACTACGATTACGCTATCTACTGCGGTAAGGGTACGAAATGTATCTTCTGCGAAATCCTTGTGACCAGGTGTATCTAAGATATTAATCTTACGATCTCTATAGTCAAATGCCATTACAGATGTAGCTACCGAGATACCTCTCTGACGTTCTATTTCCATGAAATCCGAAGTAGCTCCTTTCTTGATCTTATTGGACTTGACAGCTCCTGCCTCCTGTATCGCTCCACCGAAAAGTAATAACTTCTCTGTGAGTGTCGTCTTACCTGCATCTGGGTGAGATACGATCCCAAATGTTCTCCTCTTATTGATCTCTTCTTGTAGGTCTGCCATAATGCTATCTATATTGGCTGCAAAAATAGTTAATTAAGCGGTAAAGACCGTGATGCTTGCATGTGTGTAGTTGAAATAAAAATAGGACAATCTACCATTGTAAGTCACTCTAAAGAAGCAATCAATATTACTGTTATTAGTATCTCTATTGGTAGTATATTGGAGTTAGGCTCCTAAGTTAATCCATTAATTAATTTTTACTAGAGTATTAATGTTATCAGAGATGTTAGGACTTCCTATTATTTCTAAGTTTCTTAAAGTGTTTGCTTTACAGTCAAGTCCTTTTTCAACGTTGAGTTTTCTTCTTTTTGTGTAATCGCCTTCCTCATCTGTATTCAAATGGATACTATTTTTTTTTAGAGCTTAAATCTTTTCCGATCTTAGAAATACGTTTAGAGAGTTCAGTAATTTCTTCTTCTACTGTTTTAGCGATATTAGAGATATTGATGTTTTCACCTCTCATAGATAGCTTTTCGCTGGAGGTACGTGCTACGGGTACAATAACCCATAGCAGTATGTATATGATGGGACTCAGCCCAGAGAAAAGAAGTATTACAAAAGCTATTCTTATCCATAATGGATCGTTGACGCCAAAGTAAGCTGCTATTCCGGAGCAAAGTCCTGCAACTACTTTATCATCGCCATCTCTAAATAATCTTTTTCCACTATTTTTCTTTTTAGCCCTGGAAGTATAATTCTTACGGCTTTCTTCAGTAGGTTCGTAATCATCTTCTACTGCTTCGGCACCGAAATCTTCCGGAGAACCCATGATTTGAATTACTTCATCAAGTTCTTTATTACTGATGATGGATGATCCCTTCATACTCTCTTGGAAAAGCTCACCCATACGCACTTCGATATCGTGGATGATCTCATCACAACTTTCAGAATCAGAGAAATGTCTGCGGATTGTACTTAGATATTTCTCGAGATGTGTATACGCATCGATGTCGATGGTAAATGGTATTCCGCCTAGGTTTACATTGAGTATCTTATTCATTTTGTAGCGAGTTTTTTAATTGTAGTTATGAGAGCGTGTGTATTTTTCTTATTGTCAGTACTAACTCTCATTAATGACAACAGATTTGGTTGATTGATTTACTGCAGAAGAAAGTTCTTGCCAAGTATCCATAAGTGCACCAAGAAATTCTTCTCCTTGCTTAGTAAGCGTATAATACTTACGCGGAGGTCCAGATTTAGATTCTTTCCAGCTGTATGCAAGGAGCCCTGAATTTTTGAGCCTACTTAGTAGAGGGTATAATGTTCCTTCTACGACTATCAGTTTTGATTCTTTTAGCTTCTTGATGATATCTGATGGATAGGCTTCTTTTTCTGCTATGATACTTAGTACACATAGCTCTAGTAAGCCTTTTCTCATCTGCGCTTTAGTGTTTTCTAACTTCATTTTACATCTTAGTTGTGTATGATCGTGATAGATAATGATTGATTGCTTCTATATGAGTACAATACAAATATAGAACAAATTATAGTACTATGCAATACAAAGTACAATACTAATACATGGTACTATATATAATGATTAATTTTGTCGATGAATGGATGGAGATAGTCGTCCAAGGACTTTTAAAGTTCTAATTCAAGATCAAGTGTCCAATTTAAGTTTAAGAGTCAAGTATGGTTAATGTCCCAGGAGCTAGGTTAGATTGTGTGTTGTGTTACTTTGGATGGGTAAATGATTTTTTACATTATCTTACTAAGCGAGCGAATTAAGTTGGATTATGAACCTTATCAGTTAGTACATTATTAAAAAATAAATAATGATTCATATTTTTCTCAGCTAAACTTTAGCTACTTTCATAAGACAATTATAAACTATTTCAGCAGTACGATCCCAATCAAAATCATTGGTCCTTTTAAATCCTTTACTAATCAACTGCTCTCTACGTGATTCATCGCTAACTATACTATGCATAGCTCCTACTATTTCATTGGTATCATTAGGATCGATAACTATAGCAGCATCTCCGGCTACCTCAGGCATACTCGATGTGTTGGATGTGATGACTGGTACGCCAGAAGAGAATGCTTCTAAAATAGGGATACCAAATCCTTCGAATGTAGATATATAGATAAGTGCAATTGCACTAGCCAGCATTTCTTTCGCTTCATCTTTGACATCGTGGTACATATGTATCTCATGTTTAAATGGGCTAAAGTTGTATGCTTTTTGGATTTGGTGAAAATTCCATGCAGGTCTACCAACAATCACAAGGTGATGTTCTGTATTGTGTGTCGCTTTATATGATGAGAAGGCTTCTATTAGCTTAACTATATTTTTTCTTGGGTGCAGTGATCCTAGATAGAAGAAGTAAGGATAACCCTCGCTATATTGATTTCTTATCTCTATTTTAGTAGACTTAACTACTGGGGCAAATCCTTTAGGGGAAGCATTATGTCCAATACTGATCTTGCTTGCAGAAATTCCAAACTGTTCGATGATATCAGCCTTAGTAGCTTCTGAAACAGCAATTATGTGATTTGCTCTCTTGTGGAACAGTGGAAAGAACTTTTTATAATACCTGAGGTGATGGCCAGGTAAATGGTCTGGATAATGAATGTAAGCCAAATCATGACTTACCATTACAGATGGTATGTTGGAACGAAGGCTCAGGTAAGCATCACCACTAAAGAATACATCCGCCTTATATTTTTTGAGTGCTCTATGTACTGAATATTCGAACCATAACTTGAATAGAATAGGTAGTCTAGCAGGAACACCTATTTCTAGGGCAGTAACATTATCCGCAAAGACGAATTCAGGATCAAATGGGCGATCAAATAGGAATATGAACTCATGCTCTGGATGATTGGCTACCATGCGACGCGTTACTTCATAGATGTATCTTGCGACACCTTCCATTCTTCCTTTCTGAAGTACACGTGCGTTGACGGCTATTCTCACTAATGCTCTTTTAATTTATTGAATATGCGATCATCGGCATCTATGATATTTAAACTAATCATAATACTTTAGATGATCTCAATACGAAGATAATTCATTTGCCCAATCCTATATCATGATCTGAAGTTTTTGATATTCATCTTTATGGTTATGCCGTTAATGCGAAGATTCTTGTTTTTGTATCCTTCTTTATAGTAATTCTACTAAACCCTTATATTGCAAAACCGTTAAGAACGGTATAAAGGAGACACAATGAAAAAAGAATCAGATGTTCTAATCATAGGAGCAGGAGTGGCAGGACTTACTTGTGCGATCAAATTGGCTATTCAGCGCCCTGATATATCTATTAATGTACTCACCAAGTCTAATGATCAAGAGAGCAATACGCGATATGCGCAAGGTGGTGTTGCTGCGGTATGGGATCATGGAATTGACAATTATAATAAGCATGTAGAGGATACTCTTGATGCTGGTGTTGGATTATGTGACCTTGATGTAGTCCGTATGGTGATAGAAGAAGGGCCGGTACGAGTACAAGAAATAATAGATTGGGGTGCAAGATTTGATAAAGAAGAAGATGGTGACTATAATCTAGGTAAAGAAGGTGGGCACTCAGAAAATAGAATCCTACACTATAAAGATATTACTGGTTGGGAGATACAACGTACACTTAACTATAAGGCGAGATCATTAAAGAATATCAATTTTCTTGAGCATTACTTTGCGGTGAATCTTATTACACAGCATAGTTTAGGTCGAAATGTAACGAGACTTGCGCCGAATATTGAATGTTATGGGGCATATGTATTTAATAAAAAGACAAAGCAGATAGAAACATTTCTTGCAAAGCAGGTCGTTATGGCCGCAGGAGGAGCCGGACAGATATATAAAAATACAACCAATCCAACTATAGCTACTGGGGATGGTATCGCGATGATGTATCGTGCCATGGGGAGAATAGCTAATATGGAATTTATACAATTTCATCCAACAGCATTATATAATCCAGCTGGCGAGAATCCATCATTTCTCGTGTCGGAAGCGGTGAGAGGATTTGGAGCGGTGCTCAAAACTTCCGATGGTAAAGAATTTATGCAAAAGTATGATGAGCGTCTATCACTTGCTCCAAGAGATATAGTAGCTAGAGCGATAGATAACGAGATGAAGATTCGTGGTGATGATTTTGTATTACTGGACTGTACGCAACTCGACCAAGAAAAATTCTATGATCACTTTCCTAATATTACAGACAAGTGTAGAAGTATTGGTATAGATCCATTTGTGAATATGGTGCCTGTTGTACCCGCTTGTCATTACACCTGTGGTGGTATAGTTATAGATAAAGAAGGCCGAACTTCAGTTGCTAATTTATTCGCAGCTGGAGAGGTAACAGCTAGCGGTCTGCATGGCGCTAATAGACTTGCGTCTAATTCACTATTAGAAGGACTAGTCTATGGTCATAATATCCAAGAAGTAATTGTAAAAGAAATCGATAATAGTAGAATAAAATCTGATGTACCGGAGTGGAATGCAGAAGGTACTACTGATCCAAATGAGTTAGTACTCCTAACTCAATCTTTGAAAGAACTCAAAGAAATAATGAGTAGCTACGTAGGTATAGTGCGTACTGATGTAAGGATCAAAAGAGCTATGGATAGACTATGGTTGCTTTATCAAGAGACAGAAGATCTTTATAATAATACAACGATATCTCCACAGCTCTGTGAGCTTCGTAATTTGATTACTATAGGTTACTTAGTGACAAAGTCTGCAGGTATGCGTAAAGAGAGTAGGGGATTGCATTACAACACAGATTATCCATCACATTATGGATATTTAGAAACTACTTTGATGTAGAGTGATTGATTAGTTCAGCACACTTGAAATGACTACTGATTTTCGTAAAAAAGCCCCATCACAACTGCAATGAGGCTTTAAGTAGTTTTCGATATACTTTACTAAATAAAGTATTTGGTAGTTGGAGCCGAATTATGTTTTATTCTTTGATTAATCGGATCGACTTATTGAGAGATTGACCTTTTATATTACATATATAAATACCTGCTGGCTGATCTATAGTAAGTGTATGGTTGTTGATTCCTAATGTTACATTGTATTGTTCTTTATAAATGATCTTCCCTGAGATGTCAGTGATTTCTAAAATAACATTCTCAGCTATATTAGCATTATACATAACTACGAATGACTGTACAAAAGGATTAGGATATATACTGACAGAACTTGTTATACCCTTTATAGATCTCGAAAGTATTTCTATGTCATCATCGTCAAGTATACCATTTGTTGCATGGCCAAGATTGTGAATATTTTGATTGTCATCAGTCATTATGAGTATTTCATCAGTCAGGTCTCCTAGTCTTACAGCGATGAAGTTTTTACCACTTATGTCAGATCCATTTATTGTAAAGTAGATGGCTTCTGGACAAGTTCCTTCGATGATTTCTTCAGGATAACTAAATGTATATGAAGCATCTACCATTACCCAATTTTTCTTTGAGCTAAAAGAGTCACTAATCCCATTAGCAAATTGTAATAACTCGCTGAGATCACTATAGTCGATATCACCGTCTTGATTAAGATCTGCTGCTAGATATTGGTATGCAGTTGTGAGTAATTTTTTTCCTTGTAAGTGATACAGTAATGCTTTTACATCTGCAAAATTAATGGAATTATAATTCGCATTATAGGCGGCTGTTAACATATATTCTACATCACTTCTTACTGCTTGATTGATAGTATAATTGCCTTGAATATCTGTATTCACATTAGCTTCTCCAAAGTGTATTGTTTCATGGTTTCCATATGTTTGGACCTCTTCATAATGAGAGATCTCTTGCCAGTACCCATGATCATCTAAGTAAGGTTGTGTTACTAACTCTTGTTGAGTATTCCAACCTACCCATTCATCTATAATCGGAGTTGTGGAGATAATAGATACATTAGCATTCGCTAAACGCTCTTGGTTAGTAGACATCATGATCATACCTGCTACATTGTATTGTTCAGGGTTATTACTAGGTTCGCAATTAGGGATGTTAGCGTTATTGTTTTGTATGATTATATTAACTTGGCAGTAGCTTTGATTGCCTTTATTATCTGTAACATACATATTGAGTATATTATCTCCTATTTCATCGCAAGTAAATACTCTAAACTTATCGGTTACATCTGGAGAAAATGAAAATTGCAATGGTTCATGACCACAAGGTGAGCTACTTTGCAAATCCAAATCTTTGGCCCAGATCTCAACCATACCGTTGTCTACTATTCCATCATTATTATCATCCATAGGCATAAGTGCAGTAGTGATCTCAGCTAAGCAATATGGAATAGGTCCAGCAGCGTCTTTTACGACGATATCTATTGTGTGGAATACCCTGCCTGTGCATCCATATCTAACTGTAAACATTACTTTAGTAATACCTATTGGGTAAGTGCCGGAGATGTCGCTTTCATTGTTATCCGCATACGGCGAATTATTAGTGATATAAAAATCTTCACCACAAGCAGAAGGAGGAACAAAT
Organism: Saprospiraceae bacterium UBA1994; assembly: GCA_002335865.1. GTDB lineage: Bacteria > Bacteroidota > Bacteroidia > Chitinophagales > Saprospiraceae > UBA1994. Next base: position 90,145 of record DDCY01000032.1, read on the forward strand.
AATGGTGGTATATCTAAGTAGCTTCCTTCACAGTTAAATGAATTGAAATTGATTTCTTCTGCAAAATCTACCTCAGGAAGATCAGATTTAGATATCTTGATCGTCTGGACGAATGTATATAGTCCAGCTGGATTAGGTCCATCAATCCCTGTAAAAGTGCACCAGTCCATTACTTTATGCGTGCGAAGTATCTTAGTGCATTGTGGTGTCATAGAAAATATCTGATCAGTATAGGCTATACCTATGAGACTACATTCTACATAGTCATATGTTGGGTATCCATATTCGGGTGGGAGATCTTCTGGTTGATATGCTGGATTACATCCTGTAAGTTCGATAAATGGCTCTGGCCAGTGTATGTTGTATTCATTAAATTCTCCAGTAGCATCGACAGTAATAGTCTGTGAACACGACTGTAGATTCAAATTTGGATCCTCTACAGTCCATGTTCGCACAATAGTACCTACATTACAGCTAGAAAGATTATAGTTTACGTCGGGTACGCCAGCATCGTGATCGCCATCATAGTCGTGGTAATACGCATTACCATATATACTTAGATCCCAAAGCTCATCTTGACAATCTACAGTGACATCTGCAGGGCAATAGATAGAGAATAAGTCTTCTTCTGCCATTACAGAAGTACTAAAAGCGAGAGTTATGAGCAGTATGCACAGCAGTGCCCATCCCTTCATGAGGGTAGAGGTTGTTTTCATATTGTTTTGAACCTTTATAACAGATGATAAAAATTGGCCGTAGGTTGGACCAGCGCATTACATATTAAAACAAATATACATATGTTATTTACATTGTATCAGTGTTTTATGTTAAAATTTCCAAAATAGGAGATTGCCATTAAACAATTAGGAGTGAAATAATCGATCGTTTGGATTAAAATAAATAGAAGGCATTATAGTTTATGGATTGTAAATAAAGATTTGTAGGATTTTATCTAAAATATAATTAAGTGATTCATAAGAGTAATCAGAATGGTTTTTTCATAAAGGACCTTGAATATGAAAATGCTTGGATTTACAACATTTGTGATATCTTAATGTCAAGAAAACGAAAAAAAATTGAAGGCAATATTAAGAAATGTATTAGCAGTGATAATTGGTATAGCAGTAATGATGTTTGTTAATTCTAGTTTAATTCAGGCCAGTGCTTCTATCATACCACCACCAGAAGGAGTAGATCCTATGGATATTGAAAGTATCAAAGCTAACTTTGATAAGTTTACACCTAAGCATTATCTCGTTCCATTTTTAGCTCATGCCTTGGGTACTCTGGCAGGTGTTGTAGTAGCGTGTTTTATAGCGGCCTCACATAAATTAAGAATAGCTATGAGCCTAGGTATCCTTCATTTGTTAGGTGGGATAGCGGCTGCAGTAATGATACCTGCTCCACTATGGTTTATAGTAGTTGATCTTGTATTAGCTTATATCCCTATGGCTTGGTTGGGTATCAAACTGAGCGGAGTAAAAAATAGATATTACAAATTGTAAATAATGCCACCTCGGAGATAGTTAACTCTAAGTTGCCGGCCATTACTATAAATATTGTTCAATGAGTAAGTGTGTGTTGCACTTGTCATAAGACTCCATCTATAAGTAATGTTATATCCTAACTGGATACCTACACTTCCTGATATTAGATTTTTTCTAATGTCCGAAGTATCCATATCGTATTCTAATATTTCATTTTCGTTATCTAGTGTTTTACCTTCGAGACTTATTAACCTATCGTATTGTATTCCCATACTCGGCTTAAGCAACCATTTTTTTGAGATGGTAATCCTTTTATTAATAGCTGCCAACATACACAATACAAGGAATATTGAAACTTGCTGTTAACTGAATACTATTGTAATAATAATATATTTTTGCGCCTCCAATAACTAAGATGTATGTTCAGTAAAGCGGTATTCGATCAATACTTGGAGAAGTTTCCTGCCAGATTAATGGGGAGAGGTGAGTTATCTAATTTATATATGTGGGATGCACAGCAACATTTTGCTCAGATTTGGGATATAGAGAGATTGGATTTTGACATCATGTATGCAGAGAGTCTACATAGTGATATATCTAACAGACTATGGACTGGAGTAGATTATCATCCTAAGGAGTCTATGAATACATTTCTTAAGTATGAGAAAGAATTTATACGTAGTATGTTTCGTGATTTGTTTAATGAAGGCAAAGATCTACAGATGAGGATATCTCGATTTATATTTCATTGTGATGAACTACGTAAACAGATTAAAAAGAAAGAGCCTAAACTATTGCATCATTATCACGACGAGAAAATGGTTGTCAATTACCTTATGCTTAACGATCCTCAGAGATACACCTATTTGGAACTAGTTTCATTTAGAAAAGCAATGGCAGCTATGCAAGCACGTAATATCCCGGAGTATATTACCATAGAAAGTTATACTAAACTTATGCGTATTATTCAGAATTTTATTAAAGCAGACACTTCCATGGCGAATGGTTATAAATCTTTATTTCCTGATCAGAAGTTGCATGTCGCTGGCAGTATGCTCATGGCATTGGATTTTATTCAGAATGTTGACTAATAATGCTATTTCAGATGATGGCGCATATAAAATATTTGGGTACAATCTGTTTGTAATCGCATTTTTATGACTCATACCCTGTATAAAGTAGGGGTAAAGTGGATAAAATGTTAGTAATTGTCATAAAATACCCCTCTATTTTGTATAGTTTTGCGTCAATGCGATTTAAATCGCAAGTTTTAGTACTGTTTACATTGATAATTAATAATTCAAAATTAGTATTTAACATGGCTACATTAAGATTCCAAGCATTAAATGATTCAGCAAACAGATCACCTGTTCAGGTAGATGAGATCTCAGATACTAGGTCAGAGCTTTTCGGAGCTAACGTATTTGACAAGAGAGCGCAGAAGCACTTCATGACCAAAGAAGGATACAAGGCCGTAAGATCTGCTATCGATCATGGTACTAAGATAGACCGTATGATCGCTGATCAAGTAGCGGCGTCGATGAAGACATGGGCTCTCTCTAGAGGAGCGACGCATTATACGCACTGGTTTCAGCCATTGACAGGTACTACAGCTGAAAAGCATGATGCATTTTTTGAGCCTATTGGAGATGGAGATGCTATTGAAAAATTTGCAGGGGGACAATTAGTGCAGCAAGAGCCAGATGCATCTTCATTCCCTAATGGAGGAATCCGTAATACATTTGAAGCGAGAGGATATACCGCGTGGGATCCTACATCGCCAGCATTCGTAATCGGTACTACATTATGTATCCCAACGATATTCGTATCATACACAGGTGAGGCATTGGATATGAAGACTCCTCTACTAAGAGCTTTACAAGCCGTGGATGCAGCAGCAACTGATGTATGTAAGTACTTCGATAAAAACGTAAAGAAAGTAATCGCAACGCTCGGTTGGGAACAGGAGTATTTTCTAATAGATAGTGCACTTGCATCGGCTAGACCAGATTTAACTGCAACAGGACGTACATTATTAGGCCACTCTCCAGCCAAAGGTCAGCAGCTAGATGATCATTATTTTGGATCTATACCTGAAAGAGCACTCGCTTATATGAGAGATCTTGAGATAGAATCTATCCAACTCGGAATACCAGTGAAAACTAGGCATAATGAGGTAGCACCTAACCAGTTTGAGCTGGCTCCATTATTTGAAGAGGCGAACCTTGCTGTGGATCACAATTCATTATTGATGGACGTGATGGAGAAGGTAGCATCTAGACACAATTTTAAAGTATTGTTCCATGAGAAGCCATTTGCGGGGATCAATGGATCAGGAAAACATAATAACTGGTCATTAGCTACAGATACAGGAGTGAATCTATTGGCACCCGGTAAAACTCCAATGAGTAATCTGCAATTTTTAACATTCTTTATTAATACGATCAAAGCTGTATATACACATGCAGATTTACTAAGAGCGACTATAGCTTCTGCAAGTAATGATCATAGACTTGGAGCTAATGAGGCACCCCCTGCTATTATTTCAGTATTTATCGGACAGCAGTTATCTAAAGTATTAGATGATTTAGAGAAAGTATCGAAAGGTAAGATCACACCAGAAGAGATGACTGATCTAAAACTTAATGTGGTAGGAAAAATTCCAGATGTACTTCTAGATAATACAGATAGAAACAGAACTTCACCTTTCGCCTTTACTGGCAATAAATTTGAGTTCAGAGCAGTAGGATCTACTGCTAATTGTGCAGAGCCAATGACAGTATTAAATACTATTATGGCTGACCAGTTGATTCAGTTCAAATCTGAAGTAGATGCAATGTTGAAAAAGGATAAGAAGATGAAGAAAGATGGTGCGATATTTAACGTACTTCGAGAGTATATAAAATCATCCAAGGCTATTAGATTTGAAGGTGATGGATATGGCGAACCTTGGGTAAAAGAAGCGAAGAAGAGAGGACTCAATAATTTCTTAAATACGCCAAGAGCATTAGCTGCAAAAATAAGTAAAGAGGCCTTATCTCTCTATGAAAAGCATGGTGTAATGAATCATGTAGAGACAGAAGCGAGATACGAAATTGACTTAGAAAATTATGTAATGAAAATGCAGATCGAAGGTCGAACATTAGGAGATATCGCAGGAAATCATGTCATCCCTACGGCGATCAAATATCAAAATGTAATCCTAAAAAGTCTAAGAGGTCTTAAGGAGATATTCGGTACAGGATACAAAAAGATGGCATCAGAGCAGATAGAATTAGCAAAGGCCATATCCATACATATCAATGGTATTTCTGCTAATGTAGATAAGATGAATGCTGAGGGAGCAAGAGCTAATAAATTGACGAAATTAGATAAGCAAGCCATTGCTTATTGTGATAAGGTAAAGCCTTACTTCGAGACTATCAGAGTACATTGTGATGCATTAGAAATGATGGTTGATGATGAGATCTGGCCGATGGTTAAGTATAGAGAAATGTTATTTACTAAGTAACACTTTGTAACATGTGCAATTATTGTAAGTTGTATAAAGATTAAAATACTAAATACAATATCCCGTTCAGCGAAAGTTGGATGGGATTTTGCAGATATATTGATTATTTTATTTAAGTCATAGAGTAGCAAATTTTCTCCACCAAATATTGTGACAGCACCAGTAAGTTTAATATTAATTACCTATTTTTTGTGTTTGATTCCTTTCTAAAATATTTTAGTAATTTGTTTTTTTAGAAATTTGATAAAGCTGTTTTTGGTATCTATTTTATCGAAATTTGAATATTTAACTTTAAAACACATTAATTCTTGATTCAGTAAAATTAAACTGATTACACATTTTACTTATTTAGATTAATTCCAAATAATTTAACTCTATTAACCCATATTGGCTAGCTATTCGATATATTTTAGCTTTGCAAACTGTTTATTGTCAAGATTTTGACACTAAAATATTCGAATACAAGTATATAAAGCATTTTTATGAGTTGGATTACAAATTTTTTTAGTTCTAGTATAGGCCGTAAAGTGATTATGAGTCTTACAGGATTATTCCTTATTACATTCCTCATAGTTCATCTTGTAGGCAATTTGCAGCTGATTGCAGGCGATCAAGGAGAGGCGTTTAATCAGTACGCATACTTCATGACAACTAATCCGCTGATCAAGTTTGTATCTATCGGATTATATGTGATGATTTTATTGCACGCAGTATTAGGTCTTGTGATTTATCTCAAGAATAAAACCGCTAAGGGCATAAAGCCGACAGCTAGAAATAAAGCAGATGTAAAGTGGGCTTCAAAGAATATGGCGCTACTTGGGACATTAATTCTTTTCTTTCTTATTGTACATATGGGCGATTTTTGGTTTAAGATGAAGTTTACGGATACGATTCCATTAGTAACATATGATGGATGGGAGCCGATTAAGAATCTATATGAGCAAGTGACTATCACTTTTGACAACCCATTATTTGTGGTTAGTTATGTTTTCAGTATGCTAGTTCTTGGGTTTCATTTATGGCACGGGTTCGGTAGCGGATTCCAGACATTAGGGCTTAATCACAGCAAATACAATAAGCTTATCGATGGCATAGGCAAGCTTTTAGCTGTAGTACTTCCAATTGGATACGCAATCATTCCATTGTATTACTATTTCGTGATGAGATAATCTCTTTGCATACCTACATCCTTTTGATATACTTTATAAGATATATATTATGAATTTAGATAGTAAAATACCGGTTGGAGCACTCGGAGACAAATGGACAGATTATAAGGCCACCATGTCTTTAGTGGCACCTAATAATAAGAGAAGACTAGACGTAATCGTAATTGGAACAGGGCTCGCAGGAGCTTCCGCTGCGGCGACGATGGGTGAACTAGGATATAATGTAAAAACATTTACATTCCATGATAGTCCGCGTCGAGCGCATAGTATCGCTGCTCAAGGGGGTATCAATGCCGCAAAAAACTATCAAAATGATGGAGATAGCGTATACAGACTATTTTATGATACGATCAAAGGCGGTGACTATAGATCCAGAGAAAGTAACGTACATAGATTGGCTGAGGTAAGTACTGATATTATAGATCAGTGTGTAGCACAGGGTGTACCATTTGCTAGAGAATATGGTGGGCTATTAGAAAATAGATCATTTGGTGGTGTGCAAGTTTCACGTACATTCTATGCCAGAGGCCAGACAGGTCAGCAGTTGCTCATTGGTGCATACTCAGCATTGTCTCGTCAGATATCTACAGGTAAAGTAAAAATGTATAATCGTCATGAGATGATGGACCTTGTTATGGTGGATGGAAAAGCGAGAGGAATTATAGCGCGTAACCTATTGACTGGTGAGCTAGAGAGACACTCTGCACACTGTGTTGTATTAGCTACGGGAGGGTATGGTAATGTATTTTACTTATCAACTAATGCGATGGGTTCTAATGTGACTGCTGCATGGAGAGCAGTAAAAAAAGGAGCTTTGATGGCCAATCCTTGTTTTACACAAATTCACCCAACATGTATTCCAGTATCTGGAGATTACCAATCTAAGTTGACACTGATGTCAGAGTCACTGCGTAATGATGGTAGAGTTTGGGTGCCAAAGAAAAAAGAAGATGCAGCTGCTATCCGTGAGGGCAAGAAAACAGCTCTCGACATAGCAGAAGAAGGCAGAGATTATTATTTAGAACGTAGATATCCAGCATTTGGTAATTTAGTTCCTAGAGATGTAGCATCTAGAGCAGCTAAAGTTGCTTGCGATGAAGGGAATGGTGTTGCTCCAACTGGACTAGCTGTATATCTAGATTTCGAATCTGCTATACAGAGATATGGTAAGTCTGCTGCACATTCACAGGGTTTAGATGAATCCGATCAGGTGCTCGTCAAAAAACTGGGTAAAGAAGTAATCGCTGAGAAGTATGGTAACTTATTTCAGATGTATGAAAAAATATCAGGAGAAAATCCATATAAATTTCCAATGAAAATATATCCTGCAGTTCATTATACAATGGGTGGACTATGGGTTGATTACAATTTACAGACTAACGTAGAAGGTCTATTCGCTTTGGGTGAGTGTAATTTCTCTGATCATGGGGCTAATAGGCTGGGAGCCTCTGCACTCATGCAAGGACTTGCTGATGGATATTTCGTGATTCCTTATACTATTGGTACATTCTTATCAAAGGAGATTCGTACACCGCAGATTGCCAACGATACTCCAGAGTTTATGAAGGCCGAGAAAGAGACAGCAGATCGTATCAATACACTAGCTAATAGCAATGGATCACAATCAGTAGAGAGCTTTCATCGTAGGCTTGGTAAGATTATGTGGGAATATTGTGGTATGTCTCGTAACGCTGATGGCTTGATCAAGGGTCGTCAGATGATACGTGAGCTCAGAGAAGAGTTCTACAAAGATGTATATGTACCAGGAGACGCGGATGAATACAACCCAGAGCTTGAAAAAGCACTAAGAGTAGCAGACTTTATGGAACATGGAGAGCTTATGATTCTAGATGCTTTGGATAGAGAAGAATCTTGTGGTGGTCACTTCCGTGAAGAATACGTAACAGAAGATGGAGAGGCTAAACGTAATGATGCTGACTTCACATACGTATCTGCTTGGGAGTGGGATGATAATGATCCTAAGCTACATAAAGAGGAATTAGTATTTGACAATGTAGAGTTGAAAACGAGGTCTTATAAATAAATAGTAAATGGATTTCGAAAAGCGAAATTTTGAGAGCAAGCAGGATTCATTTCTGTTATTTTGAAAAATAAATGATTAGATAAATTTGGTGAGTTAGTTAAATGAAGAATTGAGTATCTTAATTTCTCTTTTTTCGATCTCCCTTAATCTACAATTAATATGAAATTGACACTAAAAGTCTGGAGACAGAAAAACAGTAAAGCGAAAGGGGCACTAGAATCTTACCAAGTAGAAGCTAGTGAGCATATGTCGTTTTTAGAGATGATGGATGTACTCAATGAGCAACTCATCGTTGAAAAAAAATCTCCTATAACATTTGATCATGATTGTCGTGAAGGTATATGTGGATCATGTAGTATGACGATCAATGGAAGTCCACACGGACCGCAGACTGGCACAACTACATGTCAGTTGCATATGCGTAAGTTCAAAGATGGAGATACTATCGTTGTAGAGCCTTGGAGGTCAGGGGCGTTTCCTGTAGTAAGAGATCTTACTGTGGATAGAAGTGCATTTGACCGTGTCATACAGTCAGGTGGATTTATTTCTGTCAATACTGGACAGGCGCCAGATGGTAATGCAATTCCTATTGAAAAAGATTTAGCGTCTAATGCATTCGATGCTGCAGCTTGTATAGGTTGTGGAGCGTGTGTAGCCGCATGTCCGAATGGATCAGCGATGCTGTTTACAGCCGCTAAAGTGTCTCACCTCAATCAATTACCACAAGGGGAAGTAGAAAAGACTAAACGTACAGCTAGTATGGTAGCACAGATGGATAAAGAAGGATTTGGTATGTGCTCTAACGTAGGCGCATGTGAAGCTGAATGTCCAAAAGAAATATCAATAGAGCATATCGCTCGTATGAACAGAGATTATGTAGCCAGTATATTTGGAGGTAAGTAATAGCCAGTTATTGAAACTATTAAAAGCAAGCTCATTCAATGAAAGTTGAGTGGGCTTTTTAATATTTGACTAATCTAAGATCTTACCCTTTTCGCTCTCTGTAGGTATTCGACACACATCACGTTTCTCATACCAACTGTATCGGTTCTTAGCAATTATATTGTATATAGGATCTCTTATAAATCGAGGAATCAATCTTAGCCAAATAACAAATTTCCAAAATCCTCCAACACTTGAAAGTGCCATTAGAGCAGCATTAGATCGAGTATAAATTTTCTTATCAGTTTGAAATATGAGTGAATCAATATTGTTGTATAATTCTTTTTTGAGATTTTCTTTAGCGGTCTCTCCTTGAAGTGCTGCGTACTGTAAGCTATGATTAAAATCTTTACTAATAAGAAAGTCAATAAATCCATTACATACACTACAGATACCATCAAAGTATACTATACCTGATTGCTTGGGTTGTGGATCAAACCATTTAAATAATATTGAAACCGATTGTACCATATTTAGTGTATAAATACGGTATAATCTCGATTGTTGCAGGAATTCATTTTTATTATTTTAAATTTTGACGGTCTACATCAATTCTCTTTAAATTAATGTAGAGATGATCTAACGAAGATTATTAAAAGGTTATTCCAAATACAAATAGTTATTTCACGAAATACAAATCAATAGTTGCCAAAGAAAATTGAATAAAATATGAATTTCTTGTATCAGATTTATTAAATAAATATATAGATTTTTAATGATGAGAAGAGAGAATCTAAAAATTATGAGTCTACTACTTCCGACCTATTACCTCTATCATTAAAGGAGCTTGTAATGTAGCACCAGGTACATCTTCGAGTTCTCTAAATTCTGATAGAGCAATATCCACTTGCTTTTGGGTTAGTTTACCCATACCGACTAGTTTAGGAAGATAGGTATTGAAAAATGATTTGGGCCAATTCCAATCATGTTCATGTGATCTAGCCTGCTTGGTCATATGTCGAGTAGAGATTACTTCTAATCCTAGCTCATGAAATAGACCGGGTATTTTGCGCCCGATATCTAGATTTCCTCCATGGTCACTCATACTTTCTCTAGCTTGCCTGGTCGCGTGGTATAGATTTTCTCTGTAGGGTTCGGTTTGTAGTAAGGTCCAATCATAATACTCTTGTACAGCGAATGTAGCTCCAGGTTTCATAGCGCTGATTACCTTTCTTAATACGTCTTTTACGTTTGGTAGCCAAGCCAGTGCCCATCTCGTATATACACCATCAAGCGAATTAGGTTCAAGGTCCATCTCCATAAAATCTGCGCATATTGTTTCTATTTCTAGGTTGTGTAAATCCGAAACGCGTTTTAAAAAGTCGATATATTTTGGAGATAGATCTACTCCTATTACATGACCACTTTCACCAGCGATATAGGCTAGCTCTTGAGTGCAGAATCCTGGACCACAACCCAAATCTAGAATAGTCATACCTGCAGTAAATCCCGCATTTTTCCAAGCTATATTCGCTTCTGTTGACCAAACCTGATGCTGTACACCTAGTCGATGCATTTCTAAGGCTTCTGTTCCTAGTACGTAGTCATTATTTGGTTTAGCCATGTAGTTGATGTTTTAGTTTTTTTAAAATTACAATTTTTATATATATTATAATGTGCTCTATTTTCACTATTTTAATGTCATGAAAGTTAGTTATGCTATTACTAACATAAATCAACCATATTATGAAAAAGCTTATTATTGGTGCCTTAGTCGGGGGTCTAATTCTATTTTTCTGGCAATTTATTTCCTGGAATTTCTTGCATAACTCCCAAATGCAATACTCTGTGGATCAAGATGAGATTTTAACCATGCTAGATGGCAAACTTGAGCCTGGACAATATATGTTACCTAGAATGCCTGAGGGAGCATCCATGGAAGATTCAGAAAAATATATTGTGCCTTATCTTGGTAAGAGATGGCTGCAAATAAACTATCGTGATAATCTTCAGATGAATATGGGTATGAATATGTTCAGAGGATTCGTTATAGATTTTATCTCTGTATTATTGCTTTGCTGGCTCTTTGGAAGATTCAGAGAGGTAGACATTAAAAGCACAGTATTGAGTTCCATCGCAGTGGGGCTAATTGGCTATTTCACTATCAGTTATCTTAATAGTATTTGGTTCAAGACAGAAAGCCTACCTGATTTAATAGATGCTATAGTCCCTTGGGCGCTTACTGGTGGATGGCTTGGCTGGTGGCTAAAAAAGTAATTTTCTTAAATTAGGTTATATATCTTCGAGACATGTAAAATCTTATAGGTCTTGCTTAATCTTATTTTTTCTTTCTTAAAGTTGGAATAAGGAATACTTCTTAACTGATTACTTGCAATACTGTTGCAGCTTTGTTTAAAAGGACTTATATTTGCCTCAGAGTTACATATCTATGAAGAAAATTAAACATATATTCAATAACCACGGAGATCTCCTCGGATTCGCAGGATCTACTCTTTGTGCTCTACACTGCTCTGCATTACCGGTATTATTTGCTATGGGTATGTTGAGTGGTTTTGAATGGATGGAAAGCCACTGGGTAGAATATGTTTTTTTTATATCAGCGGTATGTATAGCAGGATATACTATTCTAAGATCATACCTTGAGCATCGTAAGCCATTGGCTCTAATGATAGCATGCACTGGATTTTTAATCTTTTTAATAGGTGTTGTACAGCATAATCATGCAGAGATAGGCTTTACTACATTTGGAGGAGTCCTTATCGCTATTGCACATATTATCAATTGGAAGGAACAGCATAGTAGTAAAATGGCAGTAGTTCAGTCTTCAGTCTTATAGTAAGACTACAAAGGTATCTGTAGCTCAACATTTCAATTCATCGACTGGGAAAGGCTATTAATCCTAAGAAAACTCCTAGAGTTCAAATGGTCTAGAATCTCATTCTCAGAAATTCTTTTTTACGGTCTATTACATTACATATAATAAAATTTATCTATTAGGTATCTGATTATCAATAGATTAGTTCATAGTCACGGATTTAGCACTTTGAATTTAGAATAAAAAATTACCTTTGATTATCAGCAGCAAGTGACCAAGTAACTAATAAGATCTTCAATTTAAAACCAAATTATATGGTATTCTTAGATTTTGAAAAGCCACTAGAAAAGCTCTATGAGCAACTAGAGAAGATAAAGCAAGTGGAAGAGGAGGGAGCGGTAGATATGAGTGAGACCATTAAAGAGCTCGAAAAGAAGATCACTAAAGAGAAGAAAGAGATATATGCTAACCTCACAGGATGGCAAAGGGTACAGCTAAGTAGACATCCTGAGCGCCCCTATACTTTATATTATATTGAACAAATTTGCAAAAACTTCATAGAGTTACATGGTGATAGATACTATGCAGATGATAAAGCTATCGTAGGCGGTATCGGTCAGATTGCAGGACAGACTTGTATTATCATGGGCCACCAAAAAGGTGTAAACACTAAAATGCGTCAATATCGCAATTTCGGTATGGCAAATCCTGAGGGGTATAGAAAAGCACTAAGACTAATGAAGTTGGCTGAGAGATTTGGCTATCCAGTAGTGTGTCTAATAGATACTCCGGGTGCATATCCAGGTATCGAGGCTGAAGAGCGTGGACAAGCAGAAGCGATTGCCAAGAATCTTTTTGAGATGGCTGGCTTAAAAGTGCCTATCGTTTGCTACGTAATCGGTGAGGGTGCATCAGGTGGTGCATTGGGTATAGGGCTAGGTGATAGAGTATTCATGATGGAAAATACATGGTACTCTGTGATATCACCAGAAAGTTGCTCATCTATATTATGGCGTAGTTGGGATCATAAAGAGGAAGCGGCAGAAGCTCTCAAATTGACTCCTGACCATATGCTTGAGTTCGGAATGATCGAAGAAATACTAAAGGAACCATTAGGAGGAGCTAATACAGATCCAGAGAAAATGGCAAGGATCTTGAAATCGCACATCAAAGCACAATTATCAGAATTAATGGAAATTGCTTCTGATGATTTGATATCTGGGAGGCTTGAGAGATATGGTAAGATAGGAGAATACAATTTTTTTGAATCATTAGAGAAGGTAGATCCTTAGAAGAAATAAGATGACCCAAGGCCTCAAAACGTACTTTTACAAGAAGAAACTTAATGAGATATCTAGGAGAAATTTCTTAGATAAAAAAGCTTCGAATAATGCATTTCAAAATGTCCTTTTATTTTTTGATGGAACCGATAGTGCAGAGCGTAAGGTGATACAAAAGTATGCTGCAGAACTTGAACGATCTGGTAAATTAGTCAAGTTATTTGCCTATGTCAATACTAAGGAACCCTATAGTGAATTAGGAATAAATCACTACATCAATAAAGATATCAATTGGTATCAGATGCCTAGCAATCAAGATCTTCAGGTCATACAAAATAAAGATTACGATGTGATGATATCGTTACTAAGTGAACTCAAATTGCATCATATATTTGTAATAGAATCAATGAAAGCTGCAATGAAAGTAGGACCTCATATGAACGAATCACAAGATCTTGTATTTGATCTTAGCGTAGATCACAAACCTATTCTCGGTATACCAGAACTAATCAAAAATATAAAAACAAATATCCAATTACTATCCAATGGAAAATAAATTTGGAGGCACAGGAGTCGCGATCGTCACGCCATTTAGTGACGGAGAAATAGATTATTCAGCATTACGTATTGTAGTGGATCATGTGATAAGTGGCGGAGTAGACTTCATAGTAGCCTTGGGTTCTACAGGCGAGGCCGCTACCATATCGCCATCAGAATCTAGATTGGTGTTAGATGCAATCATAGATGAGACTAAAGGAAGAGTTCCTTTAGTGGCTGGAAATTTTGGGAGTAATAATACTAGAGCTTTAGTAAATCAAATTAATGGATATAGTTTTGATGGTATAGATGCGATTCTTAGTGCCAGTCCATCTTATAGCAAACCGTCTCAGCAAGGTATATACGAACATTATACTGTTGTCGCCGATGCAAGTCCAGTTCCTGTAATATTATATAATGTACCTAGTCGTACCTCGAGTAATATATTTGCAGATACTACAATAAGATTGTCTAGGCATTCTAATATTATTGGTATCAAAGAAGCATCTGGTGATTTAGCTCAAGCCAAAGATATCATACGCTCGTCTGCTGAGAGATTTTTTGTGACTTCAGGAGATGATGTACTCGCACCAGCTATGACACTATCTGGTGGGGTAGGTGTGATCAGTGTATTAGCGAATGCCTATCCATTAGAATTCAGTCAGATGATTTCTCATTTTGTGAATGGACAGTCAGAGCAAGGAAAAATTATAGAAGATAAGTTGTATAATTTTCATGAGTGTATGTACTCAGAAGGAAACCCCTCTGGTATAAAAACAGCTATGGAAATACTTGGTGTCTGTGGTGCGGATGTAAGATTGCCACTTACAAGAGTTAGTTCTGATTTACAGCGTAAAATTGTAGAGTTGGTAAAGAATTTGTAATGGCTGTTGAAGAAAAAATACTTGGTTAGTTGTAAATTTAGTTATTCATTTCCATTTTACTTCCTAATATAAGGTTTACACTTTTTACTTCATCTTTACGGATATATCCGACTCGTACAGTGTCTCCAGGATTGTATTTTTCTAGAGCCAGAAATAAATCGGCATTGGTTGAAATGACTTCATTGTTAATCTGAGTAATAAGGTCACCTAAGATGATATTTCCTCTTAAATCTTTTTCAGTAGCTTGTAAACCAAATTTATCTGCGGGGCTGTCCGGCACTACATCTAATATCAATGCACCTTCCATTTTTAGTCTTTGGGTATGCTGCTCTGCAACTAGATTGATTCCTAATATAGGACGCCTTACTTCGCCATATTGGATAATATCAGGTACGACCCAATTCACTTCATCTGCAGGGATAGAGAATCCTATTCCGGCTGATGCTCCTGAAGGACTGTAGATCATCGTATTGACTCCGATTAATCGACCATTACTATCTAAAAGCGGTCCGCCACTATTACCAGGGTTAATGGCTGCGTCTGTTTGTATAACGCCGCGTATAGGACGGCCACCTATGGACTGTATTTCTCTGCCCAATGCAGAGATTACTCCTGTAGTCAATGTTTGATCTAGTCCAAATGGATTACCGATAGCGAATACGGATTGACCTACTCTGAGGTCATGTGAGCTAGCAACTGGGATAGGTTTGAGTTTAGTGTCTGGTGCTTTTATCTTAAGTATAGCAAGATCTTTGTTAGGTTCAATACCTATAAGTTCAGCGTCCCAAGTAGTTTGATCGGACAATGTTACTTGTGCTCTATCAGCTTTCTCGATTACGTGGTAGTTAGTCACTATATGGCCTTCTCTGTCCCAAATAAATCCAGAGCCATTACCAGCAGGAATCTCAGTTACATTCCGACTCCAATAGTCTTGACGTACTGTCGAGGTAGTTATAAATACAACTGATGGCGCAGATTCCTCAAATAGTTTTATAGTAGCTTCTTCTTCAGTAACTATATGCTTAATGGGAGTGATTGTACGTCTATTACTGTGAGGGTCTGCTACTACAGCATTATCAATATTCAGTGATTCTGGAGCAGTGATCTTGTTTTCATCTGTTGATTCTGAGATACTACAAGTATGACTGATAAAAAAACCTAAACTCAATAAAATCAGGAGTGTTACTATATACTTCATATGATGATTACGGCTATTATTAATATTCTAACGAATATAAATGAAAAAGAAGTATTGCGAAATGCGTTTTCGACGAACGATTTATTATCATGGAAGGAAATAGCAAAACAAATAAAGTTGGTGTGGGAAAACACATTATTCTCTAAAATTCAAACAAATAATTTGTTCGGTATAATTAACCTGCTGGTTTGGTCTTTCATTTTTCCAGAACCTTTAAGTAGCTTAAAAGCTTCTTTAAAACACTCATCATAATTTTTATCTTCATCTAGAAAATGAGATAGTGATCCATTACTATTGACAATATAGTTTACTTTGATTGTTCCAGATTTAGAAGTACCAAAAACTTCAATTGGATATTCCTTATTCTTGCTTACATAGACTTCAAAATATTTTATTCCCATACTAGGAAAAGTTTTGTTTTTATTCACTTCCTTCAGTCGATAAACAACTATTTCTGATAACTGATTATCGGAAACTGGCATTATAATTTGATATAGATTAATTGTTTCTAGAACTATTTTTTGAGTCTCGTATCCAGTAGAGTTGCCGATCATCTGACAACCATTTTTATACTCAGGCAATTTAAAATTTCCGTTTAAATCTGTAACCGATCCTATATCAGTATTTTCGATATAGAATCTAGAACCGATAAGATAATTGCCATTTGTATTTAGTACTTTATTTAGAATATAATCGCCTTTTCAGTCAGTTTTAGTTTAGGGGATAACGTCTTCTTCTAGCCTTGAATATACCTTTTCTTTGGATCTAGAGACATAATTCATTTCCATATCGGATTTGATTTTTTTCTATTTAGTGGGAGTTTCATTTTTCAATGCAAACTCTACCAACTCTTCCATTTTCACATACTTTAATGCTTTGATATGTGTGGACTCTAATCTAACAAAAGGAGCGACTCCAGCATCATATGCTTCTTTCCACCTGATAGCACATAAACACCATCCATCTCCAGGCTTTAATCCAGGGAAGTTATACTCTGGTTTAGCTGTACAAAGATCGTTGCCCATCTTAACCGTATAGTCGATAAACTCTTGAGTCATGACTGCACAAATCACATGAGTGCCATAGTCATCTGCACTTGTATTGCAATAGCCATCACGATAATATCCAGTCAGCGGATCAGTACAGCAAGATTCTAATTTTTCTCCAAAGATGTTTACTGGTTCGTCTTTATGGATCATAGTGGATAGGGAGGTAAGTAGAATTAATAATAAGTTCATGTTGAATTAATTTTATTTCAGGTAACAAGTTATTTAATTACCCAACCTTACTATCCAACCACCAAAAAAGTAAGGTGCCAGTCAACACGGCAAAAGGACCGATCGCACCAATCGCATCTCCAAACAACACATGAGTACTAAGAGCTGAAACTAATAAAACTATAAACGCTAGAATAGCATACTTTCGTACAGGTTTTATAAACAACATTATCGAAATACCTGTCTCTAAGACTCCTATAGCAAATACCATCCATCTAGTGAATCCCCACTCAGCAAATCTCTCTACTAACTCAGGAACGCCCACCATCTTGACCATACCCATACCCATCATGCCCGCACAGAGTACTACTAAGAGTATGTTACGGACAGAGGCCATTACATTGATTTCAATTGTTTTTTTGGTTTTATTATCTAGAGACATAATTTTATAAAATTCCAAAAGATAAAATTCAAATTTCAAAGAAGTAAATAACATCTTTTACTATATACTTCTAATTGTTTAAACGAGTCACTTAGTACTATTGTTCAGCCGTAATCTTACAGATCTCTACTACTGTATCCACAGCGGCTTGCATATCTTGCACAGACGTCCACTCATGTTTAGAGTGTATCGCTTGCTCCGCTGCAAATAAGTTAGGACAAGGTAACCCCATATGTGATAACATAGCTCCATCAGTACCCCCACGGATAGATCCTGGATGCTTCTCTACTCCTACACGATCCATAGCGGATAAAGCATATTGCTCTACATATGGATACTTATCAAGTACGTCTCTCATATTACGATATTGATTACGCACCTCAAATGTATAAGTTGATCCTGGATAGTCTGTGAGTACGCTTTTGACAATACTTTCTACCATCTCTTCGTGCTTGGTTAGATTCTCTGTCTTAAAGTCTCTTATGATGAAGTCAATAGTCGCTTCTTCCAAAGCAGATTCTACACGATTGGGATGTACAAATCCTTCCATTCCATTAGTAGTCTCGGGCGACAAGTTACTCTTAGGTAATCTATCGATAATGGCAGCTGCTATTTTGATCGCATTTTCCATTTTTCCTTTAGCGTATCCTGGATGAGCACTTACACCTTGAATCGTTACTTTCAGTGCGTCCGCAGAGAAATTTTCTGCTTCGAAGTGTCCTCTCTCTCCGCCATCTAGTGTATATCCAAAGTCTGCATTAATCTTATTAAGATCTACATTAGCTGTACCACGTCCGATTTCTTCATCTGTAGTAAAAAAGATGGCTATGTCGCCATGCTTGAGATTAGGATTATTAACGAGCTGAAATGCTGCATCCATTATGATTGCTAGACCAGACTTATCATCGCTACCTAATAGAGTCAGTCCACTAGCGGTAATGATATCATGGCCTGTCTTACCATTGAGTGCAGGATATTTATCAGGAGTGATTACTTGAGTAGTATCATCAGGCAATACGATATCTTGACCTTGATAGTTTTTATGTACTATAGGTTTTACATCGGTACCGCTACAATCATATGCAGTGTCAATATGTGAGCAGAAAAATACCGTCTTGGTATCATGATTTACATTGCCAGGGATGCGTGCATATACGTATCCACTGCTATTAGTTTCAGATTTGATACCCATCTCAGCTAGCTCTTCCATAAGTACCTTTGTGAGGTCTTTTTGCTTCTCTGTAGAAGGTGAAGTATTGCTATATGGGTCTGCTGTCGTATCTATCTTAACGTATTTGAGGAATCTATCTTTAACTGTATATTTCATAATGTTATATGTTTTAGAGTTGATCTTCCAAAAGTACAAGTAGAATTGTGAATAAGCGAAGGTTAGGAGGGTAATTATAAGTTACTTTAAAGCCGTTGAATAATCGCGTTGTGTTCGGTTAGAACAACGAACTGATTTACTTTTCATACAATAAGTCAATCTGTTGTCAATTTATTTCAGGAATAGATATTGATAACAAAAAAATCCCAAATATCGATCAATTGATATTTGGGATTTTTAGCATTCGTCGGTAAAGAAGGTTAATTGAATTTATACAAATATGGGATTCGACATTGTGGACCTTCCATATCCAAAATAGACTTTAGTTCGCTGTAGTCTTTGATCAATGTTCTAGATAAATCATCATTAGGTATTAAGGCTCGAGTAGAGGACCCTTTGTTTAATCCTTTGATAAGATCTTCGTACCATTCTTTCTTGATTGATGGATATTCCTTGATCTTCCACTTATCTAATCCGGCCATATCTCCTGCGATCTTGATAGCATCATCTAAGTCACCAATTACATCCACGAGGCCAATTTCTTTTCCTGCCATACCGGTCCAAACTCGACCTTGAGCGATTTCATGTGTTTCTTCTATGGTCATGCCTCTTCCGTTTGATACGATCGTCAGAAACTGATCATATACGGCATCAGTCTCTGATTGCACCATCGCTTTTTGATCTGGACTCATATCAAGATACGGTGACATAGTAATCGCATGCTGATGTGTACGTACAGTATCAAAATTAACTCCTAATTTTTCAGTAGCTAATTTTTGTGCATTGGGTAGCATTGAGAATACACCGATTGATCCAGTAAGAGTATTAGGCATACTTACAATAGTATCCGAGTTGGCTGCGATATAATAACCACCAGAGGCGGCATAATCGCCAAATGAAGAAACTACAGGGATGCCATCGGCTTTGAGGTGTGCGATTTCTTTGTGAATAATATCAGAAGTTAATGCACTACCTCCTCCACTATTTACTCTGAGTACAACAGCTTTAATTTTCTTATCCGCTCTGATTTTCTCAAATATCTTCATGTACTTCTTGTCGGAGATAGATCCTTTTTCGTCTGCGCCATAGCCTACATTACCTTCGGCATACACGATGGCTACTCTGTTATTTCTTGGTCCTTCTTCTTTTAGAGTGATTTTAGATTTGTATTCTTCAAGATCTATGAATTCGATTTTGCCATTTTCTTTGATATCTAGTTTCTTTCTGAGTATATCTTGTAAGTCATCCCAGAATAAAAGCTCATCTACGAGATTAGCTTGTAATGCTGATTTTCCATTGATTCCTTTATAATCATTCATTATAGCATCTAAAGTCGCCACATCGAATCCTCTAGCAATAGTTACTTGCTCTTGGAATACATCCAACATACCATCTAAGAATGTTCTAGTCTGAAGTTTGTTAGGTTCACTCATGTTAGTACGTCTGAATGGCTCCGTAGCACTTTTAAAATTCCCTGCATAAAAGATATCGAATTTGACACCCAGTTTATCCATACCCTCTTTAAAGAAAGGTATCATGGTAGCATATCCTTTTACATCCACCATCCCATTAGGATTGAGAAAGATAGAATCGGCTGTACTATTAACAAAATAAGCAGATTGGCCATAATAGTCACCGTAGGAGTAAATCCATTTTCCGCTCTCTTTGAATTTATTGAGTTCGTCGACTATTGACTTGATCGTCGCTTGACCAAGACTTACATCCTTATGCGTAAGTAGAATACCTTCTATATTACTATCTTCTGCAGCGTTTTGTATGGTTCTTCTAAGATCACGTAATCCTATAGCTTCAGTTGCGTCCATGTTGAACGGATCAGTCTTTACATTACCAGATTTCTCTGGGATAATTCTGCTAAGATCGAGTTTGAGTATAGAGTTGGAGGCTACGGTAGTATCCTTACTAGACGCCATGCTTATCAAAAGCATACCAACCAGAGAAATCATTGCAATAGCTGCAAATACGCCTAAACATGAGGCCGTAAAAAACTTAAAAAATTGCTTCATAACTAATATTGTGATGTTACTATAAGAATGAATATAAGACTGAAATTGTTCTTTAATCTATACAAATGTATTAGTTATGATTACTTGCGAAGATATATTATCGACTAAAGGTATGTTTTGGTGTATGAATACGTCTTTCTATATTTGATTATATCTTTATGATAGGAGATAAGCCATTAATTTATTTGGAATTCGCATAATCGCCTTCTCTCAATATCGTATAATCTAT
>DDCY01000018.1 GCA_002335865.1 Saprospiraceae bacterium UBA1994
CAAGTGGGTATTCGCTATTTTTTTTGGCATACAACAAAGGGAAAAATAGAATTAATTATTATTGTTTTGTAAACTATAACTTATATATTTGCAGCCGCTTAGCATATTTGGCGTGGTAGCTCAGCTGGTTAGAGCGCAGCATTCATAATGCTGAGGTCGGCAGTTCAAGCCTGCCTCACGCTACTAAAGTCTTTACAATTTATTTGTAAAGACTTTTTTTATGTATTTTTTATAACTGAGCATTCTTATTTTAAGAGTTGTTATTATTGGTTAATTAATTATTGGTATTTGTTAATGACTATGCTTGAAAAATAGACAATAATTAGCTTGTAAAAAGAATGATCTATAGGATGTAATACGCAATAAAATAGTTTTCTTTGTTAATAAACTTAAAGTAAGGAATATGAGACTAATACATTTAACTTTTTTAATTATTGTAATGATGATTTCAGTAAGCTGTAAGAATAATGATAAGCCTATTATTACTGATGAGAAGGGGCAGCATTTTGGTGAAATGATTAGTGATGTAGGAGCAATTTCTTTTAGCGAATTAGTTATTAAGATGGATCAATCTGATGAAGTTGAAGCTGTTGTAACAGGTAATGTAGGATCTGTTTGTCAAGCTAAAGGTTGTTGGATGAATATAGTAGATTCTGATGGAGGCACTAGTGAGGAAATGTTTGTTAAATTTAAAGATTATGGATTTTTTATGCCACTAGATATAGCAGGTAAAGATGTGATAATGAGGGGCAAGGCTTATAAAGAGGAAACTTCAGTTGATGAGTTGAGACATTATGCAGAAGACGAGGGAAAGTCAGCTGAAGAAGTGGCGGCAATTACAGAGTCAATAATAGAGTTGAAATTTATGGCTGATGGAGTTATTTTAAGGCCATAGTCTATTCATATATTTATGAGATCAATTTTATCGATTATTGCTGGTGTATTGGTTGGAGTATTTGGAGTCTTTTTAGTCAAGATGATTAATTTAAGTCTTTATCCTAATCCTGTTGATTTGAATGTTAGTGATCCTGATTTAGCAGTGTTTGTGTTGATAATTATTGCTCATATATTAGGTGCTTTTATTGCTGCCTTTATTGCGAGTATGGTAGCTCGGACTAAACGCATAAATGTTGGATTACTTGCAGGCGCTATTTTATTGTCTTTTAGCATATGGACCTCATTTTCAATTGTACCGCCTAACGTAGTTTCTATTTTAGATATAGTGGGAACATCTCTAGCGGTCTTTTTAGGTGCAAAAATGGGTGCATCTAGGATCGTTGGTTGATTAATTCTCATTTTTTAGATCGTGAATGTATCAATACTAAAGGTCAATTGGAATAACAAAAATTTTTAAGAGTTAGTTGAATGACTAATCAAAGTTCTAGCTTAGTGAGAAGGTGATTAATATGATTTTTTATTATCAGTATAATAATATAGATCACGAAGTACTTTAATCATGATTCTTGTGACAGCACTGATCACACGAATTTTAAACATAATATTTTTTGATACATGATTGATTGGAGCAAGTGGAATAGTGTTTATACTTTTATTACTAGTTTGTTTTACGAATGTAAATTCAGAAGAGATACCAATTACGTTTAATATCAGTAGCATTACTGTTGCTGGACAAGGTAGTATTTCAGTCACTTCGAAAAGATAGTGTCTCGAGGTTTTCTTATATTTTAGAAGGAGTTTGTGGAAGTATATTCGGATATGCTGGTAAAAAAGATCAAACCTATCTTATAATTATACCCTAAGGAACTAAGAAATATATTTTCTATTTCTTCTTTATGAATTCCAGTCTTGCAACGTCTTTCTTTGAGCTAAATATTTTATCCAATATCTTAGTAAGCGGGAGAGTAATGTTTTGTAACAGGGTAGAGATTCCATTTAGTGGCTCTCCTTCTTGTCTTTTACTAGTATTGAGACCTTTTCTAATTGCTCCTGACACGTAATAACTTGAACGTATATTAATATACTCAGTTGAAGCTAATTTAAAGCCATGTGGCGCTACTAGGTCTGCGTAGTATTGTACAGGTCGCGCATAGCATAGATTATCGCCTTTGATAACTGAATCAATCTTTTCAAATAAAAAAATCTTATCCTTACTGACTCGGCATATCTCATCTAGTATGGTAAGCATCATCTTATCATCAGTATTGTGTTGGAGAACAGTAGCTGTAAATACTATATCGAAAGTATTATCTTCGAAAGGAAGTGAAGTACCGTCTATCTTGACTAACTCTACAAAATCATTATTGTTAGATCTAGCCAATTTGATCATTTCGGCAGATATATCTGCTCCTACAAGACGAGCAGGATTTAGCTGCGATAGTTCCTTTAGATTACCTCCTGGACCATTGCCTATTTCTAAAACTGACTTTCCTTCAAAATTAACAGCCTTTAGCATTTCAAGAAAACGCTGACGCTTATACCTATAGAATGGTTCGTCATCCCCAGCTACTACGTTACGTCCTTCTCTAGATTTGATCCTCTTTGCTACATCTGACCAATAGCTCTCTGGATGATATGATGGTTTTTTACTCACAGTAACACTTGCTTTCTTCTAGAAATATTTGAAAGCACAATTATAGTGAATAATATGCTGTAAATACTCAATAATCGTAATAGCTATAAAGGAAAATATCGGATTGAGCTAAAGAGCCGTTGTTGTATCAGTAATTTTTTAAACTAGTGAAAAATTGCTATATCTTGTTAGTTTAATCTGTTAATGCTAGTTCACCGAAGTTTCAGAGTTATATGTGATATTCAGTTCCCACTTTAAGCTGTAATATTTGTTCATTGTTATCAAAGAAGGGGACTGTATGAAAATATTTTATATCAAATATTACTACTATATTTTATCCATTAGCTTAATAGAATCTAACATGTATGATATGAAATTCTCATTTAGATATTCATTTATTCCTTTGTCAGTATAGACATCTTGTTTCATCATTTTATATGGAAGACTTTATATAGTAACAATGTCGATAAATATTAATTAATTTTCTCTTTCAGCTCTTCAAATATATTGTATAATGTTATTTGACTTTAGAAAATGTACGTCATTCTTAAAATACATATTTTTTCTGTTTGTTGATTGTTTCTTTTCAGTCACCGTATGATAAGACGCTAACTGATAATTTAAAGAACAAGCATTTCATTGATGTTTAGCTTTTACATAGAATATAATTGTATAATATGTTACAGTTCGTTTAGATGACGCTATGATATACCTCTAAAGTCTTTTGAGCAGTTATTATTTTTGAATACTTACTGACAATTAATTGAGCTTCTCTTGTAATACGCTTATTTAGGTCTGGATTATCTAAGAGTAAAATGATATTCTTTGCTAGATTTTTACTATCTCCTACTTTGCTCAGTAAGCCAGTATGGTTATGTGTTATAAGTTCAGGGATACCTCCGGCTATAGTACTAACAACAGGAACTCCTGAAGCTTGAGCGTCCAATATACTAGTGCCTAAGCCTTCCATTTTGGAAGGGAAGAGAAAAATATCTAGCTGAGAAATCATTAAGTATGCTTCTGGTATGTATCCTGTCAGGATAATGTTATTCGTTAGACCATGTCTATTTATTAGGTTAGTAATCATACTTTGTTCACCTCCATCGCCGCCAATGATTAAGAAAGTAATATCATTTCTTTGTTTCAAGACTTCCGCGGCTGTAGCAATAAAAGTAGGATAGTCCTTGTGATCAGCTATAGCTGAGACGTTAGCAACTATTTTGTGATGTTTGGGAATATTATATTTTTTTCTAAGATCTAGTCCACAATACTGTTTGAATTTATTTAAATCAACACCGCTATGAATTGTAACTATTCTTTTACTAGATGCGAGAGACCCAGTAATAATTTCATTTATTTTATCGGAGACACAGATGATTTTCTTGATTTTTGGATAATTATATTTGTTTAGAGAAGATTTGGAAATTGTAAAATCTACTCGTCTGCTCACCACACTTGGACAATCTAATCTGAATAGAATGTATGATAAATATAGAAATGTATGAGCATGAGAATCATGAGCATGTATGATATCAATATTATACTTGGATACGACGTTCTCAATTTTATTAGCTACCCAAGGATTTACAGAGATACCTTTGCGATAGGGAATTGCAATGCATTGGTTCTTAATCTGATTATGATCTGCAATAGGAGCATTAATTGGATGCATGAGTATGTTAATATGTCCAATTGTTTGCAACTCATCTATAAGATAGGCAATCTGTTGTTCGCCACCTCTCCAGCTATTTGCAGAGGATATATGTAAGATATTCATTATCCTCTTTTCTTTAAATGATTATAATGTTGAATAGCAGTTCTTATCATCCGTGCATCCATTTTACTAATGATGTAGCCTTCTCTTCCATCTAGAAAACCCAATTTTAAAATGTAGGTACGCAAAAACTTGAAAGTAGGACCAAGTAATCTTTTCAATACACCTATTGACTTGCCACTATGCAACCACGACTCCGCTTTCAGTTTTCCGTATTTCGTAGACTTGCTTTTATGGTCTTCGACGCTATTATAACTATAATGTAATAACTTTCCGTTCAATTCTTTTAAGTTAATGCCAGAAGGATAAATTAATGCCTCGTGAACAGGATCTAGATTCCATTTGGCAATGGTTTTATGAAAAAACCTAAGCTTCCAAGCTGGATACCAACCACAGTGACGGATCCACTTTCCATTATAGTTGACAAGACTTTTTATTTTGTAAATAGTGTCACTATTCTTATCTATATTATTAATGTGATTTGCTAAATCGTTGTCTAGTATTTCATCGGCATCAATGGACAAAATCCAATCATATCTTGCTTTGCTGTTGCCAAAATTTTTGTTAGCGCCGTATCCTTCCCATGGCATATGAAATACTCTAGCTCCTGCTGCTGTGGCTAGAGATACAGTCTGATCGGTACTACCGCTATCTACAATTATAATATCATTAGTAATAGGTAGTATTGACTCTATACATTGTTGTATAAGCTTTTCTTCATTGAAGGAGATAATGACAGCAGATATGTTATGATTACCGTTCATTTGCGGTAGCTATAAAATGAGGGTTGAGCAAATTCTCTTTATTATAAAGTAGTGGTGTTCCGTCTACCTGAGATATATGTCCTCCTGACTCTGTAAGTATTATATGAGCTGCAGCCGTATCCCACTCCATCGTAGGAGCTAGTCTTGGATATAATTCTGCTTTACCTTCAGCTAGCATCAAAAACTTCAGTGAACTTCCTTTAGATATTAATTTTGGTTGAGTATAATCATTCAAAAATGCTTGTGTAGCATCATTGAGATGAGATCTACTGCAGACAATTTTAAGATGACTATCAGTTTTATGATACTTGTTAGCTACTAAAGATACTAGTTCATTGTCTTTGATTATGTAGGCACCTTCTTCTTTTATAGCATAGTACATTTTGTCCAATACGGGAGCATAAACAACTCCAGCGATAGATTTCTGATTATGAATTAGTGCAATATTTACAGTGAATTCTCCATTTTTTTTAATGAATTCCTTAGTGCCATCAAGAGGGTCTACCATCCAAAAGTATTCGAAATTCTTACGTGCGTCGTAGAGTATTTCTTTATTTTCCTCGGATATTATGGGAATATTAGGAGTGATTTTAGCTAGTCCTGCACAGATGACTTCATTGGCTGCTTTGTCTGCTTTGGTCAACGAACTTTCGTCTGACTTATATTCAATACCCAGATCATTGCTTTCATAAATATCCAGGATAACCTTACCCGCTTTGTAAGCTATATCGATAAGTTGTTCTAAATGTTTTTTGATCGCTTTAGTAGTCATATCTATTATATCAACGA
This sequence comes from Saprospiraceae bacterium UBA1994, assembly GCA_002335865.1. Lineage (GTDB taxonomy): Bacteria > Bacteroidota > Bacteroidia > Chitinophagales > Saprospiraceae > UBA1994. The sequence goes on from DDCY01000018.1 coordinate 5,858, forward strand.
GTGTTAAGGTACTATTGTATTGATATTATATCGCCTTAGTTGAAAATTATAATACAAAGATACAATGACTATATCAGAGTATACTTAGAGAGTTATATAGATCTCCAAACTTTTGTGCAATACTTACTTCTGAATACCGCTTCTGTGCGTATGCCCTTATTTCTGTGATGTCAAATTCATCGTATCGATTAAGGGTGCGGTCAATATCGTCGGCTAATCCTTCCGGTGTATAATTTTTCGAAAGGTGTCCAAGGGTCTCATTGTTTTCTGCAGTGATTCCTCCACTTTCATTACATAAAACAGGTAATCCACTAGCCCAAGATTCTGCTATTACTAAACTAAAGCTTTCGTATCTACTCCAAAGAAGGAAAAGGTCATGCTCTGTCATCAGTTTTGGAATTGCAGTATGTTCGAGGGGACCTATGATCTTGATATCCAGAAGATCTATTTTATGACGTTTGATTAATCTTTTGACGAGCGTTATATTACTGTTTCCAACAAGCGTTAGACTTACATCTGGCCTTTTATTTTTAAGAATGTTAAACCCTTTTAAAAGATCTATTATGTTTTTTTGATCATTATCCAACGACGATATATGTAGAAGTTTGGAGGGTGAAGGTGACTTTTTGAGAAGTGTTTCAAAAAATGGATTAGTTACTACATTAGGAATGACATCTATTTTCTTTACAAAGCATTTCGCAGATATTGATTCGGAATGTGCTGAACTTACTGGACACACTATATCCGCTTTCGAAATATATTTATTGAGGTGCCAAAAAATTAATTTCTCCTTGATAGAAAGCTTTTCTTGCTGGTAAATAGTACTGTGCTCTGTGAAAATCAATGGAATTCTATAGTTTTTCGCTAGTGCAGACGAAAGAGATAATCCAGGAAATCCAGCATGGCAATGAATCGCAACAGGAATACCATGATCTTTGATGATAGTGTTAATATCCTGATTGGCTAGTGCATGATATTTGGAGTAGTTAGATAGTGATCCTGCTCTCTGGAATAACCTTTTGTACACTTTATAATTCTCATAGTTAGAGATTTGCATTTTGACAATTGGCTTATTTACAGCTTTGCCGAAGTACACTATTCCACGTACTTGAGTACTAATACATCGAATATGACGATCCACAAAATCACCTTCGTAAGGAGACTCCTCGTGCGGATACCAGCTGGCTATATGCAATATATACGTGTCATGCATAATTTACATATTCGATGTATTAGTTATAATCTATTGGTTATTGAGTATAAGTGGAAGGCCACCTTCTGCACCACCTATTATCACTGTTTTGGTGTTAGGACTTTTAGCGAGCTCTAGAGTCGCTTCTATACCTTTGTCCTTTAAAATCTTATCAGTAAGTGAAGCGTTTAATATTCTATTTGCGTCTGCTTTGGCTTGAGCCTCTATTATTCTACGCTCTGCTTCTTGTCTCTCTCTATCTAGTTTATATTCATACTGCAGAGATAGCTGCTCTTCTTTTAGTTTCTGCTCTATGGCTTCTTCCAGTTTTGCAGGAAGTTTCACAGATCTGATTAGTACGGCATCTATGATTAGGTGCTTGGGACCGATACCGTCTGCTGTTTGTTGAAATATCTCATCTTGGATAGCTTCTCTTTTAGTAGAGTAAAGTTCTTCTGGGAGATACTGGCCGATTACTTCTCTAGTTGCAGATCTGATCTCTGGCATTAATATTCTTTTGACATATTCAGTACCGATCTCGTCATGCAGATATCCTATTTTGTCAGGCATAGGCGAATATCTATACGATAGTTCCACTGAGATATTAAGACCATTCTTAGAGAGTACGTCCATGGTTTCGAACCCTTCATTGGTACGTACATCATAGATAAATACTTTATTCCAAGGCATGATTATGTGGAATCCTTGATCGTATATGTTGTCTTTGTCTAGTCCGCCACCAAATCTCTTAAACTCAACCCCTTTTTTACCAGGTTGAATAGTGAGAAATGTAGTATTGGAAAGTATAGAAAAAATAAAAATCAATAGGAATGCTAAAATTCCGTATTTGATTATGTTGGGTGGTAATTGTTGTTGATTAGCCATATTTATTACTTTATTTTGTTATGTTTTTCTGGTGTAACATATTAATGAACACCAACAATGTTAAATGTACTAAATGTAACTGATAGAACGTAGATAAGGTTTCGTAACATCTATAAAGTATAACAGAGATTCGAAGAGGTGCTATAATTTGATGTTGAGCATACATTTAAAATGACCCTTTGGACACTTGTCGAAGCCCAGTTTATTACAAGGGCGACAGCTTAAATTGGTAACCTGATGATCTATCCGCTTTCTCATGTCGGTAGGAAGATACGCATACATGCCAAACTCAGGAATAGTGCTGCCCCAATAGGTGTGAATTTGCTTTTTGAACGCTGCGGCAATATGCATCAATCCAGTATCGCCAGTATGAACCTCTGATGATCCTTTAATAATGCTTGCAGATACAGCGAGAGATGTTTTTCCCACGAGATTAATAATCTTGACTGGATGTTCATTTGCAAGTGATATAGCTTCTTCTGAAACATCTCTACCACCCAGAAGAATGATTGGTTTGTTGCTATTGAGGATGATTTGTGAAGATATTGAACTGGGAATCCGCTTAGTAAAGTAATTGGCGCCCAAAACTAAGACCTTATACTGGTTGATATGCTTTACAATATCCTCAGCTTCTTCTTGATCAGAGGTTGATATAAAGTAATCTAAGCCTCTACCGTCATTGATAACATTGAGTCCTTGGATACCTTCAAAATACCTATCTACTATATGTTTTTCTGGTAACTGATTGATCTTGAGATTGACTTTGAGCCATTTAGCAATATTCAGTTTATTGAATGTATAGCTTTTGATACCTAGTCTTAGTTTCACTTCTTGGGTACGCAGATTTTTATGCAGATCAATAATGTAATCATAATACTCTGTTTTGAGATCAGAGATTACTTCAGATACGTTTTTATCAATGCCATAGAGCTTTGTGATATAGGGATTATGCTGAAGTATACCTTTAAAACTATTCTTAGTTAGAAAATGTACTTCTACATCTAACTGCTCTGATATACAGCGAATGACAGGAGTAGTCAAAACGATATCTCCGATAGAGCTAAATCTGATTATAAGTACTTTTGCTGACATAGTTTGCAAAGATGGTAAAATGAAAATGCCCACTATTAATTAGCTAGCATTTTTTTAATTCATAATATTGTGTCTTTTAGGCCTATTGCTTAACTAGCCTTATGGTTACAAATTGATTACCTAAAACTAATGTTACATTATATAATCCTGAAGCTAACTGTACAATTGGGAGGTAGCTAGTCTGTTCTCCATGGTAGATATATGTATTATGAGATGACCTTGTCAGTAATTAATACGAAAAATCGGATTTGAAAGTAGTTGTGCATTTATTTAATATTAGTGGTGAGTAACTTTAATAGCTTCTAAGTGAATGATAAATACAGCTAAAGATATGTTAATTAGGTATTTTAGACGTCGTTTCAGTTCAATATGGATTACATTTAAAAATTTCTAAAGTTAGATGGTCTGAAATTTTCTGTATATCTTTGTAGAGCATTATTTGCGTAGATAACATTCAAATGAATTCGTAATTCAATAAAAATATTAACAATGAAAAAGATTTTATGTGTACTTACAGTTTTTCTAATGGCTGGAACAGCAATGAATGCTCAAAAAAAATGTACTGCAGCTGAAATGGCTAAGTGCAAAAAAGACGGTGTTAAATGCGTAAAAACTGATGCTACTGCTGCAATTGATGCTTCTGAAGCAACAAAAGTAGCTTCATTCCTAGTAGAGGCTGATGCTTTGGCTATGGCAACGGAAGACATAAAAAGAGAAGAATGTGCAAAATCAGGAAAAGTAGCATACTATGAGAAGAGCACATGTGCTAAGTCTGGTAAAGTGAGTTGGGAAGAAGTAAATTACTGCGATAAAAGCAAGAAATTTACTAAAGTGGCTTCTGCATCTATGGAAAGAGAGACTATGGTAAGTGAAGTAAGCAAGACTGTTGATGCTGTAGTGCCGGTCGCTGAGGCAAAGGCAACTAAAAAAGGATGTTGTTCTAGCAAAAATGCAGCTAAAAAAAGTTGTTCTAGTAAAACTGAGAACTCTCAATAAGAGTTAGTTGAAAATAAATTTATTAGGCCTTATCGCATTTGTGGTATGGCCTTTTTTGTATTGGGATCTTTTAAATGAATCATTTTGTTTCAAGGTGTCGGCATAAGGTCTGGAGACCTATATCATAACAATATGCAAAAGACCCTAGTTTAATTGTAGGAATTGCCAATTTAGCTCTTAGTTTCTTGACCGCGAGCAGAATTCTTACTTCTTAATTGGATGTATACCCATAAGTCTCTTAACTATCTCATAAGCGGCAGGACAGACAAGTGTATTTTGAGCATTCATGCGACTCCTTCGATGGAATCCAAATTGTGCAGTATGAGGATATTCTCTGCAGGCAACTGGTCTTACTTCGTAGATCTGGCAGGTGTTGTCTTTATTTAGAAAGGAACATGGAACCCCATTGATCATTAGCGATCCATCGTAATCTTCTATCAAGAATTTTTTGATAAAAGTCTTTGTAGGTACTCCTAAGTGCTTAGCAATACGCTTAGCGTCTGGTCTTGAGACTATCGCGGGCGTAGTTTTGCAACAGTTGGCACATTTGAGACAATCTACTTTGTCAAATACTGTATTGTCTAGTGACGCTGCTGATTCGTCAACTGATCTATTTCCCTTTAGAGATTTGAGGAAAGTCAGATTTTCATCGTATTCTTCTTTTGCATGATTTTTCCAGCTATCTACTATCTCTTTCATTGCATAAGGATAAGTATTTTTTTAAAATAGTATTTGAGTAAAATCGCTAATACTTGGATTTATCTTACAAACAATGGAATGGAATTCTGTAATTATATTAAATGCCAATTTGTAATATTCGTTAATCTTTGCGGTGATTCCCCCAGTCATATTGTTTTACCAATAGGCAATTGTGATATAGGTAAAGAGTAAATCTAATCAAGTAGTGAAAAAAAAGACCCAACTAACTTGTTAGTTGGGTCTACCTAATCTCAGTGAACTGTAATAGAATATAACTATCTAAAACTATCTAGTTCATCATATTATGCTTTAAACTAATTTCATTTACCTTCTGAAGACACTTATGCTTGTTTAGTCCATAATCCCGGGTTGTATATAGTTTGTATCTCTTACCTACATTTACTATTATTCAAGATATGTTCTCTGAAGTAGCAGCTGCCCGTGCTGCGAAAGTACTGTAAACCGCATTTGTAAGATGTTCAGTTATTTCAGGTACCTTACCTTCAAACCTTTTGAGTCATCTTACTTTCTGCATAACTGTTTACAATTTTATAGGGCGTCGTCGCTAGGGGCAGCCTTTGCTTTAGGGGCTGCCTTTGCTTTAGGGGCAGCCTTTGCTTTAGGGGCTGGTTTAGCTCCACCTGCTTCAGTTGCTGCCTGTTTATCAGTTAGAGCTGCTGCTCTTTCTGCTTTCGTTACAACTAATTCATCAAGAGGTAGTATGTTTACGTATGTTCTATTATTTCTTTTTTTTACGAAAGATACTCTTCCTTCTATCATAGAGTGAAGAGTGTGATCTTTACCTATATCTACGTTTACACCAGGGTGGAATTTTGTTCCTCTTTGTCTTACGATGATACTTCCTGGCTTAGCGTATTGGCCTGCGAATAGTTTTACACCGAGGTACTTAGGATTACTATCCCTTCCGTTGTCCGTAGAACCAACACCTTTTTTGTGTGCCATGATATTTAAATTTTTTACTGAATTGCCGGGTTATCGACTCTTCTATTATTAATTGGTTGTCTTAGTGAAGCTTGATCTTATCCTTTGATAGAGTCGATCTTGATCTTCGTAAATGATTGTCTGTGACCATTCTTTACTTGGTAACCTTTTCTTCTTTTTTTCTTGAAAACGATTACTTTGTCTCCTTTCTGGTGACCTAGAACAGTAGCACCTACAGAGGCTCCACTTATTATCGGCGTGCCTACAGAAGTGTTGTCTCCATTGATCAACATGTGTACGTTGTCAAATGAAACATTATCACCTTCTGATGCTTCTAACTGGTGGACGAAGATTTCCTGACCTTCCTCAACTTTGAATTGTTGACCAGCTATAGTAACGATAGCTAACATAGATTTATGTTTAATGTTAATTAATAAGATTATTTCAAATCGAGTGCAAAAGTAATCTTTATTCCTCTATTCTGCAAACATATTTATTGTTTATTATTAAGGAATAAGTCCCTGTGTATGAACGTTTTCTTTAATTTTTTTCTCCTCTTTTGATAGTGAGATTGATTTTCTTTCCTTCTTTTTTACAAAGATGATTGCTTATCCCTTCTAAGGAATACCATTTTGTAGATCACCAGCCATATTTAACTATCAAATCACTTGCACGTATTTGTGCTTGGATTGAGTTTAGGTAAAGAGTACTTAAAAGGAATAGAATAAGAGTTCATTGCACTTATTGCTTGTAGTTTTTTGAGTTAATGTAGTGAATACTCATAATCTATAGAGTGAGGACAATCCGTTTGCTAATTGAAACTATCCTTGTTGAAGAAATAGAAGAATAATTAAGAAATTTGACTATTGGGAGATAATTGTATTTTGGTATTCTTAAAACTAACATTTCGATGGCACTAAAAAAAGACCTTACACTTACGGGATTGACGATGATAGCGATTGGCGCTTGCATAGGGTCAGGTATATTTGTTACTCCCGCATCCACAATGGAGGCAGTTGGTCATCATGGATGGGTATTGCTGATATGGGCAATAGGTGGATTGGTTACATTTTTGGGAGCGATGACTTTCTCAGAATTGGGTGCTAGATATCCCAAGTCTGGCGGTGTATATGTTTATCTTAAAGAGGCGTATGGTAATATCTTCGGATTCTTATACGGATGGATAATATTGTTGATAGTCAATACTGGAGCATTAGCGGCTTTAGCTACTGTGTTTGCTAATTATGTAGAGTTCTTTGTGGAGTTATCTGCTACATCGAAGTATATTATTTCAATAGGTACTATAATAGGACTGACTTTGATCAATGTAATAGGGGTCAATATATCTCAGATATTTGCAACTGTTTTCACTAGTTTAAAATTGATTGCACTATTGATTATTATTGTAATTGGATTGTACTTTTGGCCTACGACATCTGTGGAGACTAATATGAACCTAATGAGCCATACTCCAGATAACCTATTACAAGGAATCTTGGTAGGTTTTGTAGGTGTATTTTGGTCTTTCGGAGGATGGCATCACGCTACTTATCTTTCGGGAGAAACAAAAAATCCACAAAGAAATGTGCCGAAAGCAATGCTCATAGGAACACTGGCTGTCACTACTGTTTATTTGCTTGTAATTTTCGCTTATATGCAACTTATCTCTGGAAGCGATATGGTTTTATCTGAGAAAATCGCTGGTGATGCTATGGCGCAGGTAATTACTGGTGGGGGTAAGTTGGTTACGATAGCGATTACGATATCGATATTCGGTACGATTGGAATTTATACTATGACTGCGCCTAGGATTTATCATGCTATGGCCAAAGATGGATTGTTTTTCGATAACTTGGCGAAGCTACATCCTAAGTATCACACGCCGTATGTCGCTATGTTACTACAGATGGTTTGGGCTTGTGTTTTGATACTGATTTGGGGGACTTTTCATAACCTAATGACATTCGTCACTTTCATGGATATCATATTCATGGCCTTAGCTACAGGATCTATTTTTATATTCAGATATAGAGATAAAGAGAATGATGTAGAGCCCGCTTATAAATTAGGTGCCTATCCTATTGTACCTATTATATATCTACTAGTGACTATCGCTTTTGTGGTTAATACTTTGATAGCATTGCCTGCGCAGTCTTGGGCTGGGGTAGGGATACTGCTGATAGGGGTTCCTGCTTTCTATTACTTCAAGCGAAATTCTGAAAAAGAAACAAAGCGGTAGACACAACGTGATTAAACTCAGATAATTAGCATTCTTTTTCATATCACCTAATTCAATGATATCTATTACACAAATGCCCGCACTATTCAGTAGTTTTGCAAACAGGTATAATACAACAAAATAAATAACAAGTAAGATGGATAACAACGGAATTGGCGACATCAGCAAATGCCCATTTATGGGTGGTTCTCAAAGCCAAACAGCAGGAAGTGGTACTGCCAATAGAGATTGGTGGCCTAATCAACTCAAACTTAATCTACTTCGTCAGAACTCTGAGAAGTCAGATCCGATGGGTCAATCTTTTGACTATGCAAAGGAGTTTGAAAGTTTAGATTTAGCAGCTATCAAGAGTGATATTGTAGATCTTATGACTACTTCACAAGACTGGTGGCCTGCAGATTACGGTCATTACGGTCCTTTCTTTATACGTATGGCATGGCACAGTGCTGGTACTTACAGAATCTTTGATGGTCGCGGTGGAGCAGGAGCTGGACAACAGAGGTTTGCGCCGCTTAATAGTTGGCCAGATAATGGTAATTTAGATAAGGCTAGATTATTACTTTGGCCAATCAAAAAGAAATATGGAAGAAAGATATCTTGGGCAGATCTAATGATACTTGCAAGTAACTGTGCTCTTGAATCAATGAATTTCGAGACATTTGGATTCGCAGGAGGACGCGAAGATGTTTGGGAGCCAGAAGATGACGTGAATTGGGGAACTGAAAGAGAATGGTTAGGAGTCAATAGATATGGAGAGAATAGGTCACTTGAGCAACCACTGGGAGCATCACATATGGGACTTATATATGTCAATCCTGAAGGACCAGAAGGTAATCCAGACCCTATAGCAGCTGCGCATGATATAAGAGAGACTTTTGGCCGAATGGCGATGAATGATGAAGAGACAGTGGCATTAATAGCTGGCGGTCATACATTTGGTAAGGCTCACGGTGCCGGCCCAGATAGCCATGTAGGAGTAGAGCCAGAAGGGGGGAACATAGCAGATCAAGGTCAAGGTTGGTTAAGCACATTCAATTCGGGTAAAGGTGCAGACACTATTACTAGTGGACTTGAAGGTGCATGGACGACGACTCCAGCGAAATGGAGCCATGATTACTTTAAGCACTTGTTTGATTATGAGTGGGAACTAACAAAAAGCCCTGCAGGGGCACACCAGTGGACTCCAAAAGATGGTGCAGGAGCAGGTACTGTTCCAGATGCGCATGATCCAGCAGTATCACACGCACCATTTATGCTGACTACAGATCTGTCTATGCGTATGGATCCAGCTTACGAGAAGATATCAAGAAGATTCTACGAGAATCCTTCTGAGTTTGAAGATGCATTTGCAAGGGCATGGTTTAAATTAACTCATAGAGATATGGGGCCAGTAAATCGTTATCTTGGAACAGAAGTCCCGTCTGAAGAACTGATATGGCAAGATCCTCTACCTGAAGGGGGTAATGATGTGAGTGAAGCAGACGCAGCAGCTCTTAAGAATTCTATTCTTGCAAGTGGACTATCTATCTCAGAATTAGTATCTACAGCATGGGCTTCAGCATCTACATTCCGTGGATCAGATAAGCGTGGTGGTGCTAACGGAGCAAGAGTAAGATTAGCTCCTCAGAAAGATTGGGTAGTGAATAACCCAAATCAACTATCTAAAGTAATATCTACCCTAGAGGGAATCCAAAGTGCGTCAGACACTGCAGTATCTCTAGCAGATCTCATAGTACTCGGTGGATGTGCTGCAGTAGAGCAAGCAGCAAAGAATGCTGGATACAATGTATCTGTGCCTTTTACAGGAGGTAGAGTAGATGCTACACTAGAGCACACTGATGTAGAGTCATTCAGAGCATTAGAGCCAGTAGCAGATGGATTTCGTAATTATGTAAATCGTAGACATACACTTACTGCAGAAGAATTACTAGTAGACAAAGCTCAGTTACTCTCATTGACAATTCCAGAAATGACTGTGTTAGTTGGAGGTATGAGAATGTTAGATACGAATTTTGATGGATCAAAGCATGGAGTATTTACATCAGAAGAGGGAAAGCTTACTAATGATTTCTTTGTAAATCTATTGGATCTTACGACGACTTGGAAAGCTACATCTGAAGCGGATAAAGAATTTGAAGGTCGTAATCGTATGACTGGAGATTTTCAATGGACAGGAACTAGAGCAGATTTGATTTTTGGTTCCAACTCAGAATTAAAAGCTATCGCAGAGGTATATGCCACTGATGATGCCAAGGAAATGTTTGTTACTGATTTCGTAGCTGCATGGAATAAAGTGATGAATCTTGATAGATTTGATCTCTCATAGTTATTAGACGCAAAAATAAATAGTAAGAGGCTATCCTGTTAAGGATAGCCTCTTTTATTTTGTGCAGAAGATTGAGCTCAAAAATTACTTATTGGTATTTTTACGCTGACCTTTATATCCATACATTTCTTGTATCTTGCCTTGATGAATAGCGACCAACTTATCCACGACTTACTTTATAGGTCAGTTTACAGGATATACGAGGATAAAGAATTGGATAGTAGATCTAAGATGAAAGCGCTCTTTCATCTATTCACTATGTTACTGGAGGAAGCTACTAAGGATGAGGAAGTCAGTTTCACTACATTATTTTCAAGGATCGCTTATACAGGCTCTGTACACCAGTTAGAATCACAGTTGCTATACTATCTACATACTTTTCGTAGAGCTAATGAGCAGAGTAAGCTTACCGAAGATAATATCTTGCACTACTTAGACCTAGGATGCTATGTAATCAATACAACTACAGCCGCTGTATGGGAACCGAAAAATGAGAAAGAGTTTGATCTGCCAGCGGAGGCGATTCAGTTTTTTAGAAGGGAGCAACGAGATGTGGTCCAGTTTAGACCGCTGATAGAGTGTCTTGTGACGGCGGTAGATATAGATGCATTTACATTGGATTTTATCGATGAATCCGATGGATCTATAATAGAGAAAGCTTACTTCGATATCTCTGATAAGAATGAAATATTTAATAGAAATATACAGGCGCTGAATAAATTTTATGAGATGCCGATTCATGCTAACCTTGTAGATATAGAAATATTGGCAGATGGTAAGTATATACCTAAGGCATTAGTCATTAAACCAGATCATTTGGTAGATGTTACTGCGGTGGCAGAGACATTTAAGTACTACGGTACCGATGCGCTATTGTATATGGTCAACAAGTTTCGACAAAAAGAATCATCTCCTCCTCTCATGATTGGTAATATTGCTAATTACTTTCTGGATGTGTTGGTGTCCAATCCAGATACAGTTTACAAGGAATTAGAACCTATGATTTTTCATATGTCTCCAATCGAATTTACCTTATATGATGACCAGACGGTAGTCGATATCTTACGTAAGATTGAGATCCATTTTTTGCATTTGCAGAAAGTGGTCAAAGAAGATTTTGTTAGACATAATATAGATCGATCCAAGAGTTATTTAGAGCCATCATTTCTGAGTAGAGCTTATGGTCTCCAAGGAAGACTAGATATGTTGCACTTCGACGAATCTACTCAGAGATACGATATCATAGAATTGAAGAGTGGTAAACCATTCAGAACGAATACTTATGGACTTAATAATAATCATTATGTGCAGACGCTTCTCTATGATCTATTGATCAAATCTGCTTTTGGATCAAAGTTAAAAATCAATAGTTATATACTTTATTCTGCCTTGGATATGGATCAATTAAGATATGCTCCACCAGTAAAGGCACAGCAGTATGAAGCGATGCGAATCAGGAATGACCTCATGACGCTAGAGCAAAATCTAGGAAATACACATCTGCCTGAGAGCAATGTTCTGTCCTACCTAAAGCTAGATCACTTTCCTAAGGCTAGTGGATATGATAAGAAAGCCGTAGAAGAATTCGAAAAAGTATATGCTAATTTAGATATAGTCGAGAAGGCATATCTAGAGCATTATGTAGCCTTTATTGCTAGAGAACAATCTCTATCTAAAACAGGGGAACATGGACTCAGTAATAGGAATGGACATGCAGCGCTTTGGCTAGAAAATATGGAAGAGAAAGAAGAGCGATTTGCCATATTGAATAATCTTCAAGTAATCAAGAACGATGCGGAGAATGACCCTCCGACTCTAGTATTGAAAAGAGGACTTAAGACTAACCCTTTGGCTAATTTTAGAAAAGGGGATATCGCAATATTATATCCAGTNNGAGATCGATGAGCACGAGGTGACTATTAGGCTGCGTAGTCAGCAATATAATCATGGTATATTTCGCAAGTATGCACACTGGAATATAGAAGAAGATAATATGGATAGTGGCTTCAATACGATGTATAGAAGTCTGTATAAGTTCTGCATCTCTCCAAAGCCATATCGAGAATTGATACTAACCAAGGCAGCTCCTAAAGTGGCGGTGCAAGGGCCATCAGTCGAGATAAGTGAGTTGACAACAGAGCAAAATCAGGTTCTCAATGAGATGATTGGTGCCAAAGATTATTATCTGCTTTGGGGGCCTCCAGGTACTGGGAAAACTAGTGTAATGCTGCGACATCTTGTAGAATATATCTCCCAGGAACAAAAGCAAAACGTACTTGTACTGGCATATACTAATAGGGCTGTGGATGAAATCTGCGCATCTCTAAAGAGCATCAGTCCAGAGGATGAGAATCTATTTATAAGGATTGGTAGTAGTTACTCCTGTGGCGAAGAATATAAGTCAACATTGCTTAGAAAGCGAATAGTAGGTATGAATAGAAGATCGGAGATATCGAAGCTTATTTCTAATACTAATTTGTATGTAAGTACAGTATCGAGCATCATCAATAGAACAGATCTCCTTAAGATGAAGCAGTTTAATACGATCATAATAGATGAGGCATCGCAGATATTAGAGCCTATGTTAATTGGATTATTGTCTCATGTTAAGCGATTTATTTTGATAGGTGATCACAAGCAATTACCCGCGGTTGTGGTCCAAGGTGAGTCTAAGACTAAGGTAGCAAATGAGGTATTGATAGAGCGTGGAATAGTAGATCAGAGGATGTCATTGTTTGAGCGATTATATCTAAGGTGTCATGAGCAAGGATGGGAGCATGTCATAGGTATACTTTCTCAGCAAGGTAGGATGCATAAGGATATCATGAAATTTCCCAATCATTATTTTTATGATGATCAACTATCATTGCTTTCTAAGCTGACAAGGTTATCTGCTGAAAAATCATATCTTGACAGTGATGCGCATCCATGGATAAGTGAGCGATGTATATACATTGATACTCCTATCGATAGTTATTACAGCTGGAAGACTAACGATCCAGAAGCTAAGCTGACTAGACGACTCATAGAAATCTATCAGTCAGAGTTTATAAGTAATAATTTATTGCTAACCGACGGATCTCTCGGAGTCATAACACCCTATCGTGCACAGATCGCTATGATCAAGGAAGAAATCAAGGATATGGATCGTGTAGAGACGAACAAAATTACTATTGATACTGTAGAAAGATATCAAGGAGGAGCACGTGATATTATTATTATATCATTATGTACCAATAAGTTGAGTCAATTAGACTCTTTAGTATCATTATCATCGGAAGGTGTAGATCGCAAGCTGAATGTAGCATTAACCAGAGCTAAAGAGCAGATCATCATATTGGGCAACAGAAAAGTACTTTCAGATAATCCTACTTATTTGAAATTGATTGATAGTTATTTTCAACTTAATTATGATGATGTAATTAATAGTATAGTTTAACTGATTGTACGATTTTATAATTTATGTAAATCGAATTTGTAGCAAAGAAAAAGAGGCATGACATTAAGTTATAAACTTCATAGGTTTAGATTTTAGTTTTAAGGAAGCATAAGTTTGTAGTATATAGGTTTAGTCGGAAAGTAGAGTCTAATTTCTGATATCTTTTTTGAAATAAATTTCTTCTGAAATGGATGTTATACAAAAAGCAATAGTACGATATAAGGATAAGTACAATATCACAATTAGAGAAGTGAAGAAAGATGAAGGTAGAGTCATTATAGAAATATCGCAAGACAAAACTCTTGACAATAAATATCTGAGTGCTCAAGAATTAAGAGAAATTGCAAAATCACTTTTTGTTTCTGTTCACGATAATTTTCATATTGGTGCCATTGAGTATGTCCCGTTAGCTCACGATAAGGTAGATTTCAAATGGCTCAAAGCACAATTGGCTGATCATTCTATGAAGATCAAAACTTTGGCCAATACATTAGGTATAAGAAAATCTATTATTGCTGACCATCACTCCGGAAATAAAAGGATTACTAATGAAGAGCAAGCGATGTATTATTACTTTTTCAAAAGTATGTAGCTATTCTTAATGAATAGAAAATATGTTATTATTTTATTTTAAAGATGTGATCTAGAAGATTTTTACATTCCTAATCTATTCCAATAAATTTATGAGTCTGTAGACTAAGTTTCCATTGCGGATAACGCATGCAATACTCGACGCACTTGGAAATATGTTCTGCTTGAGACTCATCATCAAGAGGTTGTAGATAGTAGTGTTCAAAATCTAAATGAGAATATTGCTCTGGATCATTTTCTAGCTGCGGATAGACAAGCTTAAGTTCGTTACCGTAGGTGATGATGATTTTAGAGTCTGCCTTTGGACTGACACATATCCAGTCGATGTCATTGGCTAGCTCTACAGTGCCATTAGTCTCTATTGCGATTTGGATATTAGCGTCATGTAAGAAGTCTACTAACGCTTGGTCCAGCTGCAATCCAGGCTCTCCACCTGTACATACTATAAATGGATGCTGCATCATATCAGTTGGCCATAGATCATATATTATGGCGGATAGTTGTTCTGCGGTATACTTACCACCGCGCTCGCCATCTGTACCCCAAAAGTCCGTATCGCAGAATTTGCATATAGCCTTGTGGCGATCTTCTTCTCTACCACTCCATAGATTACATCCGCTGAATCTTACAAATACAGCAGGTTTACCTGTATGGTATCCTTCGCCTTGTATAGTATAGTATATCTCTTTGACTTTGTACATATTGTTCAAGGTAGGTTTTTAGAGGTGAAGATAGTCTAATGTATGATTATATCACATTCGGTAAGTACCGTAATACAACAGTGCTATTCTATTTAGATCTGAAGTGTGAGAGAGGGTAATGGAGATTATCAGAAAAGTTAGAACCTAATTCTTGATCTTATCAAATAGTATAACAATCAACTTTAGTGAGAGAAAAATAGTAATAAATATAGCAAATAGCTTTATTTCGTTTTTAAGCTTTCGCAAAATCCAAAAGTGCGAGAGAGGGGTACTCTATATACTTAGCTTCACTGGCTAATACTTTGATTCCCCCTATTTACTAAAAAAAGTGATGTACTATTAGGGGAGCTATATTAGACAGGAGGTCAAAAATGACCTCCTGTTTAACTATTAGTAATTATTCAGAAATCCAAAATAAAAAAAGTTAACTCTCCTCTTTGAAAAGATTGAAAAATGTACTTTTATTTAGTTTTTATGAGTTTTATCGATTGACTTTCAACCTTCAATAGATATACGTTAGGAGGTAATGAAGATAAATCGATTGTATTAATTTGAGTGTTCAATTTACCACTAATTACTAATTCACCAATTCCATTGTATATCCTAAAATCATTACCTTTTGGAAATTTTATTTCAATGTTAAGCGTCTGATTAAAAGGATTTGGAAAAACCTTATAATTTTCAGCTTCTCCATTATTTTCGTTGATAGATAAAGCTGTACAATCTATTAATCCATTTATATCGTAACGTGAAACAAATTGCCAAATCTCTTCGCTTGCATCGATCGTCATATTCCCAAAACTTCCAGGCCAATCATGCCCTCCTCCTATCACCTTTAATTCCTCCACATAGGCACAACCTGATTCAGTAGACCAAGTATATCGCTCTACAGAGGGGCTTACAGTATTCATGGTTGCATTTGTATTGCAAAGATTATGGGTTGCCCAATAACTATGTGTTGCTGCTGCAGAAAGATAATATTCTATTCCAAGATATGTAATTCCATTGTATGGAGAAGTTATGTCATCCGTACCAAGTATTGAAAGAATTCCAGTGGGATGCACCGGAAAGCAAAAACTATCTGGATTGGCTTGCATGGTTCTAGCTACTGGAGCTATAGCTGCAATTTTGTTATTGAGTTTACAAGCAAGCTCAAAGGACATATCACCTCCTAAAGAATACCCACAAGCATATATTCTGTTTTGATCTATTTGGTAATTACTAGCAATCCTATCTATCAATGAACTAATAAAGGGCACATCATCAAAAGTGCCTGGGACTTTAGGAATCCAGTTGAAAGAGTTTCCATCACTTGGGTCTGGGCGTGCTTGAGGATAAACAACAATAAAGTTTGCCGTATCAGCGATAGGACTCATATCTGCGATAGCAATATGAAAAGCAATATTGCCACCACCTCCATGGAAATTGAACAATAAAGGAATACTGGTAGTTCCATCATAACTTTCTGGAACATAGATGCTATATTCTCTTGTTAAGCCATCATACTCTATAGTTTCGCCAATGTATCCTTGAGCGAAGCTCACATGAATAGTAGTAATAAATATTAAGACTGAAATAAGTCCTTTAGTTGTTATTATTCTAAAATTATGCTTCATTTTATATTGTTTTATAAGTCAAATATAAAATACGTGATTCTAATATTTCTCCAAAATTGAGTAAAGCTGAAAAAATGAAGCCTGAAGTAGTCTTATTTGAATTTTAAATTTCTATTTCGATTTGCCAAGCAATGTTCCTATTTGGATTTTTTGTATGATCGCTAACTAATTGTATATATTACGTTTTAATGTACTATATACTTTGTTATGGGGTTTTTATTTATTGGTCATAAAATTCAGAAACAATAAAAACAGCAATTTTTTGTTTGAAATCTCTTCTTGATCTAGAGTGAAATATTCTGCTGATAATAACATCAAAAAATGCTATTGCAAGAAAAATTTCAATTATTGGAGTGGGTTGTGTACAAATTATTCCCAAGGAATCATCGAGCTACTTCCTTCAAAATTAGAGGAAGTTTACACTCGTTACTTAAGTATTATTCGGTAAGGAGAAATGGATATCGTCCAAGGTAAGTGGAACGTCAATAGAAGAAGTTGTGCTGCAACTTTGATTAATAGGGGGGAGACCTATATTACTCTCCATAGAAAGCAGTTAATCTTTACATTCAAAATTGCAAAGAATGCTAATATTGTAACGCCAATGGTCAATTCATCTGGCATTGAATGTGATACATTAGATATAAATTATATCATACTTTAACTGAAACCAAAGAATTGTTCTTCAGTTTTCTCTTCAACACTTTAGCCAAATTCCTTAATGGAGCTCTATAACTTTCCGAAATTTCTTAAGAAGTTTATTCCATTGTTTGACTTGGCTTTTTAAGTAAAGGCTACCATAAAGAATGCAGCAGAGAAGATAAAAGTGAAAATTATTTTAGCTTTCATAATTCGTACAGTGTTGTTAAAATTTAAAATAAAAGAGTAATAAGTATAAATATGTAGATTACATATTATAATTATATCAAATATGATGCTAGGTTTTTTAAGTCATTAATTTTTATATCTGCTTCTATCTCTGTATTGTTACCATCGAGTACTAATACTGTCGTCATATTTAATCTCTTACCAAATTCCATATCACTTAATGTATCACCTACCATAATGCTCTTTTGAAAGTCGATATTTGGAAATTCCTCTTTTGCTTGCAAGGCCATCCCAGGATTAGGTTTGCGACATACGGGTTCAAATACGGCGAGTTGAGGACAGTAATATATCTGATCTATGCGGCCATGTGCAGCGTTGATACCATCCATCATGAAGTCGTGCACAAGTTTTAGTTCTTCATGTGTCATAATCTCTTTGTCGATACACTGCTGATTAGTTACGATTACAACAGTATCGAATAGTGGGGAAAGCTTAAAAATACCCTCTAAGGCATTGGGTAAAAACTCGAATTCGCCAATATTTTTGACGTAATCATCTTTGAGCCTACGATTGATAGTGCCATCACGATCAAGAAATAAAGTCCAAGATGAATCTATAGCTAGTTTGTTATGCATGTAGTTAAAACTTACTTCCATGTACATTTAGTTCAAACCGAACTGGTTTTGGCAAATAAATTGAATACGAATACGTGGCTGTGGAATGATATGACCAGTATAATTGTATTCATCAGAGTTATATTAGAATATTCGAAGTAGAAAAGTATCTATGTATTGTAGATTCAATCAGTTCATCGAAAAATTCAAATAATAAATGTCTACCAAGTTTTAGCCATTTCTTATGGTTATAATTAACTATTGAGCAAATAAAAAAAGGCTTTCCTTTTTACAGGTCAGCCTTTACACTAATTTTGCTTTTTAATCATGGAGATAGGTATCACTATCTCTTAACTCTCAATCACCTATTAGGCATTAAAAGAAGTACCGCATCCACAGCTTTCGGAAGCATTAGGATTGTTGAATGCAAAGCCTCTGTTGTTGAGTCCGTTCAACCAGTCTACTTCCATGCCTAATAAATAGATACCATGGGACTTTTCCATAAATACTTTTATACCATTACTATAAGTAACAGTGTCTTTCTCCTTTTGCACGTCAAATCCTAAAACGTAGCTAAATCCACTACATCCTCCACCTTTTACACCTACACGTAGACCGTACTCCTTAGGAACGTTTTGCTCGTTCATGATTCGCTTCAATTGGACTACAGCATCGTCAGTCAATACGATTGATGATGTATTTACTGCTTTATCTATTACTTCACTCATAGTATTAATGTTATCTATTTCTGCTAGTTCTAACGTATATTACCTAGCATAGTTCTATTAATAAAAACAAATATAAGGTAGAAAGTTGGAATAGGGACATTTTTAGATGTCAGTATTTATTCTCGGTACTTTGTTTCAAGTCTTAGTATTGTAGTCATTAAGGTGGAATTGATGCAAAATTATATTTCAAGTCCTTAAAAAAAATCTACATTCTCTTGATTAAAGATGCTTCCTTACATCAATCCAAGGTATTCCAGCAGCATCAGCGGCTTCCATCCCTTTCTCTCCATCTTCAAACACTAGACAGTCTTTTGGATCTATGCCTATATGTGTAGTTCCTTTGAGCCATATTTCAGGATGTGGCTTTGGATTGTCAACATCATCAGCAGATACTACTAGATCAAAACAATCTAAAATCTCAGCATCTTGTAAGGCTCCTATTGCATTAATTCTGCTTGATCCAGTACCTATTGTCATAGGTATCTTTCCATAATAGTGTCTTACGATCTGGATGATCGGTTCGATTTTTTTGATCGGACCAGCATTAGCTTTCAGTTTTCTGTACGTCGACTGCTTCAGCTTTGTGAAATCATCAGTATTAATCTTCCAGTCATTCTCAGATGCTAATTTCACTATTAGCTGTCGAGTCGGTATTCCTGCATTGATTTGTATCATCTCTGGAGTGATAGGTAATCCATAATGAGTTCCTGTTTGTACCCAAGCATCTATATGTATCTGCATATTATCTACTAGCGTACCATCGAGGTCAAATAGTAATGCCTTCACTTCATTGCCAATCTCTATACCACAGCTAAATTTCATATTCTTTATTTAGGGCAAATGTATTGATTCTGTTGTTAACAAGTGTAAAACCGTTTATCAACTAAATTTCAATTTTTAACCGTGGCCTAATTCTAGGGCGAAAGTGAACTTTCGCCAAGCAATTGATAAAAAATCTCAATTATGCCATAGCGCACATTCTACTTATACCATCTAATCAACTACCTTAGCCACTATTATTAAACGTAATTACATTAAGTGGAAACATTCTTAGAAATACTCAAATACTCAATACCTGCGCTAATCGTATTCGCTACCATATATACTATCATGAAAAAGTATATGGATAATCAATACGCCCTAGAATCGCTAAAATTCCGTCAAGGACAAAACCAAGATATACTACCTCTCAAGCTTCAAGCCTATGAGCGACTTATGTTGCTATGCGAACGTATCTCTATTCCTAATTTGACATACAGGTTGGCTAATAAAGACATTAGTAAAGAGCAGTTGCAGACTGCCATGATGATTGCCATACAGCAAGAATATGAGCATAATTTGACTCAACAGATCTATGTATCAGATAAGCTCTGGGATATTATCAATCTAGCTAAAGATCAGACGATTCAACTGATCTCCAAGGCATCTGAAGGTATGCAAGCTGGAGATCCTCCATCAATGCTTTTAGAAAGAGCTAATAGAATCATCGATAGTATGAATATGAATCCATTGGAGCAAGCTAAGGCTGCTATCAAGGAAGAGATCAAACAATTACTCTAATCACTCAGAATAACATTGCTATATGATTGCTGTTAAAAGATTATTATACTTATCCATCGCTGTAGTACTTCTCAGCGGATGCTCCAAGAAGCAATATGTGCACGTTGCCGATATCGATACGGACTATATTAGAGTCAATAGGTATTCCGCTAAAGAAGATAAAAAGGTAAAAGATATGATCTCACCATACAAAGAGCAGCTTGATGCTGAGATGAATGTCGTATTAGGGGTTCTAGCAGAAGATATGGTAAAGTCAAAACCTAATTCTAATCTTGGAAACTGGTTTGCAGATTTGTTACAGACCACTGCCAACATAGAGTTTGATGGATACGTAGACTTTGCAGTACAAAACTATGGAGGACTAAGAGTACCAGTAGTCGCTAAAGGAGATCTTACGGTGGGAGACATTTACGAAGTGATGCCATTTGATAATAAGTTAGTGGTACTTAATCTGACTGGAGAGAAAACACTAATGCTGCTCAATCGTATTGCAGATTACGGTGGATGGCCTATCAGTAGCAACTTGACATTTGCTATTGAAGATGAAAAAGCAACGGATATTATGATTAAAGGTGAATCATTCGATATCAAAAAATCTTATCGAGTAGCCTTACCTGATTATACGGCCAATGGAGGAGATAGATGCACTTTTCTCATGAAGGAACCGCAAGAAGATAATGATAAAATGATCAGGGATTTAGTCATAGAGTATTTCCAAAATAATCCACCATCGGACCCAATAGTTGCTCCAACAGGAATAAGGATTAGGTAAACCCAATTCCAGCTTTAAAAAAAACAAATTCTAATAGGTAACCATCACATCATGAATAGAAGAGTATTTATACAAAAAGCAGGACTAGGATCACTTGTAATGAGCAGTGGAGCATTTCCATTGATGGCGATGCACGATCCTAATATTGCTCGACTTACTATATTACACACTAATGATGTACATAGTAGGGTAGAAGCATTTCCAATGGATGGTGGGCGTAACGCAGGTCAAGGAGGAGCGTCGAGGAGAGCCTCGCTAATAAAGAAAATAAGATCCAGAGAAGAGCATATATTGTTACTTGATGCTGGAGATATATTTCAAGGGACTCCATATTTCAATTATTTCGGTGGTGAAATAGAGATGAAGCTGATGTCAGAGATGGGCTATGATGCAGCGACTATTGGTAATCATGATTTTGATGGCGGGATAGATGGCTTAGAAAAGCAACTCAAGCACGCTAACTTCGATATGTTAATCGCTAACTATGACTTCTCTAATACAGTCTTGAAGGGAAAAACAAAGGAATATCGAATCTGGCAAAAAGGTGAGATAAAAGTAGGTGTATTAGGTGTAGGTATAGCCTTAAATAGCTTAGTGCCAAAAGCATTATATAAAGATACTATCTACAGTGATCCAATATCCAATGCAAATCGAATAGCCAATATCCTCAAAAATGATGAGAAGTGTGATTTAGTGATTTGTCTCAGTCATATGGGATACAATTACAAGAGTGAAAAGCCATGCGATACAAAGTTAGCGACCAATAGTAAAGATATAGATATCATCATTGGTGGTCATACACATACGTTTATGGATGAGCCAGATGTACGCAAAAATCTGAATGGAGAAGAAGTAATTATCAATCAAGTAGGCTGGGCTGGACTAATGTTAGGTAGGCTAGAAGTAATGATAGAGAAAGGTAAAAACAAGAAGTGTATTACATGTAGGAATAGCTATATACGATAAAGATTGATAATTGATTCAAGTAATGATGCAGAAACGCATAGTTGGAAATTTGAATCAAATAATTGCCTCGTACTAATCAGTATCGTGAATGATAATGATTTAAAACTTTTATCTCTAAAATCATAGGTAACAACTAATCATCAATGTTTTGTTTGATGGCCGTACTTGTTAACATTACACTCGTCGATGGTTCTTGTCGGAGTCAATAGATTATACATTTCAAAATAAAATTGCGTTTAACTCTAATATTTATTTAAGTCACAATACATTCTTCCCAATTAGATAACTCATGCGGTTTACAAGGATAATTGGCATTTGTTACAACAATCTAAAGAAAGAGAAAAAAGACTCATATTAGGATTATTAACAAATTAAATATTTTTTTCAAGTATAATTTGCTCCCATTCAAGGATGTGGATAACTAAGTTGAAAAGATATTCATATTGTTGAAATTCAACATGTTAGATGACTTTTATTTTTTTGCAAAAAAGAAGATCGGATACTATTATGTCTGCTAAAAAAGAGACACTTTTGTCAACCAACTATAAAGAAGTCTCTCAGATTATATTGGAAAGAAATATAACATACTGACCAATCTGGAGTGAAAAGACCTGATTAATTCAGGCATGAAGTGATCTTGTGTATTGAAGTTTTTTATTTAATCAACTTCTTAACGTGTTATCCCTCATTACCACGATTTACAGTCTAGGTAATGCTCACGATCAAGATTCTTGATGAACATATTTTTTGAGACCGTTATTTTTATAAGCAATACGAATGATAAAAGATCCCGATATCGTCTGGAATAATTGTCTTACCATCATAAAGAAAGACATCAATCCACAGAGTTACAAAACTTGGTTTGAGCCTGTGAAAGCAGTGAAATTTAAAGATAATATTTTAAGCATTCAAGTGCCTAATAAGTTCTTTTATGAATGGCTAGAGGAGCACTACGTGAAAGAGCTAAAAAAAGCAATCACTGCTGAGATAGGTGGTGATGCAAGACTCGAGTATCAAATATTAGTTGATAATCATCGCAAGATTGGACGAAATGCAGCTACAGCAGATCAATCTCCAGTACCTGGTGCTTTTGAGTCAGAGAGAATCAAAAATCCATTCGTTATTCCTGGTATTAAGAAACTTAATATAGATCCACAACTCAATGCTGAATATACCTTTGATACATTTATAGAAGGAGAGTGTAATAAACTCGCACGATCGGCAGGTAAGGCTATAGCCGCTAAACCAGGAGGCACGGCTTTCAACCCACTATTTATATATGGAGATGTAGGCTTGGGTAAGACGCACCTAGCTCAGGCTATTGGTAGTAGTGTGATTTCCCAGTTTAAAGATAAGCAAGTATTATACGTTACTTCCGAACGATTTACCAATCAGGTGATCCAAGCGATCAAAAATAATGGAGTTAACGACTTTATGAATTTCTATCATATGATAGATGTTCTTATAGTCGACGATATACAGTTCTTAGCGAATAGGCCAAAGACTCAAGAGATTTTCTTTAATATATTCAACCAATTACACCAAGGCGGGAAACAGTTGATACTCACATCTGACAGACCTCCGAAAGATCTTAAGGACGTAAATGATAGATTGATTTCGAGATTTAAGTGGGGATTATCTGCGGATCTGACTACACCTGATTATGATACTAGATTGGCGATATTTGATCGCAAGATGGTCTTTGAAGGAGTAGAGCTACCTAACGATGTAATAGAGTATGTATGTTATCACATACGTAACAATGTACGTGAACTCGAAGGCGTACTCGTGTCGCTAGTGGCACAGAGCACACTAAACAAAAGAGAAATAGATATCATTCTAGCAAAAGAAGTCATTGCTCAGTTTATTAGTCAAGTAAGTAAAGAAATTACTGTTGTTAATATTAAGCTATTAGTTGCGGACTACTTCAATCTACCAGTTGAGAAGTTACACAGTAAGACTCGTAAGCGTGCAATCGTATTAGCAAGGCAGCTATCAATGTATTTAGCTAAAAATTTCACTAATAGTTCTTTAAAGGCTATCGGTAGTGAATTTGGAAACAGAGACCACAGCACGGTTATCTACTCAGTAAAGGCTGTTCAAGATATGATGGATACAGACCTAGTATTTAAGGATACAGTAGCAGATTTAGAGAAGCAAGTGCAGCTCAATCTTGTGTCTTAAGCAAATTGAGAAAAAGTAAACAAAAAAATAAAAGAGGCTTATCAGTTACCGATGAGCCTCTTTTATTTTATAGACTGCTCTAAAATATAGATTATTACCTTATTTGATTTTATTGGACTCTGAGCCCCAGAGTTTTATTTCCAAAGAAGACCTCATTTCTGTCACGGTATATGTACCTATTGTGATCTCTAAACGTAAAATTGCTGACTGAATCTAAAACCAAATCTCCTGAGCTAGACGGTACGTGTTAGCGTGAGCGTCAATAATATCAACGATACGAGGACTGTATCCACCACCCATACTAATAGCAACAGGCAGATTGTTTTTTTTGCATGTTTCTAAGACGATTTTATCTCGCTCTTTGCAACCTGGTATGCTTACAGAAAGTCTACCCAATTTGTCTGATTTTAGAATATCTACACCACTTAGATAGAATACAATATCGGGCTCTACTTCGTCTATCAGGCGAGGGAGTATATCTCTAACTGTTTTGAGATACAGAGCATCTTCAGTTTTATCTGGTAAAGCGGTATCAAGATCAGAATTTTCTTTGCGAGTAGGGTAGTTACGCTCACCATGCATGGACCAAGTATAGACTCGATTGTCACCTTCAAATATCTTGGCAGTACCATTCCCTTGGTGTACATCTAGATCGACTACTAATGCCTTTTTAATTTTTCCAGTGGCCAATAAATTATGTGCAGACAATGCGATATCATTATATATACAGAAGCCTTCACCGTGATCTGCAAATGAATGGTGCGTTCCTCCTGCTATATTCATCGCTACACCATGCTCCATTGCATACTTAGCGCATTGGAGTGTTCCGTTTGCGATATGTCTCCCTCTTTGTATCAAAAGAGGTGTCATAGGAAAGCCTATAGCTCTTATTTCCTTAGCGGATAGCGTTTGATTTTTTAGCTTGTCTAGAAATTCAGCAGTATGTGTAAGCAATAATTGCTCATCACTTAATGGCTCTGGATGGAAAAATTGATCTTGGCTTACAGTACCTTCATAAATAAGTTGCTCAGGTATTAGCTCATACTTAATCATAGGAAACCTATGTTTTTCAGGTAATGGATATTTGTAGATAGGACTATAGGCAATCTTAAGCATCTGTTAGTATAAAGTTCGCTTTTATAACAGATTTACTTTACAATGGTTACATCACCATAGAATGGTTTGATTACATCATTTTCTAATACTTCGATAAAGTATACAAAAACGCCAGAATTGAGTTCTTGACCTTTGAATGTTCCGTCCCACCCTTGACCTATTTCCGTGGTATAATTTTCTTTGCGGAATATCTGATTTCCCCATCGATCATATATTGTCATTGAGATTATTTGGCTACTTCCAGCAATACCTGGGATAATATAAAATATGTCATTGCTGCCATCTCCATTAGGACTAAATACATTAGGAATATTATATGTAGGTATTACAGGTGTTTCTTCTGCCATCACTAGGATTGAAAGAGTGACTTCACATCCTACTCCATAGTTGATAGTTATATTATAATCTGTGTCCTCGATTACTACAAAAGTCGGGTTAAGGCAATCATTACAACTTAGCCCATTTTCAGAAGACCAAGTAATTGAATTAATCTCATCTATAGATATGCCAGTAACAAAAATCTGATTGCCGATTATTTCTGAGGATAAGATAGGAGTATTGAATTCCGTAATTAAATATGTTACTATAGTTTCACATCCATCTGTATCTATAAAGTCCAACTGGCCTGTTTCTGATAACCCTGTTATTGTATAAGGAAATTCGGTTATTTCGATAACGGCACCTCCAGATTGCTCGTAAAAGAATGGTGCTACGCCACTAATATTTGTGATTACTACTTCGCCTTCTGAATTATTACAATCGGGTTGTATTATAGAACTCGTAGCTGTAATTCCTTCAAAATTCAATTGTATATTTGTTAAACTATCGCATCCGTTACTTGCTCCGTTGGCAATTAATTCTATTCCATTAGGATTCTCAATATTATAAGTATTTCCGTTGATAGATAGCTCATAATTTTGATCGCAACTAGAGTTGATAAAATTGCCTTCTGGTATGTCTAGTAATGTCAAACTTATGTTAACAATACTATCGCATCCGTTGCTTGATTGTCCTGCAAATATTTCTGTTCCGACCAGTTGATTTTGGTCGTACGTGCTACCATTTACTATTATAGATTCACCTGGGCAGATTGAGCTATCTTCTAATCCCAATGCTGTGTCAAGGAAAGTAATATCAACGATGACTGTACTATCACATCCATTAGCAGATCCACCTACTATTGTTTCACTTCCTGTTGGACTATTGATATCGTAAAGTATGCCATTCACAGTGATACCATATGTAACATCACAAGTAGTAGTGGTCTCAGTTCCTATTTCTGTAGTAAGAAGTGTGAGATTGACATTGATAATACTATCGCATCCACCAACACTACTTCCTATTAGTGTATCAGATCCAATCAGATTGTTTTGATCGTATATTATACTATTAAAAATAAGTATTTCACCCTCACATATATTTTCTACAATATCATTGACACTAGCATCGCCGAACATTAAATCTATAATTACAGTACTATCGCATCCATTGACAGATCCACCAAAGAATATGAAATCTCCAGATGGATTAGTTTCATCATATACAGTACCACCAACAGTAATAGACTGGCCAGTGCATAAGGTAGTGTTGATTAGGCTTGTCGCCGGATCTTTTATATCCAGATTTATAAGGATAATACTATCACATTGTCCAGCTCTAGGAATAATAATTTCTCCGGTAGGGTTACTCGCGTTATATACTTGCCCGTCGTAAGTAACTGATTCGTTGACACAGATAATATCATTGACTAATAGAGTATCTTGTAGTCCTATTACAAATGTATCTGGAATTTCCGTAATATTTGTAAAGCAGTCTTCTCGTATTACTGAGGTTATACTAATTGTGTATTCTATACCAGCAGGAAGATTATAATTATCTAAGTTTATTTGCAGGGCTAAAATTTCGGTCGCTGGTAATGCAGGTTCGAAATCGACATATGGTATTGATATTGGTAATTCAGGAAGAGGGCCATTGATCTCTATTGTAAATCCAAAATTGGCTAAGTATGTATAATCTATAAGTATGTCAAGTATATTATCACATAAAATAGTTTGACTTGCTTCTAAATTTATCTTCGGTTCTGGTAGGATTAATAACTCTAATGTAGAAGTTGATACAGGACAATCTATATCATCACCAACTTTATAGGCTGCTGTAACTAGTAGAGGAGTACCTGCTGGTAATGTAGGCCACACATCTATTACTAATATCCCATCAGGAATTATTGCATTGCCATTATTTGGATCATAAAATATTCCACCTTGCGATGCGCCATCCAGGTAGTCGTAAAGATTTACATCCCCAGTATAACAAAGAGTATCTATCACATCCACTCCAGCAGTTACATCATTAGTTACTTCTATTTCGATTTCTATAGTTTCTCCATCGCAACTACCGTTACTAGATACTGTATGTGTAAATGTAAATATTCCAACACCAAGTATTTCAGAGTCTACGTTGCTTCCTATAAGAGCACCGGTAACTCCCGGATCTCCAAATACG
Organism: Saprospiraceae bacterium UBA1994; assembly: GCA_002335865.1. GTDB lineage: Bacteria > Bacteroidota > Bacteroidia > Chitinophagales > Saprospiraceae > UBA1994. The sequence continues at coordinate 33,843 of DDCY01000018.1, forward strand.
CCAATTGTATTATTTCCTTGGAGGACATTTTCTAACTGCACTATGTTTCCTTCGCAAGTACTTGTACTTACGTCTTCTCCTGCATCTAGAGCTTCATCGATTTGTATAGTCAGATTTGCGGTGTCTGGTAAACATATCGTATCCATCATACCTACAATGTATTGTAAGTTGTAAATGCCAGGATTAACAATACTCAGATCTACAACAGATGGGTTTGTTACATCGATGGTTTCCGCTCCCAAAACCATAATCGTATCATTGATACCTACTATGTTCCAGAATGTATTTAGATCGATGGTCCCAAAATCATTTTCGCAACCTGTGATTAGGTCTTGGCCACCTGCATAAAATTGTTCTTGAATATTGATTTGTAAGTGGCTAGTATCATTGCCACATTCCAAGTTCTCAATGACATACATAAAGTTTATGGTTCCGGTAGTGCCAGTTATATTTACTTGCGTACTATCAGTATCATTCGTAAGTAATCCAATATCGTCACTCCAAAGTCCTAAGGTATCAGCGGGTTGTGTAAGCAATTCTGGAAGATTTAATATCTGTGGCGTCGCAGAACAAAGGCTTATGGTATCACCAATACCTGCTGTAGGGCCTTCATCTATTATAATTTCTATTTCTATTTCGTCGAAACATCCCATATTATTGTCGTAAGCATAAATTGTATCCGATACGAAGATGGTATCCCCAGATTGTAATTCGATACCCATACCGTTAGGTTCTGTATAGTATGCTTGATTACTTGTAAGCAATGCTCCAGTAATAGCTGGTAATTCATATGTGCCGCATGTGTCGATGTCTTCAATAATATCGAGTATTGGTTCGGCCAGAATAGTTATTTGGAATGAAGGCTCATTTGAGGGGCAAGAAGATAAAGGATCGAAGATATAAAGAGTAGTATTAGTAAGAACAATATTGCCAGGAACATATATATTTCCACCACCATTCGGAGCTGTATAATAGGCTGCGCTTAATTCTACTCCAGAACCTTCTATTTCTGGAAGTAAAAGAAAACCACAAACGATGGTGTCATTGGGTTCATCAAATATGGTTTCTGGTAATATTTCGATCTCTACAAAAATCTCATCAAAGCAATCTGAATTACCTGTATAGACATATAAGTTAATCGATTCTGTTATTAAATCATTTGCTGAGTAGCTAATTCCTCCTTGGTCTGACATTGTGTAATACATCTCATTACCACTGAGATTATTTCCAGTAATTTCAGGTAGCACCACACCACCACATTCTGAAAACGGGCCGATATCGTTTAGAGCAGGTGACAAGAGATATGTAATACTGACAATTTCTCCTAAATCAGTATTATCAGCGCACTCGTCTCCCGAAATGACTGAAATAATTTCTATTGTGGTATTACTGCTAATAGTAAAATCTAGACTTGTTTGGTTAACTCCTAAAGTGTATATACCCTCAGTACTTCCTGAATCATCTATAAAATCTATGGTAACTATATGTTCTACTGACGGATCACTAAAGACAAATAGTACTTCGATTACTTCTCCAAGTATTCCATCTTCGTCACAAATAATACAATCAGTAGATCCGATATCAGAACAATAGAATTCTACAATTCCAACATCTCCATTATCGATAACAATAACATCTACCTCTTCGGGTTCTGACGTGCAGTCAGCATTAGATACAGTCGCGTATAATACAGAAGAAGGACTGACGTAAGGGGAAAAAACTTCATTTGTCAACGCGGGATCATCATAATAATTTACAGCATCTCCACTTCCACCATTTACATCGCTATCCATCGCAGTTAAGTCAAATGTAGCAACACCTCCACCTTCATCGCATGCTTCAAGTGACGCAAAATTGGCCTCTGGAGTATCCAAAAATGAAACAGAAAAACCCGAACCTCCCACTACACCCTCGCAACCATTAGAATCAGTGAATCCGTTAAGTGTAAATGTTCCACTAAATCCGGCCGCTATTTCAGGTACACTTATAGTTTGAGATCCTGAATCATAAGTTGGAAATATCCCACCAATATCATAACATATCGTAATAGCATCACTCGCCTCAAACCCTGGGGCATTGAAATTGATAGGAAATCCTATTCCAGTTATCGTAAATGTAAGATCAAGGTCATAAGGTGGTTCGCCCCCAACAAAATCAAATTTGATGGTAGTACATTCGCCAAAACATAGTTCTCCATCGGAACTTTGATCGATTGATGCAGTTGCACCTGAGTTAATGGTTATTTCTACTTCATCACTAGCATCATCAGCAGAGCACGAAGACGATGGGCTACAACCAGCATAATTCAATATCACTGTAGATCCAAATTCCGAGGCGTCAGGTGTGTAAGTACCATTAGGATTAGATGGGTCTGAGAATGACCCTAGACCACCGCTCCACGTACCATCTCCATCTCCGTCAAGATTTATGGGACCATCTCCACAGTAGGTAAAATCATCACCAGCGGACACGGATGATGCACTAGCTTCGATCACGAGATTATCAAAATAAAATTTCTCTGCACTAGCTTTATTTGCTGCGTATACTTTTATGGTAAGTGTATTTCCATTGAGTGGACCTTCATTCCAAGTTCCGGTAAAATTCCCTTGTGTTGTTCCGTGAACATATAATGACTGAACTTCTACTCCACCATCAATGATATACATAAAAACTATCTGATCATGACTATTATCTGTACCTGTTCCAGTACACCCAAATTGTGGAGCTGTGGGGAAGTCATCTTCATAGTTTGTACTTGATGCTGAGTAATTCATTGAGATCATAATATCTTGAAAACAAGAAATATCAATCTCCTCAAACTCAAAATAACCGCTTCCATCTCCACCGGACCCCGAACAACAAAACTCTCCATCAATATTATTTACTTCGAATTGTCCTAATCCATTTATGCCAAAAAATGTTGTTCCACCTCCACAAGATGTCCCTGCAGAGTCTTCAATTGCTAAACATCCAGGAAGTCCATCTGCAATAACTTGCGCATAACTATTTTGGTAGTAAATAAATAAAATGATTAAAGTGATAAGTCTAAGATAATTGAGAATCATACTTCAGGTGGAGTGTGTTAAACTAATACTTAATAAAATATAAATGTCTCTACGAAAACAAATATATAGAATAATAGTCGCTACAAGGTCTGTTTTACATTGTATTGCAGCGGAATTGCAAAATTTTTATTTGCAATTAATACTCGGTTAATTAGAGTTCAATAGACCAACTTTTGCTATTGATTTGATCAGTAAATACTGATTTTCAATTTAATATATAGTAAATATTATATTTATAAGTCATATGCTGCTTATTATCTATTTTTGCAGTTCAATTTTTACAAGTACAATATGGAACAAACACTTAGCGAGCAAGAATTAGTAAGAAGAGAAAATCTTCAAAAGATCAAAGACTTAGGAATAGAACCTTATCCGGCAGCAGAATTTCCAGTTAATGTCTTATCGCAAGAGATAAAACAGAATTTCAAGAAAGGAGATTCTTCATATCAAGAAGTGGTACTTGCTGGTAGATTGATGTCACGTCGTATTATGGGTAAAGCTTCGTTTGCAGAGTTGCAAGACTCTGATGGACGTATCCAACTATATGTGAGTAGAGATGACATCTGCGAAGGTGAAGACAAGGCGCTTTATAATACGATGTTTAAGAAGCTTTTGGATCTTGGTGATTTTATAGGTGTCAAAGGATATGCATTTTACACTAATGTAGGAGAGTGTTCAGTACATGTAACAGAGTTAGTTCTTTTGAGTAAGTCACTTCGACCATTGCCCGTAGTTAAGACGGATACTGATGGTACTATTTATGATTCGTTTACAGATCCAGAGCTTAGATACCGACAGAGATATGTAGACTTAGTAGTCAATCCAGAGGTAAGGGAGATTTTCCGTAAGCGTACGCAGATGTATAATACAATTAGGAATTTTTTTAACGAAAGTGGCTATCTCGAAGTAGAGACTCCTATCCTTCAGCCTATTTATGGTGGTGCGGCGGCAAGACCTTTTAAGACACATCATAATTCGTTAGATATGACACTCTATATGCGTATCGCTAATGAGTTATATCTAAAACGTTTGATTGTTGGCGGGTTTGATGGTGTATATGAGTTTAGTAAAGATTTTCGTAATGAAGGAATGAGTAGATTCCACAATCCAGAATTTACGCAAGTAGAAGTATATGTAGCCTACAAAGACTACGAATGGATGATGGATATGACGGAGGAGATGGTAGAGCGTATCGCTATGGATTTGCATGGTACTACAGAAGTACAAGTAGGAGAGAATGTCATCAATTTTGCAAGACCGTGGAAGAGATTTACAATGTATGAGGCGATAGAGCACTTTACAGGCGTAGATATTTCTAAGATGAATGAAGAAGAATTATTCAAAACAGCCAAAGAACTTCATGTACCAGTGGATAAGTCTATGGGTAAAGGAAAGCTAATAGATGAGATATTTGGTGAGAAGTGTGAAGCACAGTTGATACAACCCACATTCATAACCAACTATCCAGTAGAGATGTCTCCTTTAGCTAAAAAACATAGAACAGAAGATGGCTTGGTAGAACGTTTTGAAGCGGTATGTAATGGTAAGGAAATATGTAATGCATTCACCGAGCTAAATGACCCTATCGATCAAAGAGAAAGATTTGAAGCTCAGTTAGATCTTGGAAAGCGCGGTGATGATGAAGCGATGGTATTAGACGAAGATTTCCTAAGAGCTATCGAATATGGTATGCCACCAATGGCAGGATTAGGAATGGGTATGGATAGATTAGCGATGATTATGACCAACTCCAATTCGATCCAAGATGTACTCTTCTTTCCACAGATGAAAGCCGAAAAATAGTTTTCAGTATACCATTTTAGTCAGTACTCTTTCTATCAGGGATAGCAGTATCTATGGATATACAAACGGAAATCGGTCTTCTGAATTAATAGTTAATTGTTTAAGCTTTTTATATACACAAATAACCATACGCTATCAAACTCTTACTCAAAGTAATATCTATTTTCAAAGCCATATTTCTAGTAAAAACTATGGCTATATTTCTATTGTGTTATCCCTTATTAATTTTGGTTTTTGGTAAGACACCAGAGCAAGCATTTCGCTTGCGTCGACGATGGATTAAATATTTTGCTCTCCCTATACTTAATATAAAATGTCAGGTAAAAGGTGAGGCTTCAACGACGCCGGCACTATATGTCTGTAATCATAGATCTTTTTCTGATCCAATTATTAATTGCACATTTCTGGATGCATATGTAATAGCTAAAGCTGAAATAGCAAACTACCCAATCATCAATAAGGGTGCAGAGGCAACAGGCGTCCTTTGGGTCAAAAGGGAAAGTGTCGAGTCAAGAAATGCCACAAGAGAAAAATTGGTTGAAACATTACTGAGAGGTTACAACGTATTAGTATATCCAGAAGGAACCGTAGGTGTGACTCCAGAAACGCTTAAGTTTAGCAAAGGTACTTTTATTGAAGCGGCTAAAAATAATATTCCTGTAGTCCCAATAGCTTTAGAATATCGTGATACCAAAGATTTATGGCAAGGCACGAATTTTTTGCAGCATTATTTCAAGCAGTTTGCTTCTTGGCGAACTGAAGTTAAGATGAGTTTTGGTCCGGCTATGACGTCTGATGATGGTCCTCAACTTTCGTTAGATGCGCAAGCTTGGATTAATGTGGAGTTGAAAAAAATGCAGAAGGATTGGACTAGAGTTGATTGGGGTGAATTTTACGAAGAAGATAATCAAACTGAGACTACCACTAATAAGCAAGACTAATTTACTAATAGAGCGAGTCAAGGAATAGCTAGAAACAAATAACTAAATTAACTATGAAAGGCTTACTGTCTTTAATAATTGGTGGGTTAAGTTTTATGCTCATAACTGGAGCTCAAATAAATGCATTTTTAGCATCTAATGCTGTTTTAATTATCGATGAAAATTCGTTTTTACCAACGGTGGTTTTTGTGCATTGGAGCATAAAGATGATTGCTCTATCTATTTCATTAATAGCTTTGTCATTTTCAATTAATTATTCTAGATCGGGTAAGCAAAAAATGAATGTGGCCAATAGGGTAGGAAGGTATTTGGCTTTGCTAGCAATCCTTCTGAGTATTTTTCCAGTCTATCAAGTTTTTTTAAAGTAATCCTTTCAAGTCTGTTTTGTCTTTATCTTATAATCGCACTCTTGCCCTACTCCTTTACGAATTTTATACTCAGACTATTCACACAATGACGTGTATTAGTTTTTGTCAATCTCTCTCCGACGAACACATGACCCAAATGTCCATCGCAGGTATTGCAGACGATTTCTATTCTGCGTCCATCTGCATCAGGTACATTTTTTACAGCACCTTCTATTTCTTGGTCAAATGCAGGCCATCCACAACCTGAATCGAATTTACTGTTTGAAGTATATAGTGGCGTATTACATTTTCTACAGATGTAATAACCATGCTCAAAATGTTTGTCATACTCACCTGTAAAAGGTCTTTCTGTTCCCTTCTGCTCTATTACTCGTGATTCCTCTGCAGTGAGTTTGTTATATTTCTTGTTGTCCATAATCTTGTATTTAATTGCTCTAGTCTACTTATATTCCTCTTTTATCATATGTGCAAATGACTTTTTGAGCTTACCTACTTTGGGAGAGATCACTAGATGGCAATATGGCTTAGATTGTTGACCATTGTAATAGTTTTGATGATACTTCTCTCCCGGATAGTACGTGGTCAGTTCGGCTAATTGTGTTACGATTGGATCTGAATACAATTTACTGGCTACTTCTTGAATAGATTTTTCTGCAATAGTTTTTTCTTTATTATCTGCATAGAATATCACAGACCTATATTGAGTTCCTTTGTCACCACCTTGTCTATTAAGTGTAGTAGGATCGTGAGCAGTCCAAAATATCTCAAATAATTGTGCTAAAGATATTACATCAGGATCATATGTAATCTGTATGATCTCTGCATGACCAGACTCTCCCGTACATATATCTTTATAAGTAGGATTGATGATGTGACCACCCATATATCCTGACTCTACATGCTCTACTCCTTTTAGCCTCTGGAAAACTGCTTCTGTACACCAAAAGCATCCTCCACCTAATGTTATTTTCTTCAATGTATTATTATTTTGTTCTAGAGATTAACATAGTGGTATGTGGTAAAGTTTAAAAAAGAAGAAAGCTGGTTTAGGTCTTGAAAAGAGATGCAAACGGTAAATTTCTTTGACTTTTGGTTGTTAAGATATATCCTCTACAGCTTCGCAGCTATAATTTCTCATTTGCACAATAGATTTTGTAATCTTCAACACCTTATTTATCAAATATTAATTCAGTTCCAAGCCACTCATTTAACTTCATGTAGAGCAACCTCTTTTCGTTGCCTGTCATATTTTTAATTCTAGCACTCGAGTGATGTTTATCTTTGAGAAAATACCAAATGGCATCTATCCCTTCTGAGCTAGGCACAGCAGTTGCACTCCAAGTATCTAAATCACCATTGATGTATATCATTTGATTTCCATTCTTGGCGATCCACTTCGCTACTTTATTCGTAAGTGTAGCATCAAATTTCACTTCCATCTTATTGGGAGTAAATGCAGCATGCGGATGAGGCTCATAGGGTAGGTATTTTAGTAATCCATCAAAGTCTTCTGTCTCATAGCCATAGTATCCCATTTGGTGCGCACTTTGGTAGTAATGAGAAGCATAAGCTTCCATACTCTCATCTGCGAAAAAGTCGAGGCCAACAACTTCTAGTAGGTAGTCTACATGATTTTCAAGAGTAGCATTTTCATTAGGTACTTTACTACAATCCCAGCCATATTGCCAAAAGCTAAATGGATATTCGAGCACAGCATATTCATAAGCTTCGCCCAGAGATAAATAATTAAATTTTAATCCTTTTCCTTTGACAAACCATTCAAGTAGAGGAAGTATGGATTCACGCTGTTGGAGCAGTCTCTTTTGATAGGCCAACATATTAGCTCTACACTCAGGAGTACCTTTTTTATCTAAGAAATCATAGATCCTTTGCTCTTCATATTCATAGTTGAGAGGGGCAACGTATGGAACGGATACATCTACATCATTAGGATAAAAATATTTGTAGAATATAGTAGTGGTACCTCCTTTGCTTATTCCTGATGAAGCCCATTTGCCGTTGTATATATTGTCAAATAATTCCCGAATATGATGGTAATCTTGTGCTACTTGCTCAAAATTAAGATATTCGTAATCGAGGCTATCAGGCATACTTTCACCAAAGTACCTATGTTCTACATTGAGTTGATTGGCGTCTAGCAGTTTTACTATTTCATTGATATTGTTATATCCTCTTGCGTATCCATTAGTAATGATCGTTGTAGTATTACTATACCCTTTGTGACTAAGCCATACTCGCTGATAAAAGTATCCAGCGTCTGGATTGTTATGATCTAATGGTTGCTTAACCATCAGCTTATAGGCAGACTGATAACCATCAGGCGTATCTATTTTATTAAAAATGACATCTGGCAATTCAAATAGTTTTTTCTCCAGTTCAGTTTGTGCCATTCCACTAACACCCACGAATAACGTGATTAGCAGAAAAAAATGTTTATACGAATTCATCAAAGTCATCTTGTTTTTTATTTTTATTAGATATATTTTATTAGCCTCTTTCCTCTCTCTTTCGAAGGGCATTTGAAATATTTTTGGAGCTTTATAACTCGTTCCGTTACTAATGTAGTTGATTTTCGGAAATATCAGTTACAATGTTTTGATATATAATTAACCTGAGTATATTTGCGCACCGAAGGATTTAAATAAGGGCTAAAAGAAGTCCAATTTCAAGAAATAATAAATTATTAACCACGTTGGGAACAACCAATCGAACGTAGTGGTTAATTGAGATATATCGCGGGGTGGAGCAGTTGGTAGCTCGTCGGGCTCATAACCCGAAGGTCACAGGTTCAAGTCCTGTCCCCGCTACACAGTAGATAAGCCGTTACTATTCATTTAGTAGCGGCTTTCTTATTTAAACTCAAGTATACAGAGGGTTTAAGGGTGTATTAGTTGAGTGTTATTCAGTTGGTTTATACCACACGTGGCTGTTCTTTGCCATAGGTTAAAAATCGAATATACTTAAAAAAAGCCACTAAATCAGTCATAACTGGCAGTAAAACTGGCAGTAAAAAGCCAAAATAATCAGCCTAAAAGTTTTGATATTCTGACACTACAACTCAGAATAATGACTTTCTTTTTAGGGGTGGGTTGCGTACAATGTAGTATAACCCTCTGGTTATGTGTCAGTGGATTTATTTTTTCAACATAGAGCAATCCAACTATTTCTGCAAGACTATTTTTTTGTTTTTCACTTGCTCTCCATTAATAAATCTTAGTAGGTAAGTACCCGATGGCTCGTCAGATAAATCTATTGATTTACTCACCTTGCCACCCAAGTTATTAATAGACTCTTTGTGTACTATTCTACCATGAATATCCATGACCTGCATCTGTAGGTCTATAGATTCCGAGAGCGTCATTTCAACATGAAATAACTTGTTGGTAGGGTTGGGGAATATCCTGAGATCGGTAATGGTATTCAACTCAGATATGCTGCTGGTGAGACACGGATCAGAGCAGTCCAACTCATCGCCATTTATCGTCCAACCAAAGTTATCTATAATATACTGCCTCCTAAATTCACTGTTACAGTAGTTCATACCAACTGAAGTTAATTCTACATTTAGTCTAAGGTTTTGCGTGGACCACCCTTTTAGTGTTTTATCATAGTTGCATGTATTCATACCTGTATACTGAAACATACCTTCCATATCACTAGCCTTGATCTCCCAATCGCCGATGGATTGATTGAAAGACTCTGCATACCAAAACATGTTCTTCATATTAGTCACACTAGATACATCCCAGTCACTAAGGTCTTGGTTAAAAGAGGATGCCCTGTTAAACATAGAACTCATATTAGTCACATTAGACACATCCCAACTATTAATATCTTGATTAAAATAATCTGTTTTCAAAAACATGTTAGGCATCCAAAAGACATTAGACACATCCCAGTTACCAATAGGTTGATTGAAATTTGCTGCATCATGAAACATCCCCTCCATAACATTCACATTGGATACATCCCAATCGCCAATAGGTTGATTGAAAGCAGTTGCACCTTCAAACATACCTGACATATCAGTTACATTAGACACATCCCAACCCCCAATGTCTCCGTTGAAAGAATCTGCATATCTAAACATATATTTTATATCAGTCACACTTGACACATCCCAACCCCCAATGTCTCCGTTGAAAGAATCTGCATATCTAAACATATATTGCATATTAGTCACATTAGAAACATCCCAACCCCCAAGATCTTGATTGAAAGAAGTAGCGTAAGAAAACATGTTCTTCATATCAGTCACATTAGATACATCCCATCCATCAATAGGTTGATTGAAAGATGCCGATTGAAACATTTGAGACATATCAGTCACATTAGACACATCCCATTGACTTATATCATAGTTCGTTGGACAACCTTCAAATAGTCTTGACATATTGTTTATTTTGGAAGTATTCCAGTTAGATATATTTCCGTAGATAGCTTCCGCCTCAGTCGGATCTGAACACCAAAGGTCCACAGCAGCGTGTATATTACTATCAGTGATAGGACACACAAGACATACATCAGTACAATTCAATTCATCGTTAGGCATATTCCAGCCGTAGTTATTTATAATACTCTGCCTCTCAGATTCACTGTTACAGTAATTCATACCAATTGCTCTAAAAGTTACATTTGGTCTAAGGTTTTGCGTGGACCACCCTTTCAGTGTATTGTCATAGTTACATGTATTAAGACCTGAATTACTAAACATATCATTCATGGTTATGACGCTAAAGACATTCCAATCCCCAAGATCTTGATTGAAAGAAGTGGCATCTTCAAACATACCTCCCATACTAGTCACGTTAGAAACATCCCAATCCCCAATAGGTTGGTTGAAAGAAGTTGCACCCGAAAACATTCCACTCATATTAACGCTGGAGAAATTCCAATCCCCAATAGGTTGATTGAAAGAATCTGCAGAAGCAAACATACCCCCTATATTTGTCACATTAGACACATCCCACTCTCCAATAGGTTGATTGAAAGAATCTGCATAAGCAAACATACTCCCCATATTTGTCACATTAGACACATCCCACTCTCCAATAGGTTGGTTGAAAGAAGTTGCACCCGAAAACATCCCCAGCATATTAGTTACATTAGAAACATTCCAATCCCCAATAGGTTGA
>DDCY01000034.1 GCA_002335865.1 Saprospiraceae bacterium UBA1994
TCATTTGGTGCTACTATAACTGGTAAAGTAGTATCATCTATTGTGATTGTATGTACGATGTCTACACTTGCATTACTTCCAGCATCTGTTACTGTATACGTTCGTGTAATTATTTCTGGACACGTGTTACCATCACTCGAATCACTACTTGTTACGACTAAATCTCCATCTGCTGTACATACATCTTCTATCATTAAATCTCCAAACAATCCTTCCAATCCAGCTACTGTAGTCTCTGCTGGTGATCCACCACAACCCTCTACTGGAGAAGCTGTAATTGAGCCTGTTACTGCTGGTGCAGTAACATCATCTACTGTGATCGTTTGAGTGTCACTTGCAGTATTACCGCAAGCATCTGTAATTGTATATGTTCTTGTTACTACGAATGGAAGTGTGCCTGTCTGGCTATCTACATATGCTACTGTGTAATCACATGCTTCTGTAATTGATGCTCCTGTTAATGCTAAGAATGCTGTCACACCTGCTGCATCGAGTGTCACTGATACATCACTATACACAAATCCTGCATTATCTGACGTTACTGTAGTAGCATCTGCAGCACATCCTTCTAGTGTTGTAGGATCATTTGGTGCTACTATAACTGGTGCAGTATCATCATCTACATTTATTATATGTACAATGTTTGCACTTACATTACCTCCAGCATCTGTTACTGCGTATGTTCTTGTAATTACTATTGGACATGTGCCTGTAGTATTGGTACCGAGTGATAAGGTTAACGATGCGTCTGCTGTACAATCATCTGCTATCAGTAAATCTCCAGTCAATCCTTCCAATCCAGCTACATCAGTCACTGCTGCTGGAGCAGCGGTCGCATCACAGCCTTCTACTGTAGTAGTTGTAATTGATCCCGTTACTGCTGGTGCAGTAGTATCATCTACTGTGATCGTTTGAGTATCACTTGCAGTATTAGCACAAGCATCTGTGATTGTCCATGTTCTTGTAACTACGAATGGAAGTGTGCCGCTATCATCAGTATCTATATATGTTACTGTATAATCACATGCTTCTGTAATTGATGCTCCTGTTAATGCTAAGAATGCTGTTACTCCTGCTGCGTCGAGTGTCACTAATGCTGCACTATACGCAAATCCTGAATTACCTGACGTTACTTCACTATCTGCGGCAACACAAGATTCTATATCAATATCAGCTGGTGCAACTATAACTGGTGCAGTAGTATCATCTACATTTATTATTTGTACGATGTCTACACTTTCATTATCACAAGCATCTTTTACTGTGTATGTTCTTGTAATTACTATTGGACATGTGTTTGCCGTCGCATCACTACTTGCTACGGTTAAGGATCCGTCTGCTGTACAATCATCTGCTATAGATACTCCTAATGCTTCCAATGCAGCTACTGTAGCCACTGCTGCTGGAGCAGCGCTCGCAGCACAGCCTTCTACTGTAGTAGTTGTAATTGATCCCGTTACTGCTGGTGCGGTAGTATCCGCATCATAAGTAAATGTCACTTGACAAGTCACAGAATTTGATTCAGTATCATTAATTGTATACGTCCTTGTAATCGTTCCACCGGCGCATAATGTTTGAGTTCCTGAATCAGTGTAAGTCACGACTAAATCGGATAAAGCATCACAATTATCTGAAAGACTCGCTCCTGTTAAAGCTGCAAAATCAGTACCATTGCTTACATTAAATGCCGCTGGTATAGCTTCTTCACAAGATAAACCTGTTACGTCTGTAGGACAAGTTACAACTGGTGCCTCAGTATCAGCAGGAGTCGTAATAGTCCATGTACATGAATTAAAAACATTACCAGCTTCATCCGTAACTACTAAAGTTGCAGTAGTTACACCTGGATAGAAATCAGCAGAAGTTACTCCACCTCCATTTGAGCTGATAGGAATATTTGTTGGAAGTGCTACCGGACTACCAGAAAAAACAACAACTGCACTAGCTATACTACAGTTATCATCTAAGGCTGGATTTGTCCATGATGCCTCAGATGTACATACGCCTGCACCTATAGCAGTATTTGTAATGTCCGATGGACAAGATCCACCAACTATATATGGATCATCATCATCCTCTACAACTACAGTATAAGAACAAGTATACGTACCATTATCATTGGTTACGCTGTATACTAAATTGTTAGTTAGACCAGTAACTAAGTTAATTGATTGTCCTGGCAGTGCACCACTTCCATTTACAGTAACAGTGATAGTTCCTTCTGAACACCTACCTGGTTCTGCAGTTGTTATTACAGGAATGGTATACTGCGCACTACAGACATTATCAGGAGCCGTGTTAATGGTAACATCAGAAGGACATGTTAGTGTAGGTTCGAAATCTGTTCCAGTTACACTGTATGAATCCAATGTTATTTGTTCAGCTTCATCACCATTTGTATCAACATTATCTCCATTAAGCAGAGCAGTGTAAGTGTCGCCTTCAGTTACCGAAAATGTATGAGTCACAAACACAGAGACACCTACTGGTAAATTACCTAAAACTCCTGCCGAAGTAACATCAGACCCATTTAGATTCCATGTTACAGAAGATCCTGCTTCGATAGCAACCGAACCAGTATTAGTGATTGTTGCAGTCAAAGTAACCATGTCATAACAATCAAGATCCTGATCACTCAATGTTGTCCCTTCAGAAAAAGTCCCTGGTCCCAAAACGGTAACCGGTGATTCATTGATTGGCAGCTGACCATAAACTAGTGTGGACAGCAGCATCAACATTGATAGTGTAACTGTTAATCTTAATTTCATAGTAGTTAATATAGTTGTTCTCATCAGAAATATTATTTGCTTGTGAATTTTAAAAAATTCAAATAGTTGAAATTTAAAGCGGAATTGAATTCAAGAAATCAATAAATCCCAAATCAGAATGACCTTTATTGAGTTTATTTCTATGTAACCTGCTGATACAGCACACGTTACGCATTCCTTTAAAAGATTTATTTTTTTTCATCAAATGAATTCAAATGATTCAATGTTTACCAGGTGCACGACTAAATAGTTAAATCAAAGACAAACTGAGCAACAAAATCACCCACAAATATAAGAAAAATGTAAATCTACTCTCAATTAAAACGAAAAAAAAAGAATAGTTAAAGTATATAGTAATAAGATGAATACAAATATAATAATAATTAAATGTGTATTTATTTGTAAGACAGTATTTTATAAGGATAAAATTTATATCATATTTATTTAAAAAAATGTGTTTTTGGGGATGATAACTATGTGAATAGTTATCATTTACTATTTATTTAAAAGGTAAACATAATTACCTTTTTATGTAGTTTTAACACAATATAAAACAACATCCGAAGTCATGTATTTGAGTGGAGTAAAGTGGATCGAAATCACGTCGCAAAACAATAAATTAAAGACATAATAAGAGGCTATTTTTGAATAATTTTTAGCTATAAAATGTGCCTATAAAAGGGTCTATTTTCGATCAAAAAGTAGTTGAATTACCACTAAAATAAAGTGAAAATCAGGATCTAAAAGTGTCTATATTAACTAGAATTGAGAATGCTAAGAATGTTAGCTCGCAATTCTTTACTATTTGATATTAATATTACTATATCCTAGCTACGTGCCACTTATTACTGCGTAGATAGATATATACTACGACACCAATACCTGTCCAATAGAATATCTCTGTGGCCCAAGCCCAATCCAAACCCAGATTAGCAACTTTTATTGCATAATTAGCATAGATAACATAGCCTACCGTGAATACTGCTTGTATCCACAGAGCGGTACGTGTATGACCTGTACCTATCAAGCCATTCATAAATATAGCACCAACTGAGAATATCAACATAATCACTAATAATACAAGCATATAAGGCTTAGTCTCATAGATCAGCAACATATCATCACCACCAAATAGTGGGTACAAGAAAAACTCAGGCATAGCTAATACGGGAATAGATACAACTGCCGTAACCAGTAGACTTAGCACAGCAGTCTTCATAATAATAGGCATCACCCCTTGTCGTTTTCGCTGACCTATGTAATTGCTCACTAGCGTATTGATACCTGCGGAGAATCCCCAGCATGGTATAGATAGTATGAGATAGATATTGCGAATGAGATTGGAAATCTCCAATTGTCGTTGCCCTAGATTCTCTATCAGCGTAAAGAATATAAACCAAGAGCCTAGGCCCAATATAGATTGCAAGACTAGGGGCAACGATACACTCTGTACCTGCCACATCTCTTTACGGTGAAAATTGTCTTTTTTGAATGTACTATACTTACGAGTGTAAATATCGTATCTCATGTATAATGCAAATGCCAAGAATGCCACTACCTCTGAGAGTGTACTCGCCCAACCTGCACCTGCAATACCCATAGGCTCTATACCAAAAGCTCCATATATAAAAATATAGTTGAGTATGACATTTACGACGGTAAGGATAATAGTATCGTAAATGATAAACTTAGTCCTAGCGACTCCAGTATACAAGGCAATCAATGAGACGCCTAGATAGCTAAAAAACACACCATAACTCCTAGGTATGATATACTCCATGCACTTACCAAGGATTATAGGATCCTCTATAAACTGGGTAAAAATCCAATGAGAGCCAAACTGTAATATGACGAACATAATAGAGGCTAATACTAGCTCTAGGCTTATGAGGGCATTGAAAAAAGAACCAACACCCTTGTAGTCTTTTTCACCATGACGCCTTGCTATAAGTACCTGTCCACCTCTACTAAAACCGTAACCTATAGATGCTATAATCAGATAAAATACGCCTACGATACCTACAGCAGCGAAGTCTGTTTTACTTTGATGATATAGGAAGACGTTGTCACAGAGCACGATGATGTTCTGTGCTGCACTCCCCAACATAATAGGGACCGAGATACTCAATATTTGCCTATAGGATGTACCTAATTGCATTCGTTTGGTTTTGCGAGTCCAAAATACGTAAAGTAGTTTTAGCTTCTATAATTTAGTGGAGGGTAATTAGTAAAAGTGAATTGTACAATTAAGAGATCATATATGCGACCACTGAAAGATATGTCTACATCATGCTAATATATTTTGTTTTTTGATCTAATTATTGATACTTGTTTATTGATTGACTTCTATATATCTTGCAATCTTTAGATACAAGTGAATGGCTTGTACCTAATAATCAAACATTTCCCAACTCAAGTATACCAAACTAAATAATATGAAGATTTCAATGAAACAATTGATGGTGATTTTCTTGGCTATTGGGTTACATGCATGTCAAACAGAAAACAAAGAGCATATGTCCAATACATCAAAAATGTATCAGAAGAAAGATATAATTGCACCTGTAGCGAAGAAGGAATCTCATATCATAAGCACTCATGGAGATGATAGAGAAGATAACTACTATTGGATGCGTCTTACAGATGAGCAAAAGACTGCCGAGAAACTAGATACTCATACTCAAGAAGTAGTTGATTATCTCAATGCTGAGAATGATTACACTAATGAGATGACTGCTCATCTCAAGACATTTCAAGATACCTTGTTTAACGAGATGGTCGGACGTATCAAGCAAACAGATATGTCTGTCCCCTATCGTGATAACGGATATCACTATATCACTCGATATGAAGAAGACAAAGAATATCCTATATATGCTCGTAAGAAAGGAAGTATGGAAGCCAATGAAGAGATCATGCTCAATGTCAACGAACTGGCTTCTGAATATGAATACTATGCAGTAAGTGGACTCTCAGTATCTCCTAACAATAAAATACTCGCTTTTGGTGAAGATCCTGTAAGTAGAAGACAGTATACTCTAAGATTTAAGAACTTGGAGACTGGTGAGATGTATGATGACGAGATCGAAAACACTACTGGTGGGGCAACTTGGGCTAATGATAATAAGACGATATTCTACACACGCAAGGATGACGCACTGAGATCATATAAGATATTTAAGCATATAGTAGGTACATCTGCAATCGATGATGTAGAAGTATTCCACGAAGAAGATGATACTTTTAATGCGCTTGTGTATAAGACTAAATCAAAAAAATATATTGTAATAGGGTCATGGGCTACACTCAGTCAGGAATTTCAATTACTAGACGCTGATCAACCAAACGGAGATCTTAGAATGTTTCAACCGAGAGAAAGAAACCTCGAATACTCGATCGGACACTATGACGACAAATGGTATATAAGAACTAATAAAGATGGCGCTAAAAACTTCAAGGTGATGACTACTTCTGAGGATGCTACTAATCAAGAAAATTGGACTGATTATATTCCACATAGAGAAGATGTATTTTTAGAAGGAACGGAATTTTTTAAAGATTACTTAGTCTTATCGGAAAGAATAGAAGGTATCACCAAAGTCAGAGTGCTCGGTTGGGATGGAAGCAATGATCACCACATCAACTTTGGTGAGGATGCCTATCTAGCTTATACAAGCACTAATCCTGAGTTTGATACTGATCAGCTCAGAGTAGGATTTACATCTCTTACTACGCCTAACACAACTTTTGATTATGACATGAAATCTCAATCACTTTCTAAACTCAAACAACAAGAAGTAGTAGGTGATTTCAATCCTAAAGATTACGCATCTGAGCGACTGATGATCACTGCGAGAGATGGAGCAAGAGTACCTATCTCTATCGTATACAAAAAAGGATATCAAAAAGATGGCAAACAACCATTGCTTCTCTATGGATATGGTTCTTATGGTAATAGTATGGACCCATACTTTAGCTCTGTAAGATTGAGCTTAATGGATAGAGGATTTGCATTCGCAATAGCACATATCAGGGGAGGACAAGAGATGGGACGCCAATGGTATGAAGATGGGAAATTCCTCAAGAAGAAAAATACATTTAATGATTTTATCGATTGTGGCAAATACTTGATAGATAATAAATATACAAGTGAGGATGGCCTCATGGCTATGGGTGGATCAGCTGGTGGCTTACTTATGGGGGCGATCATCAATATGGAACCAGACATGTGGAAAGGTGTCGTATCTGCTGTACCATTTGTAGATGTTGTAACTACTATGCTCGATGAAAGCATACCTCTGACCACGGGAGAATTTGACGAATGGGGAAACCCTAAAGACAGAGTGTACTATGACTATATCAAGTCATACTCACCACTTGATAATATCGAGGAAAAAGACTATCCCGCTATGCTGGTCACTACTGGATATCATGATAGTCAAGTACAATACTGGGAACCAGCAAAGTGGATCGCTAAACTCAGAGATATGAAAACAGATAACAACCCACTTCTATTACATACAAATATGGGCGCAGGTCATGGTGGCGCTTCTGGAAGATTTCAGAGGTACAAAGAGACAGCATTGGAGTATGCTTTCTTTCTAGATTTGGCAGGTAAGGCAGATGTAAAAGTTAAGGGATAAAGGGTAGGTTGTATGAGTATTTAGGAGTAATGTCTTTCTATAAAAAAAGACACTAGGTCTTAGAAATAATATATCCATTTCTCAGCGGTCGACTTAAACTGTAGGCCGAGTCAAAAATGAACAAAAGGAGTTTAAATTCATTAGGTTTATTATCTTACATATTAATTAGATACCCCTTTTTATTCTCTATGAAATTGATAACGCTCATATTAGCAATAATGATAATTGTGCCACCTGTGATGAATACAGCTGGTTATCTATTTGGTGATGATATGATCATCCTCGATGCAAGCTATGGAGAAGAAGAGCAAGAGGAAAGAGAATCCAAAGACGCAGAAGAAAAGGATATAGAGTTTGATCTCGATGAGAAAGGCAATAGCAACAATTTCTTTCTACAGATAACTATCTTGAATGCATATACAGAGAGAATTCTACAATCACAAAATCATACCAAGAATATTTCTCCTCCCCCAAAAGTGTAGTTTTTCCATACCGATTTACAATTATAATATTCTACAGATCTATTATTCACAGATCTAAACTTTTACGGTACATCTAATTTAGCTGTACAAAATTTTTATAAATCAACATGAAAAACTACTTCACATTAAAGCATATAAAGGGTGATCTCTTTGGTGGGATTACTGCAGGTATAGTGGCCTTACCACTGGCATTGGCCTTTGGGGTAAGTTCTGGACTAGGTCCAGCTGCCGGTCTTTACGGAGCGATATTCGTTAGTTTCTTTGCGGCCTTATTTGGTGGTACTAATACACAAATTTCTGGGCCTACCGCCCCTATGACAGCAGTAAGTATGGTAGTCATTGCAGGGATAGTAGCACTCAATGATGGAGATGTCATTCAGGCATTACCCTCTATACTTACCGTTTTTTTATTAGCGGGTGTAATGCAAATAGGATTGGGATTTCTAGGATTAGGTAAGTATATCAAGTACATACCCTATCCTGTGGTAAGCGGATTTATGACAGCAATTGGGGTAATCATCCTCATCACTCAGATCATGCCATCTATAGGTTATTACCCTAAGGAAGATTTAGATTATGTCAATCAATTTAAACCCCAAGCAGAAGAAATAATTCTAGACAATATACTTAAAGAAGAAGCAGGAGAAGGCTTGCTAGTACTTGAAAATTTTGAAGAGACCATAAAACGAGCAAAGACCATTACCCAAGCACAAATACAACAAGAGGCGGCTACTTTAGCAGGTAGTGATTCATCAGGAGTTTTAGGTGCTTTAAGAGTGTTACCTCGAGGATTAAAGAACATTAATTGGTTAGAACTTATACTGTCACTATGTACTATTATAATCATCTTCGGATTTAAGAGAATCACGACGGTGATACCTAGTACGTTAGTTGCCCTCTTAGCGGTCTCTAGCGTCGCTTATTTTGCCGGGCTGAACTATGAACCTATTTCTCAAATTCCTAGTGGATTTCCAAAACCCAATTGGAATATTTTTACAAATTTTGAATTGGGTTCGATTGCTCCGTACATATTTACCGCTCTTACATTAGCCCTGTTAGGAGCTATAGATTCTTTACTTACATCTGTAGTAGCTGATAATATGACTAAGACACAGCATGACCCAAACAAAGAGTTAGTGGGTCAGGGTATCGGTAATGCTGTTGGTGCGTTTTTTGGAGGACTTCCTGGAGCAGGAGCTACGATACGTACTGTTGTGAATATAAATTCTGGTGGAAAAACAAGGATATCAGGAATGATCGCTGGAGTGCTTTTACTGATCATAATGGTTTCTCTGGGACCCGTAGCATCGAAAATTCCTGCGGCCGTACTAGCAGGAATTTTGATTACTGTAGGTATAAGCGTAATGGATTATAAAGGACTCAAGGCTATACCCAATATACCAAAACCAGAGGTAGCTATAATGCTAATCGTACTGGTACTTTCCAGTGTATGGAATTTAGTGTATGCTGTAGGAATAGGACTAGTGATAGCTTCGCTAATGTTCATGAAAAAAATAGGTGATCTTACTTCTGAAAAATCAGATATAAAATCACTGAATGAAGAACCATGGGGAGACGAATTTGCATTTCCAGAAAATCTGAAAGAAGAGGTATTCATTAAACACATACATGGACCATTATTCTTTGGAACTACCAGTGACTTTGTAGCCCTATCAAACCAATTACCAGATACAGCACAGGCTATAATAATACGTATGGACAAGACATCTTATATCGATCAATCTGGACTATATGCTTTAGAAGATGTTATCGTACCACTAATGAATCAAGGCAAAAAAATATTACTTGTTGGACTACAGAAGCAACCGAAGTATATGATGGAAAGAGTCAATATGATTCCTACATTATTGCCAAAAGATTGTTTGTTCAACAACATTGATGAATGCCTGGCTTATATCAAAGAGAATGTTGAGGATATTTATTCTGAAAGTTAATACTTTGAAAAAGTAACATTATAAAGGGTCAAGTATATAAATATGCTTGACCCTTTTTTGAGTTAGAGTTGTTTGTTATAGTTATTATAAACCTTCAGCATCTTCTAGATTATTTATGTCTGCTTCTCAATGTCTGCAGTAATCACCTAACTTAACTCCAATTTAATTAAACCCCCATTCTGAATGAAGTAAAAACAGAAACGAAGTAAGGATCTAATCCTTTCAACAACTTATAATGTATTAAGTACATCCATTATCTTCTCACTTTCATATTTCCATGTAAGCTCTTCTTTCGCTTTCTTACATGCATTGCGATACTGATTATACTTATAAGTATCAGCCATAAGATTTTGAATAGTACTGACGATGCAATCTGAGTTTAAGTCAGTTAACAATTCTCCAACACCATACTGCTCTATGACTATGCGATACTCTGGAAAGTCCATATGTAATGCTGGTAATTCCGCTTGGACATAATCAAAAGTCCTGTTGGCCAAAGAGTAATAATAGTTACCTGCAGAGCCATCAAGTAAATTGATGCCGAGCCAAGCATTACTAGCCCAGGAATGCATATCAGAAGGATGCATCCAGCCGTGAAAGTGTATTCTATCTTTAGCTTTAGATTTTTCTGCTAGGTGTCTTAATGTTAGTGACCTATCACCTTCTCCTGCTATCCTTAGATCGAAATCAAGTAGAAAAGTCATGGCTGTAATCATTTCTTCTAAGCCTCTTCCTTGATTAAGTACCCCTTGGTACCAGATATAAGGTCTTTGAAATTCTAATTTCGCAGTACTTAACTCTTTATCAATAGGTAAGTTTCTGATTGGTATAAATGCACAACGATAGGTGTCACCTAGGATCATCGCTAATGAATAATTTACTGTTATTCTATAGTCAAAGCCCTTCATAGTCATCTTCCCTATATTCTGCCAAATCCAACGCTTAAAAGGTGACTTCAATAACTCAGGTACTTCTGTAAAAAGCTCATGGGCATCATGGATAGTCTTAGATCCTCTTAGCACCGAGGCTAGCATCACTGGCAAAGCAGTATCTAAGTCAACACTATACATAATGGCGGGCTTTGACCTAAATAATAGGTAAAAAAAAAGACGAATCTGATATTCTAAATAAAACAACACACCGCTTTGAAAAAACATAGATAATCGATGCTGGGCAAAGGAATGATCATAAAGTGAATCACTATTAGATTTTCTGCGACCAATAAGTGTTACTTGATATCCTGCACGATGAATTATATTGCATATACGATGCATCCTTTGATCTTGGTTGAGATCATTCGTTACCGCTACATATGCATGAGATGTCGACAAATAATAGGAATTGGTTACAATAATACTATTCGCCTCTGAGTCTGCTATCCTCTCTTTGAGCGAACTTTACAATCTTACGCATACTACGCATGATAGTAAGCAAGATGACATATCCAAATGTAAATACAAAGAAAATCCACTTAAAAGATGCCGCCTCACCAATAGTCAATCCTGACATTAGGTATGCAAGCCCCGCACCAAGAGTAGACAACCCAACATATGAAATGATAGACTCAGTCCAATACTTGGTCTGATTGTCCTCAGCAAAACTCAATAAACAGTTACCTAAAGCGTAAAATAGCAAAAACGAAAAAGTAACTACATATGGAAAATAGATCTTTGGGGAAAACCAGCCTGCCATAATGGCTAACTGGGCGATACCACATACTAATGCTATAATAGCTAGTACTGTCAAAGCTTGATAAATAGGTCTTACCCTATATTCAAATATCGATTTATTAGGATCTAATTTCATAGTTAAGTTTTTGTACTAAATATTTACAAACAGAGTAATGCCTAAAATGTTATTTGAACTTCAATAAATCACAGTTTAAGGATTTAATGCTTTATAAAATTATAATTAGAAACAACTATTACCCTGTTTTATTGGTATTTATAAGAGAATTAATACATTTGTAACCCTCTGTATCTGATGTAGGGGATAAACTTAATCACTATTAAACGCATACAATGAAAAAACTATTAACCTTATTACTTGCATCAGCATGCTATGTAACTATGTCGGCTCAAGCGCCTAATGATTGGTATCACCAAGATCCTGCAGATGGATTTAATGGTGTATCAATAGACAAGACTTATAACACACTACTCAAAGGACGTGCTTCACAGACTGTTGTAGTGGCAATCATTGATTCTGGTATGGATATCGAGCACGAAGATCTTGCTGACAATATGTGGGTAAATCCCGGTGAAATACCAGGAAACGGTATAGATGATGACAATAATGGTTATATAGATGATATCCATGGATGGAATTTTATCGGAGGTAGAGATGGTAGCCATGTAGGAGGAGACAATCTAGAAGTAACTAGACAATATGCACTTTATAGGGGTAAATACGATAAAGTATCTGACCCCGCTGCACTCAACAAAGAAGATAAGGTGAATTACGACAAGTTCTTAATCTGTCAAGCAGAAGTTGAGGATGCTAGAACGAAAGCAACTAGCAGAATAGCTAGAATGGATAGTACAGAAATGGAGTTGGGTATGTCAATAGACATGGCTGCAAATTTGATCGGATCAGATACTATAACTTCAGAAGCAATAAGTGCAATGGAAGCTGGCGAAGATCAAAAACTTGTTATGGCAAAAAGAGTATTACCTCAGTTTTTAGCTGAACCAATGACAACTAGTGAAATAAAGGCCGTTCTGAAAGAAGCTATTAATGGCCAAAAAGCTTATTACCAATCTCAATTAGATTACCACTATAATCCGGAATTAAATACAAGAGATATCGTAGGTGATGACTATTCAAACAGTAGAGAAACTGACTATGGGAATAACGATGTTGAAGGTCCAGATCCACTACACGGAACACACGTGGGAGGTATAGTTGGTGCAGTAAGAGACAATGGTATTGGTGTACAAGGTGTAGCTAATAATGTGAAGCTAATGTCAGTACGTACTGTACCTGATGGAGATGAAAGAGATAAAGATGTAGCTGCAGCAATAAGATATGCTGTAGACAACGGTGCAAGCATTATCAACATGAGCTTTGGAAAAGGCTTTAGTCACGATAAAGATGTGGTAGATGAGGCTGTAAAATATGCGAAGAAGAAAGATGTATTGCTTGTACATGCCGCTGGTAACTCAGCACAAGATAATGATACTACAGGCAACTTCCCGAATGACAAATACGACAAGAGAGACGGTTGGTGGATATTCAAAAAGGATAAAAAAGCTAAAAACTGGATTGAGGTAGGAGCACTTAACTTTGAAAGAGGTGAAGATCTTTCTGCTACATTCTCTAACTATGGAGCTACGAATGTAGATGTATTTGCTCCTGGAGTGCAGATCTACAACACTTTACCGAATAATGAATATAGAAAATTACAAGGTACGTCTATGGCAGCCCCTGTAGTAGCTGGAGTAGCTGCAGTACTAAGATCTTACTTTCCTGCATTAACTGCTGGGCAAGTAAAAAAGATCATCTTGGGCTCTTCTATTAAGCAAACTGACACAGTGAAAAAACCTGGTACAGATGAAATGGTACCATTTTCTGAGCTTTCAGTATCTGGTGGCACTCTAAACATGTACAATGCAGTAGAGATGGCTCTAAAAACTAAAGGAAAGAAGAAAGTAAAAAGAAAGAAGAAGGCATAATTTCGCCACTTTCTTAGATAAATATAATGGCTGTTTCCCTTAAGGAAGCAGCCATTTTTTATCTATCTAGAATGCAAATATCAACGTATCTCGGAATTCAATCAGAAAACTATCGACCTTATATTAAAGGATAAAATTTATATTTAAGTTACGTTGTCACTAAAACTTATTTAATATTAAGTTCCAATTAGAAAAAAACTCCGTGTCTATTTATTTCCTTTGGAATCAATATCTAAAATGTAAGAAAACAATCTTCTAGTCTTGACTAAAAGTTATACCTAATCGACATGCGGCCAAAAGCGTTTATTGGTAATCCTGGATAGAAATATCTTGGAGTATTTCCACCAAAACTACCTGCGTTTACTAATATCATAGAGGCATAATCAGTATCTAACAAATTATTGACTCCTGCACTCATTCCAATATCAAACATCCCTATAGCGATAGTCTCTGATATATACATATCTAGTAGTGAATAAGCATCAGAATAATTAGAATTGTCATCACGCATTGGCATACTGTCAATAAATTTATACTTAATAATTAGGCTTAATCTTTTGTACCCCCCACTCCATCCTAAGGCAACTTGATTTGGAATAGCCCCAGTAAGTTCATTACTAGAGTAATCATCTTCTCCATCTACAAAATCAGTGAAAGTAAATTTCTGGTATGTATACGCTAGATTAAAATCTGAACGCCAATCACCACTATTAAACATCTTATACGCTAGGTCTAATTCTGCTCCGATATGGCGACTCCCACCTGCATTGACACCTATAAATTGGTCAGCTGCGGTACGTCTTGCTACAAGGAGGTTCTTGACTAACATTTGGTATGCTGTCAACCCATAACTCCATTTTTCATTATTCGTCATTCCACGAAATCCAATCTCTGTATTGAGTCCGATTTCTGGCTTTATATCATTATTGATTAATCCATCTGGTGTCAATGTCTCTTCTAATGTCGGTATACTATATCCATGACTAATTAGTCCATAAAGATAATCACTTTCATTTAGAGTATACTTAAGATTTAGCCTTGGTGAATAGATCCAACTGTAGTTATATTCGCCAGAAATATCAGTCATATCTGATGCAAATTGATCGTCTAATGTGTAGCTAGTAAGATTTGCATTGAGTCCAATTTCTAGTTCTAGATCATCCAAAAAATTCATATTGTACTGAGCAAAAAATTGTGTGCTTGATCTCAGCTCCTGGTTTTGCTGAAACTGCTCACCTTGAATACCGTCTTCGGTTCGGTATAAGTCATAATTGTATTCTTCTTTTGATATTTCAAATCCAAATTGGACTTTCGACTTTTTTCTATTTTCAAAATCATAAGAAAATGAAGATCTCAAGCCAAAATTAGCCGAATCATCATCGAGAATATTAAATGGTCGAGATTCGAAGCCTTGATAGATATTAGCAAATATTGTAGCCTTCAAATATGTCTTGTCGATGGCTGAGGTACTATATGTAGCTCCTGCTACTGTCTTAGTGTAATCTTCATAACCATTCACTCTGCCCCAAGTAAATGCTGCTTTCTCTGGTTCGTTATCAAAGTCTTCACGATTGAGAGATGAAGGTATCTGCGCATTGATATTGATATGGTGTAATAATAGCGAAAGTTGGTGATTCCCATTATTGACACCAGCAAGCACAGAGTAATTTCTATTGTCGTAAGAATTATTTGCTCTGTAACCATCTGTATGTTGATAGCCTTGCAGCAGTTTCAATCTGTATGTATCGTTGCTTATACTAGCAACTTGATTTTTTTTGAGAAATCCAAAGCGTCCAGTAGTGATTTGCGTCTTTAGATAATTATCATCTGGTTGGTTACAAGTACGTAACAACATCAATCCGCCTAATCCAGATCCGTAGGCAGTAGCACCTGGTCCTTTATACAGATCGACACTGTGCAATATCTCTCTATCAAAATCTTCAGCCGCCGTCTCTCCTACTCCATTAGTCAAAGGAATATCATCGATATAAGATCTGAGTTTGGTCGTAGAAAACAACGACCTATTACCGATACCACGAACTGTGATCCGATTGGTATTGAGTGTGCCAGCGTGCATGTATACACCTGGCACTTCATTGATCGCTGAAGATATATTTTGTACTGGATTTTGATTGAGCGTTTTAGCATCAATACTGTACTGAGTACGACCTACACCTGCTGATGCCGTGATGTTAATACTATCGATATCTAATCTATAAGATGTCGTATCCTGCTGTGCTATCACTGATAATGAGGTAAATAAATAGAAGGCTATTTTTAGGATGCTTTTCAAGTTGTTTTATTTTATCTATTCCCAATCTTTTTTCATGAATAAAAATAGATCTAGAAAGGCCGTTTATCTCTGAATAAATATGGCATGAATGGAAATCCATACATGGCATAACGATATGCATTTTTATACTTTTTAATCCTTCACAAATACTTTAGTGATTAATCCATTATCATTTATAATGGATATATAGTATTGCCCTGTCGGAAGGTCAGAAATATTTAAAATTTCTGTAGTCTGAGATACTACCTTTTGCATTACTAATGCGCCTGTGGCAAAAGAGATGAAATCTAATTTCTTTCCTATGAAATTTTCTGACACTTCTATATTAATAATTTCTACTACAGGATTGGGATATACTTTTAGGTATTGATTCTTATGAAATACATTTTTTACATCTACCACAAAATCATCATTATAATATTCAACAATTCGATTAGGTCCACTTGTTGAAAAATATTCCGGTCCATTGGTCGCAAAATAAATAGCTCCTGTATTTGGATTGACACAAATATCTCTGACTCTACCAAATGTCTCAAAATACTTTGTTTCGTTACTCAACTCAAGACCGTCTTCGCTAATATCAAATACTGATACTCTTGGTTGCTTGAGTGATATACCACCAAGCATAGCCACCATAAGTTTATTTTGCCATTCTGGTATAGCAGGATGATTATATACTAGTAGTCCATTAGGAGAAGGCGTATTAGACCATTCGTGAACAGGCTCCCTTACATTGTTATCATTACAAAATGATATTTCAGACCCAGTATTACATATACCTAGCACATTGGGCCATCCATAATTTCTTGCTTCTTCAATAATATTAATTTCGTCTGAGCTGTTGGGGCCAAATTCAGAACTATAAATTATATCATTCGGACCTAAAAAGAGACCTTGAGAATTTCTATGTCCAAAAGAAAAAATATAACTATTAGGAAATGGATTGTCGTCTGGAATAGAGCCGTCAAGATTAATTCTCAAAGTTTTACCATTCAGTGAGCTCATATCTTGCGAGTTCGATTGATTACCAATATCGCCTGTAGTCATCAAAATTGTATTATCTGGCAGTAGGATTAGCCTTGACCCATTATGTATACTTCTTGCAGGTATGTTATCAAGTATAATTTCTTCATTCGCTAACTCGATACCATTCCATTCAAACCTACTAAGTCTTTCTTTAATGACACCTGAATTACCATAAGTGTAAACAATATAGATTTGTTGATTACTCTCATAGTTCGGATGAAATAACATCCCCAGCATACCCGGTTCAATGGTTCCATTTCCATTAAAAACTAAACTCGTTGCATCAAGAACAATTATCACATTGCCTGAAACTGGATCTAGTCTTTTGACCTTACCCTCTCTTTCTGTAAACCAAATATGATCATCAGGACCCCAAACTATGTCCCATGCTATACCAAGGCCGGTAAGTAGACTTCTCTCTGTCAAAGTAGTATTACCTACCTGGATAGTATTTTGCCCTTGAGCACATATTGAAATTGAGAAAAAAACTACTAATATTTGAAATATTATTTTCATAAAAAATGTATTTTAATTTCAGGTTGCACTAAAATAGTTACTGAATAATCACCTTAGATCTATAAACTACTTTATCAGTTTGAAATGCAGTAAAGTAAACTCCTTTGAATAAATAATTTCTTTTTATTATAGTATTATAACCTTCAAAGTATTACTGTTCATTTCATTTCAATTAACTAACTAATAACAGAAAAAATATCACTGTTTGAAAACAAAGTTATGCCTAAAGTTTGGTGTGCATATATAAATAATATAATCAGCGTTCATATGACTATTGTCACTCAAAACTACTCATTGTTATAGACTAAAATATGAACTGGTCGAGCTTTTTTGCTCTAAAAGTATAATTTTGATTTCTTGCTACAGTTAACATAACCAAGCAAGTTGTTCTACTTAGCAGTAGACATACTGCTGATGCCAATGATATATTTATCTGTAGCCCTGAGGTAATCTAAATAGTTTTTCACTATACTTTCTTGAATCTTGAGTAAAGACAGTTTATTTTCAATTACCTGAATTCGGTGATTAAGCTTGATACTCGGATTGATAATCGCCTGCCGTTCCATGTTGGAGATAAGCTGTAGATTTTCAGCTTCTATTTCAGAATATAGTTTATTGTAGCTATTGTATTCAAAAACATTAGAAAATATAGATTCTCTAATTTTTGTTAACTTGGCCAAAGACTCTTGCTTTACTTTTTCTATTTTATATTGCTCTTGTTCTTGTTCAACTTTAATCTTGGCAATAGAGAGTTGATTACCATTAAAAAAAGGCAAATTAAAACTCATACCTAGAGATACGCGTTCTTCCAAGTAATTGTCATGAGGACCACGATACTCAAGTGACACGAAGTCTAATACTCGATTGTTCTCGGCTTTTTCAAGTTCCATTTCGTTTCTCAATACTTGCAAGTCCAACAGATCGCTATTCGAAATGTAGGGACGATTAGTAGCAAGTAACGACTCTTTAGCCGATTGAATATATCCATTCACATCGATGCTATCAGCTTGTAATATATAATCACCTTGTACTTGCGCAGAGATCGCTCGTAACTTATCATATCTTCTCTTTTGATCCAATATAATACCATTATTGATTTCGGCAATACGGCTTTTTACTGCTAGCAATAAAGACAATTTATTCGCATCGATGAGACTTTGTTTAGCGTTCACTTTCTCAACATCAGAAAGTAAGGCTACAATCTGCTTTTTCAATTCAATCTGACGTGATATGAAATCTTGATCTATCCATAGTTCATGAATGTCAGCTACTTGGTCGTATACCTCATCCAATTTAAGGTATATTAGCTCTTGCTGCCAACTATTATACAATTGAGAAGATGCTCTGCGCTCACCTAAGGAAACTGGACGAAGACGTAGACTATAGCTTTGCTTTCTCAATTTCCAATCACGAGTTTCAGATCTTACATTTAACTCCTCTATCCAGGGAAGCTTATAAGCATCTGCCGTAAATTCAGTATTCTGTTCATAGACTTTAGCTACTATTTCATCAATAGTGACTTCTTGCTGTCCATACAAGAACATGCAACTCAAGGTTAGTATTACTGATATAACAAATTGACGCATCATATCCAGCTAAGATTTGATTCCTATGAGAATGAGTTTCTCATTTTGTAAAAACTTACTTTTTGCTGGCAGCCTGATTACTACCTCTCTACCATAAGTTTTAAACTCAGGTACCTTACGCATACGTGCTGGTATCTCTACGATACGAGACCCTAAACCAACTACTTTACCTGTATATGTCTGAGTAATATCTTTAATAGATGATATTTTAAATTCGTCTCCGATATCCACCTTCACTAAGTAGTCTTCGTGAACATATGCTTTCACTAAAGTAGGATTGGGTTCATAGAATGATATTAACGTACGGAAATCTGTAATATGTTCACCTTCTTTGCAATGAACATTACCAATAAGTCCATCAGTTGGTGCTACTATATCTACAACTATCTCTTTATTATCTTGTACGTGCTTATATTCTGCACGTAGCCTCTTGATCGTTTCGTCATCATCTTTCGTCCCTTTAGCGATGATACTTTGTAAGTTAGTTAGGTCTAGTTGATATCTCTTCTCTATGTTTCTACGCTCCTCTTCGTATGCAGCAATCCGCATTTTACTGGGGTGATTGGCAGGGAGATCTTGGTTAGCTTCTATATAATCTAGCCCTTCATAGAGTTCCTTCTGTTGAGCAAGTTTGTTGTTTATAGCATCAATCTGAGTATTGACCTCACCCATTTTTTTTAAGTATGATGACTCTAGCGTTTTGAGTTTCCCTTCTTGCTCAGATCTCCAAATTCGTTTCTTTGCATTAATCTCGCTGATCTTCATCTCCTGATCTTCAAATTTGATATCACTATCCAGCCTTTTTGCTCTGAGTAGTAATTGCCCCTCTTTGACCGACTGACCACTAAGCACATTGAGTTCGTCTACCATCACTGAAAAATTGAGATTAATCTCAGTTTCTTTCGTCTCTGCAAAACCAAACAAAGTCAACTCTTCTTGATAATACCTGCCATTAAGCATCCAAACAGATACTACAGCTATTCCTATTAATATAATGTACGGAAATCTCATGGTTACATCTTATTACTTTCCTTACTAAATTTGACTCTCACTTCATTGAAGTCCTTGTCAGATTCCAATACTTCACTGAGTTCATAGGCTTGATACTTAGTACGCAATTTGATCAGATATGTCTTCTCTTGAATATGGTCACGATTAATATAACTAACATGCCTTATCCCTGCTTCGTCAGTAGTCACTATTTTTTTGGGGCTCAAAAATCTGTATTGATCTAGATCAAATCCATTGCAGTACTTATTCAATATCTTAATTAACCTATTCCTTGCTCCTATATCCTTAGGAATTTGCAATTTTAATGTCCCAACTAGTTCATTGGTCTGTCCTAGAGGTGTATAGCTAATTAATAATGCTACTAAGCAGAATCCTATAGTCCCTGCAACAGCGATAGCATAGCCATATACACCACAAGATATACCCACTGCTAGTGATGCAAACATGAATACCATATTGCGTGGATTATCCAATGCTGTACGAAATCTAATTATAGAAAATACGCCAATCATACCAAGCCCTAAACCTACACTATCTCCTATAGCTTGCATCACTGTAGATGCGACTATTGAAATAAGCGCTAAAGATTGGAGGAAATTTACAGACTTCTTTACACCCTTGGTGGTGAAGTCGTATGTAATGACTATTATAGAAGACAAGATAAAGGCTATCAGAACAGTCATAATAACCGTAAGCCAACTTGTATTCCCATTAGTACTTTGTAGTATGAGCTGATCAAACATCAGAATATATCTTTTACTGTTAATACAATTATACCGCAANNCCTCAAACCGCATAATTCAGCGAATGCAAATATGTTAAATATAACTTTATTCATACAATCTTAAGTATGATGGATATGTAAGATTAGAGATAAGCTAGCACCTATAGAGTTATGCAACCTGAAAAATGCCATATAATTACATAGGAAGTTTCTGCACTCTTTCAATATCATTCAGTAATTGGGTGGGTTTCTTATATCCAGGCACAGCTATGATTTTTAGCTTATCCTCATTGTAATACACCATCGATGGATATGACATTTGCCCTTCGAGCATGTAACTAGCTAAAGTATTATATCCTTTTCTACCTCCGGCTTTCCATTCAAATGTACGTCCATCAAATTGTATTGGCTCTTTTTGCTCAGCGTTAAATTTAATAAGATAATAATTATCTGCTAAATAAGCTATGACTTCTGGATCTGTAAACGTATACTTATCCATGATTTTACAATATCCACACCAATCAGTATAAACATCTACTAACACACCTTTTTTTCCTGTCATATCTAACTTATCGAACTCATCTATTGACATCCAATCTAAAGATGTGGCTACTTGCTTTACTGTAAATGTAGACGTTTTGTTTGCTGCGTCGTTGTTATGCTGATTACAAGATGTGATA
>DDCY01000010.1 GCA_002335865.1 Saprospiraceae bacterium UBA1994
AACCCGCGACCCCCTGCGTGACAGAACATTGCATTTGCATTTTACTTCATTTAATATATTGTATGACAGAGAGTTAAATATTATTAATTATTTAATTTATTTAAAAAGTCAACAATATGGTTTCCACCAAGATTTTACTCTACAAACACAAAACACTTTCAAATGGTAGACATCCTATCATACTCCAAGCCATTTCAAATCGCAAGGTTAAAAAAATCACCCTGGGTTATGATTCTACTGAAAAGGAATGGAATACGGAAAAATCAAGATTTAGAAGGTCTGTAGATAATCATGAACAGAAAAATATGGCATTGAGAAGATATGAGCTAATGGCACAAAAGCTTATTGATGAGGCTATTCTTTCTGGGAAACCCTTGTCGCTAATTGAGTTTAAAAGGAAATTCAGTGGTACCCAGACAAGTACAACTGACTTCTTTGAATTTGCAGATGAACTGATGGCGGAAATGAGGCAGTCTGGTAAGATCGGAAACATGCAGGTGTACAAAAATATCACCAACTCTGTAAAGTCATTTGCGGATAGGAAGATAAATTTTGAAGACATAGACGTTACTTTCTTACACAAATGGGAAGTTTGGCTGATTGGAGATAAGCGAGATAGGAAAGGTGTTGCACCATCTACGGCCAATCAATATATGAGAACTGTTTCTGCCATCTTCAACAAGGCTATTTCAAGGGATTTAATAGCCCATGAGTTGTATCCTTTCCGTAATCAATTTAACCCTAAAGGGTATTCTTATGCTCATTTGAAGTCCGAACCTAATCATCGTGCATTTTCTGAAGAGGAGCTTGGAAAGTTTAAAGATTTTGATGAGGCTAAATACCCAAAGTTGGCTTATGCTAAGGATTACTTTATGTTCATGTATTACTGCAGAGGTATTAACTGGACAGATTTCTGTCATCTTAAACCCGCTAGTGTTAGGAATGGAAGAATAATATATACTAGACAAAAAACAGGTAAATTATTCAGCATTAAGATTTCGGCTTCACTACAAGAGTTAATAGATAAATACAAAGGAGGAGTTTACTTATTTCCTGTTTTATCAAACTTTCACAAAACTCCAACTCAAAGAGCAAATAGAATAAGAAAGTGCATTAGACAAGTAAATCGAGATCTTAAGGAAATAGCTATTAGGATTGGGATAGAACCAGATATTTCAACTTACACGGCTCGTCATACTTATGCGATGAGCCTCAAAAGGGCTGGTATAAGGCTTGGGCTTATTTCTGATGCTATGGGTCATGCAGACTCTAAAGTTACTCGTCATTACTTATCGAGTTTTGAGGATGATCAGATTGATGAGACGGATGATGTTTTATAAAATAGAACTAATTTATTCTAAATTGATAATAGAGAAGTAAACTTAAGTCTTCGACCCTTAATTGGTTTAAGTTTAAATTGGTACCATGTCAAAGTTACTTTACACACAAATGAAACCAACAGCATGAAATGACAAGAGTGATGTTTTCCTAAAGTAGCAATTCATATTGCTACTCTAAGAAAAGTCTTTGCAATATTATCTACTTTTGAATAAACGATAACCATTAGATGCTGAATATGTTTTTACTAGTCAGGGTTTGAATGAGTATCACTTGCCCAACTTCAATATCCTCATAGCACCTTGCAATACCAACACAAAAACTATAGATCCAATAACTAAATCTGGAAAGCGAGTATTGGTTACATAGACCAAAACTCCTGCGACGATAACCCCAAGATTAATAATAACATCATTGGATGTGAATATCAAACTGGCTTGCATATGGGCTTCTTCTTTACTCTTGGATTTGTGAAGTAGATAAAGACAAAAACCATTGGCGATAAGTGCAAAAACAGATACTAAAATCATTGTAGAGAAATTTGGTAATTCTTCTCCGGATATGAATCTCCTTATCACCTCAGCAAAACCTACAATTGCTAGGATGATTTGAAACCAACCAGCTGTTTTTGCAATACTCTTTTTACGAGAGATAGAACCACCTACTGCAAATAAGCTAATACCGTATACAAAGGCATCTGCCAACATATCCAAACTATCCGCTACTAAACCCATGGATTTAGAAACAAGTCCAGTGGTCATCTCTATGAAAAAGAAAGCTAGATTAATTACAAGTACTGTCCAGAGTAATTTGCTTTGATCAGTTTCTTCATCAAAATCATGATCTGTAGAAACAACAGAATCCGATAAAGTAGATCCAAGATTTAATTCATTCAAGGCACCATCTATAGAGTCTAAGTTATCATCATGATATACTTGTAAAATACGATTGTCAATATCAAAATCAAGGTGACGAACATCTGTAAACTCAGATAACTTTAATCTTATCATGTTCTCTTCTGATGGGCAATCCATCTTTGTAATCTTAAATGTTGATTTCTTCATAATTTTATTCAGTCCTTGTTTACTTCCATTCCATTCTCTGCAATCTCACAGCATTCAATATCGCTAAAAGTGCTACTCCTACATCTGCAAAAACTGCCTGCCACATAGTAGCTAACCCAAAGGCACCGCCGATCAATACCAAGATCTTGACAGCGAAGGCTAAATAGATATTTTGCCATATAATACTTTGAGTAGATTTGGCAATTTTGATTCCAGTGACCACTTTGGAAGGTTGATCAGTTTGGATGATAATATCAGCTGTCTCTATAGCTACATCACTACCCATGGCTCCCATAGCAATACCTACATCACTGGCAGCCAAGACAGGTGCATCATTAATACCATCACCTATGAATGCAACCACATTTGAAGGATCTTTCTTTAGGAGCTCTACTTCGGCTAATTTGTCTTCTGGAAGTAAACCACCTTTTGCATTTGATATGCCTAAGTCAGAAGCTACTTTTTGAGTGATTGAATCTTTATCGCCAGATAGCATCATTATATTGGTAATGCCTACCTTGCTAAATGCTGCAATAGTCTCTTTGGCATCTTCTTTCATCTCATCAGCAATGGTTACATATCCAGCAAATTGATTGTCAATACCTACCAATACTATAGATTCCACTATGGCATCTATCTCTGATGGAGTATTAATTCCGAATTGGGTCATCAGCTTTTTATTGCCAACTGCCAATTGTTTACCGTCTACAGTTCCAGCCAATCCTTTTCCTGCAATCTCTTTTATGTCCTTTGCCTCTGGTAGGTTACCTTGTATAGAGTACTCCATGATGGCTTTTGCAATCGGATGAGTAGATTTAGATTCTATTGCCAAAAGCATTCTCATGAAGTCATCCTTTTGGTAGTCTCCTATTATTTTGATGTCCTTTATTTTGAAAACTCCTTTGGTAACGGTTCCTGTTTTATCCATCACCATCGTATTTACTTCTTTGAGTTTATCCATGAAAGTTGCTCCTTTGAATAGTATTCCATTTTTAGATGCCGCTCCCAGTCCTCCAAAATATCCAAGAGGAATAGAAATGACTAATGCACATGGACATGAAATCACTAGAAATATCAATGCTCTATACAACCAATCTCTGAACACATAATCATCTACAAAGAAGAAAGGAAGAAAACATATTGCAATCGCTAAATAAGTCACAATTGGTGTGTAGATTTTAGCCAAGCGACGAATCAAAAGTTCTGTTTTGGCTTTCTTTGACGTAGCCTCTTGTACCAAATGTAGAATCCTAGCTACAGAACTATCATTAAACAGTTTCGTTGTCTCTACCTCTATCACTGATTCCATATTGATCGATCCAGCTAGTACTGTTTCTCCTTGGTTTAGTTGTTGAGGTTTACTTTCTCCTGTAAGTGCAGCGGTATTGAGGCTTGCCTTATCAGAAAGTAGTATACCATCTAGAGGGATTTTTTCGCCTACTTTGATTTGTATACGATCACCAATAACTACCTCTTCTGGAACGACAGATGAGTAAGTTCCACTTTTGAATACATTGGCAATTTTTGGTCGCACATCAAGAAGTGCTTTGATGTTATTTTTTGCTCTCTTCACTGCCGCACTTTGGAATAATTCGCCAACTGCATAAAATAACATTACGGCTACACCTTCTGGATATTCATTGATGGCAAAGGCTCCAATGGTGGCAATACTCATCAAGAAAAACTCTGTAAAAATCTCACCTTTTGATAATGCTAAAAAGGCTTCTTTAATGACAGGAAAACCCACTGGAATATAAGCTGCCACATACCATACTGGACGAATCCAACCAGTAAAGAAAGCAACATCATAATAATCCATCGCTACTCCAGCAATCAACAATACGAAGCTGGTTATAGCCGCTAAATAAGTTTTTAATCCTCCTTCATGATTATGTTCGTGATCATGGTCGTGATCGTGACCATCATCTTTTGTGTGGACAATAGGTGGTGGTGTCTTTAGATCAATCTTCTCTTCTAGAGAACAACATATTCTTTTGCCGTTATTGTCGTATTTATGTATGTGTTTTTCTTGTTTCATTTGTCTTTTAGTTTTAATCGTTGAATTGACCGAAATGCCATAAAATACCTGATGGGTCATGCATGAAGAACTCTCGACCCCAGTCATATTGTTTGATGTCGGTGAACCTTACATACTTGTATTTGCCATCTAATTTCTTGGCGGTAATTTCTTGGTAACATTGATCTACATCATCAACTTCCAAGAAAACCATCGAATTGTTACACCACTTTTTGACATAAGCATCTTGTAGGTAAAATGAAAGGTTCTCATTCACTTTGAAAAGGCACATATTATCAAAAAGTACTATCTCTTCGAAACCGAGTTCACGATAAAATCTTCTTGATTCCTCGTAGTTTTTAGAACCAATAAAGGTTCGTATTGATTTTGCTTGATACATGGGCTAACAGCAATTTAAGTTTTGTTGAATAGGTGGACAGGCTACAGTGCCATAGCTACAGTAGACACAGCAATCGCCAGACTTTGGCTTCAGAATCTCATTGCAATTGCTACATTCATAAAAGTACTGACAAGCATTTGTGGGCATAGTTTCTTCTTGTTGATGTTCACATTTAGGACAAGTAATGGTAGATACCAATTGTACCTCTACATCTGTATTACTAGACTTTCTTTTATTGTATAGGTAGCCTCCATAGATAAGAGCAATGAAACCAATTGCCATAAATACTCCACTAAACTGTTCTAACCCGTTGGCAAAGGCTAACAGACCAGATGCTCCACCAAGGCCTATGACGAGTGCAGGCAGCCAACAGCAACTGGTAGCAACAATGAATGCAATAGCACTTCCTACGATCGATTGTTTATAATTCATATATACAAGTTTAAAACCATCTTCTGACGGATGATTTGTAATCTACATATTTGTCTCCAAATACTTCTTCTAAGAACTCTTCTTCAAGTCTGACCTGAGTATTGATACTAATGGTCGATAGTGCAATAATCAGAAGTGTAAATGCATTAGGCAACACCAAAAACAACCCTATATTAGCGATCATAATACCTAAGAAGATAGGATTTCGAGAAAAGGCAAAGAAACCATCTGTAATCAATTCTGATTTATGTTCCTCATCGATACCGATACGCCATGAATCCCTCATATTTGACTGAGCAAACCAAACGAAAGCCAGGGAAAACACAAGTAGAAACCAACCTACATAAGTAAGGTATTCGTTTTCTAAATACCAAAATGGAAGAAGGTACTTTTCCCAGCTAGGTACAAATGCATACAAGACAAGCACCACTACTTCGATGATGGATATAATGCTAAAAACCTTTCCGTTATAGCCGTGAGCATCATCTCCTTTGTTAAAAGTCAATGGATTAATTTTAGTACGTTTCCAGAGCAAGAATGATCTTAGAAAGAATACTAGAAAGAAATAGACAAGAAAGAATATTAGTAATGACATGGTGCGTAGTTTTATTCTGCATGGCAGCCATCACTGCATTCCTCTCTTCCAAAAGGCTTGATATTGATACCAACAGTAAATACAAACCCATCAGTTGGAGCATATAATTCTGGAAACACTGGATTTAGGGTTGTTCCCAATACTTCTGGTGAATATCTACTTTGTCTTCTGTCAGTAAAGTTCTCAAAGTTGATATATGGGCTGCCCCATTCAAAGTGTTTTTGAACCAATAAGCCCATGGTGGTAAAATCGCTGGACTTAGTACCATTCGATAAATTTTGCTTCCCAGTGTAGTACACCTCGTATCCAATCCTCCAATCTTCATTTTCATACATTAGAACTGTACCTGCATTGTGTTTTGGCGTAAGTGGCTTCTGAGGGCTATCTTGTAAGTAATTAAGCCTTACATCTATATATGCATAATTAATAAACCAGCGGAAGTCTTGGTAGACAAACTTTACATTGGTTTCAGAACCATAGCTTTGGATATTTTCAGTTGCATTACTAAATTCAAATTGTGAAGATGCGACTTGCTCAAGGAGTAGAGCATTATTAATTGACGTGTTGTAGAATAATTGATTCATGGAAAAGGATAATTGATCTGTAAGGGCTGTAGTGTAATTGAAGTCAAGGTTAATCCCCAATGATTTTTCTGCTTCTAACTTGTCAGGTGAGATTGCCATCACGTTTTGAAAATTTAGTGTCGCTGCTTCTTCTGTAAATAGATCAGGTATCTTGTAGCCCATACCACCGCCAATTCGTGTTGAGAAGCTATTGGAGGCTTTCCATAATAAAGCAACTCTAGGCAAAGGGAAAACACCCCAATCTATGCTATAATCTGTTCTAAATCCAGACTCAAGTATTAATTTTTCATTGATGTCTGTTGTGTTATTTACAAAGCCACCTACAGTGATTTGCTTCATGTCTCTGGGTGAAATAGTTGTTTCTTCCTGGAAGGAGTTTGTATATAAATTTGCACCTAGTATCCAGTCTGATCTACTACCTTTTGAAGAGTAATTAAACTCTGTAAATGAATTTATCTCGTCGCCATCAAATGCAAAATTTGGTAAAACAGTATTACGGCTGTAATATCCGACACTATTTTTTATTTCTATCCTTTGATTTTTAGATAGAATAGCTTCATAAGCAAACTGTGTACTAAGTCTACTTGAATTATTGTCTTCAAAATAGACATGTTCTGTATCAACACCGTCTGTGACCACATTAATATCACCACCAGTTCTTTCATCTAAAGTTGCATTTATACCGAACCATAAAGTGGTATTGGGATTAGGATAGTAAAAGAGCTTTGGATTAAAAGAGAAAGATGTTGTTTTTGGGATATTAGTAAACTGATCACCATCTGGATCATAGGGTGAATTATAATGAGCTGCACCGTAAAGTGTAAACCCAATATTGTCATTTCTTTTACTGTAAAAAACATTACCAGTACTGCCTCCAATGTGAGTTTGAGAGAGCAAAATATTGACTTCAGGCTCATCTTCTGGTCTTTTGGAAACCATATTAACAAGACCTGCTATCGCTCCACCACCATAAAGTGTAGAAGAACTTCCTTTTATTAT
>DDCY01000011.1:0-29019 GCA_002335865.1 Saprospiraceae bacterium UBA1994
CCCATTGATAGTAACAACTGCGGAATACGTTCCAGGTGCTACCATCGCTCCATTAGTGCTTCCCCACCATAGTATCATACCATCGAATTTCTTGGCAGTAGGGTAGCGCATATTCCATCTGTGTTTATTTGCGCCTTGCTTAATATCCTTTAGTTTAAAGTCTTTCTGTTCTGCGTGATTCGAGTAGGTCACTATGGTATCCTTGCCCAATAGGTAACTGATAGAGAATGTATCTTTCTTGGCATCATATTGATCCAGATAAAAATGGATATTGACACCTCCAGGATGATTGACTCCGGCACCTTTAGCGTCTTTTGGAGCTGAGCCAGACATACGATATGATACATCTGGAGCATATACGAAATTACCTTTCTCTTTCTTGTCTTCAGCTTGTTTTAGAATGTGTAGGTCATCTATTATCCACAATCCTCTACCTTGTGTGGCTGCTATTAGGTCATCACCTTTTACGGCTAAATCTGTGATAGGTACAATCGGCATATTGAGTTGTAGAGACTCCCAGGACTTGCCATCATTGCGGCTGATGTACATTCCTGATTCACCACCTGCATATAGATAGCCTTTCTGAGATTTGTCGGATCTGAGCACTCTTGTGAAGTGATCGTTAGGAATTCCAGTTGTAATCTGTGTCCATGACTTACCATAATTATCAGTTTTGAATAGGTAAGGTTTATAATCGCCAGACTTATACATAGTACCCGCTACATAACAACTGCTCGCATCAAATGGATTTGGGTCTATACTATTGATCATAAGGTATTTGGGCATCTTACTACTAGTGATTTCAACCCAGTTATTACCTCCGTCTTGAGTTACGTGTAGTCGACCATCATCGCTACCGACCCATATAACTCCTTCTTTAATAGGAGATTCTGCAGCAGCAAATATGGTAGCATAATACTCTACACTTGTATTGTCTTGAGTAATGGGCCCACCAGATGAGATTAGTTTTTCCGCCTCGTTGCGAGTAAGATCTGGAGAGATGATTTTCCATGTTTGACCTTCATCTTCAGTAACATGTAGATGTTGTGATGCCGTATATAGTCGATTAGGATTATGCTTAGAGAAGAAGATTGGAAAATTCCATTGGAATCTATATTTCATACCTTCGGCACCGTGACCCATAGGGTTGTCTGGCCAAACATTAATCGCTCTGATATCTCCAGTTCTGTGATTACGACGAGTCAAAAAACCATCATAACTACCTCCATATACAATATCATTATCTTCTGGATCAATCGCGATATGAGCAGATTCACCACCTGCAGTGCTTTCCCAATCATTCTCACTGATAGACCATCCTGTAGTTCTATGTGCTATTCTGATTGTGCTATTATCTTGTTGTGCGGCATAGATACGATATGGAAAGTGGTTGTCAGTAGTTACTCTGTAAAACTGTGATGTTGGTTGATTGTGATAGGTACTCCATGTCTCTCCACCATCATATGTTACTTGTGCTCCACCGTCATCACCGATAATCATTCTATTTGGATCTTCTGGAGCAATCCAGAGATCATGGTGATCTCCATGTGGAGCACGGTTTGCAGAGAATGATTTACCACCATCAGTCGATTTGTGGTATCGTACATTCATTACGTATACAGTGTTTTCGTCTTTAGTATCTGCATAAATTCTAGTGTAGTACCATGCTCTTTGTCGGAGTGCTCTTTTGTCGTTTAATTTATTCCATGTTTCACCGCCATCATCTGATCTATATACGCCACCTTTATCATTTTCTATAATCGCCCATACACGTTCTCCATTGAGTGGAGATACTGCCACACCTGAAATTCCCCAAGTACCTGAAGGTAAGCCTTCATTTTTACTGATGTCAATCCAAGTCTCTCCACCGTCTGTACTTTTGTACATAGCCGATCCCTCTCCACCACTAGATAGGCTGTAAGGCGTTCTACGGATGGTCCAAGTGTTGGCGTACATGATACGATGATTTGTAGGATCTATAAGTAGATCTACTGCGCCAGAGCTGGCATTGCTGTAAAGGACTTTTCTCCATGTTTTGCCACCATCGATACTTTTGTACACTCCTCTTTCAGACGTATCTTTATAAAGATCGCCCATTACTGCTGCGAATACGATATCAGGATTGACCGGGTGGATTCGGATGCGGGAAATATGTCGACTGTTGGGTAACCCTGATTTTTGCCAAGTTTTTCCTGCATTTACGGATTTCCACATACCATAGCCATAAGAAACATTGCCTCTTACAGTTTTTTCTCCACCACCTACATAAATAACATTTGGGTCTGATGGTGCTACAGATATACTTCCTATAGAACCACCAAAGTATCCATCAGAGATATTATCCCAAGATCTTCCTCCATCTAAGGTCTTCCATACGCCTCCGCCAGTTGCTCCGAAATAAAACAAATTAGGTTTTTCTGGTACTCCAGCGACTGCACAAGATCTTCCACCTCTATTGGGTCCAAGATTTCTCCAGTTGACTGTACTATAGAGCTCGTAGTCAGATGGTTCTGAGCTAGTTTGAGCTCCAGATATAAAATGAAATACACTTGATAAAACAAGTACAAGGGTATATTTTATTGTTGTTTTCATATTGTCAGCAGTATTATATATTATATCAATGGCACACGTGGCACCTTTTGCGCTTTGAGTAAATCGTAGGGTAAAGACTCAACAACAGCAATATAAAGGATTTCTGTACATCAATTGGAATAATAAGTTATAAGTCTTTTCATGTAACGAAATGGTATAATATTGATTTGACAAGTTGCATTAGTTTCCAGTTGCTGTTGGTTTCAGTTACTCATCCAACTTACAGGACTAGGTTCATTAGCGTCATAAAAAAACTGATCGAAAAATTCCAATTCTCTCTAATTCGTATTTACCATATTTCATTTCTCTGGATGTATCATACAAGAGTTTTGACTTCCTTGACAATAATCTTTAGGCTTAGATTAAACAATTTTATTCTATTTCCACACTTGTAACAATCATATAGTCTTCCATTAGACGGTACTCTATATTGTATAATGCTTCAAATCCATTAATTTCTATTCTTCCTATCGCAGTGCCAGATGTAAGATTATTACTTACTTTTGATATGCTCATATGCCC
Source organism: Saprospiraceae bacterium UBA1994 (assembly GCA_002335865.1). GTDB lineage: Bacteria > Bacteroidota > Bacteroidia > Chitinophagales > Saprospiraceae > UBA1994. The sequence continues at coordinate 3,115 of DDCY01000011.1, forward strand.
TCGAAAGTCTACCTTTCTCTTTCCATAAGATTTGTAGATACATTCTTTTGCTCCCCAGATGATATGATAGTATAGCAATGCTTGGTTATCATCAATAGGTATATGATTTTGTTCCACTTCATTGCAAAATTTTCTAGCAATACGACCAATCTTGCTCACAACTTTCTGAATGTCAATACCTACCGAATGCTTCGAGGCGATAACAGCAGTACGATTTACAGAATGGCTAAGTGATATATGATATTCACTATTGATCAATACAGGTTTGCCATATTCATCTTTAGTACATATAGTTCGACTTTTGGCCCCTGTCATGATATGTAGCAGATATCTGGACGAGAGCCATTCTAGTCTCTTACGTTCAGAAAAATCTTTCAATTGTTCTACTTCATCAGAATTGAGACGGAGCCTATCTTCGAAATAAGTGTTAGACTCAGTATTATCCCAAACGGCAAATATGCCACTTGACTTTGTAGATTGTATATAAAATAACGGCATAGTACAAATGTAACTTATGGAAACTAAGATCATTAATGGAATTGAAAAATATTCGGCTACCTTTGCCATTCAAGAATGTTAAGGATGGTTTTTGAAAGACCAAAGAAAATAGAAGTATGATACTGACAGATAAGCAAATACTCATTGCAATAAATAAAGGAGAGATAGTAGTAGAGCCATACGATAGATCATGTCTAGGGACTAACTCTTATGACGTACATCTCAGTAAGTACTTAGCAACCTACGAGAATGAAGTACTAGATGCTAAAAAGCATAATACAGTTACTCACTTTGAGATCCCTGAAGAGGGATTTGTAATACAACCAGGAACACTATATTTAGGAGCAACCTTGGAGTATACTGAAACTCATGCGACGGTGCCTTTTCTAGAAGGTAAGTCCTCTGTAGGTAGATTGGGTATTGATATTCATGCGACTGCCGGTAAAGGGGATGTAGGATTTTGCAATCACTGGACATTAGAAATATCATGTGTACATCCAGTAAGGGTATATGCGGGTATGCCTGTAGGGCAATTGATCTACTTCATGGTAGATGGTGAAATTGAAAACTACTACAACAAGAAGAAAAACGCTAAATACAACCTGAAAACTCCAAAACCTATGGAGAGTATGATGTGGAAGAATACTTTTTAGCAGTTAATAATAAATCTGGGCATAACATACATCCAATAAAAAAGCCCAAACAACTTAACATTTGAGCTTTCATAGTTCTTAAATTATTGTTCTTTTATTTTGATCCTTAATTTATACGTAATCGTATCGTGGTTATCTTCATATTAGTTTCAAATTGATACTTGAACTTGCTATGGATTCACATATAGTCTTTGCCATTCTAGTATTCCACCAAGTACATTTCTCACATTTTTATAACCGAGCTCAGTTAACATATTTTTAGCGGTACCACTACGGGCGCCTGATCTACAGTGTATGATAATTTCTTTTTTTCTAAATGGCTCTAGTTCATTGAGTGCGCCAGGAAGACTACCTAGTGGAATAAGCTTTGCGCCTAGGTTATATTCAGCGTATTCGAATGGCTCTCTAACATCAAGGAAGAGAAAATCTTCTTTTGCATCTAATTTGGCTTTTAACTCAGGTATTTCTATATCTATCATTGGTGTTTTAATATTTCTAATTATTTTATGTAATACACTAGTTACACTGAGATGGCTTAGATTGTTGCACTGAGATATCTACCGGTGTTCCTCTTTCTATCGTTTTGATAGGATCAAATGCCGGATTTTGAGATACGATATATGCACTATCAAGATTAGTAACTGTTCCTATTTTGTTGACGTTTCCTACTTTGAGTTTTAGTTGCTCTAGATAAAATACGGCTTCGGGATAGGAATAACATTTGAGATCTGGAAGATCAGTCTTTCCGCCACCACGACTACTCAATATCATCTCTAATGTCCCCCCTTTTTCAACCATTACTGATTTTTTGAATACGGTCCCACTTACTATTTTTTCTCCTTTGTAGTAAACTTCTAAGATATGGTTAGGCTCTGCTGGATCATACTTATAGTCCTTGATGACTGCATTGATCTCTTGAAATTTGAGTTCTCTTTTCTTTTGGTCAAAATCATTTCCATATAGCTGTGGAAGCTTGGATAATGGATATTGATCTGAGTTGTATTTCGTAGTGCGGACATAGATTTTACGACCTTCTTTTACTTCCGATCCTGGTTTAGGATTTTGATCGAGGATTTGTCCTCCTGGCTTACCTACGATATGTATAGAGTCATGGACAAGGATTTGAAATGTCTTATCCTCAGCATCTTTAAGCGCATCATTCATTTGCTCTCCAATATAATCAGGTAAAGCTAGTTTTTGTCCATGATTTGTATAAAACTTGAGCCACATGAGCACGGCAAATAGTATCACTCCTAAAAAGATAGCGATGTACAATAGTTGCTTAAAAAATGCTTTACTAGTCAAGAATTGTAAAATTTTCATGTGATTAAATATAAAACTGTTATTCACCGAAGACTGCCTGTTGCCTATTAAAGACTATCTACTCCATCCTGAAGACTGACTTTCGGCTGCAAATTGCAATATTTTATCAATAAATTCATAAGGCTTATATCCATTAATGGCACATTGATGAAAAATACAAGTAGCAGGAGTCATACCAGGTAACGAATTGATTTCAATAACAATTGTATCTACTTCGTTTCCTTTTACTCTTACAAATGCATCTATCCTAGAATATCCACTTACTCCTAAGAGCTCTGCGGCTTTTTGTAAATCAGCCCTTACTTGATCAGATATCGCTCGAAATCGTTCAGGATCTTCGCTAAATCTAGCGGGAGTAATATTCTGTCCTTCGCCAGCAAGAAACTTTTCTTCTAATGATAATACTTCTCCTGTAGCTAATGCCTCGGATGGTTCGAATATCTCAAATCGTACTTGCTCTCCATCCATGTGAGTGAGCATACCACCTGTGATCTCGAGGAAATGATCTGCATCGCTGCTATCGATCAGTTGTTCACAAAGTACTTCTGGTTTCATCGGAAATTCTTCATTATAGTTGAGACCTAATTCTGATCTCAGTTCTGTAGACATATCCCATTCTGCACGGAATAATCCTTTAAGGTATACTTTGAGTTCGTCTGAGGACTTGATTTTACGTACCGCTGAGCTACATCCATCATCCATTGGCTTAGCTATGATAGGGAATCCTCCGATCAGTTCATTCATATTAGTTATAGCCTGATCAGCATCTCTTTCATAGTTTTCTTTAGAGATCACAAATTGATCAGCCACGGTAAATCCATTGCTTTTCAGTATTTGCAGTGTTTCGTATTTGTCTATAGTCTTGGCTGCTGATTCTGCTGGCGATCCATTATGTGGAATACCATGCGCTTTCAGTTTGGCTTGTACTGTACCATCTTCTCCAGGTCTACCATGTAATGCTATGAATGCTAAACTCACTTCTTCAGCGAGATCCATATAACTTATTTCCGACGGCTCTGAGATATAACTCGAATCCAAGTATCTATCCATGATGGCTTTACTCTCATCTTGGATCTGCTGTATTACTGGATGCACAGAATATCCTAAGATTTTATCTCTTACATCATCCGCATTATCCTTGAGGAGCATCTTCACTGGTATCTTATATAACTTGTGGCTATCTCCATCTTTCATCAAGAATATTGGAATCGGCTCATAGCCATCCGAGCTCGCTAGCTTCTCATATATATTACGGCCGCTCTCCATAGAGATATGTCTTTCAAATGAATATCCGCCCATGATCACTGCCACTTTCTTCTTCTGACTTTCTTCTTTTTGTAATTTTTCTAGCGATTCGTCTATGCGAGTAAGCAACTGTTTGTATCCACGTAGGTATAGCTGATCATTCAGCCTTTCTTGTACCGAACATCTTATTATAAAACTCAAAAACTGACTAGGATTCAACCCAATCTCTGCGGCCTGATGAAAGAAAAATGAAGATGGCAACATCCCTGAAGTCGTATTAGGATCATTCAAAAATATCTTTCCTTCCGCATTGATAAATCCATCAATTCTGGCATAAGTATGGAATCCTAGATAGTCATAGAGTCGCTCACATTCAGATCTGATAGCTTGGAGATGATCGTCAGATACTGCTATAGGTGTAATCTTACGTGATAGTCCAGGGAGATATTTCGACCTGTAATCATAGATATCTCCAGAATTTACTATTTCTGTCGGTGGCAGTGCAACGGCATTCTGATCTTCATTTCGTAATACGATACATGAAAATTCTCGACCATCGATAAATGACTCGACAATCACTCGCTGCTCAGTCATATGACCTTCAATCGTACAAGAGTCGTTAGTGATTAGATAATTATCTAGGTATTTTACTAAAGCTTGAGGATGATGTATTGTCTGTTCAGCTAATTCGACAGGAAAGCCTATACCTCCGCGGATATCAGATACTTCGACAGCCCAAATGTATTTTTCTTCTTTGCTATATGCATTCCAAACCGGAGAACTAACATGCTCTATAAAGAATGCGGCATTTATCGAATCTCTATAAGTCATTATGTCTACTGCTTTGAGTATACTTACTCCGATGCTACTTCCTTGGTTACTTGGTCTGATGACCATAGTAGATCCGATGACTTCTTTAGATTGTACGAATAGCTTTTCGATCTCAGATTCAGTGCTATTTATCCATTCTTCTCTTGTGATCGCTAGTATCTTTGGACAATGAAAACCTGCTGCTTCCATCAGATTTTTTTGAGTGTACTTGTCCATTCCTATGGCACAGGGCAATACTCCAGATCCAGTATATGGTATCCCTCGAGCATCACAGATCGACTGTATCTGTCCATCTTCTCCAAAGCTTCCGTGAAGCGCAAGGAATGCGATATCTATTTGAGTCTGTACTTCATCCCAAGATCTTCTCTGACCTACTTGACTAACCAAAGCATCATAATCGTAACTATCGATTGGTCCTAGTGACTCGACATATATCTGATAGTTACTATCGCCTGCAGACTGATAAGATGCTGGCGGATAGAAATCTCTGATTGTACCTTTGTATATATATTCCCAGTTGAGTTCAATAAGTGTCTGGTGGCTATCTACAAAAATCGGTATCGCCTCAAATATGTCTTTATTTAGATTGTCATATACTGTACGGCCGCCTGCAAATGAGATCTCTCTCTCTCTCGATGGTCCTCCAAAAAATATTCCTACTTTGATCTTCTTCATGTCTACTAGCAATCAGCTCTTTACGCATTAGCAAAATTAATCAATTATAGTGAATTGCCATGTCGTATTAAGATTTATATCCAATGCTTCATCCAAGTGAATATATATGGCTTGCTAAATAATATTTCTACTTAGTTTTTATTCGTTATGACCTAGGAAGTATTAGCATTCCATAGACCTGTCATTGTGTATATTCGTTTTCTCAATACTATAACTGTTACTCATGTCTGCATCCCATAAGGAAATACTTAAATTAGCTATACCCAATATTGTTAGTAATATATCTATTCCGTTACTATCCACGGTGGATACGATTCTTATGGGGCAGCTCTCGGCATTGCACTTAGGAGCTATTGGATTAGGTGGTATGATTTTCAATTTCGTCTATTGGAATTTTGGATTTCTTAGAATGGGAACGACTGGTCTCACAGCTCAAGCGTATGGGGCTCAAGATGATTATAAGTTAGGAGTGACATTAGTTAGAGGTATGCTTTTGGCGTTACTACTTGCGATAATAATATTCATCACTCAAGAGTGGCTTTTAGAAGCGGCAACATGGTTTTTCGCTGTGCAGGATACACATGCACCTTTGATAGCAGAATATTTTACAATGCGGATGTGGGCCGCTCCAGCGACGATGCTGATGTATGTATTTATGGGTTGGTTTTTCGGATTACAAAATGCGATTTATCCTATGATTATTACGATCATCATCAATATTGTCAATATTATAGTAAGTTATTTACTTGTAAATGAATTTGGAATGGAAATCAGAGGTGTAGCTTTAGGAACAGTTATCGCGCAGTATACAGGAGTTTTATTATGCTTTGTGGCAGTCGCATATAAGTATAGTCGTTATATTCATTTAGAATTGATCAAAGCAGCATTGAAAATAAGTGAATTAGTAGATTTCTTCAAAGTCAATAGTAATCTATTTATCCGTACAGTTTGTCTCACTTTTGTATTCGCATTTTTCTATAGAGAGTCGTCTATAGCTGGTGCATTAGCATTAGCAGCTAATGCTATACTTTTACAATTTGTAAATTGGATGAGCTACGGAATAGACGGATTCGCTTATGCTGCAGAAAGTATGGTAGGAAAATATGCAGGGGCTAAGGATAATAGTAATCTCACCCAATCTGTCAAGATTTCATTTCTTTGGGGATTGATTTTAGCGGTGATATACGCAGCTTTTTACTACATCTTCTACGACCAATTATTACATCTATTCTCTAGTGATAATGATGTTTTCGCATTCGCTCTCCAATACAAATTGTGGATGGTATTTTTTCCGATCATAGCATTTGCGTGTTATATCTGGGATGGGATTTTTATTGGGTTATTGGCGATTCGAGAAATGAGGGATAGTATGATAGTTGCCCTGATCGTATTCTTATCCTTGTACCATCTTGTGGAAACCGCAGATCCATTGCAAGGGCTCTGGTTGGCAATGTTTAGTTTTTTGATCGTCAGAGGATTACTGTTGACTTTGTATTGGAAAAATGTAACCGTGAGGTAATCTTTGATATAAACAATATTTATATTAATGTGAATAGACTTGTTGAAATCAGTTTTGGTCACATGTTAGGGGGAGGGGTGACAAACACTCGGAGTGGTTGGGTGCTGAATGATTGTAGTAAGCTTTATTTGAAAACACATGGCATCATTTTGTTATAGTGTTTTATGTTTCAATTACAAAAACGAAAACCTTTGCTAGAGAATTACTCTTAGTAGATCCAATAGAATATTGCAATGCGAAATTGTTTAGGGTTTTCAACCAAAGAATTAACTACACCTTCTCATTCATCATTTCCCAAAGTCTATCTTTCAACTCCGGAATTCCCTGCATCGCCACAGAAGATATATATATATAAGGAGCATCTATTTTGATCTCTTGGTCTAGTAAAGCTTTGAGATCATCATCTAGCATATCTGATTTCGAGATGGCCACTAATCTCGGCTTATGCAAGAGTTCTTCGTTATATTGCTCTAGCTCGTTGAGTAGGATCTGATATTCTTTATTAATATCTTCACTATCTGCAGGTATCATGAATAGCAGACATGCATTACGCTCTATATGTCTCAGGAATCTATGTCCGATTCCTTTTCCTTGGTGAGCATTTTCTATGATCCCAGGTATATCGGCCATGATAAACGATTTCATGTCTCTATAAGCTACTATTCCGAGATTAGGCACCAATGTCGTGAATGCGTAACTAGCAATCTTAGGCTTAGCCGCTGATACAACTGAGAGAAGGGTAGACTTACCAGCATTAGGGAATCCTACGAGACCTACATCCGCTAATACTTTCAACTCTAATACTTTCCATGCTTCCTCACCGTTGAGGCCAGGTTGACAGTAATTAGGATTTTGATTTGTAGATGATTTGAAGTGAACGTTACCTCTACCACCTTTTCCACCTAGCATCATTATTTGCTCTTCTCCGTGCTCAGTGATCTCAAAGTGGACTTCTCCAGTTTCAAAATCTCTTGCTACAGTACCTAGTGGTACGTCTAGGATTACATCTTCACCAAAGGCTCCAAAACTACGTGACTTTCCTCCATTTCCTCCATGTCCAGCTTTTACGTGCTTTCGGAATCTTAGTGAAAGTAGTGTCCATAGCTGCTCATTACCTCTGAGGACAATATGACCACCACGGCCACCATCACCACCATCAGGCCCCCCTTTAGCGGTATAGTTGTCACGAAACATATAGTTAGATCCAGCGCCTCCGTTACCAGATTTGACATGCATCTTTACATAGTCGACGAAGTTTTGCTGAGACATATTATTGTGTTGTACTATTGATCGTTTATAAAATCGTCAGTTGATTTTACTTATTGTTAAAATAGACGATCAGTTGACCTTCCTAATGTATGTGTATTACTACTTGGCTGCGTCTATAGCAACACTTAGTCTAAAGAAAATTTCTTCTAAGCTACCTATACCATTTATGCTTGTTGACTTTCCAGATTTATCGTAGTAATTGTATACCGGAGAGGTCTCATCATTGAAGATAGAAATACGATTGCGTATTATCATCTCATCATTATCATCTTCTCTTCCTGATGTCTTTCCTCTATTAAGAATTCTTTTCACGATCTCTTCATCATCTACATCAAGTTGTAGTAACGCATTCACTGTCTGACCTTTTTTATCTAAGAAACGATCCAATTCTTCAGATTGATACACATTCCTCGGGAAACCATCAAAAATATATCCTGCCACATCTGGATAAGCATCTACTTTGTTTTTGAGCATTCCAATAGTTACATCATCGGGTACCAGTTCTCCCTTATTTATATAAGACTTAGCTAGTTGACCTAGTTCAGTAGAATTGCCAATTTCGTATCTAAAAAGATCTCCTGTAGAAATGTGCAGCAGATTATATTTCTTTGCTATACTGTTAGCTTGTGTTCCTTTACCTGATCCTGGAGGACCAAAGAGAATGATATTCATCATTGAATTACTTGATTTGCTGTTAGGGTTGGCAAAAATATCCAAAACCCATTGAATTAACTTGCTCCACATCTCTTAAAGTTCAATTGACTTCAAGAATTATAACATATATATGACTGAAGACTGTTATTGTTCCGGCTAGTTTATGACTTGCCGGGCGTAAAGGTATCTCTTATTCCAATAATTTGAGTTATTAATATCATCTACTCTCACTCCTGATCCACTGGTACTGTGTATTACCTCTAGTGAATTACCAGTATTAGCTTTAACTATGGCTACGTGAGAAACCTTTGAGCCTTTTCCGAAGAATATTAGATCTCCAGGGGCAACTTTAGACTTAGAAACTTTTTTTCCTAGTTTTGATTGATGATAAGAGGCTCCTTGTACGTTTACACCATTTTCTTGCATTACAAAACTTGTAAATCCTGAGCAGTCAAATCCAGATTTTGGTGTTTTTCCTCCCCATTTATATCTGAGACCGAGAAATTTTTCAGCGGAAGCTACAACGTTGAGCCTAAGATAGAGTTTGTCGACCTTAGCTACTGAAGCTTTTCTATTTGTAGTTGATCTATTGGCTTTTGCCTTGTCAATATAGGGTTTTCGAGTTTTTTTGGCGTATTTCTTCGTTTTGCTAGATGAGCTACGACTTCCATTGTGACTATATCTTGGTGTACTACAGGCTGTCATCAAGAAGATTAATAATGCTCCAAGTAGCGAAAAGCGCATAAGACCGTTTTTTATCATTGTAGTGTTATTGAACTAATTGAAATAAGTTTTATCACGAACAATTAAGTATCGTCAGTTAGTAAGCTTAATTATTGTATGTTCTAATAACTCAGCATCTTTGGTATTGAGCTATTTATCCGTTTAATAACTGCTTACATATTATTATTATTATTAATATATCAACAATTGAGCCACTTTCGTATAGACTACTTTTAAATAAAACCCTGAAAATGAAGATATATTTCAATAATGAGAATCCTGAATCTGGGATGACAATACTAAATTCATTTCTATTTGACAGAAAATCTAATTTCGACCGGAAATCCAAAAGGTCTGATTTGTTAGTCTCAACACTTGCAATATTTTGTTTGTCTCTCAATTCTGGCAGATCGCTGCCTCTATAATTTATCATAGCTGATCCACCTAAATATGTCTGTCCATTAGTATCAGTATCTACTTTAATACAACCTATTACATAACATTGATTTTCTATTGCTCTAGTTTGAGGAAGCGCCCTGCATGCAAGGTGCCTTGGAGAACGTCAATTGGACACATAGATTAGAAAATCATATCTATCAGTATTTCGACTTCAAATTCGAAACCTAAGATCATAACATACATTGAGGTTAATATTCCTGTCAACATAAGCGTAAGTGATTCGCTCATTATTTGCAGAGTAAGCTTTCTGCTTTCCAGCTAAGGTAAATAGAAGTCTCTTATCATAAAAAGCAATTGGACCGTTACTATCAACTAGTAGGAATCTATTGTAGTATCTTCCATTAGCTTCGACAATCACATTTCCACCAACAATTACTGATTTTTGAGATGCCCAAATTTCTATCTGTTGCACCACGATACCATACATAATAGTTGCTAATGGCTGAGGAGTCATAGAGAAGCCAGTATTCCGCATCTCTGGTAAAACGATGAGATTAGTGTCTTTAATATCAGCTATTAGGCTATCTACAAGGTCCAAATTGGGCGTAGTTTGTTATTGGGCTGCACTAGTGAGATTTTCAAGATAGGGCTCATTTGAGGTTACATTATATGGTTATAGGCCACAAATAAAGATAGGGATAGCTCTAAAATCTTCCAAACCCTTGATTTTTCCAGAACAAAACTTATCTTTGCACTCCAATTTGAAAAAGTTCAATAACTATGGAAGTCCTAGATCATTTTTCCATTCCTTTTATAGGATTGAAAGTTGGTCTTCATCAATTGAAATTCGAAGTTGACAATGCTTTCTTTACTGAGTATGAAAATTCGCAAGTAAAAAAAGGTAAAGTTGCTATAACTCTTGAGCTTGATAAAAGGTCGCATATGGCTGTGCTGGACTTTAGTCTAGAAGGTACCGTTGTTACTGATTGTGATAGATGTATGGAAGATATTATCTTACCTATACATGGTAAGTATATCCTGCATGCTAAGTATAGTGAAGAAGATATGGAATCTACAGATGAGATTATATACATTCATCCAAGGTTAGATAGGCTTAATGTGGCTCAGTATATATATGAATACATACATTTGACAATACCTATGATAAAGACTTGTGAGTCTGACCCTAATTCGAATTGCAATGAAGAAATCCTCAGCCGTTTCGAAAAAGAAGCTGATGGAGTCGGAGGTGAAGTCAAAACGAATCCTATTTGGGATACCTTAAACGATTTAAATCTGGACCAATAAGGGTCAGAATTATTAATAACAACGAAGTGATACATTTTACACTTCAATAAAAAAAATAGAAATGGCACATCCAAAGAGTAAAATTTCTAAGCAGAGAAAAGCAAAAAGAAGAACTCACTACAAAGCTACAGCACCACAGATATCTATCTGTAAAGTGACTGGTGAAGCGCACCAAATGCACAGAGCGTACTGGCATGATGGAGCTATGTACTATAGAGGTCAGGTAATCATTCCTGCTCCTGAGTTAGCAGAAGACTAGAATTAACTTTAGATCTTACAAGATCTGTAATTTCTCAAAGTATATAGAAGCTTTTATGGAGTGAAATACTGCATTAAAGCTTCTTCTGTTTTTAAATATTAGTGTTTTGTTTAATATTAAAGTGAAATATATTTCGTGGCTACCGAGTCAGATGATTCTTGGTCTAAACATTAATCTACATTTGTATCGGTTCGAGCCATGACTAAAATGTATCCCTTAAAAGGGGTTATTTGAACGATGATTTCTTTTTTTCATAACTTACTCCACAAATCGCAACTATGAAAAAAATAATCAACACCAGTGAAGCTCCGTCACCAGTGGGACCATATAATCAGTCTGTACTCGCTATGGGTACTTTATATATGTCTGGACAAATTGCAATCGATCCTTCGACAGGAAATTTAATTATTGACAATATTGAAGACGAAACACATCAAGTTTTCAAAAATATAAAAGCGGTACTTACCGAGGCCGAAATGACACTAGAGAATGTTGTGAAGTGTTCAGTATTCGTGTCCGATATGGAGATGTATGGTAGGATAAATGCAGTTTATGCTCAATATTTTAATGAAGAAAATGCACCTGCTCGAGAGCTAGTGGAAGTGGTCAATTTACCAAAATATGTTAATGTTGAGATTAGTTGTATTGCCGTTTAGATTGGTAGAATTTTTGGTTACTTGGAAATAATTTAGCCCAATTTTCAATTTTTGATATCCGATTTTATTTTATGGCTTTCACTTAAAAGTTGTCTTATATTTCAAAATATTCCACCGACAATTTCCATATTCATATACTCTGCAGTCAATTTGATTGAAAGTTCAAATTTCTCGGACAAAGCTTCGCTAGTTGATTGGGTTATGACGGCTACTTTTTTCTTTTTAGCGCGTGACCTTTCTCTTTATGAGTGCTTACTAGATCAGTCCATCTATCAATAAAAACTTTATATATCCACTCATGCTCTACCAATTGATAGCTCTAGATAAGATGATCACATCAGCTTTAATCATGTGATATGCTATGTTCTGAAAGCTATCATTTTCGTTATAATTACTACTGTAATGGTATTGTGAGACTTTAAATTCAGACAACTCGATTAAATTTAAATCTTCAACTAATAGATGTCGAACAAGCTATGCGGTATTGTTATTTGATCTTACTCAACCATTTATAACGAGTGCATTATTTGATATTTTTTGAGTGGTGTTTTTCTGATTACTTCATTGCCTCTAAAATTACAAATTTGTTATTTTCTTTAATGATGTTGACCTCAATAAAATATTTCGAAAGTTGACTTTTATAGTTGAGATGTCTATTAGCTACGATGATAAGGCGACCTCGATTGGATAGTATCCTATGCGTATCAGACATTAGTTGAATAGCTATACTGGGGTCTACTTCATATTCAAAATGAAAAGGTGGATTTGTAATTACTAGATCAAATTGTTCTTCCTCAAAAGAATCTAAATTATATTGAGCTATCACTTTGAATCCTTCTGATTCAGATAGATTCATCTCGGTAGAAGCTATAGCTAAATAAGAATCATCGATCATCACAGCTTCATTCCACTTACGCTGTCCAATTAGAAGCTTTCCGATTATTCCATTTCCACATCCAATATCTAGAAAGCTATTTTCTGAATCACGTAGATCAATGTGCTCCAATAAAAACTGAGTTGCGTAATCAATATGGTTGGCGGAAAAGACCCCTAAATATTGTCTATAGTTATACTCGTTGTAGTCAATAGAATTTAAAATTTCTGATGGAGAATTATTACTTTTCTTCGGATTAGAAAGTGTGAGTATTCTTGATTTTTTCCATGCCATTGATTGCTCCACTAGATCAAAATATTCTGCAGCGATTTCAAGCATAGCTTTAGTGAAATGTCTAGTCATAAAACCAGCAACAACAACACCATCTAAAGGAAGTATATCTATTAATTTTATAAGGTATAGACGGAATAGATCAAGCGACTTAGGTACTTTCATTATGGATACGCTTCCAATTGAAGGAATGTCTTCAAGAATGGATATGATATTCAGATCATTCAATGATATCCAATTAGTCGAAGCATTACGTAAAATTGATTGCTTCTGACTTTCTAAGTATGCAATCGTAATAGGTTTGTGTGCAATTAGATTGCAAGTCAAGTATCCAAAACGATCATGAAAAATGGATAAATTAGTAAGGTTGTATTCTGCTGCTTCTAGATGTTTTTGAATATGCTCATCTACCGCACTCCATGCTTTCAATGAGTGGTCATTGGTATTAGGGAGACGAACATATTTTTTCATGCTGCAAATTAAAGTATTTATAAATAAGGTTGATGTATTTATATTAGGAGCACAGAGAAGAATCAAATACTTGAAATTTGTTTGGTCCAAATGAAGTTCCACAAGCAAGGTTTATCTCAAGAATCGTTTTTCTATCACTCAATCTTAATTTTCATACTAGTAAATTTATATTATTTTGATAGGGTGGTGATCATCCCTCTACGATTGACTAAATTTGGAGTGTTGACAACTATTAACTTCTGAGAATTATGAAACGATCCCTTTCTTTATTTGTAATAGTTACGTTTGTAGCTATAAATACAGTTTTATCTCAAAACAAGACCATGAAAGAAACTCCTTATGCAGCTATAGATTCATATCCTAAGGTATTTACTGCGGCTACTATGGTTGCAAGGACCATCGATGGACTTGGGTATAGATACTATTGGGGTACTAAAGGACTTACTGATGAAGATCTCATTTTTCGTCCAAGTGAAGACGCAAGTAATGTAATAGAGACTCTAGATCACTTACATGGTCTCACAGAGGCTATACTCAATTGTATATCTGGCAAACCAAATATTCGTCCTCGCGATGAAAAAGAGTTTTCATATGAAGATCTGAGACACCAGAGTCTAATGAATCTTATGGAGGCAAGTGATCTACTCAAGGCTAATCCAGATATGGATATGAGTACTAAGAAAATCATCTTTAAGCGAGGAGATAAAGAATCCGTTTTCGAGTTTTGGCATTTGCTCAATGGTCAATTATCTGATGCTATATACCATACTGGGCAAATTGTCAGTTTTCGACGTACCAACGAGAATCCTGTAAATCCCAAAATGAATGTATTTATGGGAAAGAATAGAGATTAGGAGCGTATTATAGATTAAATATCTATTATTTGATGATATATTATTGTTTTGCAATAATTATTGCGATTTTTATTATCGTAAAACAATAATAAATGCTATGGATCTTTCTAAAGTACTTCTATTACTTCTCGATTTCTTCTTCTTTTTAATGCTATTATTTCTATTGTTAGGAATAGGTTTTTTTGCATATGTTAGTTTTGTAGACGATATGCCGTTGTTCATCATTACGGAAAACTGCGCTGAAGATTTCGATTATATGGCTTTAATACGATTGTTGGCGGAGGTCACATCCTATATTACTTTTGTGGCTATCGTATATTTTCTGCGAAAGGGAGTTAGAATAATGGTTAAGCATCACATTTTTAATTTCGATGTGGCGAAATGTTTTAATATTTCAGGTCTGCTTTTAACACTAATGAGTATTACTACTCTAATTTTCAATTTTTCTAAAGATTTATATGATGGATTATTCAAAATTAATCTGGATCCATTTGATTGGAAATCTGGAATATTTTTGGTTATTGTAGGTCTTTTTCTGATGTTGATGTCTAGAGTAATTAAAGCAGGTCTTGAATTAAAATCGGAAAACGAGTTAACGATATAGATATGAAAATAGTCGTAAACTTAGATATAATGTTAGCCAAGCGAAAAATGAAAAGTAAAGACTTGGCAGATGCTATTGGTATTACCACAGCCAATCTATCTATACTCAAAACTGGGAAAGCCAAGGCGATAAGATTTGCTACTTTGGCGTCTATTTGCAAGGAGTTAGATTGTCAACCCGGAGATATCCTTGAGTATGTAGATGATCAATGCTTTTAATAGATTGAAAATTCTATACCGTTTTAAAATATTGTCTTACACTCTGAAGTCCTATCGCAGATATAAAACATAATGCAGCCATTATAACCCACAACACAGTATATCCATAATGTTCTAGTATCATAGTGCCAAGTGGAGGAGCAATGATAAGCGAAATCGAAAACATTACAGAAGTCATCGCTAACATCTTACCACTATTTTGATCAGTGGCACGCTTTAGTGCAGTGGTACTTATAAATGGAAAGTTTACGATTTCTCCTACTCCGCTTAGTAATAAAAATACAGCTAACGAGAGTAAGATATATGATTGCGATATAAGTGCTAACAACCCAAAACCGATCATCACTGAACCAGCAACCATAGCTTTCATAATGATTTTTCTCTTATCCACATACTGAACTAGTGGCATCTCTAGAATAAAGACAAGCGCTCCATTGATACCAAAGAAGAAACCTATTTGATCTGTACTAAAATGCGCAATTTCTTCTAAGTAAAGTGGTACTGTAAATAGTATTTGGAAAAATCCAATCAACATTAACATATTATAAAACAAGAATAGCAAATAGGGCTTATCTCTATATGGATTTTTAACTTCAATGAGTTTATCTATTTCCTCTTCTTTGTTTTCAAACTGTTTATGACTATAATCTTTGATCAAGAAGTATGTCATAATCGCAGCTCCCCAACAAGTAAAAGCATCTAATATAAATATCCACTTGTATGAAGTTAAAGCGATGATCACTCCACCAATCGCCGGACCAATAATAAAGCCGAGGTTAAAAGCCATACGAAGTAATGATACAGCTCGCGTCTGAGTGTTGTCATCCGCAAAAAATCGAATGCCAGTATATAGTGCAGGTCTCAACAAATCAGCGATTGTTGAGGCAACAAATAATCCAAGAGATAATGCTAAGTAGCTAGTGAAAAACTGCAACATGTAGTAAGCTAGTCCACCACCGATAAGAGAAAATAGAAATACTTTATAATAACCGATTTTGTCTGTGAGCCATCCACCGAGATAAGATCCAGCAAGTGACCCCGCCCCAAAACATGCTACTGCTATTCCAGCTTGTGGCTTGGTCCAACCAATCTCTTGAGTAGTGTAAAGCGTAATAAATGGTAAGATTAATGTACCCAAACGATTGACAAACATTACGACCGTAATTAGCCATATATCTTGGTTGAGTCCTGAGAATGCATCACGATATATTTTTATTATGTTCAAGAAGAAAATGATTTAAATAGTACTAATACAGGCAAAGATATCATAAGTAATATTACGATATGCTAAAAATTATTATGATTGGTGGTACTGAAATAGTTGGGTCTATAAACAATTAAGCGATGGATAATTTATGTACTAAAACTGATTTTAAATCTCGATCAAACCCCCGCCGTTCATATAATTCCAAGCGATATTACCTTGTTGACCACCAGTAAGGACCCAGACTAGTTTAGATCCTTTGGGAAAGAATCTTTTTTGTATTAAGTCAATAATACCAAACATTCCTTTACCATTATAGATTGGATCTAAGGCTATGTCATGATCATTATAAAACTGATTGATGAATGAAATTAAGTCAGGTTTTGTCCTCGCATATCCACCAAATTGATAATCAGTCTGTAATTCGAAATCGGATGATCTAGACATATCAATAATCTCATTCTTTAAAAAGTCTCCTTTTAGTGCACTGAAGACCAATACTTTTTGATATGGTCTTTTTTTTGATATTATTCCACTAGCCGTACCTCCTGTCCCCGCAGACAAGGCTATATAATTTACTGTAGGCAATTGTACATTTATTTCGATTGCAACTTCAGACGTTCCTTTTCTTGCAAGTGCATTGTTTCCACCTTCTGGTAGGATTAAAGGATCTTTATATTCGGCGATTATCGATTTGGCAACATCAGATTTTTCTTTGAGTTTGTATGTTGAGCGATCAATGAATCGAAGATCCATTCCGCAAGATCTAGCATGTAATAAGGTAGGGTTATTTTCGTCTAGTTCTCCTCTTATGATCCCTACTGTGGGTATATTGTAAAGCTTTCCTGCGGATGCAGTTGCGTGTATATGATTGGAGAATGCTCCTCCAAAAGTTATGATACACTTTGGATTAGTTTCTAAATTGTATTTGAGTTTACGGTATTTATTTCCATTAACTATAGGATGAATCAGGTCTTCCCTTTTGATATAGAGCTCGATTTCTTGATTTTCCCATATAGGATCATAGAGGCGTTGTATAGGACTAGGTAAATTCATCTAGAGGTAAAGATAGATTTTGAATTTCATTTGTAGCATATGTTTTTGTTGTACAGGTGTTATATTCACTTTCTACGTGCTTGCTGCTCAAGCCTTAAGTTAATTGAAGACCACATGAATGAGTACCGATAGATCTTTACCTTCTTTACTGTTAAATGAAATTTTGCATTTAAAGAAATTAATTTTTTGAGTTCATATTTTCGAGTCCCTTTCCTTTATGTTATAAGTTACCCATATCGAAGTCTATAAAATAGCCAATAGGGATTTTGTCGGTACAAGGATTTTAGCCATCTCTATGTTTAATTAGAAGATTTTCGTTATAGTGATACTTAATCATGGTATAGAAGGGTATACTAAAAAAACACAGGCTGGGTAGAGTGTCTCACAGCTGTAATTACAGTTAATATTGGCAAGACTTATTTCAGTAAAGAAGTGACCTAGACTATTATGAAGAGCCTAATGAAACCTGGTAAGGCAGCGAATAGTATTAAAGAATTTATTCCTAAAATATCTTGTAGAGAAAAAGAAGTACTTAAACTAATAGTAGAAGAATTTACTACCCAAGAAATAGCTAAAGAATTATTCATTAATCTCAAAACTGTGTAATCTCGTATATCTAATCTACTCGCTAAGAGGAATGCATGAAATACGGTAGGTCTGTTAAGAATTACGATGGAGAACAAATTGTTGGATTAGGTAAAGTAATCATATATCTTTAGCCTAATTGTAAAATAATGCTTTTTGATATATTAATTCTGATTCTATGTTAAAAAAATTTCTCTTATTGGTGGTATGCGTAAGCACTATTTCGTCTTTGTATAGCCAAAGCTTTTGGTTTGGACCTAAAGGTGTCCTATCATTCAATGTCCAAAATTGGGATGGCTTTGAGCGTGATCCCTACCTCAGTATTAATGGTGATATATTCATAGAGACACATGATGAGTATGGTCGTGGGTCGCTTTATGCACAGTTAGGTTTTCATACTAGAGGTAGCACTACCAGAGTCAATTTTTTTAATGGTGGTGCAGCCAACCAAAGTTTTCAATTTGATAATCTAGTATTAGAGATCGGAGCAAAGCAAAAGCTTACAAGCCAAGCTAATGCAGGGCCGTATTATATAGTCGGAGTGAGAGGAGAATATACATTGGGGACTAATCTTAGTGAATATGTGAGATTCCAATCAGCATATTACCCGATAGATGATTTTGTGCGTAAGTTAAATTATGGGGTAACTGTTGGAGGAGGTTGGGATTTTGAATTTAGTGAATTGATTGGTGGTCTTATAGAATTAACTGTTAATCCAGATCTGAGTAATCAATATGAACAGCCGCCTATACCTAATGTCATAAATCCTTTCAATGGACAGACAGTGACATTAAGAGAAAGAAAAGTGAGAAATTTAACTTTTGAGGTTAAGTTTGGGTTGAGATTTATGAGAAAAGTAGAGTACATTGATTAATTCCTGGTTTTTCCAAAGAAAAACAGAAACAACGAAACGTTATATTTCAGCGTTTTGAGAAAGCCTAAGTCAAATTTTAGTCGACTAATATTTAAAGATTGATATTTATATATATGAAAGAAATAAAAGTACTTGTGATAGTAGCGATGGCTTTTGCCTTAGCTAGTTGCGGTGCTAAGACGGCTACCGCAATAGTAGAAGAACCTGTAAAAGAAACTACGGAAGTAGAAGAGCCAATAGAGTTGTTGACACCATGTACTACTTTGTCACAGCTCAGTAGTAGAGATAGAGATGAGGCAGAAACTGCATTCGTCCTATATCGAGATTTAGTAAAGACAGGTGCTTTAGCCCACGCACTTCCGCTCTGGAAAAAAGCCTATTCCCTTGCTCCAGGAGCAAATGGTCGTATCCAATACCATTTCGATGACGGAGTCAAGATATATACTGATCTTTTTAAAAATGCTATTGATAAAGATCAAAAGCAAGCCTTTATAGATACTGTAATGATGATCTATGATAAGCGTTCAGAATGCTTCGGTAATGAAGCAACTATCAAGGGTAGAAAGGCATTTGACTACTATTATAATTTCTTTGAATATAGCGATGCCGATAAGACATTTAATCTATTTCAAGAAGCAGTTGAAGATAAAGGAAAAAAAGCTGATTACTTTGTGATCAATCCATTTTCTAAGTTACTACATGATAGAGTAGTAGAAGGAAAGATCTCTAAAGAGGAAGGTGTCAAGTTAGCTATAACGTTAAACAGCGCAATCTCACACGGACTAGCTAACTGCGCTACTAAGTGTGATGCTTGGAATATTATAGCGGACTATGCACCTAATAGATTAGAATCACTAGAAGGTATTGATGACTTTTACGATTGTGATTATTACAGTAATAAGTATTATACACAGTTCCAAGAGAATCCAACGGATTGTGAAGTAATAAAACTGGCATATCGCCGTATGTTGAGAGGAAAGTGTGACATAGATGATCCTCGTTTAGTAGAGGTGAAAGCATCAAAAGATAAAAATTGTTTTACTCCACCTACGCCTGTTGGTCCGCTTAGACAAGCATTTGATATTTACTCTACTGGAGATTACAACGGTGCTATTGTCTTATTTAAGAAATTTATTGCTAAAACTACTGATGTAGAGAAAAAAGCAAAGTACACACTCTTGATAGCTAAAATCTATTACGGTGATATCAAGAACTTTGTGTCGGCAAGAAAGTATGCAAGAGAGGCTGCTAAACTTAAGTCTAGTTGGGGAGAACCTTATATACTGATAGGTAAGCTTTATGCTAGTAGTGGTCCGCTATGTGGTCCTGGTCTTGGCTGGGATAGTCAGATTGTAACTTGGCCTGCTATAGACAAGTTCCAATATGCGAAGAAGATCGATCCTTCTGTAGCTGGAGAAGCTAATAAATGGATTAATACTTACTCTCAATATATGCCTAACAGAGAGGATATCTTTCAGAGAAGTATCAAAGAGGGTAGTTCATTCAAAGTGAGATGTTGGATCAATGAGAATACTACTGTAAGGGTAAAGTAAGATATATTTCTGTTAAAGCTATATAAAAATAGCTCTGTCGATTGGTGTGGCTCTCTGTGGTACTAGACCTCCGAAGTTTTCTAAAGCGTTGAAGATTTAAGAATGTTAACATTCCTTATCATCTTCAAATTTCGTTTTGTTGGGAATTGCAAATATTCACGGTACATTATATTTACTATAATTAGTCTAGGTACAATTCAAAATATATAGTACAAATGGCATAGAAACATCTGAATTATGGAGGTGGAGTCTAAAGAAGAAGAGGCGAAAGATCACTAAAAGGGACAATACTTATAGGGCTATTGACAGCAGGACATTACTTTTTTTTAGTTAATAAGTAATATCCAATTCAATTCTATCACGGGAGATTACAATACTCAGCAAGCAGCATAGATGTTAGGTAATCTGATCAATATGATTTACAGACGTGAGCAGGAGTTAGAGTCAGATTACTTTGGTTTAAGACTCATGATGGAGTCAGGTTATGATCCTCGTCAACTCAAAGGTGTAATGGGTATACTAGAGTCTGGACCTGGTGGAGGTGCCAAGCCAGAGTGGAAAAGTACCCATTCAAGTCACGAGAATAGAAGAGAAACGATAAAAGAGTCTATAGAAAAGTACAATACAGAGATAGAAAGGTAAGATTTAGGAATCTTTATGGACGATATATGCGTTATTTAGGTATCGCTTAACACGTTAATTAGGATTAAAACAGAATAAAATTATGGCAAAGAATTTATTTGGGTCGAGTAGTAGTAACCCAATGTTGAAAGAAGACACTTTCAAACCAAAGTACAATTCATCAGGATTGATAGTTGAGGGAGATGTAATGACTGTAAATGGAGCAGTTAATAAGACTCTTTTACTCTTTAGTATGATGATGGCCACAACTTCGATTGCATGGTTTATGCCCTCGACGTTTTTGCTTTACGTAGGAGCAGGTGGAGGACTTGTTGTTTTAATTGCTGCTGCATTTAAGCCACATCTAGCGCCTTTTTTAGCTCCTCTATATGCATTATTAGAAGGTCTAGCTATTGGTACTATATCGGTGATGTATGCTACAGCTTTTGAAGGTATAGTATTGCAGGCTGTTGGTCTTACTTTCGGTACATTATTTATGATGTTAGCGATATACAAGTCTGGACTAATCAAGGTTACAGAAAAATTTAGAATGGGTGTAGCAATGGCAACTGGTGCAATAATGATTTTGTATTTATTTGGTTGGATTGGTCAAATTTTTGGATTCGAAGTAGCTATGTTACATGATTCTGGTATGTTCGGTATAGGCATAAGCGCGGTGATCATTGTTGTTGCTTCAATGAATCTTTTATTGGATTTCGATATGTTTGAGAGAGGAGAGAAGCAAGGTGCACCAATATATATGGAATGGTTTGCAGCTATGGGTCTTATTGTGACGTTAGTTTGGCTTTATATAGAGTTTCTAAGACTCCTAAGTAAACTAAGAGATTAGTATCCGATAAAATTGGATCCTAGCATCTAGTTTGTGAAAAAAATAAAATTTAAAGGTGGTCGGTTTTACGATCGCCTTTTTTTATGCCAGAAGTAAAATTATAGGGATCGCTACTAAATAATTATTTTAGAGATTGATGCTTATCGTTGAATAAAATGTGGTGAGGGAGTGATGGTCATGCAAATTCAATCTACTTTTCCTATAGATGTAGATGTATCAGATGTACTTATAAAAGTATATACGATGGTGATCGAAAGTGAAATAAGTATTAAGACAATAAGATAAGTGATCAACTAAAAGTAATAAAAGTGTTCTCACCTTACAGTAATGACGAACACTTTTTTAAAACTTGTTTTTAATGGAGTAAAATAATTGCGTATCAATTATTTGCCTTTAATATCATTCCAAACTTTGAATAATTTTTCTTGGTTGGGTCTGTCTTTTGGAATCGCAGTGAGTGCTTTAGTCTCTTCTAGATATTCATGCATATCTCCAGGTAGCGTTTGGTATAACTGAGTACCTTTAGTTTTCCAGTCGAGCATTTTGTCAGTGACATCCTTTATGATTTTTGCTGGATTTCCGACCGCTATCTTTCGATTAGGAATCTCCATATCTGCAGGCACAAAGGTCATAGCGCCTACTATACTTCCTTCGCCTACAACAGCTCTATCCATGATCACACTATTCATTCCTATCATACAGTTAGCCATTAGATGTGCTCCATGTATTATGGCTCCGTGACCCACATGAGCATATTCTTCTAGTATTACTTCTACGCCTGGAAACATATGAATTGTACAGTTCTCCTGAACATTGCATCCGTCTTTGATGATGATGGCACCCCAATCACCTCTGATCGCCGCACCTGGTCCAATATATACATTCTTACCAATGATGACGTTGCCCGTTACTGCGGCTAAAGGGTGTACATAGGTTGATGGGTGTACCACAGGAGTAAATCCTTTGAATGAGTAGATCATAATTAATACACTTGTTTTTCTCGTAGTTCTTTGAAAAATTTCTTGATAATCGCTTCGCATTCTTGATGCATTACACCGTATTCTAATTTTGTCTTTGGATGAAGTATCTTTTTACCAAATCTCATGAAACCTTTTTCATCATCAGCAGCACCGTATACTATTCTACTTAGACGTGCCCAATTTAATGCGCCTGCACACATTGGACATGGTTCCATAGTAACATATAGTGTACATCGCTCCAAAAATTTATTTCCTAGATGCTCACTCGCTGATGTAATAGCCAATATCTCAGCATGAGCGGTAACGTCTGTGAGTATCTCGGTTTGATTGTGTGCCCTAGCCACGATCACATTATTACTTACGATCACTGCGCCTACAGGTATTTCTCCTGCTTCATATGCTTTTTCTGCTTCTTTGAGTGCCTGCTTCATGAAGTGCTCGTCGCTATGTACTGAAAGTGCCATTTTTTTAGTGTATGTGTTTTTCTTCAGGAAATTTCCAATCTCTACCCTCTAGCCATTTAGTATGACTTCTGACTTCTGTCGCAAGTGGTGTTTCACCATAGTACTTCAGTACATAATTCCATATAACTCTAAATTCTTTTTTAGCTACTCGGCTTGCACGATCAAATGCGGCTGTATTTTTTGTCCCTTCTAATAGTGCTTGTGTAAGTCTATTACTTTTCATATTTACATTAGATATATGAGCGAACTCTGGATAGTCCGCAGCAAACTGTGACCAAAGGTTAGCTTGGTTAGCTACAGAGGTGAGCGGTGCGCTAATGTTATCGTTGTCAAATATTTTTGATTTTTCAGAAAGCTGTAGCATTTCAATATATTTTTGCACAGATTTGGATACATCATTCCCTACTACATCATCGACTACATGGATATTGCTCTTGACTAGAATATCTCCAAGGGATCCTTCTAGATTCAATCCATTTTCATGTAATATTTTTCCTATTGGATGTTGATTCATATCCATAGTGCCAGTAATGATCTCATTGTAGTCATCAAGTGTCCATGGATAATTTGCGATAAGTTCTCCATGTGCTTTAGATGATCTCGCTAACCTATTGACATAATTATATGCCATGAAGAACATCGCATCATTGGTTGTGATATCTGTAGATTTGAGTTCTTTCAGTTTGTCTAATACTTTTTTACCTGACGATAATTCTGTAGGATCTTGATTTTCCACCATGCTAAAGAATGACTGTAAACTCTGAGGATCAGTAAGGTCATTTTCGCTTGTATATATTGATTTTAGCGCACCACCAAATACCCAAGTTTCAGTTCCAGTAGATAATACTTTTACTTTTTCGTATGGTTCAATATATTTTCGCTTTCCTATAGTAATAGTGTCTCTAAATTGTGATACTTCATTGAGTAGTTTGACTAGAGTATTCTTTTTGAGTGACTCTTGAATTGTCCCATTTTTTATTGGTTGTATCTTACTGTCGATTTCAGCAGTGGTAATAAAGTATTTGTGACTAAGTGCAGAGACTTTTTTAATAGTAGCGATAGGAGCAGTAGAAACAGCGTTTTGGTTTATGCTTTTATTCTCGTTTGTACAGCTACATAGAGCTAATAGGGTAATAATAAAGGAGCAAATATTTTTCATTTATTTCGAAAGATTCGTATTCAAGTTTAAATATATTGATTTCTATTTCGGAAATTTCCAATTATTGGATTCTAATTTTTGAATATGTGCATAGAGTTCATTGGCGAAAGGAGCATTGGGATATGTCTCTAGCGTAGTGTTCCAAATGTCTCTAAATTCCTTTTTGGCTACATAAGTATTATAATCAAATGCTGGAGTGTTCTTAGTTCCATTAAAGAGGCTAGATTTTAAATATTCGACTTGGTTGTCAACTTCTTTAGACTTAGCGAAGTTAGGATATCTTTCCTGAAAGTTGCTCCATGCTAATACATCATTCATAAGATCTTCCATAGATCCAGATATAGCTGTACCACTAAATAATCTATGTTTGTATTGATTTTTTTTGAGACTAATATATTTTTCTACTTCTGGAGAAAAAATTCCACCAATAGCACCCTCGAGTGCATACTGATCAGTTTCGTATCCGATCATTCCTTCGGATGCTGTGAGTACAAATCCATTTTGTTCACCATCTTTTCCTAAGCGACTAGAGTTCATGTCATAACTACGATTTACTATCGCTTTGTAATTTTCTGGGGACATACTTATTCCTTTCTTATCGAAGCCCAAAGTTGTTTGATAACTAAGCTTGTCCATATAATCTTTGCTCATAAAATATAGAGCATCATTCGTAGATGGATTATCAGTGCTCAGTTGCATTAGTTTTTTGAGAATTGCATTACCATTAGAAATATCATTAAGAGCTAAGCTAGATATGAATGTCTTCAAATCATTAATAGAAGATATATCGTCTATGTCATCTCCAGAATGAAAGACTTCTAGTCCACCACCGTATACCCACATTTCAACTTTGCCATCTAAGAGCACTTTTAGATATGGCTCTGTATATGCCTTACCCCTTAAGGTTACTGTTTCTTTTTTGCTTGATTCTTGGTTGAGATACTTTACGATAGTACCTTCTTTAAGCTTGGTAAGCACGGTGGAAGATTTCAGTTCACCTTCACGAGCTCTGAGATTGTCTACTGTTGTAATGTAGTAAGTAACTTGTTCTATTACTTCTACAGGCTTGATGTCAACCATCTCTTGCTTTTCTAGAGTTTTATCTCCATTACAAGATGTTAGTAATCCAAAGCTAATTATCAAGAAAGAAAATATTAGAATTATACTATATTTCATATGAGGGTATGATATTTTATCTATAACAAAGGTAATTGCTTTTTGGGAAAGGAGAAGAG
>DDCY01000011.1:29068-68150 GCA_002335865.1 Saprospiraceae bacterium UBA1994
AGAACTAAATCCGTTTTGTTCATTTCATTTAGAACTGCATTGGTACAGCCTTTTGTTGTAGTCACTTTGTCTATCTCATGTTTTGGGCGTTGATTATATTGAATTAGCAACTCTGCAACACCTTTTGTAGTTTATGTAACTATCTTATTCGCAGTGGCTTATCGAAGACTATTTTGATGACGCTTTGGACCATACCTTTTATAAATCTCAAGACGTATGCTATACGACAAGCACCTGACACCTTGGCAGAGTCTATTAAGACTTTATATCTTAATAATTTCACCAATTGTATTGAAGTATTGCTTTACTATGGCGGTTGAATTATTTTCGGTATTCCTAGAACAGATTCAAGTCATTGACATGCCTAAATCAGTAGCCTTATTGGGCATCGCTCTGAATGCAGGAAGTGAAACATTAATGGTCAGCTAAATTTGTTTTAAAGAAATACCTTTAGTTAATGAAATGAGAATATGTTTTCCTGGAATGAGTCGAGTACTGAGCTCATTTAATATTTCTAATATGTTGAATGGCTTAAGTGCTTCAATTATTATTTCAGCGTCTTTTATAGTTTGAACATTATACATAGTTATTTTTGGGCCTTAGTTAGCTAGTCAGTTAGCTCACTATATCCTTTACAATATCTTCTGTAATTATAGTTGGTTCAAAATCATCATCCAGATTCATTACTTCATTTTTCTTTAGTTGATCTAGTTCAACCTTTAGGTTCTCAATGATAAATTTCTGTCTGTCAGGAGTATTCTTTCCCATGTAGTAAGAGAGGACATCTTCTATGTTAGTATTGTCTTGTAGCATTACGGGTTCTAGTTTGATATCGTCACCTATAAAATCTTCAAACTCTGATGGTGATATCTCACCTAAACCCTTGAATCGAGTTATCTCTGGCTTTCCTCTTAATGCTTTGATAGCCGTTTGCTTCTCTTCCTCATCGTAGCAGTAGTAGGTCTTACTCTTATCTCTCACACGAAACAGGGGCGTATTGAATATATATAGATGGCCTTCGCGCACTAGATCTGGGAAAAACTGTAAAAAGAAGGTCAATAGTAATAATCTAATATGCATACCATCAACATCGGCATCTGTAGCAATGATTACGTTATTGTATCTCAAATTTTCAATTCCGTCTTCTATATCAAGTGCATGTTGGAGTAGATTCAGCTCTTCATTTTGGTATACTACTTTCTTAGTCATGCCATAGCAATTAAGTGGCTTACCTCTAAGTGAGAATACCGCTTGATGCTGTACATTTCGTGCCTTTGTAATCGACCCACTTGCAGAATCTCCCTCTGTGATAAAAACCATACTAGCTAGCCTTACACTTTCATCAGTACTTCTCGTCTTTGAGGTTTTATGTACTCTGCAGTCACGTAGCTTTTTGTTATGGATGTTCGCTTTTTTAGCACGCTGATTAGCCAGCTTCTTGATTCCTGCAATCTCTTTTCGTTCGCGTTCTGATTGTTGAATTCGTTTGAGTAGTGCCTCAGCTGTTTCTTTATTTTGATGAAGAAAGTTATCTAGCTCTTTCTTCATGAAGTCCAATATGAAAGCTTTCACACTTGGTCCTTTAGGTCCCATATTTTGTGATCCTAACTTAGTCTTAGTTTGCGACTCAAATACTGGATCTTCTACTCTTATAGATATGGCACCGATTACAGAAGTGTGTATGTCCTTACTATCAAAACTTTTACCATAGAAGTCTCTTATGGTCTTGACAATAGCTTCTCTATACGCTTGTAGGTGTGTTCCTCCTTGGGTCGTATGTTGACCATTGACGAATGCATAATACTCTTCTCCATATTGCTGTCCATGTGTCAGTGCGATCTCTATGTCTTCACCTTTGAGGTGTATGATCGGATAGCGAAGTGAGGCAGTTTCAGTCTTCCTCTCTAGTAGATCGCGTAGACCATTTTTAGAGTAGAGTGTCTTACCGTTAAATATTAATTTGAGTCCAGCATTTAGATATGCATAATTCCATAGCTGTGATTCTACATACTCAGATCTATATTTATAGTTATTGAATATTGATCTGTCCGGCTCAAACTCAATGTATGTACCGTTGAATTCTTTGGCTTTTATGATTTTACTTTCTTTCTCTAATATCCCTTGAGAGAACTCTGCTACTTTGGCTTTGTTTTCTCTTATTGCTTTCACTATGAATCTTTCGGATAGTGCATTTACTGCCTTTGTACCGACACCGTTAAGTCCTACAGATTTTTTGAATGCTTTAGAGTCATATTTTCCACCAGTATTAATTTTACTCACACAGTCTACGACTTTACCTAGAGGTATTCCTCTGCCGTAATCTCTTACCGAGACGATTCCATCTTTGATCTCTAGATCGATCTTCTTACCATAGCCCATAACATACTCATCGATACAGTTGTCGATGACTTCCTTGAGTAGGATATATATACCATCGTCTTGAGATGACCCATCGCCAAGCTTACCTATATACATCCCTGGACGCATACGGATGTGCTCTTTCCAGTCAAGGGATTTTATATTGTCTTCATTGTAAGTTACCTCTCCCATCTGCGCTTATTTTTAATACTCTTCAAGAGTAATATATAGCTGGTAAAAGTAAGAATTATATATTATAAAAAAGGGTTATTTGAAGATTTGGCTATGTTGAAAAACTTCCCAGTAGTAGTGAAGACCTTTAAGGTCTGTGGCTATTTTTACTTTAACTTAGTCTGCTGATACATTTATATAGTAGACTAAGTCGTAAGCCATTCCCTTTATTCTTTGTAATCATCTATCTTACTTTTACGAGCGACTAAGTTCAAGTATTCTTGATCTTTCTTTATTGCTGGGTCTTTTAATTATTAGAGTTTTAAGTTCATTCCATCGTAAAGTAAACTCTCAATCGATACAATATAGTCGTTGTGATAAAACTATTGTCACTATACAATTAAAGAAATAAGAATATTACAACTCTCTCAAAGCCATATACCCATCATCACCGACGATATATAACTTTCCATCCAATTCAGATAGATCGTTAAGATTATGATCTGTATTGACCTTGTAGGAAACCCATGTATGACCAGCGTCATTACTGTGCCATAGGAGACCTTCATCTCCCACTATGTATATAGTAGTAGCATTAATATATTTTACGCTGAGAAATTGCGCTCTGCTACTGCTAAGTGACGACGGTTTTTTGATCGTTTTCCAATTTTTTCCACTATCATTAGTCAATAAGATACTGCCTGACAGACCTACGATAATACCATGTTGATCATCTACAAAATCTATGCTATAGTAAAAATCTCCTTCTTGATCGATATGAGTCCAATTGTATCCTCCATCGTTTGATCTCAGAACAGTTCCATATCCTACAGCTACGAATGTATTGTCATCCAATGAGGCTACATCTTGCATCTGGGCATTCACTCTTAAAGTCGTATCTATTTGATGTATTGGATTGATATGATAGATGTGACCTTGTCCAAAGGATTTACCACTGACAGATACAGTATGATTATTAGTAATGCTGACAGCTCTTTGAAAATCCCAATTTGATAATCTAGTGAATGTCCAGCCATCATTTTCAGTATAGTTGTAGTAGAAGCCATCATGGCCTACAGCCGCACAATGATCATCATTGCAATCTAGTCCAAAAAGACGTTTGTTAGTGAAGGAATCCTGTGTAACCCAATTAAGATCTTTACCTGACAGCACCACGCCTAATTGAAATACTTCTCCACCTACAGCTATCAGTTGATTATTATAAATATCGATACTACTTATATCTTGAGTTGTATTGGTATTGATCTCAGTAAATTGGATTTCCTTTGCATCCTTACCACAGGAGTACAATATAGTGATGATCAATAGAGAAATGAATAGCCTAATCACTATTTATCTTGAGGGAATATGTAAAATGTGGGAAACGAAGCACTTCCATAATGTGAAAATGGTGTTTCGTTAGTCAAAGCGAACTGGTAGCTAAATGCAAAATCAGATAAGAAATCAGATAGCAAAGCAAAGTCCATATTTTTAGAATTAGGTTTTGGGTAGTATACTATGTTCCGAATACTACCATCAGCATTCCAAAATAAATTGATCCAAATCTTTGTTCCTTTAAGATCAAACTCTTTGTCATTAGCAAATCTTTCAAGATCTTTGAGAAGAGAAACCCATAATTTGTATGCTTTATTCATATTATTTTTACAAACATTGAGCAATTGTTCTCCATGTTCAGATACTAGCGATTCGAAGTGTTTCTCGTTTTCACCAATAAGAAAAGCCCTAGCAGATACTGCCGTATCAGACTGCGCTATGGCACCGAACGACATCATTATTGCTAATATAGAAGTAAAAATATATTTCATAACTAAACTTCAAAATTAGGAAATTATAATATGCGAACGAATTAATCCTATATATTTGATAATATCATACCACATTAAGTATATACCAACAATAAATATGCGTCATATGACGGAAGTTTACAAATAATAAACTGAAAACCATGATATTAGATATAGTTGTAGCAATAATTCTCGCATTTGGATTTTATGTTGGCTTCCAAAGAGGACTGATTCGAACTGTGTTTGACACTGCATCGTTGCTTGTTGGAATAGTTGCGGCACTCAAGCTGTCTCCTATAGCTATAAATCTTGTAGATAGCGTAATAGCTGGCAAACCAGCAGTCAGTTTTATAATAGGTATCGTTCTTACGTTCGTTATCGTAATGGCTTTAGTAAGGTACATTGGTAAAAAACTTGAGGATCTATTCAAGGCAATAAACCTTAATTCGATTAACAAAATAGCTGGTGGTGCATTGCAAGCAGCATTTTTTGCTTTGTTAGTAAGTCTTGGACTATACCTTTTAGATAATTTAAAGTTACTCGAGGAGAAAACTAAATCGGAATCTATGAGTTATACCTTGCTCGAGCCACTTCCTCGTCATTCACAAGATGTATTTGTGAAATTCAAGCCTATGTTTAAAGGATTTTGGGAAAAGACAGTAGAAACGATGGACGAGATCAAGCAAAAAGCTGAAGATGCAGAAAATAAACCCAACTAAACTGTGGGAATGGATATTAGGAAGGCCTAAGCCGAAGGAAAAGCAAGGTAAGCCTCTGCAGCTTATTAAAGAATCGTTTGATCATAAAGAATGGGATCATACCGCCTATGATTGGATTTTATCTGAGGAATATAAAAAACTCAAAGCGAAGATCAAGTGTGGGTTTTTTCATTTTAAAACGGGAATGAGTGGCTTTTGTGATCCCGTTCAATATATGGATAAGGATAACTCCAAAGGCTTCGTAATACTTCTCTCAAAGTTCAAAGGAAATTACTCCTTACAAGATTATCGTTCATTACAGCATGTTATAACTTTGAGATTGGTAGAACATAGATATATAGTAAAGGTATCTGATATCAGGAGTACTTATATCAATAATATATTGCAAAAAACATATCGATACTACCATAAACCTTCATTAAAGATACAGCAAACTTCACCTATAAATCAACTCTTTGGTAATATCACTTCAGAGTTGATATTAAGAGATGATGAGCCATATATGCTCCGAGTCATGGCTCATAAATATAGTGATCGCAATTATGCTGACGCTGAAGACTTAGATCAAATGATGGAAGTGATATTGGTCTAAATCTATGGGCAACCATTATATCCATTGAATAAAATCATTATTAAAAAGAAGAGGCTTCTAATCACTGAATAGAAGCCTCTTCTTTTTTGGAGAAGGCTGATTACTTACAATGCAGAAATACCATTAGATTTCCTTTTTACAAAAACCATCTTAGCACGATAAGCGAGCCAATACATTACAGGTATTACGACTAGTGTGAGGAAGGTAGCAAAAGTTAATCCATATATTATGGTCCAGGCCATTGGTCCCCACATCGCGGTATTATCTCCTCCAGAAAAATATTGAGGATCTAACTCTGAGATCAATGTGAAGAAATTAAAATTGATTCCAAGTGCAAGAGGTATAAGTCCAAGTACGGTAGTAATTGCAGTTAATAGTACTGGTCTTAATCTTGTTCCTCCAGCTTCGATGATGCTGTTTTTGATTTCATGATATGGTAATTCAT
This sequence comes from Saprospiraceae bacterium UBA1994, assembly GCA_002335865.1. Lineage (GTDB taxonomy): Bacteria > Bacteroidota > Bacteroidia > Chitinophagales > Saprospiraceae > UBA1994. Next base: position 35,159 of record DDCY01000011.1, read on the forward strand.
CTGTACTTGACAATCCCTGATCATCTGATTTATTTCGTATAAGTAGATTGATATAATCAATGAGTACGATGGCATTATTTACCACAACTCCGGCTAGCGATATGATACCTACTCCAGTAAATATAACAGAGATGGTACTTCCAGTGATTACATAACCTAGTAGCACTCCTATCAGACTGAATACGATAGAAAGTATTACGATGAATGGACTAATGATACTATTGAACTGAGTTACCAATATAATAAATATCAAGAAGACTGCAAGAAGTAAAGCACCTCCGAGAAAAGCCATATCTTCTGCTTGTTGCTGCTGCTCTCCTGTAAACTCATAAGTATATCCTTCAGGTAAATCAAAACTACTCATCTCGTTCTGTAATTCTGTCACTATCTCGTTGGCATTATATCCATCGAGTAGATTAGAACTCAAAGTAATGACACGCTGACCATCTAGACGACGAATACTACTGTAGGTAGAAGAATAGTTGAATGTCGCTACAGCCGATATTGGTACTTGTACTATTTGTCCATTAGCTGGGTTTCGGAATGTTACTTTTTGGTTGATTAATTTATTTTCGTCGTTTCTATATTTTTCGGAAAGTCTTAACATAATAGAGTGTTCATCTTCACCATCTTTGTACTTGCTTACTTCCTTACCGAATACTGATGTACGCAAAGCATCAGAAATGCTAAATGTAGATAACTCATATCTCCTTGCAGCAGCTCTATCTATATCTATTAAGAGTTCTGGCTTGCCGATATTAACATCAGCATTAAGTCCTTCTATACCTTCGATAGGCAGGTTGTTTATAAGTGCTTTTACTCTTGCGGTTAGCGTTACAAGAGTATCTATATTATCTCCACGAATTTCGAGATTGATGGGTTTGCCCGTGGGTGGTCCATCCGCATTTTTATCTACAAATATTTTAACGCCTGCATAATTTTTGATACTCCCTCGTATCTCATTAAGTATCTCCCTAGTAGATACACCACCTCTATCTTGCGTAGGTACAAAGTTGACAGTGATACGTGCTTTGTGCGGTGTGAGTCCTGGTTCCGGTGGTTGATTGGGATCAGATGTGTTTTCTCCGATTTGGGTCAACACTGCTTCTACGATTTGCTCATTTTTCTCAAGTATTTGTAAAATTTTAGTCTCTACCTCTTTGGTGATTTCGTTGGTCTTTTCGATATCTACACCTAGCGGTAATTCTATAAAAGTATTGATATAGATTGGGTCTGCAGATGGAAAGAAAGTAACCTTGGGAGTTTTGACAGCAAAAAGTAAACCCGATGCAAATAGGAGTAGAAATGTACCTATGAAAAATAATATGGGCTTAATACCATCAAGAGCGAATGTGACAAATCGGTTATAGAATTTTTCTAAACGTGGCATCATACTATTTTGAAATAGAAAGGCACCAGGTCTTAATAGAAAGAAATTTAATGCACTGATAGCGGCTGCTAATACCATCAAGTTGCGAATCCAATCTATATTGATGATCTGTCCAGCTACAGCTATTAGTAGCATGATTGCAATTCCAATAAATACATTTTTTCGCTTAGTTATATATCCTGACCTTTCATCGGCTTGAGTATCTACTTTCATAAATCTGGAAGTGAGTACAGGATTGATTACTAAAGCGACAAACAATGATGATCCCAAAACCAACATTAGAGTAATCGGCATAAACTTCATAAATTCCCCCATGATTCCTGGCCAAAATGCTAAAGGCAGAAACGCAGCTAATGTTGTAGCCGTAGATGCAATTATGGGCCATGCTACTTCTCCCGTACCGAACTTGGCGGCTTCAATGCTAGAGTAGCCATCTTGCATATATCTATATATGTTTTCTACTACGACAATACCATTGTCCACCAAAAGGCCAAGTGCAAGTATGAGTGAGAAAAGTACAACTATATTCATAGTAGTACCAGATACATATAGAAATAGTATTCCCATCAACATAGATAAGGGTATAGCGATACCTACAAATGATGCATTACGCAATCCTAGGAAAAATAGTAATACAAGGACCACTAAAATTACTCCTGAGATAATACTGTTCTCTAGATTGCTCACCTCGTTACGAGTATTTACAGATTGATCATTGAATAAACTTACTTTTAGATCTGAAGGAAGTTCATTTACTTCTTGGGCTAGTACTATTTTTAATTCATCTGCAGCTGCAAGTAGATTTTTCCCTTTGCGCTTGATTACATCTAATGAAATGACTGGATATCCATCTGATCTGGCATAACTAGTTCTCTCTTTGTATCCATACTTTACAGTAGCGATATCTTTGAGATAGATAGGTTGTTGTTTTTCAGATTTTACAATAATATTTTCTAGTTCAATATCGCTAGTGAATTGTCCTACGATTCGAACGGCTCTACGAAAACCATTCTTTACGATCTCTCCACCAGACATCGTTAAGTTTTCAGTTATTACGGCATTTTCGATATCTGTAAATGAGACTTTTAGCGATTGCATTTTGTTGAGATCAACATCAATTTTCATTTCTCTTTCTTGCTGGCCTCGCATTTGTACTTTGGATACCTCTTTGATGAGTTCTATCTTATTTTTTAGTTGTTCTGCATATGCACGCAGTTCATCAGGTGAGTAATCTCCAGATACATTTACGGTTACTATAGGTATCTCGCTAAAATTAATTTCTAGTATTTCTGGGTCTTGCTTGAGATCAGTTGGGAGTTCGCTTTTAGCCTTATCTACAGCATCTTTAGTTTTACGTAACACTTCGCTCATCTCAAGGCTAGCATCAAACTCTGCTACAATCACAGAGAAATCTTGTATAGATGTAGAGTTGACAGATTTGATTCCTTCTACACCTTCGAGCTCTTTTTCGATAGGTCTAGAGATAAGGTTTTCGATCTCCTCTGCGGAGTTTCCGAAGTATGGCGTATTGACAAATATTGTCGGCATCGACGCATCAGGGTATTGCTGTTTAGGCATCTTTTGGTACGACTGAAGACCAAATAACAAGATCATAAACGACACTAAGAAGACACTAGTAGAATTGTCAATCGCTAAGGATGTCAAACCGAATTCTTTCAATTTATTTTTCATTATAGTAATGCTGTTGTGGTGATACCAATTGTCTTAGTTTTTTAAACTAATTGGTTAGATATCATTTCGATACCTCTGGAAAGTGTACCATTAAAAAAAAATCGATTTACATATTTGGCGATAGATAGTTGCCAGCAACGAGGCTTCGGCTACCTACAGTAACGATTAGATCTCCCGCTGTCAATCCATCCTCTATTACCACAGATCCTTCGTAACTTGCCCCAAGAGTGATATAGGCTTTTGCAGCTATATCTCTTCCATCATTATCTTTTTTGGAGACATATACATACTTTCGTCCAGATACTTCTTCTTGTAATAATTCGAGTGGGATTACTACTGCTTCATCTTTAGTGTAGTCTACGAATTCTATTTCTGTAAGTAGATTCGGTTTATACATTCCCTTTACATTGTTAAGATTCATTTCTATTTCGAATGTTCTGTTAGTAGGATTTATAGATGCTCCGATCAGAGATATTTTAGAGAATAATTCTTCATTGAGTGCGGGGAAGCTGAGTTTTACTTGTTGACCATTTTTGATAGTGGCAAGATACTGCTCGGGTACATCGGCTTTAACTTTGATCTTTCTACTATCCAATATTTCCAATATTGGTGTGCCAGGTCCTGCTACTTCCCCGGCAGAAGCAAATTCTTTATTGACCACTCCAGAGATGGGTGCATAGATATTTTTCTTGGAGAGTTGCTTGCGCATAGTTACTAACGAATTTTCTAATCTTTCTTTGTTGTTTTTAGCTTGTAGGTATTGTATTTCCGATCCGATTTCTTGATCCCAAAGTATTTTTTGTCTTTCATATACAGTCATGGCTAGATCTAAAGTAGTTTTCATCTCATTTATCTGTAACTGTACGGTCTCCATATCTATGGTAGCGACTAATGTGCCACGCGATATTTGCTGACCTTCTTTTACATTTACACTGAGTATTCGGCCTCCTACTTCGCTAGAGGCATACACTGTTTCATCTGATATTACAGACCCTTGTATATTTACTTTTCTGACAAACGGTTGTATATATATAGAATCTACTTTTACCATTACACTATCTCTTTTTTTCTCTGGTGATAGCATTTCTACTTCTTCTTGCAGTATATCAATTTCAGATTTAAGTGTTCGTAATAGTACCGTTTTTTCTTTGAGCTCTGTACTCTTTATAGCTAACTCATCTTGCTCTACTTGGCAAGCAATAAGTAGTATTGATGCGATTATGATATAGATTATATATTTGATCATTATTATTGGTTTATGTATTCTATGTATTTGATTTCCTATTTTGAATATTAATTGATTGACATAACTCTTATTCATGTTTCTGAATGTTACTGTTTGGCAAGAGCTAAATTGTAATCAGTCTTTGCAATCAAAAGGTCATACAATGCATTGATGTAGTTGCCTTGTGCTTGATATAAATCGGCTTCTGCTTGGGTGACTTCTATACTTGATCCTATACCTTCTTTAAATTTTATTTTTGTTTTATCATAAATTCGTTGTGATAGATCGAGATTCTTTTTACTATTATTAACTGTGTTTCTTGCATTGATAATAGATCTCTGAGAGTTTCTCACTTGTAATGTGATTAGTCTTTCTAGATCTTGTTTCTGTAGATCAGTTTTATTCATTTTCAGTTTGATGTTTTCCATCTGCGCTTTTTTCATACCACCATCATATATAGGTGCTTTTATACTTACTCCTGCAACTGCTGTTGGTAGCCATCCCGCTTCATCATTGTCAAATAGATTACTTCGTTGTAGCGATTCTTGAAAATTGATAAATGCATTAGCCGTTGGAAGATACCCTGCTTTAGTTCTTTTATAATCTAACTCGTTGAGTTGTTGGCCGACTTCTATTACACTGAATTCTGCTCTGCGGCTCATGTCAATAGGTCCATCGAGTGTGATTTCATCTACGATGATTTGTTCTACCATTAATTCAAGATTGTCAGTTACAACGATATTTTGATCAATAGGGTAGTTCATTTGAAATTTCAATAGATTATAACTTAGTTGAATCATCTGATCTAAGTTTCCTATTTGTGTTTGTAATGTTTCTAATGATAATTGCATTCTATCTACATCTAGCGATTCAGCAAATCCATTTTGATATACGGCTTTGATGTCTGAGAGAGATTTTTCTAAAACTTTGATATTCTGTGAAATTACTTCCTTGTTTTTTTCTGCGACAAGGATAGACATATACGCTTTTGTTACGTTGGTTGTAATCGTTTGTTCGCTTTGTATTCTTTTCTTTTTAATCAGCCCTTTATATAGTTTTGCCGCTTTGAGACCATATATAAATGTGCCATCAAACAATTGTATACTTGCTCCTATATTTGCAGTAAGGACGTTGGGCTGTACAAATGAAAATTCAAAAGTCTCAGGTGCAGCTAATTCTCTTTCTGGAATGACATTTTCTTGAAAAAGAACACCATAAACTGAGGGTGAAATAAAATCTTCTACGGGTTGTGCCGGTACTGCTAAATAATAGGAGTAGTCAATTCCTCCTTTTACTTTAGGCATTCCTGTTGATTTGAATTCTCGTATTGTTTGTTCCGTAGAGAGGTAATCGAGGTCATTCATCTTCATGTTATTGTGATGAGTAAGACCATATCCTACTGCTTGCTCTAGTGAGAACTGATCTTGAGCACTTAGTTGAAAGAGTCCAGTTGTGATTAGCAAGAAGAGTAGTCTGTATTTCATTGGTTCATTATTGTTAAAGTGATTTATGGTATATGCTTACTTATTTATATTTCTATAGTGGCTAATAATTTTAGGCCTTTATCAGAACTTATGCCTCTCATATGATACATGAATAATTGCTCATATAACAGAGGTCTACTAAATTTCGAAGAAGGGAAATTTTCTTCATCTGCGATGCAATGAGTTTTCTCTACATATAGCTTAGCGATTATATTTGGATCAAATGTTGAGATATACAAACCTTCCATTTGTCCACGCTTTAGATTAGTTTTTATGGTACGGTAGATAAATCCATAATGCTGATCCTCTATCAATTCCCAAACTTGCGGATAGTATTTTTGAAGATCGTAGATTAGCGAGGGCTTCATTTTTTTGAGGAATTTGATAACATGCCTGCCGATCTTGGACATCTCGTCTACTGCGGTCTCAGATGAGGCGGTGATAGTCGTTATATCTTCTTCATCTCTCTTGATTTGAAGTTGAATGATTTGCTCAATTAGATCTTTTTTACAGTTAATGACTGTATATATAGTCTTTTTACTTATACCTATTTTTCTACAGATATCATCCATACTGACACTTTTTACTCCATATTTTAGGAATAGATCAAACGTGGTCAAGAATATTTTGTCTTTTATAATCATAGTGCAAATAAACGATAGAAACTTTAAAAGGTTTTGTAGTTTCCTAAGTTTATTTAAAGTTTATAACTCTTTATATTGCTCTTATATCATTGAAGTTTATGTCATTTACTAAAAATTGGATGGAACCGGAATTTTAACGTATTGTGATAATATTATCGAATTAATCGTTAAATAATCTTGATATATAGTTGATTTGGCGTATTCAATGCCCATTATTGTACCCTTAGTACATCGCTTATTTACAGATATACTCTATCTTTACACACTATTTCAACAATTCATAGTAACACACTAAATGAGAAGAGTAGTAATTACAGGCATAGGGGCACTTACACCTATAGGTAACACTTTTGAGTCTTACGCTGACGCAATAAAGAATGGAGTAAGCGGTGCCGCTCCAATAACAAGGTATGATGCTTCTTTATTTAAAACGAGATTTGCTTGCGAGCTTAAGAATTTTCAAGTAGAAGATTATATGCACCGTCGCGAGGCTCGTCGTATGGATCCATTCGCTCAGTACGCGTTGGTGGCTGCCGATGAGGCTATTAAGATGTCCGGCTTAGACCTAGAGAAAGTTGATCTCGATGAAATAGGAGTAATCTGGGGAAGTGGTATAGGAGGATTTAAGACTATCGAAGAAGATATCGAAGAAGCTGCTTCGCGTACTGGAGAACCTAAGTACAGTCCTTTTCTTATTCCCAAACTTATAATAGATATTGCTCCAGGCTTGATATCTATAAAATATGGATTTCGAGGACCTAATTATGCTACAGTTTCAGCTTGTGCTAGTTCCACTAATGCCATTGCCAATTCGTTTGACTACATCAAACATGGTAGAGCTGATGTAATGATCTGTGGAGGATCCGAAGCAGCAGTTACTAAAGCAGGAATGGGAGGATTCTCTTCAATGAAAGCACTATCTACACGTAATGATGACCCTCAGTCAGCCTCTCGTCCATTTGATAAGGATAGAGATGGATTCGTTTTAGGTGAAGGTGCCGGAGCATTAGTACTTGAAGAATATGAACATGCAAAAGCAAGAGGTGCAAATATATTAGCTGAAGTAGCAGGAGCTGGAATGACTGCAGATGCATATCATATTACATCACCACATCCTGATGGGCTAGGAGCAACTAATGTAATGAAGCGTGCGCTCCGAGACGCAAGCATGAATCCTGAAGATATTGACTATGTAAATGTACATGGTACGTCAACTCCACTTGGAGATATAGCAGAATCTAAGGCGATCAAAAACGTATTTGGCGATCACTCTTATAATCTTAATATCAGCTCGACTAAGTCTATGACTGGTCACCTACTAGGAGCTGCTGGTGTAGTAGAGGCAATAGCAGGAATAGTTGCACTTAGAGATGATGTGATACCACCAACAATCAATCATGTTACAGATGATCCAGCTCTCGACAACAAATTAAACTTTACATTTAACGAAGCACAAGAAAGAAAGATAAATGCTGTTATCAGTAATACTTTTGGATTTGGTGGACACAACTGCTCAGTAATATTAAAGAGATTTTATTAGTGCTCGGTACTCGTCAAATAAGACAGATATACAATTACTATTTTTCTGCAGATAAGAATCTTGCAAGAAAGCTTAAACCTATTATTGGTTTTGTGCCTGCTAGACTTCATATATTTCGATTAGCCTTCTACCATAAATCAATGAATAACAGTGAAGGGCATAATGGTAATAATGAACGATTGGAATATCTTGGAGATGCCATACTTTCTACTGTAGTCGCGGAATACTTATTTAAAAAATATCCTCAAAAAGATGAAGGTTTCCTCACTAAGATGAGATCTAAAATTGTAAAACGTAAGACGCTTAATTTAATCGCAGATCGCATGGGACTAGATGTAGTACTGTCAGAGTATACACAGGGTCGTATGAGTCATTCGATGTTAGGTAATGCCTTAGAGGCATTGGTAGGAGCGATATACATTGAGTTCGGGTACAATAAAACAAAACACTATGTCATACGTAATATACTCATGAAATACTTGGATATACACGCTCTTGAGCAAGCGGATGATAACTATAAAAGTATGTTGCTCGAATGGTGTCAAAAGCATGGCAAGCAAGTTGGATACAGGGTAATTGCTAAGACTAAGTTGGATAAGAGGGATAGATTTAAAGTAGCGGTCATCGTTGATGGCGAGAAAGTCTCTACAGCGGAGGATTTTAATAAGAAATCTGCAGAGCAAACTGCATCTCGCAAAGCAGTGAAAATTTTTGAAATCAATACTCAAAAATCAGAAGTAGCCAATGGATAGCATTACTCAGATCGTACTCGGTGCGGCCGCAGGAGATGCAGTCTTAGGAAAAAGAATAGGTAACCGCGCCATGGTGTGGGGCGCCATAGCCGGGACCATTCCTGATCTCGATATTATTGGTAATCTTTGGATGTCAGAGCTAGATTCTTTAGCATTCCATAGAGGTATTTCTCACTCATTTTTATTTTCGATAGTTGGGGCATTTTTGTTTGGATGGCTAGTTCATAGGATGTATGAGAGTCGATTTCATAAGTTGATCGGTATGGCAGGCTGGATATTAATTTCATTAGCAACAGCATCTTTATTTTTGCTTGTAGGAAAGTTCAGTATTATCAAGGCAGCTATTGGTATTTCTATTGGTGTTGGAGGAAGCTATCTCACTTTTAAGAGATTCAATAGGCCAGCATTTGCTAAACCAGAGGCAAGCCTTAGGGATTGGCAGTGGTTGTTTTTTTGGAGTTTAATTACACACCCTATACTCGATACATTTACTGCATACGGTACTCAGTTATTTGCACCTTTCTCCAACTATAGAGCGGCGATAAGCAATATATCTGTAGCTGATCCAGCGTATACGCTATTATTTGTGATACCATTGATCATAGCAGCATTCTATCATAGGTCAAAGCCTATCAGAAAGAAATTAGTTTGGACGGGTATCATACTGAGTAGTATCTACATGTGTTTCACGCTTTATAATAAGTATCGCGTTACTCAAGTAATGAAGGATACTCTAGTTGCGGAAAACATTGAGTACTCAAGATTTTTCACCTCACCCTCTATCCTAAATAATATACTCTGGACGGGCGTTGTAGATTCAAAGGGCGTGTATTATTTTGGACAGTACTCACTCTTGGATATTGAGCCAAAGTTTAAACTATCTAAGATGGAAAAGAACCATGATCTTATCGCAGACGCGTCGCAAGATGATAAGGTTATCAATATACTTCGTTGGTTTAGTAATGATTATTTCGCAGTAATGAAACGCGAAGATGGCAAACTTCAAATCAATGATATGCGGTATGGAATTTTTAAAGGTGATGGAACATCAGAAAAAGATTTCATTTTTAACTTTCCAGTAGAGCGTCTATCTGATGGAAGCTATAACCTTATAAAAGCTCAGGGTGGTCCGCCCGATGGTGCTGATAGGGGTGAAATGGCTACAGATCTTTGGGCTAGGATAAAGGGGATTTAGTTATGAAGTTAAAGTTCTAGAAATTAGATTACTTTTTGGATGATAAACCACCCTATTTAATTTGGACAATCCACTGTTTCTGATTCTAGAGTATTATTCATATCAATATTTATTCTCCAACAAGTTCCATCTGGTGATTTCATAATTAGCGAAGAACCTACGCTGTTGATTATCACATTTCTAGATTGAGCATTTAGATTTGGAGTTGGAGCAATACCTTCAATGTATGTATTTGTGATGTTTCCAGAGTCGTTTACTTGCATACGAAAGTTCTTGCCTAACAAGGTAGTATATACCAAGCCTTTTGTACTGTTATCAATATACAGATTTGATCTTTTGAGATTTTCATGATTAGCAGGTATTCCTGTCAAACTTTCTACAACGATCTCTCCATCTGGGCCTGAAATTAATCTTACGTAATCTTCAGGATTTTTTCTGAAAATAAGTCCTGTAGAGGAATTATCAAATAATAAATCACTGTCACCGATAGTGCTTGTCGTTTCTACCTCGTGCTCAAGTAATATAAGTCCATCTTCTATGTCTGATACTCCAATGCAGCCATTCGGTAAGTAGGGGTAGATACCCCAAGCGCCTATATAACTACTATAATTGCTATGCTCAGTATCATCAGCAGTGTCAAAGTAAGCCTCTATTACGGGCTTAAGCGGATCCGAAATATCATACACTTTGACACCATCATGGTAATACGATATATATAACAAATCTGCTCTGATAAATGGATTGTGTGCCCTAGGTGGTGTTGGGGCATTTGGAAGAAGGGGATCGCTAAATTGTCCAAGGTATTGGATATCTGTCACATCACTGATATCTAGTATTGTGATTTCTTTCTGAGGCACCTCTTCTGCAATATAAGCATACTGAAGATCTTCAGTAATCCAACTACTGTGATTGTAGCTATTGAGACCATCTGCTGAACTAGTTCCTAATAGAATAGGATTGTCTACATCATTTAAATCCCATATCGCATAATCAGAATATCCATGTGAGCAATAAGCTATGTTATCTCTAACATAAGCATCATGTATATACCAATTGGACGTTGAGTTACCATCATCAAAATCATTAAAATTTATAGTGGCTAACAATTCGGGATCTTCAGGAGTAGAAGATAAGTCATAAATAATCATTGCTTTGGTAGTTCCTTGTCCAGAAAATCCAACCACATATAAACGTGCATTTTCTTGATCAACAAATATATTATGTGCCTTAGAGAAGTCAGCGGTATTTTGTGTCCAAGTGTAATCATCTTTATTGATAATCTCTAGGCCTTCTGATCCTTGATCACACACACCATAAATATAGTCTCCATAATCTTTGAAGTCTCTCCATATCGTAGTATTTCCATCTGTGATTACTTCCTCTTCGATTGGGTTAGAACAATCTGTTACATCTATAATTGCTATTTTGTCTCTTGCTCCATATACTAATATTTCTTTGTCATTATGGCTATATCCCCACACATCATTGTAATCGACACTTCCGGTATTATGAGACCCAACTTCCACAAGATTGAGAGATTCTTGAGCTATTATATTAGTAGTTAGACAGAAGATTAAAAAGATTAGTAAATTTTTCATGTACTTTAATTGTATCTTACTGATTACAAATATAATTTATCTAAATTATTGTTGAAACAATAATGTCAGCAGGAAATCTACATTAACGCTTACACGACAAAGTTGTTTGGTAGATTTTACTTCATGTTGGTATAAATTGATTAACTACGTCTACTATAGTTAGGTGATTCTTTTGTGATCGTTATGTTATGTGGATGACTTTCTAGCATGCCAGCGCCGCTCATTTTGACCATTTTGGCACCAAGCATGGCGTCTATAGTGCCTGCACCACAGTAACCCATACTTGCTCTTAGTCCTCCGATATATTGAACCATTACTTCAGAGACAGTTCCTTTGAATGGTACTCTACCTTCTATACCTTCTGGTACTAGTTTTTTCACATCGTCTTCTACATCTTGGAAGTACCTGTCTTTGGATCCTAGTTCCATAGCTCCAAGAGATCCCATTCCTCTGTATACTTTGAATTTTCGTCCTTGATATAAAATTGTTTCACCTGGTGCTTCTTCAGTACCAGCGAATAGAGATCCTGCCATAATAGTACTTGCCCCTCCAGCCAATGCTTTGGCGATATCTCCTGTATATCTAATTCCTCCATCACCAATGATAGGTATCCCAGTACCTTTGAGACCTTCTGCAGCACTCATGATAGCGTATAATTGCGGTACACCTACTCCTGCGACAATACGCGTGGTACAGATACTTCCTGGCCCTACACCTACTTTTACACCATTGACGCCTGCGTCTGCTAGAGCTTTGGCTCCTGCTGCAGTGGCTACATTACCACCTATGATCTGTAGATCTTTGTATTCTGCTCTGATGCGTTTTATCTGCTCTAGTACTCCGTGGCTATGACCATGGGCAGTATCTACGCAGACTACATCTACACCTACTTCTACGAGTGCAGATATTCTTTCAAATGTATCTGCAGTAACTCCCACAGCAGCTCCAACTAGTAGTCGACCATGGCTGTCTTTCGCAGAGTTAGGATGGTTTTCTACCTTCAGTATATCCTTATATGTGATTAGGCCTACAAGCTTATAGTCATCATTTACAACAGGAAGTTTTTCTATTTTATACTTTTGTAAGATCTCTCTTGCTTGCTCTAGTGTAGTTCCTATTGGTGCAGTTACTAGATTTTCTGAGGTCATTAAAGATTTGACAGATTGACTAAAATTAGTTTCAAATCTTAAATCTCTATTGGTCAGTATACCTATCAATTTTTCATTATCATCTACAATGGGTATTCCGCCTATTTTGTGTGTACGCATCAATTGGAGAGCATCTCTGATAAGTGCATTTTGTGAAAGTGTTACTGGGTCGATTATCATTCCACTCTCTGATCGCTTTACATTTCGCACCTGCGCGGCCTGAGTTTCAACAGACATGTTTTTATGAATAAAACCTAACCCACCTTCCTTAGCCATAGCTATCGCGAGTGCGTGCTCCGTTACAGTATCCATTGCGGCAGATACTATAGGAACATTGAGGCGTAGATCAGTAGTCAGTTGTGTGCTGATATTTACGTCACGTGGTAATACTTTAGAGTAAGAGGGAATAAGTAGGACGTCGTCAAAGGTTAAAGCTTCTTCAAATAGTCCTTGGGATGTTAAGTTTCTTTCCATGCGCAAAGATATCTGATTTTTATTCAAAAAAGATAATTGCGATTAGATAATATCGAGAAATAATTAATACCGGGCTAAGAAGTTGAAAATAGTTGAATAATAACCATACTGAGTTGCAATTTTTAAATCAGTAAATAGTAATTGAGCAGTTTTACTTGCGCGCCATACTATCTTTCGGTTCGAAATACGTCATTGGATATTATCTAAAGTGTCATTATGACTGCATTTTGCCTTTCATTCATGACATTGTGCTAGTAATATGCTACTACTATTCGGATGGTATAATATGTGAGAGTTATAATTAATAGTGCTAAATAGCAGTAACTAGATTGCATAACATTAACTTGATATAATCATCGCTCAATAGGCGATACAACATATATAGATGTTCAATATAAAGAAAGTAGCTGGTCCAGGTAATACATCGGAGATTGTTCCGATGTTCTCTATTTCAGACGATGAGGCGAATATGGAAGGCGAACAATACGGAGATAAACTGCCAGTAGTTGCACTGAAGAATACAGTATTGTTTCCAGGTGTAATCATACCTATATCAATAGGACGTGATAAGAGTACCGAAGCTATAAAGGCTATTAAAGATACGACTAAGGTAGTCGCTGTAATTTCGCAGAGAGATCCTGAAGTAGCAGATCCCTCAAAAGATGATCTTTTTCATTTAGGGACAGTTGCCAAAGTAGTAAAGACTATCAATATGCCAGATGGAAGCATCACTGCAGTCTTGCAAGGTCGAAAGAGATTTACTATTGACAATTTGGTCCAAGATGAACCATATCTTTTGGCTGAGATTACGGCTATTACAGATGTGAATCCAACTAACGATGTACACTTTGATGCTATGATGGCTAGTGTAAAAGATACTGCGAAGGAGATTATAAAATTATCTCCTAATCTGCCCAATGAAGCTGAGTTGATGCTTGATAATATTAGCAGCAATGGATTTTTGTTAAATTTTATAGCGTCTAATCTCAATATTGATGTGGATAAAAAGCAAGGGATACTTGAGATAAATGATGCTCAAAAGAAAGCCAAAGGGATACTCCATCTAATGGAGACTGAGCGTAAAAAGCTAAAACTTAAACATAAAATAGAGTCAAAAGTAAGAGGTGATCTAGAGAAGCAACAAAGAGATTACATACTCAATCAGCAACTCAAGACAATACAAGAAGAACTTGGTGATAATCCACAGTCCGAAGCACTCAATGAGCTTACTCTTAGAGCGGAGAAAATGGATTGGCCTTCTGAGACAGCAAAAACATTCAATAAAGAATTAGCTAAGGCTAAAAGGATGAATCCTCAAGTCGCAGAGTTTTCAGTTACGCTCAACTATCTTGAGATGCTATTGGATTTACCCTGGAATATGTATTCAAAAGATAATTATGATCTTAAAAAAGTGAGGAAGATTCTTGACGATGATCACTTTGGTATGGAGAAAATCAAAGAGAGGATTATCGAGCATTTGGCAGTGCTAAAGCTCAAAGGTGACATGAAGTCTCCGATAATATGTTTAGTCGGCCCTCCGGGAGTAGGGAAGACGAGTCTCGGTAAATCCATAGCAAGCGCACTCAATCGTAAATTTGTGCGGATGTCGCTCGGTGGACTACACGATGAAAGTGAGATTAGAGGACACCGACGTACTTACATCGGAGCTATGCCAGGCAGATTGATTAAATCTTTGAAAAAGGCCGAAACATCTAATCCCGTATTTATACTAGATGAGATAGATAAGCTCGGTAGGAGTCAACGTGGCGATCCATCATCAGCATTGTTAGAGGTGTTAGATTCTGAGCAGAATACTAATTTTTATGATAACTATCTAGAGCTTGAATATGACCTATCCAAGGTGTTATTCATAGCAACAGCCAATACTTTAAGTACAATACAAGCACCTTTACGTGACCGTATGGAGATTATCCAACTTAGCGGATACTCGACAGAAGAGAAAGTACAGATCGCAAAGAAGCACCTAGTACCGAGACAGCGTAAAGAGAACGGACTGCTTGCCAAAGACATAAAATTATCAGAGAAAGTACTAGAGCAAATCGTACTGAAGTACAGCAGAGAGTCCGGAGTAAGAGCACTTGAGCGTCAGATAGCTAAAGTAATGCGTCGATACGCTAAGCATAAGAGTACGGAAGAGCCTTACGATGTAAGTGTCAAAGTAGATGATCTAGTAGATATACTCGGTCACTCTCCGTTCCATAAAGATATGTATGTTGCCGATTCTATTCCAGGAGTTGTCGTAGGTTTAGCATGGACGCAGGTAGGTGGTGAAATCTTATTTATAGAAGCGAGTAAGAGTCCTGGCAAAGGGAAGCTAACACTTACTGGTAGCTTGGGTGATGTAATGAAAGAATCAGCTACTACAGCGCTAAGTTACCTTAAGTCGCATGCGGAAGAAATTGGTATCGATAGAAAAATATTGGATAAATCAGATATACATATACACGTGCCTGAAGGAGCCACTCCCAAGGATGGACCGAGTGCAGGTATTACTATGCTTACGGCATTGACGTCTATACTTTTAGATAAGCCTGTGAAGTCACATTTGGCCATGACTGGTGAGATTACACTGAGAGGAAAAGTATTGCCAGTAGGCGGTATTAAAGAAAAGATCTTGGCGGCTAAGCGTGCGGGTATTAAACAAATTATGATGTCAGAGGTAAATCGTAAGCACGTAGAGGATATTCCAAAAGATTACCTTGTTGGTATAGAATTTACTTTTGTGAAGCATATGAGTGAGGTGTTAAAGGAAGCTTTGGACTTATAGAGTTTAAATCTTTGTTAAAGAATCGTTATGTGTCGATGACTCATTTTATCTTCCGTTAGTTAGTGTAGGAATATTGATATAAACAGAAATACTGTTTATATTCGTTTTAAAGTGATTTCTAGTCTGATATCGCCTTATAGATTCAATGTTTTACTGAACACCAATAAAGTATTATGAATAGCTTTATAAATAAAACTATAGCACTATCGGCTTTTGTGTTAATATCACTTGTTACCATAACTGCCCAAAACGATACCCGTAAGGCTATACAGTTTTCTGGTAAGGTAGTGACTGCCGATGTTGAGGGTAATGTAATTCCTCTTCCTTATGTCAATATAGGAATCAGGGGCACTAGTCGAGGAACGAGTTCTATTGATGATGGATATTTTTCACTAGTAGCACTTGAAGGGGATACGATTGCTTTCACGCGTATAGGATTCAATGATGTAGATTTTGTAGTACCAGATACATTGAGTACGAATTTTTACTTTTACGTTCAGATTATGGCAGAAGATGATTATCTGCTTCCTGAAGCAGTAATATTTCCGTGGCCTAGTAGAGAACATTTTGTTTACGAGTTTTTAGCTATTGATATTACAGACGAACTTCGCAGTCAAGCGGAGAGAAATCTTGCTAACGAAATACTTTCAGATATGAGACATACTGTACCTGCTGATGGTACTGAAACATCAAATTTGGAGATACGAACAGCAGCCAAAGATTTTCAGTACTCTGGACAGTACAAGCCGCAAAATATTTTGAATCCGCTTGCTTGGAAGAAATTTATTGAATCATGGAGAAATGGTGATTTCAAGAGCAAAGAGAAGAAAGATCGCGAAAAGAAGAAAAAGTAGAGTACGGCTTTTTACCGATAGGAAAAAATGCGCGGACAACTTATTATTACAGTGCTTCGTGGAAACACTTACAATATGCCTTTAGTAATATTCTTATATTCGAATTTTAAGTGGGCGGCATCAATTAGTGTAATTTTCAGTATCAGAAATTTAACTCTAATACCAACACTTTCACATACCTAACTGATAGATTTGCAACTGGTTAGAAAATAGGAATACTATTTGCCATCAATAATAATTAGTAATTAACCGCGTCTACACGTGAGGTATGAAAATAATAGAGCATTTCGAAAAATCTAAGGGAAAGACATTAGTTTCATTTGAGGTATTGCCTCCTTTGAAGGGTGGGAGTATGCAAGCGATATTCGATGCCTTAGATCCTCTAATGGAATTTAATCCTCCATTTATAGATGTTACTTATCATCGAGAAGAATTTCTATACAATAAGAGAGAAAGTGGATACTACGAAAAAGTAGCTATACGTAAACGTCCGGGTACTGTAGGAATTTGTGCAAGTATTATGCATAGATATGGAGTAGACGCCATACCACATTTAATTTGTGGAGGATTCTCGAAAGAAGAAACGGAGAATGCTTTGATAGATCTCGCTTTCCTAGGTATAGACAATGTTTTAGCACTCAGAGGAGACGCAAGGAAATTTGAAACTAAATTTGTATCTCATCCAGAAGGGAATAGACATGCCGTAGATCTTGTCAATCAGACTAAAGATATGAATGACGGTGTTTATCTTGACTGCAACATTGAAAATGGGGCTAAGACAAATTTCTGTATTGGAGTAGCTGGTTATCCAGAGAAACACTTCGAGTCACCTAATTTAAACTTAGATCTCAAGTATCTTAAAGCTAAGGTAGACGCAGGTGCTTCTTATATAGTAACCCAGATGTTCTTTGATAATCAAAAATACTTTGAATTCGTAGATGCTTGTCGTGCAGTAGGAATCAATGTGCCGATTGTTCCAGGAATAAAACCAGTTACTAAAAAATATCAATTGAACTCCATTCCAAGAAATTTCTTTATAAACATGCCTGATGATCTAGTAGCATCTGTTAGTAAAGCTGATACTGCTGAAAAGATCCAACAAGCAGGAATAGAATGGTGTGTGCATCAATCTAAAGAGTTGAAAAAGGCAGGTGTGCCTTGTTTGCATTATTACACCATGGGAGATACAGACATCATAAAAAAAATAATACAAAGCATCTAAATGCAAATATTAAAGGCATACTCCGAAACGCTCAAAACATATTTTGAACAGATTCTTGTCACCAAAGATCCTGTTACTTTATATGAACCGATCAGCTATATCATGTCTCTAGGAGCAAAGAGAATTAGGCCGCTTATGTTATTACATACGCACAAGATTTTTGGTGGAGATGTAAAGTCAGTACTTCCACTTGCTGCGGCTGTAGAAGTATTCCATAATTTTACTTTGATGCATGACGATATCATGGACAATGCAAGTATGCGAAGAGGCCATGCCACTGTCCATGAAAAGTATGATGTAAATACGGCTATACTATCTGGAGATTTGATGCTCATACAATCGTATGGACTGATAAGCAAATGCTCTGATAGTCCAGCTTATACCGATATTATGACAACATTTAATGAGATGTCGGTACAGTTGTGCGAAGGTCAGCAATTGGATGTAGATTTTGAATCCAGAGATAATGTAGAGATCGATGAGTATATCCATATGATCACCTATAAGACATCGGTACTGATTGCTGCCGCTATGAAAATGGCCGCTCAATATGCGGGTGCAAGTCAAGAGGATCAAGAACATATCTACCAGTTTGGTAAGAATATAGGTATCGCTTTTCAGATGCAAGATGACATACTTGATAGTTTCGGAGAAAAAGCCGCAGTAGGAAAACGAATCGGTGGCGATATTCTAGAAGGTAAGAAAACTTATCTCTACATTAAAGCTTTAGAGCTCTCAGACGATAGTCAAAAAGCGAAACTCATCAGTCTTATGAATGACCCTCACATAGAGGATCAAAGAAAGATAGATGATGTACTCAATATCTTTAAAGCCACTCACGTAAGAGTATACGCAGATCAATTAAAAGAAGCGTATCGAGACCTAGCGTTTTCACATCTCGCAGAGCTGAAAATCAATGAATCAGATAGGGTAGAACTAAAAGAATTTGGTCAGTACTTGTTGGATAGGACAGTTTAAATAGACTCGCTTCGCTCCGAGAGAATGAGAATCGAGAGTCGCTTTCCTTCGAGATGAGACAGAGCTTGAGTCAATTAAAATTAGCTCTATCAATCTAGTTTTCTCTCAATCTCAGTCTATTTCCATTCTTTCCCAGTATGAAACACAGTCCCTTTAAATAAAGCTACAACTTTTTCATCCTGATTAGTTACTGTTACATTATAGATGGCTAGTCGTTTAGATTTATTTTTCATGCTTGTTTCTGCTGTCAAGACATCGTAAATCTGTACAGGTTTCGTATGAGATATTGAAGTTTCAATGGACACGGCTTGTTCACCCCAACTGTTAGATGCAAATGCAAATGCACTATCTGCTAAAGAGTAAGTAATACCACCGTGAGCGATTTTAAATCCATTTGTCATTTCTTCTCTGACTGTCATTTTGATTTTGGCATATCCTCTACTTATATTTATTAGTTCGATGCCTAGCCATTTTGAGAAAGCATCATTTTCATACATTCCTGTTTGTACTATTTCGTTGGGCGTGGACATGTTTATTTTTTTATTTCATCTATGTGTTTAGTTTTTTATGCAAAGCGTATTTAAGAACCTACCTAGCCGCTTGCCTCAACCAAGGACAAACTCTATATCTCTCCTCATGATAAAACTCATATAAATCATCCAAAGTCTTTACCACATTATCATATCCAATTTCTTTTCCCCAAGCCAATAATCCCTTAGGGTAGTTGACTCCTTTGGTCATTGCTGTCTCCACATCAGTCTCAGAACAGATTCCCATATAAACAGTATCAGCAGCTTCATTGATGAGCATGCAGACTATTCTATTCAGTATTTCCTTCCCAAGTTTTTCATCTTTGGAAGCTTCTGGGTTAGTTGCTTCTTCTGCATAATCGTAAAATCCTTTCCCAGTTTTACGTCCGAGATATCCAGCTTGTACCAATGACTTCTGAGCGAATGCTGGACGGTAACGAGGATCATAATAGAAAGATTTCCATACAGACTCCGTGACTTTGTAGTTGACATCATGACCGATGTAATCTGTAAGTGTGAATGGTCCCATACGGAATCCACCGATTTCAGTCATGGCCCAGTCGATAGTAGATACATCCGCTATTCCTTCTTCTAGAATTCGCATTCCTTCACTATAGAATGGTCTCGCTACTTTATTGACAATAAATCCTGGAGTGTCCTTAGCGATTACTGTATCTTTCCCCCATGAATCGATAATAGATCTTGCCTTATTGGTAATTTCTGTAGAGGTTTGCACTGCAGGCACAATTTCCACAAGTTTCATTAGAGGTGCAGGATTGAAAAAGTGAATGCCACAAACTTGATCGGGCCTCTGCATTGCATTCGCTATCTCTGTTACAGAAAGAGATGATGTATTAGTCGCTATGATGGTATCTGGTCCTACTATTGCTTCTATGCCAGTCAATACTTTTTTCTTGACATCGAGATTTTCTACTATTGCTTCTATGATCAGATTACAATCCTTGAGTGCACTTTGGTCAGTTGCATAATGGATACGTCCAAATATTGCTTTACTATCCATATCAGTCAATCTACCTTTCTCTACTAATCGATTGAGGATTTTGAGCAACTTATCTCTAGATCTAGTGAGTGATTCTTGCTGAGTATCAATAAGCACTATTTCCCACCCCGCTTGTGCTGCTACTTGTGCTATACCTGAGCCCATCGCTCCAGCTCCTATGATTCCTACTGTATTAATCATTTCTATTTTCCTTTAAAAGTCGGTTTTCTCTTTTCTAAAAATGCATCTACGCCCTCTTTATAATCTTCAGTGTGACTAGCGAGTTCTTGATATCTTCCTTCTAATTCCAATTGCTGTTTCAAGGAATTTTTTATTGATTCATTCAGTAATATTTTAGTCATACCTAATGCTTTAGTAGGCATTTTCGCTAATTTTTGAACGATCTTTCTGCTCTCTTCTACGAAAGTATCGATTGGAAATACTTTGTACAACATACCCATCTGTAGTGCATCGGCAGCAGATACTTTATCGCCTAGCATCATAAGTGCACTTGCTCTCTGTAATCCGATTAACCTGGGTAAAGTGTATGTTCCTCCACTATCAGGTATCAATCCAATTTTGCTAAATGCTTGTATGAAACTAGCCCCTTCACTTGCTACGACTACATCGCAAGCCAATGCTATATTGGCTCCTGCTCCAGCTGCTACACCGTTGACAGCTGCTACAACTGGTTTATTCAGGTTACGTATTCGCTCTACTGTAGGGTTATAATGATCCTTTACCATCGAAGGGAGTTCTAGTCCATTAGGGTCTACGATTTCTCCCAGATCTTGGCCTGCACAGAAGGCTTTACCCGCTCCAGTGATATATACTGCTCTGACATCATCATTGTCACGTGCTTTGTCTAGGGCCTTATGAAAGGCAAAGGCCATTTCTTGAGTGCCACTATTATATTTGTCTGGTCTATTGAGCGTGATGTATAAGACACCATTATCTATTTCTGTAATTAGTACGGACATTGTATTATTGATAATTAATATCTAAAGGTAAGTAATACCATCAATCCTTTATTAATTCTTAATTCAGAATAATAAAGATACACGAAACACATTCGATACTTGTTCGATTTTTATACAAATCAAATAATTAATTATGATTTCTAGACTAATGCTAATCAGTATTTTCCTGTTGCTCACAGTATATATTTCAACGTAATGTGATGATCTAATAGTTTTTCCAGAAAATGATAATTCTAGTCTAACGTGCGTCAATCCAACTTTTGATTTATCTTAATTTGAATATCTCATTATGGCATTACCTGTTGTACTCGTATAGCTAACGATGATCTTTTATTTCGATTTCTATCATGCCATAGTCACTAAAACAATTAAGAATACACTGTATGAAGATAGAGATATGGATTGTTATTAATCTATAGATGATTGTGATGAGATTAATCCTGATATCAATCCTGGAGCAATTGATATTCCAAATAATGGGATAGACGAAAATTATAATGGTGGAGATTTGATAACATTGCCTCTGGATATAATCGCCATCTTTCAGCTACCCTATAGCCTATAAATGAACATCTTCTGTTAATTTTAGTTATCGAATTTTTTAGCATATTCACAATTGAATTGAGTCTAGAAACAATTTTATTAACTTTAAGTATAGTTTTTAAAACAAAGTTTTTTGATAAGCTGTTTTAGGATTCGATGATCTTACAAGAAAGTATTAAAACAAACTACCATATATGTCGAGAAGAATAAGCAAAGTAGCTGTACTCGGATCAGGAGTCATGGGGTCGGGCATTGCCTGTCACTTGGCTAATGTAGGCCTAGAAGTACTGATGCTAGATATTTTACCATTTGATATCTCTGATACGGACAAGGGTAAGAAAGCTGTACGTAATGGTATCGCTGATAAGTCTCTCAAGGCAGCTATCAAATCGAAACCTGCACCGTTATATGATAAAAAGTTCGTCTCAAGAATCACCACGGGTAACTTTGATGATGATATGGAAAAGATCGTTGACTGTGACTGGATCATAGAAGTAGTGATCGAGAGACTTGATATCAAACAGTCAATATTCGAAAAAGTAGAGAAGCATAGAAAAGTAGGTTCTTTAATTACCTCTAATACATCAGGAATACCTATCCATATGTTGGCAGAAGGTAGGTCTGATGACTTCCGTAGCAACTTCTGTGGCACTCACTTTTTCAATCCAGCGAGATATATGAAGCTCTTTGAAGTGATACCTCATACAGGTACTGACCAAGATGTTATAGATTTTTGGATGCACTACGGAGATAGATACTTAGGTAAGAAGACGGTTCTTTGTAAAGATACACCTGCTTTCATCGCGAATAGAATTGGTTTCTTTTCAGGCAATAGAATTGCAGAACTTACGCTTAAGTATGATCTCAAGATAGAAGCGGTTGATAAGCTTACTGGATCGGCGATAGGCTGGCCAAGTACAGGTAGTTTTAGATTATTAGATCTTGTTGGTTTCGACACTAGCCAAAAAGTAAGAACCGGCGTAATGGACAATTGTCCAAACGATGAATACGTAAAAGTTGCTAAAGATATTAAAGAACCAGTTTATGTAAATTTCCTTTTAGAGAATAAATTCTTAGGGAATAAAACTGGGCAAGGGTTTTATAAAAAGACAAAAGAAAGAGACGCTAATGGAAAGAGTATCATTCACGCGCTCAACCTTAATACACTGGAATATGCACCAACAGAAAAGATTCGTATGGATGTTCTAGGTGTATCGAAGCAAGTAGAGTTGATGGATAAGCGAATGCAGCAGATGCTCAGTATGGATACGGTAGGCGGAAAATTCTACAAAGAGTATTTCGGAGGTTTATTTGCTTATGCGGCTAATCGTATTCCAGAGATTACAGATGCCCTATATAGTATCGATGACGCCATGAAGGCTGGATACGCTTGGGGATATGGACCATTCGAATATTGGGATATGGTAGGTGTAGAAGCTGGAGTGAAAGCGGCAAGAGTATTAGGAGAATCTATACCATCTTGGGTAGATGATATGTTAGCTAGTGGTGTGACATCATTCTACAAAGTGGAAGATCGTCAACGTAAATATTACGACATCGAAAGCAAGTCATATAAAGTTGTGTCCGGCACAGAAGATATGATCTTCCTTGATATGTATCGAGATCAAGAAGCGATCTATAAAAATAGTGAGTGTACTGTTCATGATATTGGAAATGAAGTGCTTTGCTTTGAATTTACATCCAAAGCCAACGCAATCGGAGAAGGAATCGGAGAAGGAATTGTGGAGACATTGAAGATTGCCGAAGAAGGCGATTGGAAAGGAATCGTTCTAGGTAACAATGCTAAGAACTTTACTGTAGGAGCTAACTTAATGGTAGTAGGGATGTTAGCCATGCAAGGTGAAATGGATAAGCTCAGCGAGATGGTTGACGGATTCCAACAGGTGAATATGGCAATGAGATACAGTAAAATCCCGATTGTCACTGCGACACAAGGATACGTATTTGGCGGTGGCTGTGAAATGCTGATGCATACAGATGCAGCAGTAGTTGCAGCAGAGTCTTACATAGGATTAGTGGAAGCAGGTGTAGGTCTCATACCTGGAGGAGGAGGTACTAAAGAGTTTGCTATGAGAGCAAGCGATTCATTCTTCGAAGGCGATACCAAGATCCCTACACTGATAGAAAAACTTAAATCAATTGCAACGGCCAATGTTGCAACTTCAGGTTTCGAAGGATTCAATAATGGGTCACTACTCAAGCACAGAGATCAAGTAGAAGTAAATACAGACAGAGTATTATCCGAAGCGAAGAAAAAGGTTCTGCAATTAGCTGAAGGGTACACACCTCCAGTACCAAGAGAAGTACATGTATTAGGTCGTGCAGGATTATCAACTTTATACGCAGCGATTAACGAATTCTACTTGGGTAAATATGTGTCAGAATATGATGTAGAAGTATCTAGACATGTGGCATATATTCTTTGTGGTGGCGACTTGACTGGCGAACAGAAAGTAAGTGAGCAATATCTATTAGATCTTGAGCGCGAAGCATTCTTAGCACTACTTAAGAATCCGAAGACGCAAGAAAGAATTCAATATACGTTGATGAATAATAAGCCGCTGCGTAATTAAGATTATGTGGTGTGTGATTATTCAGCTTCTAAATAATTGAAAAAATGAGATTCAATGATTAGCAAATAATTTATAAAGAATCTTCCAAAATAAATAAAAAATGAAATCATATATAGTAAAAGGGTATCGATCAGCTATTGGAAAAGCTAAGAAAGGCGGATTTAAAAATATGCGATCGGAGGATCTAGCTGTAAGAGTAATCAAACATCTAATGTCAACTGTACCTTCTCTAGATCCAAGTAGGATAGATGATGTGATCGTAGGATGTGCTATGCCAGAAGGTGAGCAAGGACTTAATATGGCTAGAAACATATCTGCGAGAGCATTAGGTAAAGATGTTGCAGGAATGACTGTCAATAGATTTTGTGCATCTGGACTTGAGACTATTTCAATAGCGGCTGGTAAAATTGCTGCAGGAATGGGTCACTGTTATATAGCTGGTGGAGCCGAGAGTATGAGTCATGTACCTATGATAGGCTATAAATTAACTCCTAGTTACGAAGCTGCAATGGAAAATATTAATTACTCGGTTAGTATGGGAGCCACTGCAGAAGCTGTAGCAATGAAGTATAATATTACTCGTGAGATGGCAGATGAATTTTCAGTAAGATCCCATACCAATGCGGAAACGGCTATTGACAATGGATATTTTACTGATCAAATTGTTCCGATAGATGTAGAGGAAGTATTTGTCAAAGATGGCAAGAGGGTAGAGATGACTCATACTGTATCTATGGATGAAGGTCTTAGAAGAGGCACAAGTATGGAAGGTCTCGGAAGGCTTAGAGCCGCCTTTAAAAATGGAGGGATCGTAACGGCTGGAAATAGTTCTCAGACTTCTGATGGGGCAGCTTTCTTAATTGTAATGAGTGAAGCGATGATCCATGAATTAGGACTCGAGCCAGAAGCTAGATTAATGAGTTGTGCAGTAGGTGGTGTAGAACCATTGTATATGGGTATAGGGCCATGTGTGGCTATTCCTAAGGCACTGAAGCAAGCTGGACTTAAAATGGATGATATCGATTTGATTGAGTTAAACGAAGCTTTCGCACCACAGGCCTTAGCCGTAATTGCCCAAGCAGGCATAGATATAGATAAGACCAATGTAAATGGTGGAGCGATCGCTTTAGGCCATCCACTAGGATGTACGGGCGCCAAATTGTCTATACAACTGATGCATGAGATGAGACGCAGAGGAAATAAGTATGGAATGGTTACAGCATGTGTTGGTGGTGGTCAGGGTATCGCAGGGATTTATGAGTTGCTGAAGTAGATGCGTAGATTGTTTTAACTTATAAGCTAATAAACAGAATATTAAAGCCTCAAATTGATTCGTCAATTTGAGGCTTTTTTGGATAGGTACAGGTAAGGAAATAGAAATAACTTAAAGCTTAACTCATTCCAATCACTCTCTCAGCACCTAACCTTCCACTTTTCATTGCCGCATTAATAGATCCATTCATGACATGATCTCCGATGATGGTCATTTTATTACTGACCTCTATTATGTTATCGTTAGTTATTTTAGTCTGATCAGGAAGTGCATAGCCTATTTTGTAGGTTTTCAAGTGATTCCATTTTTTTGCAGATGGTATCCATTTCGACAATTCGGTTTTTACATTTTCTGATACAGTTGCATCATCATAGCTTACACCTTCTTTTAGAGAAACGGATATCAGTTCTTTATTCTGACTGTAGTCTCTTGAGTTTTTACTAATGCAAACAAAATTATTGACAATGGCTTTTGGGTCTCCGTTGAGTGCAATAGCATTTTGTTTATATGGTTGCTCGTTACTGTAAAAATACAAATTAGTTGTAGATCGGTATGTTTTTTTAGTTTCTGTAAATTGGCTGCAAAGTCCATCGGCTTCAGTAGCAACAAGTATATGATCTGCTATTATTGATTCTTTATTTTGTAGATGAACAACATTCCCTTTAACGTCTATTACTCTAGTGTTGCAATGTATTTTACTAGGATCTAGATATGAGGCGATTTGCTTAGGTATCTCCTCCATACCTTTTGCAGGCACGGTAGCTTCCCCTTCAGAGAACATCTTGAATACAAAGTCGAACATTCTACGGCTAGTTGACAATTCATTTTCTAAGAATATGCCGGCATAAAAGGGTTGAAGAAATTCGGTAATTATTTTATTGCTAAAACGATACTCTTCTTTCAGTAATTTTATTGTTGATATCTCTTCGCTCGAAAATATTTCTTGAATAGATTTTTCAACTATTGCATTTTTTGTCTTGATAATCTTGAATTTATCTCCGAAACTCGCAGCATTGGTTGTAAGTGTTGGTATCAAACTTGAAAGTTGTCTTTGAGGGTCCCCGATATAGTCGACCTTTCCATTAGATCTAAGTAATACTGTTCCTGAATCAAAAGCTTTAAGCTCTAATGTATTATAATCGATAATTTTTCGAGCTTCTGGATAAGAGGTGAGGAACACCTGAAAGCCACGGTCCATTAGAAAACCATTAGATTCATCTGTTTTGATTCTACCGCCAATTCGGTCAGATGCTTCTAATATTGTGTAGTCTTTATTAGCCTTTTGGAGGTAATAGGCGGCCGTAAGTCCAGCTATTCCTGCTCCTACTATTATTGTGTGTGACATTATCTTCTCTCTTAGAGTTAGTGTTTCGCTACAATACTAAGGTCAAAAAGTGAATTCCGTTCACCAATGTGTCAAATCTGTGCAAATAATAAGTAAAAACAACCATTATTATCATACATAACTTATATTCGACATCGAATACAAACAAAATGTTATCATAGATAAGGCTATCATGGAAAAGGCATTCAAAACAAAAGTAGATAAAGTATCGGAACTAACTGCGTATGTTGGAAAGACTGTGGGCATCTCTGAATGGATACAGATAGAGCAAAAAAACATTGACTCTTTTGCAGCGGGTACTCTTGACCATCAATGGATATATACTGATCCTGTAGCTGCAGCTAACCATTCACCCTATGGTACAGTGGTAGTACAAGGATTTCTAATACTTGCCCTAATTCCGAAGTTTGCCTATGAAATCTTACACATCGAAGATGCTGAAATGGGACTCAATTATGGTCTAGATCACGTAAGATTTCCACAAGCAGTCCCTGTAGATAGCTACATTAGAGGTAAAGTTGATCTTATTGGATATGAAATTATTGATGGTGGTGCTAGAATTAAATTACACATTACTACTCAGATAAAAGATGACGATAGACCAGCCTGTGTAGCCGAGTTTATTATTCAGTTGTATAATTAGGAAAGAGGAAAAGGACCAGTTAGTTGTAGAGTTGTTTGATTAAGGAGAAGAATAAAGCTATTAAACTGTTGAGAATAAGAGCCGATTAACAAGTGCTTTTTAAGGAGCTTAACACTTATAACACCTAAATAACTTTTATCCTAAATCTCTTTTGCTACCTTCATTGGTACACTCACACACTTCTTTTCCATGTAATTCATCATTTCAATTACAAGTGCTTTTGCATCATCGTCTAGCGATTCTATCTGCTTAGAGTAAACAGTATTTACTGCCCTTTCTTTAATGGCTTTCATCTCTTGCGGAATTTTACCAAAAGCCTTTTCTATCTGACGTTGTTGATATACTTTCTGAAATTCAAATAATTTACCTTTAATAATCTTTTTGGCTAAGCCGATTTCATTTTTACGATGTTCTAGATTTTGTTCAGCGAGCGTTCTAAGTTCTTCGATATTGACATAGTGCATATCAAAACCATTCTGAACATCTTCATCCACATTGTGTGGAACGGATAGATCGATAACAATTTTCTTACTTTCATCACGATTGATCAGTTGGCTATAAATATCTGTAGATATAATGGTCTCTGTAGATCCAGTACAAACTACTAATATGTCAAACCCTTCAGCATAGTTAGATAACTCACTTATGTGATATGCTTTAGCTCCTAATGTACTAGAGAGTTCTTTAGCATTATCTAGAGATCTGTTGAATATGGTGATGTCTGTGAAGTTATACTTTTTGAGAAATTTGCCAACTAATCTATTAGTCTCTCCAGCTCCAACGAGTAAAACCCTTTGGTTAGGATCCGGATTGATATTGAGCATACTCTTGATCGCTAACGATACTATTGATAGCGGCTTTTCTCCAATTTTGGTATTGGCATATATTTCTTTAGCTGTAGTGACGGTATACTTATCTAGCATGCGAAGATGGTCGCCAGCAAGGCTCCATTGCACACTTTGGTCATATGATTCTCTGTACTGACGGAAAATTTCCCTTTCTCCTACTACCAGACTGTCTATCGATGCGCTCAATTCAAATAAGTGATTGATAGCCTTGATTCCTGAATGGAGCCTAACGAAATTGGATAGTTTATTAAGTCTGTCTTCACTCAATTCTGGATTGATGGAGTGAAAGAATTGCTTTAGATAATTTTCCTCTAATTCGTTTTCTCTATAGAATATATAACTAACTCTGTTACAAGTAGATAGATATACTATTTCATCTATATCAAATTGATTTTTGACTTGAGTCAATTTGTCTTTCAAATCATCCTTAGTCTGATGCTTCACTACAAAGTGTCCTATCTGATCTACATTGATCGTCTGATGCGTAAGCGTGATTATATGGAAGTTATCTATCATCAATAATACAAAGGTAAAAATCGAATTTTTGTCCTTTGTCAGTACTTAGTCATAGTTGGGAATATTATAAGGAATTACGAAGTAATGATATTTTCACCAAAATATTGATCATTTTATTACCTTGAAGACTACTTTGATTTTACGTTCTCTTCATATATAGAAATCCAGTCATTTGTTGTCATTTTTTTAACGAGTTCTTCTATTAAATCAAAGGGGATATGGTCTACTTTTTTAAATCTGATACAACTCTTGCCAATATCTATTTTATACTTACAATGCTTGGGATATTCCTTTATAAACCATGCCATAAGATCAGGATTGGCATATAGACCCATATGGTAAATCGCTACAAAATTCTTTTGGTTTGCAATATTGAGAAAAGGTAAGGGTAACTTAGTATTACAATGGTATCCATCAGGATAAATAGTATGAGGTACCACATATCCAATCATCCCATAACTAATGCACTCTTCAAATCCTACTGGAATATTATCTTTTATAATATCTCTGAGCCTGTTTATCGCTGGCTTTCTTTCTTCTGGAATATTGTCTAGATATTCTTGAACTGTATTAGCTTCTATTTTCATTATTGTATTACTTATTATTTCATAACACTAGCAAAAATAAAACTTCCTATTATTCCTACGAGTAACAAAATAAGCATCCATTTGAAATTGTAAGTTGGTTGGATTTCTGAATTACTTTCTTCATGGTTTGCCGCGTCGTTTTTTTCTTTATGATTCATATTGTTGGATCTATTTAGATAGAATATATATACTGATTAAGATCGAAATCAAAGATATAGTTTTGATCCAATTGCTTTTGTTGACTTTGAGTATATTTAAAGCGATATAGCTAATTGCGAGAGAAATGAGAACTACTACTATTTGGGCAAGTTCGACACCTATATTGAAACCTAGCAGTGACATAATTAATGAGTCACCTGGACTCATGAGGGCCTTGAGAAAATTTGATATTCCCATACCATGTATCAAACCAAAAGTAATCGCTAAGAAATAACCAACAGTTTCATTGGTCTTGGTCTTGGTCTTGCTGTCTGTCACTAGATTATACAAAGCTGTAAGTATAATCGTCACAGGAATAAGAGTCTCTATCAAGAAGGATGGGATCGATACTATGTCAAATGCATTAAGGGCCAATGTAATTGAGTGCCCCATAGTAAATGCGGTGGCCAAGTACAGTACTTTTTTCCAATCTCTGATGCTATATATCGCACAGAGAGTTATCAAATAAAGGATATGATCATATCCATTGAGATCAAGTATATGTTCAAATCCTAATTGTAGCCAAATAGAAATCATAATCCTATTTAATATGGTTGATAACTATTTTACCTATTTGATTCCCTGACCGCAAAGAATTAAAAGCTTTTCTGCCTTCATCCAAAGTATATTCAGAATGTACGATAGGCTTTATCGCATGCTCTTTCATAAAGATTAGTAATGCTTTAAATTCTGATGGACTTCCCATTGCTGTCCCTATAAATTGTAAATGACGAAGGAAAAATTTGCTTATGTTAATGGTCGTCTTTGGTGATCCAGTAGATCCATAAGTGACTATACGACCACCATAATTCATAAATTGGAAGTAATTATCAAGGTCTGGTGAAGGCGAACTATCTAGGACGATATCTATACCTCCAGATACTTCTTTTAATTGATTATGCCAGTCTTTATTTTTATAGTTGACACCGTCTATAGCTCCAATGGATTGAGCAAAAGCTATTTTATCTGAGCTTGAGCTTGTGACATAGACCTTGGCTCCTAGTGCCAAAGCAAGGGAGAGTCCAGCTTGTGCTACACCACCTCCGATTCCTGTGATCAGTACTTTATCATCTTTTTGTATTCTTCCATGCCTCTTGAGTCCTCTCCATGCGGTCAAGCTTGCTACAGGTAAAGCTGCGGCTTCAGCCCATGATAGATAGTTAGGCTTCTCTACTAGATTATTCACTGGTACACTGATGTACTCAGCCATAGTCCCGGGATCAGGCATACCTAATACTCGGAACTGTCTAGTTGGCGCATCCTCGTTTGTTCCCCAGTAATAGCCAGGATATATGATTACTTCTTTGTTATTCCAAGACTGGTCGACATTATGGCCTATCTCTACTACAGTACCGGCGCCATCTGCTCCAAGTATACAGGGTACAGTAATTCCAGGATAGAGACCTTTTTGTATCCACAGTTCTCTATGATTAAGAGCTGACGCAGCTACTTTTATAAGTATTTCGCCACTCGTAGGTGTAGGTTTGGAGACATCAGTTACTTCTACATTCATGGCTTCGGTGAGCAGTAAGGCTTTCATTGTCTGTTATAATTTATAATCGAGTATTATTTATGGATGTAATTGTAAATGTAAAGAAGATCAATTAGTTATGTATAATTGAAATAACAGAAATGTGGTCAGTAAATACATTTTTCCACCTTCTATCAATATTTGTTTTCAAAGCTGTCATGCAATAAGGTTCATTATAATGTTTTACTTAAATTAGTCTAATACTGTTCAAATGAAAAGTTAAAGTAATATGCCATACAAGTAAAATTGAAAAGTGAAAGATTGAAGTGTAAAAATGGTTATTTGAATGAACGTATAGAGGAGAAAATACAAGGATATATTAAGTAAATGAAGGAGGAGTAATATCTGAGCAGTGCTGACATCGAATTCAAATTATACAAAATAACCAAATTGTTTGTCTAATAAAAGATATACATAAGTTATACAAGATCAAATATTTAGTGTTTAAAACTTGAATGATTAAAAACAATTAAAATAGAAATTATGAAAAAATTAGTCTTAAGTGTAACAATGATTTTGTGTGTAGCCTTTGCTAGCAACCTAAGTGCGCAAAAAACTATAGTAGATGTAGCGGTAGGAAACAAAGATTTTACAACTTTGGTAACAGCCTTAAAAGCTGCTGATCTGGTAAGTGCTTTACAAGGAGAAGGTCCCTTTACAGTTTTTGCTCCAACAAATGACGCTTTTGCGAAAATTGATGCAAAAACTCTAAGCTCGCTTTTGGAAGCTGGCAATAAAGAAGCACTAGCAAATATCCTAACCTATCACGTAGTCTCTGGAAAGTTAGCTGCATCTGATGTAGTTGCGGCTTTAAAGAAAGGTGACGGAATGGTAGAGTTGAAGGCCTTAAATGGTCAAGTTATAACGGTAATTCAAAAAGATGATAAAATTTGTTTGAAAGACTCAAATGGAGGTGTTAGTGAGATTATCGCTACGGATGTAATGGGGAGCAATGGTGTTATTCATGTTATTGGAACAGTAGTTATGCCAAAGTAATCAAAACTTTTATACGAATATTAGAGGAAGCACTTCAGAAATGGAGTGCTTTTTCTGTATCTGCCTTTAGAGTAATAATATCGCCTTTTTAAAAGTCATTTAAGTTCTTATTTTAATGAGCGATAAGATAATGATGTATTTAAAGTATAATCTCACTAATATCAAAAGCTACGTATTTGCTAAATATGTTTTCAGTCAGCATCTTATATGTAATTTCTCTAAAGGAAGTTATCATCGCTCAGTGATAGGCAAAGTTTTTATTGTAATCGGGCGCGTTCTGTATGAATCTAATCTGGCAAGTTCAAAACCAAATAGAAATCTCCTTTTTTTAGAAAGTAGTTTTTACTCACAAACAATTATATAAGGTGATGGCTACTGTAATTTTATAATTTAGATCTTGTAATGACTTCATATATATATATAT
>DDCY01000011.1:68169-70724 GCA_002335865.1 Saprospiraceae bacterium UBA1994
TAGATATATTTGTTCTCACAACTATTAATTAAATACTATGAAAAATAAAAATTATTTTCTCTACAGCATTATTTTTATGTTTCTGATAATTTCTTGTTCGCCCGATAGTGACAATGATATTACCCAACCAGAAAGCGTAAGCCCTGCCCAATACAATTCTGATGTTGTTGTGAGTTGGTTTAATTTAATTAAAGTATTGACTACTGAAACAGCAGGATATACACCTCCAGTTGCAGCAAGGGCGTTTGGTTATACAGGTATCGCTTTATATGAGTCTATACAAGTTGGTTCGGCTGATAAATTATCCCTAACAGGTAGAATAAATGATTTAAATTTAGAAACTACCATCGAAGAAGGTTTAGAATACCATTGGCCAATAGTTGCCAATACTACATTGGCAACTATGACCAAATTCTTTTATTCTAATGCCTCAGTTGTTAATTATTCTAGGATTCTTGAGTTAGAAACGGAATTTAACAATCAGTATTCAAATGATATAGCTGACGATGTAATTAATCGATCAATTACTTTTGCAAATGATTTAACTGAACAAATTATATTATGGTCTACAACAGATGGTGGTTATGCTGCTCAGTTTAATAATTTTCCGATAGAATACGAACCATTATCTGGTGTTGAATTTTGGAAACCCACCGCACCAGATCAACGAGCTTTACAACCTTATTGGGGAAGTAATAGACCATTTATTTCATTAAATGTTGAAAATTCTATTCCTGTTGACCCGCCAGTTTATAGTACGGATGTTAATTCTATTTATTATATCAGAGCGCTTGAAGTCTATGAAGTTGTAAATAATGTAACGCCTGAACAAACAGTGATCGCTGAATTTTGGTCAGATGACCCACAAACTTCTGCCACACCTCCTGGTCATTCGATATCAATTTTAAACCAATTAATTAATGATAATGATTTTGATTTACTAAGTTCTTCAGAAGCATTTGCAAAACTAGCTATTGGCATTAATGATTCTTTTATTTCTTGCTGGAAAGTAAAATACACAACTAATTATCCGAGACCAATTACAGTAATCAAAAATCAAATTGACGCTTCCTGGGAAACAATTTTAGAAACTCCACCTTTTCCAGAATATACGTCTGGTCATTCAGTGCAATCTGGGGCATTAGCGAATATTTTAACTTCATTATTCGGAGATAATTATGCATTTATTGATCGTACTCACGAAAATAGAACAGATATTGATGGTACACCAAGAGAATATTCATCTTTTATTGATATGGCAGAGGAAGCTGCTGAATCAAGATTATACGGAGGTATACATTTTAGAGAAGGAATTGATCTAGGATTAGAACAAGGATATCAAATAGGGCAAAATGTAATTAATGTTTTTGATAATTAAATGGTTGATTGTTTATTAAAAAGATGTTGTTGATTATTTAATGTCTTCTTTTTCACATCATATTTTATAGACATAGTGGCAACAAGAAACCTAAAAACGAAAAAGAGTCGCTAAATCATTGACTTAGAGACTCTTTTTGCGGTCTGGACGGGACCGCATTTTCATTACCGTTATTTTCTTCTTTTTCTATAAATCGCTATATATAGGCATTTGTTAACTATTGGAAACAATAGAAGACCATAGTAGTTACTTTAAAGCGGCAACTATAGTGGCAACTGAATGGACTATATGTTGTATATTTGCATTATGAAGAAAATCAAGATACAACTCAAGAACCCTAAAGATGTAGAGTCATTAATATTGATGGTGTATCGTTTCAGTGGAAAGAAGTTAGTAATGAGCTTACATGAGAAGGTTTTAGTAAAGTATTGGAACTTTGAAAAGATGAGAGTGAGAGCTAACAGTAATTCCCCAGATCATAATAGATTAAACTATACTATTGATAATTGGATAACTGCACTAACAAAGGCTATAACTGACTATGAGAGAAGAGATAGTATACCGAGCATATTAGAGCTAAAGGCAAAAGTTAGGGAAATTAAGAATCCCGACACTAATTTAGATTCTTCTGTAAGTGATAAAATCTTAGTAGAACTTAGAAAATATATTGAGTCTATTGAGGCAAGTAAAAGACTCTCAATTGGTATGATTCAAAGTTTCAATCAGTTAAATAATAACCTTAAAAGCTTTAGTGAAAGTAGATCTTTAACCTTTCAAGATTTTGATCTTAATCGGTTGATTGCTTTTACAGCTCATCTGAATAGATCAACAAAGGATAAGGAGCAGTACAAGCAAAGTACTGTGGTGAAATTACAGCGGCGTTTGGTTAAATTCCTAAAGGATATGGATGAGTTAGGTGCTAATGTTGATGTGAAATCATTGAATAGCAAAAAGTGGAGATTGAAGCAGTCAAAAGTGTCTGGTAATAATTTAGCTTTTACTAAAAATGAAATAAGTCTTATTGCTAATGTCCAATTGGATAAAAAATTAGATGCAATTAGAGATAGATTTTTAATTGGAATTTATACAGGTCAAAGATATTCTGATTTCAAAGCATTGAATACTAAGGACGTAATAGTTGAAAATCGCATTGAAATACTTCAGATTAGGCAAAAAA